>JAQVLA010000009.1 GCA_028704385.1 Bacteroidales bacterium | reverse complement strand
CAGCAAGGCACAACGTTGTTGCATGCCAGAACTCATTAACAAACCCAAATTTTGGAGGGGGTCAGTATGCCGGAATGGGGGGTCAGCTTGATCCGGAATGGGGGGTCAGTATCGTCCGGAATTTGCACGTATACGGCGGTTCTTTAAAACATGAGGAAAAGCGAGTTTTTGTAGTTGTTAAGCGAAACTTCCTGTTATAAACTAAGCATAGAGATGTAGCCTCTTTTACGAAGCCGTTCTAAAGTGATGGTAGTAATCAAAATTGGACTCTGGGCAACTGCCCATCCCCCCATTCTGGTTCTACTCCAAGCATAGGCTTGACCATGCAGAATTCCTAACCGAATGAGGCTTTTACGCCGGCGTTAGGGTTTCTTCCAGTCTGTCCAAATGCAATAGCGCAGTCGGTTACGCAACCAACCGTCTATATCTGCAAGCTTCTGGTTATTAAACTACACCAGAAAACAATACTCAATTACTTCAAAAACAGAAGCACCAATGCATTAGCAGAAAACTTCAACGGGAAAATTAAAGCATTCAGGGCAGTGTTCAGAGGCATAACAGATGTAAGTTTTTTCCTCTATCGTGTGTCTCTAATCTTTGCTTGATGGATTTCTTTCCCCACCGGCTATTTCTGTTGAGCCGGTTTTTTTGGGCAAACAACTAATTGCTTGTTAACAAAAGGCTTATGAGTAACACTACATTATGGAAAAACTTCATGATGAATGTTTATAAGTATAACGATAATAGCAATAACAACCAAAGATAACTCTAAACTGCATTGTTTTGACTTTTCATTTCAATGTTGTCCGGTAAATTGATAATGTCGTCCCTACGGGACTTTTTCTTAATCTATAAACACTGACTACCCATATTTTGTCCCTAACGGGACAGTCCCGTTAGGGACAAAATATGGATAGAATAAAATGTTACCCCTAATCATTTCTTGTCCCGTAGGGACGGTATTATTCCAATGATTGAGCATTTTTGTGTGAATTATACCGGACAACAATGTTTTCATTTATAGTTTTGCTTCATGTTAAATTCATTCAAAATACCCCCCTCAACCGCTTAATACTTCACCAGCTTCGTAGTTTCGGTGCTGCCGTCTGCAAAGCGTGTTACCAGCAGGTAGAGGCCGGGCGACTGATTGCGCAGGTCAAACACAAGCATTTGCTCAAAAGGCATCATTGTTTCCGTTGCGATCTGTTGGCCGTTTTGGTTAAACAGGCTGATGCTGCTGATTTTTTTATCATTCGGGGCGATCACTTTAAAGCTTTGGCCAAAGGGATTGGGGCTCACCTGTATGCGTGCGTTTACCTGCGGGTTTGGGGGCAAACCGACTACCATTTGGTTTTCGATGGCACCCATATCCACCCGTATGCCAAAGATTCGTGGGTTTCCAAGCAGGTCGGTTGTCGGCAGGTTAAGGCCTGTGGTGTCGGGTGTGCCGGTGTTTACACAGGGCGAACTGTCCAGCAAAGACCAATCGGCTGACAGACCATCGTAATCTGGTCCAGCACCTGAAGTGGGGTTTACAAACTGCGGATCTTCGTGGATATTGCCTTCACCTTGATAATAAACAGGTTCATCCGGGTTGCAGGAGTAGGCGAAATCTGCAATGACAGGATCCGGTGAATAAACCTGTATCGGATCAAAGCCATAATAATCAGAAGTGTTTCCATAAACAATGTTATTTCTCATTGTAATATTTGGACTAAAAAATAAAATGCCACACATATTATGGAAAAAACCTTTATTATGTACAATAGTATTATTATTATATAAAGAAATTGAAGCAGAATGACCTATAATCATTCCCGGACCTCTATTATTCACAATAATATTATTAAAAACTTTGCATTTATAATTTGTTTCATAAAATGCAGCATCAAGTGAAATATTATTAGTAATGAAATTGCTGATGATAAAAGAATTAGAGGTTTGTGCACCCAGCCACATTGCGGCACCAGCACCAGAAATAGCCGTTCCCCCTGCAGTCTCCCTGAATTTAATTGCCTTGTTTTCATTGAAGATATTCTTGGATATTACAGTTTGTTCAATATTATTCAACCATAAAGCTCCTCCATATTCTAGAACGCGATTGTTATCAAACAAACTATTACTGATAAAAAGATTATGAAGATTTACTGCCATTATTGCACCTCCCGAATGGTAAGCCATATTGTTTGAAAAAACACAGTTTTCAATCAGGATGTTAGCATATCCGTTAGCATAAATAGCTCCTCCTTTAAGGCTCTCACTTGCAATTCGATCATTTTGGTTTAATGTATCACAAGCCTTCCCAAAAGAAAAATTACAAAATGAAAAATACGAAGTGTCAACAGAATTATCGAGCAATTTAATGCCACCCCATCCACCAGCATTTATAGAGATATTAGAGAAACCATTAGTATCTGAAACTGTAAATGTAATTGGATATTCCTCCGTGCCCAAAGCTAAAATTTTCCCTTGAACTTCAATGGAATAATCACCTTGAAATTCCAAATAAACTCCAGGGTTAATTGATAGTGTTGCTGGATATTCCAACAAAATATCATTGTAAATTCTAACTGTATCGGATGACCAGGTGGTGTCAGAAGAAATGAGATCTGTTTGCAGAATTTGTGATTTTAAAGTAACGGCCTGAAGTAATAAAAGAGAGGATATTAAAAAGATTGCTTTTGTATGTTCCATTAGGAAAGGAATTATGTGATTTCGATCAGTTAGTTACATGTCAAATTGTTTGGTTGGCAAAGTTGTTCCTTTTAAGCCGTTGCTAATTGAAGAACAAATATAAGCATAAACAGCAGAAGCTTTACCAGCAAAACAAGTGTCAGCTGTAATTTAGAAGTCTTCAAAATAACCCCCTTTACTGATTTGATTAATACTTCACCAGCTTCGTAGTTTCGCTGTTGCCATCAAGCAGGCCAGGGTGCGGCTCGGGGCAAATTCTACTAACAGGAATGTTAGCTACATGATACTCTTTACTTTAGCTATAGATTGGAATCCACATCAGGGGGAATCATGCCCGCCATAGTGCTTGCTAAATAGCTTTTTTCTTTTTAGCATGTAAACCACTCCCGCCAACAACATTATCAAACCGATTATCATATAAGCAATCCTCCGATAGGGATTGTAGGTTTGCAAACTAATCGGTTCATTGTCACCCAGCTGTATGTATCCCGCCCAGTAGTATGGGTGTGCTTTCAAATTGTCGGCTGTGGCAAGGTAGGTTTGTTTTGCTCTCTGTAATGCTTCATCCAGAGGGTAAGCTTTTGAAGCCAAATCATAAAATGAAACAACCAGTCGTGAGGCCGTTTGGTCATCAACCTCCCAAAGTGCCATCACAAGGCTTTGCACTCCTGCATATAAAAAGCCCCGCGCGAAACTCATTACTCCCTCGCCTTTTTGTATGGGACCGTCACCCGAATTGCAAGCACCCAAAAATGCAAAGGCAGCAGGTAAGCGCATTGCGTACAGTTCATGTGTTTCGAGCACTTCAATACGATCTGCAGCAGAAAAATAAAGCTTCGAAAACATGGGATTCTCATCATCAATGGTAGCATGCATGGCCAGATGAAGTACCTTGTAATGTGGTGCCTTCTGGTTAAATAGCTGTTTGTTGGCCAAACCACCCACATACACATCTGTCTGATAACTTTTCGCCAAACTTTTAACTTCTTCAACAGCCCAGGGCAAAGGCATCAGCTTATTGATAGTGTCATTGTTGTTTTCAACCACAATTGCTGAATACTCCGGTGCCAAAGCAAGCATTTTGTTATTGGTGCTCTCAGGTTGACGATTATGTAGGTATTGATCCAGGGTAACGGTATAGGCATACCGCATTACATGATTATGAAACAAATAGGGCAAGCTGACAAAGTCGATCGTTGCCGGTGCTGTTTTGTTTGTGAGCAACGCCTCAAAAGGAAGGTAGGCAAGTTGCTTGTCGGGGACAATAATAAGTTTCCTGGTACCAAGATGTTGCGATACTGGCTCAACCAAATACCGATAAAGTTCATGGGCGGTCGTCAGGTATTCCTGATAATCGTGAATGGAATAAGAAGCCAACATTTGGCCAGACAATTGCCTGCGCATAGTCTCCAGCAATTGGAAAAAGCCCTCTCCTGTTTGCTTCCTGAAAAAAAACGCTGTATCAGTCATTATAGCAAATACATAGAGGTTGTTTTCGGCAAGTGTATAGGATAAAACGGCTTCATCTGATGCTATGCCAGACTGCAGCAGGGCTAAGGAGGTTGAAGGCAGGTCAAATTTCATGGCCTGATAATCCGGAAACTGTTGGTGAATGGCTTGCATAAGGCTATCCTCCCGGTTTTTTAAGAGGATCAGCTCGGTCTGCCATTTGTTAAGTTTAAACAGATCTGGTTGATTGATGCCGCGTTCGTTGCGGACAAAACCTTCCAGGGTATGCATCCGGTGTTTGATACCATTTTCAGCAGTTTGAATATCTTCGGGCAACTGACTGACTTGTTTCGTCTTCAAATCGTGCAACATGCCCAGCAATACTATGGCTTTACCCATTTCGGAAATTGTAAAGGCGTTTTGAAGCTGATGATAATCCGGTGTATGGTTATAATGTTCAAAGGCGCAATCCATAGCGTTTGAAAGGATTTCGGAAGTGAGCCTGGTAATATGCAGGCGGTTTTCGTCGCTGCTGTATGCATTTCGCATTTCGGTGAGTAAGGCAATACTCAATTGGTAAGTTTGGGATGCCGCCTGCAAATGCTTCTCCGATCCGGTTTGGGAGTAAACCATATGAAGCGCCCTTGCCTTGAGGTAAATTGTATTGAGCAAAAAGGGGTCATGTGTTAATTGCTCTAAATCCGGATTGCGTAGATAATCACTGCTATCAACTTCTGGAGAAAACACGGCAACAGCCTGTTGAAACACTTCTAAGGCGTCCTTTGTATTCCCCTGCTCCAGATAGTTTGCGCCCCATTTAAACAATGCCAGGCCATAATCGCGATTAGAAGCACCCATCAAATCTTTTAAAAACCGGGCTGCCTGATGCAGCAATTCGTGTGCCTGATCAAAATCGCCCATATCGGTTAAAAAACTGCCGTACCTTACAAATGTCACTGCTGTTTGGCGGTGGTTGAGACCATATAGCTCAATTGCTCCTGTCATTGCTTTCCTGAACCAGATAGCAGCCTCTTCGTTTTGATCCAGGTCATGGTAAAGCACTCCCAAATTGCGGTAGGCCATAATGTTAGTGCTATTCAACAGATTGGGGTTTATGCTTTTATGCAAATAAGTAGCAGCCTGCTCATATTTGCCCAAAGCCTTCAGATACACCCCTCCGTTATGATAGCTTGTTAAAACCCTGTCGTGACTAGCATCGTATTGCTGTTCGAATATATTGATGGCTAATGCATTGTAATGATAGGCCATGTCATAATCATATAATGCGCTATAGACCACAGCCTGATGAAGTAAATTCAAGCCCACCGAAATGTGTGTGTAATCATAATTTTGTAATAAGATAGCATGTGCCTTTTTGTAATATTCAAGCGATTCGGACAAAACCCCTTCATCCGAAAGCATTGAGGCATAATTATTGTAAAATTTAGCCCACAAAAGGTCAGTTTTGTGCAAATATTCTTCATATTGCTTTTTAGCAGCATCAAAATAAAAAGCTGCATTCTCAAAATCACCCATTAAAGCATAGTTTAATGCTGAATACTGGTAACAGACAGCGATAATACTTTTACTTCTAACTTCTCCTTTTTCAATGATTTGAATGGCCTTGTTATAATAAATTAATGCATCATTGTAAGTATCTAAAATATAATAAATAAGTCCTAAATTGATATAAGAATTCACCAGATTGGTATCAGCATTTCCTGCATTGTGAATCCGCATCTCGATTGATTTTTCTAATGCTGAAATAGCTTTTTGATAATCAGCTTGGCTAACATGCAAGGATCCAAGCTTGTGATAATAATTTGCCCATATCAAGCTTGAATCGGGCAGACTAATGCTTAATTCGTCATGTGTTTTCTGTAACAATTGATATGCACTGTCGAAATTGCGTGCGCGCCGATGTATCTCAGCCATTAGTAATAAAGCGGAAAAATAGGCTTCCTTTTCTTCATTCCCTGCCGTACGGACAATATAGCGCAAGACTATCATAGCACTGTCCTGCTTTCCTGCATCAAATAACTTATCAGCTCTTTCGAAATGGGCTTTTGCCGGTTTTTCGTCCGCTTGCACCTGCATAGCTTTTGACGAAGAAACTTTTTCAAGGGCACCATTTTCCGAAACAATTGGTTTATGCTTTGTATGGGCCATAGTAATATTTGGGGCAAATACAAAAACTATCGCTAATGACACGAACAAGCTAACTATCTTACTTAAAGTTTGCGGCATGAACTGCAATAATACAAATGGATTTTGCTGTTTATACATGCCAACAAATGTACCGTTTTTCGTTCATACCAGGCATTATTTTTTTGGTCAATTAGCCACTTCTACAATTTGATTATGGAAAATTATTCTGGTATGAACAACAGGCTTCGCCCTACAGAAGATGGTGTTGAACCCTGGATGGATAAATTTAAATCATTATTGTCTGGCAAAATTATAATTTCGTCCTGGGACTTTTCTTGATTTCTAACACACTGACTACCCACATTTTGGCCCTAACAGGACAGTCCCACTAGGAACAAAATGTAGGTAGAGTAAAATGTTACCCCCTAATCATTTCAAGTCCCGTACGTACGTGACGGCACTATTACAGCGATTATGCGTTTTTATTTGAATTTTACCGGACAACAATGTTTTAAAATATATAAGCTCTTAGTCAAATCTACACACTCGATATATCATGTAAACTTACGGTTATTAACAAAATTTTTCATTTCTTTGGTTTTTGGAATTTTAATTAAAAGCAAATTCATTTTGTTAATCAGAGAAATCCGGAAAAGTAACTGATGAGTTAATGTCTTTTTAAAACTTTATATTTTTTCATACAATATATTATTGTAAATCAAATAGATAAAAAAACGCCTGTGATACAGATTCAAAAATTTGAATATTTTTGTGTTACCTTTTCAAAAAAATCGGATTAAGGAATGAAATCATCAGGTAATGATTCAGAGGAAGTGCTGAAGGGAATTGCTGAAGCAAAATCAGAAACACTAGAGATGATTTACAGGAATTGTTATCTCCCTGTGCAAAGACTGGTGATAAACAATTCGGGGACTTATGCTGATGCTGAAGATATTTTTCAGGATACAGTTACGATTGTATTCAGACGCGCCAGGCAAGATGAATTGCAATTATTTGCGGATACGAAAATTTGCACATTACTCTATGCCATTGCCCGAAAGCTGTGGTTGCAAAAGCTGACTTATCTCAAAAGAGAAATAGCTGTCGGTCAGGAGATCGAAGACGTTTTTGAAATTCCGCAAGTTATCAAAAACGAAATCGCTGGTCTGGAATCAATGAAACAAAGGATTTGCCAAAAGCATTTCTTACAAATGACAGGAAGGTGTCGCATGTTGATGAAACTATTTATGAAAGGATTGAAAATGAAGGAAATAGCAGAGATCATGGATTTTGATTCGGAGGATCAGGCCAAAACAGCCAAATACAGATGTAAAAAGACTCTTGCCAATCAAATCATGAACGACAAGGAATATCAAGCATTATTGTAAGACAAACAAACATGGAAGATCTATTTGAAAAGGTAAACCGCTATGTGGAGGGCAAAATGGAGCCGGCTGAAAAGCAGGATTTTGAAGCAAAATGCCATCACGACCCCAAAACAGCTGCTGCTCTTAAGCTTTGGACTGATTTGGATAACATGGATCAATCCGTTGAAACTGAACTGAACCTGCGTGAGCAATTGAAGGATATCCATCAGCAGCTTTACAGCAAAGAATCAGCAGGTCGCAGTATTTTCTTTTCCAAAAAATCCTATTGGATTGCTGCCGCGTCAATTGCCGCTTTACTTATCCTGGTAATCAGTATATCAATACTTAGTACACGCCACAAGCCAACCGGAAATGAAGAATTATTCGCCTTGTATTTTAAACCCGAACAGCTAATGCAAATCAGCCGTTCGGCTGGTCAGCCATTTGCCAAAGCCGTACGACTTTTTCAGCAAGCCGATTATGCCGCTGCAGCAGCTTCGTTTAACCAATTGCTTAAGCAGGATACCGCTAACTATCGCCTCATGCTATATTCAGGCCTGGCCGAAACAGCTGCAGGCAATTATGAAGGTGCCATCATCGTCTATCAGGATATATTAAAAGCCGATGCCAACCTCTATAGCGGATATGCACGGTGGTTTCTTGCTTTGGTTCACATCAGAACCGGGCAAACCGACACGGCCATTGAAGAACTCGGCTATATCGCACACACTAAAGGCCACCCATTCAAAAAAGAAGCGACTGAGCTGTCTGCCATTCTCAACAAGCGAAGATAAAGTTGCTGCTGTTATCATCTGTCAGTGTATGACTCCAAGGCACATCCTGACCTGCAACCAGTCGCACGCATCTGCCTGAGTTTTCCTACTTTTTTTTCATCTCTTACTTATTGACACATAAGCATATACACCAAATGTAGTATCTTTTTTCAAAAAAAGTTTCATTTTTTCTGTTACTTTTTTCCTTTTTCGTGATTAAGGGGTAGAAAGTTAATACATGAACCTAAACCCATTTAACATGAAATTTATCGACCGGATCTTGGTTGCCTCAAGCTGTCCAAACTGCGGACAGCCTTATGCTGAGGTGGTTTACAACAAAGCAAACAATCGTATTGAACCATTTTTCCTTTACCAAACAGTATGTTGCCAAAGGATTTACTGCACAGCCTGTAATCCATACTCTGACGAACCCAATGGCTTGGCGAGCATGAGTGGGGAATGTTATTTCTGCAAGTCGAAAAACCGTATCAGCGATATTGCCAGGCTGAAAGTCAATGGTAACAACCTATTACAATTGATTTACAGAGACAAGCGGTATAGCTTGCCCAATAAGCAGTTGCCACAGTTGGAAACTACAGTAACCTATTGATGCGCACAAGCAGCAGCCTTTGCAGCACAATACCAAAATAAAACCCCTTTGAAAAAATATAATCACAGCACAAAAGTCTGGCAAAATCATCACGTTTTGTTGCCTCAGGGCATGATTAGTGAACCACCTATCAAACTAACCAGTATGTCAGCAATTTACTGTTGGGTTTGCTGGCCGGTGTATCGTATCACAAAATATATTTTTTGGCTGGGGAAGAATAAATTCGATATACAGCAGCTGCTCATTGGGTTTAATGATTGTTGAATACTTACTTTGCACTGGTATTGATTATCAAATTTAAGACGTCAACTTTCATTCACAAAAATCAAATAATTTAGAATGTTAATTTTGCGTTGAACGATTCAATAAATTGAAATACTAAATGGAAATTATCCATTTTCGATACAACGCAGATCAAATATAAAAATCATGAAAAAAATAGTTCTACTAATAATTATATTTGCCACATTAGGCATTTACTCGTTTGCACAGGATCACGGTAGCTGGGTTATTCCCCCTTATCAAATTGACTTTTATAGTTCCGGTCCTGTTGTTAGTACCATCTCCTCCAGTTCTAGTTCTTTTTCCGTTTCAGCAGCAGCTTATAAAAACAATGGTGAGCTTCTGTTTTATGTGAAAGATTATGTAATATATGATGAAAACACAAATTATATTGGCTCTTTGGCAGTAGAAAATTCTGCAATGCAATATGAAATGGAGATCATTAATGTTCCCGGTCAACCTGATAAATATTTTATTATTTATGGTTGGATCGCTCCCTACGACGGGGCATTAAGATATGCAAAAGTGGACTGTTCAACATCTACCCCCATTTTGATATCTGATAACTTGATAACTACTACATTTGAAAATGCTGCATTTGCAATTGCTGAAGAAAAAAATGCTTCAAGGGAGATGTATATTGTAAAGAGTTCATTGCCTGGGCTATACAAATATAGCATTACTGCTTCTGGCGTTTCATTCGTTAGCACAATTGTAGATAGTAGTGACCCAACTCTAAATGATGGAGATTTTTTTTGCGGACATAATCTTGAATTGAGCCAAAACGAATTGACTTTGACATGGTGTACACATCGAACAACCGAAAGCAACCATGTTTTTATTGTAAATCTTACACCGCAGGGAGGATATTTATCAAGTGCTAAGATACAACTAAATACGCCTTTCGTTTATGGGGTTGAATTTGCTGATTTCCCAAACAATAATACGCTTTATGCATCATGTGACGGTTCAAATGGGGGAATCTACCAGATTGATTACACAACAAACCAAATAATCGGGCAACTCAATAATAGTGCCAATTTCAACAATACTTTTCTGCAAAAAGCAGCTGATGGATTCATTTATGCTGTTTCTAACAATGGTAATAATCTTGGAAGAATAGATCCGTCAAATAACACTTTTAACCCACAGGCAGTAACTTCTCTAAATATAAAGAGTTATTTAGGCGCTGATATAACTATCTATAAACTGCCGGAGGACAAGAAGTTATATTCACAATTGGGTATTGAGCTTACATCAACCTACCTTATTTGTCCCGGCCATAATGATGGTACTGCTACAGCAATACCAATTGGTGGCACACCACCCTATACCTACAATTGGTCGCCCGGTGGTCAAACAACGCAGACAATAACAAATTTGGAAGAGGGTACCTATCAATGTTGTATAACAGATGCCATAGGTGATGTGATCTGTGATGAAGTTAGGGTTGAAATTGATCCAAATCTATTCGACTATAATGAGGAATTGGTTTTTAACCAGCATTATCCACAGACAATAAATAATATGCAAAGCTCGTTTTTAACTGGTATCAGAGTTAAATCCGGTACAAAAGTTACTATGGAAAATTGTGATTTACAATTTGGAAAGTTTGCGAAAATAATAATCGAACCCGGTGGTGAATTGATATTGGATAACTCAAACTTATCAAACTACAGCGGCTGCGATGATATGTGGCAAGGTGTTCAGGTCTGGGGAAACAGAAATGCCCACCAATGGCCTGATACACAGGGTAACATGGCACAAGGCTACTTAAAGCTTAACGACGCCGTCATTGAGAATGCTGTTGATGCCGTTGCCTTGTGGAATCCGGGTAACAACGCTACTACCGGCGGCATTGTTATTGCTTACAACACGGTTTTCCGAAACAACAACAAATCAGTTCATGCACTTTACTACCAAAATTATAATCCCTACAACGGTGACGAAATGAGTTACCGAGCCTTGTTCAAAAATTGCGATTTCGTACTCGATAGTGACTATATTGGCTCGCACACATTTGCCAAGCATGTTGACCTGAGCCATGTTAAAGGTGTAAACTTTATTGCATGCGACTTCAACCTATCGGCCGATGCCCCTAATGTTTCGGCATGGAATATGGGCATTGGAGCCTACAGTGCCGGATTTAGTACAAAAGCAAATTGCAATAGTTCTACTATTCCCTGCAGCAATTGGCAAAACAGCACATTCAATGGATTTACCTATGGAATTTATACTACAGGTGACGAAACAAACTTAAATACATTTAATATAAGCCGTACCCACTTTAACAACAATACCTATGGCATTTACAATTTAGAGGTAGATAATTTTGTTGTTCTATATTCCGAGTTTCATCTGGGGTATAATACCAAGGAACAAAGTCTCTGCGAAGAAGAAAGCAAGGATGCCTCCGGATTTGGGATATACATGACAGGTGCCAACGGATTTTCTATTGAGGAAAACTACTTCACGAAAGCAAACGGCGCGCCAACAGGCTATTATACCGGTATCCTCTGCAAAGAAAGCAAAACTGAATACGATATCATCTACAGGAACACCTTCAACGGCTTAAGCTATGGCAATTTTGCTGAAGGAGACAATAGGTATCAAAATGATGATCAATATGGCCTCGAATACCAATGCAATACTAACACCGGGAACAACAGGGATTTTATTGTGACAGGAGAGCATCAACCGCAAATCAGAGGCTATCAAGGCACCATAAATAAAGAGGCAGGCAACAGCTTCTCAAGCGTTGTGCAATGGCCTGATGGTCATTTTAAAAATACGGGTACACAGGTAATCAATTACTTCTACAACACCAATCCGCCTGCTTATTATACGCCTTTTTATGTACTGCCAATTTCCATTGCGGGTACCAACAGCTGCCCCTCAAACTATGGCGGCGGTGGCGGAACCATAGAGGATGTTGTGCTTACCGCTGCTGAAAAACAAGCGGCTGAACTGGCATTTGCCAACAACCTGACTGATTTCAACAATGTAAAATCTCTTTTCGATAACCTGACAGATGGCGGCAATACCCAAGCGCTGAAAGCCGAAGTAGAAACTGCCTGGCCTTCGGATATGTGGGAGCTGAGAGCTGAATTATTAGGCAACTCACCTCATTTATCAAAAGAAGTGCTTGTGGCGGCAGCCGACAAAACCGATGTGCTGCCCGAAAGCATTCTCTTCGAAATACTTTCTGCCAATCCTGATGAGCTTCGCAAAGAAGAACTGATCAGTCATCTCGAAAACAAAGAGCAGCCCCTGCCGGCATACATGATTTCTATCCTGAGGCAATTGGCAGGTGGTATCACCTACAAAACCATCTTACTGCAGGACATGGCCAGCTACCAGGCAGGCAAAACACAGGCTGCCTATAAGCTGCTACGCAGTTGCCTCAACGATACGCTAACAGATTATACCTACCTGCGTACCTGGCTTAACAACCTGGATAACCTGAATGCCGATAAGCAAATTGTTTCGTCTTATCTTGCCGAAGCTAATTATGCTGCGGCGCAAGCCATGCTCAACCTGATACCTGCAACACGTGCGCTGGAAGGCGATGCGCTTACCGAATACAACGATTACAAGAGCATGATGCAAATGCAGCTGGCCTGGCAACAGCAGGATCGTACTATTTTCGAATTGGACAGCCTCGAAGTGGACGTATTGCTTGACTTTACCGATAATGCAAGTGGCGAGGCGGCACTATTGGCCAAGGGAATACTGGAATATGCCTACGACTACCATTACTGCAACTGCCTGCCTGTGGACGATGCGGACGCATTAAAAAGCTCTGTAGCAATTCCCGGAAACGAACTTGACAACGGCCTGATTATCAAGGCATCGCCTAATCCTGCCAGCAGTTGGGTAACTTTCGACTTTACATTGCCTGTGCAAATAAACGAAGCTGTTTTGCAAATTAGCGATGTACAAGGCAGAAATATCACCGCCTTTGTTATCACAGCAAAGCAAGGCCAACAGCTGTGGGACATCCGTGATGTGAAGAAAGGGGTGTATTTGTACACACTTAAAGCCGGAGCGATGAGCAAAAATGGGAAATTAATTATTCAATAAACAAACCTCGCGAACCATTCCGCTAAGGGAATGGTTCGCTTTTTTTATAAAACGATGAAAAAAATTATAAGTGCTGTGTTGATGTTTTTTGCTTTTAATGCCTCTGCACAGGTACCTGAAATAATATGGCAGCAATGCTATGGAACCGCTGATTTTGATTATGCATCTGGTATAGCACCAACTGAGAACGGTTATATGCTTGCAATTGAAGTGCAATCAGGTGAGGGCTTGACAAATTATCATGGATTGTATGATATTTGGATAGTGAGTCTAGACTCAAACGGGACACTATTGTGGGAAAAATGTTTTGGAGGATCAGACTATGATACACCACAAAAAATAATTAGCATCGGAAACAACGAGTTTTATGTATTCGGCTACACAGGATCAACTGATGGAGATGTTCAATCTTATAACCAAGGGAATAGCGATCTATGGGTAGTAAAGATCAATGGAGAAGGAGATTTATTATGGGAAAAATGTTATGGGAGCTGGGGTACAGATGAACCTCGTGATATGATACTTACAGCTGATGGAGGCTTTGCAATGCTTGCCAGAATAAGTGCGAGCGGTGGCGATATTAGTAATTATTATGGTTCGTATGATAATTGGATAGTTAAATGCGATTCCCTTGGCAATATTGAGTGGGAGATCACCTTGGGCAACAATGGGTTGGATAATGGTATATCAATGATGATCAATAGTGCAGGCAACATCATGATGTTAGGTGCAGCCCAGAAGTTTGGCGGTCTGGTGGAATGCTATCCCGATGGGGATTGGGCTGATGTCTGGATAGTTGAACTGGATTTGCAGGGCAATATCCTGACACAGCATTGCTATGGTGGCAGCTACTACGACTTAGGTTACAATCTAATTGAACTTGACAACGGCTATGTCTTCGTCGCCAGTACCAGTTCCAATGATGGGGATGTATCCGGATTGCATGGACCTCCGGGAGGCCCACCTATTGGTTCGGCTGATATATGGGCGGTCAGGTTGAACGAGCAGATGGAGATTGTCTGGCAGAAATGCCTGGGCGGCTATGATTTGGATGGTCCATTATATATTACTCAAACAGCAGATAACGGGTTAATCGTGATTGGTGCTACTAAGTCAAACGACGGCGATGTAAGCGGCAATCATTCTCATACTGGTACTAATACTGATATCTGGGTTGTAAAGCTAAATGAAAGCGGGGATATTGAATGGCAGCACTGCTATGGCGGCGTTAGTTCTCAAAGGTTAGAGAATCCTCATACTATACTGAAGAAAAGCGATTATAATTACGTGATTGCAGCCTCTACAAAAGGTAGCCCAACCTATGATGTTCAGTGTGGCTCATTTGAAGGTTATAACGCCTGGATTTTCGAGCTCGCACTGCCGGATACCGTAGGTTTAATAACAGCCACTGCAAGTGCAAACAAAATAAAGGTTTATCCCAATCCCGTTGATAACTATCTTGTTTTTGAAAACAATGCAGCACAAAGTGCTAATCATTACCAAATCCAAATCATGAATGTTTTTGGGCAAGTTGTTAGCACACTTGAAATGAATAACAGCAAAACGGTTTTGGATACACAGGATTTTGCAGCAGGTGTTTATTTCTACCGAATCTACAACCAAACCGAAACGCTGCAAAGCGGGAAGTGGGTGAAAAGGTAAATATAACTATTAAGATGATTAACTTAGTCTTCGACTATGTTTGCTATGGAACGAACATGAAGTTTCTATATCAACGTTTCTATTTCATCTTAGTTAAAATCAATAGTTCAGATGGAAAATTGATAAAACAAATTGAATTAAACACTCAACAATTTGAAACCATTATTGATGTTTCAGAACTGCTTCCCGGTGCTTATATACTTAACTTTTTAAATAATGGTAAACTACTTGAAAGCAACAGATTCATTATTGTTGAATAAAATTTTATCCCTTGCCAAAGTTAACTAACTTTGGTAAGGGTATTTTAACCTATTTTTAAGCAATGAAATATTTCTTGTTACACTTGAGTTTCTTTTTATTGTTTTCCTTTTATGCCAAAGGGCAGCTTTGGGAACATTATTATGGTAAACCAGACGTTTACGATTATAACAAATTTGCTATTGAAACCTATGATAAAGGCATCATCACAAAAGGTGCGGTTTGGATACTGAATGAAGTCAGACATACCTGGATCATCAAGCTCGACAGGAATGGTGACACGCTTTGGACAAAATTATTGAAAAGCAATTATTCTAATCAAGTAAATAGTATTAACAGTACAACAGATGGTGGAATTGTGGGAGCAGGACATGTTTTTATTAATGATTCAGATTGGGAACCAAAGCCCTTTGCTTTCAGATTGAATGCTTGCGGTGAGCTTTTGTGGTGCACTTATTTTGAAACAGACAGGTTGCTGCCTTGGGCTCACAATATTGTATCTACTGATGATGACGGCTTTTTGATAACCTTGAACAGTTTTGGAGATTATGCTTATGAAAACACTTTTCTGGCCAAGCTCAATGCAAATGGACAACTGGATTGGCTAAAGCCGGTAATAAATCCTGAAATATATACAGATGTGCGCAACCCGCTTAGCCAAACATTATTAAAAACAGAAACAGGTCACTATCTCCTGGGGGGGAGGGGATATTGGCGATCTTCTCCTGCGGATACCGTTTTTTTGCTAAGGCCTTTTTATACGCTTTACGATCAGGATGGAAATGCGCAATGGCTCACTCCATTTGGATTGGCTGATTCACTTCTAGGAAGGGCTTATTCCTGTATTGAATTGGATAATGGTCATTTCCTTTGTGCAGCCAGAGAGTACTTAAAAGGTATTCAGCATGGCTTTATCCTTGAACTGGATTCTGATGGAAACCCCTTGCAATACAGAAGTGTAAGACCAGAAGAAATAGATGAAAACTGCTACAGCATGTTCTTTAGATATATTGAGCAAATAGGTGACACACTAGTACTGGCAATGCCTTACCTGCCTGACCAGCATCACGGTTATCCAGCAACACTGAGCATTGGCATGGATGTCTTTAACGATGAACTGCCTTTGTTCAATCTCAGAACCTTTGAAGATAAAATAGACCTGCACCATATTTTTAAAACAAGTGACAACAAGATATTTTCCGCCAAATTATCCAGAGAACCACCTTCATTACCTACCTGCGATATGTACTTACTAAAAATGGATGCTATGCTGAACACCGAAAGCATCAGACCGGATAGCAGTACTTATGACAGCCTATGCCCCAATCCTATAAGCTTCAGCGAAGTATTTCTGGATAATTTTCAGGTCATATCAAGCCTCAATGAATTATCCAGTACACAAGGACTTAACAGCTCAGCATTCCGTATTCATCCTAACCCGGCTAAGGACAGGATACAACTGCATTTTGACAAAACTACGGGAAACGAACTGATTGACATAGCAGTTTACAGCATCACTGGGAGTATTATGTTTTATAAGCAGCATCTTGAATCAAAAAATGCCAATATTGATATCACCATACTGCCACAGGGAATTTATCTTGTGCAAGCACTACAAAAAGGTTATATACTTGACACACAAAAACTAATGAAATATTAGAAATATCATGATTATAAAAAAACCATATCGCATTATTGCTTTTGCTACTACCATTAATTTCAATGAGTCAGAAAAGAGTGAGTCTTTTGCCTATGGCCGATGTAGTGTTCCATGAAAAAAGCATTATTTACCTTATTCATCCTGATGAGAATATACGTGTTGAGCCACTTAGCTTCCCTCAGAAATATCAAACAGAATATCTACATACAAAACCACAAAAAGTCCAATTTGAGAACATGCAAACGATGCTCGGATACTTGCTAACAACAAGCACAGAGCAGCTGGATTATGATGATGCTATGCTCTTTCTTCGGGCTTTAACATTATACAAAATAATCAATATGAACAATACAAATGAAATACCGGCAAGGATTGATCAGTCGCTAGCCTATTTTTTGAAACATACTGACAAAACAATTGCCGGTTTTGCAAAACAAATCTCTGAACTTCACAATTAGTCATATCAAACCTTAAAATCACTCATCATGAAAAAACTACTTTTTATTTTTGTGGCCTTTAGTTTTAGCAGTCAGCTATTGGCTCAGGTCAGCAGTTCGTATGTCTTTGCCACAGGGACAACTGCGGGTGTGAACATTATTTGGGATGCCTACAATGATCAAACAACCATTGAAGGCTGTTACCTCTATAAAAAAGTAAACGCCGAACACGAATACGAATTGCTTAATAATGAACTGATTGTTTCGGAAGATTCAACTTACAGTTTTAACGATCAGGGAGTATTTGATCCGGATTTTCCGCCTATTTACGCTATTCATATCGTAACAGCCGACAGTGTTTATGTGAAAGCTGATGTTTATGCCTTTGAAACGATCGCATTTGAAGTTCCTGCTGATAAAATTGTAGCAATGCAACTAAAGGCATGGAACTCAACGCAATGCTGCCAAATGGCAAAGCTTTGGATAGATGACACTTTTATCGGCGACTTTGGCTATGACAATTTATTTTCATACAATTTTGATCTTGAGAGCGTTGCAAGCCCTGAATTTGAGGGATATCTTGTTTTTGAAGATAATAGTGGGATGCTTGGATATGCTGAGTTTTCGGTTACAGGAACTTATCTGTTTTGGGTGTTAAATACCGTAGGTGAGCCCGAGATGGAAGAAATAGCTAAACAGTTTGCACCCTATCCAAATCCGGCTTCAGATGCAGCCTGGCTCCAACTACCCGAAAACACACCACTTGCACAAGCGCAAGTTGAGCTGTACAGCTCATCGGGCAGGCTGCTACACAAAGCAAAACCAGGCAGTCATTTTCATAAGATTGATGTGGCACATCTGCCCAAAGGGTTATATCTGGTGAGGCTGTGGGATGGAAAGGAATGGATGATAACAAAATTACTCAAAGATTAAATCGGATAGGATAACTATTGTTAACAATTAAAATTTATTCAAATGAAAACAAATACTATTTTATTATTAATCGTTACTCTTTTGCTGAGCTTTGGCACCCAGACCAAGGCGCAGGATTATGTGCCACTTGCTGTTGATGGGGCACATTGGATAGTTAGCTATGATATTATGGAAACTCCACCGCCACTGGATGCGCTATGGGAATATCATGCCAATGGCGATACTTTGGTGGAGGAACTGCCTTACCTGAAGGTTTACCGGCGCGAACTGGAATTGAATGAGTCGTTTTTGCCACCTTTTGTTCCGGCAACGGAATTTGAGTTGGTTGGCTTGCTACGCGAGGACAGTGGAGAAAGAAAGGTTTATTCTATTCTGCTTGCTGAACAAATGTCAGCTATTTCATTCTGCCCCATAGGCGAAGAAAGCCTTATATTCGACTTCTCACTCTCGGTTGGCGACACTGCCTCGTTTTGTGCGATGCCAGGCTCCGATATATTTGGCGACATAGAAATTACTGCCATTTCGACTATAATGCATTCGGGACTTGAAACCAGGGCCTACGAAACTTTTGTTGGCTCTTACTATGAAGGTATTGGATCAGATTACGGTTTGTTTGAAGTCATGTTCGCGCCATTAAAATCCGGAAACAACCGCTATGTAAACTCAACATTTCTGGAATACTACTGCCGCGAAACACCATGCCAATTTATTGTATCTACAGAGGAACTGCACGAAACCACCGGGCTAATAATCCACCCCAACCCCGCCACCACAGAGCTCTGGCTGCAACTAGCCGAAAACACACCACTCGCACAAGCGCGGATTGAGCTGTACAGCTCATCGGGCAGGCTACTGCATAAAGCAAAGCCAGGCAGTCATTTTCATAAGATTGATGTGGGGCATCTGCCCAAAGGCTTGTATCTGGTTCGGGTATGGGATGGACAACAGTGGGATGTGGAGAAGCTGGTGGTGCGGTAAGCGGGTTGTCAATCAGGGTGCGACTTGAAGTCACACCCTGACTGACTAAGCTATCCCACCTGAACCTGCACCTCAGCCTGCTCGGGATAGATCATCAATACATTCTGATCCGGGAGTAACTGTGGCACTTTGTAGGTTAAATTCCAGTGTCTTAAATCATATGAAACACCAAACTTGCGGGCATTGATCATCACAAAAAGTTCTTGCTTGTTATCGTCCTGACGGGCAAAATATGCATCCGGATCATAGTTTTTTCCGGTATCTTTTAAGCTGATGCCTCTTTTCTTGAAAAGCTTTATCAGTTTGATACGATCCTCTTCATCTGCATAAAACTCTATGCTGGCGGTCATTTCGCGCATCAAAAGCGAAAGTGCAGTCACCCAGCGATCAATGCCATATTCTAAGGTGGCATTGGGTGGAACTAAAATCAGCAAGAGTTCGGTTGTTTCGAGCGGCTTGGGCAGGTTACTTATAATAACCTGATTATAAGTAGCTTTGAGAATTGCTTCGAACATATAACCAAAAATACGACTCAAATCAGCATCGCGACCACTCCAACCCAGGATCAGTGTAGAGGCATTCAGTTCGAGGCTGGTTTTCACGATTGCCTCAGAGATATTGGCATCCAGGCGGTTAAGACCTTGCATCACAACACCAGAGGCAGCAGCATGGGCTTTCACTTCTTCCATGATAGGGCGTATGGCAGTGAGTTGTTTGCGGGCTTCATGATCGTCTTTTACTACGGCCAGCGAATAGATCGGTTCATTGGCTTTTGGATTGTGAATCATGATGGCCAGATCGATCAGCCGCTTCACAGTTGCCGGATTAGCGATTGGCACTAAAATCCGCTGACTGAGCGGCGCCACTTCATCGGGTTCTTTCTGCTTCTCTTCGATGGCCAACCGCCGACCATATTTGTTGGTATGCCATGAGCTAAACAATGAAGTGAACATAATCAGAAAAATCGTGGCATTAAACAGGTCCTCCGAGATCACCCCATAACGCATACCAATAAGCGCAACCGCCAGCGTAGCAGCTGCCCTGGCCGTTGAAAGCCCGAAGATGGTTTGAAACTCATTGGTTGATTGCTTGAAAAATAAACGCAACACAAAAGCTGCCAGCCACTTCCCTCCTATTCCAAGCACAATCAGCACGGCTGCATAAATCAAAGGCCACATGCCTGCTCCTAACATATCAAGCCGAATCAGCATACCGACACTTATCAGGAAGAAAGGAATGAACAGCGTGTTGCCAACAAAATCAATCCGATTCATCAATGTTGAACTATTTGGGATCAGTCTGTTGAGTGCAAGCCCGGCAAAAAACGCACCGATAATGGGCTCGGCACCTGCAAGTTCGGCAGTAAAAGCCGAAACAAAAAGCATCGTAAAGACATAAAGAAACTGTGTAGCCCCATCAAGTGCCACATTCCTGAAAAACCAGGTACTGATCCTGGGCAGCACAAAAAAGATGGCAAAAGAGAATACCGAAAAACTAATCACAAAAGTGATGAATCCATTGCCATCCCCTTTCAGGACGGTAACCAGAAAAGCAAGTAATATCAAAACCAGCGTATCCGCAATTACAGTTCCGCTAACAGCTGTAGTAACGGCCGACGTTTTGGTGATGCCCAGCGAACTTACAACCGGAAAAGCTATCAGGGTATTAGAAGCCAGTAAAATTCCAATTAGAGCTGCCGGTACAAGATTAAAATCAAGTAAAATGGAGGAAGCCAAATATCCCAATAGAAAAGGTAATAGAAAACTCATAATTCCAAAAAAGACACTTGCCCGACTGTTTTTTCTGAACTCAATAAACTCTATCTCAAGACCAGCCAGGAACATGATATACAGCAGGCCCACCTTCCCAAACAGCTCCATTACCCTCCCCTGATTCAGCACATGCAGGGCGTGCGGGCCAATCAGAATACCAAAAATGATCATTCCAACGATCGGCGGGACGTTCGTGCGGCGAAACAAAACCGGTATCACCATGATCGCTGAAAGTACCACGGCAAAAATCAATACCGGATCTTCAACAGGCAGTTTAAAAGGGCTATGCTCCGTCATTGTGAATTATTTCATTCCTTATCGCGAATCAATACATCAATGGCTCCCACGCCAAACTTACTCATGGATGCCATGCGGTTTTGTGTTCCTTCATACTCTTCCAACGCATTGATGATGGCATTTTTGAGCACCCCATTACCTACACCATGAATAAAAGTGACTTTGTCGTATTCGTTCACCATCGCACTTTCGAGGGTTTTATGAAAATAATCCAGCTGTATCCTGAGCATATCCTTGCTGCTCAGCCCGGCAATATTCTCCAGTAATTCGGCGATATGAAGGTCAACAACTGCCTCGCCGGGATTGGTTCTGTGTTTGTCGATCAGCGGTTTTTCGGCCAATGGCTTGTTCACCACCGAAGTTTCCGCTAAACGTCCTTCTTTCTGAAATTGCTGCTCCTGTTGTTGATCCATCCGCAAAGAAGTAAGCAGTTCGAGGCTGACCATAATTGCCTTTTCGCCCAGCACAGCCGAACTCACATAACTGCCCTCCTTAAAAAAGCGATTAGCTTTCACCTGAAAAGGTGCATGAAGCGGAATGAGTGGTCGTTTGCTCACATCTTCAATAAACAAGGCCTGCACAATTCCGGAAGTCCAATAGCTCAAATCCTCCCGCGAAATGGTCTCTATCACCACTTTCGAAAAAGCCTCCACCTGACCATAATCCACATTTTCGAAGCCCTCGTCGGATGACAGCGTGAAACTATAAAGCATCTCGGTATTGGTGTGATTAATCAGGATCAAGTCGAGCAATCCTGTCAAAACCCATTGCTGTTCGTGTGGCACAAAAGCCAGGTAAACGCCTTCCGGCTCCGGATTTTTAGCAAAACGCCTCAAACCCGATTTTCGGGCAGCATCAGCTTCCTCGGCATGTTGCTGCTCCTGTCGCAACACTTCCTCACGAATCACCTCTGTTGCTTGTTTCACACGAGCTTCGGCACTGGCAGGATCAAGTACCAGATCACTCATCAAAACCGGAATTTCGAAGCCATCCTCAATCGAAACCAAAGCCATCCTGCTGTCGATAAGCCTTACAACAGTTCCACCACCTTTCTCGTTCAGGAATTTTACTTTATCGCCACTCTTAAATTTTTCCATAAGTTGATTTTCTGGTGCAAAAGTAATTAATCTAAAGGAAGGTCGCCGGGGAATGAAATGTTCTTAATGAAGATTAGTTCATTAATGGCGTTTTTATAAAGAAATAACTTTCATAAATCAAATAGTTATTTTTAAAATATTCACATAGGGTCTAATTCGGTAGAATAGTTATTGTAATTGTAAAAATGCGTAATGTTTTTTCCCCCAACCCCTAAAATTGGAGGCTCCAGCCCGGTGATATTTGAAGTGATTGTTCTGATTTTTTGGAAATAAAAAACCTCAATCGCTTGGTTAAGCAGGATCTTTAAGCCCCATTTATGGGGGTTTGGGGGCAATATGGCGACACTAAGCGAGGAAACAAGTGTGTAGTTTGATGAGAAGTGTTTTTTAATCAGGTGGGCTATCGGTTTATTGTCGTATTTTGCCCCCAACCCCCAAAATTGGGGGCTCCAGCCCGGTAGTATTTGAAGTGATAGTTTTGATTTTTTAGAAATAAAAAAACCTCAATCGTTTGGTTAAGCAGGATCTTTAAGCCCCCATTTATGGGGGTTTGGGGGCAATAAAGCAACGCCAAGCAAAAAAATACGAGTCGTCCTTTAAGATGAATTAGAATTATTTTTAGATCAGGTACGTCGTGAGTTTAATGTCGTTTTTTACCCCAACCCCTAAAATTGGGGGCTCCAGCCCGGTGATATTTGAAGTGATAGTTTTGATTTTGGGAAATAAAAAAACCTTTATAGTTTGGTTAAGCAGGATCCGAAAGCCCCCATTTATGGGAGTTTGGGGGTTATATGACGATGCTGAACGAAGAAAATTCATTCAGGATTATAATCCATTTTTTTCTCTTTTACGTTTCTAAACCGCATTTCCTGATCAGAGAATTCAGCTTTTATGCGCTCAAGAATCGTATCTATTTGTGCAATTTCTTCATTTTTAAAACGTAAGACTTTAAGTCCATTTTGTTTGAGTATTTCATCCCTCCTGTAATCTCGTTCTTTTTGATATTCATGGATTTTGCCGTCAAGCTCAATAACAAGTTTTTCTTCCCTGCAATAAAAATCAGGCACAAAAAAGTAATAATCGCCCTTATCGCTTTTTTCATAAATATAGGCTGTTTGTCGCACAAACTTACGGCCAAGTAGTTGCCTGTTTCGCAATTTATTCCAGAGGATTTTTTCTTCTGATGTTAAGTTGTTTCTTAAGCGCTGGACAATTGCTTTTATTTCCGCATATTTCATCTTTATGAAATTTAACTTTTCGAAAATATGAAAATCTTAATAAAAGTAGTGATTTGATTTGAAGATAGTTCTTTTGTGTGATTGTCGTTTTTGCCCCCACCCCCCCCAAATTGGGGGCTCCAGCCCGGTGATATTTGAATTGATGTTTTGTTTTTTTTGGAAACAAAAACATTGATTGTTTGATTAAGTAGGTTCTTAAAGCCCCCATTTATGGGGGGGGGTTGGGGGCAACGAAGCAACTTTAAGCGAAAAAATACGAGTCGTCCTTTAAGATGAATTAGAATTATTTTTAGATCAATATGTTGTGGGTTTAACGTCGTTTTTACCCCCACCCCAAAAAATTGGGCGCTCCAGCCCAGTGATATTTGAAGTGATAGTTTTGTTTTTTTTGGAAATAAGAAAACCTTAATAGTTTGGTTAAGCAGGATCTTTAAGCCCCCATTTATGGGAGTTTGGGGGCAATAAAGCAACGCCAAGCGAAAAAATACGAGTCGTCCTTTAAGATGAATTAGAATTATTTTTAGATCAATATGTTGTGGGTTTAACGTCGTTTTTACCCCCACCCCAAAAAATTGGGGGCTCCAGCCCGGTAGTATTTGAAGTGATAGTTTTGAATTTTTGGTAATAAAAACCTTAATCGTTTGGTTAAGCAGGATCTTTAAGCCCCCATTTATGGGAGTTTGGGGGCAATATGGTGACACTAAGCGAGGAAACAAGTGTGTAGTTTGATGAGAAGTGTTTTTTAAATCAGGTGGGCTATAGGTTTATTGTTATATTTTTTCCTCAAAACTCAGAAACCTCATCTGCTTATTTAAAACCCAATCTAAATTATCAGTTTTTCTTTACAATCTAAGGCAGCTCTGTTATCTTTGTAGGCGTCAGATTTTAAACCATTTTAAAACAAACACCATGAATAAGCTAATGCCTGTCATTTCGGTATTGCTGCTTTTTGCTTTCAGCTCTTGCCAAAAAAGCAATACAACCGAAGAAAGTTATGGCGAAACAGCCTTTCATATCAATCACCTCGTTGATAATGAGGAATTAACAACAGACGCACTGATTTATACCAACGCAGCCGGCAACCGCTATATGGTAACCGAGATTCAATGGTTTATCACCAATGTGAGACTTGTTGCCGAAGATGGAACAGAACATATCGTTACAAATCAGGATGAAGAATCGGTTTTTTATATTGATACGGATATCCCGGAAAGCATGACCATCAGCACTGGGCAAAAATTTCCTGCCGGTGAATATGCAGGTGTAAAGTTTACCTTTGGCTTCGACAAGGCCGAAAACCAATCCCATCGCTTTGTGAACCCACCCGAATCGTATATGTTTTGGCCTATTTATCTGGGCGGAGGCTATCATTATATGAAACTCAACGGCAAATGGATAAACCGTCAGGGAAAAACCGAGCCTTTCAATTTTCATCTGGGTATCGGGCAGGAATATTACAACGAAAACAAAACCAATGAAGTGCTTTACAATTTTGGCAGAAGCGACAGTTACGAGCATTGTCCGGGCTATCAGCCACCTTCAGTTTTACCTCCTGTAATGGGTTTCATCCATAATTATTTTACCGTGGAACTAAATTATCCTTTCGCAATAGGACAGGATCAAACTGCCTCTCTCGAATTGCTGATGCACATCGATCAATGGTTCAAAGCCAAAAGAATTTACGACCATGACGAATGGGGAGGTGCCATCATGCAGCAACAGGATGCGATAGAGATTGGCATCCAAAATGGACCACAGGTGTTTGAACTGAGGCAAGGCAAATGAATCAAACCTATAAACTTGTTTCAGGAATCTTCTTAGGGTTGTTGCTCTTATTAGCGGCCTGTTCTGATAAAACAGAAATTGTTGATCCGCCACCAGCCTACACGCCTACTCCCTATGAATTGGAGATTCCGTATGCTTTTCCTACTAAATTAAATATTCCCGAGGATAATCCACTAACGGTTGAAGGCGTTGAACTGGGGCGCTATCTGTTTTACGATGGCCGGCTGAGTGGCCGCACCCATCCCGACTCGCTGATGAGCTGCGCCACTTGTCATATCCAGGAAAACAATTTTGAACCCGGCGTGGATCATCCGGTATTTGAAGGCGGTTTTGTGCATGGCCTAAGCGGGCAACAAACCCATCATGTGGTGTTGTCGCTGGTTAATCTGGTATGGAACAGCAGCGGTTATGGCTGGAGTGGAAGTTTTTACAACAACAATGAAAATCCCAACCAGCGCCAGATTGAAGATATTGTTAGCCTTTCTGTTATGGCTCCAGACGAAATGTTTGGCGACACCAGTAGGGTGAAGGCTTTGTTTCAGTCGCTCGATGGCTACCCTGAATTGTTTTACAAAGCTTTTGGAAGCGATCAAATAACTTTTAAAAATATAGCCAGGGCCATTGCACAATTTGTGAGAACATTTGTTTCGGCCGATGCCAAGATTGATCGTTATCTCCGTGGTGAAGAACAACTTACACAAAGTGAGTTGAATGGCTTTATACTTTTCACCACTGAAGAAGGTGCTGATTGCTTTCATTGCCATGGCGGATTTGGCAACCCCTTGTTTACTACGCATTTATTTTATAACAATGGCAAAGACACCGTTTTTAATGATCCGCTTGATCGCTTTGCGGTAACCGGTGATCCGATGCACAAGGGAGCCTACAAAGCTCCCACACTGCGCAACATCAGCCTGAGCAGTCCTTATATGCACGACGGCCGCTTTGCCACATTGGATGAAGTGATTGATTTTTATTCGCACCAGGTGAAATGGTCTGATCAAATTGACCCGCTAATGCACCATGTACTTCGTGGAGGTGTGCAATTAACTCCTTCTGAAAAAGCTGATCTGATAGCGTTTATTGCAACTTTACATGACGAAAACTTTCTTACAAACCCGGCTTACAGCAAACCTGATAAATTTCCGGATGAAAACTAAAACTCTTCCGGTTTAGTGTTTTTACGACTGTGGAGTGTTTCGTTTATTACCCGAAGTAAATCTTTGGTTTGCACAGGTTTATACAAAACATCGTCCATACCATTTTGCTGGTATTCCTCTCGACTTTTCTGCAAAGCATCAGCTGTTAGGGCAACAATTCGCGGTCTGGCCGATTCCGGAACACTGGCAATAATTCGCTTTGTGGCCTCTATTCCGTTCATTACCGGCATTTGAATATCCATCAAAATCAGATCGTAGGTTTTTTGCTGAACTGATTCTACTGCCAGTTTGCCATTTTCTACAAGCTTTGGGCTGTACCCAAACCGACTTAAGACACTCAAAATGATCTTCTGATTGATTACATTATCCTCAGCTACCAGTATCTCGAGTGGGTGATATTCTCCCATATGTTCATCGGCAGGCGGCAGATGATCGCGCTGAATGAGCACATCGGCTTCTTCATTTAGCACAGCTTTTACTGTTTGCAACAGTTCATGCATAATCACTGGTTTTAGCAAAATCACGGTATCCTTGCGAATCACCACCAGTTGATCATTCACTTTTTCGCGGTCTTTGATCAGGATATGCGGAATTGGATGCCTTTGGCGAACCCTGTCAACCAGTTTGAGATCGAGTTTGAAGTTGGCCCGCAGATCGGTGATCAAGAGATCATATTCTTTCAATTCATCAGTAAATACAGGTGTTTCCTGTTCTTCCTTACGAGTCTCGAATTTTGCTCCCCAGTGATGAAAATAATCGCTAAGCAATTCAACAAGCAAGTTATCATGAGTCAAAAAAAGTACATGTTTATTTTCAAGGCAATTCAGCTCATTTGCAGGTTTATCTTCCTCAGCCGCAAAAAGTGGCAGCAACACCGTAAAAGTGGTGCCTTTGCCAGGCTCCGAACTTACCTGTATCTGACCATCCATCTGCTTAACGAGATGATCACATATGGCCAGTCCGAGTCCAATTCCCTTTATCTGGGCGGCTTCGTGTTCTTCTCCTTTCACATAAGGCTTGAATAATTGAGGCAACACATCTTTCCTGATTCCTTGTCCTGTGTCTTCCACAGCAATAACCAACAAAGACTTTTCCTCCTGATTATCAATATTTACTTTAAGTTTCACATAACCTGCATGAGTAAACTTAATTGCGTTTTCGATCAGATTCATCACCACCTGCCTGATGCGTAAGGCGTCGCCAATCATCATGTACGGAAGATCTGGCTGAATATGCAGTATGATATCCAATTTTTTCTCAAGCGCCTGATTCAGTACGGTTTCGAGGGTTTCCTGCATGCTTTGTCTGAGAAGCATAGGTCGGTGATGGATTTTTACCTGTCCGCTTTCAATTTTGGAATAATCCAGCAAATCGTTAAACAGACTAACCAGCATATTGCCGCTTTCGCGGATGAGCTGAGTATAGTAGCGCTGTTTGCTTGTTAACTCTGTTTCAAAAAGCATCTCAGCCATGCCGATCACAGCATTCATTGGGGTGCGGATTTCATGACTCATCCTACTCAACAACCTGTTGCTATACTGCCTTGCTTCAAGTTCCTTCTCGACAGCCTTGCTAAGTTTTTTTCGCAGGTTTTCGCGCTCAATGGCTGCCAAAATAGTCTTTTCCAAAATAAATTCATCGGTATGATCGCGGATCAAATAATCCTGTGCCCCAACAGAAATGAGAGACAAAGCTGCTTCTTTGTGGTTTTCAGAACAGGAAATGACAAAGGCAATATGAACAAATCGTTCAATCAAGGAGACAACAAAATCATAGTTCGTTTTTTGGGCATTGCAGCCACCTAAAATGACCACTTCTGGTTTGTTATCTGAAATACTTTGAATCACCTCGCCCACCTTAGGATTATCCTGATAAAGTAACTCCATCCCGTCAATCTTCGAAACCAGGTGAGTAAATTGCTTTATTTCAGTATTGTCATCCGTAATAAGCAGCAGACGAAGCATAATTATCGTGTTTTAAGGAGCTAAGATACATCAAGTTTGAACAAATAAAAATTGCGACCCTTTAGAAGTTTATAATGCTAAAGCTGGAAGTATAAAACGGAATTCGTAATTTCGCATCACAGCCATTGATATGCCACAAAATATTGCCGACAGACAAGTTTTCAGCCTGAGTGAAGTAGCCCAAAGCATCAAACTAACACTTCAAAAGCGCTATACTTCAAGGTTTTGGTTGAAGGCCGAAATGAATAAGCTAAACCATTATCCCCGCTCAGGGCATTGCTATCCCGATTTGGTTCAAAAGCACAATGGACAAATGCTGGCTCAGATGCGAAGCACCCTTTGGAGTGCTGACTATCAACGTATCAACCGGCTATTCCTGCAATATCTGAAACAGCCTTTGGCTGATGGTGTCAACCTGCTGATGGAGGTAAGTATCCAGTTTGAAGCCAATTACGGCCTAAGCTTGCTTATACACGACATAGATCCTTCCTTCACGCTGGGCGACCTGGAGCGCGAAAAACAGGAAACCATCCAAAAGCTGCAACAACAGGGGGTTTTCGCACAGAACAAAGTGCTGGAAATTCCTTTATTACCCAAACGGATCGCCATCATTTCTGTATCGACAAGTAAAGGCTTTGCCGATTTCGAAAAAATTATGCAGGCACGTATGAAAGGCTTTAGCCTACAATATCATTTATTTCCATCCTTATTGCAAGGACCACAGGCTGTTGAGCAGATCAAACAAAGGCTAAATAGCATTAGCAAATTGAAAAATCATTTTGATGTGGTTGCCATTATCCGCGGAGGCGGAGGAGAAGTGGGTTTAGCCTCCTTTAACGATTATTCGCTGGCACACAGTATTGCCACTTTCCCGCTGCCGGTAATAACCGGTATTGGCCATGCCACAAATCAAACCGTGAGCGAAATGGTGGCGCACACCAACGCCATCACACCTTCAGAACTGGCTGATCTTTTGTTGGATCGTTTTGAGGTTTTCAGGGACAGCCTGTATGATGCCACTCGCAAACTAAGGCAGGTACAGCGCAAAACCCGTGATGAAAACAAACACCTGGAGTATTTTCAGAAAGACTTAACACCCAAAGCCTGAAAGTTTTACAGCGCAACAAACAGCAGTTTCAGGAATTGTGGCAGGCCATCAATAAGCAAACCATGAACCGCTGCAAGCTGGAAGAGAATGCATTAAATGTTATCAATGCTTCAATCCGTCAGCAGGGACGCAGAAGACTTTCAACAGAAGATGAACGGCTTTTATATCTACTGCCGCAATTGAAAATGAAAGTTTCGGGTTTTTTACTGCATAACAAAACCCAGCTCGATTTCAATGCCAAAACAGTATCGCTGCTCGATCCGGTGAATGTGCTCCGCAGAGGCTATTCCATCACCTACAGTGAAGGGAAATTAGTTAGCTCCATCAAAAATGTGAAGACAGGCGCGAGCCTTAAAACCATTTTGCAGGATGGTGAATTGATCAGTATCATCAACGAAAAAACAGAACATCATGAATAAATCAGAAGAAATCAATTACAGCCAGGCTTTTGAAGAACTGCAACTTATCGTTCAGGAGATCGAAAGCGGAGAGATCAGCGTGGATCAGCTTTCGGAAAAGGTGAAACGAGCTGCCAGTTTAATAAGTATTTGCAGAAATAAGTTACAGGCCACTGAGTTGGATGTGGAAAAAGTTTTGAAGGAATTGGAAGAAGGGGATTAGTCGAAGGTCGAGTGTCGGAAGGTCGGAAAGCAATAGCCATGTGTGAAGGGAAGCCCCTTCCAAGAGGTTGGGATGCGTGAGGGCAAATGGGAATGAGGACCTTAATTAAATGCAGCAGATTTTACATAGATAATCGGTAATATGTCGAATATCCATGCGAAATTAACTATATTTGCACTATTCAATACCTTAATTAAGGATGAGAGAGCTCAAACAATTTGGTGTTATTCCTATTGCTTACGACACGTTGGTGCATTTTTATGCACACTACAAATCACCCAAGGATAAAATTGCAGATCTTGTGAAGGATGGAGCATTGATTCGTTTAAAAAGGGGTTTGTATGTTGTTGCTACATCAATCAGCGAGCAAAAACTTTCGAAGGAACTGGTGGCTAATCACCTCTATGGCCTTTCCTATGTATCATTAGAAACCGCCCTTTCGTATTACGGTATGATTCCGGAGAGGGTGCATCTTACACGATCGATCACAACAAAACGAGCCAAGCAATTTTCGACTCCCATCGGTTCTTTTGATTTTCTGACCATGCCTGAATCCTGGTTCAGTATTGGTCTTCGTTTTGAGCAGGTTGGAGAGTCATATGCCTGGCTAATGGCTTCGCCAGAAAAGGCTGTTTGTGATATGATACTTGCTTCCCATAGCGTTCGATTACAATCTGTAAAGGCTATTTCAGAATTTCTAACGAAGGATTTAAGGATTGATTTTTCTGCTGTTAAACCTTTTGATAAAAAGATTATTAGCCAATGCCTGAAAGTGGGAAGAAAAAAAAATGAACTCATGCACCTCCTAAAATATCTAAGCTCATGAATGTTTTTGATCAGATGCTTTCGCAGTACACAGCTCAGTCAACCGACGAGTTACTCAATGCCACTCACCAGGTGATGCAGCAAATAACGCTTGCGGCACTATACCGGGCTGGATTTTTCAGTCAGGCAGCTTTTTATGGTGGCACATGTTTGCGTATTTTTTATGGCTTGCCGCGATTTTCTGAGGATATGGACTTTTCTTTGTTGCAGCCAGAGCGTACATTTAAGCTTGAAAACTACTTCAGCGCTATCACTTAGGAGTTTGAAACGCTGGGCAGGAAAGTATAATTACCAAAAAGGAAAAGAAAAGTAATAGTCAGGTAGAGTCCGCCTTTTTGAAGGATACGACAGCAGTTTACGATCTAAAGTTTACAATAGACCGCAGCATTAAAATAAAGATAGAAGTGGACACCAATCCCCCATTAGGCTTTATGACCGAACACAAACTTTTGTTGCTGCCATTTTCGTTTATGACTCGTTGCTATTCACTATCTGATCTGTATGCCGGAAAGATGCATGCTTTTCTTTTTCGGAATTGGAATAACCGGGTAAAGGGTCGCGACTGGTATGATTTTGAGTGGTTTGTAAGACATAACACAGTATTCAATCTGAAACATTTTATCCAAAGAGCCATACAGACAGGCTTGGTCGTTGAAGAACAACTGAGCGCGAGGCAGTTTAAGGCAATACTTATGGGGAAGATTAAGCAAACTAATATCGATCATGTGATTGCAGACGTTAAACCATTTGTTCAACGCCCAGAAGCATTAGCTATCTGGTCTACTGACTATTTTATACAACTCGTTGAATTAATGCGATTTGAGTGAACTAAGACGATTGATTATAAGCAAAGGCTGAAGGTCTGTAAGTCGAAGGTCTGAATGTCAACTAAAAAAATCAACTTATGGATACAGACGATTTATCAAGAGAAGCATATAATGGAATTTTAAGAGAGGCAGAGCAATTGACGCATGATTTAACTTTACATTATGGGTTATTATCTGGTATTTGTAAAAATGAAACAGAATACCTCAATAAAGCAGCAAAACTTACCAAAGAAATAATTGAAGCAGAAGATTGGGAATTAGATGATATGTTTTGTGGTGAACCACCTGAAAAAGAAAAATTGAAACTCACACTTTTTAAGATTATCGATAATATTGAAAAAGTAAAGCAAATTCCTATTGAACAGCGCCATTATGATTAACAGTGATTGAGCGAGCCAACTCCCTCTCAAAAATGAACTACCTATCCCTTGGCTTCTCAGCTTTTTCAGTTTTCATTTGTTTGTAGGATCCTTCGAAAATGTCGAAACGCATAAAACGGCATTCAAGAGGTCCATTGAAAACAGTTTTTTTGATGGAGGGTTTCAACCCGATCCTTTTCAATGCTTGCAGGTCGCTGCTGATTATCCATGCATGATAACCCTTGAATTGCTTTTTAAGGCTGTCGCCAATGGTTTTATACAAAGCGGTGAGGTCTTCCTCCTCCAGCCTTTCGCCATAAGGTGGATTGATCAGCAAGATGCCTCCACCTTCGGGCGGTGCCAGAGCCTCCATATCTTTTTTGATGATTTGGATATCGTGATTCAGGCGGGCATTCCGCACATTGGAACGGGCAATATCGACAGCCTTGGCCGAATGATCAGAACCTAAAATGTGCCCTTCAATTTCACGGATTTGATCATCAGCATTGCTTTTGACGCTTTCCCATAGTTCAGGGTCATAATCCTTCCATCTCATAAAACCATAGGAATTGCGGTAATAACCGGCCGGAATCTGCATCCCGATCATGGCGGCCTCTATCGGAATGGTTCCTGAACCGCACATGGCATCCACAAAATTGCTATCGCCCTGCCAGCTGGTCATTAGTATCAATCCTGCTGCCAGCACCTCATTTATCGGAGCCTTATCCACCATGGTGCGGTAGCCCCTTTTATGCAGTGATTCACCTGAACTATCCAGCAACAGACTCACCTGATCTTCGGCTATATGCACATTGATGCGCAAATCAGGATTATTCACATCGATGGATGGCCGGGCACCAAAACGCTCCCTGAACTGATCGACAATGGCATCTTTGGTTTTCAAAGCCACATAATGCGAATGCGTGAAGGCAGTACCACTCACCACTGCATCAATGGCAAAAGTTTGGTCAACCGAAAACAACTCGTGCCAATGAAATTTTGCCACACCATCATATAAGGCATTTTCGTTGCGGGCCACAAAATGAAAGATGGGCTTTAACACACGCAGGGCTGTTCGAAGTTCATAATTTGCCCGGTACATTAATTGTTTGTCGGCATTAAAGCTAACCGCGCGGGTCAAAGGTAAAATCTCAGTTGCTCCAAGAGTCGATAATTCGTTGGCCAGCAGTGGCTCCAAGCCCGAAACCGTTTTGGCAATCAAAGTAAATTGTGAATCTGTATGCACTATAACTGCTTTTGTTAAAAGGGCAAAGGTAAGGCATTTTAAACGTCTGGGTTTCGACTCAAAACCATTGAAATACTTTTCGCTTCAGAAAGCTTTGGATGCCAATTTTCAAATGGATAGCACCGATTATCACTGAATTAAAAAAATCGTTTCTCAGTACGCTAAATAAGCGTAAATCTGCGCTTTCTTCGGGCTTTTCTCCCATGGAGGAGCACTTTTTAAATTCCCATTAATCCATTCGGTTGAAATAAATTTCGAAATGATCCTCACCTTTCACAACAACATGATTTTCAAACCCCAAACTTGTAGCTTTATCAATCAAAGGAGCCGGTAAAAAGGGAGCCTTTAGCAGGTACAAGTCTCCTTTTGTAAGATTTTTTAAATCTGATACAACCTGACTAACAGGATGTTCTCCGGCATCCAGCATTGGTGCAACATCTAGTTCCATGACCACCTTTGAAGGATCAAACCATTGAGGCATAGTTGTTTTGGCCTGTTTTTGATCGGCATATTCCAATAGTTCCTGACCGACTTCCTTGCGCAGCACATTGATGAGCGTTTCCACTTTTACATTTCCAACATTGGCAGCTTGTTGCAGCGTGGCAATTTTGGCTACTGTCTTGCGCAAAATGGGATTTTTCAGCTTGCTAAATGCAGGAAAATATTCTATCAAAACATCCTCCAACTGTGGATAAGCTTCAAGAAGCTGTAAAACCTTTGTTTTAGGTGTTATAATGAGATTTTCTTCCATCCTTTTTTCTTATTTGTATGATAAAATTCTTTGTTCACCCTCCAGCGCACGGTACTGGGTCAGATCCTGCGAAACTTCCAGTGTTCCAAGATAGTCGCCCTGTTCATTGCGTAAGGCAAAATATTCGATGTGCACAAACTTTCCACCTTTATTGATCCAGAAAGGTGCCCGGCTTTGCTTTCCGGATTTGAAGTCGTCAATGATTTTATCCACGATATGCGCACTGGCCGGCGGATGACAAAGCCTTACGTCACGATTGAGGATCGAACGGTTACGGGTGAAAATCCTTTCACTTCCCTGTGTAAAATATTTCACCTTATCGTCTTTATCCACAAAAGTCATATCCACCGGAATGGTGTTGAGAATGGCCAGAAGTTCTTCAACAGAAAAACTTCCCGAAGGCATTTGCACATGACCACCAGCTTTTTGTGCCTCATTGATTGATTGTTTAGGCAACCAATCAGGTTTCCAGTCAACTTGCGGATCATACAGGCAAAAACCAATTTCAATAGATTGTTTAGCAATTTCGTACCAATCAATATCTGTAAGTTTATCCAGCGACATCGGGAAAAGAAATTCCTCCTCCTTGATGATCATATCTTCCACACCAAAAAGTGCCGGAATCAATACAATTTCAGCTGCAGCCTGTAGATCATCTGGTGTAATATCTTCTGTTTGAAGTAATTCGATAGCTCCTTTTATCTGCTCACGAATTTCATCATGCTTGCCCCACATCACCTTGGGCGGCCCTGTTATTCCAACCCGTTCAAGAAATGGAAAGAGCAGATATTCCTTGCGTTGATAATGCTTGTCAACATCAAATAACTGATTGAAAAAGCCACGCAATTTTAATATTTCCAGTTTAATATCCTCACGCTCAAGTGAAGCTATTTCCTTTAATAAATCTCGTGTTTGAGCAGTAAGCTTGCGCAAAGCACGATTTTCCTCGCGAAACACATCCACAGGATGGCCTTCAGCAATTCCCTTGCTTCCACTCATATCGATATTCCCCTGCAAAACAGCTGAATGGGCATCACAAAGCCGCAATACTTCAGTTTCCGGAAGGCCTTCGCTGATCAGCTCCTGCTCCACCTCCACTACCTCGCCATAGGGAATTGATTTTAATGTTTCCATCAGTTCTTTGCGCAATGCCTGTTCCGGTTCGCCGGCGTGCAAACGTAGGATCAATTGTTTCAGGGTGCTTCTTCTATTCTCCGAATTATTTATTAACTCGCTCATTTAGTTGATGTTTTGATTAATTGAATGCTATCTTTAATTTCAGTATTTAATTACCAAAATTAATAATGATATTATTAAACAGCATACCCAGATTTGGTGATTTTATAAAACTAATTCTTATTTTTACGGCAATCATAAATAATGACTAAAACAACATTTTACCTATGACACTAAAAGAAGCGCAACATACCGTTGACAATTGGATAAAAGAGGTAGGTGTACGTTATTTCAGCGAACTCACAAACACCGCTATGCTGATGGAAGAAGTAGGCGAGGTGGCACGCATCATGGCACGCAGTTATGGAGACCAGTCGTTTAAAAAATCGGATGAAGCAGTTAATCTGGCAGACGAAATGGCTGATGTGTTATTTGTGTTGATTTGTCTGGCCAACCAAACCGGTGTTGACCTCACCGAGGCGTTGCAAGCCAACCTGGACAAAAAAACGAAACGGGATAAAGACAGACATCATAACAACCCAAAGTTGAAGTAATGTTCAAAACCGTACAATACTGTTCATTTCTTTACTAAATCTTTTGGCTTATCATCCATGCAATTTTACGCAAAATACTTGCTGTTAAGCTTTTATAAATTATCGCATAATATTTGCTAAACCAACCACATCAAATCAACACCTATGCTTGCTTTTCAGTTTATCATTCATCAAATGAAACAGGCACGCCGATCAAGTATCTGGCAAAAAAGTCTGGTGCTCAATATACTACTCATTTTTGTAGCCTTTATCTTACTTGCCGAAGCCATCGGGCTTTCTTTGTTGCTGGCCTTCAGCTGGCACGAAATCGTAAAGGAATCAGAAGTGCTAACATCCTTTTATCAGCTGGCTGCCTGGTATTTTGTTGGCAGTTTTGTGATCCGGTTTTTTATGCAACAGCTTCCAGCCCTCGAAATAAGGCATTATCAAAACTTACCAATCAAAAAAAGTACTTTGATCCATTTTCTGCTGATCAAAGGAAAATTCAATTTTTTCAGCCTGATAAGCCTCATTTTGTTTACTCCTTTTGCCTTTAAGCAAGTGGGTTATTATGAAGGAACAACTGCAGCCTGGATTTGGCTGGCCGGGATGCTGTTTTTCGACCTCACCATAAATTATCTGGTTATTTGGCTTAAAAAACTCATGGTTACCAATCTCAAAACTGTAAGTTTGACTTTGGGATTGATTGGCTTATTGGCTCTTGGCGAGTATCTTGGCTGGTATTCCTATAGCGATCTTTTTGCTACCATGATCGATGCCCTGATGCAAAATAAAATCCTCTGGTTTATCCCACTTTTCACTTTTCTGCTGGCTTATGGAATCAACTACCGCTTTTTGAAACAAAGACTTTACCTGGAGGAAATCAGCAAAGCCAAAACAGACACTGCATTCGGTAGCCGTTTTGGATATCTTCAACGTTATGGCATCATCGGTGAGGTTATGCTATTGGATATCAAACTCTTTCTAAGGAATAAACGCACTAAATCTATTTTGTTTCTTACGCCTGTTTTTCTGGCTTATGGCCTCATATTTTATCCCAACGAAACTTACAGCCGCGATGGCGGTTTTATGATTTTTATTGGCATATTTATCTCCGGATTTCTCATGCTCAGCTATTTGCAATATGCTTTTGCCTACGAAGGCAACTACTGGGATTTTTTGATCAGCTCGCGCATTCCCATGCGGCAATACATACGTGCTAAGTTTTTTGTGGCAACAGTTGTGGTAATTGTGGCCTGGTTTCTTACCCTACCATACCTCTATTTCGGAAAAAGCATTCTGATGATCAACACGGCCACTGCCCTTTTTAACCTGGGAATTCTGATCCCTATGGCTTTATTTTTCGCTACTTACAACAAAAAAGCGATGATGTTGAGCAAGGGAAGTGCTTTTAATTATCAGGGAACCAGCACTGTACATTGGCTGGTGATGTTGCCTGCATTTGTATTGCCCATCGTGATATATATGCCATTTAAATGGTTCGGTCAGCCCGAAACGGGCATATTGGTTTTGGGTGGTTTTGGTCTGCTGGCGTTGGCTTTCAGGCCGGCTTTTGTAAAGCTCATCCAACGTAACTTGTCAGTTAGAAAATACATCATGGCCGAAGGATTCAGAGAAAAAAATTAAGCAAAAAACAATTTATAATATGATACAAATCAACGACTTAAAAAAATCATACAGCGGAACAACAGTTTTAAACATTCCAAACTTAAACATTGAAAAAGGTGTGAATTTTGGTTTGGTAGGCAACAACGGTGCAGGAAAGACAACGCTCTTCAGGCTGCTGCTTGACCTGATACGTGCCGATCAGGGAGAGCTTAATATTAATGGCGAAAATGTTGCAAAAAGCGAAAGCTGGAAACACCATGTCGGTTCCTATTTGGATCAAGGTTTTTTGATAGATTTTTTAAGCCCGGAGGAATATTTTGATTTCGTGGGAAAGACTAAAGGCATGAGTTCTGGAGACATTGAAGCCTTTCTGGAAAGCATGCAGGAATTTTTTAGTGGTGAAGTGCTGGGACGTAATAAGTTGATCAGAAACCTTTCGATGGGCAACCAGCAAAAAACCGGTATTGCAGCCGCACTGATGGATAATCCAGAAATTATTGTGCTTGACGAACCTTTCAACAGCCTCGATCCTACTACCCAAATACGGCTGGTGAAGCTGATAAAAAAAGTTCAGGAAAGCCAGGGTGTCACTTTCCTGATTTCGAGCCACGACCTGAATCACATTGCCGAAGTTTGTGATCGTATTGTAGTGCTTCACGAAGGTGAAGTGGCACAGGATATCATCACCGGAAAAGACACTTTGGAAACCCTAAAGTCTTATTTTGCTGTATGAGAAGTATTAGAGTATCACTTCTTATTCCGCTGATTTGGCTGGTTTCAATATTTCATATTCAGGCACAACAATACGAATTGAAAGGAACCATAAAAGACAGCCAAACCAATGAAGTGCTGCCATTTGTGAATATCGTGCTCAACGATGGGATTTTTGGCGGAACAACCGACATCGATGGTAAGTTTCATCTTAGCAGTAATGTGCCCGTAAAAAGGCTCAAAATGACTTTTGTCGGATATCAACCCTATATTCAGGATTTTGAACGGCATCCTGAACAGCTTCACATCCTTATGCAGGCGCAAAGCATTGATCTGCAGGAAGTAGTAGTGCGTCCTGGCATCAATCCGGCTCATCGCATCATCGACAGCGTGTTGCTTTACCGCAAAAATAATAATCCCGAAAAGTTGTCTTCGTTTGCCTATACAGCTTACGACAAAATGGTGCTGACTATCGATACACTCAACTATATCATAAAAAGTCAAGCAGATAGCACAGTTTCCGACACCAATAACAAAGCCCGTGAGTTTCTTCGTCAGCGTGATTTGTTTATGATGGAAACCGTTACAGAGCGTAAGTTTATGGCTCCCGACCGCAATTACGAAAAAGTGCTGGCAACCCGCATTTCGGGGTTTCAGGATCCGATCTTCATCTTTTTGATGACACAAATTCAGAGCAGAAGTTTTTATCAGGAGTCGATTCGGATCGCTGACAAAAACTACATCAACCCAATTAGCAATGGAAGCAAACGTAAATATCTTTTTATCCTGGAACAACAAAATGTTGTAAATGAAAAAGATACACTTTACACTATTTCGTTCAGGCCTTTGCGCAACACCAATTTCGACGGCTTAAAAGGTGTGATGAACATCCGCTCCGATGGCTGGGCTATTCAAAATATCAGTGCCAAACCCGATCGGGAAGAAAGTGGCTTTAGTATTGAGATACAGCAGATGTACGAAAAAATTGATGGCAGGCAGTGGTTTCCTGTTCAGCTCAACACCAATATCCTGCTCAGCAATGCTGTAATGTCGGAAGCTGATCGTAATTATCCGCTGGTTGGCGTGGGGAAAAGCTATCTGCGTGAGATTGAACTTAATCCGGCCTTGGTGAAAAAACAATTCTCGGAGATCGCTATCGAAGTAGCTCCTGATGCTACCGAAAAAGATGATGACTTTTGGTTGCGGCATAGAATCGACAGCCTTAATGAACGTACGATTGAAACCTATCGCTTTATGGATTCGTTGGGAAAAGCCAACCAATTCGACCGGATTGCCAAAAGCTTCGAGACTCTGCTAACCGGTAAAATACCATTTAAAAAGCTCGACCTGAACCTTAAGGAGCTGATCCGATTTAATGATTTTGAAGGAATTTATCTGGGGCTTGGTTTGCAAACCAACGATAAGTTTTCGCGCAAGCTAAAACTGTCAGGATTTTGGGGATATGGCTTTGGTGATCAAACAGCAAAATACGGCCTGAAGCTCAACACCTACTTCAATCGTACGCAAAGCACCGGGTTTTGGGTAGATTATCATTACAAAGCCGTCGAACGCGGAGGGTTAGCCCTGTTTGACGAAAGCGAAAATCCCTGGTCGTCTGATAATTACAGACTTTTCTACATCAATAATATGGATATGAGCCGGGCAGCTGTTGCAGGCTTCCAGTTCAGGGCTTTGCGTCATTTCAACTGGAAAATTGCTTTGATATCAGAAGAAAAAGCAGTTGCAGATTTGTACCAGTTTATCGGGAATGAAAGTCCGGAAAACGCATTTCGTTATACTAAGATACAGCTTGAAAGCCGGTTTGCTTTAAAGGAAAAATTTATGCAAACCACACGCAATCTGATCTCACTTGGTTCTGATTACCCAATTGTATGGCTGCGTTATACACAATATAGCGATCAACTTTTGGATGGTGGTTTTTCGGGCAGTAAAATTGAAATGAAGTCGAGATATAGCTTTTTCACTCGCTATTTTGGAACAACAACAGTGAGTCTGCTGGGCGGAATGGCTGATGAGTTTTTACCGGCAACAGAGCTTTTCAATGTAGCTGGTACTTATCGTGGATTTGCCCTGTATGCACCTGAAAGCTTTGGCACCATGCGAACAAATGAGTTTCTTTCTGACCGTTTTGGAGCCCTGTTTCTGACCCATAATTTTGGCAAACTACTCTTACGCAAAAATAAATTTGAACCCGAATTTGCTGTCGCTTTAAATGTTGCTTTTGGCAGTCTGAATCATCCTGAGCTTCATCAGGGGATTGGTTATAATACACTGGAACATGGTTTTTACGAAGGTGGATTATTGATTCACAAGCTTTTAAGATTGCCTACAATAAGTGTAGGATTGGGAACATTTTACCGATTTGGGCCCTATGGGTACAATGAGGCGGGCAAGAACTTTGGTTTTAAGTTTAGTTTAGAAGTGGGGTTGTGAGGAGAGGTTTGTTGATTTGTTGATTTGTTTACCTACCTCTTTTCAGTCCTGTCTGACGGCCAGGCAGGCGGTAGGCTGGTTTGTTCTTTGTAGATTAGTTCTTGTTGGTTTGTGGATAATATGCTGCCTGATTATTGGTTTTTAGTGGAAAAGAGCCAATGCTAACACCGAGGGCTGGTTTTTTGGGTTTATGGGTATGACAGAAAGGTCGTCGGGCCGGGAAGCCGGGTATAAAAGTTTAGCGTTACCCACCACGCGATGGGATTCGCACGATGGGGAGATAATGTATATGCCGGCTTAAATAATTGTCCTGCAATATTTTGGAATGGTTATGTTATAAAATCGAAAAAATAGCTTGTATGTTTATACCTACAAGTTCCATTGAGGTCACAGATCAAACAGCCAATTTTGAACATTTTATCGATTGAAAAAGAGTTTGCTGCCTTTTTCTCCAAAAGAAACTTCTATATTTGTTGAAAGTGTAAACCAAAAATCAGTCATGACGCAGCAATCTCTTTTTTCGCGTTTTATTGTTTGGCGTGTAAAGCACATTAAGGACAATTATTTTGTGATCATACTGAGCATTATTGTTGGATTATTGGCCGGATTTTCAGCATTTCTACTCAAGAGTTTTGTGTTTTATATCAAAGAGATGCTAACAGGTTTTTTTGATAAATCGTCTGAGAATCTTTGGTATATTTTGTATCCGGGTATAGGTATTCTGATTACAGTAATTATTGTGCGCTATCTGCTGAAAGACCATACCGAACATGGCATTCCGCGTATTTTGTATGTAATTTCACGTCTGGACGGAAAGTTGCGTTGGCGCAAATATTTTTCATCAGTTTTGGGTAGTTCGTTCACTGCCGGATTTGGAGGTTCGATAGGTCTGGAATCGCCGATCATCGCAGCTGGTGCTTCAATTGGTTCGGGGCTCGGACAAAAATTGCGACTCAATTATAAAAACACCATCTTACTAATTGGTTGTGGTGCTGCAGGAGCAATGGCTTCAATTTTTACTACTCCTATTGCTGCTGTTGTTTTCGGCCTGGAGGTACTCATGCTTGACCTGGCTACAGCATCCATAATTCCTTTGCTGATCGCTTCTGTAACAGGAGCCATCACAGCCAAACTTTTACTTTCGGACGAAATACTGATCCACTTCGAAATCACCGAACCTTTCGAAATTTACAACCTTCATTTTTTTGTGATATTAGGTGTGATCAGCGGTTTGGTTTCGCTTTACTACAGCGGCATGCATCATGCCATTCGCCGACGATTCAGTAAGTTTGGAAACGGATATCAACGCCTGATCATCGGTAGTTTGGCTCTGGGGATTTTAATTTTTGTGTTCCCCCCACTATACGGAGAAGGCTATGCAGCCATCAAACTGATCATGACTGGCAATGCCGACCAATTGCTCAATAACACATTTTTGTTTGCCTACAAAGACGAATGGTGGGTGTTTTTACTTTTCATCGTTTTTCTGGTCTTGCTTAAAGTAGTCGCCACAGCGCTTACAACAGAGGCTGGCGGTATAGGTGGCATTTTTGCTCCGGCAGCCGTGATGGGAGGCCTTACCGGCTTCGCGCTATCGAGGTTTATCAATCATTTAGGTTACCTGCAACCGGTTCACGAAAGCAATTTTACTTTGGTGGGCATGGCGGCAGTGTTGGGAGGTGTGCTTCATGCTCCGCTCACTGCTATCTTCCTGATTACCGAAATGACCAACGGATACGAGCTGATAGTGCCCCTGATGCTGAGCACAGCCATTGCTTTTTTAACGGTGAAAATCTTTAGTCCGCATTCCATATTTACCAAGCAATTGGCCGAAAGTGGCGATCTGCTTACCCACGATAAAGACAAGACTGTGCTTACCCTGTTAAACGTTAATAAAGTGATTGATACCGATTTGCTTACCATCAGTCCAGAAGCTAATCTGGGAGATCTCACCAAGCTCATCATCCAATCGAAACGCAATATTTTTCCGGTTGTGGAAGCCGACAATACCTATATTGGCCTGGTTGATATGGACGATGTGCGCAAGGATATGTTCGATCAGGACAAATACAACGAACCCATCACCACCTATATGATTCAGGCGAAAGAACATGTTTCAACCCATGAACCCATGAAACGTGTGATGGATAAATTCAGGAAGACGGGCTACTTCAACCTTCCGGTGATCGACAATGGTAAATATGTTGGATTCGTTTCACGTGCAAACATCTTTAATGCCTACAGGCAAGTGCTGAAAGATGTGACAATGGAATAAAAGCAACGTTGCAATGAATACTGATTTGTGGCATCAGAGCCAGACTAAAAAATATAAGATAACAATGAATGATGTAAGTAAAGCCGATGAACTGAGCATAACTAAATTACTTTTTATCATCCTGATTAATTGTTGTTTACGAAATAGCTTTACTCAAATTCAATGAAATCCTCATTTTCTGCCAGGAATATTCTTTTAAATTCATCCCACGACAAAGGTATTTAACTCAGCTAGATCTACCCGAGATCCATCAGAACACTTCCCGGGATTATACCTGAAGCAATAGCATATGCTGATAACCTAATATTTACGAAAAGATAAGGTATTTTTAATATTTTTGCTTCTTGTTTGCCACAGCCACAACTAATGCATAGGTTAATGACAAAAAGAATACCCGCAACAATACAGCTTTTTCTAAAAATATATCTCATCGTAATCACCATATTTTCACTTTTCAGATTCATACTTTTTTCTACTGAACTGGAAAGAATAGGAGATTCGGGCTTTTATGATATTGTTCGGGCTTTTTTGATGGGCATAAGATTTGATATTGTGATTGCCGGTTATATTATTTTGCTGCCATTTTTAATCCTTACAGCAATTCAATTTATTAAAAGTAAATCAGCCATTAGCAGGACTTTAACAGCTTTTACCAAAATATATTTGATACTGATTTTCTCCTTAACATTTATTGTATGTGCAGCTGATATACCTTACTTCAACCAATTTTTCTCGCGCTTCTCAATATCTGCATTTCAATGGGTTGACAGTCCTGTTTTTGTAATTAAGATGATTTTTCAGGAGCCTTTATATTGGATTATTATCATTCCGTTGATAGCACTAATATTTATATTTATAAAACTCATCAATAGATTTTTCAAGACTTTTAAATCTGCACTACAATCTATTAATTTTTATGTTCTAATTGGCCTTTCTATCTTAATGACAGGCTTGATATTTCTGGGCATTCGGGGTCGTATTGAACAGAAATCACCTATCAGAATCGGAACTGCCTATTTCGGGAATAATCCCTTTCTAAATCAATTGGGACTTAACCCGAATTTCACACTTATCCGAAGTTATCTGGATTCAAAAAAAGAGGAAAATAAATCCATATCTCTGATAGATAATGATCTGGCTATTTCGAATATACAATCCTACCTGAATATTACCCAAATAAACACTGACTATCCATTAGTCAGAAAGGTGGATTACGACACCATTGCCGAACCTAAATACAATGTTATCCTGATCATCATGGAAAGCATGAGTGCTGCCAAAATGAGCAGACACGGAAATCCTGATAATCTCACGCCATTTCTGGACAGCATTTCCAATTGTGGATATTATTTTGAAAATGCTTTCACCAATGGCATACATACCAGGAATGGTGTTTTTAGTACCTTGTTTTCATTTCCGGCCATTTTCAGGCAGCACCCGATGAAAGAATCTTCCATGCAAAGATATAACGGCATTTATTCAACGCTACTCGATAAAGGATATTCAACGATTTACTTCACTACCCATGACGGGCAATTCGACAATGTTGAAGGCTTTTTGAAAGCCAATGGTTGTCAGCGTGTCATTTCAAAGGCAGATTATCCAAGTAATATGATAAAAACCACGCTGGGTGTTCCGGATGATTATATGTTTGAATTTTCAATTCCAATATTAAATCAATTAAACGGCAAAAATCAGCCATTTTTTGCTACTTTTCTAACCGCAAGCGATCATGGCCCCTATTATATTCCGGATTACTTTGCCCCAAAATCGAGTGAAACAAAAAAGCAAATCGTTGAATATGCCGATTTTTCGCTGAGAAGATTTATCCAAATGGCAAAATCCGAAGCCTGGTTTGATAATACTATTTTTGTTTTTATTGCCGATCATGGCAGCCCGATGGATAATCTTTACGAAATGTCGATTGCCTATCATCATACGCCTTTGCTCTTTTACGCTCCCGACATCATTACCGATCACAAAATTTACGACAAACCAGCAAGTCAGATGGACGTTTTTCCTTCTATAATGGGGCTACTACAATTATCCTATTATAACAATACATTAGGAATTGATCTTTTCAGGGAAACCAGAAAATACGCACTGATCAATGCAAATGATAAGTTTGGCGTGATTGATAAGAATTGGTTTTTAATCGGAGATATTAGTAATAACAGAAAATTATATAGATACGGCGAAAAAGATAGGCAGGATTATGCTAATGAATTAAAAAGTACAGCAAGCGAAATGGATCTTTATGCGCGCTCATTTCTTCAGGGATACCAACACGTAAAAAATAATAATATGCAGTTTTATGATTTCGATAAACCCTGATTTTGATTTCTTGCTGCTTAATAAATGATCTTGTTAATTTTTAGTCATACTAACTTCCTTTGAAGCTGGTGATCGAAATTGTTTCGCTCATCTAAATTAGCTTTTTTGATTCATTGTTAACAGGATAAAATCTTGAATCAGTATCATTCTTATTAAGTTTATGAATAAGTTATTAGCGACACAAACCATCCATATACGGTTTCACTTGATGTAACAGGCAGAAAAATATATTTTCTTCCTGTTGCCGATATTATCCAAAATCTCATTATTTTTGAAAAAGAATAAAAAAAACAGCAGTTATTTGCGGGCTAACTACCCACTATGACAATTCGAACGATTTTTAAAAAACGAAGTGGAGTCCGGAAACCACAGCATAAAAAACGGGGCGAAACCGAAAAGCCTTACGAGTAGGGAAACAATAAGAAAACAATAATGAAAAATTTAATCAAATTACTTATTCTGGTATTTGCATTTTCAGCAGCCACCGAAACCTTTGCGCAGACTTTTGGCGTTAAAGCAGGTTTGAACTTATCAAATATGCTTGTCAAAAATGATGACCATACCTTTAGTGATGATTATAAAATGAAACCCGGCTTTCACGTTGGTGTCACAGCTGAATTCCCATTTTCAGATATGGTTTCATTTGAAACAGGCCTGTTGCTTTCGACCAAAGGTTTTAAAGAGAGTGAAGGGGACGCAAAATTTAATGCAAATCTGCTATACATTGATATCCCATTAACAGCCAGAACAACCTTTGATGTTGGAGGCGCCAAAATATATGGCACTTTCGGCCCCTACCTCAGCATGGGATTAAGTGGGAAATACAAATTTGAAGATGGCAGTGAGTCAGAAGAAGAAGACGTTAAATGGGGTTCAGGTGATGAGGATGACCTGAAAAGGCTTGATTTTGGCCTTACTATAGGAGCAGGTCTTGCATTGAACGCCATTGAAGTAGGTTTATCCTACAATCTTGGCCTGGCAAATGTTGCATCAACTAGTGATGGTGGTTTCAAATCAAACCATCGTGTAATCGGTGTTTCAGTTGCATACAAATTAGGAAAATAAAAATTACACACAACATAAGTGTAGCAACAAGCAAGTGAATACATTGAATGCCAAGGCAAATAGATTATTGTTAAATTTGGATGGTATTCAATTCTGCGATTGTTGCTACACTTTGTCTTTTTAAAAAAAAACAAAATCTAAACTTTCAAGATTTTACCTATCATTTACTTTCTGAAAAACACTCCTGAGATCTCCGGACCGGATCTTAAAATATAATTATACCATACTATAAGGCAGCATTTTCCCGTTAAGTGTTGTAAAAACACTATGGCAAAAATTTTCAGAAAAGAAAATATCAACTTCCAAACAAAACAGCACCTTCCGGACGAGTTTCAAATAGCAACCGCTATTCCGAGGTTATCACAGGAGGCTGATTCCAAAAATCTCATTTTCGATATCCGAAAACTTGATCCCGGCAAATTCTCCTTTCCCTATCATTTTCATCGTCATGCAGAAGAGTTGATGCTGGTGTTGTCCGGCAGCATGACTTTGCGAAGCCCTGAAAGCTTTGAGGTGCTGGAACAAGGTGATATGGTGTTTTTTGAAATGGGTCCTACGGGATCGCATCAATTCTATAATCACAGCACCGAACCCTGCACTTATCTCGATATCAGAACACTTTTTGGCACCGACATCAGCGAATATCCTGATTCCGGGAAAATTAATATCCTGCCCGAAATGGAAATCTTTGACAAAGACACCCAAAAAGCCTATTTTGAAGGAGAACAAAATGTCAAAAAAATATGGGAAAAACTCAAAAACAAAGCATCAAAGTGAAATTTTGTGATGAAGGCATATTTTAAATTATTGGAATACAATTTTTTTTTTGAATCTTAACAATACAATATTGTGTCTATCCGGCTGCTTGTCATTTAATTACAAACCTATTGCAGCATTGCAACAGCTGTATTATTTTGATTCATAGACATAACACAGTTAATTCGTATGAAAGAAATTGAAACAGTAACAATACTGGGCTTTTTAAGAGGGATCAACGTAGGTGGGCATCACAAAGTGCCAATGGCCGAATTACGTAAAGTATTGATTAATGTGGGTTGCAGAAACGTAAGAACTCTGCTAAACTCAGGTAATATAATTTTTGAAACCGATCGGGCCGGCATTGTGGAACTGGAATCAGAAATTGAAACACATCTTGAACATAATTTTGGGTTCTCAATACCATTGATTTTAAAAACGAGAAACGAGATATCCGAATTGTTGCAAACTAATCCGTTCGGTATGATCGAATTACATGCGGATATACGATTGTATATCAGCTTTTTGAAATCAATACTTCAAAATACACTTTCACTGCCTTACAGCACTGATGGAAATGGTTTTACAATTATTTCCATTCATAAGAATTGCATTTGCAGTGTATTGGATCTATCGAAAACCAAAACACCAGATGGAATGAAAGTCCTGGAAAAATTCTATGGAAAAAATATCACCACACGAAACTGGAATACCCTTCTGAAAATGGTTGAGATGTGATATGAAACCAATTTTAAAATCATACGAATAGTTCACCTAAATAAAAAACATCAAATTCAAATGAAAACTACACCCGAACATAACGAACTCATTGCCAAAATGACCTTCGCCTCTGTGTATCCTCACTACATCACAAAGGTGGAGCGAAAAGGCCGCACCAAAGCTGAGTTGGATCAGGTGATTACCTGGCTTACTGGCTTTGACGAAAAAAAAATTCAGGAATTGATAAAAGCTAATGTAACCTTTGAAGCTTTCTTCAGGGAAGCCACTTTGCATCCCAATGCAACCCTTATAACAGGCGTAATTTGTGGGTACCGGATAGAAGAAATTGAAAACCCGCTCACAAGACAAGCAAGATATCTGGACAAGCTGGTTGATGAGTTGGCAAAAGGAAAAAAACTGGAAAAAATATTGCGGAAGTAAATTTTGTAAGTGATGATTATTGGTCTCGAATGAATTGACATCCGGTAAGGCATCAACTTTTGTGATAATTTTTTGCTTCCCGACAATTGCACCAGTATTCCTAAAAAGAAATCATGAGTTAAAGCTTGCTCTCCAAAAATTCTTAAATCCTGAATAACAGTTTGTCGTTCGGGATTTTTTTTTAGTTAAAAGAGACGGATAATCGAGTTGTCATAAAAAAAACCATTCACATCAATTAATAAACTACCTTTGCCGCTTCGTAGCCATTACGAAAACGGCAGGTTGTTAGCCGTAATCAATTTAAAATCTTACTGCCGGCGCAGAAAATGCAACGTCTTTTCCGGCTCCATTTACTTCAAATTTCATGACTTTTCAAAAACTCAATCTTATAGAACCTGTTCTTCAGGCTCTAACTGCTGAAGGATATAATACCCCTACTCCCATACAGCATCAGGCCATTCCGGTAGTTTTAGCCGGACGCGATATTCAGGGCTGTGCCCAAACCGGAACCGGTAAAACAGCTGCTTTTGCCCTGCCGATCATTCAACATATGTATAACGACAGAAAATCGCACAACGGCATCCGAGCGCTCATACTTACGCCAACACGCGAGCTGGCGATACAAATAGACGAAAGTTTTAAGGCTTACAGTAAATTTACAAGGCTGAAACATACTGTCATTTTTGGTGGTGTTTCGCAGGTTTCTCAAGTAAGGACGCTTAGTCGCGGCGTTGAAGTGCTTGTGGCAACCCCGGGCCGGCTGCTCGACTTGATTGGTCAGGGTTATATCAAATTACATCACCTGGAAACCTTTGTGCTGGACGAAGCAGATCGCATGCTCGATATGGGCTTTATCCACGATGTGAAACGCGTGATTACTTATTTGCCGGCCAAACGGCAAACGCTGTTTTTCTCGGCTACTATGTCGCCGGTAATTGAAAAACTGGCACAATCGATGCTTCAATCTCCTGTTAAAGTGGAAGTTACACCTCCTACTTCAACAGTAGATAAAATTGATCAACGGCTTTACCACACCAATAAAAATGATAAACCGAAACTACTGCATCATTTGCTGGAAGAGCAAAGCATTCCTACCGCACTGGTATTTACCAGAACAAAACACGGAGCCAATCGCGTGGTGAAATACCTATTGGGTATGCAGGTGAAATCAGCCGCCATCCATGGCAATAAAAGCCAGTCCGCCAGACAAACTGCCCTTAGCGACTTTAAAAAAGGAAATCTGCGGGTGTTGGTAGCTACTGATATCGCTGCCAGAGGAATCGACATTGACGAACTGACACACGTTTTCAACTTTGACCTTCCCGATGTGCCGGAAACCTATATTCATCGCATCGGACGTACGGGCAGAGCAGGTCTTGAAGGTACGGCTATCGCTTTCTGCGAACAGGAAGAAAGAGTTAATCTCCGCGACATCGAAAAGCTGATTGGCAAAAGAGTACCGGTAGTTCAAAACCATCCTTTTCCTTTTGATGGAAACCTGACACATAGCCCCAAACCATCTCACGATAACAACCGGAATCAAAGGTCGCGAACCCCACAGTTTAGAAGCCGAAATGCCTCCTGAAACTCAATTTTACTAATAGGATAAAATCCGGTTTGTACCTTATTACCAATTCACTAAACCGAAGAGCAGAAAAAATTCAAATCAAACTGAATCCAACAGATGGTTTGTAATAATCCATAAAGGTTATATCTTTATCCAAACTATTTTTGATCTTTATGAATGCATTCTTCCGTTTTCTGAAGCCACTCACAGGCTTGATTCTCATGATTATCATGGCCTGGTATTTCTCGGATATCTTTACTTATATCATCATTTCGGCAGTATTATCCCTTTTAGGCAGGCCTTTGGTAAGCCGTCTTGAAAAGATTTCTATCTATCGCTTCAGGATCAATAACGCCTTAGCTGCCGGCATAAGCCTGTTGGCCATGGTGATGATTTTTGGACTGTTTATCTTGTTTATTGTTCCGCTTATTAGTAATCAGGCTCGTATCATCGCCAATATTGATACGGATGCCGTGAGTACCTATTTTTCGGAACCATTGAATAAAATTTACACTTTTTTAGTGGATTATAATGTGCTAAATGCTGATCAGAGCATAAATCTATTTTTTGAACAACAACTCAATCAGTTGTTAGATGTAGCTCATTTCACCAATTTTTTTGGCCATCTTATCAGTGCAACATCAAGTATTCTGATGGGTATTTTTATTGTTTTATTTCTGGGTTTTTTCTTTTTAAAAGACCCAAACCTGCTGCGATCAATCATCATGGCTGTCACACCGGAAATTTATGTCAAAGATGTACAAATAGTCCTCACCGATTCACGTGTTTTGCTAACCCGTTACCTGTTGGGCATTCTGTTGGAAATTGTATCAATGATGACCATCATCTCCTTGATCCTCATCGCTTTGGGGATACAAAACGCTATCCTAATTGGTTTCCTTGGTGGATTGATGAACATCATCCCATATCTGGGGCCAATTATAGGTGCATCAATTGGTGTGGCTCTTGGTGTTATTTCAGTCCTTAGTTCCGGACATTATGATGCAGTTGTAATCACTACATTAATCATCATTGGCACCTTTGTGATTGCTAATCTACTAGATAACATATTGTTACAGCCCATCATTTATTCAAAAAGTGTTAAGGCCCATCCCATAGAGATATTTCTGGTCATTATCATGGCCGGAAAAGTTTTTGGCATTGCCGGAATGATCGTTGCTATACCAACCTACACGATTATCAGGGTAATAGCCAAACAGTTTCTGAGTCAGCTCAAGTTTGTTAAAGCATTAACTGAAAATATGGTCGTTGATCATCCTGAGGAACAAGCCACCGAACAAATTCCTGACGAACATGTTAAATATTAACTTTGAAAACCAGCGAATTTATACTATCTTTGTTTAAAACCCTTAAAAACTAATTATTATGAGCGATTCAGGATCCAAAACATTCTTCGTTTTTGCAACCGGTCTTTTTGTTGGAGCCGTTGCTGGTGCCGTAGCAGGAGTTTTATTTGCGCCTGACAAAGGAACCGAGACAAGACGAAAAATTTCAGAAAAAGCCAATGAGTTCAAGGATGACATCACCGAAAAGATTGATCATCTGAAAGATGCAATCGAAGAAAAGATTGCTGAGGCCATGCCAAAAGAAAAGAAAACCACGAAAAGTTAAAGTGGTTTAACCTAAGTTCTGTATTTATGGACAATTTCACTAAACCTGTTTCGGAAGCCGGAAACGAACTCAAACGATACATCAACTTAAAAATCACACATACTGGTTTGTTATTAAACCGGCGGCTTTCCGATTTTGCTTCACAGTTGATCACCATGCTCGTTTTGGCTGGTATTTTTGCTTTGATCGTGCTGATGCTTTCATTTGCTTTTGTGTTTTGGTACGGTTCCGAAATGGGTACTTATTATCATGGTTTTCTGATTATCAGTTTGTTGTATATGATCTTTAGCCTGATAATCTACTACTTCCGTGAACCACTGCTGATGGATCCCATTATCCGGAAACTTCATCAGAAACAACAAAAAATGGAAGCGAACGAAGCAACATCCATGATGACTGTACGTAACAAGGAAGATATGGAAAAACAGCTGGAAATCATGGAACTACAGCTAGAACAAAGCGAACTTTTGATCCAGAAACACATTCAGGATCTTGGAACTGCTTTATCACCTACCAGTCTCCTGAATTCATTGTTTACCTATGCCCTTTCATCTTCGAGCCTGATGATGAACGGTGCGCTTTTGCTTTTGCGTCTGTTAAAAAAAAGAAAGCGTTAGTTTTCTTATACCGTTAAAATATCTTTTTCTTTTCTCTCGAAGATGTAGTCAACTTTTTTACTGAAGCCATCTGTTAGCTCTTGGATATCATCCAGGAGCTTTTTGATGACGTCTTCCGGTATCCCTTCTTTCTCAAGCTTTTTTGCTTCCTCATTGGCCTGTCTGCGGGCATTGCGTAAACTTATTTTTGCATCTTCTGCTTCCGTTTTGGCACGTTTTACCAGTTCCTTGCGACGTTCCTCGGTAAGTGGCGGAACATTAATTCGGATAAGATCACCTTCATTGCTTGGATTAAAACCCAGATTAGCTGCCATGATAGCCTTTTCGATAGCGCCAATACTGCTTTTATCAAAGGGCTGTACGATGATCTGTCGTGGATCAGGTGTGTTGATGTTAGCGGTTTGCTCTATGGGCACATGTGTTCCATAATACTCCACAATCACACCATTTAACATGGCCGGACTTGACTGTCCTGCCCTGATCTTTGTAAACTCTTTCTCGAGGTGCATAATCGCATTATCCATATGCTCCTTGGCCGATTCCAGGATAAACTCTACTTCTTCGGTCATAACTTTCGTTTTTAAGAACCCATGAGCAAATATACAGGAATTTTTTATCAGCTGATGTGGTATTGATTGTAAAATCACACAATTTCCGGAAACAATTTATCATGAATCCAAAACCAGCTTTACATTAGTCAGATGCCTGTTTCTGAAATTGATTTCAGAAAGGTTCCATCAGGCCAAGAATATAAGGCTGTTCGTTGCGGACATAGAAATTTGCTTTTTGTATTTCAAATTTCTCACCTGATTTATTCCAAAGATAGGAGCGGATATCATATTGTTTAGCATCCTTCGCGAACATCGAAAAGCGTAGTGCCGAAAGCCAAATACTGGCAGTGTCTGTTCGCCAGGCATTTTGTATTGTTCCGGCCTGCCAGTGCAACAGGCTGTCAGTTCTGCGATCACGCAGCTCTATCACTAACTTTAAATCCCGTAAGGTATCTTCATGCCTTACAAAAGCTGCGACTCCTAAAATTTGTGTTTTATTCAAAATAAGAGAAGTATCTGGTAACCAAGCATCACCATAAATCCTTTGTGAATTAAAAAACCTATTCTGTGACAATGGAATTTCAGCAGGATTTTTGGAAGGCTCATCCGGCTGCCCTCTAGCGGCCAACCTCCAATAGGCATTAAACCAGGCATTTTCATCAAGCATCCGGGGATAATAAACCGCCGAAATCAGCTCCCATTCAGCCGGGGCATAATCCGTCCAGCCAAAACCCATAAACTCTGTGTCCTGATTTTGCAACCAATCGCCCAAATCCTGGATGGTCTGATGTTTCGAAAAGTGCTTAACATCATACAGTTCCTGCTTTTGCTGATAAAAAGCTCCCATCTCAGGTGTGGCATTATAAGATGCCAAAGCCAATTGATCTGAGAATTTCTTCCGTGCATCCGACATCTCAAGTGCCATTTGATCAAAACCCTGATGCTGCATCATTTTGAAATGCTGTCGCTCAAAAATCGTAGAACCCAGAGCAGCCATTAGAAACAGCGTCACCAAAAGACCATATTGATTTGGTTTATAATTCTCTGTATTGATGAAGGAAAAAAAGAATATCACCAAAAATGGAAATGAAAAATAAAGTGTGCTGAACTGAAGTATTGGTGTGCGGTGCACCGAATACAACCAGGCAACCAACAAAGGTACCAGAAACCAGCTTAATAAAATCCATCTCACTGCGGGACGTCTTACATTGAGCTTTGGACTGATAAGCAAAGAAATACAAAACAAAGAACATGCTATTGCCAACAAATACCAGGAGTAGTTGAATCCGTAGTATAAAAATTTGAAAAGAAAGTCAGAATCAGGTTTTCCAAGCCATCCTCCTATTCCGCCTGCTTTGAGCTGATGCCAGAATACAGGAATATGTGGCAGGTAAATGATAAACGCTAATAAAATTGCCAGCCACAAGGCTTTGCGGTTTTGCGCTGGTGCACACAGGAGCATGGTCAACACAATTAAACCTGCTTGCGCCAGGCTAAAAGCATGCATTAATGCGGCCAAAACAGCTGTTATTCCAAAAAAGAAGACAGACTTCCGGTTCACTTTAGAATGGAACCACAAATAACATTGTGCAGCAAGCAATAAAACAAAAAACTGTCCTGCAGCATAAGGACGAGCCAGTTGACTGTAAAAAATTGCATATTGTGTAGCTGCGATAAATGCAGCACTTAGTAATGCCGTGAGTTCATTAAACCACTGATAAGAAATCCTGTACACTAAGTAAACAGATCCGACACCCATCAGGGCGAAAGGCAACTTAATCCAAAATTCATTGAAGCCTACCAGCCTAACCCAGTAATACAAAAACACCTGAACACCGGCAGGATGCGAATCGTTTTCGACCACACCAATTCGAATAAGTTCGCCGAAAGAATCGAAACGTGTACGAAACAAGGCACTGAACTCATCGTGCATAAACGGAACCCGCTCAAGCTGCCATAATCGGCTGATTGCTGCCACCAATAAAATCAACAGAAGTGGCCAGTATTTATAGAAATATTGTTGTGCCCGTTGATTCAATTTCAGGAAGTAACAATGGTTCCGATGGCTTCGCCCCTTAATACTGCCAGCAGATTACCAGGCTTATTCATATCAAAAACGAGTATCGGAAGTTTGTTTTCACTACACAAAGTAAAAGCCGTAAGGTCCATTACTTTTAGCTGCTTATTGTAAGCTTCCTCAAAAGTGATCTGATCATATTTTACTGCAGAGGCATCTTTCTCGGGATCGGTGGTATATACCCCATCAACCCGTGTACCTTTTAGCAGTACTTCGGCCTTGATTTCCACTCCACGCAAAGCAGCAGCAGTATCCGTTGTAAAGAATGGATTTCCTGTTCCGCCGCTTATAATCACTACATGACCATTTTCGAGCAGTTCGATGGCTTTATTCGCACTCATCGAATCGGCAATACGATCAATGTAAACTCCTGAAAGTAATGCGGTTTTCAGGCCTTTATTTTTTAGTGCAGACTGCAAAGCCATGCTATTGATCACAGTGGCCAACATACCCATATAATCTCCCTGCACACGATCCATACCATTGCTTGCACCCTGCAAGCCTCTGAAAATATTTCCACCACCAATCACAATGGCAAGCTGAACGCCTTGACGTACAGCCATTTCAATCTCATTTGCATAGGTTTCCAATTGCGTTGGATCAATACCATATTGTTGTTTGCCCATCAATGCTTCGCCGCTCAATTTTAGAAGTACTCTTTTGTATTTCATATCTTTAGAATAATTAAAACCAATAACCAATATTCAGGAAGTTTAACATGCTACTATGCTGGTTTGAGCCCATCAGGCTAAACTCAACCGGACCAATAAAACTATCGTAACCTGCAGTAATACCAAATCCGGAGATCAGTTTGGGATCACGCATCATATTTTCCATATCATCCGAAAGATAACCCAAATCCCATTTCAGCGTAAGATAAAACTTGCGATGGAGCTGGTATTGCCAGGCAAATCCTCCCATCAGGTTATATAAACCTGCCTGTTCGATAAAACGCAAACCTGTGAAGGGTATAAATCCATCGTAATAACTACTATAGGATTGTCCGCCGAGAACAAACCAATGTTGTGGTGGAGGAAGATTATCTTTGATAGTAAAACCAGCATTAATCGTTGTGCGAAAAGTGCTCCGTCTCGAGACAGGCGAGTTTTTCGTAAACCTCATCTGGAACATCAAGGCATTTGAAAAAATATCGTCTTCCCAGTTCAGCTTTACCGGCACGATAAACTTTCCCTTTAAATTGAATTGTATTCCACGAGTTGGAAAACTGGAACGGTCATATGTATCAGCAAGCCAGTTTACAAATGCCGTCAAAAAGGAATTATGGCTGTTTGTGGCGTCCGGGCTCAGATTTGAAACCATTTTTATGTATTCAAACTCAAATCCGGTACGAAATTGTAAAGTGTTTCTGCGGCTGATCTGGGTGAAGAGTTCAATTTTATTTTGCTTGGTACTAAAAACGTCAATGACATTGTTTTTGCTGTACTGATTAAAATCGAGGCCAAAGCTGGTAAGGCGCAATCCAAAACCAGGTTTCCGACCTCTGTCGATCAGGTAGAAGCCAGAAATACGAGGATTTTCGCCTAAGTTTAAATCTACAAATAGTTTTGTCCCTTTGATCAGGAGATTCTTAAATGTAGCATTGAGTAGCAAGGCCACTTTATAATCAGAATCATAATGAATACCTGCCCCCAAGATCCCTGAACCAGCTTCAACCACTTCTACTACCAGAACTACGCCTTCAATATCAGGCAAAAAATGATAATTTACCGATTCGAAAAAACCGCTTCCATAAGCACGCAATATCCCCAGACTTAAATCATTAGGCTTAAGCCACGAACGAGCTTCAACTCTTAAAGCACCTTCCAGAAAATCGCGTGACACCTTATTCAGACCACGGTACTGAATTGACGTCACAAATACCGAATCAATCGGTTTTGCATCAAGCTTACGGCTTTTCCCTGGTCCAAACTGATCCAGTGAATCAGCAAGTTTCTTCAGCTGGGGTAATAACTTACGTGCTGCGGCTTCACCAAGTTTGATGATGGTATCGTTTTCGTTAAAGCTCATTACATCATAAGTTCCCAAATCAGGTTTCACATAAATATCAGTTTGCTCCACTCCCTGCTTATTGGCTTCCATCCGATAAAAAGCAATAACCTGATTCATTATTTTTACGAGCGAATTTAATTGTTCCGGATGGCGCAAACCAGACTGTACATCAACCCCTACTATCAGATCGGCTCCCATTTCTTTTACATCTGCTACCGGATAATTATTCACAACACCACCATCAACCAAATAACGGTCGTTGTAACGGACAGGGGTAAAATAACTCGGAATGGACATGCTGGCCCGCAAGGCCTTATGAAGCACTCCCCTGTCAAGTAAGACTGAAGTTCCATTTTCAAGATCAGCTCCGATACAAATAAATGGCACAGGAAAATCCTTAAAATAATAATGCTTGTAGGATTGACTGGTATAATGTGCCAGTAATAATTCTATCAACTGTCCGTTATACATGCCCTGTCGCATCTGAAGTCTGCGTCTTTTAATCGGGAAAGTAGCAACAAAGCGGTCAGCGTTAAATTTCTCTTCAATAGGTATAAACTGGCGTGGTATTCTGTCCGACATCAGGTTACTCCAGTTTTGACTGCTAATAATCTTTACCATGGTATCCGGATGATATCCCAGTGAATATAATCCGCCGATGATACTTCCCATGGAGGTTCCGCCGATAAAATCAAATTTGAGACCTGCCTCTTCAAACACCTTAATGGCACCGATATGAGCAAAACCCTTTGCACCTCCCCCGCTAAGTACCAAACCTAGCCGGGGTCGTTCGCTTTTTACATCCTGAGCCTTAATAACCGGGAAATAACAAAAAAGCACCAAAACTACCTGCCATCGAAAAATCGACAACAGAAAACCTGGAATTTTAAATTCAGAATTTAGGTTCAAATCCCTCATAGTCAATACTAAGCTTTTCGAACCCGACAAAGAAATTATTGAACTCACTGGTGTAAACGTTGTTCACTATGATACGGTAAACCTTCCCTGATCCCAAACCCAAAGTATCTGCATAAGTGACAGGTAGATTAAGGCTGTCGTTACTTATAAAAAGATTTATCCGTCCATCACCAAGCTTTTCGATCAGCCAAACGGCATTTGTATCAAACTCAATGGTGGCAATTCGATCGCCTACCCAGGAGGTATTAAAGACAACCATAAATTCATCGGGTGGATTCACGATGGGTTCGGTATAAGAGAACACCTTAACATCCTCACCCTCGGGTCTGTTTTTGACACATGATGATATAAACAGAAGCATAATCAAGGCCAAGAAAGAAACCACAGATTTCATCCGAATCGAATTTTATAGTGTACTTAAAAAAACCCACCTGTCACAAAGATAAGCAATCAAACGGTGGTAGTAACCCTTCCATGGCAATTTTTATATTTTTTGCCACTTCCACAGGGGCAGGGTTCATTGCGACCCACCTTCTTTTCTGCTACAATAGGCTGTGTTACTTCCTGCTGTTGTGTTCTGCTGTGTGCCTGCGATAACAGGTCGTTTCGCTCTTCCTTCATTTGGGAGCGATCAAGTCCACGCGGCCTTCGGGCTTCTTTCACACTGCCAGCATCCTGCACCGGAATATCAGCACGCATCAAAAAAGAAATTACCTCACGGTTAATCTTCTGAACCATTGTTTTAAATAGCTCAAACGACTCAAATTTGTAAATCAACAAAGGATCTTTCTGCTCGTAAGTAGCATTTTGAACAGATTGTTTCAGGTCGTCCAGCTCGCGCAGATGTTCTTTCCACGAATCGTCAATCAGTCCCAGTGTGATGCTTTTCTCTATTGACAAGCTTACTTCGCGCGGACCATTTTCAACTGCTTTTTTAAGGTTTACCACAACCTGCATCCCTTTTTTGCCATCCGTAATCGGAATGGCAATATTTTCGTATTGGGTCTGTCGTTCATATACATCCTTGATAACAGGCATCGTTTTCTCGCCAATACGCTTGTTCTTTTCGCGATAGCGCACTGCGGCCAACTCAAAGATCTGGGCGGTTATCTCCTCTACTTTTAAGGCATAAAATTGTTCTTCATTCACCGGGGATTCTATCCCCAGCTGAGAGATCAGGTTCAAATTGAAATTTTCGAAATCACGACTTTCCTGATTATCCGCAACAATCTGTTCAACAAGGTCGTACATCATATTGGAGATGTCAACTGAGAGTCTTTCGCCAAACAGGGCATGACGACGTTTTTTATAGATCACCTCCCGCTGGGCATTCATCACATCATCATACTCGAGCAAACGCTTACGGATTCCGAAGTTATTCTCTTCCACTTTTCGCTGCGCTCTTTCAATAGATTTGGTGATCATGGAATGCTGGATCACTTCTCCTTCTTTAAGGCCCAGCCTGTCCATTAGTCCTGCAATCCTGCCAGAACCAAACATACGCATGAGGTCGTCTTCGAGCGAAACAAAAAACTGCGAGCTGCCCGGATCTCCCTGACGACCGGCCCTTCCCCGAAGCTGCCTGTCAACGCGACGCGATTCATGACGTTCAGTGCCAATGATGGCCAGACCTCCGGCTTCTTTCACTCCTGGTCCCAGTTTGATATCGGTACCACGACCTGCCATATTCGTTGCAATGGTCACGGTGCCTGCTTGTCCGGCTTCTTTAACGATCTGTGCCTCTTTGGCATGAAGCTTGGCATTAAGCACATTGTGGGCAATGCCTTTTCGTTGCAGCATACGTGCTAAAAGCTCAGAGGTTTCAACAGAGGTAGTACCCACCAAAACAGGTCTTCTGGCTTTTACAAGACTTTCTATCTCATCGATTACTGCATTAAATTTCTCACGTTTGGTTTTGTAAACAAGATCCTGGCGATCATCGCGGGCAATGGGTTTATTGGTCGGAATCACCACTACATCAAGCTTGTAGATGTCCCAAAGCTCTCCTGCCTCCGTTTCGGCAGTACCGGTCATCCCTGCCAGCTTGCTGTACATCCTGAAATAATTCTGAAGCGTTATGGTAGCGTAAGTTTGTGTGGCGGCTTCAATCTTTACGTTTTCCTTGGCTTCAATTGCCTGATGCAAGCCATCTGAATAACGGCGGCCTTCCATAATACGACCGGTTTGCTCATCAACGATCTTCACTTTGTTATCCATGATCACATATTCCACATCCTTCTCAAAAAGGGTGTAGGCTTTCAGAAGTTGATGCACCGTATGCAAACGTTCCGATTTGAGGGTGAAATTTCGGATCATCTCGCCTTTACGTTCCAGCAATTCATCTTCCTTCAGCTGAAGTTTTTGCAGATCTGCAATGGTAGCACCAATATCAGGCAGTATAAAGAATTCCGGATCGTTGTAGGAAGCCGTGAGCAGATCAATACCTTTTTCGGTAAGATCTACAGAATTATGCTTTTCATCAATCACAAAGAATAACTCATCATCAATGAGGTGCATGTTTTTGGCCTGCTCCTGCAGATAAAAACTTTCTGTTTTTTGCATAAGTGAGCGCATGCCTTCCTCGCTTAAAAACTTTATCAGGGCATGGTTTTTTGGCAAACCCCGATAAGCCCTGAAAAGCAAATCACCACCTTTTTTGGTGTCGGCATCTTTAGCACCTGATTGCAGGATTTTTTTTGCTTCGGCCAAAATACTGCTCACCAGTGCTTTTTGAGCATTAAAGAGTTTTACCACGTCCGGTTTCAGGGCATCAAATTCCTGATGTTCACCTCTGGGTGTGGGACCACTAATGATCAAAGGTGTTCGGGCATCATCGATCAAAACTGAATCCACCTCATCCACAATGGTATAATGATGCTTGCGCTGCACTAATTCGTCCGGATTACCTGTCATATTGTCGCGCAGGTAGTCGAAGCCAAACTCATTGTTTGTACCATAAGTGATATCCGCCAGGTAGGCCTTACGACGGGAAACTGAATTAGGTTCGTGCTTGTCAATACAATCTACAGTCAATCCAAGAAACTCATAGAGAGCTCCCATCCATTCGGAGTCACGTTTGGCCAGGTAATCGTTCACTGTGACCAGATGCACACCCTTTCCGGCCAGCGCATTCAGGTATACAGGCAAAGTAGCCACAAGAGTTTTACCTTCACCAGTGGCCATCTCGGCAATTTTCCCCTGATGGAGCACTATACCTCCAATAAGCTGAACATCGTAATGCACCATGTCCCAGGTGATTGTATTGCCGCCCGCAACCCAGCTGTTGCGATACAAAGCCTTATCACCTTTTATTTCGATATGAGCATATTTGGAAGCCAGTTCGCGATCCATTTCACTGGCCGTAACTTCAACAATCTCGTTCTCTTTGAAGCGACGCGCGGTTTCTTTCATCACCGAAAAGGCATCCGGCAAAATTTCTGTCAGTACCGCTTCTGTCTTTTCATATTGAATTTTTTCGAGTTTATCTATTTGCTCATAAATTTTTTCCTTTTCAGCTGAAGACATATCCGGATTTGTATCAATCTGAAGATGAAGGCTTTCGATTTCCTTTGATTCAGCAGAAACAGCTTCTTGAATGATACTTTTAAACGCTGTTGTTTTGGCTCTTAAAGCGTCATTATCAAGCTGCTTTATGTTTTCGTAGGCTGCTAAAGTTTTGTCAAGTAGAGGGTTGATGGCTTTTAAATCGCGGGTTGATTTATCGCCTAACATTTTTTTTATTAAACCAAACATAGGATTTTCAGGTTGTATCTAATTTGCATTTCGTACCCATCAGCAACTATCATTCCATTGCGCTGAAAAGTGTTCAATTGGCAAAGTTAAAGTGTTTAAATTAATATTGCCGTATTATTGACTGAATTGTTCTGTTTTCAATTTTTCAGTAGTTGCGGAGTAATCGGTTAAGATGAAATTTCATTGGGGCCTCTTCGGTCGGAAGCGGTGCCATGCCAATATTTCCGTTTAGATCAATAAGCACTAATTCTGGAAATGTTCTGATGTTATAATCTTCCAGCAACAGGATTTTGTCGCGGCTAACCAAAAGCACCTCCCACTGGTAACCTGATCCTCTGAGGTAATCGGAATAATATGCGTTTTCTTCCTTGGCAAGCACCACAACCTGAAATTGCTTTTCGAAGTCTTCCTGAATTTCTTCAAGTTTCTGAAACAACATCTCACATACCGGACAGCCCTCATCAACAAATACCAGCATCACTGTTGAACCAACATAATCCGATAATTTCCTCTTAATACCTGAAGCATTCTGCAACTGGAAATCAGGTGCTCTTGAACCACTTGCCAATCTATCAAACTCAAAAAGGGTATTTGAGGCGATACTTTGCAAGGTCTGATTGAATGCTTTATCTGAGAGCACTTCCAAGTAATTGCGCACAGCCAACCGATCAAATCTCGGATTGAAATAAAAATCCTTAAGCGACTGAATAATAATCAGATCAGCCAGTTCGCTATCCCTGCTTAATAATGTATCATTGCGCAAAAGTCTGCGCCAGGAGCTATAATCATCGGGCGGCATTGCCAGTAATTCAGTTGTTGTGATCGATCGGTTGTGCAATAAATAATCCTTAAAAATTTCTACAAACAATCCCATGTAGGGTTCTGCCTGATAATGGATTGGTTTGCCCACAAAAAAATCACTAATTATCTGGCTGCCACCGTTTCGCCTCACTGTCATTTCGAGGGCAGCATACTTATATCGGGCATATACTTCCGCATACTCAGAAGCATATGAGGCAAGGGCTTTCTGGAGTTGTTGATTCAGCGTATCAAGCAAATAGTACCTTCTGAGCTGATATAATTCCCTGAAGTGATCCAGTGCAAAATTATTAACCAATCGGTCAATGTTTTCCAACTGCATTTGCAGACCTCCATCCTCAGCTTTGTTAACAATTAAAGCTGGTGGCGATTTATCAAAATAAGAATTACGCTGTTGATTGTGGTCAATCTGGATTGTGAAATCATAAGATGCGCCTGGTTTCAACACTAACACTAGCTTTTCCAGATCAATGGCCAGCTCGTACACTCCAACCTGAGTAGCATCATATTGTATGTTAAATTTACCCCTCTCATCGGCATGTGATTCAAAAACTGTCTCACCGTGAAAATTAAGCAAATCCTTATATTCTATCAGGCGTATCAATGCACCCGGCTGATTACATTGCCCAATGATTTCAAGCTGTTGCGCCTGAAGATCAATGACCAGCACCAAAACTAAAAACAATAAAATTCTATTCAACATTTTTTGCCTCCTGGCAACTCAAACGATTGGACGATCACTATATTGTCAGATCCACCCCGTCAGGTACAAATTGAGAAGCATCGCCATTATTACGTACCACATCGCGTATAACGCTTGAGGTAACGGCCGTCAATTCAGGTGTGGTGAGCAGAAAAACTGTTTCAATCTCAGGAAATAATTTTTTGTTTACCTGCCCGATGCTGCGTTCAAATTCAAAATCGGCGGACGTGCGTAAACCACGCAATATATAATGAGCGTTCAGTTTGCGGCAGAAATCTACTGTAAGTCCTGTGTAGGTTGTGACGCTGATTGTCGGATAATCCTGAAACACTTTTTCAATCCAGGCTTTTCGTTTCTCCAAAGGGAAATAATAGGATTTTAGTGCATTGATGCCTATGGCGATGATGATTTCATCAAACAAAGGCAAAGCTCTCAACACCAAGGATTCGTGTCCAAGTGTAAGTGGATCAAACGATCCCGGAAAAACAGCAATTTTCTTCATGCTTCTGGGTTTTGAATAAGCTAAACTACAACAAAAACATTTTCATGATCACTTATACAATTTATCCTTTTATCTCTGCCTTGATATAAGTCCCTAATGTTTCACTTATTGAACGATAGGTATTGCTCAAAAATTCATCCAACTGTGGCTTTTTAATCAAACTGACTGCTGTAATTCCTTCCTCCTTTTGTGGTTTTGGCTCAAAATCGCCATTCAGCGACATTCCAAACCAGGCGGTTCTTTTCAAAATCCAACGTTTTTCCAACTGATAACAATGCAGGCTTTCTGCTGCTTTATTGCGTAAGATAATTCCATGCAAACCAGTTTCTTCTTCCACTTCACGCAGCGCAGCCACAATTTCGTTTTCCCCTTTTTCAAGATGCCCTTTAGGAAGATCCGGAATACCGTTGCGCTCAATGATAACCAACGAATTATCGTGAAACAAAAGCCCTCCTGCTGCATCCTTAACTTCAAAAACAGCATGGAATAATTCCATTGGGTCAATACTAAAGGTGTTGATGATATGATCTTTAGTCCCATTATCTTCTTCCAGCCATTGATTAATCCGGTGTAAAATATGATTCCATTCTACTCCCTGTTTTATTGTTATCGGATCAATATTATCAAATATCGTTTGAAATAAAACAAGACATCTGTTTTCATGAAAAACTTTATACATTTGCAGCAATTATTTTCAGATAATTACAATATTTACTTTACCCCCAAAGTTAAAGTTAATAACCCGTATCTTGCCCAAAATAAATGCATTCAGGCGTATAAATTAAACTGTTTTTATGAATTTTAAAGAAGATGAAGCAACCATATTAGCTGGTTTTCTGCTCCAGATCAAAGCGGTAAAATTAAGTCCGTCAAAGCCATTTATCTGGGCATCAGGGTTAAAAAGCCCAATTTATTGCGATAACCGAATCACCCTATCCTACCCAAAAATAAGAACACACATCAGGCAGCAATTTGTACAGGCCATACTCGAAAAATATGACAAACCGGATGTTATTGTAGGTGTGGCTACAGGTGGTATTGCACAAGGAGCTCTGGTGGCTCAGGAACTCGGACTTCCTTTTGCTTATGTGCGTTCCGAAAAAAAATCACACGGATTGAATAATCAGGTGGAAGGCATTGTTGAAAAAGGACAATCAGCGGTGGTGATCGAGGATCTTGTTTCGACTGGTGGCAGCAGCCTCAGAGCTGTTGAAGCCGTGCGTCAGAAAGGTGTTGAAGTTAAAGGTATGATGGCAATTTTCACTTATGGATTGCAGCTATCCGAAGAAAACTTTAAGGCTGCAAAATGTGAGCTGACAACTTTAACTGATTACGAGAGCCTGATCCGTAAAGCCAGCGAAGAAAATTATATCACTGATAAAGACCTTCAATCGCTTATTCAATGGCGTCTTAATCCTGAAGCCTGGAGTAACCAACAATAAATCTTTAGTAAGATGGATTTTGAGAGTAAATGGCAAAACATTAACGCAACGACCAATCAGGTGTATGCGTTTTTGAATGATCTGCGCAACCTTGAAAAGCTGATGCCCGAGCAAATCATTGATTACACTGCTGATGCACAGAAGTGCTCCTTTACGATAAAAGGAATGACAAGCCTGAGTTTAAAGGTTGACCAATCCATTGAGCGAAAGCTGATCCGGCTTATTCCGGATGGAAAAAGTCCATTTGAATTTGAGTTGATGGCACATCTCAGAGAGTCGGAAGGCATCACACAAGCCAAGTTGCAACTTCTGGCAGACCTAAACCCAATGCTTGCCATGATGGCAAAACGTCCTTTACAAAACCTGGTTGAGATCATGGCTGACAAACTGTCTGCTCAAAATTTTTAACACAACTCATCGTCAAATAAAAATCGTACCGTTTTATAATCACAATGGATGGTTTTGCCCTCACGGGTTTCCATCACAAGCATGCCGTATTCACCAATGCCAATTATCCTTAGTTCTGCTATTTTCTTATTGATATCATACAAATGCCACTCTCCTATCCTGAACAACTTTTGATGATACTCGTTGTTGATTATGCCTAAACCTTCCATTGATTTTGCTTGATCAACCCTATGGCTAAAACGCCTCAAAATTCCTTTTAAAATTTCCTGCAGATCAAACTCCCTATCAACTATCTGACGCAACGAAACAGGACGTGGAATCCAATCCGGAAAAGTCATTTGATTCACATTCAACCCAATACCTATCACCGATTCATCCAATTGTCCGTTACGGATAGTGTTTGAAATCAGGACACCACCCAGCTTCTTCTCCTGAAAAAAAATGTCGTTTGGCCACTTAATCCTAAAATCTTTCTCCCTGGTAAGTGCTGACAATTCGTCAACAACAGCCAAAGCAATGATCTGGGTGATTAAAAACTGTGCTGAGGCTGCTATAAATCCGGCATCCAACCCAAGACTAAACAGGAGGTTTTTCCCCTTTTCGCTGTGCCAGTGATTCTCGCCCAAGCCCTTTCCTGAAGTTTGATAATCAGCACATAGCACCAAATTTGAAATCGATTCGCCTGCTTTTATCCTGTTTAGCATCCATTGATTGGTCGAATCAATTTCCTCAGTAAACAGCAGCCGGAAGTTTTGAAAAATCACTTGCCTCATTTCAGCTCAGTATTTAGGCAAAATTAGCTTTTCTTTCTAAGAATCGTTCTGCAATGGCTGCAAAAAGGCTGAAGGCAGTTAAACCAAAAAAGCCTAATTTTGTTGTTTATTTAAAATTGATCCGTTCATGAGAATCAGACATCAGTCAGATAATGCCGAAAACATCCTTAAAGTGGCTGTAAAGACCATGCAGGAAGGCAAAGGGAAAGACATCGTAGCCCTGGATTTAAAAAAAATTGGAAGTGCAGTCACAGATTATTTCTTGATATGTCATGGCAGCTCGCACACACAGGTAGATGCTATTGCAGAAAAAATTCTGGAAAATGTAAAGAAAGAATGTGGAGCTATTGCCTATAATAAAGAAGGTTTCGAAAATTCGGAATGGATTTTGTTAGACTATGTTGATGTGGTAGTTCACGTTTTCCTCGACAATACGCGTACTTTCTACCGGCTCGAATCACTTTGGGCTGATGCTAAAGCTACTACCTACACCGATGAGGATTAAGACTTTTACTTCAGAAGACAAACATGAAAGAAACACAAAACGAAAACAAAAACAAAGCTCCAAAACCTGGAGAGAATAAACCAAAATTCAATTTTTATTGGATTTACGGTTTATTAGCAATTGTTTTTGTCGGCCTGCAGCTTATTAACTGGGACTCAGGCGCAACAGACCTTAATAAAGGTGAATTACTACAAATGCTTCAGGAGCAGGAGGTTGAAAAAATCGACCTGGTAAATCGCGAGATTGCTGAAATATACCTCACCACTGATGCCCGAAAAAAATATTTTCCGGATAAGGAGAGCAAAAGCGTTTCGGAAAGTCTTGGAGGTGCCTCACCTGACTATGTTTATCGTATTGGCTCCATCGAAGGATTCGAAAAAGACATCATGGCAGCACAGGAAAACCAGGGAAACCCGGTGTATATAAATAATGTGACACGCCGTAACTGGAGTGGTGAAATCCTGGGCTGGATATTTCCAATCATTTTGCTTATTGGTGTATGGTTTTTCATAATGCGCATGATGAGCCGTGGCGGTGGTGGAGCAGGAGGCCAAATTTTTAATATTGGCAAATCCAAGGCACAACTTTTTGACAAGAATACCAACGTTAACGTAACTTTTAAAGATGTTGCAGGCCTGGAAGAAGCCAAGGTGGAGATCATGGAAATTGTTGATTTCCTGCGCACACCTGAGAAATATACAAAGCTCGGAGGCAAAATCCCAAAAGGTGTACTCCTTGTTGGCCCTCCCGGTACCGGTAAGACTCTTCTCGCTAAATCAGTAGCCGGCGAAGCACATGTCCCTTTTTACAGCATCTCAGGATCAGATTTTGTTGAAATGTTTGTTGGCGTTGGTGCTTCCCGTGTTCGCGATCTTTTTAAACAGGCCAAAGAAAAATCACCCTGCATCATCTTTATCGATGAAATAGATGCTATCGGACGTGCCAGAGGAAAAAATCCGGCCACCGGAGCCAATGACGAGCGTGAGAACACCTTAAATCAACTACTTACCGAAATGGATGGCTTTGGAACCAACTCGGGCGTGATCGTTCTGGCTGCAACCAACAGGGCAGATATACTCGACAGAGCACTGATGCGTGCCGGCCGTTTCGATCGCCAGATTTATGTTGAACTGCCCGACCTGGAAGGACGTAAAGAAATTTTCGAAGTACATATGCGCCCGCTAAAACTTGATCCCAATGTTGACAAGGATTTCCTGGCCAAACAAACGCCAGGATTTTCAGGTGCCGATATTGCCAATGTGTGCAATGAGGCAGCTCTGATAGCCGCGCGACGCAACAGGGAATCGATCAACAAGCAGGACTTCATGGACGCTATTGATCGCATCATTGGTGGCTTGGAAAAGAAAAACAAAATCATTTCACCTTCAGAAAAAAAGGTGGTTGCATTTCATGAGGCCGGACATGCCTCAGTGAGCTGGCTGCTCGAACACGCACATCCATTGGTAAAAGTAACTATTGTTCCCCGAGGAAAATCATTGGGTGCAGCATGGTACCTTCCGGAAGAAAGGCAGATAACTACTTTCAATCAGATGTTTGATGAAATGACGGCTGCACTTGGCGGCAGAGCAGCCGAAAAAGTAATTTTTGGCCAGATATCGACCGGTGCACTGAGCGATCTGGAAAAAGTGACCAAACAAGCCTACGCAATGGTGACTTACTACGGCTTGAGCGAAAAAATTGGTAATGTTAGTTTTTACGACTCCACCGGCCAGCAGGAATATGCTTTCAACAAGCCCTTCAGCGAAAAAACCAATGAGGTAATCGACAGCGAGATTAGTGATATGGTTGAAAAGGCCTATCAAAGAGCTTTGAACTTACTGAGCGAGCATAAGGAAGGACTTACCAAACTGGCTGAGAAGCTGCTCGAAAAAGAAGTGATCTTTGGCGAAGATCTGGAAAATATCTTCGGGAAACGCCCCTGGATAAAAGAAGAAATTCCATTGCCCAAAAAAGTAACCTCAGAGAACAAAGCCAAAGAAGAGATTGAAATACCTACAGACGATTCAGATTCAAGCTCCGATACAGGCGAAACCGGGAATACACCAGAAACTGAAAATCAAATAAAGCCGCCAGATGATCAGGAGCATCATGAGCAAATTCCTTCTCCAAAATCAAAGCAGCTTTAGCTGAAAAGTAAAGATGAAAGAAAGTACACCACGCGAACAAATTCTGACAAAAATCAGAAATGCCTTAATCGAAAAAACGTCACTGCCCTATCCTGATGCCGACATCAGCAGTGCAGTTTTAAAACCCGTTGACGATAAGGATGGACTTGAGGTAGCCTTTGCAAAAGCACTGCTTCAGGCAGGCGGCCAATTTGTTTATTGCGAAAACGAACATCAGTTTTTAGGCTACCTGCAAACACTGATGCAGGAAAGAGGCTGGGACACCCTCTGGACGCAAAGCACTAAAGTAAAACAAGTACTCAAAGCTGGTGAACTATCGTTTGCAGAGAAGCCCGATGAGAACAGCAAACAATTGGTTGGGCTGTCTGATTGTGAGCGTCTGATCGCACAAAATGGAAGCATAGTGCTTTCAGATCAGAAATCAGGAAGTCGCATGGCGATTGCTTTCCCAGAAGTGCAACTTGTTTTGGGCTATGCATCGCAGGTGGTGAGCACGCTAAAAAACGCCATTCAGGACATTAGACAACTTTACCCGGATACACTTCCGTCGCAACTGGTATTTGTAACAGGCCCCAGTCGTACAGCCGATATCGAAAAAACACTGGTCATGGGTGCACATGGTCCCAAAGAGCTAATACTCTTTTTGATTGATGACATTTAAAATCAGGCTTGCTATTTGAACAAGTATAGATGATACATTGTGGAAATGCTGTATTTCTGAAAAATAGTGTAATTTTAGGGCTCTTTTCGAATCTATGGCAGATAGAAAGCGAATAACATGAACGATTTCATCATCCGTACTGTATACGGTCTTTTTTTTGCGATAATGGTGGCAGGCAGCATCCTCATCAGCAAATGGCTACTTGCTATTTTGCTCATTGCAGTCGTTATTATTGGTGCTGATGAAATGATTCGACTCAGAGTTAAGTCAAATCCAGTTCGCAGCGACAAATTCCTGATGATCTTTCTGCCCGTTTTACTCTATAGTCTGATAGCAGCTACTGCACTAGGGTTGTTACCGGTCAGGTTTTTGATTAGCTCACTTTTACTTTTACTTTTTCCATTTCTTCATGCCTTATTTAACCAACGCTATACATTCACTGATATGGCTGGCGTTTACTGGCCTTCCTTTTTGATGATTGCAATGCCTGCCGGGTTGATGCTATTCTTTTATAACGAAGCGATTATTGGTGAATTAGCTGGTGCCTATCTGCTTCTGTCGGTCATTATTTTAGTGTGGCTCAACGATATTTTCGCTTATCTTGTCGGGATAAAATTCGGGCGACATCGCTTGTTCGAACGTATTTCTCCCAAAAAAAGCTGGGAAGGAAGCATTGGAGGCCTGGTTCTTACATTGATTTCGGCAATGTTATTTAGTCATTTTTCCGGCCTGATATCACTTGAAAAAGCTGCTTCCATTGCTGTTTTGGTCGTAATAACAGGTAGTTTGGGCGATCTTGTTGAATCCATGCTCAAACGACAGGCAGGAGTTAAAGATTCAGGAAAACTCATTCCCGGACATGGGGGCTTACTCGACCGTTTTGATGCAACTTTTTTTGCTGTTCCGTTTGTCTTTGTCTATTTAATACTCGTACACTGATGCACATTCATCGCGAAGGTTATAAAATAATCATTTTCACCTTACTGATCATCTCCGTATTATTAAGTACACTTAACCACTTTGTACCGGAACAGCATTGGATACATTATGTGATTTATTTGCTTGTGGCTGGTTGGCTTATCTGGACAATTGCCTTTTTCAGGGTACCACACCGTAAGCCTGTGAAAAAGGATGATAATCAGGTGTTGTCAGCTGCTGATGGTACGATTGTGGCGATTGAAGAAGTGGACGAACATGAATACTTCAAGGACAGGCGCATCCAGATTTCGATTTTTATGTCGCCTTTTAATGTACACGTTAACTGGTATCCTGTTGCCGGTGAAGTAAGTTATACACAATATCATCCGGGGAAATTTTTAGTGGCTTATCATCCTAAATCTTCCACCGAAAACGAGCGAAATACAGTGATAGTTCGTACCCATGACGGTCAGGAGGTGCTTATGCGTCAGATAGCTGGTGTGCTTGCCAGGCGTATCATCAATTACGCAGTCAACGGTGATAAGGCATTGCCCGGTAAAGAATTTGGGATCATCCGTTTTGGTTCCAGAGTAGATTTCTTTTTGCCAACTGATGCTGACATACAGGTGAAAATGGGGCAGAAAGTAAGAGCACAACAAACCATCATTGCCAGTCTGAAAAAAAAGTAACCTGATAAATCAGGGTTTCATTGCTAAAATATCCAGGATTTCAGTCAAATATCTGATCTCAAAACTAGGCTTCTCCTGATGTGGCGAGCCTTCAGGATTGAAAAAAATCTGATCCATGCCAAAACTTTGAGCTCCCAGAATATCAACTTCCATATCATCTCCAATCATCAAACTTTCGCTTTTATTGGCACCAGCTTTGAGCAAGGCATATTCAAATATCTTTGGGTCAGGCTTTTTAACACCGGCAGCTTCGGAGGTAATGACTTTTGTGAAGTATGGCTCCAAACCAGCCGTTTGAATTTTGATGTGTTGCACTTCCTCAAAACCGTTCGTTATCAGGTGTAAGTTGTATTGCGTATGCAGCTTTTTTACCACTTCAACAGCACCGGGAAAAAGATAAACAGTTCGGGGAGCATAATACAAATACTCTTCTGATAAAGTTACTGCCAATGCTTCATCCCTGATACCAAAACTCAAAAGCGTATGGACGAATCGTAAGTCGCGCAAAATTTCTTTTTTCAAATCACCATTTCGATACGATTCCCAAAGCACATCGTTATGTTTGTTGTAGGTACTGAAAAAAGTTTTCAGGTCAGGAACACCTTTTTGTTTGAGATTATGCTTCTCAAAAAGCAGCGTAAAGGTTTGACTGGCACTTTTGTCAAAATCCCAAAGGGTGCGATCCAGATCGAAAAATAGGTGTTTATACTTCATTTATAAGTTGATTTCTGAATTTATGCTGCATCTGCCTGAGCCACTCAAAAAAGAGCACAGCAGCAGCATGGCTTACATTGAGCGAACGCGTGAGGCCGGGAACAGGAATATAAACCACCAAATCCGCCTGATCCAGCATGTATTCACTCATCCCAAAGCGTTCGCTACCCACCACGAAAACAGGATTTTCGGGCAGCTCTACTTCAAAAATACTTTTGGCTTGATGCGCTGTTTCCAACGCCACAATGGTTGCCGGTGCTGCGATTAGTTTACTGATTTCTGTTTCCTGGCTAAAAGCCCAGTTCAGGTTGCTATGACTGCTGGCAGCAATCCTACGAATCCTTGTCATCTGCTTTTTTGGTTCCTCACCCAGAAAAAATAAATCCTTTGCCCCCAGATTGTCCGACAGCCGGATCAACGCACCAATATTCTGATAATCCATCAGCCGATCAGCGATCACGACAGGGCGGTTTGTGAAGCGGTAAATCGCCTCCGGATGGATGGTTTCAAACAAATGATTTGATTTCAGGTATCCCATAAGGCTGGCAAATTTACAGGAATTTGGTTTGTTGACAGATAAAAAAACGGCCTCCGAAACCGGAAGCCATCTTATATTACAATTATGAAAAACGTTATGCTTAGTGTTTTACTACGATTTTCTTGGTAATCGTCTTATCGCCATTTATCATCTGCACGAAATAGAATCCTTCGGGCAAATTAGCTGTGCTAATACGATGAAGTTTGGTTGCGGCATCCAGGCGTGTTTCTAGCATCCGGTTATTGAAGCGGTCGTAGATCACTACTTCAAAGATACCTTCCACTTGCTCATCCAGTTGAACATTGAAATACTGTGATGCAGGATTTGGAAAAATTCCGGCCATAATTGGTTCAGAAATTTCAAAAACGCCGCTGTTAAATACCATTGACGGATCAAGTGTGCTAACAATCTGGATGTAGTAATCATTACCAACAGGCACCGTATTATTCGTTGGAACAGTATAATCAATCATACTGCCTTCAAAATCAGTAGCAATTGTTCTGCTTACTGTTCCAGCTACATTTTTCAGATAAATATCAAGTGGCTCCATGATATCGTCTTCCCAGATGATCCAATAAGCAAATCCTTTGTACCATAAATCTCCTGTTGAAGGCTGGTTGAAAGATAAGTTACCACCACCTGAAAGCACCAGATTAAAGGTTTTATTGCTCAGGTCCTCAATATCCCATTTAAACACTCTTACTTTGTAGGTTCCAGGTCCATAACCAGATGTATTCCAAACATAAGTCGAGCCTTCTACATCTGTTGCGATATCGGCTTTATAAGTGTGTATTTTCAGGTTGTTAAACCAATTAACTCTATTGATATATTGATTGTCTGAATGACCATAGGAGTAAAACTCGACTGCATCAGGTGCGTCAAACATTGAAATATCAAAAGTATCCTCAAAATCTTCAATTCCATCGCGTCCTATGCCAAACACTCTCAAGTGGTTATCAATAGTATATTCAAATGAAAGGTTCATTACTTCTACTCCTGGTTGATCAAACATTATGCTTGTATTCCCATTAAACTCAATTTTAATATCATCATTATTAGTAATACTTACATGAATTAATTCATCAAATCCACCATAAATTCTGAAACCTTTTGCTCCATTATAGTATCTCACTGCCCAATCAAATGAAAAAGTTTGCTCTGGTTCCAGTTCATTCGCAAACTCACGGAGGGCATATATAGAATTGTTATTGTCAATAGGATCACCATAGCCAATTATACCAAAAGTGGGATTATCCATTCCATTGATACCACCTGTTGCTGGATCAGCCACCAACGAGAGTGCGGTTCCTCCACCTACTGTCTGTGTAGTTACTACCCAACTCTCAAAGCCAAAACCACCATTATCTCCATGATCCAGGCCATCACCATATGGGCTATTGGCTGCATTGTCTGATGCAAGAACAATGGGATCTTCACTGATCAACTCAATATCAACCGGTGCTTCAACATTATCTGTCCAAGAAATGAGGTATTCGTTTCCTATCACCCATTCTATCCCGCTAACACTAGGCTGAATTACAGTAATCTCACCAGAATATTCAACCAATTTAAACTTTTTATTACTTAGGTCGCGGATGGATGCATCCGGAGTAATCACCATAACACGATAATCATCACCCGGATCAAATGAATCATCTATATCCCATACATAAGTGGACCCAACAACATTTGTTGCTATCTCGATCCAGGTAAGGGGATCATTTGCGTCATAAGTAGCATCACTTACCAAATAAATATCCAGTTCACCTTCCACATTATCTATCCAGGAAATAAGGTACTTATTGCCAATTACCCATTCTATTCCATTCACATTGGGTTGTTCTACGGTGATTGAACCTGTGTATTCAACCAATTTGAAGTTTTTGTTGCTGTCATCGTAATTGTTTGGATCTAACGAGCTTTGTACACGAATTCTTAAAGCATCGTGAGCAGCAAAACCAGTAGTATTCCAAATCCAGGTTGTACCTGTGACATCTTCGGCCAGTGGAGCACCTATCTGTACCGGATTTGCAGGCACTGTATAGTCCATTAACAAAATATCAACCGGTTCGGTCAGGTTATCATTCCATGAAATGAAATATTGGTTACCAATAACCCAAACTATTCCGTTTGTGTTAGGCTGCAATACGGTGATTGAACCAACAGAAGCAGAGAGTTTGAAGTTCTTATTGCTTTGATCTGTGACTGTCGGAAAATCGTCGCTGGTGATATGAACCCTGAGGTTATCGCCTTCGGGCCAGCCTGTTGTATTCCAAACATAAGTTGATGCTTCTACACCAGCAGCAATGATATTATCCCCACTGGTGGTGTGATTCACTGCATTGCCATCCTTATCAAACAATTCGATGGTAAAGGTACCTGATACATTATGATTCCAGGAAATGAGGTACTGAGTTCCAATTTGTATTTCAATTCCGTTTACATTAGGCTGTTCAACGAAAATAAAAGCATCACTGGCTGCACCAAGAATTTTAAAATACTTATTGCTTTCATCTTGATAAATCCCGTTCACAGCACTTTGAACTCTGATCTTAAATTTTGTGCCTCCTATATTAATTCCAGGGTTGTCGATTTTCCAACTCCAGGTTGATCCTTCTACATCCTCTGCGAGTAGTATATCAACAGGGTTTGCTGGAATGGTATAATCAACAAGGTAGATATCTACTTCCTGAATAAAATTATCCACCCAGGAGATTAAATAGGTTTCTCCATAAACCCATTCAATTCCACTAACACTGGGCTGAATTACATTCACCTCCGGTGCGGGGTTTTGTGCAAATGTTTGTTGGCCTCCCAAAAGTAAGCTGAGGAGTAACAAACTTAAAGTGTGATAGAACTTTTTCATGGTTGTTAAATTTAGTGTTTATCTATTATTTATTTATTTTCATTTATTCAACTTTATCGATTTACTATCATTTTCCTGATCGAATATGTAGCACCAGACCGAAGCGTTACAAAATAAACCCCATTTGATAAATGGCTTGTATTAATCTCGAATTGTGTAACTGCTGGAGAAGAATAAAATATGTTGTGCATTATCACTCTTCCCTTTAAATCTGCAATGGCAATTGCAATGGGTGAACCAGAATGATCTACCTGATCAACAGATAAATAGAACCTGGAAGATGCCGGATTAGGAAATATTGAAAATTCCATCCCTTCCCTATTCTCAGGAGTGCTAACAATTAATGATTTATAGGCAAGCTCTACAGAATATCCAAAAAACTGTTCACTATTTTGGCCTAAATCAAAATATACATTCAATAATGCGTCTTGTGTGTGCTGCCACGAACCATCTTGCCAGGAATACACCATACCTTCCAGTGCGTTCCCATTAACATCAAAGGCCCAACTAATCAATGTATAATTCGCCCATAAATTATCTTGCCAATTCTCAACAAGCACAGATTGTTCATTTCCCCATTCATTATAGGTATAGGTTGATTGGAATCTGTTAAGCCATGATTCCTCGTTCCACTCCTGTTCAATAAAAACCCCTAAATAGCCCGCCTCATTGTACGTATAAATCTCTTTTTTATCTGCACTCCAACTTTCATTCATCCAAAAGAAATCTGTGACAGCAGTCAACTTCAGTTCATTATCATATTCATTATGAATCAAATAGAGATCACGCCAGGCATTTTCTTCCCATAACATCATGTAAGTTGAATCGTTAACACCAGCGTTGGTGTAACTATATTTTAGTCTGGAAGTATTTTCCCAGCTTCCTCCATTCCAAATTTGAGAAATGATTTCCAGTGGCAACTCATTTTCATCCCTAATGTAAACAATATTGGAAAAATTGATCCATTCTTCACCATCCCAGGTCTCTCTGTGCTGTGAAGCAATAGCTCCGCCAGGAAAATAATTAAAACTATCTCTGCTAACTAAAACCCACTCATCCTCCCAAACTTCAACAACTGCTTGCTCTACCAGATTATTACTAAAATAAGAATTGCTTAATCTGCTTTCATTAACCCATGCATTGTTTTCCCAAATCTTTGTCGTAACAATTTCAGGGTTCTTAAATTCGTCATAATCAATATTTTCAAAAGAAACATTGATCCATTGGTTATTTTGATTTTTCTTGATCAAAGTGATGATATTGTAGCCGTCTTCATCATAAGTATACGTGTATCTGCACGGATTGTCTGCTACTGAATAAACAACCGCTGTGTCCAATAAATAATAGGTAATTTCATCTCTGCTTGCCAATTCCTGTCTTTGTTTGGCAAGAATCATGTCAAGGCTGCTCCTAAACTTTGCTGCCTCCTCCGGCAAAAGCTGAAGTAAACGTTCCAATTTCTGCTTCATCAATTCCTTCTCTGACAGGTTTGTCTGAGCAAAGACTTGACTAATTAAGCAGAAAATCAGGATTGTTAAAGTCAGTTTGCGTAAAATTCTGTTTACCATATTGTCTTTATTGAGCAGTGTTCCAGCTTTAAGAAAATATTTTTTCATAATTGATCAATTCGTCATCATATGGCCTGGTGATCGTAAGTGTTTGAATAGTTATCGTCATATTTTAACTCAAATCGGTATCTACTAAACATATAGCCACACTTAGCCGAGAGCTTGACTAACAAAAATCGCTCCAAACGTAATATTATGATTTTTAACTACTGTATATCAATTATTTATAACTTTATAAAATTCATAAATTAATACGTATTTTACAATTTTGGGATGAATTTTCCAAAAATAGGAAATCACAAAGATGCAGTAAGAATTATTAAACTTAATTCGCTGTTTTACTGCTATTTAAATAATTCTACAGAGATACTAAAATTGGAATAACCGAATTCTAATCCTTGTTAAATAATCTAAGCAAACTGAACGAAGGTAAGCTTCATTTAACCAAGCGGGATTACAAGCAATGATACCATGAATAGCAATAGTTTCGAACAAAATTTCTTCTATTTTTGCCAAAAATAATTTTTTATGGAAAACCTCAGTTTGGGCATCGGCTCGCGCGTTAAGCATCCATCATTCGGACAGGGAGTTGTGATTCAGAGCTATTCTGATTCGTATGAGATCACCTTTCTGGATTACGGCACAAAAACCATTCTTAAATCCTTTGAAGGGCTGGAAGTGATTGATTATGTGGGGAGTTCAACTGATATGCTAAGTTTTGATCAGGTTGAGCGCACCTTCGTGAAACTGCTTCGACGCTGGACTGATTTACAGGAAATTGTTCCGATGGGTAATAAGTGGAAAGGCGGCATGATGGTATTGCAACCTGCCGACAGGCAACTAAAACCCAAAGAAATTCCTGTAGAGACCTTTTTCCACAAAATCATAATGGTTCGTGATCGTATCAGGGTGATGGAACAACGAATCAATAGTTCGGAACTAAGCGATGAGGAAAAGGTTAATCTTCAACAATATATCACCAGAATATATGGTAGTCTGACCACCTTTAACGTCCTTTTTGCCGACAAAGACGACTACTTTACAGGTGATTCAAAATAGCTAGCGATTACGCAAAAAATCTGCTGTCTGAGTAAAATACGACCATAAGAAATTCCTGGACTCTTCTTCCATTTCTATGTTATCCATGGATCGTTTCATGTGTTTCAACCAACGATCGCGGGCGTCTTCATCAATCGGAAACGGAACGTGTCGCATCCTCAGTCGTGGATGTCCTCTGCGCTCGGAATAAGTTGCCGGGCCGCCAAGATATTGCACCATAAACAAATATAAACGGCGCTCTGCCGCTTCCAGATCGCCTGGATACATGGGCCGCAACACCTCATCTTCTCTGATTCCTTCGTAAAAACCGGCGATCAATTGTTGCAATTTTTCAGGTCCAATTCTTTCGTAAAAAGTGCGTTGAATCATCTTACTTTGGCATTTTATATCCACGTTGCTTTGCTGCTTCTTCAAGCCTCCGCTGGAATGCTGATTTCGTAACCGGCTTTTTCTTGTTTTGCTCAATCCGTGCCCTCAGTTTATTTTCGTCAATACTGATGCGGAAAATATACATCTGAGCAAAAGTGATCATATTCGCAAGGAAATAATAATAACTCAAACCAGAGGCATAGCTGTTAAAGATCCCCAGGAACATCACCGGCATAATATACATCATGGTTTTCATACCGGGAAGCTGATTACTTTGCGAACCCATCATCTGGTTGTTTACGTGGGTATAAATAATAGTTGAAACCGTCATTAAAAGAGTAAACAAACTGACATGATCGCCATAAAAAGGTATCTCAAATGGCAGGTTCAAAATGCTGTCGTAGCTGGATAAGTCCGTTGCCCATAAAAAGGATTGCTGCCGCAATTCGATACTGGAAGGGAAAAAGCGGAACATCGCAATCAGAATGGGCATCTGCAAGAGCATGGGAATACAACCCGACATGGGGTTTGCACCGGCTTTTTTATACAGAGCCATCACAGCCTGTTGTTTTTTCATGGCATCTTCCTTCTTGGGAAATTTAGCTGAGATCTCATCTATCTCAGGTTTTAGCACCCTCATCTTGGCAGAGGATAGATAGGTTTTGTAAGCGATCGGGAAGAGTACAAGTTTGAGTAAGATGGTCAGTATTAAAATGACAATGCCATAGTTCCAACCATAACTTCCAAGGAAAGCAAAAACCGGAATTACGATGTAAATGTTGATCCAGGCCAGCAGAAAAAAGCCCCAGCCCAGTGGTATCTGTCGCTCCAGATCGAGCCTGTAGGCACGCATCTCGTTATAACTATTAGGGCCAAAATAAAAGGACATCGGAATGGTTTCGGATGCTGAGGCTGTATAGGGCATTTCCACAATGGTGCTCATGGATTTGAGGTAGCGCGGATGTGTTCTGCCAGTCTTGGTAAAGGTTTTCAGTTCGGCATTGTCAAAATAATTGTCGGCGATCAGGCTTGAACTAAAAAAACGTTGCTTATACGACACCCATTTTACCCGGGTACGAATAACCTCCTCATCATCATTGGATTCCGAAAGGTAATCCACATCATCATTATGATGTTTGAAATAAATTGTTGAGCCATTAAACCGGTCAACACTTTTTTCGTGTTGAAGCAGATCGGCATCCCAGGCCAGGGTCAGAAATCCGGCGTTAGAAGCAATCACATCCTGCATACCAACCAGCTGTATATCATAACTCAACATATAATCTTCCGGCTGTAAAACATATTCAAATGCAATATACTTGCCTGGATCCGGCTGTCCAAAACCATCATCCACCATCAACCTCATACTGAAATTCAAACTGTCATGCTCTGCAATCAGTTTTTCAACACCTGTGAATGGACGGCCATTAATATAGGGTTTAAAATATAATTCATTGGTATTAATGGTTCTGTTACGTGCAAAAAAGGAGAGATTAAGATTCGTTTGATCCGGATCAAAGATGATCAAGGGCAGCGAGTCCCAGGTTTGATAGTTCTTCAGCTCGGCCTCTACTATTCCTCCGCCCCTACTGCTGATGCTTATACGCATCACTTCATTTTCAATCACATACAATTCCTCTTCACCTCTGGCAGCATGAGCAAAAGCACCATATCTTTCCTTGTCCTGCAAATACTGACCTAAACTGTCTTTGTTAACTGTGCCGGTCAATTCACTGTCTGATTGATTGGTCTGTTGCTTAACTTCTTCGGCCAACCTGGCCAGTTCAGCTTCCATTCGAACCGAATCAAGCAGCTGCTGTTGGTGACGTACTTTTGCTATTGAATCAATTTTCCGCTGACGGGCCTCCATTTCTTCCTTTGAAGGTGTCATCCAAATCGAATAACCCACAAGAATGGCGGCAATCAATACAAATCCTATGATGGAATCTCTGTTCATGCGATCGAATAATTATTTAGCTGCAAAAATAGCAGAATTATTAAGAGCAAGCCTAAGAAGTCAGTATTGTCTTCTCAGCAGTTTTACTTTCCTTGCCCGGAGGCTTTTTGTTTTTTGAGCGATGCTTCGATAAATCCTTTAAAAAGCGGATGGGGTCTGGCCACCGTACTCTTATATTCCGGATGAAACTGCACACCAATATACCAGGGATGTGAAGGCAACTCGATGATTTCAACAAGGTCGTTCTCCGGATTAATGCCCGAAAGCTTCATACCGTTGTCAAGAAATGCCTGGCGATAGGAATTATTAAACTCATACCGATGCCGGTGCCGTTCCGAGATAAGTTTTTCACCATACAAATCAAAGGCTCTTGAACCTTTTTCAAGGCGACAACTATAAGCACCCAAACGCATGGTTCCGCCCAGGTTCTCCACATTTTTTTGACCGGGCATCAGGTCGATAACAGCATGAGAAGTAGCAGGATTCATCTCGCTCGAATGGGCATCTTTATGTCCCAGCACATGGCGCGAAAACTCAATCACAGCACACTGCATCCCTAAACAAATCCCGAAAAATGGTATATTATTTTCGCGGGCATAGCGGATGGCATTGATTTTTCCTTCGATGCCTCTGGGTCCAAAACCAGGTGCAACCAGAATACCATCTACATCCTGAAAAATCTCGCTCAGGTTCTTTCCTTCAATGTGTTCACTATGAATGCGTTTTACCTTTACTGCACATTCGTTGGCCACCCCACCGTGAATCAGCGATTCATAAATCGATTTATAGGCATCTTTCAATTCAACATACTTACCTACCAATGCAATTGTAACAGTATTTTCCGGATTCATCAATTTAGTCAGAAAACTCTTCCAGTTTTCGATGTCAATTTTGGCGGGGATAGCAGTATTGGTTTTTCGCAGCACTTCCACATCCAGTTTTTCTTCGAGCATCAGCAGGGGCACTTCATAAATAGAGCTGGCATCCATGCTCTCAATCACTGAGGATAGCTCAACATTACAAAATTGTGCTATTTTGGTGCGAAGGGGTTCGTTCAGATGATGTTCAGTTCTGCAGACGATGATATCAGGCTGCACTCCCTGTTCGAGCATTGTTTTTACCGAATGTTGTGTGGGTTTGGTTTTTAGTTCGCCTGCTGCTGATAAATAAGGTACCAAAGTCAGGTGAATTACAGCACAATCTTTTCCCATTTCCCAGCGCATCTGCCGGATGGCTTCCACAAAAGGGAACGACTCAATATCTCCTACAGTTCCTCCAATCTCTGTGATTACAAAATCAAATTTTCCGGTGTTTCCCAGAAGCTGAATCCGCCTTTTAATCTCATCGGTGATATGCGGAATTACCTGTACAGTTGTTCCCAGGTATTCACCTTTGCGCTCTCTTTCGATGACGTTTTGATAAATTCGTCCGGTGGTTACATTATTGGCCTGAGATGTGGGGGTGTTCGAAAAACGTTCGTAGTGTCCGAGATCCAAATCTGTTTCGGCTCCGTCTTCTGTAACATAACACTCGCCATGCTCATAGGGATTCAGGGTACCCGGATCAACATTGATGTAGGGATCCAGTTTTTGAATGGTTACCGAAAACCCCCTGCCCTGTAAAAGTTTTGCCAGACTGGCTGATATGATTCCTTTACCGAGTGAAGAAGTTACTCCACCTGTGACGAATATGTATTTGGCTTTTTTCATGCTGAAAACGGATAAAATGTGTCCTGGACACAAGAATAAAACACCTTAAACTTATCTGATTCAGCAGGCAAATTTAAGACTATTTAAAGCCAAAAAAACAAGGATGTGAGAAATAATCCACATCCTTGTCAACAATTGCTGTATTCAACTAATCTCTGAAGATGTTCTCAATAAACTCAATAAACGTAAATGACCGTAAAAATCATTAGGATACCTTTTAGTAATATCTGTAACTCTTTACCTGTCCGATGTGCCGGGCCAGACGGATCACCTGACTGGTATAGCCAAATTCATTATCATACCAGAGATACAGGATCACTGTTTTTCCATCCTCAGACACTTTGGTGGCAGGGCTGTCGAAGATGGTGGCACAGGAATCGCCAATACCATCAGATGAAACAAATTCAGTAGAATTACTAAAACGAATTTGCTCGATCAAATTTCCTTTGAGCGAAGCATTTAAAAACAACTTATTCACTTCCTCAACCGTGGTAGGTTTGTTTACTTCCAGCGTAAGTATGGCCAGCGAAACATTGGGTGTAGGAACACGCACGGCATTGCTGGTCAGCTTGCCTTTGAGCGATGGTATGGCTTTGGCTGCTGCCGATCCGGCTCCTGTTTCGGTGATTACCATATTGAGCGGTGCAGAGCGTCCTCTCCTTGATTTTTTGTGGTAGTTATCCAGTAGATTCTGGTCGTTTGTATAGGAGTGAATGGTTTCGATATGCCCTTTCTGAATGCCATAAGCCTGTTCGATAACTTCCAAACCCGGAACTATGGCGTTGGTAGTGCAGGAAGCTGCCGAATAAATTTTCTCTTTATCCAGGTCAAGGGTATCCTGATTTACACCATAAACCACATTAGGAATATCGCCTTTGCCTGGTGCTGTGAGTAATACTTTTGAAACACCTTTGGCCTTCAGATGACGGCCCAGTCCGTCCCTATCCCTTAAAATACCGGTATTGTCAATTATTAGCGCATCCCGGATGCCCTCTGCTTCATAATCCATATCTTCCGGATTGGATCCAGCCAAAAACTTGATGATCTGACCATTAACAATCATTGCTTTTTGTTCAATATCTTCGTTGGCAACACCGGCAAAAGTACCATGAACAGAATCCTTTCTGAACAAGGAGACACGTTTATGAATGTCTTCCTCAGAATTGGATCGCGTTACGATAGCACGTAGTCTGAGATGTGTGCCATTACCAGCAAACTGAGTGAGTTCGCGTGCCAGCAAACGACCTATGCGGCCAAAGCCATAAAGCACGACGTCCTGAGTTTTGGTGCTTCGTGGTGGTGCCTGCAAAAAGGCTTGTAATTTGTCGCGAACAAAGGCATTCACAGATGGATAGTTGTCTTTTTCGTCGGTCCATTCAGAATTCAACCTTCCGATGTCAATACGGGCAGGTGCGATGTCCTCTTCCAGGATGGCGTTTGCGATAAGCAACGAATCCTGCACCCTGACGGGCTTCTTAAGGATGGTTTCGGCCCGGATGTGTTTGTTGAGCACTTTTCCGGAACCGCGATTTACCAATACTGATCGGAGTAAAATTAGCTCGATTGACTTATCGAACCAAAGTTTGCTTACTATGCCAATAAAATCAGTGGCAGCTTTTTCATTGTCAATCCACGACCGGAGAGACGAATTGAATTTTTCCATGAGCTTAAATTTTAGGATATTATTTGATAAGTTGTTTAATCAATTTACAGTTGTTTATGATCAATAAATATTTTGTTTCCAAGCATTTATGCCAACACTCCAAACAAACAACAGCATAAGCAAACATTCCGGAGGAAGGCAGTCAGCTTTTCGCTGCAAATATACGAGAATATAATGCAAACGTTTGCGGAAAATCTAATAAAAAAACCTACAAAAATAATTTGCAGGTTTTCTTGATATTTATTGCCCCAGATAAGCTTTTAATAAGCGGCTGCGGGCGGTGTGTTTAAGTCGTCGGATAGCTTTTTCCTTGATCTGGCGCACCCTTTCGCGTGTGAGATCAAATTTCGCTCCGATTTCTTCAAGCGTATAACCGTGACTCATGCCAATACCATAGTACATATTTAGTACTTCTCTTTCTTTTTCACTTAGCGTGGCAAGCGAACGTTGAATTTCTCTTCCAAGTGATTCCTGCATCAATGGTTCGTCAGTATCCATCGCATCATCAGGGATGTATGAATCCAGAAACATCATATCCTCATCTTCCTTGAGCGGAGCATCAGTCGAGATGTAACGTGTCGAGATTTTTAGCACCGAATCAATCTTATGTTCAGGCAGATCAAGCTTTTCAGCAATTTCATCTGTCGAAGGCTGACGTTCGTACTCCTGTTCGAGCCGCGATGAAGCTTTGCGCACCTTGTTAAGTGAACCCACCTGATTAAGCGGGAGACGAATGATACGCGACTGCTCTGCCAACGCTTGTAAAATGGATTGTCGTATCCACCAAACCGCGTACGAGATAAACTTAAACCCTCTTGTCTCATCAAATCTGCGGGCCGCTTTGATCAGTCCGAGATTTCCTTCGTTGATCAGATCAGGCAGGCTAAGTCCTTGATTCTGATATTGCTTGGCCACCGAAACGACAAACCTCAGGTTAGCATTTACCAACCTTTCGAGTGCCTTTTGGTCGCCTGTCCTGATCTTTCGTGCCAACTCAACTTCTTGATCGGCAGTGATCATATCCTCCTTGCCGATGTCCTGGAGGTACTTATCCAACGAGGCGGTTTCACGGTTTGTGATTGATTTTGTGATCTTTAATTGCCTCATGGTTTTTCCTTTCTTAGTGTAATAGCTATAACAATTTAATATGAATTTGGTTCGGTCTTTTTTTTCGAACCTGGCTTATGGCAATCTGCAGTTACCAATATATGCCGAAAAAGGGAAGTGTTCATTTCCTCCCACTTTTCGAACGCAATTTATTTAAAATTATTCTAAATTAATCAAAAAACTCAAAACTTATTTTCATTCCGTTTGGATACATTCCTTCAACCCGTGTAGTATTGCCCCTTTTGCTTTCTAAAGCTTGTTTTAGGCTAGCTTCGTCGTCAACTTGTATTCCGTTGATGCGCGTAATCACAAATCCCTTACTTATGCCTCCCCTGCTCATGATACCATTTTCAACATTCGTAACCTTAAGGCCATTGTTGATGCCTAAATTATTTTTATCGGAGCTTCCGATACGTTCCAGACTCACACCAAGTGCTTCACTAAAAAACACTGCTTCACGCTTTTTCACTTCAGTAGTGCCTTCCTGATTCTTGAGCAGGACATCAAAGTCGAGAAATTTTCCTTTTCTGAAAACGCTAACCTCTACCTCATCACCCGGACGGTGTTGCCCCACAACCTCAAGCAGTTGCGAAAGTGTGTTCACTTCCAGATCATCCACATCCAGTATCACATCACCTGCCATAATGCCAGCTTCTGCAGCACCGCCATTTTCCATGGTGCCAGCCACATACACTCCTTTTATCGCCTTCATCTCCAGTTCCTCCGCCAATTCAAATGTCATTTCACGGATTTCCACCCCCAGATAGGCCCTTTGCGGCTCACCATAGCGAATTAAATCATCCACTACTTTGCGCACAATATTTGCCGGAATCGCAAAACTATAACCTTCATAAACACCTGTATGAGAAGCTATTGCTGCGTTAATACCAATCAGTTCGCCCTGATTGTTAACAAGAGCACCTCCACTATTTCCACGGTTGATAACCGCATCGGTCTGGATAAATGACTCGATAGATGAACGATTTCCGAGAATATTGATGTTTCGTGCTTTGGCACTTACAATACCGGCAGTGACCGTTGATGTAAGATTAAATGGATTTCCTACAGCCAACACCCATTCACCAATACGTACATCATCTGAATTTCCAAACTCCAGATATTCCAGCTGGTCGGCATCCACTTTGATAAGTGCCAGGTCGGTACTCGGATCTGTACCTATTATGGTGGCATTCATCTTACGCTTGTCGTTAAAGGTGACTTCAATCTTATCAGCACCTTCAACCACATGGTTATTCGTTACAATATATCCATCTGCTGACAGCACCACACCTGAACCAAAACCTACCAAACTCCTTCTGCTTGGCGTGGAATGCGGGTTGCCATAAAAATAATCGCGCAACGACCCAAAGAAATCATCATAAGTGGCGCTGCGACGAATAATTTCAGTCCGGATGTGAACTACAGCATTCACTGTTTTTTCGGCAGCGTCAATAAAGTCAATATCCTGTGGTAATGAAACAAATGAGGCTGTCCGTGGCTGAACGCGAGGTTGCACAGATAAACGTTCAATATTATCCTCATTGAAAATTCCTTTTTCGCGCTTGTTACTTTGCGTGATCCCGATGATACCAGCCATCAATACGGCTCCGGCAGTTATAAAACCGATGTTACGGGCAATTTGAATTTTATTCTTCTTCATGATGTATTTATTTTAGTTTAACACCAGTTGCTTTTTCTGGTTAAACGATTGAATGGCCTTAAAAGTTTACATTACACTGTTAATTGATGTTAAGGCCATTCGTGTTTTATTTTGTTACTTTTACCACAAATTTCACACCACTAAATGTTTAGTTAAGAAGTTTTAACACTGCAAGATAACAATGAAAACACGACATATCCCCTTTAAAAAGTTTCACGGAGCCGGAAACGACTTTATCGTACTTGATGAGGGACATATAAATCCACAACCTGATTTAATCGCCCGCTTATGCCACCGCCATTTAGGTATTGGAGCTGATGGGCTGATCATTCTTTCTCAATCGAAAAAGCATGATTTCAGGATAAGTTATTATAACGCTGATGGTTACGAAGGAAGTCTTTGTGGCAACGGAAGCCGGGTGGCTGTTGCCTGCTGGTATCTAAATGACCGCAGCAAAAAACAATTCAGCTTTGAAGCTGTCGACGGCTTGCATCAGGGAACCATCATCATGGAACATCAACAACAATTTGATGTTAGAATAAGTATGCAGGACGTTACTTCTTACACCCAAACCGAAAAATATCTGCTTGTTAATACCGGATCGCCTCATTACGTTACGGAGGTTGACAATTTGGCATCCCTGGATGTTGCAAAACTCGGAGCTTCGATCCGGCACGATAAACATATCTCCAAAAATGGTGTCAATGTCAATTTTTTGCAATACCTAAGCAATGATCATTTCTGGCTCCGAACCTTTGAAAGGGGCGTGGAAGCCGAAACACTCTCCTGCGGAACGGGGGTTACGGCCGCAGCTATAGCCGCTTCCTTAAAAACAGGTCATGAGCACTTTTTTATCACCACAAAAGGTGGCGATTTGCAGGTCAATCTGATCAGGGACGAACAGGGATTTAAACAGATATTTCTGAGAGGCCCGGTAAAGTTTGTTTTTGAAGGGAGTATTCATTTTCCGGAAAAGTTTTTAGGCCAATCAAATGAAAATTTAAGTAGTTGATATAAGCTACTATTTTCATTATATACCCATCGTTTCCCTAATCTTTGTATCTTAGTGGCGCAAAATATCAGGGCATGTTTATTCAGGATGATGTATTAAACCTCAGGGCAGCCGAACCCTCAGATGCGGCAGTGATCTATCAGTGGGAAAATGATATGCAGATCTGGCGTGTCAGTGATACAATCATGCCTTATTCCATGCATCAGATTGAACAGTTTTTGATGAACAATACTGATCTTTACAGCCAAAAACAGCTCAGAATCATGATTGAGCTAAAGGAAAAAAAACAGGCAGCCGGTTGTATAGATTTCTATGATTTTGATCCCTTTCACGAGCGCATTGGAATTGGTATTTTGATAGCCTCCGAATACAGGGGAAGGCATATTGCTTTAAATGCGCTCAAGCTTAGCGAACAATATATTTTTGGCCATTTGCATCTGAATCAGATATACTGCCTTATAGGCGAAGATAATCAAGCCAGTCTGCAATTGTTTTCAAAGGCCGGTTATTCCCAGTGCGGCATTCGTAAAGCCTGGCTCAAAACACCAAAAGGCTTTATGGGTCAGTATGAATTTCAGAAAATTAATCCTGATCGAAGGTTTCAATTTATCGTGCAATGAGTTATTATCATTATAAATACGGCGGCGGCCGGTCAAGAAGGAAAAGCAAATGGCGCAGAATAGTTTTTTGGCTGTTGGCCATGCTGATTCTTCTTGGGCTGGGAGTTGCTTACCTGCTTTATCAGGTTATCTTCAGTTCGAATGTATGGGTTCAGAAACAACAGACAGCCATCTATATCCCTACCGGATCGGACTACCCTGCGGTTTTGGATACACTCTACAGCAAAGGCCTGATCATCCATCGCCAAAATTTTGAATGGTTGGCACGCCACAAAAGCTATCCTGAGCTTGTTAAGCCAGGCCGTTATATAGTGGAAGACGGTATGAGTAATAACGAGTTGATCAACCTTTTGCGATCTGGTGCCCAAAGTCCGGTGATGGTTACTTTTAATAATGTAAGAACACCCCAACAGCTGGCAGGTAAGATAGCCCGGCAGATAGAAGCCGATTCGCTGGAACTGGTAGCATTGATGAATGATACAGCTTATATTGCGCAGCTTGGATTTAATACCTATACCCTGCCTTCACTTTTCATTCCGAACAGCTATGAATTTTACTGGACTACCGATGCCAATGAGTTCATGTCGCGCATGTTTCAGGAATATCAGCGTTTCTGGGACGAAAACCGCAAAGCCAAGGCAGCAGCCATTCCGCTAAGTGTGAATGAGGTTTCCACACTGGCAGCCATTGTTGAACGTGAAACCAATATGAATGATGAAAAACCCATCATCGCCGGTGTTTATCTCAATCGTTTGAAGGCTGGCTGGCGTCTTCAGGCCGATCCCACGTTGGTTTTTGCCGCAAATGATTTTGAGATCAGACGGGTGCTCGAAGTACACAAGCTTATTGATTCGCCTTATAATACATACAAATATGGTGGTTTGCCACCAGGCCCCATCACCATTCCGTCACCAGAATCAATTGATGCCGTATTAAACTATCAGGACCATCGTTATTATTTTTTCTGTGCAAGAGATGATCTGTCCGGTTATCATGCTTTTGCTGCCACCAACAGAGAACACGAAAGAAATGCAAGAAATTACAGACAAGCTCTCGACCGGCTAAACATAAGAAAATAAAGTATGAAGGCTTTCAAAGCATACGATATCAGAGGAGAATGGGGAACTGACTGGGATGCGGATCTGGCCTATAAAATTGGCTTTCACCTTCCGGCCGTTCTGGATGCCAGGCACTTTTTGATTGGACGTGACTGCCGGCTCTCAAGTGATGAAGTGTTTGAAGCACTAGCCAAAGGACTTACTGATGCCGGAGCCGATGTGTCGGATGCCGGACTTACCACCACCCCATTGATTTATTGGGCTACGGCTAAATATGAATTTTCAGCTTCGGTGATGATCACAGCCTCGCATAATCCAATCAATCACAATGGATTAAAAGTATCTGCTAAAAATGCAATTCCGGTTGGCTACGATAATGGTCTTCAACTTGTTGAACAGAAAATTCTCCATGAAAAAATCGTACCTGCCGCAAGAAAAGGTGACATTCGCCAAATCGAACTTCAGGCCGCCTATCTGGCTTTCCTTAAAAAATACCAAAGTGACTTCGGTAATCTTCGTATTGCTGTTGACTGTAGCAATGGGATGGCAGGTTTATTCATTAAGGATTTGCTTGGCAGCGATGCTTTTTACATCAACGATCTGCCTGATGGCAATTTTCCGGGTCACGATCCGAACCCGCTCAACCCAGCCAATCAGGAGCAGATCAAAAGCATGGTGATCAACCGGCAATGCGACATCGGTCTCATCTTCGACGGCGATGCCGACCGGGTGATGTTTATCGACGAAAACGGGAAGTTTATCTCCCCTGATTTGATCATCGCGCTGATGGGACATTACTTTTTTGAACAAAAAGGTCAAAAAGGAAAAGTATTGCAGGACATCCGAAGCTCAAAAGCCATCCCTGAATACCTCCATCAGTTCAACACACGGGTAGAAACCTGGCGTGTTGGAAGGGCCTATGGAGCTGCAAAGCTGCGCGAAATGGACGGACTTTACGGGGGCGAACTGGCAGGGCATTATTATTTTCGCGATTTTTATTATTCCGACAGCGCACTACTTGCAGCGCTGATCGTGCTTGATTTACTGTCTCGATTCAAAATTGCCGGCTTCACCCTCTCCAACCTCATCCGAAACATTAGCAGCTACTTCAATTCGGGTGAGATAAACTTTAAAATTGAAAAAAAATCCGAAGCCATTCAGGCCGTTTGTAATTGGTTTGAAAAAACTGACACCCCTGTAAACCGTATGGATTTCGATGGAGTGAGGCTGGATTTTGCTGACTGGTGGTTTAACATCCGGCCTTCCAATACCGAACCTTACCTGCGTTTTATTGCAGAAGCCAAAAGTCACGAAAAGCTGGAAGAAGTGATTACCCAATCCAAAACGATAATTGATGGCCTCTACTAACAGGCTGACATTGATCGGATTGTTACTATTGTTTAGTTTTCAAACAATACTAGCTCAGGACAGTTTGACCTGGCAAAAGAATGTATCAGACAAAAAACTTAAAACACTCAGTTATGGTCTGGCTGGCGGATACGCCTTGAGTATGACAGGTTTGTACTTTCTATGGTACGACGGATATCCACAAAGCCATTTTCATTTCATCAACGACAACCACGAATGGCTGGGGATGGATAAAGTGGGCCATGCTACCACGGCCTATCAAGTGGGACGTTATGGCTATGATGCCTTTCGTTGGGCCGGTCTGCCCGAAAAAAAAGCCGTTTGGATTGGTGGTTCGGTTGGTTTTGCCTTTCTGATGACAGTGGAAATCTTTGATGGCTTTTCGGCTGAATGGGGTGCCTCAACCGGTGATCTGATAGCCAACACTGCCGGAACAGCATTATTCATCAGCCAGCAACTATTATGGAAGGAACAACGCATCAGCCTTAAATATTCCTATCACGGAACTACCTACCGGCAGTATCGTCCAGATTTGCTCGGGGCTAATGGTTTTCAGGCTTTGCTGAAGGATTATAACGGACAAACCTACTGGCTGGCTGTCAATCCCAAATCTTTTCTTCCGGAAACATCACGCTTTCCTTCGTGGCTCGATATCGCTTTTGGTTATAGTGCCGAAGGAATGACTGGTGCCACAGAAAATCCAACCGAATATGATGGCCATCCCCTTCCGGATTTCACTCGGAGGCCTGTTTTTCTGCTCAGTCCCGACATCAACCTCCGAAAAATCAAAACAAAACACAAAGGGCTAAAATTTGTATTAACTGCACTCAGTTTTATCAAGGTGCCTATGCCTGCAATTTCGTTCGATAAAACTGAAAACATCAAATTTTACTGGCTATACTTTTGATCCTTGTAGTTTTGCACATTTGTCCAATAAAATAAAATCGTATCCAATACCTTTAGGTATCTGATGAAGGCATCCTTTGCCAGTAAAGAATTAATCCCTGGTCGCAATCAAATTAATTCCTACATTTGAATAGCTGTACGAAGCTCCCTTTCATCGTTCTTTAAGAATCAATCCATATTTTATTTATAATTATATAATTACACCATTAACATCAAACAATTATAACAATAACTCAAATGAAAACACTCAATACATTAGGGCTGTTCAGCCTGATGATCTTAATGCTATCAGCTTGTAAAAAGGATGAAACAAACCAAACTGACGAACTTCTTTTGGGCATGTGGATCAATACCCTGGTGAACGATCAGCCTGTTTTGACCGACAACACTTTTGTGATTGAGCTAAAACCAGACAAAACAGAGATGTATGCCACTGGATTTCAACTGGATGAAAATAATTTCCGGTGGGAAGAAAACAGCAATTATACCTACGACCTCAACGATGACAGAATTATCATAAACGGCACTGATGTTTTGGGGAAGGCTTATTATATGGAGTTCAAAATTATTTTGCTGGATGCTTCTACCCTCAAATATTCAGTGCCTGTATTTACAATCGACGGCGAAAGCTTTCCGGACAGCAAGACCTATACTTGCAGCAAAATAAACAATGACCTGAGTAGCCAGTTTACGGGCGTTTGGTATGGCAAAAGCACAACAACTGCAACTGCCGACACTGCTTTTCATTATTGGGAATACTTTGCTGACGGCAACTACAATTATTACTATCAGGATGAGAATGGCAACTGGATTAAGAAAGCTGACAATGAAGGCCGTTATTTCCTGTATGGCGATTTTTTTGCCTCAAACTACAGCAACGACCTGATCAGTGGAGAAACCGGACATGCCTATGAATGCTGGAACATCACTACAGATGGTAATACAATGAGCTGGTCAGGGCTGAGAGCCAATAACCTTGTTACATCCTACGAAATGGAAAAAGTGACAGCTCCACCAGTTACCAAATCGCATTAACCGCTGCAAATATGAAGTTTAGCTTAAAATATACGAGGCTTTTACTACTCTTCCTTGGATTAAATGTGTCCGGCCAGCGTACTTTTAAATAGGATATTTTGCTTGTACCAATTTCTTTCCGGGAATACACTCCTACGCTTTTGCACAGCACCAAGGAAAATGGTTAATCATCGGAGGCCGTAAAGACGGATTTCATGACAGGCAGCCCTTTAATGCATTTCCGGCATAATGCCTTAGAGATTGACGGACATTATCTCGATGAGGTTACGGTCTTCCCCAATCCATTTAAAAATGATTTATTTTTATCATTTAACCTGAAAGTGAAGTTAGTGTAAGTTATATTATTACCAATAATTTAGGAGAGATAAAATTAACATCTGAACCAGAAATATTTGCAGCGGGTGAAAACACAATTCCTATAAAGTTCAGAAAGAAACTCACAACAGAGCAATTGTTATTGACTGTAATTTTTGAGGATAAAAATTTGCATCTAAAAAGCTGTTGAGGGATTGATATGGGTATAAGCTTCAAAAAAATCACTTGCCGTTCCGTTATCATATTTAAAAATTATTCCATTTGTCATTACGTAAGTTGAGGTGAAGCTTAAAGATTTCGAAAAAGTTTACGAACCAAACTCCCAACTGGTTTATCCAGGTATCTTTCTGTGTTCAGCAGACTTGGTTTCGGTATTTTCAACACCGCTATGCTGATTCGTAACTTTTGAAAAAGGCAGTAACCTCAAAAGAAACTCCATTTTTATTGACAATCTGCAAGTTACACGATGCATTTTGGCACGAAATGTACACTGTCAACATTTTTGTCAACACCATTTCTATAGATTTTCATAAGTTGAACTTTACTTTTGAACCGTAATCATTTTCGTGACCGCCTGCAAAAGCATCACGAATCAAAAAAAATAATTATGAATTCAAAATCTTACTTTTTCATTTTCTTATTCGCGATGATTATGACAACATCATTTTCATTCGCTCAGGTAAATCAGGTTGCAAACCCTTTCAAATTTGATGCAGCTTACGATTTTTATACGCATACCAATAATGGTATGGATGTACCATTTGCTTCGGTAACATCTGTTGACGGTTACACCTACATTACAGGAACAAGCGCAGATTATGACGCTGCTGCAGGTAATTTTGTTGTGATATGTGTAAACGCCGAGGGTGAACTCGTTTGGGAAAAACGACTTCCTGTTGCAAAATACAGTTCGGAATACGGCCTTGCCATCACCTTGGATGAGCTGGAAAATCCAATTGTTTCCGGAGTTAAATGGAATGGACATGATATGGACATGATTACTCTTAAACTGAGTGCCATAGCTGGTGAAACCATATGGGAGTCAATTTTTGCGGGTGATGATCAATTTATGGAGGTTCCCTCTAAAATTGCAACCGACGATGCCGGTAATATACTGATCACAGGGATCACTTATACAGGTGAAAACGCTACCTGGATAACGCTCAAATACAATTCATCCGGATCATTGCAATGGTACAGGATGGTCGAGAATAATCTTCCTGATTCCTATATTGAACCAAAAGATATGCATATTAATAACGATGGGAGTATCGGCATCACAGGTTATCATGGCAATAGTCAGTTTTACCAATGTTATTATACCATTGTCTATTCCGAATCAGGCGAAACCCTGTGGAGTCATCTGTACGAGGACGAAGACAATCCACAAATCAATTCAGTTGCCAGGGGAATAACTGCTGATCCGGATGGAAACTGGTATGTTACAGGAATTCTTAACTCGGCCGAACCCCATATGCATACCTTAAAGTACGATCAGGCAGGTAATATTGTTTGGGAGAATACTGTAGATACTGAAGGGTCACAGGGTCTTTTCATCGAAAATGGTGTTGATAATTTTATCTATGCTGCCGGACGTCATACCAGTGGATGGGTTGATGATGGAACAATATTGGTTTCCTACAATTATGATGGCACCGAAAACTGGATACAGCTGACCAACGATCTGATAGACGTTCGTCCTGTCAACTTTACAATAGATGCTTCAGGAAATCCAATAGTATCAGGATGGGGTTACGATGCCGAAACCTTCGACGATCGTCTCAGAGCCTTACGCTATGACAGCCAAGGCAATATTACCGGAGAATGGGCCTACAACAGAGTGAATACCGGCTATGGAGGTTTTATCGAGTTTTTGCAACTGGCTTCTGACGAGGCGGGCGACTTGTACCTTACTTTCAAATCATTTTACACTGATCTGGGAGGAACCTTCGAAGTGGCCAAGGTTTCGTATGAGCAAGATGCTTTTGTGTGGGACCTTAAGCACACCAACGACGGTGCATCAGCCATTCAATTGCTCACAACTTACAATGACGCTCAAAATAATACATACCTCACCGGAATGTATGATACTATTATTGGCATTGAGCTTTACAGGGTGTATGTAGTTTCAAAATATAGTAGTTCCGGTTCATTTGAGTGGGAACAAAACTTTAGTGGTCTGAATGATAATCTGGCAAACGGAATCCAAATGCGGATCGCCGATAACGGAGATTTGGTTGTATTTCTGATGCCCGAATTTGAAGGTCCAATGAGGATAAAGAAGTATAATACACATGGTGATCTGCTGTGGGAAAAGGAAGAAATGCCTGGAAGTACTATGTATGAGGCTTTTACACTCGACCAGAATGACAATGTTATCATGGCAGGAAGTGCTCAGCATGAAGGCAAAATAAAATACCTGACCAGAAAGATTTCGGCTAATGGTGAAGACTTGTGGACTTCATATGAGACCAGGCCTGGCTACAACGATGAACTAAACAGCGTTTCTGATGTTAAAACAGATGCCTCCGGAAATATTTACCTCACCGGAAAAGCTGGTACCGGAGGCTGGATCAGTCAGGAAACCGACATAACCATCTTAAAGTATTCACCCGCTGGCGAGCTGATATGGCTGAGTTATTTCCCGGAAGAAAATATGAATACATCAGGCAAGTCGCTTCATATTTCAGTTGATGGAGATGTTTTTGTGAATGGCTATGTGGAGGACCGGAACACCTTTGAACAGCAGTTGATTGTGATGCGGCTTAATCAGTCCGGTGAACTAATCTGGAAGCAGAATTATGCAGAAAACGGACGCAGGGTAAATTCGTACGAAACCTTACAGTTGAGTAATGGAGACATCATTGTAACAGGATTTAGTGTTATTGACGGGCTTAATAATAAAGTAATCATGGTAAAATATGATGAAGATGGCAATTTCATTGCTGTTTATGAGACTGAATTTTTCAGGTTCCACAGAGATGTTCATCTTGATGCGGCCGATAATTTCTACCTGTACACTCAAATGACTTCTTCCCCCTATCCAATGAAACCCTACTATTCAGCAGGTGCCATGCCTCTGGGCACTTTAGTGAAACTCACACCCGAAGGTGAACTTACAGAAGAATTCTATTACGGTCCTGAGTTGTCTGATTTCTATCCATGTATGTTGTTACCCATGCCTGATGGAAGATTAATGCTTTCAGGTACAATCTCAAACGAAATGGACCAATTTGGAGGGGTATATTTCTTTGAATCGGAACATATCACAGTAGATATAAATGAATCCGAATCATCACAAGCAGCCAGGCTTGGACAACCTTGGCCAAATCCGGCAAAAGAATATTCCATACTGCCCCTTAATCTCGAAAGAAGTGGAAACCTTAGAATCGAGCTAAATGATATCAATGGCAGGCTGGTGATGATTCCCTTTGAAGGATATTTGACCTCCGGAAACAACAAGGTGAAGATTGATGTGAGCCAATTGGAGAAAGGAACGTATATTTATACCGTTGGATTTGAAGAAAACAAACAGTCAGGTAAACTGCTTGTGAAATAGCGTTAAAACCATACTTAGAAAAATGTATTAGTGAAAGTTGGTCAGTAAATAAGATGTCAATCATACATAGAGTTGGTGTTCATGGATGGTGTATTCTGCTGTGGCTCCTTACAACTGCAGCAGCACCATCCTTTTCTACTCCCGACAGTACCGAGTTGAAAAGAATAAATGAGATTAACCGGCTTGCTGTGGACGAGTGGAGCACAGGAAACTATCAGAATGCATTGGTTCACATCACTAAAGCATACGAACTGGCACGAGAAGGAAATCACGAAACGCAACTGGCCAAGGTTTTAAACACCCTCGGACTAGTTTATTGGCGACTTGGTAACAATAGTGATGCCATGCAAAGTTACCTTCAAAGTGCCGAACTCGCTCAAAAGCACGATATGCATCGCTTGCTTGGACTAACTCATACAAATATGGGTTTGATTTACAAAGAACAAGGCGATTATATGCTTGCGTTCCGGCATAATAACATTGCCATCGGAATTTTCCGACAGCAGCAAAGCTTTCGTGATCTGGGTATTGCATGTAATAACCAGGGACAGATATTCAAGAATATGGGTGATCTGGATTCTGCCAAAGTGTATTACCTGGAGGCCCTCCGGCAATACGAACATATTGATCATAAAGACGGTGAGGCGGCTTCCTGGTATAATCTGGCCGATGTCTATCAACGCGAAGGCCGCATGCAAGAGGCACTTGAAGCTGCAAATCACAGTTTGAAAATCAGTCGTGAGTTACAAATCGATCTCAGAATAAGTGAAGCCTATCAAAAACTATCACAGATCTACGAACAATTCGGATTTGCCGATTCTGCACTTAAGTATTTCAAATTTTACTACGAACTAAAAAATAAAATATTGATATTCAACCAATCGCAAAGTCTGGCCGAATTGCAGGCCAAATTGGGTGCTGAAGTAAAAAATCTTCAGATCGAAAATCTCCAAAAAGAAAAAAAACTGGCTGTAAATCGCAACTGGCTGATAGGCATTTCTGCTTTAATCATCCTGATTGCTGCTACATTTGCCGTGTATCGCTATTATATCCGCATGAGATTCAGAAAGGAAAACCTGGAACGTGAACTGCTGAATGCTGCCAAGATCATAGAAGTGAAAGAACAGGAATTAAAGGCATATATGATTGATCTGACACGCAAAAACGCTTTATTAAACCGGTTACAAGATGAGGTGACAAAACAGGCAATAACAAAGGGAATTGATGATACCGAAGTGGAGCAACTGCTCGAACAGAAAATACTTACAAACGACGACTGGACAACCTTTAAAGGTAAGTTCAAGGCCATATATCCTGGCTTCTTCACCCGTATCAAGCAGTTTGCACTGAGTTTGACAGAAGCAGAAGAACGTATGCTGGTACTGATCTACCTCGACCTCAACGGCAAAGAAATGGCTAACATCCTTGGAATCTCACCACAAAGCGTGAGGGTTTGTAAGATGAGACTTAAGAAAAAACTGCGCGAAAAAAACATTAACACAGTTGAAGAACTGCTGGTGGAACTGGTAAAATAAATTTAGCCTTAAAGCAACAAAAGGATTTCTCGTATTTGCAATAACCAAACAAGCTCATCAAAACTTCTTTAAGGAGAATTTCCGTTAAAAAGCTGAATAGTTAGATACTAAACTAGTAGGATTGATAGCAGGTTATCAATCCATAGCAAATTTAGCTTCTCAATTGCTATTTTGACATTTTTATTCCAGACCCGGATGCTGCCCTGATATTTCATTCAATAACATTCCAAAGATAAAAACATCTGCTACAATGAAGCTCAATCATTTTTTTTGTTTCTCCTGTCGTAATGCTGCCCTTTCGTTTGGCAATTATGACGCTTTGGATTGTTTCAAACAGAAAGTTTCACAATTCAGGAAAATACCATGTTTGATGGCACAGCTCAAACCGTGATAACGATACAAAAATCAAATTTTTAGCAAAGCTAATAATACAGTAAAATACTTTCAAAAAAAATCATCTTCCTGAAGCTTAAATTATTCATTTTCAATTAACTTTGTGCTCAGCCTCTTTCGCTATTTAAAGAGATTCAAAAAGAGGCTTTGTTGCTTATCACAGTTAAAAAAATAGTTATGGCCATTCCCACCTCAAGAACCAAAGAAAAAGGCCACATCAGCATTGACACAGAAAAATGCAATGGATGCGGCAAATGTGTTTCAGTGTGTAAAGATTTTAGTCTGAAACTCAAAAATAGCAAAGCTGTACTAAGCGATACACCGTCATTTGGCTGTATTGGCTGTGGACACTGCATGGCCATCTGCCCGACCGGTGCCATCACTATTTCCGGAAGAGAGATATCCGAATCTGACCTCTTTGATTTGCCTCCCAAAAGTCAAACAGCAAGTTACGAGCAAATACTTACATTGCTTCAGCAAAGAAGAAGCATCCGTGAGTTTCAGGATAAAGCTATTGATAATAAGATTATTGAAAAAATTCTGGAAGCTGCGAAAACTTCACCCATGGGACTTCCGCCTTCTGATGTGAATGTTTTAGTATTCGATAGTAAATTTAAAACAAAACAGTTTGCAAAAGATTTTTGTCAATACCTCGAAGGCATGAAATGGTTTGTATCGGATTGGTTTTTAAAGGTGATGAGGCCATTCTGGGGCAAAGCCAATCATGAATTGTTTAAGGGATTTGTAAAACCTATGTTCAAAGTTTACATCGAAAACATGCAACAAGGCAAAAACCTGGTCACCTATGATGCACCTCTGGCCATGTATTTTTACGGCTCTCCTTACACCGATCCGGCTGATCCTGTGGTGGCGGCAACCTCAGCCATGTATGCCGCTGAATCGCTGGGGCTTGGCACCTGTATGTTAGGCGGTATCCATCCCTTGATCCAAAATGGAAAGAAGGCCAAAGCCTTCCGAGAAAAACATCAGATCAAATATAAAAGCCGTGAGGGTCTGTTTGTGATTTTTGGCTATCCTGCAGTTGAATATCACAAAGGCATCCGAAGGAGTTTCGCTTCGGTTACGAGATTGAATTAGAGAAGCTTAAGTTTATTTTGAGAAGTTTCTACTTTCAAGCTTTTGCGTAGGCTCCAAAAAGCTTATTCAATCTTTCGTGAAATTTATGGAAACCTGTTGGATCAGTGTACATAAAGATGCAACGACCTGTAACCACATTGGCCTTTGAGTTATTGATCAGGTTTTTTGTTTCAGGGCCATCCGAAAACTGTTGGATCCATAACTGTTCGATACCTTTGTCCAAGGCTTCTTTCAATACAGCATCAGTTTTATCCTTTGGCAGCGCTATAACCAAAGCTTTCACATGATCAGGAAGCGATGCAATATCCCGAACACAACTTTTACCTTGTATCTCAACAAGTTCCGGATGCACTGGTATCACATCGAAACCACGTTCGAGCAGATGCTTCATCACTTCGGAACCAAATTTCTTGGGATCACGAGAAACGCCAACAAGTGCCAGCTGATGATGTTTCAAAAAAGCGTTGATTTGTTGCAGATTTGCTTTCATTTACGAGAGTTTTGGTTTGCAGCTCAAAATTAATGTATTTGATTGAGACCAAAACAATTTGAACAAGAAACAACATTAAACTCATCAACCCGAAAACACATAAACAACTAAACACCTAAACAACTTCCGCCACCACAAAAGTACTTCCACCCACATACACCACATCCTTCGCCCCTGCCTGTTCACGGGCGTGGCGATAAGCTTCGGCTACTGTATGATAAACCTCACCCCTGAGCCCATAACCAAAAGCAATTTTTGAAAGCTCCTCTGCATCCAGTCCGCGGGGAATATCCGGACGACAGAAATAATACTGAGCATTGGCAGGCAGCAATTGTAAAATATCATCCAGCTTTTTATCGTTCACTACGCCCAGCACAACATGCAATTTTTCGTATCGTAACTGACTCAGTTGCATCATGTTCTGACGGATTCCGGCAGCATTATGACCAGTATCAGCTACACAAAGTGGCATGCGTCCCATTACCTGCCAGCGTCCTTTAAGACCGGTGAGTTGGACCACATTTTCCATACCATGCCACAAATCATTCTCAGCCCAATTAAACCGATTTCTGATCAAATCCAGGGCACACACCGCCGTTACCAGATTCATCTGCTGGTAATGACCCAATAAAGGTAAGGTAAGGTCTTCGTAATAAATCTGATTGCCCTTCCACAGATCAAATCGCTGGCTCATCTGACTGTCTTGTTGAATGCGGCGGGCCTCGAAAAGCTGATCTGCAAAATATATTTCAGTGCCCTGCTCGGTGGCTTTTTCCGTGAACACTTCCTGCACTTCGGACTGACTCTCCCCTATCACAACAGGCACTCCGGACTTAATGATACCAGCCTTTTCGGCAGCGATTTTGGGTAAGGTGTCGCCCAAAAACTGCATATGATCAAAACCGATATTGGTGATCACATTCAGCAACGGATGCACCAGATTAGTAGAATCCAGTCTGCCACCCATACCGGTTTCTACTACCGCAATATCCACCTTTTCCGAGGCAAAATAATCAAATGCCATCCCCACCGTCATTTCAAAAAATGAAAGCTGCATGGCTTCAAAATCCTGCTGATGCTTTTCGATAAATGAAACCACTTTTTCTTCTGAGATCAGCTCGCCATCGATGCGTATTCTCTCCCTGAAATCGCGCAGGTGGGGCGAAGTGTATAAGCCTGTTTTGTAACCCGCAGTTTGCAATACCGCAGCAATCATATGTGATACAGATCCTTTGCCATTGGTGCCGGCAATGTGGATGGCAGGGAAATGCTGTTGCGGATTGTTCAACAAATTCAGTAATCGAATGGTGTTGTCCAAATCGGCTTTGTAGGCAGCCGCTCCCACGCGCTGATACATGGGCAGCTGTGCAAACATCCACTGGAGGGTTTCGGGGTAGTTCATGCGACAAAGATAAGAAGTAGCAGCAGCTTCAGATAATAGTCCAGAAAGTTTTTTGCTGAATCTTCAATAATTAAAGTATCCTATCCAAAAGCTGCTAATAATGGTTAACTGACCTTAAAAATATACCGATCATTTACCCAAATGAATCGTTTATTCTAAAATTCGCCCTTTCAGCATACTAAAACCCTGGTGGCAGCAATGGTGGTTTATCATCCTTTTTGTGATGGCTGCTGCTGCACTGCTCTTTGCCGGCATGAACTGGCGCATCCGTTACCTGCGACAGCAGCAAAAGCGCAAATACGAAATTCAGCAGCAGCTGGCCGAACTCAAACTGCAAGCTCTTCAGGCACAGATGAATCCACATTTCATTTTCAATGTGCTCACTGCTTTCCAAAATGCTATCCTCAAAAACGAGATCGATAACGCCATCCACAATCTATCTTATGTATCGCGCCTGATGCGTCGCACACTGGACTATGCCTCCGAAAAATTTATCAGCCTGGAAGAAGAAGTGGAATATATCGAAAACTACATCCGCCTCGAGAAAATAAGGATGAACGGCAAGCTGGAGACCCAAATTTTTGTCGACCCAAAGCTCGACCTGCAAAACACCCGGATACCGCCCATGCTGTTACAACCCCTGATCGAAAATGACATCAAACACGGTACAAACAAGGCAAAAGATTCCGGTATAATCAACATCCGATTTGAACAAATCAGCCCCGAAGGCTACCAATGCGTTGTTGAAGACAACGGCCCCGGAATCGCCCCCGAATCAAAATCGACACACAAATCCCGTGGCCTGGATATGATTAACACCAGTATTCAATTACTCAATGAAGAATTTGGTGAAACTGCCTTCAGTTTCATCATATCAAACAAAATAAAGCCTGATAGCGGAGCGAGGATGGAGATTAAATTGCCTTTGCAGGCCGATACAGACCTTTAAAATCAAAAAAAAAGGCTGCATAATCCATTGATCATACAGCCTGGGGCAATAGGCTTCTGCTTTTATCAGGCAGCGGTTTCCACTGCAGCTTCCAAAGCAAAGTTATATATCACACTGTCGTTGCGACCCAGCGTTATCTGCGCCTGCTCCGGCACCAGATAGCCGGGTTTGTGACAGCTAACGGTATAACTGCCTTCGGGTAGCTCGTCGAGCATATAACGGCCATCGGCATCTGTTTCGATGCTATAGGTGTGCTCAATGAGTGTAATCACTGCACCACTAACCGCTGCACCGCTGATGTTGTCAGTAACCTGACCGCTGATATCCGATTCAACAGGCAAATCGGGGGTGGCGGGTTTGCGGCGCGCCTTACGGATGCGATTGTAGCGCGAGGCAAAGGCCCGGTGCAGCTGGGCATTGTGTCGCACAAAACGATCCAGGTTCATACGCAACAACTGATTCTGTGCCTTGATCAGCAGGTCGATCTCCATACGAATGGTCCGGCGCCCGCTCACTTTGTCTTCCGTGTCATTCAGCGTGGCAAGCATACTGTTGTGCAGACTTAAAAACTCATCCCAGTCGGCCTGTATCAAGCCAAGCTGTAGCAGCTGTTCCGTATTACTCGTGAACTGATTTACTACTACCTCGCCATAACCCAGCATACGCGCTGTTGACACTGACCTGAACCGGTTCAGGATTTCGGTGAAGCTTGCCAGCAGCTCAACATCCTGATTTCTGCTGCCAAGCAGCACACCAAGCTGTGCCACCTGATCGAGCAGCTCGCGGTAACGTGCCCGCTTCTCTACCCTGTTGGCGATCACCGTTTGTGCCGACAAGGCCAGCAGGTTGAGCTTCTCGCGCAACATGGCAGCATTGTTGATAAAAGTTTCGCGTAACTGCTGCGCTTCCAGCTTGCCATCGAATACCTCGGGATGGCTTTCGAGGACCTGAGCAATCGCCAGGATTTTTCTTGAACGCTTTTGTTCAGTTTTCATTTTGTTTTATTTTTAAAGTTTTTAAAATAGACTACTGCTTATAGCTTTACAAAGCCAAAAGCCCCAGCTTAGCCGGGCTAAAGCAAAAAGCCACCAAGGCGGAGCATTCACCTTTTGCTTGCTGCCAAACACCCGCTGACTATGCAGGCGGATGTCGGGGATGAAGTTAAAACATACCGGTTCCGACCTAACAACGGCCGGCTGATATGCCAATAACACCTTATACTGTACAGGCGCTGCCGAAATATAGCAGATCCATACTTCTGCTGTGCCACTCAAATCATAGTCATTTTTCGTATTCATCTCAAAAGATTTCATACCCTATACGCCTCGTCTGACAGGATTTTTGCTTTCGGGCGTAAAATTTATTTATAAGATATTCACTATCAACCACTAAAAAATTGAAAAAAATTTCAGAGGCAGCAAACTATCAAAAGTTAAACAGAAGGTTTGAGCAGGAATTTGAGGAAAACTGGATGGGGAAAATGCCCATGCTGCAAAACAGGGGTTATGGTGACAATTGAAATACTGGACCCACGGCCGCCGCCAAACACATCTGCAAGACTGGACCCTTTTCTTAAACCAAATCCTTTTTCAAGCTGCCGCAGTTTGACAGCAGCCTGGCGAAGCTGTGCTTTAAATGTAAAAACCATCATAAAAAATAGAGAAAATGAAGCCAAAAAAATGACTCTTACAAAAGTTAACAAGGCAAACACCTTGCTCAAAAACAGCAATCCGTAATGATACCTTACTGACCCAACTACCTCCACCGTATTGAATCCCCATAATAGACCCACCAAGTGGTTCCGTTCAACATCGGCTTAAATCGCAAACAAATGAGTCCAACAGGCATCAGGGAAAAGCAGGCTTACGTTTGCGTTTAAGCCTTATTTGTTATGCCTTCGCCCTTCTTTTTCGTCCTGTTTGACAGCCCGTTTGTTGGTGCGTTGGCTTGGTAGCTCTTTTTCATTTTTTGTTTGGTTTTGTGAGATTGGCAAAAATGAAAATGTGCTACCAAAAGCGTTGTTTGTTAAATATTTTGTCCACGATTAAAGTCCGCCAAATATTGTGCAGGAATTGTCGCTGTTATGGCATTTATATCTTGATTATGTCCAAGTTGAAAACCGTGATTTGTAACGATATATTGTATGTATTCATTACAGTTAATCCTGTGAACAATATTATTTACTCCTGCCGAAAAAGCATTGCTGAAATATGCAGGAAAGTTATCAATGTTTTGATAACAATGTATTCTTCCTTCACTTCCCCAAGCACCTTGATTTTCATTATGTTCCCAATGAATAGAAGTTGTTCCGTCATTTTTTGAGAGAAAGCCAAGTGCTTCAAAAAATTCGCTGTCCGATGCAAATTGAACTTGCTGTTTTGTCCCGAAAATTAGTTGTGCCATATTTTTTGGTTTTAAAGGTCATTATAAATTGTTGCCAATTCCGTTTTGATTTGTCTGAAACTCAAATCAAAATTCAGTTCTTGGCTCAATCCTGTGTTTATGCAATAAATGAACGATTCTTTTCGGTAATACAACTCGTTTTTCTTTAACGATTTTTCAATGCTGTATGATTTTGCAAGTAAGCAAACAAGTTGATAATTGCAAATTCCGGACGATACTGACCCCCCATTCCGGATCAAGCTGACCCCCCATTCCGGCATACTGACCCCCTCCAAAATTTGGGTTTGTTAATGAGTTCTGGCATGCAACAACGTTGTGCCTTGC
>JAQVLA010000047.1 GCA_028704385.1 Bacteroidales bacterium | reverse complement strand
CACCATATTCAACCATTTTGCCATACCATTCAAAGGCAAACTGGATGCGCGAAGGATCGCCATCGGCCTGTGTGTAAACGTGATTAGTAAAGCTATCGATCAGCTGCATCGAAAGCCCGATATTGAGGGCTTCAATTTTCTTCTCCCATTCGCGGATAACAATATCAGCCCAGGCTTCAACGGTAAGTTTCAGATTAAGGTTTTCGGCCATCTGCAAGCTTTTTGAGCAAAGTAAGTGCAGGAGGCAAAAAAGGCAAAGGACAAAAAAAGCCCCACCAAATTTGGCAGGGCACTGCGTGGGGACTTGCAGAAAAAGGATTTAATTTAAAGGTACATTAAATTCGCCATCATCCCTAAGCTTGGCCAGGGCAGTAAGCATCCTGTACATTACTGAGGCAGCATCCGAAAGCTTCTGGGGCGGCATATAGCCCTCAAAATTGCCCTTGGCAGATTGGGCGCCCAGGGCAAGGTTTACAAATTCAAACACTTCGTCCTTCAGATCTTCTATACCATGCAGGCCATCATCGGCCAAAAATGTGCGAACAAACTGCACAAAGGCAGGCGTTATGCGGATGCCTTCAACGGTAACAACAGCCGGATTTTTCATTGTGCACCTCCTTCCTCGCTGGCTTCGAAATCAATTTTGGTTTGCCGCTGCTCGTTCAGGTAATCATCAAAAGTGATGGCCAGGGCACGGCGTTGCATTTCGCGGGCATCGTTTAGCCGATCCTTAGCCTGGTTAAAGTCGATACGAACAGCAGCTGTGTAGTTTACAGCTTCTTCGATTTTTTCGGTACGATAGGCCACATAATCGGCATACAGTTTAAAATGATCATACAGGGCATCATAACACTGTTTTTGGTAAGCAAGCACTGCCGGGCGCACTTCGGGGCGCACCTGCGAAGCTTCGATCGTAAACAGCCATCCAAAAACATAACGATAAGGAATTGCTACCATTTCGCGATGTTTTTCATCTGCACCAACCGCGGTCACTGTGACCGTGGTTGAACTTAAAATTTGATCTCTTTTTAAGCGTTTAAGTTGACTATCCGGATCAATACCCAGCGCATCACAAATTGGACGGATCGGAACAAAATCTTCGCCGTTTTCGGATACAATTACAATTTGTTGATTGTTGATTGTTGCCACAGATTTTGTGGACTTTTCGTCTTTAGTAGTTTGCATAATACTAAGTTTATGGGTGAAATAAAAAATGGGAGGTCGCTGCAAACTACTTCAGATATGATCTGAATAGACTGAGGACTTTCACCTCTCCGCCTCCCAATATTTTCAATAAGTCTTTTAAGGATAATCATATCTATGTAGTTTGCACGACAAAGATACAATCAAATTGTAATAAGTCAAGGATTATTTTTCTTTAAATTCATTTCCTCTATCAATTTATTGTGCTTTTCAATATTATTAGGAGTTGCAAACTGGCCTGAAGAAACTCTATAAAACACACCTGATTCTATATTAATAAATTCAGATTTAATGAATTCGCCTTCAATGAATGAGTTCAATTTTATACCATTCAAAAGTTCTAATAATTGTTTTTCATTCAAAATCTGACCATTGCCATTTTCGATGTTAAGAGTCATTCTCTTAATTTTAGCAGGGCCAGAACCAATTCCGGAAATTAAAATATCGGTTTTCTTAGTGATTGTTGTATCAATATCTGCACCTAATTCTTTAAGTAAATCAGCTAATAATTGCCTGTCTGACCAGTTTTTAAATTTACCGCTGATGACTACCTTTTTCTTATAAAAAGGATTAGAGGAGTCAAAAACTGAGTCAAAATCAGGTTTTAATACATTGCCAGTAATTTTTTCATTGTATTTTGATGACTTTACTTTGATTTGATCTTCAACACTTTTTACAGATTCTTTAAAATCCTGATCAAGATATTTAAGATATAGCATCGCACAAGCTCTTGCATCTGATAGTGCATTATGATGGTTCAAAGGAATGTCATATTGCAAGCAGCAGTCATTTAATTTCTGACCGAAAATTGAAAGTGTATCTGCTGAATTTTGAAAACTATAGGAAGGAAAATTATAGTATGCTGCTGATTTATTAAAAACATCAAAATCAAATGGTGCATTGTGTGCTATGATTTTATTGCCATTAAACAACTTGATCAATTCAGGATATACATCTTTAAACTTAGGGCTGTTTTCCGTCATTGATGCATCAATTTGATGAACTCTTGTATTGTAGACTGAAAACTTATTCTCTGGTGGTCTAATAAGTGTGTAATACTCATCTATGATCTGACCTTTACTAACTAAAACAAGACCAACAGCACAAGCACTGTTACGGGCAGGAGCGGCTGTTTCAAAATCAATAGCAATAAAAGAGTGAGGATCATTTTTAAGTGTATTGATACTTTCCTCTTTGATTTCAAATATCTTCTGCTTTTGTTGTGTTTTGCTTGGATTACGCAATAATAAAAAAAGCAATAAAATCGCGATAACTGCAATAAGTACGTAAATCATGGGTAGTTGGATTAAATTAAAAAATTGTTTACCCACGCAAATTACAAAAAAAGCCCCACCAAACGGCAGGGCTTTTTATACGAAGCTTTATTTGAAACTAATCAATTAGAGATAAAGCCGTTTTAATCTTGGTTGAATTTTTTGATTTCAAATCATTCTCAACATAGCCATCGTTAGTGTATATTCTCACTTTTATGATATCCTTTTGTAATAAAGCTTGAACCTGATCAGGTGTTAAAACATATGACGTTTGAATGCCATAACCCTGACTACCTGCAAAACCCTTTGCACCACAACCTTTACAGGCTATTGTATATTCCAAATTTTTCAAAATGATAACTTCATCATTACTTAGCTTAAACATAAATTCCTGACCTTGATCAATTGAAAATATTTTACTACCAATCATCATTTTTAAATCAAAAAAATAAGACTCATTAATTTTTGAAATTCTGAAATAACCAGTAAATGACATTGAATTATTGAAAGTCTCCCAGGATGTTTGTTTCACAGCGTTCCCTGTAAACTCATCAACTTCATTTTTTTCAAGGCTTTGAGCTTGCAGAATTACTGAGCTAAAAACGATTAGTAAAGCCAAAATTATTTTTTTCATATCAGAAGGATTAATTGTTTAACCCCCGCAAATTACAAAAAAAGCCCCACCAAACGGCAGGGCAGTACTTTTTAATAAAGTACATTTTCGCCAGGAGGATCGGTTGGAGGCGGGCCGGGATAATCAGGCTGATCATCATCTTATGGTATTACATCCGTATTAATTAACATCTCGAAGCCCTGCTGCACCGTAAAGCCAAAATTGTAGCCATAGTAATTGTTGCCTACCGGCCCAATCTCGCTGTAATCAATACGCTTATCATCAAAGCCATAAGCCGGATCGCCAAAGTTGTGCATATCCTGTTTCATCCTGTCAAACAATTGCACACCTATTTGCATAGCAGAACGCTTTGCGGCAAGGCGGCTGGCATGGTCATTCACACCGGCCTTGCACATGATATAAAAATTGTAATATCCGGTATTCAATCGCCGGTCGCGCAGATCCAGATGGCCATCGCCGCTGTCGCGCACCAGCAGGATGCAGCTGGCGGCCTGCCGCAAATTGCTTAGTGTTTCTTCTAGCTGCACCAGGCTGCTCACACGGTGCGTTGCTTTGATCAGCGGCACATCGGCTACAATAGTTTCAAGGTATTCATACAAATTAAACATCACTTTGTAGTTTTAGATTTCAACGATTTGGAATACTCAATCTTACGGTTCAGCTCAAAAAGAACCTCATGCACATCAGTGGTTTTGATCACTGGGTTATTGGCCACATTGCCCTCGTTGAGCGAACTGATCAAACCCATGATCATCTCATCCACCGGTGTTTCGTCACCCGAACCACTGCCGGCAAACACATAATAATACTTCTGCATCAGCCACAGTTTAACGGCTGTGTACCATAAAAAGACCAGATGTTTCTTCCAGGGGGCAATACGCTTAAACCGCCGTGCATTACGGGCAATATGTTTGCCCTCTTCGAACAGTTCGCCAGGGCGGGTATAAACAACAGCCATCATCTGATCAAGCAGTTCAGCATCCTTGGTTTCGGCATAGCGGCCATAAAGCAGATCAAGCATCAGCCAAGCATCCAGCTGCAGGCCATAAAGGCGGCTGTTACAAGCCTGGGCACTACCAATCTTTTGAGGCAAGTCAAACAAAGTAACAGGCTGATCAATCCAATTAAGGCGGCTGATCATATCAGCAAAGCGATCAGTATCCAGGATAAAGTCGCCATGAAGTTTATGCCTGAAATGATAACACAGCAGCCCATCCACAAGCGCTGGATTTGATTTAACAAGCACCAAGCCAGTAAACGATAAAAAGCAGCGCACTTTGATATCAGCTGCAGGAAGCTCAAGCAGCAGCAGGCGGCTCAAAAACTCAAGCTGCCTGCTGGTGCAATCACCAAATGAAGTTGGAACCTTCAGCTCTATCATACACCAAAAAAATGAACAGGATCATCAGATGTATCACGCTCAATCAAAGCCAGGTAAGCCAGATAGATTTCGCTAGCAGCAAAGGCAGGGAAATCATTTGGATGCGTCAATAAAAAAGCACGGACACGGCTAATAAAGCTATCACCCGTTGCAGGATCATCGGTTGCATAAGCAGCCAGTGAATAGCGCAGATCATCAAGGATAAGCGCATTATTTACGCTCAAATCATCATCACGAATCTGCTCAATAATTTCTGCAGACAGCTCTTTACTGATCACCGGCTCAATCTTCAGTTTGCGTGCAATAGTAAGTTTAGGCCTGAAGCGAATCCAATCAAGGCGGCTGCCAGGGAATGAACCATAATCACGAAACTCACGAACCGAGCGCACATAATTATCATTCACCAGGGTATAAACCTTACTGGCTTTCCAGGCATCCTGAATCTCATCAGGAGCCGTTTCGAGCCATTCGAGCATATCCTCAATCAGCTCAGACAGACGCTTTTCGAGACCTGCAATCAAATCCTGAACGCGCTTTGTACTTGCCGGAGCGATATTAGTATTACTCGCAACAGCAAAGCCCGACTCAGTTTCTATCAGATCCAGAAAAGGAATAGCCTCTATGTAAGCCTTATGGGCTACCACAGCAATAAAATGATCACGCAGAACCTCATTAGAGTCTGCCAGATCATACAGTTCCTGGCCGGTAAGCTCTCGAACTAAAAACCTTTCTGCAGTCTTCAGGTAAGGCTTATACCGGCCATAATCGGTGCCAACAATCGTGGCAATCTGTGACTTTAAGTCATCAATGTTGGTTACTAACATAATTTAATCGTTTGAAGGTGAGTTGGCAGATGCAGTGCCTTCTTCCTTCCCTGTTTTGTTTTTATCAAGCGTGGTAAAATTATAATCAACCACTTTCCACACCAGGTTCGCAGGAAAACTATTGAAGACTTTAACAAGGTAGAGCGGACGCAGCAGCCGATCGCGGAAAGGCGCCATCATAGCCGATTTGATATGATAAAGCTCACGTTTATCAGTGCCGCTCATACTATTGTTATTCTTACCGGGAGGAGAACCGATCAGCGAAGGATGCACACCCGTAGCATAATTGATCGTATTAGCTACCTCAGAGCTATCCTCAAGCAGCTCGCCACCTGTTTTTTCGGTCTTAACCGGCTCGATGGTGATATACTTTTCTTCCACTGCAGAATTACCAGAGGGAATCATTTTTTTGAGTACCATCATGCCCTTACCGGCATTTTCTTCATTACCCAGGAACTTACGCCACTTTTCAAACTCAAGCTCTTTACGGGCTTTTACTTTTTCAGGATTATTTTTATCGATCTTCTCTTCCATAAAGATCAAATCCCAATACTTATCTGAGATATAGATGATGTATTTGACCACCAGGCCATTTTTCAAAAGAGCCTTTTTGTAGTTCCAGATCATAGTACTGAAATCATAGGATCCGGAATTGAAAATGGAGTAATACGAAGGCCTTGGATAATATGTTCTTCCCGGGGTAGGGAAAGCAATATTCATCATAAAACGCGGATGCACATAGCCACGCTTGGCAATACGGTTGCGCAAATCGCCCAGCGGATTAACCCGGTTAAGCACTTCCGATTCAACCGTATTCGTATCATTAGCCCCACCCTCATCCCATTCGGAGCTGTAATAGTGTTTGATGATCTGACCAGTCTTTTTATCTACGACACCCCAGCGCGAAAAGGCAGCCTCTTTATGCCGCAAGCTGTAAACCATTTTCAGATCTCGCGTCAAAATAATTTCAGGCACAGCCATATAAAAGGTAGCCATATCAGCGCATTGCTCAAGGAAATAGCCAGGGATGTCATTTTCTTCATAAAACTGCAGCACACGCTCATCAGTACAGATTTCAAAACGTTCTTTGCCATCCTCAACAAACCGGAGATAAGGCTGCACACCCTGGCCATACATCATTTTGATGTTATGATCAATATTAGCAGCCAGCGGATCAGAATTACCAATTTTCTCCATCACATTAGCCGGAAGGTTATTATCCTCACCCCATGGAGCGATGCGCCACGTACCCACCGTGATAGGATCTTCAGCATCAGCAATAGCATCAGCCGAAGGGCTTTGAGCAATGATAGCCTGAATTTCTGGAAGGTATGAAACCGGCCCCAGCTCGATAATCTGTTCACTCATAAAGCCACCTCCTCATCATTAAAAGCAATTACAGTACACCGACGAATAGTGCGAGGCAGTTTACTGGTAATCAGTTTTACATTCATAGTACGGCCACGACTATGCCAGCTAGTACAAACAGCATCAGGATAGTGAACCACTTCACCATCCTCAGCCACGAAGGTTATCGAAAATTTTCCACCTTCAACAAAACGATGCAAATTAGAAAGTAGTATCATTTTGGAATTTTTAGCAATGATACAGCCCGGAGAGGGCAAGGCAAAGGACAAAAAAAAGCTGAAGGGGTGCCTTCAGCTTAAGAAATATGAAACATGTTATTAGTTACCAGGGATTATCTTTAACATTAAAAGATTTGATTAATCAAGTTTTTTCCTTTTTGCAAACTTTTTCTATGAAAGACTCTTTACAAGACTGACCCTCATAACTTATAAATTCATTGACTGGAAATTTAAATTTTGCTACAAATGCCTTACCAAAACCAGTAAAGGAATGATTTGCATGAACACGTACTCTCAAAATTAAATCTTTACCATTAATATTCAGCTTGAGATAGTCAATCAACTGATCAATTGTCTTAAAGTCATTATCCAAAATACTTAACGTATAATCATTAATCTTAAGAGCATGAAAGGTTCTACAATATGGAGTCTCTTTGTTTTTTTTACTCTTATTGAGGCGAGGCAGCATTACAAAATCAAACCTATCAAAATCTAGATGATACGTTTTATCATTTAATACAAAAGCAGCTTCGATTTTTAGGTTAATAGCATCAGAATGGCACCTGCAATTGACCACATTGATTTTTATTATAGACCGATTAACTTTATTACCATTTACATTAACAACTTCTATTCTTTTTAATTCCGGAACACCAATACATATTTTTGGTCGAAAAAAAATAATTAGAATCAGCGTTGCAATAGCAGACAAAACAGCACCTAATAAAAGCGCAATTACATCCCAACCAGTAATACAATCAAAAATAGAAGACCACATTTCAACATTTTATTAGTTAAGTACATTATAAATTTTTCCTAAAACACTGATGGAGGTACCATTTAGCTGAAAACTCAAGATTTCTTCGCATCCTATCTTCAAAACCAGGTTTAATACCTTCAGGGAATTGTGTTATTATAAACAAGAAAAAATAACCATCAAGTTCTTCATGATGAATAACAGAAGGAACTTCTAAGCGCTCAAAATCATCATAAACCTCTTGCATTGAATCACTAATACCATCATAAGCTTTATGTTGAAATACTTCGATCAATAAACGTGGTTTACCACCAAATCGGATAAAGTTACGCTCACCATTTTGGATATGAATGAGTTTAGGCACTGGCATGGCTATAATTTTATTCAAAGGTAAAAATAAATCTAAACGCTGCCTCAGCAGTGTTTATTCCGCAATCACCTATCAGATGTGCCTGCAAAGGCTCTTCTGATTTTAAAAATCCATGCGCACACCTTCATAAAATCAATATGAAGTGCGCATTCCGTTTTTCGCCCGCCCCAGCGGGCGCGCGCGGGTGTTCATGATCGAACACCCTGCACAGCCATAACATTAACGAAAGCCGTTGTAATATCGCCCAAGCGAATAAAAGGAATAACCGAACCCCGAAGCAAACCGGCATAAATACCAGTATTATAAACATGTAAAAAACAATAGTATAAATATCGAGGCTCAAAGATTTCGGGATTTGCTTTCACTCCTATCGCGTTAACGCAAGGCGACAACAGCGGCCGCCCTGCGTTTGCACCCTTCAATTGAATATAAAAATCAGGTGCTTTGTCGGTAAAGCTGAACATTTTTCAACGCTTCAGCTTTATCACTATCTGCGCTCCTGCCAGGTCATCTTTTTGCAGCTCCACCGTTACCCGGTCGCCCGGGTGAATGCCTGCATGCTCTAAGATCAAACCTTGCAAACGGAAGTAAGGAAAAAACCGCAATTTGTTGCCGGCATTCCAGCGGCTGTCAGCCTGCACTTTTAAAGTTTTACGCATGTTGCAGCCTCCTTTCTTTCAGCTTAACTGTTTGACCTAAAGCAATACAGTTAACAGAACTAGCGCCGGCCTTCATCAGCATATTGCCAATAGTTTTAAAGCTGGTGCCGGTAGTGGCAACATCATCAATTAAGATCACGCGCAAACCCTGCACAATTCCATCAATCTCAATGCTGTCCTGCAATGCCTTGCT
>JAQVLA010000008.1 GCA_028704385.1 Bacteroidales bacterium | reverse complement strand
TAACAACTGATCGCTGGTGGAGGTGTGTCGCGGCCCATTATGCTGTTGCCATTCAAGCCATTGATTATAGTTCTCAACGGCATTGTTGTAGCTGGTGGTAGCCTGATTCAGCAGTTCGACCTCCCTATTGTAGCGTGAAATCTCGAGGTTGTCTGATAGGTAGTTGAGCCTTATATTCAGGGCTTCATGAGGAAAGTAATCGCGATGGATACGCTGATACTCGGCCAGCATTTGATCCGTTCCATCAAGGGCTATATGCATGGCTATTGAATCGGCAAAGTGAAAAGGGGCATTTGTTTCTTTGTTTTCAAATTTTTGAAGGATAAAAGCCTGATGCGAAAGCGGCTGTTCGCTAAACTGCCAGATCGGATCGTAAGGCATATGTGTGTGGCGCATCTGTTCGGGTTTTACCATAAAAAATGCCGGATCGAAACGAACTTCATAGCGTTTATTAATAATTGAACCGGCTGCCCAGGTTGGGTCGAAAAGCATCCATTGTCTGTCAATTTTTGCGGCTACCCAGGCATGTGGTATTGGGCTTATCATTTGCCCTTGCCGGGTATAGCCACCAATGGTATAGGACTTAATATCAAATAATTGCAGCACGCTGTCCATAATGCCTGCATAGCCTTCGCAAACACCTTTGCGTTGTTTAAAAGTACGCTCAATAATTGTCTGAGGACTTTCGTTTCGAAGGCTTCCGGCCTGCCGGTAAGATTGCATATCGTAGGTGATGTTGTTGCCCAGCCACCAATAGAGGGCGGCAGTTTTGGCTTCGTCCTGCTGAAAGTTTTGATCAATAAATTCAGCCAGGTCTGCAATTTCCCTGAAAGCTGATTTCTCATTCCTGAATGTACTCTCAATGCTGCTCCAATCAGGTGGATCATCTGCAAAGGCAAGCTGAAATCCTGCCAGAAAGCCAAAAATCAAAAGAATAAGCTGCTTTATCATAGCTTAGAAACGTTGATTCAGCAGGCTTATTTTTTTGCCTAAAAAGAAAAATCCCGGCGAGTGCAACACTGCCGGGATTCAGATCAATTTTTAATTGTTGTTATTCAACCAGAACAGCTTTTTCAACAGCTGTTTCAGCTTTCTCGGTTTTCAAAACCGGACGATCTTTCACAATCACCATTTCATCAATCAGGTTTTGGGCGTCTGCAAATTTGTCTATAATCAGCATCACATAACGAATATCCACATTGATGGTGCGTTGCAGTTCTGGTTCAAAAGCGATGTCTCCACTCATGGCTTCCCAATTGCCATCGAAAGCCAGTCCGATCAAGCGGCCTTTGGCATCAATCACAGGGCTACCCGAGTTTCCGCCGGTAATGTCGTGTGTGGTAAGCATATTCACGGCCATTTTACCGTCTTTATTGGCATAAGGGCCAAAATCTTTGGTTTCAATAATCTCCTTTAACCGATCAGGGACAACAAATTCCCAGGTTGTTGGATCCTCTTTGTCAAGAATACCCTCGGTAGTGGTGATGAAATCATAATGAACAGCATCGGCCGGGAAATAATCTTCAACAGTACCATAAGTAAGGCGAAGGCTGAAGTTGGCATTGGGGTAGTATTTTTTATCGGGCTGCATCTCGCGCAAACCGGCCATAAACAAGCGATTGCCTTTGTTGAGGTTGTCGTAGGCATCGCCGGTATTACTCATCATCTCGTTGTAGGTTGTTATGAATGCACGAATCAGTTCAAATGCAGGATCTTTTAAAATAGTTTTTGCTTTTGGATTATTGAGGAAGGCATTTACTGATGATTCAGAGACAAAGGTTGATTTGTTGAAAACATCAGCAGCATACGCTTCAAAATTTCCATTGTACTTGCTTACTATTTCTTTCAGTGCTTCCGGTTGTTGATTGGCCGCGACATTTTTGTAATACAGCTGCATCATGCTTGCCAGCAAGTTTTGGTCAATACCCCTGTTATAGTTTTTGAAATGCCCTTCTACGGATGCCTTGAGACGATTCGTTTGCTCAGTAATTTTAGTTTTATCGGTATTTTTATCGGCCAGTAATTCAGCCAGTTTGTTAAAACGGTTGGCAAAGCCAAGGATTTCGGGGCCACGCAACACGGCTTCCATCATATACCAGCGAGTCAGGTTGTATTCGCCTATAGTTTTATAGGCATTTTCAATCAGTGGCAAAGCATCACCATAAGTCGATTTCATTGCAGGATTTTCAGAAAGCCATTGATTGAAACCGGCTTCGATCTGACGTTTTTTGTCGGCAACTTTCAGGCGTTTCAGACCTTTGGTCTGGCCAATAAAATACTTCCAATAGTTGGCAGTTCCGGCATATTTGGAGGCATATTGCAGGCGGGTTTTTTCGCTGGCATCCATCCCTTCGCGCATCACACGTAATTTTTCTTCACGGATTTTTACAATGGTCGGATTGCTTTCTTTCACTGCCATATCAACTCCCCAGGAAGTGAGATATCTGTCGGTGCTTCCGGGATTTCCGAGTATCATAGAGAAGTCGCCTTTTTCAATTCCGGCTATTGATATTGGTAAAAAATGACGGGGTTTGAAAGGTTTGTTATCAGGGCTGTAATCAGCCGGTTTATTATCCGGGCCGGCATAAACCCTGAAGATCGAGAAGTCGCCGGTATGGCGGGGCCACATCCAGTTATCGGTATCGGCACCAAATTTACCAATAGCTTCGGGTGGAGTTCCGGCAAGCCGGATGTCTTTGAAAGTTTCATAGGTGAGCAGATAAAACTCATTTCCTTCAAAATAGTCCTTTACCACAGCATTGTAATGCGTGTCTTTTGTGGCTTCTTTTACAATTGCTTTGCGGTTTTCGTCCAGTTTGGCACTTCTGTCTTTCTCGCTCATTTCTGTCGAAACGCCTTCCAGCATACGGGATGTTACATCATCCATGCGGATAAGAAACTGGACTGTAAGATCAGGAATAGGAATTTCTTCTTCCCTGTTTTTTGCCCAGAAACCATCAGAGAGATAATCGTTTTCGACTGTACTTACCGACTGAATTGATCCATAACCACAATGGTGATTGGTTAACAATAATCCCTGATCGGATATGATCTCGCCTGTGCAACCCCTGCCAAATATCACGATAGCATCTTTCAGACTGCCCTGATTTACGCTGTAAATTTCTTCTGCAGTGAGCTGAAGCCCCATTTTTCGCATATCCTCATAATTGAGCCGATCGATTAACATTGGAATCCACATGCCTTCATCGGCTTTCACTTCCATGCGAAACAATCCCAGGCCGAGCACCATAAGGATCAATAAGTTTTTCATTTTAAACATCATATCAAGTTTAGTTAAGTAATAATTTTGTTTCCGCCACAAATTTAGCAAAATAGGGCTTTCACTTGTACAGATCGTGTTTTGCTGAACAAAAAATCTGCTCTACTGTTTGTGCTTTATGCAATTATTTTGGGACGAACGGTTTTCGGGTGAAGCATATATTTACGGCGAAACACCCAATGAGTTTTTTAAGTCAACACTTCAGAATTTGCCTGCCGGAAAACTTCTGCTTCCGGGCGAAGGCGAAGGTCGCAATGCCGTGTGGGCAGCCACTGCAGGATGGGAAGTTGTAGCTGTGGATTACAGCAGTTCAGGCAAAGCCAAAGCCCTGAAACTTGCGCAAAAAAATCAGGTACATCTGGATTACCGGATAGAGGATCTATCGGTTTTGAAGTTTCCTGAAAAATCATTTGATGTGATCGCACTGATTTTTGTGCATTTGCCAGTGGGTGTCAGAAAGCAGGTGCATCAGGAGTTGGTTCGAATGCTCAAACCCAATGGCCTGGTTATCATGGAGGCATTTCATAAAGACCAGCTGCAATATAATTCGGGAGGCCCTAAAAATGCGGAGATGAATTACGACAGCGCCATGATAAAATCCGATTTTGATACTTTACAAATTAAACAACTTACCGAACTCCACGCCAATCTGAATGAGGGTAAATGGCACTATGGCAAAGCGGCATTAGTGCGATTTATTGGACAAAAAATTTAAGTCAGGAAGGAAAAAATCGTCTCTAGCAGCTGATGGCGGTCGATAGGTTTTGTAATGTAGGCATCGCAGCCTGCCTGCTGGGCTTTTTGTATTTCAATATCCATGGCGTAAGCTGTTTGGGCAATAACCGGTATATCGGGCCGAAGTTTTTTGATGGCTTCAGTAGCTTCATAACCATTGGTGCGTGGTAGTCTGATGTCCATCAAAATCAGGTCTATTTTTTCTTTTCCATCACGAATCAGTTGAATAGCTTCTTCTCCATCCATTGCCCAAAGCACTTTTACCCGGGTAGGTCGAAGCATCACCAGCAGCAAATTATAATTCATCCGTTCATCTTCAACAATTAAAATTTGTTTGTCGGGCCAATGATAGGTATGATCAAGTTCTTTGATGTCGGGGGTTGGTTTTGATTCTATCTGCACGATGGCAGCCGGAATGGTAAACCGGAATTCGGATCCTGTTCCCGGTTCAGATTTTAAAATAACTTCACCTTCCAACAGGTCGATCAGTCCCTTGATGATGGAAAGCCCCAAACCTGTGCCACCGTATTTTTTTGTGCTGCTGTAGTCCAACTGTCTGAAGCGCTTAAAAATGAGTTCGTGTTTGTCTTTGCTGATCCCAACACCAGTGTCTTTCACAAAAAAATGCAGCTGGCGGTCAATTATTTCAAAACCCATTTCGATGGTGCCGGTATCGGTAAACTTAAAAGCATTATCCAGTAAATTACTAAAAATCTGTTGTAGCCGCACAGCATCCGTATTTACTGTAAGGTTGCTGATATGAGCAGGTATATTAAGTTTGAAGTTAAGCTCCTGTTTTCCTTTTTTGGTGCGTAGCTGATCGTATGAACGATAAAGATTATGTATCATTTCGTTCAGCACGAAATTGGTTTTATGCAGGCGCATCTGTCCGGATTCAATTTTGGCAATATCAATGATGTCGTCGATTAGCCGGAGTAAAACCTGACCGCTGTCGAAGACAATTTGCGAGTATTCTTCTCTTTCGTTTTGTGGTAGGTCGGGATCACGCAAAAAATCAACAAAGCCAATGATATGATTCATTGGGGTTCTGATTTCGTGCGACATGCTGGTAAGAAAGGCTGTTTTAAGTTTATCAGATTCTTCTGCTTTTTCGAGGGCTTTGATGAGTTCGTATTCGGTCATTTTTCTTTTGGACACATCACCTATGATCAGGATAAAAGAAAGGGCATCGCTCATTTTGCTCGAAACAACGGTTCCCCTGCACTTAAAATAAGCGTCTTTGTCTTTGTTAAGCGGAAATGGAGCTTCGATATCAAAACCAACTTTCTGATCGATCATCTGACTTATTTTCAGGCTAAGTTCAGTTCCCAGAAAGGGTTTAAAATTTTTGACATTCATCTTGTTGATGATGTCGGCAGCGGTGGTGTCGAATGTCTTTAAAAAAGCTGGATTGGCTGCTGTGATATACCCAAAACGATCAAGATTAAGAATAGCGAGCGGGATGTTGTTTATTGTAACCGCCAACCTTTCTTCAATATCTTTTTCTGACTGCTGGTTCTGCAGATGAAGTTGTTCCTGAAGTTTCGATACCTGTAGCCTCAGCGAAGAAATTTCTGCCAGAAGTGCTTGTTTCGTTTTGTTGTTATCTTCCATCGGAATATCTGGTTAAAACCATCCAATTTATGTTCTGACAAATTTTAACAAAATTAGTGTTTCATACGTTAAAAGCTGCATCAAGGTTACCCATAAAAACGAAAACTTCTTAATATTGTTTGTTCACTATAATTTTAACAGGGATAACTCTGTCTTTCTGACTAATAAAGTGAATGAAGTAAAGCCCGTTTTTAATTTGTTGTGGCAGCCTAAGTGCATCCTGATTTGAAGTGATTTGCCAGCTTTCCAATTGATGGCCGGCTAAGTCAAAAAGGATAGCTCTCTTCAGGGAAAGGCTGGTCGTAAAACGAAGGATATTTCCGTTAATCGGATTTGGAAATAGTGTCATTTCCTGATTGTTGGTGTTTACATTTAAACCAGGAAATACGCCACAATCTTGAATAGTTTCGAGACTTTTTTCCCGGATTTGAGGCAGCATGGCATACAAAGCATCTCCCGGGCAGGCTGTTGAACAACCATCGCGATGACCTGCAATAGTGCCAAGCTCCTGGTTGAGCGGATGAGCCGAACTTGCTTCGGGATCAAGATTTGACTGGATGGCTTTCCAGCTGATAAGTTGATTAAGGGTGCTAAGGGCTTCTTCGCCAGGAGTTTGTGTCATAAATGTGCCAAGCATACAGATGCCCATAGTACCTGTGTTGCTGGCACAAAAATGAGCTCCAAGCACACTGTCCTGACTAAGATTTTCGCCCGGATCGCGACCGGCAAACAATAATCCATCCGGACTGATCAGGTAGTTGTAACCTATATCAGACCAGCCGTTTACTTCGGTATGGTATAAATATATGCTGCGAACAAGGTTTACATAATCAGTTAGCTCGTTGTCGGTTGCAGAGTGATGAATGATCTGATGGCTCACCATGTTTGGAATTCTGTCGTAATCAGGGTCGGGTAGTCCATCGCGCCATTCCTCCTGCAGGATCATTACGGGATGTGTGCAGCTGTCGAGCGTATCACTTTTAGATTTTAATTTTTTCTTTAATTCAGGAGTATGAATGAGATAGGCTGATTTTAATTGTTTCTGAGATGATGCTATTAGGCTAAAACCTGTTTGTGCATCGTCAATAACAATGAGATTGCTCATGCGCAAGCCATCACTGATCGGGGAATGTTCATCCGGAACGATATCGTAAAGCTTGTCTGCCACCCTGATGCTTGCCTTTGTGGATGTTGTTGCATCCATTTCTAAAGCAATGGCCCTGAATTCCAGGTTCTGATATTTTGTGGTATTTTGCTCAAGTGTGATTTTTGTAACCCATTGTGCCTTAACGGGTAAGTTTATCATACAACTACTGATCAATAAAATCCAAAAATATTTCTTCAACACAGTATCCATTTTAATCATTATTGCTTGGTAAGCTGATAAGCATTCCCCGAACAAAAAAAGCCCTGTCGTGAGGACTTTCGGTCATCCAAAGATCATGTTTATAGCCAGACGAAAAAACAATATTTATAACAGAATTTACAAATACAAAGAAACACCTTTTTTTCAGGATAGAAATAGCTAGTCCAATTACATAAAGCAAAAATGCCTGCGAATCTTCATTCACAGACATTTTAAATATAAAAACAATAATGAAAAACTAATTAGTTGGTTATGTTTGCTGAAACGCTACTAGTGCTTTCGTTGATGAAGTAGAAAGTTTTTCCACCATAATCGGCATTACTGATCTTTATTGGCGCAACCTGCACAATTGAGGCACCAGTGCTTAGTTCACTCAGGTCGTCAGCAGTAAACTGGCACGAAACGGCATTGCCGGGAAGCACCTTTAGCACGCTGCCAACCTGAAAATATACAGAATCAGCATTATTTACGGAGGCTACCGTTAAGGTATATCCCGATTTGGAAACATCCGAACTACTGGTTATTGCACCCACATTTGGGAATGCCGTGTTAACAGTATGCGAAAAAGCAGGAATATTACCATTTCCGGATACATCCCAGGTGATATCGCCACTCAGATCAATACCGGTTGGGTTGGTAAGTGAGGGGGTGAAGGCATAACTGTTGTTAGCGTGTTTTGTGAGCGCATTGCCTTTGAGCTCCACTGTTCCGGCATCGGTAAACGAATTGAAGCCATTTTCTGTAAAAACTGCAACTCCAAGGCCGATAGTTGTCGTTATATCTCCAATAGGCGTTGAGGTGATGTTTTGGGTTTTAATAGCAACCAGAGTTCCTGATCCCATCTGTGGTATGGGGTTTTCAGTATTTGGATTGTTATCGCCCGGATCAGTATTGTCATCATCCTTTTTATTACATGAAGCAAGCGTAAAAGCTGCCACGAAGATACCAGCCATTGCTAACTGGCTGAGGTTTCTTAAATTTAATTGAATTGATTTCATAACTCTTTCGTTTTTGAGGTTTTATAACTTCAGTGAATATGTGACAAAAGTAGGTTGGCTGGCCTGCTGATATGATGTGGTGAAATACAGATTTGTATCCGTCAATTACCGTATTTTTATCAAAATGCTGACATTTTGACCAAATCGCAATTTGCTTTTTGGTTAGAAGTGGACTAGTACCACTTTAATAACCCCTGCTGTTTTATTAGGGTATTTTGGCAAAATCAGGCCATGATTTTTCAAGGGGTAAGGGTGCTTCAAAAGTGAGCATTTCTTTTGTTACCGGATGCTGAAAGCTTAGTTTCCAGGCATGAAGATTGATCGAACCATCCGGATTTGATCGTTTCGCACCATATTTAAGGTCGCCTTTCACCGGACAGCCAATTGCAGCCAGTTGTGCACGTATCTGATGATGTCTGCCGGTCAGGAGCCTGATTTCGAGCAGTGAATAATGATCTGCCTTTGTAAGCAATGCGTACTCAAGGATGGCCTGTTTGGCTCCGGGAGTCTCTGGAGATACAACATATGATTTATTCTGTTTTTCGTTTTTTTTCAGCCAATGAGTGAGTTTATCTGCGGTTTTTGGAGGAAAGTGTTGTACAATAACAAGATAAGTTTTGTTCCAGTTTTTGTCTTTTAATTGTATCGTTAAACGACTCAGTGCTTTGCTCGTTTTGGCTAGCAGCAGCACACCGCTCACAGGCCTGTCGATGCGATGCACCAGGCCAACAAAAGCTGCTCCGGTTTTGTTGCCTTTCCATTTCAGGTAGCTGGCGGCCTCATCGAGTAAAGATGTGTCGCCGGTTTTGTCGCCCTGTACCAATTCGGATGGCCGCTTGTTGATCACTAAAAGGTGATTGTCTTCAAACAACACACGTGATTCAAACGGATGGGGCATTTTTAAAAAACCAGATTTAACAAAGAAGCTTAGTATTGTTCTCGTTCGTTAGGAAAGTCAGCGGTTTTTACATCACTTATGTAACTAAAAACAGCCGTTTTGATTTCGTCGTGCAGGTTATGATAACGACGCAAAAAGCGGGGCGAAAATTTCTGATTAATACCCAGCATATCATGCAATACCAACACTTGTCCGTCCACCTGATTACCTGCACCAATGCCAATTATTGGTATTCTTACACTTTGCGTTACTTCGGCGGCCAGCTGGGAAGGAATTTTTTCGAGTACGATGCCGAAACAACCTGCCTGTTCCAGGATTTTCGCATCACGCCTTAACTTTTCAGCTTCTTTGTCGTCAGTAGCCCGCACCACATAAGTACCGAATTTGTTGATGCTTTGTGGTGTAAGACCAAGATGGCCCAGGATCGGGATGCCGGCGCTTAAGATTCTGTCAACAGATTCCACGATTTCTTCACCGCCTTCCATTTTGATTGCATTAGCACCTGATTCTTTCATTATCCGAATGGCCGACGAAAGTGCTTCTTTTGAATTGCCCTGGTAGGTGCCAAAAGGCATATCCACAACAACCAGCGATCTTTTTACTGCCCTGGTCACCGAGCTTGCATGGTAAATCATTTCGTTTAAAGTGATGGGCAGGGTAGTTTTGTGTCCGGCCATTACGTTGGAAGCACTATCCCCCACCAAAATCACGTCAATGCCTGCTTCATCCAGAATTTGCGCCATCGAATAATCGTAAGCCGTTAGCATTGCAATTTTTTCACCTTTAAGCTTCATCTCCTGAAGTACATGTGTGGTGATTTTTGGGATATCTTTTGAAGAATACATGATTGTTATGATTTTCATGCAAAAGTAGTGTTTTTAATTGTAGCGGATTTTGCTTCAGAAAGCGAAAAACCTGTTTTTATTTGTACAGATTACCAAATCCTGCATTTTTCAGAATACGATAAATACAATGGTTTTTTCGTTTACCGGTTAATTGAATACCGTTTACTGGTCTATGGTTGAACGGGAGAAAATATATTGTAATTTTGGCCGTTTATCAGGAAACCGGATTTTCTGTTTTGTTTAAAAAAAATCCAAAGAACACATGAATTTCAAAAAGATTACGGGCATTTTTATAGTTATAGCCTCACTTTTGGTAGTTTTCAATTCGTGCAGCACAGATGTTGATTTATATGCTGATTACAAAGATATTACAATTGTTTACGGCTTGTTGGATGCTGGTCAGGATACCAATTTTATAAAAATCACCAAAGCATTTCTTGGGCCAGGAAATGCACTTGAAATTGCAAAGGATCCGGATTCAAGTAATTATGCCCAAAAGCTGAATGTAATACTTCAGGGGAAAAAAAACGGGGCAGATCAAAACCCGATAGTTCTGGATACGATCACAATCCACAATAAATTGGCAGGCGATTCAATTTTTTATTTTCCAAGCCAGCTACTTTATTACACCACAGCAACACTTGATCCCAACGCACAATATACCCTCAAAATTGAACCTGAATCGAAAGCTATTGAAGCTAAAACAGATATGATCGCTTCTTTTGGAGTGGTCAGGCCAGTTAACTTTATCAACTTTGCCTCCACCTCTGCCACACAAATTGAATGGAATTCGGCTCACGGAGGTAAGCGATATGAAGTTCAAATCATATTTAATTATAAGGAATTACGTCCCGGAAATCCGGATACACTTTATAAACAAATGTTTTGGAATCTGGGAACACGGCATTCACAGGGACTTGATGGTGGTGAAGAAATGAGTGTGAGTTATATGGGAAGTGAATTTTACAGCCGTCTGGGGCAAGAACTTGATGACGAATTAAATGTAAAACGCTGGGCAGGTGAAGTGCTGCTCACCATTTCGGCAGGTGGCGAAGAGCTGAGCACCTTTATCGATGTGAATGCACCCTCAAACAGCATTGTCCAGGAAATACCCCAGTACACAAATATATTAAATGGCTACGGCATATTCTCTGCCAGAAGTAAAGCAGTAAAGGTTTACAATTTGAATCCATTAAGCGAAACAAAACTGGTTGAAGATTACAATTGGGGTTTTAGGATTGCACAGTAATTTTCACTGACATTCCTGAATTTGTCCTTGACTGTCTTTTTGTCATTCCTGTTATCAACTTCCTTAAAAGAAAGCTGCCGTTTTCGTTAAAGCATTGATTTTATGGATGATAGACAATATTTATACTTTCTGTCATTAGCTAAACGAGACCTTTACCATTAAGATTTTGCTCCCAATAGTTTTTGGCACAATCCTTGACAAACACCATTTCAAAGTTTAAGAATTGAACATAAATTTTGATAAAAAGGAGGAAAAATAAATGGGAAAAATAATTGGAATTGACCTTGGAACAACCAACTCATGCGTTGCTGTAATGGAAGGTAACGAGCCGGTTGTAATCCCGAATAGCGAAGGTCGTCGCACAACACCTTCAATTGTGGCCTTTACCGAAAACGGTGAACGCAAGGTGGGTGATCCGGCAAAGCGTCAAGCCATCACTAACCCCGAAAAAACGATTTCTTCGATCAAACGCTTTATGGGCGAGACATTTGATCAGGTTTCAAAAGAGGTGAACAGGGTACCTTACAAAGTTGTTAAAGGACAAAACAATACACCACGCGTTCAGATTGATGATCGTATGTACACCCCACAGGAAATTTCGGCTATGGTGCTTCAGAAAATGAAGAAAACAGCCGAAGATTATCTGGGTCAGTCGGTTACAGAGGCGGTTATCACTGTTCCGGCTTATTTTAGCGATTCGCAACGTCAGGCAACCAAAGAAGCCGGAGAAATTGCCGGCCTCAAAGTAAAACGTATCATCAATGAGCCTACTGCTGCCGCTTTGGCTTATGGCCTTGATAAAAAGAAAAACGATGTAAAAGTTGCTGTTTTCGACCTTGGTGGCGGTACTTTTGATATCTCAATCCTCGAATTGGGTGAAGGAGTATTTGAAGTAAAATCTACTAACGGTAATACACATCTTGGCGGCGACGATTTTGATGATGCTGTTATTCAGTGGCTTGCAGATGAGTTTAAAAAAGACGAAGGCCTTGATTTGCGTAAAGACCCTATGGCACTACAACGCTTGAAGGAAGCAGCCGAGAAAGCTAAAATTGAACTTTCCAGTTCAACCGAAACAGAGATCAACCTGCCCTACATCATGCCGGTTGATGGCGTGCCAAAACACCTTGTACGTAAACTCACCCGTTCGAAATTTGAACAGCTCACCGATACACTCATACGCGGAACCATCGAACCTTGCCGTCAGGCACTGAAAGATGCCGGAATGACCGCAAGCGATGTAGATGAAGTGATTTTGGTAGGTGGCTCAACACGTATTCCTGCCATTCAGAATATCGTTAAAGACTTCTTCGGAAAAGAACCTTCCAAAGGTGTAAACCCCGATGAAGTGGTGGCTGTTGGAGCTGCTATTCAAGGTGGTGTGCTTACCGGAGAGGTAAAGGACGTGCTTTTGCTTGATGTTACACCACTTAGCCTGGGTATTGAAACCCTCGGCGGAGTGATGACAAAACTTATCGAGTCGAACACAACCATCCCGACAAAAAAATCTGAAGTATTTTCAACAGCTGCGGATAACCAGCCTTCAGTTGAAATTCATGTGCTGCAAGGTGAAAGGCCAATGGCTAATCAGAACAAGAGTATCGGGCGGTTCCACCTCAATGATATTCCACCGGCACCTCGCGGGATCCCACAGATTGAAGTAACATTCGACATTGACTCGAACGGAATCCTGCATGTTTCTGCCAAAGACAAAGCTACCGGAAAATCACAGAGTATCCGTATTGAGGCATCTTCGGGACTAACCGATGCCGAAATCCAAAAGATGAAGGACGAAGCAACAGCCAATGCAGAAGCAGATCGTAAAGAACGCGAAAAAATCGACAAGCTAAATGCAGCAGATGCACTTGTATTTCAAACTGAAAAACAGTTGAAAGAATACGGTGATAAACTTCCGGCTGATAAAAAATCAGAAATAGAAAGCTCTCTCGAAGAATTAAAAAAAGCGCACCAAAGCCAGGATATTCCGGCGATTGATGCTGCTATGCAGAAACTCAACGGAATATGGCAGTCGGCCAGCGAGGAAATGTATAAAAACACACAGCAAACGCCAAATGATGCTCAGCCAGGTGCTGATGCCAACACTGGCTCATCGTCCGGTAAGGGAAGCGATGATGAAGTAACCGATGTGGATTTTGAAGAGGTTGACGATAAAAAATAAACTTATCTAAATCTTAATATATTTAGGGCTTGATCCACTGGTGATCAGCCCTTTTTTTATGTTTTTTTAATCTGCTAAACTTTTTTTATCCTTAACTTTGGCGTTTGAAATTATGGAAGTAATATTAAAAATTGTATCCTTATGAAGAAAATTATCTTTACTATTTTAACTTTTGCATTTGTGGCGTTTTTCATGCCACTACAAGCCCAAAATCTGGTTGTAAATGGCAACCTGGAAGCATGGAACTCTGATACCGAACCAACTGGTTGGGATAAAGCCGAAAGTATTACTAAAGAATCCGGCACAGTTCATAGTGGTAGTTTTTCAGCTCGTCACACTTCTGGCGACGGCACGCTCGATTTCCAGCAGGATGTTGACGGGATCTTACCGGGAACAACTTACACCATTGAGTATTACTATTATGACAATGATCCGGCTGCCCGTACACGTATCTGGGCCTATTGGATGGACGAAGGTAATACCTATCTGGAAGATGATGCAGATATTTTGCGCCCGGGCACATACAGTGAGGATAATGCCAGTTGGATGCATTATTCACAAATACTTACAGCACCTGCCAATGCTGCAAAATTTCGCTTTGAAGTACGTGTTTACAAACAGGACGGTAATTCAGGCGGTTCCGTTTTTTATGACGACTTCTCCATCAGCGGAGATATAGTGATCAAACCCGAACCTTCAAATTTTCCCACCGCTTTTGCTGCTGAAACCGGAGATTTAGGTGTTAACCTCAGCTGGACTGATGCCACCGGCGAACAACTACCAGATGCGTATCTGATTCTTGGTGAAGCATTGGTAACCAGAGGATTGAATTTTGAACTTCCTGTTGATGGTACTCCTGTTGCCAACAACCTGGATATCACAATGGGATATATCGCCTGGAATGTGCCTTACGGTCAGGAAGCGCATGTTTTTAGTGCATTGGAGCCTAATACAACCTATCATTTTGCTATTTTCCCATATACCAATTTTGGAGAAAATATCAATTACAAAACTGATGGAACTTATCCAGAGGCTACGATAACTACTTCAAATACAGTTGCCTTGCTAAACGAGCCTTTTGATGAGGATCTGGGTGTGATGAATGCATATAATGTTATTGGTGATCAGGTTTGGTCGCACAGCACCTTTGATGATGATCAATTTGCACGTATGTCAGGTTATGCCGGAAGCCCTTTACTTAATGAGGATTGGCTGATCAGCCCCGAAATGGACCTTACGAATATGCAATCAGCTACACTTAGTTTCCGCACTGCCTACAGCTTTGACGGCGATCCGCTAAGGCTTATGGTTTCAAGTGATTACGACGGACAGGGAAATCCAAACGATTTTAGCTGGACAGATTTAACAGTTCAGTTCGACTGGTCGCCGGGTGGATATGAATGGGCAGAATCTGGTTCACTGGATGTTCTTGCCTATGCGAATCCAAAATTGTATGTGGCATTTAAATACACTTCCACTACCGCTGCAGCTTCAACCTGGGAAGTTGATTATGTTAGGGTGATTGGCGAAGGAACAGTTGGTATTGATGAAATGAATACCCAAAAAGTTAAAGTTTATCCGAACCCCGCTACTGATCAAATCAGCTTTAGTTTGAAGGCTAATGCAAACATTCAAATTGTTGACATGACAGGCAAACTTGTTTATAGTAATAGACTGAATGCCGGTGACAGCCGGATTGATGTAACCAACTTCAAACAAGGAGTTTATGTGATTGGTTTTGCCTATGAAGATGGCACCTACACCAATGCACGCTTTGTAAAATAAATTTCAGTTAAAATGAATAAAAACTGCACAGAGGAAAGATTCTTTGTGCAGTTTTTTTCATAAAATTTTGTCCGGTAGCATACAGTATCGTTGGAACGGCATTGTTTTATTACCCCACAATAGAGTTTTTATAAAAGTGTCGTAATCATAAAAAATATTTATTTTCGTTACATTGCAAGCATATCAGGTTTAAATGAAGCAATTCAACTGTTTGTTTTTTTTGATTTTACTTTACTTTTCTGTGCAGGCACAGGAATATGAGCCTGTGCGCCTTGAATTGCCTGCCCGCATCGATAGCAAGAGCTATGGCTATGAGTTGTTGGGTGTGGAGGGCTTAATGCTTTTTTATGAAAGCCGTGAGCTGGATGAAAACAACAGACGCAATTGGTATTTTTCAAAACTCGATACCAACCTTACCGAAAAATGGGTAAAGCTTGTTGCTCTGTCAGAAGGTATGCGCATACACAAAATCCTTTCAACAGAGGAGCGATTGGTCGTTTTATTTTTAAATAATACAGGCAAAAAGCAAGACCCGATTCCCTATGAAATTATAAGTTTTCATTTGAAAAATGAGAAGTTCAGCCTGATGGGAGGTGTTTTCCCGGCCCAGTCCGAAATAAGCAAACTCGCAGCATATGGAGATAAATTAATGATAGGTGTTAATTTGGCAGATAATCTGGCCGATCTGCTTTTTTTCAATCTTTCAGATGGGAGTTTAACGCCAATCGACATTTTATCCGAAGGGCAGTATTTGATCCAGGAGATTGATGTTATTTCAGATAGCAGAAAGTTTGGTGTTTTTTTGAAACGGTTTGGCAGTAAAAGGTTTGAAGCGGATATATTTTTGATTTTTGATTCAAATGGCCAATTAATCAATCGTTTTGAAATTGCTGATGAACAACACCGTTTTTTGGCATCAGTCGGATTTTATGGGCATGGAGAGGAAATAGTTGCCATTGGCACATACGAACGCGAGAAAAGTAAGCCCACAGCATTAAAAAATGCACAGGAAACAACAGCTCGTGAGGCGGCAGGCTTGTTTTATTTGCAACTGAAACCAAACGGACAAAGCAGCATTCAGTACCATCCTTTTGCAGGCTTGCCTAATATTGACAATGCCTTGGCGAGTGAAGACCTGATGCGTTACAGACAGCAACAATCCCGCGGCAAGGCCAGTATGGAGGAGGCTGATATCGCATTTCAGTTTTATGAGCCTCAACTGATTAATCAGGATAGCCTGTTATTGTTTTCGGCTGAAGCTTTTCGTCCGCGTTATCGGGTTGAATCGCGGATTGATTATGATTTTTATGGCCGTCCAATACCTTATACCTACACCATTTTCGAAGGATATCAGTTTTTTAGTACCATACTGGTTTCATTCAATACTGAGGGCGGAGTAAACTGGCTAAACACATTTCAAATAAGAGATTTGAAAAGCTATGAGCTTGAACGTCACGTTAATGTGTCAGCTAACCAGGGTGAAGTGCTGGCGGCATTTTATAACGAAGGAGTGTTGCACAGTAAGCTTTTTGATCTGGAAGGAGGGTTGATAGGAGAGGTAGCCCGCACAAACCTGGACTTACGCTTTTCGAATGACCGGCTTCTGGAAGAGAACTTTGGCCGGCTGGATTATTGGTACAGCAATTATTTTGTTGTTACAGCCAATCAAAAGATCAACAACAGCAGGCTTGTCAGCAATAATCCAAGAAGTGTATTCTTTATCCAAAAAATTGCGTTTGAATAGGAAAGGATTTGAAATCGATAGATTAAAGAATTTTACTTAAAATCAGATTGATATTTTCTTAATTTTGTAGCCGAATCATACAAACAATTCGTAATGAGCTTTATAAACAAAACAAGTGAGTTTATAGCTTATTTATTCAGGGCAAAAGGATTACACGGACTGCATTCGCCATTTGTTTATCAATTGGCAAGTGAGGTGTTGCACGACAAAAATCAATATCCCGAATATGTAACCCTACATCAGCAGCGAAAACGCCTGCTTAGTAACCGTAATGTTATCGAAACGGTTGATTTTGGTGCTTCGGCTGGTTCAAAGATGTTTATTACGTATCGGGCAAGGGTGCAGCAGCTTGTGAAAAGACGCTCACACGCCGAACAATTTAACCAGCTGCTTTTTCGGTTATCACATCATTTCAAACCCGAATACACCCTCGAGTTTGGCACAGCTGCAGGATTGGGGTCCGCTGCACTGGCATTGGGTAATCCGGAATCAAAAGTAACCACTCTTGAGGGATGCGCTTCTATGGCTCAGGTGGCGGCCAACAGCTTTGAAAGGCTCAAAGTAAAGAATGTAAATATCGTAATAGGAAACTTTAACCAAACCCTGCCAGAAGTGTTAAATGAGTTGCCACGGCTCGATCTTGTTTTTTTTGATGGGAATCATCAACAAATACCAACCCTCGATTATTTTCATCACTGCCTTACAAAGGCTCACGATGATAGTATTTTTATTTTTGACGACATTCACTGGTCAGCCGAGATGGATGAAGCCTGGAAGAAAATACAGAATAGTGATCAGGTGAGTCTTACCATTGATCTTTTTCAGTTTGGGTTGGTGTTTTTTAGAAAGGGAATTGCAAAGCAACATTTTACAATAAAGATGTAGAATTGTTTAGTAACTTTGTTTTTCCCAAAACACCTGCTCATGGATAACAATATTATTCGTCTTGAAGCAATTTCACGTCACTATAAGGTTGGAACAGAAATAGTTAGAGCACTTGATAGGATCACGCTAAATATCAGGCGTAATGAATATGTCGCCCTTATGGGGCCTTCGGGTTCCGGCAAATCTACCCTGATGAATCTTTTGGGCTGCCTGGATACGCCAACTGCCGGTTCTTATTTTTTGAATGGGAAAGACGTCAGCCGAATGAACGACAACGAATTGGCTGATATACGAAACAAGGAGATCGGGTTTATTTTCCAGACGTTTAATCTTCTTCCACGGTCGACGGCACTCGAAAATGTGATGTTGCCACTGGTTTATTCGGGGATTGGTAAGCAACAGCGAATTGAGATTGCAGAAAAAGTGCTGGCAGATGTTCAATTAACAGATCGGATCAAACACCGGCCAAACGAATTGTCGGGTGGTCAGCGCCAGCGGGTTGCCATTGCCCGTGCCCTGGTGAATAGCCCGTCAATTATTTTAGCTGACGAACCAACCGGAAATCTGGATTCCAAAACCTCTGTTGAAATTATGGGATTACTTGAAACAATTCATCAGGCAGGCAATACGATCATTGTTGTAACACACGAAGAGGACATTGCCAAATATGCTCACCGTATCGTAAGATTACGTGATGGCAGAATAGAGTCGGACGAGCTAAATCAGGATATCATCACTGTAGCTCAGCAACAATAAGTTTGCATAAAGGCTATTTTTTAAACAATCCGGCATAAAGCTTGTTATCACCTTAAACAATTATTATGGCTGACGATTTTAAAATCTATACCCGCACGGGTGATAAAGGACAAACAGCACTTATTGGTGGCACACGTGTTCCTAAATATCACAACAAAATTGAGGCATACGGCACTGTGGACGAGCTTAATTCTTTTGTGGGTTTAATACGGGATCATGAGAGTACCGATGAGCACAGCCGCAAAATTTTAATTGAAATACAAGACAGGCTTTTCACCCTTGAAACACATCTGGCCGAGGATAAAAATGCTTTTGTTGCACGATCAATGCCTTCCTTAAGTGAAGCCGACATTGAGCTACTTGAAAAGGAGATAGATAAAATGAATCTTATTCTGCCCGAACTCACCAGTTTTATACTTCCTGGCGGACATATGGTGGTATCTTACTGCCATGTGGCACGCACTGTATGCAGGAGAGCCGAGCGTTTGGTTGTGCATCTGAGCGAACAGTATCCTGTTGATGCACTCGATTTGCAGTACCTCAACCGCTTGTCCGATTACTTTTTTGTGTTGGCCAGATACCTCGGCAATCGGAACGGAGCAGTCGAAACAGTCTGGAAAGCACGTTATTAGTGCGTTTTATGAAATATTTGTTTTTTCTTGACTTCGATCAAAAAAAAATTACTTTTGCAAAAAATATCACCTTAAGCTTAGGAATTATGTATTGGACACTTGAATTAGCTTCAAAACTGGAAGATGCTCCCTGGCCGGCCACAAAGGATGAATTACTGGAATGGGCTATTCGCTCAGGTGCCCCTCAGGAAGTTATCGAAAACCTTCAGGAAATGGAAGACGAAGGCGAGATTTATGAACGTATAGAAGATATCTGGCCTGATTATCCCACTAAGGAAGATTTCTTTTTTCATGAAGACGAATATTAAAAATCTAAAAACCGGCCAAATGCCGGTTTTTTTATGCCTGTTTGAAAAAACTGAAATGAACCCTGCCGTAATGTCGTAATTCAACAAAGGCAGCATGTTCCGAAAAATCCTCACTACCGGAATGTTCTATTACAAACATACCACCAGACTCCAATAAGCTGTGTTCGAAAACAAGTTGCACTAGAAGTTGGAAATATGGGCTGTCGTAGGGTGGATCAGCAAAAATCAGATCGAATTTTTGCCTGGTCGTTGGAACAAATTTAAATACATCCATTTGCAGTACCTGCAAATTTTCAATCTGTAATTTGTCTTTTATTGATCTGATAAAACGAACGCAGGCAGGATGTTGGTCAATAGCCAAAACACTTTTACATCCGCGCGAAGCCATTTCGTAGGCAATATTGCCGGTACCCGAAAATAAATCCAACACCCTGATCTGATCCAGGTCTATCTGATTTTCGAGGATGTTAAACAGGCTTTCTTTAGCCATATCTGTTGTCGGCCGAACAGGCAGGTTAGCTGGCGCTACAATTTGGCGTCGTTGATATTTCCCCCTTATAATTCGCATTGCAAGGTGTTAAACAACAAACTGTTGTGATGCCAGATCAGGGTTTCGAACACATAACTATAGTCAAAATTTTTGTTGCGTGTTTCGAAGCTTATGTGTCTGATGTATTTTTCGCTGATATCATAAATAGCCGAGCTCTGTTCGATGGCACCCGAAAGAATCAGGGGTGTTTTTTCGGGATTAAGTTGTTGTTGCTCCATGGCAAACAATAAAAAATAGATAAAGTCTTCTTTGGTATTGAACCGAAAAAAGTTGTAGAACTTGAATTTTTGACCCTCAATCACAAGCATATCAAAGCAATGATCCCTAACGTGCACAAATACTGCCGAATCAGTCTGTTTATTTTTGTTTGCAATTAAAGTCGATTCAATAAATGCACTGCTGATATGATGTACGCTGGCATTGGCCCACAGATCTTTGATTTTGGCCATGAGAACATTGGAGATATAATACACCACGCTTGCATCAGCAGTTTTGAGCAGATCGTGGGATATCCGGCTGTTCTCCTGAAAATCCTGCGCAAAAGCCAGATAGGTGCCTTTTTCCTTTTCGTCGTAAAGCGGATTGGGGACTAATGCCATATAATTGTTTTCGACCAGCACTTTCACCTGTTGATAGGGATAGGCAATCCAGGCCTGTTTCATGATAATTTCGTCAATCACATTGACGAGGCTAACGGCTTCGTTACGGGAAGAAAAATGATAGGTTTCGAGGCCAACAAATCGTTGTTTTTCGGGCGAAAAAATGACAAACGAAAAACCATCCGGTGCAATCCGGATGGTCATCTGAAAGTTTTTTGAGTAGTCTTGTTTAAAAGACTTGTCAATCAAACTAAGTGTTGGTTTCGACGGGGCTATCATAGCAAAAAAATGTCATTCCCAATTGCCATCTGTTGATGGCTCTGTCATCGAACCCACTCTAAGTCCGGGATATTTATCAATATCTTCTTCTCCTGCAATAATGTTATAAATACGTTGTTCTTCCATCCCTTTTAAATAAGCCACGAAGGGAGCCTTGGCTTCAAAAACACTCACGCTTACACCACCACGGTCAATACTTCCGGCATCCATTTCAAACTCAACACCATCGCTGAATGGGATGTATCGTAGGTCATTAACATTGAAATTTGTTCTTTTTCCAAAAAGGGAATCCATTACTTTCACATAGCCGAGTGTGTCGGATATTGTTTTTGTGAAGGTTGTGTCTTCCGGATCAGGGATGAGTTTTACAACAGGTATCTCACCAGACTTAAGAAATGCTATCAGGCTGTCGAAGCTAGGCGTATAGCTGTTGTTTGCCTGCTTGTAAACAGACTGTGCATTACGAATATCTTTTAGTCGCTGAATAACTGACTGCTCACGTTGAGCTTTTTCATTTTTAAACCTGACAGGTTTATTAATACTATCATATACCATGTATCCCAGAACAATGATCACGGCAAACAAAACGATTTTTAGGATTAGATTCTTCATAAGGCATGATTTTTCAGTGCAAATGTAAAGTTTTTTTCTAATTAATATTTGAAAACAAGGATAGTTGATAAAATATTAACAACAGCAAAAGTAGCAATAACAGCAGATTTTTCAGCCAATAATTTCTTTTATCACCGGAAGCATGAGTTCGGCTTTAATGGGTTTGGACAGATAGGCATCGCAGCCGGCTGCAAAACAAGCTTCTTTCTCTTCAGTCATGGCAAATGCTGTTTGTGCTATAATTGGAAGTTCGGGCCTGAATGACTTTATTCGGTTGGTGGCTTCCAGTCCGTTAAGTTGTGGCAATTGAATATCCATCAACACCAGATTGATATCAGGATTTGTAACACACATTTCAACTGCATCAGTACCATTAACGGCCCTTAACACATTGGCGCGTGTGCCCTGGATAATGATATTAAGCAGGTCGAAACTGGAATCCACATCCTCGACGATAAGGATTGTCTTTCCTTCAAAATTGTATTGATGGCTCAACAGCTTGCTTTGTTTCACAGCATTTTCGCGTGCCTTTCCAAAGTGAGGCAAAACTACGATAAAACGGGTGCCTTTTCCGGGTAGCGATTCCAGTTTGATACTGCCTCCCATCATCTGTACATATTGTTGAACGATACTCAAGCCTAATCCGGTTCCGGGATATATTTTTTTGCTGTCATCATTGAGCTTGGTGAAATGTCTGAAAATTTTCCGCTGTTGTTCTTCAGCGATTCCAATACCTGAATCCTGCACAAAAAGTTCAATCCCGTCCACTTCTGCATTGTTGTTGTAATTGGCAACAAAACCAAAATCAATGCCGCCTTCATCAGTGAATTTAATGGCGTTGTCGAGCAGATTAATTACTACCTGGCGTAGTTTTTCGGCATCAGTATGTATGATTATATCCTGATCGGGGAGGCTGAGTTTCCATTGAAGATGTTTTTTGTTGCGCTGGATCAGAATGGATTTATAGCTTACTTCCAGCTCCAGAAATAGCTTGTTGAGTGAGAAATATTCCGGATTGAGATGGCTGACTCCGGCTTCAATTTTTGCCAGACTGATGATATCATTTATCAGGTTGAGCAATGACTCTCCGTTTTGTTGGATTAGTTGAATGAATTTTGATTTTTCTTCTTTTGTAATAGTTTCATCGTCAAGTAATTGACTAAATCCAACAATGGCATTTAACGGGGTTCGAATTTCGTGCGACATATTGGAGAGAAAGGCTGTTTTCAGTCGATCTGACTCTTTGGCTTTTATGAGTGCTTTTGCCAATTTTTGTTCTTCCTTTTTTCGGTTTGTAATATCACGCCCCAAAACTATCAATCCTTTGGTTGTGTCATCGGCATTAAACAAAGGGATTTTGTATACATCATAGGTTCTCATAAGACCATCAGGACCCGGAATTTCTTCATCACCACGTGAGATCTTTCTTTTTTGCCATGCAATCTCGTCAGAGGCCATGCAGTTGTTCAGTGCATCCTTGTGTGTGGGGCTAAAATCGGCCAGTTCGGCATCTGTTTTCATTTTATAATCGACCCCGGTAAGGCTAAAAAGCTCAAGATCGGCCTGGTTGGCTTCCAGCCAGCGGCCTTTTGCATCTTTAAAACAAATGATATCCGGCGTGGTGTTGATTAAGGTTCGTAGCAGCTCTTCCTGTTCCTGAATTGCGGCATGTGATTTTTTGAGTGAATTTCGGGCTTCCTCTAATTCTAGGTTTTGCTGCGTTAATATCAGATTCGCCTTTTTGTTGCGCCGATACAGTCTGAACAAGAAATATACAATAACAGAAAGTACCAGCATGAAAAGTAAACTGATATAACTGATTAATTTCTGAAACCGAAGTTTTTGTTTTTGTTCCTTGATAAGCTCTTGCTGTATGCTTTGTTCCTTTATCAAGGAATTCATCTCGCGTTGATGATTTTCAAATTCAAACCGGGCCAAAAGATTTTTTACGGCTGTTGAATCAAACAAGGTTTTTACAGAGTCGAAAAGGCTGTGATAGTGTGTTACGGTTGTGAGTGCCTTGGTAGTATTATTGCTTGTTTTGTAAGTTTCGAAAAGATTGCGTAAGGCATCGAGCCGAAGTTGGCGATCGTTTTTTGAATAGCTGATAGCCAGTGCTTTATTAAACTCTATGATTGCATTGTTGTATTTTTTCATTTCGAAATAACAGTTGCCCAACCCCAGACAATTGTTTCCGCTTTCAATACCAATTTGATTGTAATAGTCGTTTGCTCTTGTGTAGAAAAACAAAGCACTATCATACTGATTATTTTTGAAATATATCAACCCGAGGTTGTGATAGCTGTCGGCAATACCAATTTTGTCGTTGTTGCGTTCGCCTATTTTTATCGACGTCCTGAAGGTAGTCAGTGCTTCATCATAGTTATTCAAATTGATCAATACCAGGCCGATATTATTTTTTGTACTCATCATTCCGGTTGAATCATTTTGAAGTACAGCTATTTCATAGGATTTGGTGAAATAGCTCAGGCTTTCATCAAAAGAGGACAGATGAAAATACAAGGATCCCAGGTTGTTGTAGAGCCTGCCAAGTGATAAGGTATCGCTTTGCTGCAAACGGATATCCAGGGCTTTTAGATACATTTCGATGGCCGTGTTATAGTCACCGATACCCGTACGCATAATGCCCAGGTTGTTGTATATATTACCAATTTCTTTAGTATCACTGAGCATTTCAAAAAGTATCAGAGCCGTATCGAAATGCGGAATTGCTTTATCAGGATTATGGTTATAGTAGAGTGCTATTCCAATGGTTTTGTGTGCATGTGCAAACAATGAATCGTGTTGGATATTTCTTGCTTTATCCAATGCCATTTGGCTGTATGATAAAGCTTTTTCTGCCGATTTTCCATAAAAACTCCTCGCCAGTAAAATGTAATCACTGGCTTCATCCACCTCTTTTTTGTTTGTTTCGCCTGTTGTCTGTGCAGGCAAGGTGTGAAAAGAACTAAAAACCAGCAATGTGATAAACAGCAGCCATGTTTTGATCATAGAAAGTTTTGATTATTTTGGTTCATCTGTTCGTAAGTGAGCAAATGCTTGCAGTGGTTCAGGTTGCCCTTTTGAGCATCTATGCGATATAAATAGTAGTCTGTTGCGTTTGTTATCATAAGGTAATCAACCTGAAGTGCCTGATTATAGCGTGATGCCTGTTCAAGTGTTGAAGTGCCCAAATCAATATGTGCGGCTTTGCATTCTACAATCAATATGGGTGAAAATTTTTCAGAGAATACAACAATATCGCAACGTTTGGTTAGCTTTCCGAGTTTTATGGTGTATTCAACAGCTATCAGTCCTTCCGGAACATTGAGCTTGTCAACTAATAACTGTAATACCTGCTGACGAACTTTTTCTTCAGGTGTTAGCGCAACATAACGCCTTCTGATTGGGTCAAAAACCTGTATCAGGTTTCCGGTTCCTTTCGTTTTAAACCATTCCATAAAGCTACAAGCAAGTAATCCTTTTCGCAAACAAAGATACGGAATCGGGAGCATTATTAATATGATAAACCGGGGTTAAACCTAAAATATAGTTACATTTTCGGTTGGAAGAATTGCTGAAGACTTTTATCCTGATGATAAGGCAGTTCAATCGCATCAAAATCTGCCTCTCACTTGCATAAAACCACTAATTTTGTAAGTTAAATCACTTTTATGAAAACCAAGAAAGAAATTGTTGAAAACTGGCTGCCACGCTACACCGGATTACCACTTGATCAATTTGGAGAATACATACTTTTAACCAATTTTAATCAGTACCTCGAATTATTTGCTCAGTGGCATAACGTGCCCATTATAGGAGAAGATCACCCCATGCCCTGTGCCACTTTTGGCGACATCACGATAATAAATTTCAGCATGGGCAGTGCCAATGCAGCAACCATAATGGATTTGTTAGGTGCAATACATCCCAAGGCAGTTTTGTTTCTAGGAAAATGCGGCGGAATAAAAAGGAAGAATCAGGTTGGTGATTTAATTCTTCCAATAGCGGCCATCCGGGGTGAGGGAACATCAGCGGATTATCTGCCCGAAGAAGTTCCGGCATTGCCGGCATTTAGTCTGCAAAAAGCCATATCAACGACGATCAGAGATCACGGCCGCGACTATTGGACCGGGACGGTTTACACAACCAACAGGCGTGTGTGGGAGCATGATGATGATTTTAAGGAATACCTGATCGAAACCCGTTCGATGGCAGTAGATATGGAAACTGCCACCATTTTTGTGGTTGGTTTTGCCAATGAAATACCCACCGGAGCCTTGCTGTTGGTTTCGGACCAGCCCATGATTCCTGAAGGGGTAAAAACATCGGATAGCGACCGGAAGGTAAATCATCGCTATGTGGCAGAACATCTTAAAATTGGGATCGATGCCCTGCAACAGCTTATCAACAATGGAATTACGGTAAAACATCTTCGTTTTTAATTATGGCTTTTACATTCGAACAGATCATTACTGATATACGGAACAAGGTATATTATCCCATTTATTTTTTGATGGGTGAAGAACCATATTTTATTGATACAATTTCTGACATGCTGGAAGAGCAGGTGCTTGATCCGGCTGATAAGGCATTTAATCAAATGGTGGTTTATGGACGTGATGTAGATGTGGAAACCATTGTAAACCAGGCCAGAAATTATCCGATGACGGGCGACTATCAGGTTTTGATTGTAAAAGAAGCACAGGATATCAAGGAAATCGAAAAGTTGGAGGATTATGTTGAAAAATTGCCCGAAACCACGATCCTGATCATCAATTTTAAGTATAAAAAGTTGGATAAACGGAGGTCACTGGCCAAAAAAGTGGCTGCCCGGGGGGTATTGTTTGAGTCGAAAAAGATCTACGAAAACCATGTTCCCAAATGGATTGAACAATATCTGGCACAAAAAAATTATACCATCACGCCAAAGGCCTGTCAGATGATTGCAGATTTTTTAGGGAATGATCTGCATAAAGTAAGGAATGAGCTGGAAAAATTAGTTATAGCACTGCCTGCCGGAAAAAGGATTACTGACGAAGATGTAGAGCGAAATATTGGCATTTCAAAGGACTACAATGTTTTCGAGCTGCAAAAAGCCATTGGCAGCAGAGATATTCTCCGTGCCAATCAGATCGTCCGGTTTTTTGGAGACAACCCCAAAGATTATCCCTTGCTTCTTACCACTATCATTTTGTATGGTTTTTTTACAAAAATCCTGAAGGTACATTATGCGCACGATAAAAGCAGAAATAATCTGGCCAGTTTGCTGGGTATGAATCCTTTTTTTGTTCAGGATATGCAGCAGGCAGCCCGCAATTTTAGCATTGCTGATGCTGTGCGTTGTATTGGTGTACTGCGCGAATACGACCTCAAATCAAAGGGTTACAAAAGTCAGGATATAGGTGCCGATGAGCTATACCGCGAAATGCTTTTTAAACTTTTGCATTAAAGCCGGCATTCACATACAGAGACTCTACTAAAACAGCATATTTCCGCATCAGGAATTTTCGTTTGAGCTTCATGGTAGGGGAGAGCTCTCCGGTTTCCACATTCCATGAATCGGCAAGCAGCACAAACTTTTTCACCCTTTCGGTGTGATCGAGTTTTTTATTTATCTCGTTTATTTCACGTTCGATTCGATTGATTATCACCGGATCTTTGATGCTTTTTTCCTTACCTTCGAAAGGGCGTTCTTTTACCTTACACCACGATTCGAGGTGCGCAAAATCGGGTATAATGATGGCCGCCGCAAAATTTTTGCCTTCACCCACAACCATCACATTTTCGATGAAAGCACTTTCTTTGAGCTTGTTTTCTACCTGTTGCGGGGCAATATATTTGCCGCCCGATGTTTTAAAGATTTCTTTTTTGCGGTCGGTAATACGTAAAAATTTTCCTTCGAACCGACCAATATCTCCTGTATGCAGCCAACCCTCTTTGTCAATGATTTCATCAGTGAGTTCTTGTTGCTTGTAGTAACCCAGCATCACATTTGGTCCTTTTGTAAGGATTTCTCCATCTTCAGCAATTTTTATTTCAACGCCAGGTAATGCCGGGCCAACAGTCCCAATTTTTACACCTCCCGGCAGGAAATTGCTCACAGCCACAACAGGAGAAGTTTCAGTGAGTCCATAACCTTCTATTATTTTGAATCCGGCGGCCCAAAAAACTCTTGTGATACGTTCCTGCAAACTGGCACCCCCGCTAACGATAGCGTTTAATCTACCCCCAAAAGCAGGATGCCATTTACTGAAGACCAATTTACGGGCAATCCGCAGTTTTAGCCGATACCATAAACCGGCTTTTTGCCAGGGCTCGTATTTTTCGCCCACACTGATAGCCCAAAAAAAGATTGCCTTTTTGATGCCTTTAAGACCTCTTCCTTTGCGTACAATTTTTTCGTAGGTCTTTTCCAAAACGCGGGGAACTGCTGTAAACATTTCGGGTTTTGAATCGCGGATGTATTCACCTATCTGATCCAGGTTATCGCAATAATAAATGCTGGCACCAAACCGCTGGTAAGTGTAATTCATGATTCGTTCCAGCACATGGCACAAAGGCAGGAAACTAAGCACACGGCTTACCGGATTTTGCGCTAAGATTTCAATGGTTGCATCAGCGTTGCTCATGATGTTGCGGTGCGAAAGCATTACGCCTTTGGGGTTTCCGGTTGTGCCTGAGGTATATATTAAGGTAGCCATTTCAGTGGCTTTTATGCTGTGCCGTATTTCGTCAAGTTCGGATGACCTGTCCGATTTTTCTCCTTTCTCCATCAGTTCAGTCCAATGGTGCAGGCCATCCACTTTTTCGATGCTGAAAATGCCTTCGAGGCTGGGTACTTCATTCACTACATCTTTGATGCGTTGATGAAAAGCATCGTTCGAAATGATGATAAAAGTTACACTGGCATCGTTAAAGATAAACTGATAATTATTATCACTTATGGTAGGATAGATGGGCACTTGTATGGCACCAATCTGTAGCAGAGCCATGTCGATAAAGTTCCATTCCGGACAGTTTTTTAAAATGGTGGCTACCTTGTCACCTTTTTTGATGCCCGATTCCAGAAAACCCAAACTGAGTTTATCAACAGTTTCTACATATTGTTTTGCAGTTACAATTTTCCAATCGCCATTTTTTCGGGCTGCAAAAATCTCTTTCTCAGCGGATTCAGTTTTTCTGAATTCATTCAGGATGTCAAAAATACGGGCGTTTTTCATGTTTTGGCAGTTATTAGTTTTGATACATTCTGGATATCAGGTGTTGTAGATTTTGTCGATTTTATCCTGGTATTTTTTTGCGATAAAACTTCTTTTCAATTTCAGGTTGGCAGTCAGTTCGCTCGACTGAACAGTCCATTCATGATCGGTAAGTTCAAATTTTTTGATTTGTTCATAGTCACCAAAAAATACATTGTAATGATCAACTTCCTTTTTGAAACGATTTTTAATTTCTTTGTGCGTAATCATTTCACCATCAGAAGTATATTTAATTCCTTTGATGCGGCACCACGACCGAAGGTGCTCGAAATTAGGCACAATAAGCGCAGCGGCAAATTTCTGATGTTCACCAATTACCATAAGGCCATCGATAAATGCAGATTCTTTGAACCGGTTTTCGATCAGGGCCGGGCTGATGTATTTTCCCATTGAAGTTTTAAAGATTTCTTTTATCCGGCCGGTTATCCTGAGATGACCTGAATCAACAATTTCGCCCAAATCGCCGGTATGAAACCAGGCTTCGCTGTCGATGGCTTCAGCTGTCATGGCTTTATCTTTAAAATAACCTTTCATTACATTGGGGCCTTTGACTAATATCTCACCGTCAGGTGTAATTTTCACCTCAACATTTTTGATTACTTTACCCACTGTTCCAAATTTCAATCCTCCGGGTTCCAGTGTGTTCACTGCTATTACGGGGGAAGTTTCGGTGAGCCCATAACCTTCCAAAACCGGGATTTGTGCTGCGGTAAAAACCTTGCTCAAACGTGGCTGAAGTGCTGCACCACCCGAAACGATCACACGCATTTTTCCGCCAAGAGCTTCGCGCCATTTCGAAAAAATCAGTTTGTTGGCAATGGAAAGCTGAAAATTATACAATGCACCGTTGTTGTTTTCAACCTGATAGCTGAGTCCCAAATTAACAGCCCAAAAGAAAAGCTGTTTTTTAATTCCTTTGAGCTTACGTCCTTTGGCAATAATTTTATCATAAACTTTTTCGAGCAGTCGGGGCACTGTGGTGAGGATTTCGGGCTGCACCTCACGAATATTATCTGCAATCGTTCCCATATTTTCGGCATAATAGATGCTCACCCCCAGATAGATATAGGTGTAAATATTCATCCGTTCGTAAACATGGCAGAGCGGCAGATAGCTCACGGCTTTGCAGTTTTCGTCAACCGGAAAAATATGGTAAACAGCTTCAACATTGCTCAACAGATTTGCGTGCGAAAGCATCACACCTTTTGGATTTCCGGTGGTGCCGGAGGTGTATATCAACGTAGCTGTGTCATCAGCTGAAATATTGCTTTTGATGTTTTGAAGCTTTTCAACATCTTGATTTTCAGCACCGAGTGTAATTAACTCGCTCAGGTGTTTCAGTCCTTCGGTAGTTTTGAATGTATAAACATCCAGCACATTATCTACTTCGGGCAAAATGTGTTCAACTTTGCGAAAGAGTTCCCTGCCGGCAACAAATACATATTTTACTTCTGAATGATTAAGTATGTATTTGTAATCTGCTTCGCTAATTGTTGGGTAAATAGGCACATGAATGGCACCGGTTTGGAGTACCGCAAAATCAATAAAATTCCATTCGGGGCAGTTATTGGAAATAGTAGCAATTTTATCTCCCTTTTCAATCCCAAGCTGTATTAAGGCATAGCTGATATTATCAACTATTTCGCGAAATTTTGTGATGTCATATTTAACCCAATCCCCATTCTCTTTTCCGGCCAGAACATCAGCTTTTGGTTTGAATTTTTGCTCGTAATAAGGCAGCAAATCGAAGATGCGCGTAATCGTTTTATCCATATCGTGAACTTAGTAAGCTACTGAATAGCAATTGAAACCAACACCAACAAAAAAATATGGAAGCAATATTAAGAAAAAAATAACAATAATAATGAATCTATTTAATTAAATACTGCTTTGCTTATTAAATAGCATTGCACTGGCCTGGGCTGTTGGCATAATCAGTAGATCATTAATATTAACGTGTGCAGGAACATTGGCTACATACCACAGGGCATCGGCAATATCTTCTGCTGTCAGGGGTTTATAACCTTTGTACACATTTTTTGCTTTTTGTTGGTCGCCTTTGAAACGAACCAGCGAAAACTCTGTTTCCACAGCACCCGGAGCCACCAAACTCACCCTTATTCCATAAGGAAGCAAATCCATACGCATGGCATTCGTGAGGCCATCCACCGCATGTTTGGTAGCACAATAAACATTACCCCCCGGATAGGCTTCTTTTCCGGCGATCGAACCAATGTTAATGATATGTCCGAAGCCTTGTTCCACCATTAAGGACGAAATACTTTTTGATACATAAAGTAATCCCTTGATGTTAGTGTCAATCATTCGTTCCCAATCGGCTGTTTCACTCTCGTGCAAAGGAGATAAGCCAACAGCTAATCCGGCATTGTTGATTAACAGATCCGGTTTAATTAGCTTTTCCAGAAATAGCTTTTTCAGCTGGTCGCCGCTTTCATGAAGGCGTATGTCCTGGGCGAGGGTTAAAACAGGGACATTGTACTTATCCTTGATTTCATTCTGTAATGATTGAAGTTTTTCGGCACGACGGCCTGTAACTACCAATTGCCAGTCATTGGCAGCAAATTTAAGAGCAGCAGCTCTCCCGATGCCACTTGTAGCACCTGTTATGATTGCAGTCTTTGTCGGCATTATTGGGTTTGTTTTGTGTTTTCGATCCATTTACGGGCATTGACAAAAGCTTCTATCCAGGGGCTCACTTCGTCTTGTTCGCGATGTTCCGGATAATGTGCCCATTGCCACGGAAGGAAGGATCTTTCGATATGCGGCATCATTGCCAGGTGACGGCCATCATTTGAACAGACTGCAGCTGTGGCAAAATCGCTGCCGTTTGGATTGCCCGGATATTCCTCCTGTCCGTATTGCATCACAATATTGTATTTGTCTTTGTAACACGGGAAACTGAATTTTCCTTCGCCATGGGCAATCCACGCTCCCAAACGCTTGCCTGATAGGCTATTGAGCATCACGCTGTTGTTGGCAGGGATATCCACATTGATAAACCCTGATTCAAATTTACCCGAATCATTTTGGAGCATCAATGCTTTTTCGGGATGGTCAGGGAAAATAAGATTTAATTCAATCATTAACTGACAACCATTGCAAACGCCCAGGCTTAAAGTGTCGGGTCGGGCAAAAAAGTTGTCGAGTGCCTGCTTTGCTTTGGTGTTGTATAAAAATGCACCTGCCCAGCCTTTGGCAGAGCCCAATACATCAGAATTTGAGAAACCGCCGACAAAAGCTATCATCTTTATATCAGTCAGGTCTTCGCGCCCGCTGATAAGATCGGTCATGTGGATGTCTTTAACGTCAAATCCGGCGAGGTGCAAGGCATAAGCCATTTCGCGGTCGCCATTCACACCTTTTTCACGGATGATAGCAGCTTTTTGTCCGCTTGCCTTTCGCCTGGAAGGTTCCAGCCCATAACTACTGAGTTTACCATTGAAATCTTTTCCAAAGCTAAATTCCAGATCTTGTTTCTTATAGTTTTTAAATCTTCTTAGCGCAAATTTTTCGCCACTTTGCATTTTGTCGAGCAGATAGGACGACTTAAACCAACTATCGCGCAAAGCATCGATGTCAAGTGTATAAGTGTCTTTGTAATGATGCAAAATCAGCAGGCGGTCGGTAATCGGTTTTCCAAGGACAGCAAAGTTTATCTGATGCTTTGAAAGTATTTCAAAGGCCGGAGAATCTTTTTTAAGCTGTAATACTATGGCTGGTTTTTCGCTGAAAAGCAATTGTATGATATCCAGTTTTTGAAAGTTGTCGAGGCTGATTTCCAAGCCAAAATCAGTGTTAGCAAAATTCATTTCGAGCAAGGTTGTTATCAAGCCCCCAGCCGAAATATCGTGACCAGCCAAAATGAGTTCCTGATCAATCAATTTCTGTATCGTATCAAACACCCGTTTAAAATAGGAAGCGTCTTTAACATCAGGGGCTTTTGTCCCAATACCACTCAAAAGCTGTGCAAAACTGCTTCCACCAAGCTCAAAATCATCGGAGGACAAATCGATAAAAACAATGGTGGTATCCAGATCGTTTTTGAGAACTGGTTTTACGGCTTTTTTAAGGTCGGTTACTTCTGCAGCGGCGGTAACGATAACTGTTCCGGGAGCCAGCACTTTGGTGCCATCAGAATATTTTTGGGTCATTGAGAGGCTGTCTTTTCCGGTTGGCACATTGATGCCCAGTTCGATACAGAAGTCACTCAGAGCTTTCACAGCCATATAAAGCCGTGTGTTTTCACCCGGATTTTTTGCCGGCCACATCCAGTTTGCGCTTAATGATACACCTTCGAGACCGCCTTCCAGAGGAGCCCAAAGGATATTGGTCAGTGCTTCGGCTACCGAAAGTCTTGATCCAACACGCGAATCAATTAAACCGGCTACTGGTGCATGGCCAATTGCAGAGGCAATACCTTTTATCCCTCTGTAATCCAGGGCTGTTATACCCAGGTTATTTAAAGGCAGCTGAATAGCTCCTGCACATTGCTGCAAAGCCACACGCCCGGACACAGAACGATCCACCTTATTGGTAAGCCAGTCTTTACAGGCCACAGCTTCGAGTTGTAAGATTTCATTAATATAGAAATATATGTCTTCAGCATTGTAATTCAGCGCATCAAACCGGTATGGCTTGTATCGATCTTCCAACACCGTTTTTGGTGGTTTACCAAAAAGATCTTCCAGCCTCAAATCTATCGGGCAAAGCTTTTCATCCCGTTTAAAAACCAATTGTTGGTCGTTAGTGGCATTACCCACCACATAGATAGGTGCACGTTCGCGTTCAGCTGTTTTTTGAAGGATTTCCATGAAATCGGGATGAATCACCAAACCCATCCTTTCCTGTGATTCATTTCCAATAATTTCTTTATCCGAAAGGGTGGGATCGCCCACAGGTAATTTTCCGATTTCTATTTTGCCACCGCTGTCTTCAACCAGTTCCGAAAGGCTGTTTAGGTGACCACCGGCACCATGATCGTGAATGGAACGAACTGGATTTTTGTCGCTCTCGGTCATGGCCCGGATCACATTGGCAACACGTTTTTGCATTTCAGGGTTGGCACGTTGCACTGCATTAAGTTCTATGGCATTGCTAAACTCACCGGTATCCACACTCGAAACAGCACCTCCGCCCATGCCAATACGGTAGTTGTCGCCACCAAGCACCACAATCAGGTCGCCGGGTTCGGGTTTTTCCTTCTGGCTATCTTCGGCTTTAGCAAAACCAACACCACCAGCCAGCATGATCACCTTGTCGTATCCAAAGTAGCCCTGCTCTTTATGCTCAAAGGTGAGCAGGCTGCCATTTATTAGTGGCTGGCCAAATTTATTTCCAAAATCCGAAGCCCCATTTGAAGCTTTGATGAGGATATCAGCCGGATTATGATAGAGCCATTCGCGAGCTTCGCATGTCGTTTCCCAACTCCTGTTTTCTTCGGTACGGGGATAGGATGTCATATAAACTGCTGATCCGGTAAGGGGAACAGAACCTTTTCCTCCGGCAAGCCGGTCGCGGATTTCGCCTCCGCTGCCAGTTGATGCTCCATTGAAAGGCTCGACCGTTGTTGGAAAGTTATGTGTTTCGGCTTTTAATGAGATCACGGAGTGGATATCCTTAATCTCAAAAAAATCAGCCTGATGTTGAGTTGCAGGGGCAAACTGTTCGATCTGAGGGCCAAGGAAAAAAGCCACATTGTCTTTGTAAGCCGACACCAATTTGTTAGGGTGCTCTTTAGAAGTTTTTTTTATCAGGGCAAAAAGCGTTTCGGGCATAGTTTTGCCGTCAATGATAAAAGTGCCGTTGAATATTTTGTGCCGGCAATGTTCGGAGTTAACCTGAGCAAAACCATAAACCTCGCTATCAGTAAGTTTACGGTTGATCTTTTGGCTGATTTCTTCCAGATAAATTATTTCGTCATCACTAAGTGCCAGACCTTCTTCAATATTGTATGCTTGTAGGTCGTCAATATACCTGATGGGTTCCGGATTATGATCAATGTGAAACAAAAGTTGGTCGAGGTTGTGATAACGTGCCTGAAGCATGGGGTCGTAATCGGAGTTGATTTTATCAGTTTTATAAAAAGATTCGATACGACTGATGCCTCGAATGCCCATGTTTTGAGAAATTTCAACGGCATTTGTACTCCATGGCGTGATCATTTCCCTGCGCGGGCCGATAAAATATCCCTTGATTGTTTTTTCGTGAATTTGTCTGGCATCGCCAAAAAGCCAGCTAAGTTTTTGCAGGGTGTCCTGATCAGGTTTTGGAAGGGATTCCAGTGCAATAATACGATTGGCAGTGGGCTGAAAAAACAATATCATGGGTATCAGTTTAGCAGGAAATTAGCAACCAAAAAACTACTGCAAAGATATAAAATGAGAACATTCTCTTGACCAAAATATCACTATTGGCAAAGATATAAATGTCAATTTGAATTTAATCAAGGGGGGTTTTCAGCAGATCGTGTGGCGAAACGCCAAAGGCTTCGTTGGTGCGATCATCACCAAGGGGTTCGACATGGATAAGGATATCGTAAACATTATTTATATGTTTTTTAATCTCATCCTCCACTTTGTGGGCAATTTCGTGTGCTTCATTAAGACTTTTGCGGCCATCAATTTCAATGTCGAGTGCAATCATATAGTAATGAGCCATTTTTCGTGCGCGGATGCGATGCGGGTTATGGGCACCTTCGATGGCACCAACTGCCATTGTAATAGTTTTGTAGATACCCGGATCGTCGAGTCCGTCCATCAGTTCACGGCCCGAGCGGATAACGATTTTAACGGCTACTACTATTATCCAAAGGCTTACTGCTAAAGCGGTGAACACATCGAGCAGGGGATAATTAAATACATGTGTAAAAACAAGCCCTATCAAAACAGCTAAAGATATCAGCACGTCATTTTGCATGTTTTTTGCATTGGCCAGAAGCATCGGGCTGTCAATTTTCCTGCCTGTTTTGCGAAGGTATTGAGCTAAAAGCTGTTTCCCAATGATGGAAATAATCACCACTATGGCTGCCGTTGGGGCGGGCAAAACACCTGGTTCACCACTTAGTAATCGCTCGAAAGTGGCAATGACAAGCTGTGCCCCTGCAAAGAAAATCAGAAATGCAAGCAATATAGAAGCAATGGTATCGGCCTTGTCGTAGCCGTATGGATGTTTAATATTTGGCGGACGCGAAATAATACGGGCAGTAATGAGCGTGATCACTGATCCCAAAATGTCGCCTGCTGAATCAATTCCATCAGCAACCAGAGCCATACTGCCTGAGAGAAATCCTGCAATAATTTTAATAACCGACAACAGCGCATTGGCAACAATGGCTATCCAGGAGGCCTTGATGATTCTCTTTTCTCGGCTTTTAGTCATATCTTCCACAAAGTACAAATGTAGGTTTTTTAAATCTTGTAACCTAAAAAAGTAATTGGCATTTATTGGTTTGGAAATCAACTATTTTGGTAATGAATGATTCACAATGAAGATCGGATTACCGGCTTACGTTAAAAAAAATGAAGCCATCCGGTGTAGTAAGCGGATGGCTGGCAGAAATTATTTCTAAAAGGAATTACTAAATAGTTGCACTCATGGTGGTAATATTGCGGTCAACTTTTTTGAACAGCCCCTGCAAAACAGTTCCCGGACCCACTTCGATAATGGTTTTGGCTCCACTGGCAATCATATTGTTCATGATATGAGTCCATCGCACAGGTGCGGTAAGTTGTGCAATGAGGTTGGTTTTAATGATTTCCGGATCTGTAACAGATTGTCCGGTAACATTTTGATATATCGGGCATATGCCTCTGCTGAATTTTGTTGTGGCAATGGCTTCTGCCAGTTCAACACGTGCGGGTTCCATCAAAGGACTGTGGAATGCCCCTCCAACTTTGAGCGGAAGCGCTCTTTTGGCTCCGGCTTCGAGCAATTTTTCACAAGCAATTTCAATGCCTTTTTCTGAACCCGAAATTACCAGTTGTCCGGGGCTGTTGTAGTTTGCCGGCACGACAATTTCCTGTTTGATGGCAGCGCAGATATTTTCAACAGACTTGTCTTCTAATCCCAGAATGGCAGCCATAGTGCCGGGCTCGGTTTCACATGCTTTTTGCATGGCCAATGCCCTTTTGTAAACGAGCTTCAGGCCATCTTCAAAAAGTAATGTTTTATTGGCAACCAAAGCCGAGAATTCGCCCAGCGAATGCCCTGCCACCATATCGGGTTTAAAATCTTCCATGGTGAGTGCCAGAATAACCGAGTGCAAAAAGATTGCGGGTTGGGTAACTCTGGTTTGTCTGAGGTCTTCGTCAGTCCCCTCAAACATCAGATCGGTGATCTTAAATTTTAAAATGCTGTTGGCTTTTTGAAAGAGCTCTTTAGCCCGGGCAGATTTGTCGAACAAATCTTTTCCCATACCCACAAATTGTGCTCCCTGTCCGGGAAATACGTAAGCTTTCATGTTTAAATTTTGATTTGTCTCTTATTGGGCATTTATGTGTTACCCTTTTTATTCAATTTATTGATTGAATTCAATAAACTTTTTTTAAAGTATTGTTATTAAGAGATTTATATGTTCTTTTGGGCAATGTGAATTATCTGCGATTACCAAAAAAGCGCAGCAAAAATAAGAATAAATTTATGAAATCCAGATAAAGTGTCAGTGCACCCATAATTGTAACTTTTCGCAGGGTATCGCCCTGTGCTGTGGCAGTAGCACCCAGGCGTTTCAGCTTTTGTACGTCATAGGCGGTAAGCCCTGTGAATACCAGCACGCCAATAAAACTGATGATATAATCCATTGCAGGACTATTAAGAAAAAAGTTTACGAGGGTGGCAAGAATAATACCAATCAGGCCCATCATCATAAGTGAGCCAAATCGGCTGAGGTCAGTTTTGGTGGAATAACCTACAAACGCCATCACGCCAAACATGACACTCGTTATCACAAAGGTCTTGGCAATGGAAGCTCCAGTGAATGCTAAAAATATGAAACTCAGGCTCAAACCCATCAGTATGGAATAAAGCAAAAAGATTAACGAAAGCGATTGTGCACTCATCCTGGCAAAACCCATCGACATCCAAAAAACCAGTCCTAGTGGAGCCAGCATTATTATCCAACCCCCAATCGACATGCCACCGGTTTCGGTATTATACATAAACCGGATAAAGCTTTCATTGCCGGCAAAAATATAAGCAACAAGTGCTGTAATGGCTAAGGCCAAAAACATCCAGCTGAATACATTAGCCAGAAAAGTTTTTGCCAGCACCTGCGATTTAAATGCAGTTTCTGATGTGAAAGAAGGATTCAGTTGATTCATATCAAACAGTTATTTCAATTAATAATTTTTGTATTAATGAAGTTTTGAGCTTATCAGGCTGATAAATTCCGATCGGGTTTCGGCTTTTTGAAAAGCTCCTGTAAAATCGGAAGTAGTGGTAACCGAATTTTGTTTTTGAACACCACGCATCGACATGCAGAGGTGCCTGGCTTCTATCACCACAGCAACGCCAAGTGGGTTAAGAGCTTCCTGAATGGCCTCCTTGATTTGTGTGGTAAGGCGTTCCTGCACCTGAAGCCTACGCGAATAGGCCTCAACCACGCGGGCAATTTTACTTAATCCGGTGATATAACCATTGGGAATGTAGCCTACATGTGCCTTGCCAATGAAAGGGATCATATGATGTTCGCAAAGTGAAAAAATCTCTATATCTTTCACGATCACCATTTCGCGGTAGTCTTCTTTAAACTTTGCCGAGAGCAGTATCTCGCGCGGATCATGATCATATCCCTGAGTAAGAAACTGAATGGATTTGGCTACTCTGCGTGGGGTATCTTGCAAGCCTTCTCTTTCAGTATTTTCGCCAATTAGTTCAAGGATTGCTCTGTAATGTTTTTCGAGCTGTGCAAGTTTTTTGGGTGCAAATTTTTCGATTTTTTCGTAGCCAAGTAATGCTTTTGGAGCTTCTTTCATAATGATTTCGCTTTGAAACGGGAATGTTTAATGGCCATAATATTCCACAAAATTATTTTCAGATTCATACAGCTTAATGCAATGCAGCGCAGCACCAAAGTTATTGATACCGGCTTCGAGCTGATCCCAGATTGCCATCGCCAGCATTTCGGTTGATGCAAATTTGCCTTGCATAAATGGTACTTCCAGGTTGATGTTTTTATGATCAAGATGATCGATAACTTTTTCCCTGATTATTTTGCTAAGCAGCTTTAAATTAACCAAAAAACCAGTTTCGGAATTTACCTCACCTTTTATCGTGACGAAGAGCTCGTAATTATGTCCATGCCAGTTAGGGTTGGAGCATTTCCCAAAGACCTCAGTGTTTTTTTCGTCACTAAAATCAGCTCTGAATAAACGATGGGCTGCATTAAAACGTTCTCTTCGGGTGATGAAGATCATTGTAATCCTGAAATTATTTTAATCGAGCCACAAAAGTAAGCTTTTATGTGAAAACGCATTTGATTTGCTTGTAGTAATAAACTTTTTAGAAAAATTATGAAATCTGATTTCAGGCTATTTTTTAATGTTGAAACGGGTTCCAATCCAAAATCTAAATTGTTCAACGCCAAGTGCATAGGCCGAAGTATTTAAGGGTAATACAGGATTGTTAAATCCACTTACTCCACCCATACCTGCAAACCATTTTTTGCCATTGTAGCCGGCAGCAAAACGTGATGTCCATAAAAAATAAGCTTTGTTTCGATTGTAGTGTTCTGTTTCGGTATGATAGTCGTAATATTGTAAAAAGGCACCCGGCAATAAGGCCAGATTTACATAAAACCGTTTTAAAATCACAAGTGAATAGGAATATCCGGCAAAAATCCCTACAAAATTAAACCGGCCTCTCACCAATTGGTCTTGCTCGTAGATATCGTATTGCTCGGCATAATCTTCCGGTATCAGGCTGCTTTGTGCTTGCAATCGATTGATCTGAAATGCGGGAGCCAATAAAAATGAACCGGCACTTTTTCGTTGGTATTCATTTTGAATGTAAGCAGCTCTGAACGAATGCCTGCGATGATTTGGTACCAGATAAAATATTCCGCTTATACTACTGATCTCCAGATCGGGGCGAATCAAATAAGGATCACCGTTTGTGAAGTTTTTTACAATATGAGGACTATTTTCCAAATAAAATCCCTCATAGTTGGCATAGGCCAGTTCGGCATTGATCCACGATCCATAAGTGTTTATTCGCAGATCAATAGAGGATGAAGTACCATAAATGTCTTTGTCGTCTGCCAGTAAAGGGGTTTGTATTGCAAGTCCAAGCCCGAACCATTTGTAAAAACCAGCCACACCAATATGTTGCGGGCTGTTTGGCCGATAAATTAACACCGGGCCATTGCTTATCGGGCTTATTTCGAGGTTTATGGCCTCGTACAAACCATAAACCCGAACGGTAAGCATATCCTTGTTATCCTTGATGTAGGCAGTATCTGATTGCGCGAAAACGGAGGTAGCAAATGAAATCAAACTTATGATTACAATTGCTGTTCGCAAATGTTTTGTCATGATTGATTTGGCCTAATAACTTCAATTCGATTTTTTTGAAACGGCATTTACTTCTAAAGCAGTAAAGATAATATAGTAAATGAAAAAGCAAAGTAAAAATGGAACAGCTTCCTCACGATTGTAAAGTAGATAAACGGTAATAATGGCCAGATAGACAAGTAGTTTAAGGAAAGTTGCCAACATAAAAAAATTAGCGAAGCTGCTTAGTTTTTTTTCTTTGGCACGTTGATAAAGCATAAACAGGCCCAAATTACCCAAAGTAAAAAAGATCAGCAGGAAAGGCCAGGCCTGGCTGGAATATTTTTCGGGCACCTGGCCAAAAATCACAAAACTAAGGATGGCCGCAAAACCGGCAGCAAGCAGATTCCTGACTAAAAAAACACGGAAGTCATTGTTCATAAAAGGGAGCTTATTTTTTTAAAAAATCTTTTACGGCATAATAGATGGACAGCACAACAGCCAATAACGACAAAACTACTGTAAAAACCGGGAAACGCCATTGCAGCCATTCATCCAGTTTCAGGCCGCCAAAAACACCGGCCAAAATGATGAACAGCATCTGAAAAGCCAGTGATGAATAACGGGCATAAGCATTCAGATAGTCAGTGGGTTTATTTTTGTTTTTTTTCATCAGATGCGGTCTGCTTCATTTCGCATTTTCCGCTGAATTGGGCTCCCACCTCGATGGATAATTTTCGGGTGGTCAGTTCACCTTCGAATATGGCAGTGGCTTTCAGCACGGTTAGTTCTTCCACTTGTAAACTTGCTTTCACCTTACCCGAAATATCTGCCTGCTGACAAACCAGTTCACCTTCTACATTTCCACTCTGGCCGATTACGATCTTGCCATTGGAGCGTAAAGTTCCAATCACAGTTCCATCAATACGAATATCGCCTGACGATTGAATATCACCTTTTATAATTGCTTCGTTACCAATTAGATTGCGGGTTGTTGAATCGTGTCCGGATTTATGGTGCTTCATTAATCGTTGATTTATTTAAATCAAAAGTAGTTATTTTTTTAAATAGGTTTCCTGATCTATTTTAATGTTATTGAATTCCAGAAATTTGCATATTCATCAAGATTTTTATTCCGGTAAAAAATCGGATAATTTGTAAGCGAAATGGGATAAATGCTGTAATCTGTTTTGTTCATGCCTCCCAAAACATAGTCTGATTGACTGAGTACTTCAAAATAGTCTATTGCAGCATCACGGTTCGAAAAATTTCCAACAGTTATCAGAGAGTAGTCTTTGTCGAGTACCAGATTTTTTATCATCAGGCTTTGAATGCTGAATTCGCGTTGGTTAAAATCAGAGAGCCTTACTTTGAGGGGATCTATTCGGATTTTGGCGGTTTTACAAACCATCATAACCATGTACTGGGATTGATCGTTAACAATATAGGGTGATTTTGGTGCCGCAACTTCTGCCATTTCGTCTTCCGGAATTTCAATTTCTACGTTAAGCTCATAGGTTTTACCGATATTTCTCAAAATATCCTGTGCAAGAGGTGTCACACTGCTTTGTGGATAGGTTTTGATGAGTTTATCCAAACCTACAGCCATGGTATCAACCACTTCCAGTCTTCCGGAGGCTACGGCACGTAAAAATGCAAAACGCGGTAAAAGTGCTGTGTCGTTGGGATACAACTGCACAGCCCGATCAGCATTCATCACAACCCTGAAATATTGTCCGGTTTTGTAAGCATCGAATGTTCTTTCGTAAAAAGCAGCTGATTCGCTTTGTGCAGTAGCTTTTTTCACAAAATAATCCGGATCAAGTAAAACTTGTGCATAGTCTGAATCGGGGTAATCCTGAATGATGGTAAGCTTGTATTTTTCAGCCGCTTCAGCCTCTTGTTTTGCTATGTGAAGCTTGTAGAGCGCATAAAGTGAAGGCAGCCGATATTCATTTTCAGGATATCTGGTGTTGAGTGAAGTATAGGCGTTGATAGCTTCCGGGATGTCGTTCAAATCTTCCATATATATGAATCCCAGATTGTTAAATGCTTCGGCTATGTTGTCATTTGCAGTTGCTTGCTGGGCTTCGGTAAAGGGTAAATCTGCAAGGTAATAGGTACGGTCGCGAGGGGTTAGGTTTACTGTAGCGGTATCGGTAGTACTACTTTCGTCCTCGGCGATTATGTCCATTCCGCCTTCATCAAAACTGATGCTTTGTTTGTCGCTGATGCGCCAGTTATCTTCCAGTTTGCGGCGACCCCATTTTCTCAGGAATTCCGTATATCCAAAGCTCAAAGTGTTAGGGTTGTAGAAATACCACTCAGCGGATTGTTCCATGGTGTTTTGTGGTTGGCGTGTGCCAGGCATCATGGCCATTTGTTCTTCTAAACGTTCTTCTTCCTGAAGGCGTTTTTCTTCTTCGATATAATTTGCGATTATTCCATCGATTATTTTGTTACGTGCCACAGAATCCATGGTTGCAAGTCGCAGGAGGCTGTCCTGTGTTTGAACTATTACCAGGTTTTCGACCAGTTTTTGAAGCACGCCAGCCCGGTTGTTGATGCTGTCGTAACCGGGATAATCCAGGGGAAGTGCACTTACAGCAGTGTCGTAATAAGCCTGAGCCGGAACGTATTTTAGCCTGTCGAAAAGTAATCCTGCAACCATTAGTGCTGATGTAGCCTGCTGGCTTTTGTTGACTGTGCTTACAGCCACAGATTTTTGAAGCAGCTCGATGGCATCTTCCTGTCGGTTTTCTTTCAGGGCAATCTCGGCCAGAGCATAGTAGATGCGGTCTTGAAATTCTTCATTTTTTTCATCCCGCAACATTTTATTCAGAATTTTGATGATCTGTTTGCTGTCGCCCTGATTGGCATCAAAGGCTTTTGCCAGATTGATTCTGGCCTCAAAAGCCAGGGTGTAGTCGGGATTCCGTTTGATTACAGATTGAAATTGTTCGGTTGCAGCACCCAGGTCGCCTTGTTGTTCGTATATCTGTCCCAGTATGAACATGACTCTGGTCTTAAGTTGTTTATCATTGTTGCTGAAGAGGCCTCTTTTCAGATGTTTAACGGCTGCATCATAATTTTCGCGATTAATGTGATAATCAGCCCAAACCAGATCAAGATTTCGTCTAACCTCGGCAGGCATTTCACGGTCGCGTGTTGCAGCATCCAATCCTTGCAGCATGGGCTCGGCCTTTTCGTATTGCTTCAGTTGAATGTATGTTTTTGCCAGCCACAGATCGGCAGTAAATTTGATGTCGTTATTACTGTACTGACTTGAAACAAAATCAAAAGTACGCCTGGCACTGATGTAGTCTTGTTTGTAAAAATGCGCTTTACCCATCATCAGGTAGCTGTCGTCGATCCAACGGACATATTCTTTGTTGCCAAATTTCATCGAGTGCCGCTGAACACCGATCGAACCTTTTTGAATGGCTCTGTCCATCGCCTGATAAGTGCTCTGGGCATCATTTTTTGTGCCATAATTATAAACCCTTAACACACGCAGATAATCATCTTTTACCTGATCGTTAAGTGATTTTGCACCTTCTTTTAAGCTTTCGTTTCCATTCCAATAAACATTGTATTTGCTGGTGATGTTATGATAAACACGTCTTGTCCAGGTATTTTTTTTTGTTGAACAGGCTCCTAAACCTAAAAAAATGAAAGATATGAGTATCAGTTTTAAAAATGTGAATCGGTTTTTTGGCACAGCGGAATTTTTATTAACCATAACTAAACTTAGCGCAAAATATTATAAGCGTTAATGTTTATCGTGTTTTTAATTTTCAAAAAATGACCTTGCAAAGGTAAGTAAATCAAGTTATAGGAGAAATATCAGATAGGATGATTCTGCACCAATCAGCAGGAAATTTATTTGAAAGCCAATTGTATCAATAAGATATCCGGGGATTGTAAATCTCTGATAATTTATGAACTTGGTTTTTTCGATTACTTTTGCAAGCGAAAAACGGCTATATGCAAAAGGTCAGAAAAAAGGAAAGGTGGTACCACAAGCTGCGCAACAAATACAGGTTGGTAGTTTTTCATGAAGAAACCTTTGAAGAGAAGTTAAGTTTCAGGCTTAGCCGGTTAAATGTGTTCGTTTTATTGGTCAGCTTGAGTGCGTTCCTGATTTTTATAACCATTTACATCATCGCATTTACCTCGCTGAGAGAATATATCCCGGGCTATACGGATATTACTTTAAACGCTCGTGTTTATGAGATGGTTAGAAGAACAGATTCACTGGAGCGGGTTTTTCGTCAGAAAGATCAGTATATCAACAATATACGCAGAATAATTGAAGGATATGATGACGAATTCGACAGTTTGGAAGCTGTTTCCAATTCCAGATTGATCCGGGCTTCGGCAATCGATACCATACGCATGACCCGCAGCCAGCAGGACAGTTTGTTGCGTCTTGAATTTGAATCGGCAGAACGATTTAACTTGTACGGACAAGGAAATCTTTTGCCCGAAAGCAGAAGAAGGGCCATGCAGACTGCAAACTTTTTTGTTCCGCTCAAAGGTTTGATTACCAACAGATTTAATCCAGCAATTAAACACTTTGGTGTTGATGTTGTTTCCAATGCCAACGAAGCCATTAAAGCAGTTTTGGAAGGTACAGTGATTTTCGCCGACTGGACACCTGATAAAGGTTATGTGATTGGTTTGCAACATGCGGGAAACTTTTTGTCGGTGTATAAACATAATGCTGTATTGTTGAAAGCAGAAGGCGACCCCGTGAAAGCTGGTGAAGTGATAGCTGTTGTTGGCGATTCGGGTGAGCTTAGTTCAGGGCCGCACCTGCATTTTGAACTGTGGTTCAATGGCATGCCTATCAATCCGGAGGATTATATTGGATTCGAGTAAGAAAGATACAGGGCTGGGTTTGTAACTCATAAAAATAATTAAAACAGCAGTTTGTGATACTGAATTTGCGGAAGGAGTATATCCGGCATCGGAGAATTTTTAGTAATCTTGCAGACTTTTATTAAAATGAACATCCTCCTGAGAGTTGTGTTTTCAGCAGGAGAAAAACATTAAGCAGGAAAAGCTTTTAATATCAAATGGAAATAGCAATAAAAATCATACAGCTTCTCTTAAGCTTGTCGATACTGGTAATTGTACACGAATTTGGTCATTTTGCTGCAGCAAAGCTCTTTAAAACCCGTGTTGAGAAATTTTACCTCTTTTTTGATCCCTGGTTTTCTATTTTTAAGTTTAAACACAAAGGCACAGAATATGGTATGGGCTGGTTGCCTTTGGGCGGATATGTTAAAATCTCGGGCATGATTGATGAGTCGATGGATAAGGAAGCCATGAAACAGCCTCCAAAAGACTATGAATTCAGGTCGAAACCAGCCTGGCAACGCCTGATCATCATGTTGGGAGGTGTTACGATGAATGTGGTATTGGCTTTTGTGATCTACATCGGGATGTTAAGTATTTATGGCGAACAGTTTTTACCTACCTCAGAAGCCAATCGTTATGGCATTGCTACTGATAGCCTGGCCAGATCTTTTGGTTTTCGAAATGGTGATAAAATCCTGAGTGTTAATGGGGAATATATAGAGGATTTTAATAAGATCCCCATTACCATGATTCTTGAAAATGCCAGACAGCTCGAGATTGAAAGAAATGGCGTTAGAGAAACGCTCACCTTGCCCGAAAATGCTATTGCCAGGCTTGTAAAGCACGATAATCCGTTGTTCCTGTCGGTTCGTATTCCGTTTATTGCAGCTGCTTTTTCTGAAGGATCAGTTGCCAAAAAGGCAGGCATGATGGTGGGAGATACCATTCTTGGGATAAACGGTGTTTCGATGCGATATTTTCAGGATTTCAGAGAAGCAATCCAGCAATATAAAAATCAGGATGTCGTAATTAATGTAAAAAGGGGCAACGACTCAGTTGATTTACTTGTTCAGGTTCCCGAACAAGGGTTAATAGGAGTATATCCCAGTCAGCAACTTAATGATTTCTTTCATTTTAGCGAGAAACATTACAATTTTGCACAAGCAATTCCGGCCGGGGTAATGAAAACTGTTGATGGCATTGGGGGCTACCTCAAGCAACTCAAGCTTTTGTTCTCACCCGAAGTGAAAGCCTACGAAAGTGTGGGTGGATTTATTTCGATTGGTTCAATATTTCCTCCCGAGTTTCACTGGCAAAGTTTCTGGCGACTCACCGCATTTTTATCTATCATGTTGGCCGTTTTGAATCTTTTGCCCATACCGGCACTTGATGGAGGTCATGTGATGTTTCTGTTCTACGAGATCATTGCAGGACGCAAACCCAGCGATAAGTTTATGGAAGTGGCTCAGATAGTTGGCATGGTGTTGCTGTTTGGCTTGTTGATTTTTGCCAATGGAAACGATGTGGTGAAGCTTTTCAGATAGATCAGCTTTCCAGTTTTTTGCGAAGCGAGCGAAATCCTTTTCCTAAAATTTCGGATGCGTTTAAGCTTACCACAAAAGCTTTTAAGTCTGTTTTGCTAATAAACTCTTTCAGCATAACGATTTCGCGACGACGAAGCACTACAAAAAGTATATTTCTTTCATTGCCGGCAAACATGCCTTGTCCATTAATCAATGTTGCGCCACGCTTGAAATCGGATGTGATTTTATGAGCTATTGTTTCATATTTATCCGAAATGACCAGCACTACTTTGTCAGTTTGAGCCCCTTCAAGTACCATATCAATAACCTTTCCCATCACAAATATGGCCAGGAGTGAATAGAGTGGAATTTTCCAATCGGCAAACACTACCGTTCCAATCACCACGATAACCGTATCAATGCTCATCATCAATTTGCCTAGTGGCTGACGAGTCCATTTTCCGGCCATCATGGCCATTACATCCGTACCCCCACAAGTAGCTTTGGACTTAAAAAACAAACCCACACCCAATCCAATGATGGCACCCCCATATAAGGCTGAGGTAAGTGGGTCGTCTTTCAAAAGCGGGAAATCACCATATAAGTAAGTGAATCCATCCATAAACCCACTTGTCAGAAAAAAACCTGTAACAGTTTTTGCTCCAAAACGCGGCCCCAGCACCTTGATACCAATAAGTGTTAGTGGAATATTAAAAGCAAGAGCCATCAATCCAACAGGCGTATTAAAACTGTGGTGCAGGACAATTGATATGCCATAGATACCACCCGGAACAATTTTGTGTGGAGTAATAAAGAAAACATATCCCGCTGCAATGAAAAGTGCACCTATTAATATATAGGCATAAGCTTTGATCCAACGCAGGCTAAAAGGCCGGTAGCTGACAATAAAGGCCATTTCCTATGATTCCAGCTTGTCGCGTAATGACTTGAAACCTTCTCCCAGTATTTCATTTGCATTGATAACTGTAACGAAGGCTTTGGGATCAATCTGATGGATATATTCCTGAAGCATAGCCATTTCACGCCGGTTTACTACTGTAAAAATGATTGTTTTCTCGTTGCCATTATACATGCCCTTACCTTTGAGATAGGTGCCACCGCGATTAAGATCGTCAATGATCTTACTTCGGATTTCTTCATATTTATCACTGATGATAAACAAGGTTTTATCATAGTCAACACCTTGTAATATAGTATCAATCACTTTTCCTGTTATGTAAATGACAATGAGGGAATACAACGGAATTTTCCAGTCCTGAAATACCAGTAAGCCGATAAGGACAATAGCAGAATCGACCCAAATGAGCAACTGACCAACCGGAAGGCTGGTGTATTTACTGATAATCATAGCGACAATATCGGTGCCTCCTGAGGTAGCTTTCGATTTGAAAATCAGACCCAGTCCTGTACCCAGAAAAACACCGCCGAAAATGGAGCTAAGCAGGGGTTCGTTGGCTACCAAAGGATCTTCGCCATATAAGTAGGTGATTCCATCTACAAAAAAGGCAGTCAGTAAAAATCCGATAACTGTTTTGTAACCAAATCTGGGTCCCAAAATACGGATTCCTATCAGCGTAAGCGGAATATCCATAGAAAGGGCCGTAAGCCCTACGGGTGTACCTAAAATATAATGTAATACAATGGCGATACCATAAACACCTCCAGGTACAATTTTATAAGGGGTGATAAACAACACAAATCCGGAAGCCAGAATAAACGAACCTATGAGGATTAGCAAATGATTGATTATCCATCGTTTGGAAAAAAGCTTGTCTTTTTGTATAAATGCCATGTCAGCAAGGATTAAGATTAAGATTACGGCAAAATTACTACCTTATAATGTTTTGACAATATAAAACTACAAATTGGTCATAAATTGTTTTTTTGCACAATAAAGCTGGTAAAAATGTGTTTTTTACCAAACTATTTGTGAAGTAATCAGCATACTTCAGCAGTTTGAGATAAATTTATTACTTTAGCCCGCACAAAAAAAATTGCCGAAAATAACTAATGCAATTGATTAATAAGTACTTAATCTTTATTCTCATTTTTTTTATCAGCACAACTGTTGGGTTATCCCAGCAAGCTCCGGTATTTACCTATCACACAAATACCTATGCCTTCAACAATCCCGGTTTTGCGGGAATGGGTGAAGGAATTTGTTTGAACGGCATTATAAGGCAACAATGGGCTGGATTTAAGGATAATGATGGAGCGAATGTTGCTCCGGAAGACTTACTGATAACGGCAGATATGCCGGTTCGCTGGCTGCGTGGCGGTGTTGGTTTGGCAATTATTCAGGATAAACTGGGTTTTGAAAGTAACACCGGGGTTAATCTGGGGTATAGTTATCATGCCAACCTTGGTGGAGGCAGGTTAGGAATAGGAACAGCCATAAATCTGCTGAATCGCTCAATGGATTTTGGCAAGTTTAATCCCCAAAGTGAAGGTGACCCTGTATTAGCCAGCGGCGAACAGACCGATATGCTTTTTGATGTAAATCTGGGCTTATTTTGGCAGGTTGATGACTTATACTACATCGGGATATCGGCCACCAGTTTACTGGAAACCAAAGGGAAAGCACTCGGAAGTAATGCAGAAAGCGGAGCCAGCTTTGTTGGCGACCGGACATTTTATCTTGTTGCGGGATATGAATTCCCAATTCCGGGTAAGCCGGCCTACGAACTTCATCCGGCAATAAGCGTGCAAAATAATGGCGTTAAAACACAAATTGATCTTACGGCAAAAGTGCTATACAATAATAAGTTCTGGGGTGGCGTTAACTATAGGCTTCAGGAATCCATCGGTTTGATGGCAGGTGTTTATATCAAGGATATCCGAATAGGTTATGCCTATGATATCAACACTTTAGGCTTATCGGTGGTGCCTGGATCGCATGAGATCAGTATTGGGTATTGTTTTAAGTTACAACCCGATCGGTCTGCAAGAGTGTATAGAAATACAAGGTATCTGTAAGAAGATTTGAAAAAAAATAAGAGACTTTAATCTTATTTGTTATTTTTGGCCGCTAAAAGGAAGAAAAGGGAACTCAAATTTTATAAGAATAAAACAAACTACAACATGACTTGTAGGAAATTTAGAATAATTCAGCATAAAAAGATGAAGAACATACTGCTTTTTGCTTCTGCCTTGCTCTTGTTTGCCAGCTGCAGCAACTCCAATCAGGGCGAACTTGTTGGTGCCCGAAAAAAGTCGAAACCTTTTTATCAACCCGATCCTTACGGAATGGTCTTTATCCCCCAAGGGAGTTACACCATGGGAGTGGGTGGTGAAGATTTAACTTACGGACAGCTTCATCAACCAAAAACGATTTCTGTTTCAGGGTTCTTTATGGATGAAACTGAGATCACCAACAACGAATACCGTGAGTTTGTGTATTGGGTTCGCGACTCGATAGCACGCACCTTGTTGGGCGAAGTCAGACCGGATGATTATCTGATAACTGAAAACAAAAAAACAGGTGAAATCTATGATCCGCCTTTCCTCAACTGGAAAGAGGATATTGAATGGAATAGCGAAGATCAGGACGTTAGGGATGTTTTGGAAGAAATGTATTTACCTGATTTTGAAAGATACTTCAGAAGAAAAGAAATTGATACCCGTAAATTATTCTATGAATACTATTGGGTTGATCTGCAAGCAGCTGCGAAGAAGGAATTTATTGAAGGAGCTGATTTCAGGAATGCCGGTTTGGCCAACAGACCTAAAGGTTTGGAGAACAGATCTATCTATGTTCGTAAAGAGATGATCAATGTTTATCCTGATACACTGGCCTGGATTCATGATTATACCTATTCGTTTAACGATCCGCTTACCGAAAAATATTTTTGGCACCCTGCCTACGACCATTATCCGGTAGTTGGGGTTAACTGGAGTCAGGCAAAAGCATTTTGTGTTTGGCGTACTGAGAAATTGAACAGCTATCTGCGTGCAAAAAAAGGAGAAGTTTCGCTGGCTGAGTTTAGGCTACCTACAGAAGCAGAATGGGAATGGGCAGCTCGTGGAGGTAATCACCTGAATCCATATCCATGGGGTGGCCCATACACACGCAACGACAAGGGATGTTTTTTGGCTAACTTTAAGCCATTACGTGGAAACTACATCGCAGATGGCGGTTTGCGTACTGTGATTGTTGGTCATTTCCCGCCGAATGACTGGGGTCTTTATGATATGGCCGGTAACGTGGCCGAATGGACGAATAGTGCCTTTGACCCGTCTTCCTACAACTTTACCTGGGATATGAATCCAAACTATACCTATAATGCTAAGGAAAACGATCCTCCGGTGATGAAGCGCAAAGTTATCAGAGGTGGATCATGGAAGGATATTGCTTATTACCTTCAGGTTACAACCAGAGCTTATGAATATCAGGATACAGCCAAGAGCTATATCGGCTTCAGAACTATTCAACCATTTTTAGGCCGTAATAAAGGAGATAACCCAAACAAGGCATCAAGAGTTTATAATTAATAATAAAGTTAATAATTAACAGAATACAATAATTTAATCAATATCTATTATGGGATTTAGCAAAATGTTAAGAAGTAAAGGGTACAAAAACTTCATGTCCAAACTTTATGGTATAGGTGCTGCTTTGGTAATTTTGGGTGCTCTGTTTAAGATCAATCACTACACCGGTGCAAATGAGATGTTGATTATTGGTATGGCTACTGAGGCCATTATCTTCTTCTTTTCTGCTTTCGAACCTCCACATGTTGAACCCGACTGGAGTTTGGTATATCCGCAATTAGCTGGTATGTACCACGAGTCGCCCGTTGAAACTGAGCTGGAATCCAAAAAAACTGCCACTCAAAAGCTGGACGATATGTTTAAGGAAGCTAATATTGAAACTTCCACCCTGGAAAGGCTGAGCAAAGGTTTTGAAAAATTAAGTGAGAATGCATCAAAGATGTCTGATATTTCAAATGCGGCCGTTGCCACAAATGAATATGTTGACAATATCAAACTTGCTACCAAATCGGCTTCCGAGCTTTCCGGTAATTACAAGAAAGCCTCCGAAGTTCTTAGTCAGGATGCTCAAGCCACTGTTGACTATATCGAAAACATGAAATCGGCTTCTGACAATGCAGGCAAATTGAGTACGGCTTATGTACAGGCGGCTGATATCATCAAATCTGAGATGAGAAGCACCGAAGAATTTGCCGGAACAGTTAAAGAAGCTTCCTCATCGGCCAGACAACTTGCCGATTCTTATTCCAAGTCAGCAACTCTGATTCAAAAATCAGTTGAAGCACTGGATTTTGGAACCATCGATGGCGAAGGATATAACAAGCAATTACAGCAGATCGCAAAGAATTTGTCTGCCTTGAATTCTGTTTATGAATTACAACTTCAAGGCTCGTCAAAAGCGGCTGAAACCAGCGACAAGTTATATCAAACCATGGCTCAATACCTTGATAAGGTTAACCAATCAGCCGAAAATACCGCACAATTCAATCAGCAACTCACCGAGCTTTCTAACCGGATGAGTGCCCTGAATAAAGTATATGGTAATATGCTCTCTGCCATGAATGTTAAGGCTTAAGTTGAAATTGAGAATGAGATCAAAAGTATCTTTCAAAACAAGAATATAGAAGATGGCTGGATATAAAGAAACGCCGAGGCAGAAGATGATTGGGATGATGTACCTGGTTCTTACTGCAATGCTGGCACTTAATGTTGCAAAGGATATTCTGGATGCATTTCTGGTTGTTAACGACAGTATGGAAATCACCAACCAAAGCTTTGCTACCAAGATCGCCGGACAGTATGCCAAGTTCGAAACGCAATATAATCTTGAGCCGGTTAAAGTAGAAGAATATTGGGTAAAAGCCGGGGATGTAAGACAAAAATCCTATGAACTAATTGAATACATTGAGGACATAAAAATTGAACTTGTTGCGCGTTCAGAACGGATGCCGCGCGAAGAAGCACTGAATACTTACTATGAAAAGCAATCAGTGCCAGATCAGTTCAGACCTGGCCAAATGCGCGATCAATTTATGCTGAACCTCAATAGCGTACCCTCACGGGATAAGTATGACGAACCAACGAATTATCTGATCGGTCAGAATAAAAACGGGAAAGCCTATGAACTCGCAAAAAAGATGAATGAGTATAGGGCCTATATATTGAATATTATCGGATCGCAGTATGAAGACCGCATTGGCTTGGTAACCGCTGGTAAGTTCAAAGATGCAAGTGGCACACCACAGGATTGGGAATATTATAACTTTTACCACACCATTCTGGCCGCAGACATCACCTTGCTTAACAAGATCATTGCCGAAGTTCAAACAGCTGAATTTGATGCTGTTAATACACTTTATGCCAATATCACCGAAAAAGATTTTAAATTTGATAATGTAGCAGCGAGGGTGATTCCTAAATCTACCTATATCCTTCAGGGACAGCCTTATGAAGCTGAGATTCTTGTTGCTGCCTATGATTCGAAAACACAATCGCAGGTAAAGGTTCTTCGCGGTGCCGATAAAATTACTGATGCCAATATTGCCAGGGCACAAACCTTTAATAGTGTAAATGGTACGGTAAAACTTGAGTTTCCAGGTAATGCTGTTGGGCCGCAAAGTTATGCAGGAGTAATTGAAATGCTGGATCCCCGCACACAAGAACTTACCCATTATGAGTTTAGTGGTGATTATATTGTTGCCCCTCCGGCACTTACTGTTTCTCCGCTTAAAATGAATGTGCTTTATGCCGAGCTTAAAAATCCGATCTCTATTTCATCACCTGGCATTGCAAGCGATCTTTTAACGCCATCTATTACGAAGGGCAAACTTTCCAAAAGACCTGACGGAAACTGGGACGTAGAAGTACCTATTGATGAAAAATTGACAACAATAACTGCTTCTACCTCAATCGACGGGAAAAGCATTGTACTTGGATCGTATGATTTTCGCATAAAACGTGTTCCAAAACCTAATGCAACCATTGCGGGTATTTCGGACGGGAAAATTGACCGCGACCGTTTGTTGGCAGCCAATGCTATTATCCCTGAACTGGTTGACTTCGACTTTGAGGATTACTATTACGAAATCGTTTCTTATGAATTGGAAACAATTCTGGGTGGCGATTTACAATCTACCGGAACAATCCGGAGTAACAGATTTAATGATGCGGTTTTAAATACCATTCGTAATTCACGGCGTGGACAAAAACTGTTTTTTATGAACATTCAGGCCAAGAGTCCTACAGGTCGTATGGTAACCCTGAACCCTATCAGTTTAGAAATACAATAATTAACCTGAAAGATCATGAGAAAAATATTGTTTTTATTGACGATCCTTATCGGTATCAGTTTCGTATCGCAAGAAACTATTGCACAAATTCTGGACGAGAGACCGGTAGATGGGATTTTTGCAGATGATGGTACGGTTGATATTGATCCCATTCCATTTCCTACCATCCGGAAGGCTGATGTGATGTGGAAGAAACGCGTGTGGCGCGAAATTGATTTTCGGCAAAAATTAAATCAGGCGTTTTATTATCCCGTAATCCCTCATAATAACTGGCGAAATTTTATTACCGTTGTTTTAGACGGAATGCGTGAGAATAAATTTTCGGCTTATGATGCACAAAATAACCCTACTGATGAGTTTCTGGTGCCCTTAACTTATAATCAGTTGATCGAACGCGAGACTGATAGTTCCAGACAAACACTTCGTCGCAGCTATCCACCTTATGATGAGTATGATACTGTAATCGTTTCAAGATTTGATCCATCCCGTGTGATGCGTCTGCGTGTAAAAGAAGATTGGTATTTCGACAAACAAAGATCACAATTGATGGTTCGTATCATTGCTTTGTGTCCGGTACTGATGGTCGAAAGGGATGGGCAGGAGTTTACACAACCTTTGTTTTGGATTTCCTATGAGCAGGCTCGTGATGTGCTAGCCAAATCGGAAATATTTAACCGTCAGAACTCAGCCGAACGCCGAACTTATGATGAGGTGTTTTGGAAACGTATGTTCGATAGCTATGTTTACAAGGAAGAAAACGTGTACGATCGTACCATCGGTTCTTATGCATTGGGTATTGATGCCTTGCTGGAATCAGAACGTGTGAAAACGGAGATTTTGAATTTTGAACAGAATCTTTGGGAGTACTAATTTTTGATGTTTATGGAACATGGACCCGCATCAGAAATGATAGCGGGTTTTTTTTGTTAAATTCCGAAACAATCTCACCCGACAAAATGTTAAAAAGAAAACCAAATGAATAACATGACACATCAAAACAAAACTGCAGAAACAAAATTTGGACTTCATCCGGTTTTACTGGAAAGGTGGAGTCCGCGTGCATTTAGCGATAGATCAGTAGAACCAGAGAAAATCTATCGTTTTTTAGATGCGGCCAGGTGGTCACCTTCTGCATCAAACGAACAACCCTGGCGTTTTATCATTGGGATAAAGGGCGATGATACCTACAGGAAAATGTATGACACCTTTATTGAATTCAACCAGTTATGGACAAAGACTGCTCCGGTGTTGATATTGAACTTGGCCAATACCCTGAGCACCAAAAATCCGGGTAAATTAAATCCTACTTACGCCTACGATCTCGGACAAGCCGTTGCACACTTATCATTTCAGGCACATGCCGATGGCTTGTATGCACATCAGATGTCAGGATTCGATACGCAGCAGGCTGGAAAAGTGTTTGAAATTCCTGATCACTTCAAAGTGATTTCAGTGGTAGCAGTTGGCTATATTGGTAATCCGGAAGTACTTCATCCAAACCTGAAGAAGCTTGAATATGCCGATAGAAGCCGAAGACCTTGGAACGAAAACGTATTTTCAAACAAGTTTGGTCAAAGCTTTTCACTGTTTTAACATCATTTTTACTTATTTACAGTAAATTCGCTGTCTTATTATTATACCCAAACTTTAGTGAAAGCATTACAATTTACTTTTATTATCCAGATACTGTTTATCTTAAATGCATGTGATCCCGGTTCACACTCCGAAAAACGAAACAAATCAAACCCGAATACTAAAAATGTGGCGGTGAGCGTGCCTGAGTTCAATGCCGATTCAGCTTTTCATTTCGTAGCCAAACAGCTGGCTTTTGGGCCCCGTGTTCCGCAATCTGAAGCACATCAGGCTTGCGCCTCCTGGCTGGGTGAAAAGATGAGTGAGTATGCCGATACACTTTATCTTCAGCATTTTAGAACACGTATTTATGATCAGCGGGCTTTTGACGGAGTGAATATCATTGGTGTATTTAATCCAAAAGCCAGAAAGAGAATTGTTTTAGCCTCACATTGGGACAGCAGGCCTTATGCGGATTATGATGCTGATCCCGGAAACCATCATAGTCCGATCGACGGAGCAAATGATGGCGCGAGCGGTACGGCTGTGTTGCTCGAAATAGCCAGGTTATTGAAAACATTTCCAATATCTGAACAACTTGGAATTGATATCGTTTTTTTCGATTTGGAAGATTACGGCCCACCAACCAGCGATCGCAATCGTTATTCAGAAGAAAGCTGGGCATTGGGATCTCAACACTGGAGCAGGCATCCACACACACCTTCCTACAGGGCAAACTTTGGGATATTACTTGATATGGTGGGAGGTGCTGATCCGGTTTTTCCGAGAGAGTATTTTTCGCAACAGTATGCTTCCTGGGTACTTGACAGGGTTTGGCTAAAAGCTTATGAATTAGGTTATGGCAATCTATTTGTTAATAAACCGGGGTCGCCTATAAACGATGATCATGTGCCTATGAATGAGATTGCAGGAATCCCTACAATAAATATCATACACCTTGATCCCTCCAGTAGTAATGGCACTTTTTTTGAACACTGGCACACTGTCGCCGATAATCTTGATGCCATAGATAAAGAAACACTTCGAATTGTAGGAAGAATAGTAACGCATACAATCTACAATGAGCAATAAGTAAATTTGGGTGAAATTCTATTTAAATTTCTTAAAGGTTTTCACATTTTTTAACAATCCCTGCTTGTTTAATAGTAGGTGTTAAAATGATCAACAAAAACTTAAATTCCTGTAAAACAATATAATGTACTTCCGGCAATTGCTATTATTGATTTATATCAACAAAGCTATTGTTCTAAAACTAGGTACGGTTTTTTTAATGTCATTTTTGGCATAATTGCTGAAAAGTTAAATACTGTTAATCTTGCATAAGAAAAAAATATAAGCCGGTATAGAACAAATTCCGGCGACATTATGAACCATAAACCATAGAAAACATGAAGAAAATGAAAAAATTATCGATGGCCGTCACAATGATGTTTGTAATATCACTTACATTCATATCTTGTACAAAGGAAGGTCCTGCAGGCATACCCGGTAAGGACGGTGAAGATGGCATAAACGGTCAGGATGGAACTGCCGGCTGTATTGAATGTCACGACAATTCACAGGCATTGTTTGCAAAAACAATTCAATGGGAAAGATCAATTCATGCCACAGGCGGAAATTTTGAACGTAACACCGGTGATTGTGCCACTTGTCACACCAGCCAGGGTTTTCTGGGATATCACGTAACAGGTACCTATGATCCTTCTGCACCAGGTGCTGCTATCAGTAATCCTAATCCTCCTAACTGTTACACCTGCCACAAAGTTCATGATAGCTATACTCCTGCCGACTGGGAACTCACCAAAACCGGACAGGTTGCTTTGTATAACACAACGCAAACACCTGATTTTGGAACTGGTAGTCAATGTGCCAGCTGTCACCAGGGTCGTGAAGTAAGTCCCTTCCCGGTTGAGGGAGGCGATGATATTACAATTGCAAATACCCGCTATGGAGTGCATCATGGACCACAGGCAAACGTGGTAAAAGGAACAGGATTGTTTGAGCCTGGAACTGGTTATAACAATCACCCACATTCTACACAGATCACAAATACCTGTGTTACCTGTCATATGGCCGAAGCTTTTGGTACGCAGGCTGGCGGACACACCATGTATCTTGGTTACGATAATCATGGCTCTACTGTTTTAAATACAGCCGGTTGTGTGGGTTGTCACCCGAATGTAGATGAATATGTTGTAAAAACTGAAGAGCTGCAGAATGAAGTGCAGGAAATGTTGCTTGAACTGAAAGCTATGCTTGATGAAATTGGTGCCACCAACCCGGGTAGTGATAATTCCGTTGCAGGAACCTATTCTCCTGAAGTAGCAGGTGCTGTGTTGAATTACAAAGCACTTACCGAAGATCGTAGCTTAGGCGTTCACAACCCATCGTATGTTAAAAGAGTGCTTCAAAATACAATGGAAGCCATTCAACAATAATTGTTAATTCAAAGAAAGCTTCCGGGAACTCAATATTAATGAGCCTGGAAGCTTTTTATTAATAGCAAATACATTAAATTATGTATCAAATAAGATTACTAAAGCAGAGTCTGGTAGTCGTAGTTCTGTTGCTGATAGCTTCGGCCTGTACGTACGATTTTATTGAGATGCCAAAACCTGATCCGATTGACCCCACTGATACGGTATCATTTCAATCGGCTGTGGTACCCATTTTTACCAGTGGAAACAACTGTACTGCCTGCCACACAACCGGTGCAACTGCACCTGATTTAACAGCAAGCAAGGCATACAACGCATTGGTGCCAGCTTATGTAAATCTGGACGACCCTGAAGCAAGTTCCATTTACTGGTTCGCTCATCCCTCATCTAATTCACATGGATGGAAAAAATTGAGCCTGAGCGAAGCTGGCATCATTTTGGGATGGATTCAACAGGGAGCTCAAAATAATTAACATAGAAAAGTAATTACTATGAAAAGATATTTATTAGGCATAGCACTGGTTGTGAGCTCAATATCACTTGCAATTGGTCAAAATGAAGAAGAAAAGCCAAAAGATAAACCGGTTCGGGCACCCTTCGAAAGTGGCTATTTAATTGATAATCAAACCACGGTGATCCAATCTCCAAAAACACTCGAATTCATTATTCAACACAAATTTGGTACAATGGATAAAGGATTCACCGACTTGTTTGGTTTGTATGCTCCTGGCGCAAATATCCGTATGGGACTTAACTATTCGTTGATCAAAAATCTACAGATAGGCTATGGGGTCACTCGTTTGAATATGTATAACGACTTTTCGGTGAAATACACAATTTTTGAACAAACCCGGAATAATACCATACCGGTAGCTGTTGCCGTTTATGCCAATATGGGTATTGATGGCAGAAATAAAGAAGTTTATGGTCTTGATTTTAAAGGAAGTGACCGCTTCTCTTATTTTACCCAACTAATCGTTGGCCGCCGGGTAAACGACTGGCTGTCGCTCCAGGTAAATGCCAGTTTTACCCATTTTAACAAGACTGATTCCCTGATCGATCACGATAAAGTTTCGATAGGATTTAATGGAAGAGCCAGGTTTTCTCCGCAATCATCCATACTATTTCAGTATGATGTACCGTTAAAGATAAAAAGTATTGCCGAGCATCGTGAATTTACCAATCCTTCAAAACCAAATCTGGGATTTGGATGGGAAATCAGAACAAGCACACATGCTTTTCATATCTATGTGTCAACAGCCGATGGTATTGTGCCTCAGCACAACGCCATGTTTAATCAAAACGACTGGACCAAAGGCGACTTGATGTTTGGATTTTCGATAACACGACTATGGAGTTTTTAAGAATTTCTAACTGTTAAATTATACAATTATGAATATCAGATTTTTTTCAATTACAGCTTTATTGCTGGGTGCACTGGCACTGATGGCCTTTATGATTCCTCAGGAAAAGAAAAAAGGTGGCCCTTGGGAAATTCCTCAGGAATATGTTTCAATGGAAAACCCATACAAAGATGATGCTTCGCTCGAAAAGTATGGCAAGCAGGAGTATATGAAACACTGCCGTTCCTGCCATGGAAACATCGGCGAAGGCGATGGCCCCAAAGCACGTAATCTTGAATTTGATCCGGGTAATTTGTCTGATGCCGCATGGCAGGATAAAGTTACTGATGGCGAACTTTACTATATGTCTATCATTGGCCGGGATGAAATGCCAAATTACGAAAGCAAAATTACTGATGAAGAAACACGATGGGCACTCGTTAATTATCTCAGAACTCTGAAAAAATAAGCAACTCCTGAGCAAATGACTGAAACAGGTTTACGTGAGGGTTAAGCAAATGATCGCAAACCAAAATGTAAACCTGTTTTTATATTTTGATTTCTTTTAAACAATGATTAAGTTTGTTAAAGCTGTTTTTATACTTAAATTATTAATCAGACCAACATTAACTTCATTTTAGATGCGAAATATATTTTTACTGCTATTTTTTATGCTGCTTGTTTTTGTGTTTAATCAAACATCAGCACAATTAATGGTTGACATGGATTCTCCACCTTCCAATTCAGAGATGAATCAACACTGTTTTGATTGTCACGGAAAACAGGTTTATAGCTATGAGAATGAGTTTTCGGGTATGCTCGAACGCAAGGTGATGAATCCTAATTATGTGCTTGATACGGGTGCATTCTACAAGGGCGTACATCGTCATTTTGCATGTATTGACTGTCATTCGATGGATTATGAAGTTTTTCCACATCAATCCGAATTGAGATTCGAAATGATGTATTCCTGTATCGATTGTCATGGCGGTGATGAGACCTATGCCCAATATAATTTTGATCAGATAGAAGCGGAGTTTTTTCAAAGCGTTCATTCTAACCGGCACGATGAATCCTTTAATTGTTGGATGTGTCATGACCCACATGCCTACAAGGCAATGACACATGGCAATTTTAAAATCAGTGAAATTGTTAAGGCACATAATCAAACCTGTGTTGACTGTCATAACGACCCTGCTCAGTTCCAGCGTATTACGGATAGTGTGCGACCCGATCTGGCTCAGGTTCACAACTTTATCCCTAAGTACGATTTACATCTGAAGTCGGTGAGATGTATCGAATGCCACACTTCGCAGCAGGATACCATGTGGGTGGCACACAACATACTCGAGAAAGATTTTGCCATGAAGAAATGTGTGGAATGTCATTCTTCCAATACCATGCTGATGGCTTCTTTGTATAAATATCAAAATATCGAAGCCCGCCAAACAGGCTTTTTAAATGCCGTGATTTTGAATGAATCTTATGTGATTGGTGCCAATCGTAACTTTTATTTTAATATCATCAGTATAGTGCTTTTTGGCCTGGCAATAATCGGTATCGCAGTTCACGTGTTTTTCCGCATTAAAAATCGTTGATCCATGAGCAAACGAATCTATTTATATCCTATCTGGCTGCGTTTGTGGCACGCCATCAATGCCTTGATGTTTTTGGTTTTGCTGGCAACGGGTTTAAGCATGCAATATTCTAATCCCGATTGGCCATTGATCCGTTTTGATCTGGCGGTGCGATTTCACAACATTGCCGGAATCATTGTGAGCTTCAATTATCTGATCTTTCTGCTGGGAAACCTGAGTACATCAAATGGTTCATTCTATAAAATGAACTGGAAGACCTTGATCAGCGACCTGATAAAGCAAATGAATTATTATTTGTTTGGTGTGTTTAAAAAACAAGCCACTCCGTTTCCGGTAAACGAGGAACGAAAATTTAACCCTTTGCAAAAGTTTACCTATGTCATCACCATGTACGGCATGATGCCTGTGATCATCATTACAGGCCTGGCATTGTTGTTCCCCGAATTGATAATTGAACGGGTTTTTCAAAGTTCAGGGATATTTTTAACTGCACTTTTGCATACTGTTATTGGGTTTATGCTTTCGATGTTTCTGGTAATTCACGTGTATTTTTCGACTATGGGAAGCTCGCCCACAAGTAATTTTAAGAGTATGGTAAATGGTTACCATGAACCACATTAATTTGAGATTTTGAATTAAGGCAAAATGCTGCAGATACGATTTGTTTGCAGCATTTTTTATGAAATCAATCTTTTTGGGAAGTTGAACCTTATCAACGGAAAAAATGTTCTTAACGAAATGGTTTATTTTTGATCTCAATAATATAGCATCAATCTCACAAAATATACATCAATTTAACAACATCTTATATGAAAACATTCATAAGCATTATTATTAGTTTTGTGTTCCTTTCAGCTTGCAATCGAGGTAAAGTAGAGGTAGGTTATGCCATTGACCCTAATAATCGGTCAGTGAAAGTTAAAGAAGTAGAACAAGCCAATGCTTATACTTATTTAAAAGTGAAGGAAAACAATCAGGAATATTGGATTGCTGTAAATACCATGGATGCGCGCACAGGTGATGAGTTACATTTTACGCAGGCCATGGAGATGAAGGATTTTTACAGCCGCGATCTGGATCGCACTTTTGACCTGGTTTTGTTTGTGGATGACATTAGCACCTTGCCAATTCCGGCTAAAACTGCCGATTTATCTGCTCAGGTTCAGCAACATGATGGTCGCCCGAAAACGGATAAAAAGACTATTGAGATAAAGCACGCAGATGATGTTGTCAGGCTTTCCGAACTCTTTTCAAATCCCGAAAAGTATGATCAGCAAGTGATAAAAGTAACGGGAGAGGTCACTAAGTTCAATTCGGGCATCATGGGCAAAAACTGGGCACATATCCAGGACGGAACCTCGCACGACAAATTTTTCGACCTGACAGTTACTACTCAGGATGTAATTCCGGTTGGTGATGTGGTAATTTTTGAAGGAAAAATTGTCCTGAACAAAGATCTGGGTTCAGGCTATTTTTATGAATTTCTGATGGAGGATGCTACAGCGAAACGCGCTGTTGCTTTATAGTTTATTTCACCAGAATTAAACCTTCGCTGGCACTGCTGTCGCCGGGCCGGATAAGTAAAGCTTTTTGAAACATAATCCTGGCTTCGCGTAGCTTACCTAATTTTAATTCTGTCCAGGCCTGTAGAATAACTGTGTCATAATCAAAAGGATACAGATTGACAACTTTATTCAGATAGCGTAAAGCAGTCAGATAATCTTCTCGCCCATAGGCAAGCAGAGCCATCCGGTAGTTGGCCAGGGTGTTTTGTGGATCGATACGCAGTATTTCCTGGTATTGGTTTTCAACTTGTGTCCAATTGCCTAATGCGGCTGCCGGATTGATATAACCAAAACGAGCCTCAATAGCCAGAGGTTTCTGGGTAATGCATTTTTGATAATAGGGCAGCGATTCCGTAAATCTGCCCGAAACATAATGCAACCAGGCCAGTCGTAAGTTATGCTCATAGCTGTTTTCGTCATAAATGTTCAATATCTCCTGAACAGCTTCGTTGTATTTTCCGTTTTCTTCAAAACGATAGGAGTTTTCAAAAGCAATCAATTGTTTGTCGAAACTCTGTGCCTGAATGGTTAAGCTTATCATAAAAAGCAAACCAAACACCAACTTTAATTTTAGAAATTCCATTGGATTCCTCCTGTTATTAAATTTGACTTGTAAGTTAAAAAATCTTCCGAGAAACTCCCGTCAGGCAGATCTGTTGAAGTGTATTTATGCCGCCCATCAAGCCGGGAATAACTTAATCTGAGCTTCAGATTTTTGGAAATGCTGGCATGTAATACAGCGTTCAATCTGTTTTGTGGCTGATAGGGGGTGTTGTAAACCAGATATGCTGAAGCACTATTAAATCCGCAGTGGTTACCATGGCTCCAGGATGCTTCGAACCAGTTTTGTTTGAATAGTCTTACATAAATATTTTGACTAAACAACCAGTCGTTTCGACTTTTCCCATTGAGATAAGAAAGCGAAGTGTTGCCATAGAAATTCAGGTTACCAAATGGGTAATATTTTTGCCCTGCATCCAGTTGCAGGTATTTTGTGCCATCGATTTTTGCTACTGAAGCTGCCACAGTTGTTTCACCAACAGTACTCTGAATGCGACTTCCCAAATAGATAACCCATTCATTACTTTTGATCCGAACATTTTCAAAAACAATTTTACTCAAAGGAACCTCGAAGTAAACCGTTTCGGATCCATCATAAAAAAAATAGGCAGTATCTGAAGCAAAACCTTGCTCAACGGCAGCCTGTGTTTGGGTTTGATCCCAATTGATATAATGAAGTGCTGTTGTCAGACTTATGTTTCGGGTGATACCCAAAGTGAGATTTCCATAAAAGGATTGTTGTGAAATCTGATGGGCAAAACGCTGCACCTGCTGACTGCTGTCAATTTTATAATAATAGGAAACGCCCCAATCAGCATAAGCTGCTAAATCCCTGGTTAGCTCATATTGATGATAGGCAAAAATATCATCTGCCCTGATCTGGATTTGCTGAAAGCCAACGTAAGCGCTAAGACCAGGGCTCAACGAAATACTTATACCCGCATCCCAAAAGGTTTGTTCATTGTATTCACGGCTTTGGCCATAATATTTTTTACTACCACTAAGGGTTGCAAAATCCAATGGATGTTGATGATTAAACGACTGCAGACCAACATCCATATGAATACTTTCTACTTTAAAACGATTGGTTATTTCCCAATACAACTTAGCACTTTCAGTCAAATTAGTGCGTACTATTCCGGCTTCATTTTTTTGATTCAGCATGAGATACGTTCCAAAAAGATAGCTGTTTGCTACAGGATCTTTATCATAAAAGCTTAATGCCTTTTGCAAATGATTTCGTGCCAGCAGATAACGCGCTGTGTTGTATGCTGCAATTCCCATTCGGATATGTAAGTAATAGTAGTCGAAACCCTGATCAATCATTTGATTGCCCTGAGCAATAACCAACTCCCAATCATTTTGTACAAAACTGTCATATAACAAACTGTCCTGTCTCACAAAATCCCTGGTTTGTGAAAGGATAGGGTTATTTGCATAAAGCAAGCAGAAGAATGATATAACAAAAAACTTAAACACGATTTAATATCAATTGTTGGTTTTCTTTTTTTATTTCAAAACGTTTCATTTCGCCAGCTTCAAATGCAATTTGATAACTTCTTTCGGATAAGGTTTTGTTGAAGGCAATAAAACTAATCTGGGTGTTGAAAAGGATAGGGGTGTTGCCAATACTTTGTTTTGCTTTGAGCTGTGTGGCTTTAAAATGAATAGTCAGAAAACGGTAGAAAGGAGCAATAACGTCTTGCAAAATGCGTAATGCGACTGATGGAAACTCACTCAGGCTAAATTGTTCCTGTATGGTAAGGCCCGGATTATTTCCGGTAACCAATTGGTAAGCACCCAGATAAAAATCGTACAACAGGCTTTTTTTGTTGCCTTCAAAACGTGTAAAGTAGAACAAATCGTCTTTTCGCCCAAACCAGGCTTTCGATTTGGTTTGATCACAGGCAAGATAAGATTGGTTGAATATATCTGTTTTCACTTCCCAGTTAATGAGTTCATGATCAGAAACTTCAAATTTTAAAGTCTGGCCCGGAATAAAATGCAAAGCTCTGTTGAGCGAATCATCAACCAACTGATTGCATACCAAGTCGTTAAGCTTAGGCTGGTCGGAACTGTGAAAGTGCAGTTCCTCATTTTTACTAAGGTAGGCAGCAAAAGGATAGCTCAGGGTATGTGCACCAATTTCACTTGAAGTTTGAAATTGAAAATGCAGATGCGGATAGGGCGAACGGCCCGAATTACCGCAATTAGCCAGTTGTGTTCCTTGTTCAACATATTGGCCTTTATGAACCAGCAAACTGCCTTTTTGCAGATGACTGAGCTGCGAAAAAAGCCCTTCACCGTGGTTGATTACAATGCTGTTGCCCCAGTTTTGTCTGAGATTCATGTCGCCGATGGCATTATCATCCACTTCGCCAATAATCTCCATCACATAGCCGCTGGCCGGTGCAAGCACAGGTTTGCCAAAGCAATAATAATCTGTTGGCAACAATCCTTCATTTTTGTATGTTTTTCCATTTTCGTCCGCAAATTCAAAATCCCAGGCGAACCGCCAGGCATCTTTATGTGTATGTTTTCCATCAAAGGCTTGTGTTACTTTCCAAAACCCCCAAAATGGCAGTTTCATCGGGATACGCTCAAGATGAGCCAATCGCCGGTTGTTGATCAGTGTGCTGTAGAGGTTTTTTTCGGGCTGAAATTGCTGAAAATAAACCAAAGCCGGTTTGTCGAAATACCTTTCACGGAAACGAAAAACAAATAAAAAACTGATTACCACAAAATTGAAAGGAAGCGACAGCACGCTCAGTTGTAATGGTGCAAGCAAACTACTGGCTGTGATCTGCAAAAAGGCAAGCAATGGAATTGAAATGATTACCCATAAAAAAGAATAAACCGAAGGAATCACAAAAAAACCGCCGATAGCAATAGAAGTAAGAATGAAATTGAATCCTATGTAGCTGTATGAAAGTTCGTTAAGGCTTGCCCCAACGACAAGATAAAACAAATAAGCACAGGCAAAACCGAGAAATGACAACATTAGTGCCAGGCGCGACCAAATTAACAAACCCAGCGCAATTATTATCCCAATAAACAAATAAGGTTGAAAAAACAAGGCACCTAATGATCTGAAATACAATTTAAAAACTTCAGGCCATAATAGCTGATCGAACCAATCATGAAGATCGAGCAATGTAAAACCGCCCAACAGATAAAGTTCGTTTAAAAAATAAATGCCGCCCTCACTAAGCTCTAACTGACCGATGGATCTGCTGGTCAGCATTATTATCCAAAAACCAATCAGAAAAGGTAAACTGAGATAAGGCAAACCATATTTGTTTAGTAAGCCTGCAAGCAAAATGCTTGAAAACAGGGTCAACAGAGTTATAAATATCAGGATGATATAAAAACTTACTCCCGGTTGAAAGCTGATACCATAACCAAGTCCGACCAATAGTGGATTGAAACCATAAAACCCGTTGATGATATGTTCGCGGTTCAGCCCGATCAGATAAGCAGCAGTATTAGCGATCAACACAGCCAACAAGCCACTTAGTCCGGCATTCAAATCAACAAAACTGACGCCAATCAGTAACAATGCCATCCACTTATTTTTGGCAAAGAAAATCTGCGTATAGCTGTTGAGAATTCCCTGGCCAAACTGAGGAAACATCAATCGGGATTTCTCTGTTATCATAACTCAAAATGACTGAGATGAGTAGGGATTTCTTCCAGATTTTCGATGGAATCGATGGATTCATTTTTTCGAATCAAATGAGGTTTGCCATCCAAATCTACCATCACCACATTAGGTCGCAAGGTAATAAATTGCATCCATTGAGTCATATTGTAGGCACCAACATAATGAATCACCACCTTGTCACCTTTGTTGAGCAGGGGCAGACTGACATTTTCACGCACCACATCGATATTCATGCAGAGCGGGCCGTAAATCACCGTATCTTCGGTGTAGGATGTAAATTCCTGAGCAGGTGTGATTTTATGGTCATACCAAAAGGAAGTGAAAAGCAGGTTTACACCCACATCAAGTATGGTTGCCCTTCTTCCGTCTGATAATCTTTTGTTGGCAATCACAGAGCCGAGTAAATAGCCGGCCTCATCTATCAGGGCACGACCCGTTTCGAGGATGAGCAATGGAGGTGTTTTGGGCCTGTATTCGCTATTCATCAGGGCGGAAGTGATGGCTTCAGCGAATTCATCAATGGACGGATTAGTATCTGTGCCTGGCAGATAAGCTCCTTTGAGGGTGTTACGCGAAGAGAATCCGCCGCCCATGTCGATATAATTAATTTCGTGACTGTATTTTTGCTGGACACGTTGCGCCAGATTAGCCAGTTTGGAAGCTGCGATGGCATAGGCATTAGGCGAAAGCATAAAAGTTCCGATGTGTGTATGCAAACCCACCAGTTCGAGTAAACCTGAAAACATAATTTTGTTTAAGGCATCCCATGCCTGGCCATTTTCGTAGTTAAATCCAAAACGATCCCACATAGGATAGATGCCTGTATCCATATTGACACGAATAGCCACTTTTGGTTTTTGTTTTGTTTCGCGTGCGATATCCTGAATCATATACAATTCGTCGAGGTGATCAATATGAATCAGCGAATTGTTGGTGATAGCTTTGCGCAGGTCTTCCTCGGTTTTGTCGGGGCCGTTGAAAATGATGTAACTGCCATCAACCCCATGCCGGATAGCTTTGTCGTATTCAAAACCTGATACCACTTCGGCCCAGCTTCCTTCCTGATGAAACACATTGCAAACGGCTGAAAGGTAATTGGTTTTGTATGACCAGGCAAACTGAACCCTGGGATAACGTGTTTCGAAAGCCTGTCGGGCGGCTTTGAATTTGCTTCTGATTTTTTGTTCGGAAAGAACAAAAACAGGAGAGCCGTAATCCGCAATCAGAGAATCTACCGAAACACCATCAATGTGTGTCAGGGGTTCAAATTCGGTACGCAACCCAAATTTGTTTGGCATATTGCTTTCCAGTTTTTTAATCAAAGGCCTTTCATATCTTGCTTTTGCTGTCATTTTATTTGGTTTTTATAATTCTCCGTGTGTTGAAATTTGTTGAAATTCATTCAAATCCACAATCATATCCCAGGCGTATCGGATAAACATTTTGCCTGCTTCGTAAGATGTAAATGCTTCTGTTGGCCAGTCGAGTGCCAGTTTTGTGAGTGCTTCCGGAATATTTTGTCCTACTCCAACGGCCAGATAGATCCAGGCGGGGATGCGGGGATTTATTTCGAGCAGGTAGTATTCTCCGGCTTTGTTTTTCATCAGCTCAAGCTCAAAGGCACCGCGCCATTTGGTTGATTTCAGGAAATGAGCAGTAAGATCAAGGGCTTTTTGGTCGGTGATGGTGATGCCGCCCCAGGCTTTACCTTTGTCAGTAATGTATTGTTTGCGCATGGGCACTGCAGCGATCGTATTTCCATTGCCATCACCCAGACCGGTTACATTGTATTCGGTGCCGTGGATAAACTGCTGCACAATGATGGGCAGGCCCCATCTGGCACTGATTTTATTGAAAGCCGTTGCAGCCTGATCGCTGTTATAAACCAAACTGGCATCATAATATTTTCCTTTAATTACCAAAGGCCAGCCATATTCCTGTTCGAGGCTGAAAATCTCAGCGGAAGAATAAACGGCTTTGCTTTGTGGCACATGGATGTTGAATTTTTTGCCAAATTCGGGCAGGTTTACCTTTTGGCGGGCTTCAAACTGTTCCAGCGTGGGTAAAAAACTGTGAATACCTGATTGTTTAAGTTTACCAGCCAACTTGATAAAAGAATAAAGTTCAGCATCAAAGTTTGGAATCACCAAATCCAGTTTTTCCTTTTCATGGATATACATCAGGCGGTTGTACAGGGCTTCAGTTCCGGCAGAGGGGTATGGAATATGGTAGGTTTTATCAACCAAATCGTGCATATAAATGCCAGGTTCAAGCGATTCGTAGGCCAGCCCAATAATCCTGCAATCAAAGCTTTTTGCTTCGAGTAATCCTCTGATCACTGAAACACCCGGTCCCGGACTGTCGATGGCATTAAGGCCTGTAACAGCTATCGTAAGCTTTTTGTTATTCTTCATTTTGAATGAGGTGGTATTGTTTTATCATGGCCTGAAAATCGCTTAGGTCCCGTTCGATCACCGCTTTATCAGCCTGGTATTTTTCTGAAAGCTGTTGTATAATAGTTTCCTGTTTCTCGCCCTTGCGAAGCAAATTCAAGATGTCGAGCCCGACCTGATTCACGGTAAACGATTCGCCGGAAGCAGGATTAAATATAAAACCGTTGTCGCTAACAGCAATATTATTTTTGATCTTCATAACAATACTTTTTGGTAAATGCACTGAATAATTTGCAAACCTAAGCCATCACGCTACAATGGGCCTTATGATATTATTTTTTTGATGTATAAAATTTTAATATCAACCAGCTCCTTTTCTTTCTTTTTCCGGCAAAGCTTTGTAATCTGTAACAGAATAACCAGTAATTTTTTTAAACTGGGTTGATAGATACTGCACACTGCTATAGCCCATCATAAAGGCGATCTCACTCAGCGAAAACTCATTCAACTGAATAAGTTCTTTTACCTTTTCGATGCGTTGCAGGATGATGTATTTTTCGAGCGTGATACCTTCGTGATGCGAAAAAACTGAAGATATATGCTGATAACTCATGCCAAATTTTCCAACGATAAAATCAGAATTTCGCACCATGGCGTTGTAGGTAGAGTGATGCACTAATTCAATCACAGCACGTTTTATGTCTTCAATCAAATGGGTTTCTTTATCACCAATAATTTCAAAACCATTTGTTGTAAAAATTTCATTGATATTTTGAAATGTAAGCTGTTCAGTATCAAATTCTATAGTAACTTCTCCTAGTTTGCCTTTCACTACTTCGAAACCATGTTTTTCGGCCAACAGCTGTAACACCTTCAGACAGCAGTCGCACAGCATATTGCGTAGTATAAATTGATGCCTTACAATCTTGCTCAAGTAATTCTATTGGTTTAACAACCAAAAGTAAAGCATTTTTTATTGTATTAAAAGCAAAAAGCCTTTTCAAGTGCTATTTTGAAAAGGCTTATTGGGCTATTCAGGACTTTTAACTTGAACGTCTGGATGGCCAGAATTTCAGCTTGGCCGTGTAAAGCACATGATAGGTGGCCGGCACAATCACAAGGGTAAGGAAGGTTGCAAAAGTAAGGCCGAAGATGATCGTCCATGAAAGCGGCCCCCAGAACATGGCATTGTCTCCTCCAAAATAGATATCAGGATCAAACCGTTGGAAAAGTCCAATGAAATCAATATTTAATCCAACAGCGAGTGGTATCAGTCCCAAAATTGTGGTGATAGCAGTGAGCATTACCGGCCTTAGCCTTGTTTTTCCGGCTTCGATCAGGCATTCAATAGATTCTTTCGCTGGCAGATCGTCATCGGGTTTAAGACCCATCTCCAACTTACGATTGCGTTTTAGGATGGTGATATAGTCGATCAGTAAAATGGCATTATTAACAACCACACCAGCCAGCGAAACAATTCCAATTCCGGTCATAATCACAACAAAATCCATGCTGAATGTACCTAATCCACCAAAAACGCCAATTGTACTGAACATAACACTTAGAAGGATAATAACCGGTTTAACCACCGAATTGAACTGACCGACTAAAATCAGCAAGATGATAGAGATGGCTATCAGCATGGCTCTCATCAAAAAGGCCATACTGTCGTCCTGCTCTTCCTGTTCGCCTGTAAACTCATAGCGATAACCTTCGGGAAAGTCATAATCAGCCATAATAAGCTTGAGCTGTTCATTTATTTCGGTGGCGTTATAACCCGAAATCACGTTTGACCAGATAGTGATCATACGGTTTCTGTCTTTGCGCGTCACAGCACCATAAGTTGAACTGAGCGATACATCAGCTACTGCCGAAATGGGAACCTGCTGAATTTTGCCACTGGCCTGATCTCTGAAGGTGATGCGCTGGTTGAGCAAAGCCCCCAGATCGTAGCGGTATTGGTCTTTCATTCGCAGTTGTATGGGATATTCATCTTCACCAAGTTTATAGTTTGATATTTCGGCTCCAAAAAGGGCAGTACGGATGGTGTTCGCAATCTGTGCCGTTGAAAGTCCAAAACGTCTGGCTTTGTCGCGGTCAATCGTCACCTTAAGCTCGGGCTTACCAACATCAAGGTCGATTTGCAGGCCTTCGATACCAGCAATTTGTTGTTTGTTGATGGTATTGATGATGCTATCACTCAAGCTTAGTAAGGTTTCAAATTCTTTTCCGCTTATTTCAAGGTTGACAGGTTTTCCAACAGGCGGACCTTCATTTTGTTTTTCGACTGAAAGCAGTACGCCCGGATATCTGCCAAGCAGTTCATCCGAAAGTTGTTTCAGGATTTTCTCTGTATTGATACCTCCACGATCCTGAAAATCGAGGAAGGTAACCGTGATCAATCCTTTGTTAGGACCACCACCACGACCCGAGAATCCGTCATTTTCGCCAACAGCTCCGTCGCCTACATTGGTGAGGACAGATTTTACAATATGTTTGTTGGGTTCCAGAATTTGATATACATCTGTTTCGATAATACTTACAACAGAATCTGTAGCCCTGATCTCAGTCCCCAAAGGTAATTCGGCAGTGATATTAATGTATTTGGGATCGCCTGCAGGGAAAAACTCAACCTTTGGATTGCTGCCAAAATAAAAGCCCATTGTTAGAAACATCAACAGAAATGTTCCCAAAACAAACCAGAGCGCCATCTTGCCTTTCATTACAAATGTGAGGCTTTTAGAGTAAGTATTTTCGACCCAAACCAATAAAACTGTTTGAAACCAACGTGCAAAACGATCAAAAAAGGCAACATGTGCGAGGCCAATCATAGCAAAAACAATGAGCATATTGGCAAGGGCGGTTATTCCTGTGAGGTAAAAGATTACTGCAAGTCCAATCATTATTCCTGCTGTCATCAGTCGTTTTCGAAAACTTGGCCTTTCGTTAGGGTCTTCTTTCTTAAAATATTCTGCAGTGATAACCGGAATGATCACCAGTGCAGAAAACAACGAACTGGTCAATACAATAATTAAGGTCATGGGGAGGTATTTCATGAACTCTCCCATTATTGAATCCCAGAAAAGTAAAGGAAAGAATGCCGCCAGCGTAGTTGCTGTTGATGAAATGATGGGCATGGCAATTTCGCCCACAGCATCTTTGGCTGCTTTTTTTATTGGGTAGCCTTTATCGATAAACCGATATATATTCTCGACCACGACAATGGCATTGTCCACCAGCATCCCCAGTGCCAGAATGAGTGAAAAAAGTACGATCATATTAACTTTGAATCCCATCAGGCTCATGATCATGAAAGAGATAAACATTGAGAGCGGGATGGAAGTGCCTACAAACAAGGCATTGCGCGTGCCAAGAAAAAAATACAGCACCAGCACCACCAAAATAACACCCATGATCATGCTGTTTTCAAGGTTGGTGAGTTGCAACTTGATTTGTTCCGATTGATCGTTGGTAAGTGTGATCTTTAGGTCTTCGGGTAAGGATTTATTGACCCGTGAAGCATCAAGGAGTTTGAAAATTTTATCTGTAGCATCCAACAGGTTTTCGCCTCCTTTTTTGATCACCTGAACCGAAACAACCGGCTGGTGATTCAGTCGGGCAAAGCTTGTCGGGTCTTCAAAACTGTAAATCACATCGGCCACATCGCGGAGGTAAACAATATTATTGTCTTCGTGCTTCACGATGATGTTTTTGATTTGATCAGTATCTGTAAACTCACCTTCAATACGCACCGAGCGGGTTGTTTTTCCGGTTTTTAGTTCACCCCCCGACATGGATACATTTTCATTTTTTATCGCCGATTCAATGTCGCCAAAACTCAGCTCGAAAGCGTCAAGCTTGTGCTGGTCCACATGTATTTTAATTTCACGCTCGGTGATACCGGTGATTTCAACCTTGGAGATTTCAGTAAAAGCTTCTATTTCTTCTTCCAGGTATTCAGCGTAGTTTTTAAGTTCGTTCACGCTGTAGTCGCCCGAAAGGTTGATATTGAGGATCGGAAATTCTGAAAAGTCAATATCCATCACCATCGGGTCTTCGAGCAGGTTGTCAGGAAGTTCTTTCTTTGCTTTGTCCACAGCATCTTTCACTTCCTGCAAAGCGTCTTTGATATTTATGTCGGTATTAAATTCAACAAAAATATTGGAGACATCCTGACTTGAGAGAGAAGTCATTTTTTTAATGCCATCAACGGATTCAATCTCCTTTTCCAACTCGCGTGTGATCAGGTTTTCGATGTCGAGTGGAGGATTTCCGGGATAAAGCGTTTGCACCATTATTGTGGGAATCACAATGTCAGGAAACAATTCTTTGGGCAGCGAACGATAGGAATAAAAACCAAAACCGATCAAAATGAAGGTAAGTAAAAAGATGGTATTTCGGTTTTTTAGTGCCCAGCTCGTCAGTTTAAATTCCCTGATTGCACTATTTTCTTCTTGTATATCTTTCATAAACGAATAAGTTAAAATTTTAGATTTGAGCAGGTTAAGTTGCTGTTTGAAAATTATTCCCGCAGCAGACTACCATCGGTGATTCGGTTAAATCCTTCGACGATCACCTTGTCGCCCATCTTAAGTCCGTTGAGTACGCGGGTTTCGTTGCTGTATGTGCGACCGATGTCGATGTAGCGTTTTCGACTGATCAGATCGTCACCCTGCCACTCAGCAACATAAAGGTAGCGTCCGTTCAGGTCTTCCCTGATCACTTTGGAAGGCACAACCATGCTGTTTTTCGCTGTATAATCTTTTATAGTTATTACGGCTATCATATTGGGCTTTAGAATTTCATTTTCGTTTTTCACCCGCATCTCAATTTCAAAGGTGCGGTTGTTTTTATTGACTACATTACCTACCCTCAAAATTGTTAAAGATTTCTTGTAGTCAGGGAAAGATGGGAAAGTCAGGTTTACTGAGTCACCGCTGTGAATAACCGGCAGATAGGCCTCTGAAACGTCAGCTCTCACTTTCAGCTCGTTCAGATTCACAAGGTGGATGAGTTGTAAACCAGGAACAGCGAGCTCTCCGGTTTTCTGATACACCTTTTCGACTATACCATCAATCGGAGCTGTTATGGATGCCAGATCAATCTGAGCCTGAAGCGTTTGCAATTTGTTTTCGAGGTTGTCCCTGCTGTTGCGGGCTTCAAGAAACTGCACTTCGGAGCCGATTTTTTGCTCCCACAATCGTTTTTGGCGTTCATATACATCATTGGCCAGCACCAATGCAGTCTCCACTTCTGCAATATTGCGTTCGATGATGTCGGTGTTGAGTACTGCCAGCAGTTGTCCTTTTATTACGCGATCACCTTCCACTACCAGGATGTTTTTGATTTGTCCGTTTACTTCGGGGCTGATAAACGCTTCTTCCACGGCTTCGACACTGCCACTGGCTTCAAAATAGTGATTGAAAGTGCGTGGACTAATTAGTTGAAACACAACGGCTTCCTTCTGGCGTGTGTCTTCGTTTTTGGAGATAGCCTTCAGTTGTTGCTCCGTTTCGGTAATTTTTTGAGCAATTTCTCTTTGTTCTTTACGAAGCGATTCGAGTTGTTTGCTAATTGTTTCAGCGGTTTCTTCGGTGTTGCATGCACTTAATATGCTGAAAACAAATATGGTAACGATAATTTTTACTGTTTTCATATGGATATTATAGCTATTAATTATTAACAAATTCAGGATGGTTTTCTTTGAGATAGGCCCAGCCGGCCTTTGATATGATTCCATAGATATGGTATTTGAAAATTTCGAGTGTAAATGAACTGGAGTGCACATCAGACGGCGTTACCAGGTCGCTTTGCATCAGATATTCAATGCGCATAAGGTTGAGTTTAGCGATGATATTTTCGTCAAGGTTTTCTCTGTAAAGGCCTTCTGACTTGCCTTTTTGAAGATTCGCCAGCATCATATTATAGGTATTGGTCCGATGGGTTTCGCGCACTTTTTTGAAGATGGCAGGGAAGTAGCGTTGCAAATCAAATTCAAGTACGGGATTATAAGCCTTGAGCATATTATTCACAAAATGATACACCTCGATAAGCTCTTCAATGGCATTTAATTGTTTGTCCTCTATTTCTTTGATGATGCATGAATTTTGTGCTATCAAAGCGCAAACTGCTTTTTCGACAAGTTCGTTTTTATCGTTAAAGTGTTGATAGATCGTTTTTTTCGACATGGCGATGTGCCTCGAAATCTCATCCATCGTTATGCTTTTTATGCCAAATCGTGTGAAGAGCTGGATGGCTTGCTCAATGATTTCCTTTTCTTTTGAATCCATTTCTGTTTTAGTTTTCTACTTCACTTGTTAAAAGACTTTCGAGCGAAACACTCATGTTAAGCACTTGTAATGAAGCGTTTATAAATTGTGATTGCGAACTAAGAAACTGATTATGTGTGTTGAGCAAATCGAGACTGCTGGCCATTCCCTCACGATATTTGATTCCGGTACGACGGAAAATTTTCTCAGCAATAACCTTGTTTTTACGCGTGTTTTCAAAATTTTCGAGTGCATTTCTGAGGTCGTTCAAAGTGGTTTCATATTGAATTTCAAGACTTGTTTTAAGCTCTTCTTCAGCCACTTTGGTTTTTTGATAATCAAATTGTGCCTGTTTCACTTTGGAAGCTCGTTGGCCACTGCTGAAAATGGGAATATTCATATTAACACCAAAAATGGCACTTCCAAACCACTTGCCCTGCTGATTGAAAAAATCCCATTCCTGACGTTGTGCCTGAGTTTGGTAATTGAGGAAAGCTGATAATTCGGGTAAATAGGTGCTTTTTTCCAACTTGAGCTGCAGCATGGCCAGTTCTTGTTGGTTTTTTAGTATTTGAAAATCTATATTGTTGTTCACTAAAAAATTGTTAGAAAGTAAGGCATTGATGGCAGCGTTTTCAACCAGATCAGTAAGTTGTTCCTTTGGGGCAACCTTATCGTCTTTTTGTAGTCCCAGGTGAAATTTAAGGTAGGCTTTTGCAATTTCCAGTTGCGTTTCGGCATCAGTTTTACTTACCTCCAGTTCGGCTATAAGTAAATCGAGCTGATCAATATCTGTTTCTTCGGCAAAACCATTCTGAAAGATTAACCTGGTTTCTTCGGCAAGTTTTCGGGTGATTTGCAAGGTTGAATCGATCACCAAAATGCCTTCTTCGGTTGCCAAAACCAGAAAGTAGGCTTCAGAAACAGATTTGATCACATTGATTTTGCTTTTATTGTATTGCTTCTGACTTTGTTGGAGATATGTTTTAGCAGCCTGCAAACCAACGATATAGCTTCCGCTAAAGATCAGTTGATTGATTGTTCCGCTGAGGGACGCATTGTATTTTGTGCCAAAACTAACTTCTATTTCCTTGCCTTCCTCACCAAAAAAATCACCCGGAACTAATTGTACAGGTAGTGCAATATTGTCGTTATACGCCAGTGCAAGATCTACCTGAGGCAAGCCGATAGATACCGATTCTTTTACTTTATACCTCGCTTTGTCAACATCCAGCGAATAAGTTTTTATTTGATGATTGTGTTCCAGAGCAAATAGTCTGGCTTCCTGCAAAGTAAGTTGAATTGCTTCAGCCTCCTGTGCTTCGACCGATTGCAGGCCAAGTGCTAAAGCAAGTATGAGTATTCCTGATTTTAGTATCATTTTCTTTAGGTTCATTTTTTGATATGCGTTTTAAAAGTTTGCAAAACTATAAATTATTGGTAAATGGAAACTATTTGCGTTTAAAAAGTTTCCAGAGTTTACAAAAAATTAATACTACAGTTTGTTTGTGGAAGGTGAAAACAAGATAGTTTCGATCAATCTGTATGAGACTGAAATAATGCGATTGGTTGTTTAGGATTTAAATCAATACTTGCTTAAAGTATCAATCAAAAGCCAGCTGAATTTTTCTGTTGCTCAAAGTAAGCCAATCCTTCGGTTGTTGCAACACTTCTCACCAGGCTCTCGAACATTTGATCGAAGAGGGTTTGAAATGAAAATGCTTCCGGCGGGAAAAAGTCGGGATTGTGTATGTCAATCAATCTGCTGATGTAGAGCCTGGCAATCAGCTCAATACTCAAATCATTACGATACATTCCCTGACTGATCCCTTTGGTGAGGTTGATCCTGATTTTATCAGAGATAAAGCGTATTCTTTCTTCAAAATGATGCTGATAAATCTCAGGAAACAGCCCCTTAAGCTCATGTGTAATTGAAGGAGAAACATCGTAAAATTTCTGTGCCAGTTCTCGCGATACGATCAGCAAAATGTCAATGGCATTCATGCCTTCAAAATCGTATTCGAGAAATATTTCTGCAAACTTCTCCCTCTCCAGCTCAAGGGTTTTGGACACCAGTTCTTCGTTGGATTGCACATATTTTTTCAGGATTGAATAATCCATACCAATCATTGGCTCAAGCTTATCAACAGATAAGTTTCGAACGCCCACTTCGAGTGCCTTGCGCCTGATGGTTTCCAGTATGGGTTTTAATTCTTCCTGAATCATAGTTTTACATGGTGCGATCCGCAAAAAAAATTCGGCACCAAAGGTAGAAAAAAATCAATAGAAGCTAATAAAATTCTAATATTCTTTATTTCAATCATTTGCGATTACCATTTTACGATGTGTGCTGTAGCTTCCGGCTTGAAGCTCATAAGCATAAACACCAGTTTTTAACTGGTAAGATTCATTTTGAAAAACAAATTCATATTTTCCCCTGTCATGCCATTTTTGATTGATTAATTGAGCAACCAATCGGCCGGTTTGATCATAAACAGACAGGCTAACCGGTCCGGCTTCTTTTATTTTGTAGCTTATTATTGTGCTTGAATTAAAAGGATTAGGATAATTCTGAATAATGCCAAACGGTATAGCAGCTTGTTGCTCCACACCAACCGTCATATCTATTATTGCGGTGTAAATGCTGCGAATGCCATCATCCATTCTGGTCCAGATGGGACGCACCATATTGTTGTAAGCTGAGATATTGTTGTAATCACCAAAGAAAATGTTTTGGTTTGGCACAAACGGACTTTCACTGATTTTGACATTGGTAAAAGTTTCGCCTCCGTCACCCGACCAGGCCAGATATACATCCGTTTGATTATCGTTATAAGCCCTGCGATCGTAGTACACAACATACAAATATCCGTTGGTTTGGTCAATGGTCATCCAGGTAAAAAACTGTTGTTTTCCGGGCGGGTCGTCATTCACGCGTACCGGCTCTGACCAGCTGTTTCCCTGATCTGTTGATTTGGTGAGCCAGATATCAGTGTCGTCAACACCATTGCGCTGATCGGCAAAGTTGATATAAATGGTTCCATTGTAGGGCGAAGGGCTTAGGTCGCAAACTGTAACAGGCATTCCATTGGAACGCATTATACCCGGAATGTTGATGTCCCAGCCTCCAATATGCGGATCAACAGGAATATCTTCATCGAGCCAGGTTTGGCCGCCATCCAGCGAACGATCGAAAACAATCCCTTCGGGGCCTGACCAGGAAACATACACTTCGCCATTGGGGCCAATAGCAGGCACAGCACCTTCTGTAGTTTCATCGCTATCAATACAATTGCCATGCACCTTGTTAATGATAACAGGTTCTGACCAACTCAGGCCTGCATCCGCTGATTTGCTGAAACGGATGTTACTTTGGCAGCCTGGATCGGATGAACCATAATCATCAAATTGTGTCCAGGTGACATAAATTGTATTGGTTTGCGGGTCAACCACAGCCCAGTGCTTGTCCTGTGCCTTGGTGCCATCGAGCCCCATATATGTGCCATTGCTCCATTGTCCTGTTGTTTTGTTGTATTTCTGACAAACGATGCGATCAATCCAGTTGCCAACGGCGGGGTTCGACAGGTGAAAATAATAAAAATCACCTGCAGTATCGGCGATAACAACTGGATCGCCCCATACGCCATAGGATGGCGAAACCAGTTCGGAAGCCTGCCAGGTGTAGCCACCATCTTCGGAATAATACCAATAGTTCAGGTTTGAGCCTGCCATGATCTCCAAAGGATTTTTTGGATTGATAAAGATGGTGGGTTCGTTGGCATCGGTATAATTACCAATTTTAATGTTTTGATATTGAGCTTGAAGCAAGGCAGGCATTGCCAGCAATGAGAACAGTAATGCTTTTGTCAGATTCATGGTTACAGATTTTCTTTGTTTTCAATAATCAGGGCTTCATCCAGTTTGTTTTCAGTATGTGCAACGGCACAGGCAATACTGGAGTCGCCGGTAATATTCACAACGGTACGGAGCATATCCAGCGGACGGTCAACGGCAAATATCAGAGCGATTCCTTCGGTAGGGATGCCAACAGAGCCCAATACTATTACCAGCATGATCATTCCTGCACCTGGCACAGCAGCTGATCCTATGGAGGCGAGAGTGGCAGTAAGTATGATGGTAAGTTGTTGGCCAAGTGAAAGATCCATACCATAGATCTGTGCCAGAAAAACAGCAGCCACAGCCTGATACAAGCTGGTTCCGTCCATATTAACGGTTGCTCCCAGTGGCAATACAAAGCTACTGACTTCTTTTTTTACGCCCAGATTTTCTTCGCAACATTCCATGGTAACCGGCAGGGTGGCTGCACTCGAACTGGTCGAAAATGCCAGTAACTGAGCTGGTGCCAGACCTTTAATAAACTGCTTGAAGCCAATAAGTGTGAGCGAACTTATTATTATTGGATAGATCACAAAAACCATCAGCAGCAAACCAATAATCACAGTAAGGGCATACAGTCCCAGAGATCCAAAAAGTGCAGCCGTGTCGGCAATCCGATCGCCCGCCACTTCCACTGTGATGGCTGCAATCAGTGCGAATACACCATAAGGAGCTATTTTCATGATCAAATGGATCATCTGCAACACAATTTCGTTGAGTGATTCAATAAAGATTTTTACCGGTCGTGTTTTTTCCTGTGGTATGAAAATCATTGCGATACCGAATAAAACCGAGAAAAAGATTACCTGTAGCATCGAAGTATTTTCGGTCATTGCTCTGAAAATATTATCAGGCACCACATCAATGATAAACTGCATAGGGCCGTTGTCTGTTTGCTGATCGGGAGTACGCTGAACATTATCTGCATAGCGCTGCTGAAATTCGAGTGCTTTTTCGGCCGGAAGCAATTTCCCAGGCCTGGTGATATTAACAACCAGCAAACCAATTGAGATTGCAATAACTGTTGTTACAAGGAATAAACTTATAGTTTTCAGACCAATACGAGAGAGTTTCGAAATATCATTCAGATTGGAAATTCCGTTGATCAGCGAAACAACGATCAGCGGCACAGCGATTAGTTTGAGCAAGCGGATAAAAATGGTTCCCCAGGGTTTGATCCAGTCGATAGTAAAAGCCTGCCAGCCCGCCAATACGGCCAATAGGCCGAAAATAATTCCGGCACCCATGCCAAAAAGAATTAGCCAGTGAAGTGGGATTTTGGTTTTAATCATACGCTTAACATTCGCCTGTGGTTTCTGATTCAGAAAAATTAAAAGGTAAAAGTAAAGATTTTTAAACTTACCCATCCTTTGTCGGAAGATTCATCAACGGAAAAATTATTACTTTGCAGCTCAAATTATACATTATGGGAAAACCAAAACGCATTGGAATACTAACTGCCGGAGGCGATTGTCCGGGAATAAATGCTGCGATTCGCGGTGTTGGCAAAACTGCCATTGTTGAGCATGGTATGGAAGTGATTGGCATTTCGAGTGGTTTTGCCGGACTGATTCACAAAGAAGTGATGCCGCTTTCGGAGGCCGATCTCTCAGGGATTCTTACCTTGGGGGGGACGATACTTGGAACTTCACGCGAGAAACCTTTCAAGAAAAAAGGAAACGGAAGTATTGACAAACCCAAACTTATCAAGAAAAACTACAAGGATCTCAAGTTGGATTGCCTCGTTTGTATCGGGGGAAATGGCACCCAGAAAACAGCCTGGCAGCTCAGCGAAGAAGGCCTGAATGTGATTGGTATCCCCAAGACCATCGATAATGATGTGTACGGGACAGATTTTTCGTTTGGATTTGATTCGGCTTTGGCCATTGCCACCGAAGCAATTGACCGTTTGCACACCACAGCCAACTCACACAAACGCATCATGGTGATCGAACTAATGGGTCATCATACCGGTTGGCTCACCCTGTATGCCGGTATGGCCGGAGGAGGTGATGTGATCCTGATTCCCGAACTTGAATACAATCCAAAAGCGGTGAACCGCTATCTGCTCGACAGAGCCTACAAAATGAAACCTTATTCTATCGTTGTGGTGGCTGAAGGAATTGCGACACCTAATGGCGAATCGGCTGCCGATTATGTTGCCAGGATGATTGAAAAAGGAACCCATATGGAAACACGCAAAACTGTTTTAGGTTATATCCAACGGGGTGGGAGTCCATCTGCCAATGATCGTATTCTTGCCACACGTTTTGGTTCTCATGCAGCTGCATTGATAGCTAATGAAGATTACGGTAAAATGGTAGTAAACAGATATGGTGAAACCAGCAGTATTCCATTAGCTGAGGTAGCAGGCAAAACACGCCTGGTGCCTCAGGATCATTCGCTGATCCGGAAAGCCAGGTCACTGGATATCTGTTTGGGAAATGATTGTCTCTTTATAAATCCATAAAGGGTTGTACTATGTCAAATGTCTTAATTCAGATTAGTGGAATTATATTGATAACAGGCCTTTTGTTGGCAGCTTTTGTCTCGTGGGGCATCTTGTTGCGCAAAAAATTCAAAACCTGGTACATCATGCCACAAAATACAAATGTCGATCCTGAAAAAGGCAAGTCTTGGTTTTTGTTGCAATCTGTAGTGCTATTTGCGGCAGGTTTTATTGTATGGTTGCGCATGGATCAATTGCTCGTGGGGCATACGGATAATGTGATTGAACAGCTGATCTGGGCTGTTTCGGGCATGTTATTCGTGAGGGCAATGGGAGAATTTAAGGTGATGGGACTTTTCCGTACGCAAGACCGCGGTGATTTTACCCATCTTGATAAACGCCTGCTTACACCATTTGCGCTGATCCTTTTTGTGTTGTCGTGGCCTTTGATATGATCCAGGCCGAACGCTTGTCAATATAATTTTAATAATCAGCTTGTCAATTTATATGAAACACTTATACATCTTACTTTTTATGTTTTTGGGCTTATTCCTGAACATACACGCCCAGCAGGATGAATGGAAAACCTATTACGAGAAATCAGGGAAAACAGCCACGCCAAGATATGCCGAAACGCTTGCTTTTCTTGAAAGACTTGAGATACAATCCGAAGCAGTAAATATGGCTGATTTTGGGCTTAGCCCTCAACAACGGCCATTGAAGTATGTGATTTACGATCGTGATGGATTAACTGATCCTGACGATATCAAAGCATCCGGAAGGGTGTTGTTGATGGTGCAGGCCGGTATTCATCCTGGCGAGTCGGAAGGTAAGGATGCTATGCTGATATTACTCAGAGATCAGGTGATTGAGCGAAAGCATGAAGCCTTGTTTGAACACTTGAGTTTGTTGTTTATTCCGGTGTTTAACGTTGACGGACACGAGCGTTTTAGCCCTTATGGCCGCATCAACCAGAATGGGCCTGTGGAGATGGGTTGGCGCGTTACGGCGCAAAATTACAACCTGAATCGCGATTACCTAAAGGCCGATGCCCCTGAGATGCAGGCCTGGCTTGCCTTGTACGATAAATATGACCCTGATTTTTTTATTGATACGCATACCACCGATGGAGCCGATTATCAATATGTGATGACTTATGGTCTTGAGCTGGGAGACAATATCGATGCAGGACTCACCACCTGGCAAAAAGAGGTTTTTCTGCCTTTCTGGGACAAGGCCATGCATGAACATGGCTTTCCGGTATTCCCTTATGTGAGTTTCCGCAGCTGGCACGATCCCCGAAGTGGGCTGATAAGCTGGAGGTCGGGGCCAATGTTTTCGCAGGCTTATGCTGCACACCGCAACCGTGTTGGTTTATTGTTGGAAACTCATATGTTGAAACCCTACAATCAACGGGTAGAAGCCACCTTGGCAGCAATCCTGCATAGTATGGAACTGCTTGCCCTGCAAGGAAAACAATTGCAGCAACTGAATTACGAAGCAGATAAGTTTGCTACCTCTGCCAATTTCGGAGCGAAGGACTTTGTGCTGCGATACCAACTAGATCACAACGACAGCGCTATGGTTTCCTTTGCCGGGGTACATTACGAAAAGCAAATCAGCGAACTTACCGGGGGTGATCTTTTTGTTTATGATGCCAACCGTCCGGATACTTTTCTTTTGCCGCTTTTTCAAACTTTTATTCCGGATAAGGTGGTCAAACTTCCGGAGGCTTACCTTGTTCCGGTTGAATGGACTGCAGTGATCAACCGGCTAAAATGGCACGGCATACAGTATGAAGTGTTGGGGCAAAGTGTTGATATTGAAGTGGAACAGTATGTTTTTTCAGAGGTAAACTGGCAGCAACGACCATACGAAGGCAGGCATCGCATCCGTGATTTTAGCATGGAAAAGCGTCTGCAAACTGTTACCTATCCAGCCGGAAGCGTAAAGGTCCCAATAGCTCAGCCGCTTGTTCGGTTGATTGCACATTTGCTCGAACCAGAAGGAGACGGATCGCTGCTGGAATGGGGCTTTTTCAATGGTATTTTTGAGCAAAAAGAATATGCCGAAACCTATGTGATGGAGCCATTGGCGCAACGCATGCTTGATAGTATTCCGGGTTTGCGCGATACCTACGAAGCTAAAAAGCTGGCCGACCCAGAATTTGCCCGTAATTCGTGGGCACAACTTAATTGGTTTTACAGGCAAACACCCTGGTGGGATGAAAAATATATGGTTTATCCTGTTGGGAGGCTAAAATGAAAATGAAGAGTAAAAACTGAGCGTAGAACGATGAAAAGTTCAATAATATTCAAGTTAACAACATAGTTTTTATTGCTTTTTAAAAAAAAGCTGAAAGAAAAAAGCAATTAGTTTTTGCCAAACCTGCCTTCCATAATTCCGGTAAGTGATAAATCTTCATCTAAATCTGGCCAATTCAGGCCTGTGCCATTACAAATTAGTTCGATATTGGCTAGTTTTTCAACAGGGGCATTACTCAGCTTTTCGTTGAGTGATACCGGGAATCTGATTTCTTTATTATCAGACAGCAGAATGCAAATTTTGCCATTTTCGTACCAGGCTTTTTCTGCTTTAAACATAAGTTCAGCTACCATGTACTTCATACCACTTTTGTTTGATTAAATCAATGTGTTCAAAGATGAGTTCTTCCGCTTTTTTAATATCACTAATTTTCATTCCTTGCGAAAAATCAAGATCAACTGGTTCGACCCAGAATTTTGCAAAACCACCTGCTTTTCTTACATGAACATGCATGGGTTCTTGACCTTCGTTAGAATAGAAAAAGAAAACAAAACCAAGTTTTCTAAATATTTCAGGCACAAAAAAAAATTTAGGGTTAGAACATTATTTATTAACAAAGGTAATTTGTTTCCTATCTAAATGCAAATCGGGAAAATTTTGTTAAAAGAGATTATAAGTGTTGTATTTGCAACGTAAAATTTAATTTAGAGTTTATTGATTTTAAAAGCTTTCAATCAGAGTGTTAAGCAATGATAAACAATTTACTGTTGATAAGTATGCTGCATCAGGCATTGGAAAGGATAGCGGATGAGCGTTAACTTCGTGAGCCCAAACAGAAATTACTGCTTATGCCTGCCGCCAAAACTAAAACACAAAAGATTTTCGTACTCGATACCTCCGTTATCATATACAACCATAATGCCATCAACACCTTTGAGGAGCATGATGTGGCCATTCCGATTACCGTATTCGAGGAGTTGGATAATTTTAAAAAAGGCAACGACACCAAGAACTTCGAAGCGCGAGAGTTTATAAGGTTCATGGACCGCATATCAGGGAAGTACACCATGAAAAACTGGCGTCGGCTCAACGGGCCCACCAGAGGACGATTTAAGGTTTTGATGAACGAGAAGAGTAAGCTGGATGCCTGTGAAGTTTTTGGTGCCGACAAACCCGATCACCGGATTTTAAATGCTGCCCTTAAACTTTCGGAAGATAATCCTGGCACCAAAGTGATTTTGGTTTCAAAGGATGTGAATCTCAGGCTAAAAGCCAAATCGCTGAACCTGCAGGCCGAAGATTATGAAACCGGAAAAGTGAAAGATGTGAATTCGCTTTATACCGGCAAAACTACACTCGAAAATGTTCCTGCCGAGGTGATTGACAAGTTATATACGGAAGGTTTTTGCAGTTTGGATGAAATCGGGCACAAGCCGGCTGTCGCGAATCATTATTTCATCCTGAAAAGCGAAAAAAATTCGGCACTGGGTTTCTATAATCCGATCACCGGAAGAATTGAAAGGATAGAGAAACATGCCATTTCGCGTATTATGCCCCGAAATGCAGAACAGGTTTTTGCATTTCATGCCCTGCTCAATCCAGAAATTAAATTGGTTACCATACAAGGTATTGCAGGAACCGGCAAAACTTTGCTTGCTTTGGCTGCTGCCTGGGAACAGCGTCGCAGCTTTAAACAGGTTTATCTGGCACGTCCGATTGTGCCACTCAGCAACAAAGATATTGGCTTTTTGCCGGGTGATATCAAATCTAAATTAAATCCTTATATGGAGCCGCTTTGGGATAATCTGAAATTTATTCAAAACCAGTATGGCGAGGAGGACAAGGAATATAAACGCATTACGGAAGCGGTGGAGAAGGAAAAACTGGTAATCACTCCGCTGGCATACATACGCGGGCGCAGCATCTCTAATGTAATATTTATTGTGGACGAAGCCCAAAACCTTACGCCACACGAAGTGAAAACCATCATCACACGCGCCGGCGAAAACACCAAGATTATTTTTACCGGAGATGTTTTTCAAATTGATACGCCTTATCTGGATGCCCAGTCGAACGGGCTTTCCTATCTGATCCATAACATCAAGCACCATGATTTGTATGCTCATATTCGTCTGGAAAAGGGAGAGCGTTCGGAACTGGCAAATCTGGCGAATGAATTATTGTAAGTGTTTATTTGGGTATAAATTTTTGCTGGTAACTTTTGATTGATATTGGCAGTTCATAGTTGGAATCATGCCAAGTTAATAAGATCTATTAACTATCAAGGACGCAAATTATCACTTATAATTGTATCACTAAGGTTCAAAATTAAATCTCAATCAGCTTGTTTCTAATGGCATAAGCAAGCAGTGCTACGGTATTTTTGCAATTGGTCTTGGCCATCAGATTGGATTTATGTCCTACAATTGTTCGTTCACTTACAAACATGCGATCAGCAATTTCTTTGTTGCTTAGTCCCTCAGCCAACAGCTCCAGCACTTCCAGCTCGCGTGGAGTGATATTAATCTCTTCCTGTGGTTTTTCTTCCTTCGATACAGCCTTTGTAAAATAGTCCCAGAGTTCTTCACTGTAATATGTTTTGCCATTGTAAACAGCCTGCAAAGCCCTGTCAAGTACTTCTTTGCTGATGTTTTTGATCAAAAATCCTTTAACGCCGGCCTCCATCATGCTTTGGATGTAGGCGTCTTCTTTGAACATGGTGAGTGCAATTATCTTTAGTTCCGGTTTACGTTCCATGGCTGCTTTTGTTGCCTCAATCCCATTCATATTGGGCATCTCTATATCCATGAGCACCAAATCAGTTTCTACGTCCTCGATGAGCTTTAAAAATTCCAGCCCGTCACCGGCTTCTCCTACCACCCTGGCATATCCAAGCTTGTTGATTACCATGCGTAACCCACCACGAAAAATTTCGTGATCGTCAACAATAATGATACGAATAACAGGATCCATTTGGCTTCTGTTTATTTTTTCACAACAAAGATAGGGGTAATTTAAGAATTAAAGATACCAACGTAAATGTTTCGCCTATTTTACTTGTTCTGCATCCAAATTAATCAATATTTCGATGCCAGGCCTGGTATTTCTGAACGAAAAACTGCCTTTTAGTGAGCGAACCCTGCTGATGATATTCTTTAATCCAAGTGTATTATCCGTTTTATCCAATGCCTCATCCAGTTCAAAACCAATGCCATCATCGTGATAGCTCAACCTTATGCGTGAAGCTTCCTGCAGTAATTCGATATGCACTTGCTGTGCCTGTGCATGTTTGATGGTGTTGTTGATCAACTCCGTTATGATGCGGTAAAGAGTGAGTTCAATGGTAGAACCCAATCTGGAAGATAAATTAATGTGTCGAAAATTTATCTCCAACAATTTGGTTGCATTTATCGACTGACAAAAATTCTCCAGCGACCGGATCAGGCCATAATCTGTTATTATTTTTGGCGTAATATTATTGGCAATATTGCGGGCGCTACTCACGGCTTCATCGATCAATTTATTGATATATTGAATGTTAGCATCATGATCTGCTTTTTTTTCGTTGTGCTCCAGCTCGTTCACATACAGCTTGATGGTCGAAAGCAATGGCCCTAAACCGTCATGAATTTCACGTGCAAAGCGGCTACGTTCATTTTCTTCGGTTTCTATTGTGGCTATCAGCACACGCTTTTCCAGCTCTTTACGTGCGGAGATATTCCTGGCAACACAGGTGATGCAGGGTTTTTCGTCAATCTCGATCAACCTGCAACTCATCTCCATCGGAATACGTTTGCCTTTAGCTGAAAGCAGCTCGGTTTCAAATATGTGCATCTTGTTCTGCCTTATTTCGTTCAGATGATCCAGCACTCCTTCCGAATGAGGGCCTGCCTTGAGTGAGGCAAAACTTCTACAAAGCAGAACTTCCCTGGAATACTCCAGCCGTTCGCAAGCAGCCTGATTCACTTCGAGTATCTGACCATTAGTGTCAATCACAAAAATCTGATCCGAACTGGTATTGAAAAGCATTTGATACCGGTGGTTGATGCTTAGTCTTGTGCGCTCGGCTTTGGAAAGTCGTTTCAGGATGTTACGTATTAATAAGGTGCCACTCAGCATCAACAACGAAACCATAAAACCTGCTACTGGTGGTACTTTTGTGCCCACTGCCAGATCCGAAATCCCTTCAATGGCCAGCAATTGAAAGAGATTTTCCAATGCCATCAGGATCATGGCAGCAGCTATCATCCACCAGGCTACCCGGTGTTTGGAAATATTCACATAATTCATCACCACGGCAAAAGTGACCAGCCGCAGGATAAAAGATGCACTGATAAAAACTATCTCGCCAATCATCACAAAAGTACTTCTTCTTTATCCAGCACTTTTAGTGCCTCCCTGAGGATATTGTCGATTTCCCTATAAACAGGATAAAAACCAGCTTCGTCGTAAATGTGGCGTCCCACATAGGCCTGGAATAATATCCCTGTTTTTTGACGCGCTGCCTGTTTTTCCTTGTCTGTTCCGTTTACACCCTTCTCAGAGGCAAAAGCGACAAGCTCGTTGTAAATTTTATCCGTAAGCCTGAATTGTTCGACAAAGGCTTCTGGCGAACCATATTGGTTAAGCTCGGGGCGATGCGTATCGGCATATTCAAAAGCGAACTGAAATAGTAATCCGCTATTTGCCAGTCTGTTATAATAGATCAGACTGCTATCTGCTTCAAGGGGAACATACACATCCGGCATGATACCACCACCTCCATATACAATTTTGCCTTTTGGCGTAGTATATTTAAGTGAATCAGCAAAATGGATACTATCGGGATGCATCAACTCACCATTTTCGTAGCGTTCAAAAGCTTCGTGATGATATTCCATTTTATCCCCATTATAAGGTTTTTGAATAGAGCGGCCTGTTGGTGTATAATACCTGGCAACAGTGAGACGCACTGCCGAGCCATCCGGAAGCGGCAATTGTTCCTGCACCAATCCTTTGCCAAAAGACCGTCGTCCTACGATAATACCTCTGTCGTTGTCTTGAAGTGCTCCGGCAACAATCTCGCTTGCACTGGCTGAACCTTCGTCAATCAACACAGCTACCGGAAAATCGTGTAACAAGCCTTTTTTTGTTGCAAAGGCAAAAGACCGGGGTCTGTTTTTACCTTCCGTATAAACAATCAACTTGCCATCCGTCAGAAACTCATCCGTCAGATCTCTGGCTGCACTCAAAAATCCACCGGTATTTCCCCTCAAATCAAGCACTAGTTGTTGCATACCTTGCTCAAGCAGCTTTACAACAGCACCCATAAACTCTTCGTGTGTGGTGGCACTGAACTTGTTCAACCTGATAAAGCCGGTTTTCGCATCCAACATATAGGCGATATCCAGGCTAAAGGTTGGAATAACATCACGCGTTATGGTAAAGTCAATTAAACCTTCGATACCTCTTCGCAGCACTTTTATCCTCACTTTTGTTCCCTTGTCACCTTTAAGTTTGCGCATGGCATCGCGGTTAGTCACTTCAACTCCAGCGACCAGTGTATCTTCGATAAAAATTATACGATCACCAGCCATGATGCCTACCTTTTCGGATGGGCCTCCTATGAGCGGACTGATCACCGTTATGGTATCTTTTTCGATCCGAAAAGAAACGCCAATACCTTCAAACTTTCCCAAAAGCGGATCATTCATTTCATGGAACTCCTCTGCAGTGATAAAATCGCTATGCGGATCAAGCTTTTCGATCATAGCAGCAATAGCCTCGTTTTCAAGGGTTTTTCTATTTACTTCATCCACATAATCACTTTCGATATAACTTAGGATATTGTCGAGCTTACTGTTGCTGTGTCCTGAAATGCGGAGCATTTGATGCGGATTGTTATCAATAGTAAGTCGCATGCCCAGCCAGATGCCACCAGCCAGCAAGAGCGAAAATATCAGTGGAAGATAAATAATGGGTCTCTTTATCATAACTAAAACGAATATCAAATTTGAATCACAAAATTAGCCTTATTTCCTCAGCTGAACTAACGCGCGAAGAACCACAATGTTTCAGATCCTGACTAAAAGCAATGACAGAAGCCTGAACAGAAAAAAGAATATGTGCTATATTTGCCGGATTAAGCAGCTGGTGGTCCGATTATTTTCCTCCCGTAAGTGGTGAAGGCAACAATGATAAAACATTCGGATTCAGCAGATTTACATTCGAAATCAATTGCAATAACTAAGTCAATACACTATGAAAATTCTGGTTTTAATTGGTAATGTGCCCGACACAACCACCAAAATCAAATTCAATGCCGACAATACGGCAATGGATGCCAGCGGTGTGCAGTGGATTATCAATCCCTGGGACGAACTGGCCCTCACACGCGCCATGGAACTCAAAGAAGCAAACCCTGCAGCTGTCGAAAAAATTGTAGTTGCCAATGTTGGCCGAAGCGAAACAGAAGCCACTCTGCGCAAAGCACTTGCTGTTGGTGCCGATGAAGCTATTCGCATCGACGCTGATCCGCTTGATGCATTTTATGTTGCCAAACAACTGGCTGCAGTAGCTGCTGATTACGACCTTATCCTCGCCGGCATCGAAAATGCTGATTATAATGGCACTGCTGTAGGTGGTATGTTGGCCGAAATGCTCAACAGGAAGTCTGTATCCGCTGTATCAGGCATTGATTTGGATGGAGATCTGCTTATAATCAGCAGAGAAATTGATGGTGGTTCACAGCAAATTAATATGTCGCTTCCACTGCTTGCCGTAGTGCAGAAAGGTATCGCCAAAGAACCTCGTATTCCTGCAATGCGTGGCATAATGATGGCCCGTAAAAAACCACTGAATGTGATTGCAGCAGTGGATGCTGAAGCTTTAACTGCTTTTGAACATTTTGAACTTCCCCCGGCAAAAGCTGCCTGTAAAATGGTGGATGAAGATCAGGCTGCCAGTCTCATCAATTTGCTGCACGAAGAAGCTAAAGTATTGTAAAACCTTAAAAATCAGAATAATGTCAGTACTTGTATATATAGAAAACTGGGACGGAAAACTCAAGAAACTCAGCTATGAACTGGCTTCTTATGGTGCACAACTGGCCGAAAAACTACAACTTCCCGTAAAAGCTGTTTCGCTTGGAAAAGCGGACGAAGCCACCTTAAAAACTTTGGGAAAATACGGCATCACTGAAGTGCTTTCCGATACCAATGAAGCTTACAACACCCTCGACAACAGTGCTATCGCCAAGGCACTTTTTGCCGCTGCCGAAAAAACTGCCGCTACCATTGTGGTGATGGCAAACAATAACCTGGGTAAAGCTGTTTCACCCCGTTTGGCTGTAAAAATGAAGGCAGGACTAGTTTCTGCTGTTCAGGGCCTGCCGATCAGCACCGAGCCTTTCGTAGTTAAAAAAATGGTTTTCACCAGCAAAGCTTTTGCAAATATCACAATCAAATCAGCGAATAAAATCCTAACACTCGCACCAAATTCTTTTGGCCTGAAAGAGAAAAACACAGAAGCCGAAATTACAGCCTTTGATACCGGACTTTCTGCCGAAGACTTTGAAACAACTGTCATAAGCACAAACAAAGTAACCGGAAAAGTCTTGCTGCAGGATGCCGAAATCGTTGTATCGGGTGGTCGCGGCATGAAAGCTGCCGACAACTGGGGACAGTTAGAAGAACTGGCCGAAATACTGGGAGCTGGCACAGCCTGTTCTCGTCCTGTTTCGGATGAAGGCTGGCGCCCGCATAACGAACATGTAGGGCAAACCGGAAAAATTATTGCACCTAATCTTTATTTCGCTTTCGGTATTTCAGGTGCTATCCAGCATCTTGGTGGGGTGAGTTCATCCAAAGTGATTGTGGCTGTGAATAAAGACCCCGAAGCTCCTATCTTCGAGGCTGCCGACTATGGCATCGTGGGTGATGTGTTCAAGGTATTGCCACAGTTTATCCAGGCTGTTAAAGAACTGAAGGCCTGATATACTGTGATAAAGTTCTAAAAGCCGGAGTACCATTACTTCGGCTTTTTTGTTCTCGCTTTTCTGAAAAAATAGAATTATTTTTGTTTTAATGTTGGAATATAACTTAAGCATTGGTTGTTTTGTTACATCAGAAGATGATTTGCTAAATACGATCAAAAAAATGAATATCCAAACTGAAAAATTAGACCTAATTGAATGGATTTCAAGACTAAACGACTCCACAATAATTCATAAACAGAGGCAAATAAAAGAAGATTATTCTCAGTCTGCAGACTGGTGGAAACACTTAAATAAGGAAGAAAAAGAATCAATCGACTGTGGTCTTAAGGATTTTGAAGAAGCTAACATTCATTCTCACAAAGAATCATGTAAGCTTTATGAATAATACCTATAAAGTTTTTTGGTCAGAAGAAGCAATTTCTAACTTAAAAGGGGTGAATGATTATCTTGAAAATCATTGGACTAAAAAAGAAATCATAAAGTTTGCACAATTACTTGATAAACAGCTAAGACGAATTGAAAAAAATCCACGCTTATTTGCAAAAAGAGCAATCAAACGGCATGAGAAAAGCTGTGTTAACTAAACAGCCTACACTTTTTACAGTTTGTTTGGTGAAGAAATCAGAATAATTACGTTATTAATAGCAGATAGAACCCAACTAATTTGATGAAATGGAGTAAGAAAAAATAACTCATTCCCATGAAAAAACTCAGCTGGATCTTACTTTTTCACTTTTTCTCACTCACTACGCAGGCACAATACTACCTCAGTGGTGAAGATCCGGCTTCTGTCCGCTGGAAACAAATCCAGACCGAACAATTCCGAATCATTTTTCCACACGAAAATGAATCCCAGGCACAACAACTGGCTTCATTGCTCGAAAAAACCTATGCCGCCAGTCGCCTCGACCTGATGAGTCCTGCCGTAAAATCCGACCTTATTCTTCACACCCGCTCCACCATTTCCAATGCTTCAGTAGCGTGGGCACCCCGCCGCCTCGATTTCTATAACACGCCTCCACAGGACGGCTATGCCCAGGACTGGTTCAAACAACTTGCTGCACACGAATTGCGCCATGTGGCACAGCTTCAAAAATTAGCTGCCGGAACAACAGGCAAAGTCTTAAATATAGTACTGGGACAGCAGGCCATCGCAGCTTTGTTGGGAGTTTTTGTGCCACTTTGGTTCATGGAAGGGGATGCTGTTGTCAACGAAACCATGCTCAGCCATTCCGGACGCGGCCGCGATGGGATTTTCCTGGCCAAACTCAAAGCACAGCTGATGCAGAAAGGCTATTATGTTTACGACAAAGCTTATTTTGGCTCTTACAAAGATTTTACACCTGATATTTATGAGCTTGGCTATTATCTTACGGCACACAACAAAGTAAAATACGGTCCGGCACTTTGGGAAAATGCTTTGAAACGAACAACCGATAATCCCTGGGCACTTACTCCCTTTAGCGCCGGTATTAAAAAAATAGCCGGCCAGGGAAAAAACAGATTGTATCAGGAAACCATGTTCGACCTCTACGAACAATGGCAGCATGACAAAGACACACTTGGCACACCTGCCGAAATAATTAGCCCCCAACACAAAGCCTACACCAGTTACCGCTTTCCGCAAATGCTGCCTGATGGAAGTATCCTTGCACTCAGAACTGCCATCAACGATTTAAGCCGATTGGTAAAAATTGAACCCAAGGGCAAAACGACAAAATGGAAGCTTCCGGGAGCCATTTATCAACAATCACTTTCGGTTGGGAAATCAAAAGTGGTGTGGGCTGAGCTGCAGCCGGATATGCGCTGGCCGAATCAAAGTTATGCCGTAATAAAAATTGCTGACTCAGAAACAGGTGTAACCAAACAACTCACACGCAGAAGTAAATACTTCGCACCGGCCATCAGCTCCAACGACAGCCTGATAGCAGCCATCCAACAAGAAACTTCCGGGAAGTCGGGTTTGGTAATTCTCAGTGCAGAAAATGGTTCGATACTGGATCAAATTTCCATCGAAAATTACTTCCTCTCCCTTCCCAAATGGCATCCCAACGGAAAAGCTGTAATATTGATTGCAACAGGCGAGCAAGGCAAAGCACTATTTCAGTTTGATCTGCAAACCAGGCAATGGCACCAATTAAGTCCTTTTACTTATACGGATATACTATTGACAGATGTTACCGTTGATCAGATTCTTTTCAGTGGTTCATTCGATGAAAGCAGCCAGATTTTTGCTCTCAGCTTTACCGATAAAAAACTCTATCAACTTACACAGCTTGATTTTGCCGCTGCCGATGCCGTGTGGGATCATCAAAACAATGCCCTCATCTTGGCTAACTATCAGGCCGATGGATTCAGGCTGGAAAGGATTAATAAACAAGACCTCCTCATGCAGCCTGTAGAATGGCCCTTGAAAGGAAGTTTTAAGATCGCTGACGAACTGAGCCTCATGCGCGGCCTGCTGATTGATACCATTCCCATTACAGATGCCGGTCTTCCGGTAAAAAAATACAGCAAGGCTGCAAACCTTTTTAATTTGCACAGCTGGTCGCCTGTTTTTATTGATGTGGATAACATCAGCCTGAAACCGGGTATCAGCCTTTTTTCACAGAACAGCCTCAGCACCCTGGTGGCCGAAGCAGGCTATAGCTTCGACCTGAACGAACAAACCGGAAAAACCAGTCTGGGATTGCAATACAGGGGCTGGTATCCGGTTGTGGATTTTGATTTCAGCCATGGGCTGCGCAGAGATATTGCTCAGCATCCTGAAAGTGGAAAGCTGGTTGACCTGAAATGGAACGAAACAACAGCCCGGCTGGGCTTAAGCCTTCCCCTGAATTTTACACACGATAAATACTTGCGGGGTGTTCAGCCTTTTGCCGGCTGGGAACAACTTTACCGCAAAATGGATCCAGACATCGAACTGCAATTCAAGGATAATGATTTTAGTCTGCTCAACCTGCAAGTCTTTGCCTATAACCAGCTACGACAATCCAAACGCGATATCTATCCTCGCTGGGGGCAACAACTACAGCTTATCTTTCAGCACTCCATGTTCGATAACATACTTAATCAACAATTTGCTATGAGTGCCAGCCTTTACTTTCCAGGCATTCTTCCGCATCATGGCTTGCGACTTTATGCTGCCCGGCAGTTGAAGCATGCAAACAGCTATAACTTCAGCCGAATCATAAGGTATCCAAGGGGCTATACTAATCTTTTTCCTTCAGATGCTTTCGTTGCAATGCTTGATTATACCCTTCCTGTTTTTTATCCTGATTTGGTGCTGCCAAACTTTTTCTTTTTGCAAAGAGTAAGGGCGACACTCTTCGCCGATTATATGCATTCCACCGGTTTTCATACAAATGAACTGTCAAGTGCCGGCATCGAACTCTACACCGACTGGCATTTCTTCAACCTGCCTGCCCCTGTCGTTCTGGGAGGGCGGGTCACTCAGGCCTTCTATACACACGAAACCGTGGTCGAATTCCTTTTTGGCATTAATATTTCGGCACTATATTAAAGAGCTGTTAGCTGTTAGCTTTTGGCTTTTAGTAGCTTGAGGTTGTGGGGCAATGAATCCTTAAATCCGGTACGTGCTGCTTACTGCGGCATGATTCAACAGGGCTGCCTTACTGCAGTCCGTAGAGCAGGCTCACCACAAGTACTCAGTATAAGCCAATCGATCACCTCCAAACCCACTAAAACAATTAACCCTTAAAACCAAAAACCGTACGCCATCGCACAAAATTGTTCGGTTTCAACACAGCTTCTATGCTTGAAATATGTACAATATATCAATGTAATATACTGGTAAATAATATATTACAAACTTTGGCACGACATTAGTATTAGTGGGATTCAGAAACAGAAATTAAAGAACAAAAAAAATAGAACACCATGAAAACTTTAAACAACCTCATCACAATCGCACTGTGCCTCATGATAAGCTTTAGCAGTTTTGCAACAAGTTTTGGACAGCAGGATGAAGAATACATCAACGACATCCCTTTTAACACAAAAGCCATTTTCGACAGCATTCAAAACGATCAGGATATTGATCCTGCTTTCACTCTCCGGGACGAAGCTTATATCAACGATATCCCTTTCGATACCGAAAAAATTGCTGCACAATATCTTAGCGATTCAGCTATGAAGATAAACTTTGAACTTCCGGAAGAAGAAACCATCAATGATATCCCTTTCAATACGCTGTATATCATGAGTAATGTGCTCTACCGCGAATACGACCGATTGCCGGTTACCTTTATCAGCAGTAGAAAATAGACCTAAAGCAATTGATCTTCGGGCAGGAATTTGACCAGATTCCTGCCTTTTTCGTTTATAAATATATGTTGTTTGGGAAATTTCTTTCCAATAACTGTTGGCATCGCTTTGAACCCTCTCCGGGTTCAGGATTAAGTTTACATAAATCTAAATCCTTACATTTGCTATAAAATTTGTAATAAAATGAAAGCGATAGTTCCCTTATTATTTCTTCTATTCTTCAGCATCGCAACCAAAGCACAGGTACAGTTTGAAGATCCAGTAAACCTCTCGGACGAATACGGACCCTCGCGCGATCATGCCATGACCAATATCAACGAAAAATACTACCTTGTTTGGGACCAATGGGGCGATTTGATGTTTCGTAAAAGTCAGGATGCCGGGCTAAGTTGGGGTGGCAAAATTACGCTTTATACCAGCTTGGATTATGGTGCCAGTTATCCTGTTATTGCCGCCTCCAACGGCAATGTATTTGTGTTTTATTACCGAAATACAACAGGCAAAAGTCAGATTTTCATGATCAAATCTACTGATGATGGTCAAAGTTTTGGCAACGAGATTCAACTGAGCAACGCCATCAATGGTGCACAGGTGCCACAGATCGCCATCGCAGGCGACACGCTGGTGCTGGCCTTTGAAGATCGCGACAGCGATTACGACTATCAGATTTTTGTGATGACCTCTATCGATGCCGGCGAAAATTGGTCGGCTCCAGTTAATGTTTCCAATACCACTTCAGGTGCCCGCTGGTGCAATGTTGCTTTGCATAACGATAATATTTTCACCTTTTGGAACGACCAGACAGGCCCGGATTATGATGATCTTGATGTGTTTTTCAGTAAATCAACCGACTTCGGACAAAACTGGAGCAGCCCCCAAAACATCAGCAACAATCAGGCTTATAATGCCCGTCTGCAAACCAAAGTGATCAACAACAGCATCTACACCCTGTCCTCTTCCAAAATTGACGGACTGCAAACCGATATCATCCTCTTCCGCTCGGATGATCTGGGCGATACATGGCAAACACCATTCAACCTTTCCGACAACAGCGGTCCTTCGGAGCGGCCTTTTCTGTGGGTTACAGATGAAAACCCGGCTCAACACCGCATTTACGCTGTTTGGAGCGATGGCAGCTACAGTGGAAACGATAAAGCTTACCTGAAATATTCCATCGATAACGGACAAAACTGGTCTGATATACTTCCCTTCTCACAAAACACCGAAGATGCTTCCTGGCCGCAAATCATGGGATTCCATGATCTGGGAACAGATAGACTCTTTATGAGTTATTTTAGGCCGCTTGATGGAACCTTCGACTACGAAATTTATGGCGTTCGCGCTTTAAACCTGCTTGAAGAAAACATTCAGTTAAGCGGACAAATCACAGACCTTCAGGAAAATGGTTTGTCAAACGCCATGATAGTGCTGAATGGCATCAACTATTCCACTAATGAATCAGGTTATTTTAGTTTGGAATTGATACCAGGCACCTATAACCTACAGGCTCACGCACCGGATTTTCTCAGTTATTACGAAAATGGATTGGAACTTACATCCGACACCGAAATCACTATCCCACTCGAAGCCATGCTTTTTCCTCCCCTCAACCTCAGCGGTCAGGAATCTGGTTCTGTGGTCGAATTGAATTGGGATGCCCCGGCCAGCCAGGGTGAATGGCTGCATTGGGATGATGGCAGCAACAGCGATGCCGTTGGAGGCGAAAACATCTCCATGTTTGATGCAGCAATCCGTTTTACACCGGCCGATCTGCAAGCCTACGACGGACAGTTTGTTTCGCGTGTGGCTGCCTTTTTTACTGCTGTTGATGCCGAATTCAGCATCCGGGTGTGGCAGGGTGGCAGCCAGACCTATGCCGGAAACCTGCTGATTGACCAACCAATACCAAATCCACTTGCTGGCGAATGGAACGAAATTGAATTGGACAATCCCGTGCAAATTGACGCTGATCAGGAGCTTTGGATAGGCTATCGGGTGAATAATACAGGAGGCGGATATCCAGCCGGAACAGATAATGGCCCGGCCATTCCTTTCAAAGGTGATATGCTGCTTTATGGCCCCGATTGGGTGAGCATGTCAGATAATTTTGGATGGAATATTAACTGGAATATTCAGGCTTTGGTAGTTTCGGATGGAGGTGAAGGGCAAACCCTCCAAAAACTCACCGACAAGCTCCCGACTAATGCCGGTGATCCGCAAAAAATAAAAACAAACACCACAGCAAAATCCTTCAGATTCACTTTCGACGGCTTCAAAATCTATCGCAACGAAAGCCTGATCGGCGAAACCAATAGTGATGAAATGAGTTTTACGGACGAAAATCCGGAATTGATCAATACCTATTATGCCACTGCCTTCCGCGACAGTTATGAGTCGGTTGCTTCTAATGAAGTGGATATCGTGATTACTTCACTCGAAGAGCAAACCGTACAATCCCTTTTGATGATTAGTCCAAACCCCGCAAACAATAATTTCAGCGTGCAATTCAAACTCAATCGTCCTGACATAATTGAGCTGCAAATTTTCGATCAGAACGGGAAACTGTTGAGCAGAAAAAGCCATTCGCTCCAAGCCGGAAATCATACCATTAGGCTGAACAGAAATCAGTTGAATCTTACTGAAAAATCAAGCTTACTGATGATTCGTCTCGATGGCGTACATCACCAGTTTAGCAATAAATTACTGCTCAACTAAGGCGTAAATAGCATCATGGAAAAACTCTCGGTCTCCATCATCACCCTCAACGAAGAAAAAAATATCCGGCGCTGTCTGGAATCTGTTGTCGGGATAGCGGATGAAATAGTGGTTGTAGATTCCTTTTCGAACGACCAAACCGAAGCCATCTGTCGGGAGTTTGACGTACGATTTATCACCCATGCATTTGAGGGTCATATCGAACAAAAAAGCAGGGCGATGGAGCTCTGTCAATACGATCATATACTTTCGCTGGATGCCGATGAAGCCTTATCGGATAAACTAAGACAATCCATCCTGCATGAAAAGGAAAATGGATTTCAGGCAAAGGTTTACCGGATGAACCGGCTCACAAATTACTGTGGCAGCTGGATCCGGCATTCTGGCTGGTATCCCGATCGTAAAATCAGGCTGATTCACCGAAACTATGGCTATTGGGGCGGTGCCAACCCACACGACCAGCTGATTCCTGTGCCGCAGGTAAAAGTGAAACAGCTGAAAGGTGATTTGTTTCACTATTCTTATTACACCACAGAAGATCACTACAAGCAGGTGGAATATTTTACAACAATAGGTGCAGATTCTTATTATAAACAAGGCAGAAAAGCTCCGCTTACAAAAGTTTATCTGGCTCCGCTTGGAAAGTTTATCCGAGATTATTTCTTCAACCTGGGTTTTCTCGATGGGCGAGCCGGTTGGCAGGTGTGTTCCATCTCAGCTAAAGCCACTTTCTTGAAATACAAAAAATTACGCGATTTGCACAGACAAAAAGCCTATGAATAAAATCCTCATCAGCCGTACCGATAGCATTGGTGATGTGATGCTTACCCTTCCATTATGTGGCTGGATAAAAGAACATCTGCCTGAATCGGAGCTGGTTTTTCTGGGCAAAAACTATACCCGGGCCATTGCTGCTTCCTGCACCCATATAGATCAGTTTATCAGCTGGGACGAGCTCAGTACAATGTCTCAGACTGATCAAATCAATCTACTGAGGCAACACAACTGCGATGCTGTGATACATGTTTTTCCAAAAAAAAGCATTGCCAAGCTCACTGCAAAGGCTGGAATTCCGCTGCGTATTGGTGCTACCGGCAGATGGTATCACTTTCTATATTGTAACAAATTGATTCCACTCACGCGACGACGCTCTGACAGGCACGAAGCACAGCTTAACATCGCATTGGCTCAGGGACTGGGCATCAACACTGCTGTTTCGCTTGATGACATTCACAATTATTATGGTTTCGTGCCGGCAACCTCCCTTCCGGAAGAATTTGATACCTTATTACAAGCTGATAAAATAAAGCTGATCCTCCACCCACGCTCTAAGGGGAGTGCGCGCGAATGGGGGCTCGATAATTTTAAAACCCTGATAAGGCTCTTGCCCGAATCCAAATATCAGCTTTTTATCTCAGGAAGTGAAGCCGAAGAACTGGAGGGGTGGATCAATGGACTTCCGGATCATGTGATCAATCTTTGTGGCAGAATGAAACTGGAAACATTTATTGCTTTTATTGCCCATGCCGATGGTTTAATTGCCGCTAGTACAGGTCCATTGCACATTGCTGCTGCCTTGAACAAAATTGCGCTGGGCATCTATCCTCCCATGCATCCCATCCACCCGGGAAGGTGGGCTCCACTGGGGCAAAAGGCCGCCTTCCTTGTAAAACCCGGAAGTTGTGACGACTGCCGGAAAAACAAAAAATGTCATTGTATCACCGAAATAACTCCCGAAGCTGTTGTTGAGCAACTAAATCACTTGCTGAAATGAAAACTACTGACAAATGGCTCGTAATCGTAAATCCTACTGCCGGTGTTGGCAAGGCTGCCAAAGACTGGCCGCAAATAGAACAGCTGCTCATCAATAAGGGTTTCGATTTTAAAGCTGTCGTCACCAAACATCCTTTTCATGCCATCAGCCTGGCTCGAGATCTGGTGCAACAGCATGGCTATCAGAAAATTATCGCCGTTGGCGGCGATGGCACGCTGAACGAGGTGGTAAACGGAATTTTTCAGCAAAACCGATTTGCTACCACCGATATCATGCTCGGAATGATAACCGTTGGCACCGGCAACGACTGGGGCAGGATGTACGAATTTCCAAAAAAATACAAAAAAGCCATTCGTATCCTCAAAAATGAACGTACCTTTCTGCAGGATGTGGGCAAGGTGAAATACCGCTACGACAGCGAAAACAAAAGCCGCTACTTTATCAATATGGCAGGCATGGGTTACGATGCACTGGTAGCCAAAAAAACCAACCTGATGAAAGCACGCGGCAAAGGCGGAACGCTTGCTTATCTGTTTAACCTGATTACCGGATTGTTTCAATACAAAAACACCCACCTGCACATCAAGGTGGACAACAAAGAAGTGCTTAACGACAAGGTGTTCAGCCTGAGCATCGGCATCTGCAAATACAATGGCGGCGGGATGATGCAGCTGCCCAACGCCATCCCAGACGACGGACTTTTTGATATCACTGTAATCCGCAAAACATCAAAGTTCCGGGTGGTAAAAAACATCAAAAATCTTTACGATGGCAGTTTTATCAAGTTGCCCGAAGTATCTGTTTTCACCGGAAAACAAATCACAATAACTTCTGTACCTCCACATTCCATCTATCTCGAAACGGATGGCGAATCACTGGGTAACTCCCCTCTGGATTTCGAAATTGTGCCAAAAGCGGTGAGATTGATCATCCGTAAAAAAGCTTTTAAAAAATTAGCTCAAAACCTTTAAATACAAAACTTTATACCATGAAAAAAGTTATCAGTACAACAAATGCACCAGGAGCCATTGGCCCCTACAGCCAGGCCATCGAGGCCAATGGAATGATTTTTATTTCCGGACAGGTGCCCATCAATCCGGCAACCGGAAAAGTGGTGGAAGGCGACATCACAGCCCAAACCGAACAGGTGATGAAAAACCTCGAAGCTATCCTTAAAGCAGCCGGTTGCGACTTCAGCCATGTTGTAAAATCCACCTGTCTGCTCAGCGATATGGCCAACTTTGCTGCCATGAATGTCGTTTATGGCAGTCGGTTCACCAAAAATCCGCCTGCAAGAGCTGCCTTTGCAGTAAAAACTTTGCCGCTAAATGTGCTTGTGGAAATAGAAATGATTGCCCTAAAAGCATAACATTTCGAATCTCTCTATAAAAATCGCATTTTAATATTTTCCCGCTGATTGCGCAGATGATCACAGATATATGCTATCGGTTATCATTGTATTAAATAAAAATCAGTGTAAACCGGCGCAATCTGCGGGAGTCATTTTCATTTTTCAACTTCAGTACTTTCAATCCATATTCTGATCGATCAAAATGTTAGTAATCAAGGTAAAAGATTACAAAAGCATTCAGTAAAAAAATGTCAGTACGTTTGATTTACCTGATCAACTCCTGTCTGAGTATTTCCAAGGCTGTGAGGGCACTTCTGCGGATGTTGCGGCCACGGTGTTCTCCAAAATGAAATAGTTTTGAATTAACAAAGTCGGGACCGGCCAGCGCAATCCAAATAGTGCCAACAGGTTTTTCTGCTGTTCCTCCATCAGGACCGGCAATTCCTGAAGTGGCAAGAGCATAGGTGGTATTTAGTTTTTGGCGCACCCCAACAGCCATTTGTTCCACAACTTCCCTGCTTACTGCACCATGTTTTTCGAGTAATGTGGCAGATATCTCAAGTTGTTTTTCTTTTACCTGATTATCGTAGGCCACCATACTGCCTTTAAAATAGGCCGAGCTTCCTGCTATGCTGGTGATCAGGTGAGCTATATAACCTCCGGTACAGCTTTCGGCTGTTGAAAGGCTGGCATTTTTTTCGATTAACAAACGCCCAATCACCTGCTCAAGCAGTTCGTCATCATAGCCATAAATCAGGTTCGGGATCAGTTGGTAAAGCTTTTCGGTTTCGGTTTTCAGGCTTTTCTGAAGAAATTCCTGGTCGGTATGTCTGCCACTTAGCCGTAACCTTACGATGCCTGGCTGAGGAAGATAGGCCAGTTTGAGAAAGCTGGGAAGTGCATTTTCCCATTCTTTGATCTGGTCGGCCAGAAACGACTCTCCGACACCACTGGTCATAATGGTTTTGCGCAGGTAATGCATCTCGCTGAACAGGGCTTTGAATCGGGGAAGCACTTCTTCTTCCATCAGGGTTTTCATTTCGAAAGGCACGCCCGGCAGCGAGACGATTACGCTGCCTGCTTTCTCGAACCACATGCCGGGTGCAGTTCCCACACTGTTGGTGAGTGGTATGCAAGCCTCAGGAAGCCAGGCTTGCTGGCGGTTGCGATCAGTAATTGGAAAATTACGGAGCTTAAAAAGTGATTCCACATGTTTAAGCGTTGGTTCGTGAAAGACAAGCCGGGTGTCGAAAAAACTACACAAGGCAGGTTTAGTCACATCATCGGCTGTCGGACCCAGTCCGCCAGTGAGCAGCACAAACTGCGCCCTGCTTATGGCATCCGAAAGTGCGTTGGATAAATCATCCGGCTCATCGGCTATCGTTGTAATGCGTTGCAGGTAAATCCCGCTGTCGCTGAGTTGTTCGGCCATCCAGGAAGCATTGGTGTTGACAACCTGACCTATCAGTAATTCATCACCAATGGAGATAATCTCGGCTTTGCCGGTTTTATCCTTGTTTTGCATATGGGATTAAAATTGGATATAGGAAAAACCAAGGTCTTTGGGGATGATCGACATTACTGGTATTGTGCTTTCACGGATGATCTGCTGTGCTGCAGAGCCAATGAAAAACTCAACCAATCGATTTTCCTGCTGTGTCATGATCATGATCAGATCGATATCCTGTTGCTCTTTGGAATAATTGAGGATAGCCGGAACCAAATCCTGTGAGGAGCTTCCTGTTTCGAGAAGTTTGGCCTGGCATTTGACGCCTGCTTCCTGAATAAAATTTTGTGCCTGAAACAGCTGTGCCTTCAGTTGTTGTTGGATGGCTTTGGAATCAGCATCCCATAAAACCGATATCACTTTGATGGTACTGCCAAAAAGCCGTGCCATCTGTATGGCATGAGTAACCTTCTGGCGCGTATCTTTGGTGAGATCGAGGGGTAATAATATGCTGCGGCATCCGTCGAAATGGGTTTTTGTGTTAAAGGTTATCACCGGAATTTTTGATTGCCTGATCACCTTGGATGTGTTGGAACCTATCAATCCAAATTTTTCTGATTCGGTAAGGGCATCATTGGTGCCCATCAGAATGAAGCGGCTGTTGAACTGTTCAGCGGTTTCGAGTATGGCTGTATGTACCTTGCCACGCTTCACAACAGGCGAAACACGCAAACCGGTTTTCCGGCTTACCTCACTGGCAATTTCTTCGAGCCGGTGATTGATGTCTTCATTGATCTGCTGTTTTTGCTCTTTGGAAAAGAGGTTGTTGATAAAGTCTCTTTCTTCGTGAACATATAGCAATACTAATTCCGTCTGAAACAAACGGGCAAGGTTATAGGATTGTTCGAGGGCTATCAGTGATTGTTCGTTAAAATCAACTGGTATCAATAGTGAATTGGCTTTTTCGGACATGGATAATTTTCTTTGTTACCTTTGCAAAATTATCCAAATCATTCAATAATACAAGAATAACTTATGCGACGAATTCCTGAAAGCCAGTTGGTGCTTGCGGCTGACGGTAGTGTTTATCATTTGCGTTTGCATCCCCATCAATTGGCTGATGACATCATATTGGTTGGGGATCCAAACCGGGTGGAGATGGTTTCTTCTTTTTTTGATCAGATAGAATACAAGGTGAGCAACCGCGAAGTATATACAAACACCGGCATGTATAAAGGGAAAAGGATAAGTGCGCTTTCAACAGGAATGGGGCCGGATAATATTGATATTGTGCTTAACGAGCTTGATGCGCTTGTAAATGTGGATCTGAACACCAGAATGGTAAAGCCCGATCTCAAAAGCCTTAACCTCATCAGATTAGGGACCAGCGGCGCACTTCAGGCCGATATACCAACCGGAGATAGCTTTGTAGCCGGAAAGATGGCATTGGGCTTTGACGGGATAGTGTATTTTTACGACAAAACCAAAGATGTTGTGCTTCAGGATTTTACCAACGCTTTTGTTGCTGATACGAATTGGCCTTCCACTTTACCCTATCCTTATGTGGTGAAGGGATCGGATAAACTGCTTGATAAACTCGCCTTTGACTATCATCAGGGGATAACAGCAACTGCAGGAGGATTTTACGCACCACAGGGCAGGGCATTACGGCTTGGCCTTGCCCACGAGCAAATGAACAAACGCATTGAGGCTTTTCGTTTTAAAGGAGAAAGGATAACCAATTTGGAAATGGAATCTTCAGCGCTGTACGGTTTGAGTCAAATGATGGGACATCAGGCACTTACGATTTGTGTCATCATTGCCAACAGGGTAACTGAACAGTTTAGCAGTGATTACCAACCTTATATGTTGAAGCTGATCAAACAAACCCTGGATCGTTTGGCTGAGGATTAAGCAATAGCTTATTTGTTCTTTTCATCTTGACAGAAATCTAGTTAATAAAATTAATCATTTTTTCTGTCCTGTTTTTTTTTGACCACTTTATAGATATCCTGGTTTACTAGCTCCAAGAGGTATTTCGACGGGCAGATATTTAAGCCCCGTAAGTAATTGGTTAAATGGTAATTATTTTGGATTTTAAATCGATTTTTATGAAAAATTGCATTTTTTATTTACTGTTTTTCTTTTTGTCAGTAGTTAGTTTAAAATGTCAGAATTCAATATATCTTGAAGAACTAAAGCCAAGAAATGATAGTTCAATTGTCTTTCCTGTTTTTGCCAAATCTCCGAGTGCGGGAAACATTAATAATGAATTAGAAAAAGTTTTACATAAAAGTTTTAATTTAGATAGTTTCGAAAGCTTGGATGAATTGCTTGAGGTGGCTATCTACAAGGGACTTGATAGTTTAACGTACCTTTTATTCGAAACCGATTCAACACTTTCAATCAGTTTGTCAGTTAGAATAAAAAGAGGTGTAGTAGTATCTGGTTGGACAGATTTCTTTACTTTTTCAAAAAGAACAGGCGCACAAATAGATTTAGATGAATTGTTTCCGGATCTTGATACAGGATTATTATATACAAAATTACTCGATTTGCAAACTAAACATATTCAAACTGTTAGGGCAGAAATAATTGATAAACACAACAATGGTCTTATTCCAGAAGCGAACTATACTGTTTTACTTTACCTTATTGACAGACACATGCTTGCATCATTCAATGAAAGTTTTTTATTAGACAAAGAAACCCTTGTTTTTAAGAATGGGATCATCCTACCGAGTGAATTTAAAAAGGATATTCCGATTTTTTTTAGAGTTAATATAAATGAATTATTTTTAAAATAGTTACCCCGGACTGGCCCCATGCTGATGCAGATCAGTGTTCCGGAACCGGTACATTCCATTGTGAAGCCTAAAAAATTCTGAGAATGTAAGATCGGTGTGATTTTTTGAAAATTGATTATTTTTGATACTTGAGCTGAAAGCATGAAACTAAAAACAAAGTGGACGGACACCTGGCGTGCCAATTCAGGAACATCACCAACACCATTGTTTGACAGGGGCTTTACAGGCCACGAACACTTAGACGGCTTCCAGCTCATCAACATGAATGGCCGCATCTACGATCCGGTAGTAAGCCGCATGTTAGCCCCCGACAACTTCGTGCAAACCCCTGATTTCTCACAAAACTTTAACCGCTATAGCTATGCGCTGAATAATCCGTTGAAATATACTGACCCTGATGGGGAGATAATTATTCCTGTTTTAATAGGTGCTGGAATTGGTGTGTTAACAAATGGCATTAGCAACTCTATTAATAACCGTCCGTTTTTTGAAAATGCAGGCGAAGACGCTTTAATTGGTGGTATGAGCGGTGCTTTTTCATTTGGCATAGGACAAGTAGCGACGGGAATGTCTGGTATTGGTAAAGTTGCATTTCAAACTTTAGCGCATGGACATTTAGGTGGCACAATGACAAGTATGAACGGCGGCACTTATGGCCAGGGCTTTTTATCCGGAGCGGCTGGATCAATAATTGGTGGCGGAGCAAGTTCTCTGTTGCAGAAATCTGGTCTTGCCATGCGAGCAGCAGGAACAGTCACTGCAGGAGCACTTGCAGGGGGTGTTGGTGCGGAAATTGCCGGAGGCAACTTTTGGGATGGTGCCCGTAATGGTGCTATTAGTGCGGGATTGAATCATGCTGTGCACTCAGGTATGTTTGGAGAAGGCCTTATGATGTCTGCTATTACAGGCAGAACCAGACACTTATTTGGCCCTGATGCTATAGTAACTACTGCTTCATTAAATGGCAGTGCTGGTGTAAATGTAGGTGCCGAAACAGGAGGTTTAGAAGTATTAAGAGGAAGTGAGACTGGTTGGTATCCAATAAATGATGTATCATCAGGTGTTGGACTACTTGATATTTCTTTATCCTTGGAAGTTACAAAGCTTTATTATTCTGGCAGTGTCAGGAATATCTACGCTAATACTTTTTATGGCAACAGATGGGAAGGAAATTTTAGCTTTGTTGCAGGTGGGTCAGTTGGTTTAAATGTAATCTATTCAAGGTTGCCTAGCAAAGAGTTTGTAGTTGGTTACGGAATTTCATATGGAATAGGTGCTGGGCCAATGTTTTCAGGCAATATCAACTGGGGTGCTTCCGGTGGCAATGCCAAACAATTAAGAGACTTAATTAATTCCGGGTTGGGAGGATACTAGTTATGAATAAAAAGCTTGTCTTTGTGATAGTTGTTGTATTAATTGTTTTTGGGTATTTAATATATCAAGATACTAAAAGAGTTGATAAATATTGGGAATGCCAGACAGAAATTAGTAGTAGTGATAGTATAAATATGCTTGTATCAGAAACTAAAAATTTAAGGGGATTTCTGTCATTTAACCGAAAGGTATATCTATCAGGTGCAAAACTATTCAGACCTGACATAGAACTTTGGGAAGTTCCATCATTAGAACTACCCTTTACAATCAAAAAAAACAGAGATAGTGATACAATATATGTACTTGAATATGGGTTTTATTTTGTGTTTAAAAAGCAAGGAAATAGTGCTGAGTAATTCTTGTGATGATTCAGTAACTGACAAATGGGATGAAGCACAAAATGGGGACAGCATGAGCAGGAATGGGGGGTCAATACCTTCCGGAATTTACTCATCAATGCTTGAAGGCCATTTAAAAGCCAATGGTTTTTCATCTAAATTGGATGTGCTTGAGTCCTCAGCCTGGGAACGTTTTTGGAACTGGGCTAAAGGGAATCCAAGTGCAACAATTAAATTCCGTTACTCTATCGGAAGAGGGAGTGTATTTAAAAGAGGAGTGTTAGGCCATGCAGAATCTGGGTCAAACACAGCTATAGTATACGGTAGTGGTGATTATTTTGGTGAAAGCTACAACTTAAATTTAACAGACTTAGTTAATGTTAGCACTCATGAACTAGGACATGGTATTTTTTCGTTTCCTGATTCTCCTCTAGGAATTATGAGTCCCACTTATACACTTGGAAGTTCTCTTTTATATTTCACCAATAGTCAACAATTCATTATAAATCAAAGTATATGGGGTGGGAAATAAAGAATAAAACGTTAATATTTGGATTAATCTCAATTTCATTGACAACAATACTATTAACAATACTATTTGGAGATTACACTAACCCCCGGCGAATGTTATATTTTCGAAGTGCATCGAAGATTACACCTGCTTATTTTTTTGGTTACCTACCAACGTCAGTCCGTCTAAAAACCTCCGTTTTCTTTTGTTTCAATACATTTTCACCCTGCTAAATTAACAAATACTTACGTTGTAAGGAAGGCATTTTTTCAAGCAATATTTGTGAGGGTTTTTTTT
>JAQVLA010000046.1 GCA_028704385.1 Bacteroidales bacterium | reverse complement strand
TGTGCGGAAAATATGGAATATTTGATTAACATAAATTACTGCCTATGGAGAATTCATGAAGTTCCATACCTGATTAGTACCTATTCAACGGCAAACTGGCAATGGGATGTGGATGATTTCTATTTTTATACACATGACCTAAATCTTACTTCGACAGGGCTCCCTTGGGCACAGGTGCTCAGGGCACCGCAGCGCAGACAGATCCGCGCCAGGGAATGCTTTACAAAAAACTGAAACTAAACCCATTTGACTTTCAATTGAAAATATATTAATTTTAGCTTTCAATTCAAGACCAATTGCCTAATGTTATGCTGCCAATTATTATGGAGAATCTTTCTACAAAAAGTTAAAAAATTGAATCTACAGCATGTTTATTTTGTGTATAAATCAGTAAAACAAGCATTTACCCTCTCATTTCTTAAGAAATCAAACAATAGATTCCTTTATTCATGTGGCAGTTTTAAAATAAAGTTGATGAAGGAATCGGTGATGTAGTTGGAGGTTAGGAGAAATAAAATACATATCTTAACAAAATATACCATACTTATATACAATGCTTTTCATATACTTTCACAATAATTTAGGCTGATATAAACAAAATATTGCAAATAAAGTGATTAGACTTAGTATAATTTTGTTTCGAATGTTTCCAAAGGGCATGAGCTATTCTTTAACAAAACAACAAATAGTAATTCAAGCAACCTGTATGCTGAAGGAAATACGATTAAAAAACTATAGGCTTTTTCTCTTTTTAACTAAGCTATATATAACATTGAAATACAGGATATTATTCCACCCCCCCCCCTCCATTATTCTATCAAGAATTTCTGGATCAAAACCAGTGAACTTTTCGTACACAAGGAATTATGTAGCTTATTTTACAAACAAACACATTTATTGGTTAGGGAAGACCAGATTCGACCGAATCAACGTCATCTTCTTATAAAAGTGCGATGCACAGAAGATGGCGACTATATTGATTGAAAATCGATTAAACCGGGTCACTAAAACTTAAAATCACTTTTTAAATTAGCAAATATATTTATTATTCACATCAAATAAATAACCTAAGAAAATGAAATATTTAATAACTTTTATACTTTTCCTGTTTTTTACTCACAGTTTATTTCCTCAGGATTTTGAGGAATCTCAACTGTATGTTTATGTTGTAGATGAAGATGCTATTCCGCGATTTGTTTATAAAGACGGTAGAACACAAGCCATTGTTGATGATTTAAACCTAAAGAATGTGCTTAATAATTACGAAGTTTATGAATTTGAAAGATATCTATCGTGTGTGGACTCTATTACACTGCCTGATAAATACGATCTGGACCGTGTATATAAATTGTCATTTGGAGGTAATGCTGAAAACTTAAAAACCGAGCTTGAGCAATCATACAGTCATTATTATGACCTCGTGGAACGAGTGCCGGTGCTGCAATTGGCCTATACACCCAATGACTATCATTTTCTTGATGAAACCCTTGGCCCTAACTGGGCACTGGATGTAATCAATGCCAAGCAGGCATGGGACATCACCCAGGGTGATTCTAACGTAATAATAGGCATAACTGACTTTGGCTTTAATCTGAATCATGAGGATCTGATCAATAAAGTGCAAATGACTTATGGAGGAAGTGAAATTGTTGGGGGACATGGCACGGCTGCGGCAGGTGCTGCCGCCGGTGACACTGACAACTCTACTGGCATGAGTAGTATTGGTTTTAACAGTAGTCTCGCTGTTGGGTTTTGTGATTACGAACGAATATGTCAAATGGCTGTTGACGGTGTAAAAATTATAAATACAAGCTGGGTAGGTGGTGGTTCTACAACCCACATGAATCTATTGAATTTGGTGCGAGAAATGGGCACACTCGTTGTTTCCGCAGCTGGAAATGGTACAGAACAGTTTCCGGGAAACCCAACCGGATATCGTTTTCCAGCAGCATACGAGTCTACCTTGGCAGTAACCAGCATCGGGTCTTACCTTAACCATTTGCATATAAAACCAAACGGGGACACAGTATACCATACGCACCATGACATGATCGATATTTGCGCCCCCGGATACGGCATTATAGTTCCTTGGGAAGGTAGCAGTAATACTAATTATATCATAGGATGGGGCAGTTCATACGCATCACCCATGGTGGCGGGCCTGGCCGGATTGTTGCATTCGCTTGACCCTGATTTGAGCCCGGCTGAGCTGAAAGCTGTCATTCAAGCTACTGCCCAACCAGTTTCTGATGCACATTTGTTTCCAGAGGGTCACCTTGGTGCAGGTGTTATAAACGCCTATGCAGCAGTTGATTTTATTGCTAACTGTGCCCCAACAATCATTAGTATGAATACAAGCTGGGTTAAGGATCAAACATTCTTCTGTGATATCATCGTAGAAGAAGGAGCAGTTTTAGAGGTTTTTTCTAACCTTAAGTTTGGAAAAAATGCAAAGATTATTGTTAAACGAGGTGGTCACCTGATTTTGGATGGTGCCAAACTATCCTTTATCGAAAAGGACAGGGGACTCTGGCCAGGCATAGAAGTATGGGGGACATATGCTGAAAGCCAATTCCCTTCTGGAAATCCACACCAGGGTAAAATCACCATGCGTAATGGAGCGACAATCGAGAATGCCCGAACCGCAATTTTAGCCGGTAGATCAATCGCATCACATCATACTGAGAAAGGGAATGGTGTTCCGATTATACCAGATAACCAATATAACGGAGGTATTGTCATAATTAACCGGGCTAGTTTTGTTAATAACAAAGTAAGCATTTACTGGCCACCCTACGAAAACCACCACCCCATCGATCAAAGCATTATGGACAACGCCGGCTTTGTGCATAATTCCGACTTCATTTATAATGCACCACCAAACGCAGAAATTGATTCCGAAGTTTTCATTATACTCAATGGTGTAAGGGGCATCGGAACAAAAGGCAACCATTTCAGTGGAAATGAACAAACCGGCATACTTAGTCTTAATGCTGGTTTTACGGTAAAGTCAAGTTGCCTGGACGAGTTTTTGCCCTGCCAGAATTATCGTCTGAGCACCTTCAACAATTTACGCTATGGTGTACGTGCACTAGGTTCAGCCTCAGGAAAAACATTTGGCATTGATACTGCGGTTTTCAACAATACACTCACTGGTGTTTACACAAGCCAGGTTGATCATTTTTCGATTACACGTTCACTGTTTAATGTCTTGCCCTCGGGGCAGGCTCCTGACCACCTGGGCGGTATTTATGTGGATGGCAATGCCTTTGGCTTTCAAATAGAAGAAAATCACTTTACCGGTAATTATATACCAGGCCCTTTCGGAGGGCCCCTGCACATTGGCATCACATTCAATCAGACCGGTCCCTTTGCCAATGAGTTGTACAACAATACATTTGAACAACTCAACATTGCCACCCTTTCCATGAACCAGAATCGCGATCAATTGGGTACTGTAGGACTGTGTATCAAATGCAACAACTATGTCGGAAACGAATATGACATTGTGGCTGCCTACGATGACCAACAATATGCCTGGGGTGGTATTGCCACCCATCAGGGTTCGGCTGCCGCATCTCCCGATGCCCCATCGGGCAATCGATTTAGTTGGGCCAATAATCCAAATACACCTTATTCGGATATCTACAATCAGGGGGGACGTATTTTTTATTATTACCATGCAGTTGAAGATCAAACATTAAGTCTCCAGCCTAAGTATTATATCGGAGTGACACCAGTACCAGGCAATCCTCTAGCTATCTGGGATCCCGAACTTAGCTGCCCCTCAAATCTGTCACCTCCCGGTGGTGGCCACAATAAGGAAGAACTCAAGAGCATGATGGCGGAAGCAGAACAAGAAGCCGATTCAACACAAAACCTGATTGATATCCTCAAAGATGCTGGTGACACAGAGACCCTGCACTGGGACGTGAGCATGAGTGCGCCCTGGCAGGGAATGGAGGTGTATAGCGAGCTGATGTCGGTTGGCCCCTATGTGAGCGATACGGTGTTGGCCGCCGCCATCGAAAAGGAAAACGTACTGGTGGATGCCATGATCCGCGATGTGCTTGTAGCAAACCCCCACAGTGCAAAAAGTGAAGCCCTTATGGAAAAACTGGATCAACGCTTTCAGCCCTTGCCCGACTATATGCTTGAAGAAGTATTGCAAGGTCAAAGCCTGGTCTCGGTGTATGAAAACCTTCAGGCGAACCTCAGCCAGCAAAAGCAGAAACAGGCCGCGTATCAAAAACAGCTTGTGCAGCTATACCTGAACGATACCTTGCAACCGGTAAGTTCAGCCGACAGCCTGGCGAACCTGCTGTTAGCCTCTAGCTATTCCGCTCCCTGGTACCGGGCCGCTTTTTTGCGACATGAACTGGGCGATTCCTTGGCATCAGCCGATATCCTGAACAGCATTCCAACTTCATTTGACTTTAGCGATGAACAATTACAATCACATAATCAACTGCTTAGCTTGTTGGAAGAGGATGAACTGCTGCAAAACCTTGGGAAAAGCCTTTTGGTGCCTGACAGCACCACAGTTGAATGGTTGTTTGAGCAAATGGAAAATGCAGGTTTACCTGCCTCTATTTATGCCCGTAACATCCTGCTTGCCTATGGTTTGGTAGAACATCAGCCCCAATACCTGTTGCCCGGTGATACCAAGTCAGAGCCGGTGAAACGGCCACATAGCCAAAGCACGCCAAAGAAGGAAGCATTGAAACTCTCCCCCAACCCTGCAAATGAATATGTGATTATTGCTTTTGATGTTGATAAACACAAAGAAATTGAAGGAAGTGGGATCATAAAAGTAAGTGCCATCAATGGAAGCCTTATTGAAACCCTGCAATTGACCAAACAAAAGGATCAATTGGTGTTTCCACTAGAAGGCTATAAACCGGGAACTTATTTGTTTTCGCTGTATTACAACAATCAATTACTTGAAAGCAAGCAGTTGATCATTCAATAAACCTTTACCGCCCTGCCCTTTATCGGGCAGGGCGGTTTTAAACCTTTCAACTATGAGATCGTTTACAATTTCACTATTTATATTGCTATTGCTAGATATAAACCTGTTGTACTCACAAACATGGCCAAAATATTATGGCCAGGCAAACAGAATTGATCGACCATGGGACCTTATTGAAACATACGACAAGGGATATTTGATACTTGGAAATTACCCGGAGTTTTCATGGTTGATTAAAACGGATATCAATGGCAATATATTATGGGAAAAAATCATAGACAATGAACCTAATCCATTAGGCACTTCTGTGTCAATAGAAGCAGCAAGCGATGGCGGTGTTTTGGTATGTGGCATTGCCCTGTCCGGTTATAGTAATAAATACTGTCCGTTTGTAATGAAATTAGATGCCTGTGGCGAAAAAGAATGGTGCAAGATATTTGAAGGAAGCCCGAATGATTCACCATGGGCACAGGACATTAAAGAAACTGTTTCAGGGGATATTGTTGTATTAGTGACCCAATATGGCTCTATCCCTGAAGAAACAATACATTTATTCAAACTCACTGCTGATGGTGAGGTAATTTGGAAAGAAGCTTATGCAACTACATTTGACTACCCTAATACAAATACTAAAATAGGTAAAAGTTTGTTAATTAATAGCAACAATGAATATCTAATCAGTGGGGATGCTTATTGGGCACAACCATGGAATCCTGGAGGGGCAATGCCGCTTACACCCTTATTTATTATGGTAGGTAGTGATGGAACCGAAGAATGGGTTCTACCTTTCGGATTAAATGATACCATTATTGGAAGGGCATTTAGTGCAACAGAAGTAGAGAATGGATTATTTATTGGAATGGCACATGATTGGGGAGCATCTCTTATTCCTCTTTTTGCGGAATTTGATCAGTCTGGCCAAGAGACTGATTTTCGCTTGCTACATTCTCAAAATATGGATCCTGATCTCACAAGTGGTACTCTGACTAAGATGTATAATTTTGATTCCAAGCATTACGCCCAAGGAACATTCATATATGAGCCAGACCAATCTATCCCAGTAACTGTTGTGGAATTAGAAAATGATATATTTGGATTGGATACTATTGTTAGCAACTCAGTTATTCACCACGGACACTTTTCGCCGTCCAGTTTTACTAAAACATTTGATAATAAACTGCTTTCCAATAGCACTATCACTACTTCCAGTGTGAATAAAGACATCTCCTTAGCCAAACTCAACCTCAACCTGGAGTTCGACACAGCTTATACCGGCAATTACACCTACGACAGCCTTTGCATCCCCGGCCCACCGCAAAACGGGTTTATTTACCTGGATAATTGCGATATTATTACGAGTATAGAAATGCCATCAGCGGCTGAGTACAGGGCTAAAATAAGCCACATCCCCATCAGAATTTTTCCCAACCCGGCAAACGCTCAAATCACTTTTGTCCTTGAAAACACTGAGCACCACCACAATATTGAACTGCGGTGCTTTAACATGTTGGGAATGCAGCAACATCAAGTCGTGTTACCGCGTGGCCAGCAGCAAGCTACCACCAATGTAAGCAATTGGCCCCAGGGTATGTATATTGCCGTGGTGTATAGCAATGGAAAACCGGTTGGAAAGGGGAAATTTGTTGTGCGATAAAAAAAGGCTCAACAGAAATAACCGGTGGGGAAAGAAATCCATCAAGCAAAGATTAGAGACACCCGATAGAGGAAAAAACTCACATCTGTTATGCCTCTGAACACTGCCCTGAATGCTTTAATTTTCCCGTTGAAGTTTTCTGCTAATGCATTGGTGCTTCTGTTTTTGAAGTAATTGAGTATTGTTTTCTGGTGTAGTTTAATAGAATTGGCAGCAGTGATAAAGGATTCAAAACCATATTTATCGATTTTTTGATACCATTTATTAAACATTATTAACGCCTGCTGCTCTGATTTAGCAGTTTGAAAGATGTTCCTGAACATCATCGTGAGCTGGTAAGCCTTTTTGAGATCCGGAAAGAGATCGAACAGTATCTGTGCCCGTTGTGTTTGTTTTTGAGTCCATTGTTTTTCGGTTTTAAACAACAGGTAACGGCTTCTGGCCAGTAATTGTTTGAGTGTATCTCCATTAGAAAAGACTCTTGGTTTATAACGTTCACCCTGCTCGCGGGCTTGTAGGGCTAGTTGATTCTCTATGTCAATGGCCTGCCAGCGGTATTTGATGCGCATTTCCTGTAGCGCCTCTGTTGGCAGTTGCTGTACATGAAAACGATCTGATACCAGGTCGGCCTGTGGAAAGCTGTTTTCAGCAATGAGTTCCATGTTTTTGGCCAGGTCCAGGGTTATTTCTTTTACTTCTTCTCGTTTTCCTCTTGAAATCTGCTGTAAAAGTGCGGTAACTTCTTGTGAACGTGTGCCCTGTACCATGGCTACAAGTGAACCCTTCTGGGTATGTGCTTCGGTGTTGGTTACAACGGTATAGAGTTCTCCTTCTGATAAGGCTACTTCATCAATGCTGAGCTTTTCTCCCATATTGTCTTCAAAAAGTATCCATTCTTCAGCATGATCCAGCTGATTCCATTGCCAGTAGCCACTCAGGTAGTCTTTGTATTGTTTAGCCAGTGTACTGCCATCTACCTGAAAGTATTTGCCTACGCTATTGGCACTTACCGGAAAGTTATCTAAGTAGCTCTTTTAAAAAAGCACCAAACTCATTGGTGTATTTTGTGCCTTTGGTGTTTAAATCCCAAGTGCTGGTCAGCACTTCTCCGGTCTGCTTATTAAGCCATTTGCGTCGCCGTACATAAAGGATTACTCCCTTGCCTCTCAAAGGAAAATCAAGTATGTTTTTGCCTTGTGTAAATCCCTTTGATTCATAATCACCCTTGGGAAAGTCCTGAGGAATATTGTTTCTCTCATCCAGGTGAAAGACTAGCTTCCCGGCTTTTTCTTTGAGATTTTTCCATAGTGTTCCCTGATCAATTAAGCTTCGTATTAAGTTTTATGCGGAAAATTGCGTAAGCCCATTGTGTTGTCAACACCCCTCCTATTCCAAATAAGCAGGCAATGATTGCCTTTTTCCTTTATATTGAACCTGTTTTTAAATAATTTTTCCTGAAAAATTAAAATAATTCTAAAATTAAATACGTACTTTTACCCCTCAAGACCAATTTTTTGCAAAAACTATTGATTAATCAATTGGCACAACATAATACAATAAGTGAAGACAAGCCGGGTTGTGCGGAAAATATGGAATATTTGATTAACATAAATTACTGCCTATGGAGAATTCATGAAGTTCCATACCTGATTAGTACCTATTCAACGGCAAACTGGCAATGGGATGTGGATGATTTCTATTTTTTATCACATGAGCTAACTGCCGATACATACACCTTTACAATCACTGATAATGCTACACCAGAACCCAATACCGTAACCGGCACTTTCGTAATCGAACTTGATAACAGTCATTTTAGTTTTCCGGATAATTATTTTGAAGTCACATCAGACAAAAGCTTACCCGATACTGAATACTCTGAAAATTTCTACACTTTCGAAAAAGGCATTCGCATTTCTCATGGCGCAACACTCACAATCAACAACTCCGAATATGAATTTGGACCCGATGCCTCCATCATCATTGAACCCGGTGCCAAGCTGATTGTAAACAATACAATCCTTACAAACAGTAAGTATTGTGCCCCCGATTTTAAATTATGGAAAGGGATCCAGGTAAGAGGAAACTGCGAAGAAAGTCAATTACCCGAATATATCAATTCAGAATGGGTGTATCATCAGGGGCGACTTAAATTGCAGGATGCCGTGATTTCTTTTGCCGAAACAGCTATATCAGTTGCCAAACGCAACGCAGCAGGTGAGATTGATTGGAGCAGTGGTGGTGGCATTGTGGTGGCACAAGGCAGCCAGTTTATCAACAACCCTGCAGCAGTTGCATTTATTCCGTATCGTGCTGCCAACTTAAGTCATTTTACAGATTGCTCCTTTTCATTGAACAAAGATTACATTTCCGGCAATACCTTTTTTAAACATATTGACCTAAACCAAATTAATGATGTCCGCTTTAGGAGTTGCAGTTTCTCGGTATTGCAACTGCCTGATGTTTCGCCATACAACCAAGGCATTGCAGCCTATAGCAGCTCCTTTAGAGTATTGCCTGATTGTGAGCCTGAAACAATCCCTTGTCCCGATGAAAATCTGTTGCCCTCACTCTTTACAGGCTTCTACAGAGCCGTCAGACTGTCTAAAAACCCTCTTCTTAACCACTATTAAATAATATTAAAAATTCATTACAAAAAGCATCAATAATCCAATAATAAGTTGTACATTTAATGTGTAAATAACACATGCAAATGAAG
>JAQVLA010000045.1 GCA_028704385.1 Bacteroidales bacterium | reverse complement strand
TTTTAAAGCTGGTGCCTACGCTATACAAATGTATGTTACCCAAAATTCAGTTTCGGGCACTCCTCGCAGCGAGGGCGAAATTGATTCGGAAGGTATCATCCAGGAATTGATTTTTGCACATCCCGGCTCTTCTAAAGAGATCCGCGAAATGCGTGCCAACTGGTTACATCGCAACATCATTGCATTTGTTGAAAAATGCAGCGATGGCAGCATCGATCAGTATGGTGCAAGCTGTGCACCACTCCGGATGGCATTTGAAGCTCCTGATAACAACGAAATGAACCGCACTACTTTCACGCTTACCAGCGCCGTTAAAGGTCCTGATGTAGCAATGTATGAAGGTACGCTCACACTGGCCGAACCAGCTGCTTTGGTTGATGCTGACGAAACATCAATCGACCTTGCTGCTGGTAGTGGTGAATATCAGCTTTCTGATAATACTGGTGCAACTGAAATAACTACATGCACCAACGCTGTTGATGGCCTTGTGTTTACACTCATTGGTTCTGGTGGTAGTAACCCTGCAACCATTACAGATGCAAACGACTTTATCCTTAAAAATGGTGCTACCTGGACAGGTTTAGCCGGTGCCACGATCACCTTCAAAGCATACAAGTCGGCTGCTGCTGCTTACTCCTTCATCGAACTATCTCGCTCGTAGTGGTTAATAAATAGAGAAGTTGGTTGGTTGTTTATTGTTAGTCGCGCCTCTCCCTGGGGCGCGGCTTTTTTAATGTCCTTTCATTTGGCCTGATGCAATTGCAAATTTGTAATTCGTAATTGCAAACCTAAAATGCTGAATCATGAAAAATGCAAAAAATTTAATTAAATCCTGGTTCGAATCTGATCGAGATTTTGAAACAGGCAAAGCACTGTATATGAAAATTGGTGCCAATATAAGCTTCAAAACAATGCTCAACCGTGGTGGTAAAAGCGATGAGAATTACAAATTCTTGTGTTATGAGCTTGCCAAACTGGCCGGTATATCAGAGCAGCAATACAAAATGATGCTCAAAAAACCGCTCGAAATGGCAGCTGATCCCGAACCAGTTAAGCTAAACATCAACGATATACCGGTTGAAAAACTGGCTGCTGATTTTTCTGAGCTTAACCTGGATGATCTTGATTACAAGATTGCCCGCGGCCTGGCTAAGAAGCTTGCTCTGAAGCTCGATGATTTGAAAAAGCAAACTGTAATGGATGCGCTTGTAGCCGCTCAACAGCAAAAAAAGGTTGATGCCGTACCGGTAAGCATCAAACGCAGTATTAAGCTTCGCGATCAGTTTCCTTTCCTCAAGCGTAAGGATTGCCCTGGTGTGCTCAAAGAGCTGGTGGCTGATATGCTTACTGATTATGAAAATTATGTTTCAAATCATGCTAAACTGGTTGATGAAGACAATCCGGCCATGGTTGCTGAGCTCTCAAAATCGGTTGTGGAAGACTATCTTGATAACCGGTCTATCTGGAAAGAGCTGAACCATTACAAAGAAACCGGCAGGCTATTAGGTGAGCATCCAATCTTTGAATGGATCCACCGCCGTGATGAGATTAGAAAGCTTCCGCCGGCTGAGCTTGTGAAACTGCGCGACAATTTAAACAACAAAATACCGCGCACTAAAAAGCTTATTGCTGATGATCCTGAACATAAGGACACGGCAAAACGCGCAGAGCGTGTTGCTCAATTTGAACAGGAATTAGCCGAAGTAAATACATTACTTGGGCTTAATGGGTAAGTTCTTTGAATTGAATGAACTGCAAAGCAGCAAAAGGCAAGTTGTTGCGGAAGATCGCTCGCAGATTCTTCGCGACAGCTTCCTTGCTATGCATGATCATAAGGTTGAATCGTTGAAACAATTATGCGGAAATCTTCCAAAGCCTGGTGAGTTTTTTGCCCTTTGGACGCTCAAGAGCTTCAATGCTTTCACAATTATTCCTTATATGATCAAAACGGTTGGGCGTGTTGATTACCTGGTGTTGTCAACCTATTCTATCAATACACGCATCGTTGATTCGCTTTGCCGAAAAATAGATCAGGACCATATTGGCCATGTGAAGATATTTATCAGCGACAGCATCAAAAACCGCATGCCAAAAGTGGTTGATCATCTGCATATGATGATGCAATCGCGCCAGCAGCTTACAGTTCATTATGCCTGGAACCATTCAAAAATAACGCTCATTGAAGCCGGAGGCGAATTTTACGTTTTTGAAGGTTCGGGTAATTGGTCAGAAAACGCCCAATACGAACAATACTTATTTTTTAATCACCGGCCTTTATACGATTTCAGATTAAAATGCATCACACATGACCTTTACAGACGAACAGATTAAAGAAATTGAAAATCTTGCCGGTATCAATTATACCGTGCGCCAGATTGCGATGTATTTTGATATCAGCGCGGCTATGCTTCAGCGCGAATATGAAAATCCTGATTCTATATTCAGGTATCACTACGACCGTGGCCGACTGGTATCGCAGGCTAAAATTGATATGGCGCTGCAAGAATCAGCCGAAAAACAAAGCCTAAGCGCTATTCAACAGCTTGAACGTGTGCGGCAAAACAGAAGATTTGAAAACCAACGAGATCAATTGATATATGGTGATTCCTGATACAAAATATGATGCTTTGATTTCGTATATCGAAACCGGCGCCCAGGGCGATCTTCCACAAGATATGGTTGAGTACGTGAGCACGCTCGAGCTTATTCGTGGCATGCATATGCGATACGAAAACCGCCAGGCGATTGTTAAGTTTCTGCAGCAACCACCTTACAGCCTGTCTTATTATCTGGCAAATAAATACTATTCTGATGCCATCAACTTTTTTTACCTGGATGTTGAGATCAAAAAAAATGCCTGGCGAAATATGTATGCCGAAAAGCTCGACCGTGCTGCTGATCTGGTTCTAAAAACAGCCACAACATCAAAGGATATTGATATTTATAAGAATATCATCTTTGCCGCCCGCGATATGCGTCAGCTCCATATTCCTGAATCAGAAGATATCCCGGAAGAATTTTTCAAGAAACCTAACAAGGTATATGTGCTTGATCCGGGTTTGATTGGCCGTTCAAAAGCTAATCGCAACCTGCTTGCAAAACACATCGACAGCCTTAATATACCCGAAGCTGATAAACAACGCGTAAAAGCTGATGCAATGATTGAGGATATTGAATTTTTGAGCGAATACGACGATGAAGATCAATCGTGAAAATTCTGAACTAAGGCATACCAACTGGCTCAAAATGGTGATCGACCTTATTGGGCCAAAAAACCTGTACCTGGTTGCCGGTCGTGGCACCGGTAAAACTTCTGATGTGCTGGCCGATCGTGCTCAGGATATATGCTACGATATGCCTGGTGCTCCAATGGCTTTTGTGGGGGATACCTACATGAACCTGCAAAAAAATACTGTTAAAACCTTCCTTGATGGCTGGGAGCGCTTAGGATGGCGCGAAGCTACCGAAAAAAACACAGGCCACTTTGTGGTTGATAAAGCTCCTCCATCTTACTTTCAGCAGCCTTATAGCAGGCTCGATTCGTACAAACATACAATCAGCATTTTCAACGGCTGCAACTTTAACCTGGTAAGCATGGATCGTCCCAGCTCGGGGGCTGGTAACAACTATGTGCATCTAATTGGTGATGAAGCTAAATATTTTAAAGAGCACAAACTTAAAAAACTAACACCGGCCATCCGTGGTAATTACGTGCGCTTTGGTCATTCGCCTTATTTCCGTGGCCGTACATTCACAACTGACTATCCGGATATCAACGATGTGCGCGAAGACAACTGGATATTACGCATGCGCGAAAATATGGATAAGCAGCAGATCCTTACCATACTCGATTGTGCTTTTGTGTTGAATGATATTCGCTTTGAATATTACAATACCGAACAAAACGGCGATGCTACCAAGCTTGAACTGATTGTTAAGAAGCTTAAACGATGGGGAGAACGGTATGCTAAAATCCGTAAGAACTCCACGCTCTTCTATATTGCTTCGAGCATGGTTAATGTTGATATACTTACCGAAGGCTATTTCTTTGAGCAGTTTCAAGACCTTGAATTTGAAGATTACAAAACAAGTATTTTATCCATGCCGCCATCACTGGAACCAGGTGCCCGCTTTTATGGCAACCTAAGCGCACAACACTTTTATGCTGATGGCTACAACTACGACTTTTATGATAAGTATGGCCTGCGCGATAACATTACCCAAAGCAGCCGTGGCCTGCGCTACATACACGCACACGAGAAGCTTGAGTGTGGTGTTGACTTTGGTAATATGATTGGCATGGTGATAGGGCAGGAGCAATGGCCTAATTACCGCTTACTTAAAAACTTGCACGTACTTACCCCGCAATGGATCCCCGACCTGGCTAAAGCATTCACTGAATTCTTCCACGACCATAAGCATAAAGAGCTTGATATGTACTTCGACAGGGCTGCTAATGCTTATCGTAAACAGAAACAAGACCTTGCAACCAAGCTTAAGAATGCCATCGAGAAGCAGGAAGTGAATGGCCAGATGCGCTCAACAGGTTGGCGCGTTAACATGATGAGCATAGGGCAGGGTAATATCTCACATACCGACGAATTTGATTTAATGAATGATCTGATGCGTGGTGATGTGAATGGATTACCACAATTATTAATTGATCAGTTTGAGTGCAAAGAGCTAAAGAGTTCGTTAGAGTTAGCACCAGTTGAAAAGGATACAAGGGGTAACATTAAGAAAGTAAAGAAATCAGAAAAGTTTCCGGTCAAACGACTGCCGATGGAGTCAACCAACTACAGCGATGCGTTTAAGTATCTCATTTGTCGTAAGAAATATATGGATGTTGTTAAGTCCAGACAACAGATCATCATGTCTGATCCTTCCTGGCACCGCATAAGAAAGAATAAGGCTTAGTTGAAGCGTTCAAATCCAGCGCACCTAACCCAACTTGTTGAACCCATCAACTAAGTTGGAAATAGGTATGAATATTCATGAATGAACATTCTAACTGGTTGGAATTTTGTAAAGTGCTGTAAATCAATCGTTAATCATATATCCAATTGAAAAGCCTTTTTGCAAGTGCAAGTACGTGGCTGAGCGGGTCGAGAGTAACTGTGTCTTTAACTTTTTGGAAAAAAAGTTAAGAAAACCGTAATACACAGATAAACAGCTATTTAACAAAGTATTGATTTAAATAGTGCTTTCTGGCTTGGGCTTGCTGATCTGATTGTTTTGATTTTTTAAAAATAAACGTTGACAAACGGTTATATACGTATGTACTCGGTATTTATACGGCTATATCTACTGATTAGCAGTAAATTAGTGTAACATTTGAACAGCGGTGCCAGCTGGATAAACTCGGCTTAATGTTATGTTACACTATGATTTTATTTTTGATTACACGCCCTATTTTAACGGTGGTGCCAGCGACAGGATCAGCAGGGTTCTGTTAAGTTTCAAACGCGGCCATGATAGTGCCTTTAGCTTTATGCGCTCGCTGGTGGTCAATTATTTCGATCTGCAATTTTATGACAAATCGAAAACGGTGGTTTGCGCTGTGCCTTCTCACACAGGTGACCTATATAACCCAGTGCAAAGGCTTTGCCGCGCCATTGCTGATGATTGCGGATTTTTGGACGGTACGCACCTGATCCGCAAACTTTATGCAACTGACAGCTTTTGCCGGACAGGCATACGCGATAGCAAGGCATTGCAGGACAGCATTGAGATTGATGGAATTGTACAGGGTTTGCGCGTGATCTTAATTGATGATGTTGCCACTACCGGCACCAGCTTTAAAACTATTGGCAATATGCTAATGAAGGCCGGCGCCAGTTCTGTTAACTGTATTGCTTTAGGTCAAACAGTTAAGTTGAAAGAAAGGAGGCTGCAACATGCGTAAAACTTTAAAAGTGCAGGCTGACAGCCGCTGGAATGCCGATAAAAAATTGAGGTTTATTCCTTACTTCCGGTTACAAGGTTTGATCTTAGAGCATGCAGGCATTTACCCGGGCGACAGGGTAACGGTGGAGCTGCAAACGGATGACCTGGCAGGAGCGCAAATAGTGATAAAGCTAAAGCGTTGAGCTTTATGGCTGTGCAGGGTGTTCGATCGTGAACACCCGCGCGCGCCCGCTGGGGCGGGCGAACATCGGAATGCGCACTTAGTGTTTATTTTTTAAAGGTGTGCGCATGGATTTAATTATTTCAGAAAAGCCTTCGGCAGCTTCTGAAAATAAATGTTAAAAAATTTGATTAATGTATTTAAATACATTATTTTTGTATCGTTATTTGGTTCATTAATTATTTAAAAGGGGGATATATGAAAACACACACAATTGAATTAAATGAAAAAGAATTAAAATTATTAATGTCTATTCTCGAAGAAGCAGAAGATGTTAGAAGCAGTATGGGTTGCAACGACCCTTATGATGAAGAAGAAAAGATTTTTACAAAAAATGAACGCATTAAGATGCAAAAATCTATGTATGATGAAAATCAATTGGATGATGAAGAAATTGATGGGTATTTATCAAATAATCAATATGTTCAATTTATTATTGATAAAATTAATTCTCAAATTGTGCGTTTGAAAAAAAAATGTTAAAAAACTTGCATAATGTATCTAAATACATTATTTTTGTATCATCATTTAGTTCATTAATTATTTAAAAGTGGCGGCAACACTTATAAATGCGGCGTAAAGCTTATGAAAGCTATAGAAATTCAAAACCAATTCGGAATTATTTTCCTGACTTTTAATGGTAAATGGGACCTGTTCTACTTCACGGATGAAGAAACTATCCAGGAAGCAATGGAGCAGATGAAGGCAATGGGTGGCACCGGTAATGTTGCTCAATTCCTGGCCGAAAATCACAGCCAGTTTGGCGACAGTGAAGAAATGGAAGTTGCTGATCCGTTTCAGCACATCAAACAGTATAACTTACCATTTATGCGTAAGGCTGTTGATGCAGGTAAAACTGATTTCTTAACAGTTGAAATAGCTGCTGACCTTAAAGGTAAGAAGATCAGAACCATCTATTACGGTTATGATCATCAGGATGGCGTTGATGAATTTGTAGTGGGTGATGTTGTTCCCTTCGGTAAAAAACTTGCGTTATTTACAGCTGATGGCCGTAACACTTACATTTTTGCACATCCCGAAAATCATGGTGCATTTACCTGCAGCGATTCTGATCGCTTCGTAAAATATATGGTTGTTAGCCATGAAGGTTAAGTGCTACTCGGTACGCCTCGAAAGCCTGGTTAGTATATCTGACAAGGCTTTCAAGGCCGTTGCCTTTGATGGATCGGAGGCAATAATACCTAAAAGCATGACTTTTGGGTTTGACAATGAAGTTCAAAAATCTGATGCTTATTGGATTGCAGCATTTATCCTGGATAAGTCAGATTGCAAACTTCAGTTTTCGAGAAAAAAAGTAATGTGGTTTAACAAGTAAAAAATCAAAGCAATGAGTAAAAATATTGGCTGTCCAGGCTATATTGGACAATATGTAGTTATTACACTTCCGAATGGAGATAGAATTTTTAAAGAAGGTGATGCAAGCGATGAAGCTTGTCAATATTGGGCAGATTATTATGACTGTATATCCGTTCGGGGATATGACAAACAAGAGCCATTTATATCAGCTGATTTAATAGGTTCATGGGATAAATAATAAAATTCAAAATCATGGGAATAACTAACACTTAAAATCATGGAATTTAACGAAGAAAAAGCAAAAGAGATCGTCTCAAAGTTTAACCTTGACGAAAAAACAATCCGTGTATGGCGCACACGAAACAAAATACCGGATCGCTATGCAGATGATCGGTTTCAACTGAGGGCAACGCTTTCAAAACCTGCTGTTGTGAAGCATAACAGGGCTGTTGATGCAATCACTTCAAAGTATATCAACCTTAATTCGTTTGCCGAAATTGCTGCCGTTCCGGCGCATCGCATTTATGATGCAAGTTCTTCGGCTAAGAAGCAGGTGTACTTGTCTGAGCAGGATCTGCACAAAGTACAGGTTGAGCTAAAAAAATTACGCCTAGATATTGTTAAAGCTTTCGAGTCTTATTCACCCTTGCTTTTAAAGCGATTACTAAAACATCCTGCCCTTGCCTACAGCGTTATTGTTGCCGAAAAACGCCTCAAAGATGCTGTTAGTGCTGTGAGGCTTGATAAGCGTGAACCTGACCGTCAGCTGTGGCAGGATGTGAAAGATGCTTATATGATTGTAGCACTAAAAATTTCAATTTAATGGAAGAAAATAAACACAAACGAGCAGGCGAGCTGCTGATGCGATTCCTAAACGATGAAGCAAAATCAAAAGGCTTATCTACCTATGAAATTGCTGAAAGAACTGGCTTCGATCAATCTCATGTGTGGCGAATGCTTAATGCTAAGTATCTACCTAACCTCGAAAATTTTATCAAGCTTGCTGATGCGATAGGCATAAGGCTTGAGCTGCACACAGCTTCTGATGTTACTGATGTATCAACCTACCGCAATGCTGATACACCCCGCTTTTTGTTTGCTCCTTATGCAGATGCAAGAGAGCTTTATATCCTGCACACCCATTCGCCTGCCTGCCTGATCAAAGTGGTGCAGAAGATGCCGGTAGAGATGGAGATCGTTGAAGCCTACGAGCCGCTTCCGGATGATGGATTAACAGAAATGCTGAATGATGCGCATGATTTTTTTATTCAATACAAATCTGATTTATCATGACAATACCCAAACTTATCCACATCCGAAACGGCAAACGAAACTTCATCCGCTTCAGCGGCAAACCTAAAATGATTGTTGAAGTGTGGCAGTTTGATAATCGCGAGGATATGTTTGAAGCTATTGAAACAACACAGGATGAAATGAACCGTATTGGCCTGGATTTGTATTATAAGTTTGATTATCAGGATGCGTATTACCTGTTTGTTGTTACTCAGTTTTTAAACGAAAATGATGCCCGCAAACTGCTAAAAATTGATGATACCCTGATATACATAGCCAACTGGTACATCCACCAGTGCATTAATAAAAATTTGTGAGCCGGTTTTGCCGGCTTTTTTTTGTCCTTTGCATTTTTTTTTTCGTGAAGCATCTTTGCCTTCATGGAAAAAATGAATTTATTTTCTGCAATTGCAGAAATGCGCAAACTCACAGCGCAAAATATTCCGTTCAGCTTTGAGCATTACACCTGGGACAGCCATCGTAATCGCTCCGAAGGCCGTCGCCTGGTATCAAAAGCTTTGCTTCGCCCGGCTGCCAGTAGCGATAAAGTTGCCGATGCTGATCATAAATTGTTTTATGAAGACCTGAATGCCGATCCGCAACATGCTAACCGTAATTGCTGGCAAATCCTTATCGTGAGCTTCAATGGCATACCGCTAACCCCTCAAAATGCTTTCTATGAAAACGTATAAATCAGGGCCATACACCGCCATCGAAACTGGCATTGGCATATTTTTAGCCGAAGAGCGCACACCGTTTAGCGATGTGCAGCCTTTTATTTCTGACGCTAATATCAATCCGGTGCTTATTGGCGAACACCAGGTGCTTCCGTTTGGTGCTCAAAATTCGTTGCCCGAAGATCTGCGCGTTATCCTGGATGAAAACCATATAACGCCGGAGCTGCTCAACAAACAAACACAGCTTTTGTGGGGTCAAGGCCCCGATACTTACGTGCTATCAAAAAAAGATGGCAAACGTGTGAAAACCTGGGTGGATGATAAGGCTGTGAACGACTGGCTTAAAAGTTGGGACTATGAAGCGTATCTGCTTAAAGCTGTGATCGAATTTCGCCACCTGAACGGGCACTTCACTAAGTTTTTCCGCAACCGTGGTGCACGTATCGGCCAAAAAGCTTTCTTTACGCATCTCGAACATATCTCGAGCCGCAATGCAAGGCTTGTGTGGCCTGGTAGTCCGTTGCTGCCGATCGAAAGGATCCTTGTTGGCGATTTTATTCAGTACTGGCAAACTGGCCTGTATGATTATCCGGTTTTTAACCCTGCCAAACCTTTTGAAAATCCAATTGCGATGAACTACAGCAACCTGTACAGCTTTGCCCTGGATCATGCCTACAGCCGACCCAGCACCTTTGGC
>JAQVLA010000044.1 GCA_028704385.1 Bacteroidales bacterium | reverse complement strand
AATCCATATGTATTTGAATTTCTTGGCATTCCTGAGCACAAGCCACTTCTGGAAAGGGACTTGGAAGCAAAACTCATTCGGCATATCGAGTTTTTTTTATTAGAGTTGGGGCGTGGGTTTATGTTTGTAGGCACTCAGTATCGCATTACAATTAACAACACACACTATTATGTTGACATGGTTTTCTACAATAAAATATTAAAAAGTTATGTATTAATAGAACTGAAAACCACAAAATTGCATATAAGTGATGCTGGTCAGCTTAATACATATCTAAACTATTTTAAAAATGAAGTGAATGAAAAAGATGACAATCCACCTGTTGGGATTATCTTATGCACTGAAAAAGATGAAATCGCGGCTGAATATATCATGAGTGGCTTGGAAAATCATGTTTTTGCTTCGAAATATACCTATGTCTTGCCTGATCGTGAGGTGCTAATCAAAACGCTTGAGGCTCTTCTTATTGATTAAAATCATCACTAATAAATAGCTATCACATAATGCCACAAAACCCCGAAATAAGATCAGGAGAAATAGACGAGATTTTAGGCAAAACCCCCGGAAGAATAATCAGGTCAGGAATTGCGGTGTTTTTTGTCGTGATCATTGTGTTTTTGGCAGGTTCGTGGTTTTTTAAATACCCCGATACCATTACAGGTGCTGTTGAAATAACCAGCGACAAGCCTCCGGCAGAAATAAAAGCCAGAACCAGCGGTAAGATAGATACTATTTTCGTTGTGAACAATCAAAAGGTTTCCAAAGGACAATTGTTGGGTATCATCGAAAATCCGGCCGGTTTTGATGAAGTGAACAGTGTAAAGCGCATATTGCAAGAGAATGTTCATGCGGCAAGCGATTCTATTCCACCTGATATCTCCTTTGAAAATGCCGGCAATAAGCTGGGAGAGCTGCAGCAATTTTATACGGCTTTGCGGACATCACAACATGCTCTTATAACTTTTTGCCGAATTGGATATCATGCTGAACAAATTGCTATCCTGGAAAAACAGCTTAGCGATCATCAGCTGCTTTACAATTATTCCTATGATCAACGCAACACACTCGAAAAAGATTACGAGCTGGCTCAGAAAGATTTTCTACGATACAAAAAACTCTTTGACGAACAGGTCATACCGGAGCAGGAGCTGGAAAAGATACAGAGTTTTTACCTGGCTAAAAAGCTGGCCTTTGAAAATAGCAGATCAACATTGGCCAGTTTAAAAATACAGATCAATCAGTTAAAAGGTAACATCCGTGAACAGGAACTTCAATACCAACAGCAGCTTGAGAACTATATAAATGCCACTGAAGAAGCACGACAGAACCTCCTGGCACAAATCGAAATTTGGGAGCAACGCTATGTGTTATGGTCGCCCCAACCCGGAAGCTGTATTTTTACGCGATTTTGGTCAAGCAATCAAAATATAAATGCAGGCGAAACCGTATTCACTATTTTACCACTGGATTCAGGAATGACTAGAGGATTGATGCAAATTCCAGCAGCAGGTGCAGGCAAAATTACTGTGGGTCAACGAGTCAATATCAGGCTCGACAACTACCCTTATATGGAATATGGATTGCTCGAAGGTGTAGTTTCAGGAATCTCAGATGTGCCCGAACAAGGTTTTTATTTTGTAACAATTGCTTTTCCGGAAGGTATAGTTACAAGCTACGGACAAGCCCTTGCATTAAATCTTCAAATGACAGGTACAGCCGAAATAATCACGCACGACATTCGTCTGTTTCAGCGGATCATGCAGCCCTTAAGGCATATACTGACAAGCAAAATATAAAATTTTTCACATTGCCGCATGACTCTTAAATTTTGCCATTGATTAAACCATGGTAAGCAAGTGCTTTAGGATTAATCGCTGAAGTACCATCTGAACAGAAGCTAAGATCCTGTTCACTACCAATCGCGGCTTAAAAAATCTCTCAGATGCCAATGCTCCACTCCTTTGATGTTTCCGCCTGAGGGTTCATCCATCGTTACGACAAGTTTTGGAAAATTGTCCCGAATCGACAACAGTGTTCTGAATTCACGTTGGCGGGTTTGCTCGCTTTCCATCAAATAGGCACACTGCACATAAAGTTTTTCATCATCTTTTTCAGCGATGAAATCAACCTCATAAGCTGCTGAAACACCAACATATATCCTGTAGCCGTTGCCTATCAGGTGTTTGAACACAATGTTCTCAATCAATTTGTTGATATGCATGGGTTGGTATCCAATCCAGGCATTGCGCAATCCATGATCTTCAAAATAGTACTTTTCATTGGTTTCAAAATATCTTTTTCCTTGTAAATCAATGCGTTGAACCTTAGCAAGGTAAAACGCATCCAGCGCATACTGAATGTAATTAGTAAGGATAGCAACCGAAATTTTTTGTCCCTGAGCTTTCATAAACTTGCTAATGCTGGTTGCTGAAAACAGACTTCCGGTGTTGTCTGCCAAAAATCGCATCAGATTTTCGAGCATGGCAACGTTACGAACTTCATGACGTTTCACCACGTCTTTGAGCATCACAGTGGCATTGATGGTTTTCAGGTAGTCAAACACTACCTCATCAGTCATAGGCAGATGTATCAGATTGGGCAACCCGCCATACTTCAAATATAATTGCAGACTGCTGTTATCATTGTTAACAGAATGGAATGTAAGAAATTCAGGATAACTCAGGCTGTGCACCTGAATTTCAATGAACCTGCCGCTGAGTCGATCGGCAAGTTCGCCTGATAAAACACTGGCGTTACTTCCTGAACACCAAATGTCAACGACTTGCTCATTGAGCAAGCTCCGTAGTGCCTGCTCAAAATCTTCAATCTCCTGAACCTCATCGATGAAAAGATAATTGGCAACACCCGCTTTCAGTTTTGACTTCACGCTTGCATACAGCTCTGTTGCCTTATTCAAGGAAGCAAATTCCATCAGCTCCATATCAACAAAAATGATATTGGCATGTGGTTCCATCTGTACAATGGCATCAGCCACCATATGCAACAGATAGCTTTTGCCGGTGCGTCGTTGACCAGTAAACACCTTAATCAGGCTTATTCCTTTGAATGACAGGGCTTTGTCGAGATACTTTTGACGTATAATGATTTTATCGGGTCGTGGGCTCATTTGCTTTTTTATTCAAAGATAGTAAATATACATTACAAAAGTCAAATTTGCCTATAGTTTATAAAGCATACTTTATAAACGATAGAAATTCCACTATTTTATACGGTATGATTTATAAATTAAAAATGACACGCACCAATCAGGATTGTGCATTTACAACAGCCAATTAAATGCCATTTAAAAAATCTCAAGCTGCTGTTCCCAACCATCCATGATATGATCCGAATCCAAACTAATTAATATGAATGTCGGTAAACATAAATAAAAAAGATGTATCTTAGGAAAAACATTTTTGACATGAATCTAATCAATTTTATGAGCCAGTTTCCTGATGAGGAATCTTGTAAACTGAAATTCAAAGCCATGCGGGAGGATGCAGGAGCAATCTGCAGGCACTGTGGAGGTAAAGATCATTACTGACAGAAGACAATTTGGATGTACAAAGTATTGTGATGGCATCACACTTTTTTTAACAGTCTCCAGTACTTTTCATAAACACCTCCAAACTTTTCCTGAAAACATCCAAACTTTTTCTGAAATCATGCAAACTTTTTCCGGAAAAATCCAAACTTTTTCTGAAATCATCCAAACTTTTCCTGAAATCATGCAAACTTTTTCCGGAATCATGCAAACTTTTTCCAAAAACATCCAAACTTCTTCCGGAAACATCCAAACTTTTCCGGAAATCATGCAAACTTTTTCCGGAAACATCCAAACTTTTCCTGAAATCATCCAAACTTTTCCTGAAATCATGCAAACTTCTTCCGGAAACATCCAAACTTTTCCTCAAACTATCCTTACTTGCACAAGAAACACGCTAACAAACAACAGATAATCAAACCATTAAATTATTTAGCCCAATTTTGTAACGCTTAACAGCCGCTAAACCCTAAACAATATTTCTTTCAATTTAAGATGACAGGGGTCCGCCCCTCAACGGCAATACAAACGATTATCTCTACGAAGATGTCAGGGCTCCGCCCCTTGCACCAACTTAGTTTAACAATTCAACAATTGACTTGACTGTCAGACCTAAGGTCATCGAGCGTAGTCGAGATGCCGACTGTCAGACCTAAGGTCATCGAGCGTAGTCGAGATGCCGATCTTAAACCAACAAGAGCAGTGAAGGATTGCCCCACACTGCTCTTTTATTAATAATAATCCGCTGAGCTAATACAGACTTAATTTTGTAATATAGCGTTTGTTTGCCGAATACAACTCAACAATAACAACACCCCTGGGCAGATCCTGCACAGAAACAGCTTTACTATCTCTTGCATGATATGCTTCTCTCCTTAAGATTTTACCCCTGAGATCATAAAAAGTCAGTGTTCCGGCATCTTCGAAACTGCCTTTAAAATACAATTCATTGGTGGCAGGATTGGGATACACCTCCAGTCCTTCCGTTCCCGGGATTGCTGACAGGCCCGTGTAGAAGTCAGCTGAATCCACCACTACAAACTGATGCATCATGCTTGTGTCTTCGTGTGGAAGGATGTGGCAATGATACATATAACCCTGGTTTGGATGGAGTGGCGAAGGGAAGCTGTCAAAACGGGCTTCAAAAATCAGTGTTGCTCCGGGACGGATGAGCTGAACATCCTTGAACCCAAACAATTCGTCAGGCAGGTCAGGATGCGTATAGGTTGCCACTGAATCAAGCACACCAACTTTTCCGGTGTATTCAACTACCTGAAACTGTACCTTATGAATATGGAATGGGTGAGATTTGTTTGTCTGATTATTGATTATCCAACGTTCTTTGGTATTCACCAAAACAGTGTCGTTTATCACCATCATATCCATGGGCGTGCCATCTATCGTCCAAACATGTCCGCTTCCGCCTGATCCCATCAGGTTTTTCTCTCTTGTCATAAAAACGGGGCCAGGGGTCAATTCATATTCAACCAATGAAGCAGGAAATGTCGTTACAGGATTATCTGAAACAAGATTGTGATCTACCACAAAAGCCATCAATGCTTTTCCATTAGTAGAGCCATAATTCATATCATGAGGTATGGCCAGATTCTTCATATAAACCGTATCACCATCCTCAAACTGGGCAAAATCAACCAGAAACTCTCTTCTGTCGCCCACCGACATTAAAGTAGAATCTGCAGGTCGGGGCACATCAACATAGCCTCCTCCGGTTGCTACCATCCACATGCTTGTGAAGCCCGACAGAGAATTTAGGTCTTTTGACAAACCAATATGAAACATTTTGCGGGGACTGCCATTCAAAATTCTCAAACGCACCACCTCGGCCGGGACTTTCAGATAACCCCCTACTATACCGTTTATTAAAGTGTATGGCCCATTACCAGGTTTCTCGCCTGCCTTGATGGCTGTTGCTGTTGGTGGTGTGGTGGTTGAGTCGAGTACAAATCCCTTTTCCTGAATTACCAGAGGGAAATCGTTTTGGCCATAGTTGTGTGGCAAAACCTGATACAACGGGTCGTTTGCCGGATCCTCCACGATGATCATGCCTGCCAGACCTCTGATCACCTGATCGGTTGTTAAATCCATCAGATGGGTATGATACCAACAGGTTTGAACCTCATCAATCATCGTAAAATTAGGTGTCCAGTTGGAGCCATTGAAAATAACCTGATGCGGACCACCATCCATCGCTGCAGGGATGTTAAGCCCATGCCAGTGAACCGTGGTATTAGCCCCGTCAGGCAATGCGTTTGAAATATCAAATGTCAATTCATGGTCTTTTGTAAAAATCAAAGTGGGACCCAAATACGACATTTTTTCATCAGCGGCTTGTCCAGTTTTGTTGTAACAATAAGTGGCCAGTGGGACATTTAAATTGATATCAGTGACAAAACCATTAGGATCAAAATTATGCTGCCCTCCGGCGATGTCAATCTCAAAATGATCTCCCTGCACCTGATAAGGAATCGGAACTTCGTTTTTAAAGATCTGTGCATTAGCAAACTGCGAAATTGAAAGCAGTAAAATCAAAGTGATCTGAAACTTGTAAATAGAATTGGTTCTCATAGTATTAGTTTTAATGAATAAAATATTGAAGTTTTTATGCCACGAATGCTGGTCATCATTTAGTATATCTGGTAAAACTATACAAACCAAGTTTGAATCATTAAATCTTAACAAGAGTTTAACAAACAGGCGTTCTTGCACAGTCGATTGGAAAACAAAGTTTTATCGCGCTGTTTTAATTGATCACCAAACCAGGAAATAGTCTTTATAACATATTATAAATTACTACTGATGCGTATAGTTCTTAAATTTAAAAACATTGACCAATTAAAAATTCTGATGTCTTGAAATCAGATGATTACATAAGTAAGATTTGTATCAGAAGAAAATCTCAATTCAAATCCCAAAATATAAAAACATTCTATAATTCAATAAAATCAATGTGTTTAGATTATTATTCAAAAATAATGCATCACCAGTAATTATAAATATAAAAAAGTTTTTTACATTTACGATCAGTTTCTAAACCACCAAAAATTGAATCTTATGAAAACAAAATTACACTTCCTTTTGGTAATGCTTGTTTGCCCCATGCTGTTGTCATCACAAACCTACTTCGATCGCACTTATGATATTGGCGATATTGATCATCCGGTTGCATTTGTGGCTGATCAAGCCGGAAGTGTTATTGTATGTGGTTGGTTCGAAGATGGAAACCATGAAAACCAAAGGGCATTTGCCTTAAAAGTAAATAATTTTGGGGATGAAGTCTGGAGGGTCACTTCAGAAGAGACTTCAAAATACATGGCTCTTTGCATCACAGAGAACGGACATATCGCAATTGCCGGAAGTAAAAGCGATTATGGTTTTATTAGTTTAATCAACAATGAATCAGGTGAAGAGATTTGGTCATATGCAGACGACACATCCGAGGGCTTTTGGTTTGGTTCTGTGAATGAGATTAGCAATGGAACTGACTTTAGGTTGCATGCAGCCTTAACAACAGATGCCACCCATCCTGCTACCTATTATTTGTTTGATGCTGAGAATGGCAATTTTATTGAATCTGTTGAGAATCCAAACAATATTAACAGTCCGGTTTATGTATCCGGTAAAATGGCAACTGATGAAATATGGTTTGGTTACTTAGATGCGGTTTTTTGCTCAAGATTTGATGGAACAGGGTTTATATGGTCGTTTGGGGCGCAGCATATTGCCGGTATTGATAAATATTCACCTACCCAGGGTTGTGTTGTCAGGGTGGAAGGGCATTCCATTGGTCTATTGATTCAAACGATTCAAGGTGAGGGTACTTACGGGGAATTTTTTGATATAATTCAACAGGATTATACTGTTACCGGATCTGGCAGTCTTGGAACAGATAAATTATTGGTTACAGGGACAATAGATGGAGAAATGGCCATTTGGTTTATTGAACATGATTTATCCGCAATGACTGACAGATCTTACCCCAGCACTTATCCCCGAATGGGTATTGATATACTTGGCTTACCAACCAACGACATGCTTATCATGGGTAAGGAAAATAGTGGTCCAGGCGATGATTCAGATCTGTTTTTGATGAAGTTGGATTCGGAAGGGCTTGTTTCAACCCATGAATTAAGCAGGGAGGATAAAGTTTGGATTTCACCAAATCCCACATCAGGCACCATAAATATCAACGGTCTTGAAGAAGGGAATGTCGAAGTGTCTATTTATAATAATCTGGGTCAGATTGTGAAGAAAGTATCTCACACAAGTAAGCATATTTCCATCGAAGAATTAACAAATGGGTTCTATATGGCCGTAGTTTCGGTTGATGGTAAGTTTGTTAAACAGGAAAAACTTATTAAATGGTAAAGGAAGGCTGGTTGCGCCTGATCTTTTTTCAACTCACTCAATTAACTTGATAACTAATATTTAAAAATCAAATATAAAACACAGAGAAATAGAAATTGAAGTTTCCCATACAATAGTGTTTTAAAATGAATAGCCTATCAATATACTGGTATGGAATGAGTCTTTATTATAACCATACGGAAATGGCCGATAATATGGATAATAGGACGTAGCACCTATTCCAAAACCTCCATCCATTCTAATTTCAACTCCTAATCCAATATAAAAACTACTTTTACGACCCTTTTTGATATTCATTCCAATTTGAGGACTTAAAAAATACCCTCCTTCATTCAGTGGGAATTCCGGTATAACTGTATAACCACCATAAATTGAGAAAAAGGGTTCTACTTTTTTATTTGTCCGATAATGAGATCTCAATGCCAGAAATACCGGAAACAGGAATCTCGCTTCTTGCAGATTATAACGTAATCCGGCACCTAAGCCAAATGTTATGTAGTTGCTAAACTGATAGGCACTAATATAGTTGACTTTTAGCCAGTTATCAAAACTTTTCATTCCCCTTGTTCTGATATCAAACCCAACTTCCGCAAATCCTTTAAATCCTTTTACAAAAATTCCTTTATCTCCATTTGTGGATTCAGCAGCAGTTATCGTGTCGCTCATGCTTATTGCAATAGTGTCCGATATAACAGTGATATTATTATCCTGTTCTAAAAGGTTGTCATTATATAATGATGAATTTCCATAAACATTAACTGACATCAAAGATAAAATATAGATTAAACCTAAAATATAATGCTGACTCATCAGGTGAAGTTTTTATTTCTTACAAAAGTAACTTATTTTTTTGTGGGTTAGGTGTGGTGAATTACTCTGAATTTAAATACATTATGCCCAATTATAAGGTTAAAGTAATAAAAAAAGACCGGTATCATAACCAGTCTTTCATCGTTCAGTAAAACATCAGTATGTAAGTAGTCTTAGAGATTAAATTTTTCGGCCAGGTCAACAACACGGCAGCTGTAGCCCCACTCATTGTCGTACCAGGACAAAATCTTAACTGTTTTACCCATCACCATGGTGCTCTTGGCATCAAAGATGGAGGAGTGACTGTTGTGGATAATATCTACTGATACAATTTCATCCTCTGTATATTCCAGAATTCCTTTCATCGGACCTTCGGCAGCCTCTTTCATGGCGGCATTGATCTGATCTTTTGTGGCTTCCGTTTTAAGATTAACTACCAAATCAACAAGCGAACCTGTTGGTGTGGGAACCCGAACAGCCAGTCCGTCTAGCTTACCGGCCAGTTCCGGAATAACAATGCCAACAGCTTTGGCCGCACCTGTGGTAGTAGGTATCTGCGAAAGTGCAGCCGAGCGGGCACGACGCAGATCGCTGTGCGGGGCATCCAGTATTACCTGGTCGTTGGTGTAGGCATGTATGGTTGTCATAAAACCATTGTCGATGCCAAAACGATCGTTAAGCACCTTGGCCACCGGAGCCAGACAGTTGGTAGTACAACTGGCGTTTGAGATGCACTGATCGCTGTCTTTCAGATCGTTGTCGTTTACACCCAACACAATAGTGGCATCAATCTGATCTTTGGAAGGTACACAAAGTATAACTTTTTTAGCCCCATTTTTCAGGTGATCGCCATAGCCGCCTTTGCTGCTTTCGCGCGAGCGAAATACACCTGTGGCCTCAACAACCACATCAGGTGTAACAGACCATTTGATGTTGATAGGACTACGTTCGGCAGTAACAGTGATGCGTTTTCCGTTTACAATAATGGCATTTTCGTCGTAGGTTACCGTGCCGTTGAATTTCCCCTGTGTTGAATCGTATTTAAGCAGATGAGCCAATACTCTGGTTTCAGTAAGATCGTTAATACCAACAACTTCCATATTGTTGCGCTCCATAACGATCTTGAACACATTGCGTCCAATGCGTCCAAAACCATTGATTCCAATTTTAATTTTTGACATAATTCTTCCGTTTTTTGATGTTTATTGCAATATCTTTAAAACAAGCACAGAGGCTTAATGTTTTTTAAGCTTTTTATGTGTCAAAGTTACGCGATTTCCGTATCTTCGAATGTTAAAAGTTTAGCTGATGGCGACAAAATTTATATCGAAGGCACTTGAAGCAAACCTTGCAGAAACAAGATACAGAGATATTTACATCCCCGAAGTCCACCAAAACTTCATCCGGATGTCGGAGGGTTATTATGGGATAAAAAAACGTGCAACCGATTGCATTACAGAGTTTCACCACCCATTATCCAACCGTAAATTTGTGATTGAAGAATTACGTGAAATTCTGATCACAGATTTTTGGTTTTATGCCAAACCCGAAATGCCTCCAAATGCGCTGAGTGTGCCCATCGAAATGATGGATCAGCTGCTTACAGAAAAAAACAGCTGCGAACTGCATTTGCTTATCGCCCGTACTTTGCTCGAACTCATCAGCCTGATACTGCAAAATGCCTCGCATCAGAACCAACTTGCCGTGATGGCCCTTGAGGTGCTGGCCAAACGTTTCGACCAGAACAAGGATTGTTTCATTCGCGGAACGCTGCACTTTAAACGTCAT
>JAQVLA010000002.1 GCA_028704385.1 Bacteroidales bacterium | reverse complement strand
TTGTGCGATCCAAGTGCCAAAATAAAAATCTTTTGATAAGGTTCTGCAGGAAGTGCTTCACGATTCACATAACTGCCTGTAACGTATTGCGAAGGACCACATGAAACAAGAAACAGACCTAATAATAATACACCTAAAAAGAGCTTCTTAATCATTTTCATTTTGTTTTGATCAGTGGTTGATGCTATATTCAAAAGCACAAACCACCAATGGTTTTTAATTACTGCAAAGTAAATGATTTTTGAATTCCTTTCATTCAAAAAATGCCTGAACTTAAAATTTCAAGTATTTTTGTTCAGAAAAAAAACAGGACTTAGCTCATGGATAACTTCATCGTTTCTGCCCGAAAATACCGCCCCACCACTTTTGATACCGTGGTCGGACAACAAGCCATCACCAATACACTCAAAAACGCCATTCGCAACAACACCCTGGCACAGGCCTTTCTATTTACCGGTCCGCGTGGCGTTGGCAAAACCACCTGTGCCCGCATCATGGCCAAAACGATCAACTGCCTCAGTCCCACCCCCGAGATGGAAGCCTGCGATCAGTGCGAATCCTGTATCTCTTTCAACAGATCCAACTCCTTTAATATCCACGAGTTGGATGCCGCATCCAATAATTCTGTCGAGGATATCCGAAATCTTGTCGATCAGGTACGTATCCCTCCGCAGGTTGGAGCTTACAAGATTTATATCATCGATGAGGTGCACATGCTGTCGCAGGCGGCTTTTAACGCCTTCCTGAAAACGCTGGAAGAGCCTCCCTCCTATGCCAAATTTATCCTGGCCACCACCGAAAAGCACAAAATCATTCCTACCATACTCTCACGTTGTCAGATCTTTGATTTTAAACGCATTACACTCGAAGACATCAGTAGTCACCTGGCTTTTGTCGCTTCCAAAGAAGGTGTGGAAGCCGATCCCGAAGCCTTGAATATCATCGCACAGAAAGCTGATGGTGCTTTACGTGATGCCTTGTCGATCTTCGATCAGATGGTGAGCTTTGCAGGCAAACACATCACTTACAAAGATGTGATCGAAAACCTCAACGTGCTCGATTACGATTATTATTTCAACATCATCGAACAAATCCTGCAACAGGATACTTCGGCTGTGTTGCTTACCCTGAACGAGATCATTGATAATGGCTTCGATCCGCAGCATTTTATTCACGGATTGGGCAGCCATCTGCGCAGCCTGCTGGTAAGCAAGGATGAAGCAACCATCAGGCTGATGGAAGTTAGCAAAACCTTGCAGGATCGTTATGCAGAACAGTCACGTAAATGTAGTCCGCAATTTTTGCTGCAGGCACTCAACCTCAACAACCAGTGCGACCTCAACTACCGAAACAGCAGCAACAAAAGGCTGCACCTCGAAATCGCACTTATGCAGCTTTGTGCTTTGTCGGCAGGAGGATTGACAGAATCAGCACAGCAAGTCAAACCCGCTATGCCAAAGGCCACAGCAGAGCCCGCCAAAGCTAAACCTGGCGTTTCGCAGCAGCAAAAGCCGGCCTCATCAGCCTCTGCTTCAACTTCGCCAGCTACAGCAAAAGCTGTCTATCACACACCACCACAACAAACTTCTGAAACGCCGAATCAGGTGCGTGAAACACCGCCACGCAGCCAATCGGTTCGTACTGTGTCGATCAACGACGACGAAACAGAATCACAAGACAAGCCGGAGGAGCCGGAGCCCGCGACCAGAAATGAATTTACGCAGGAAAAATTATTATTAACCTGGAAAGCCTTTGTAGAAGATTATAAGCATATTTCGCCTAGTTTTGCCACTGCAATAGGCCGGTACGAGCCACAACTGAAAGAAGATTTTGTGATTGATTTTACAATCGACAACAGCCTCATAGCCAACGACAAATTAAATATGAATGCACTTTTCGACTTTCTAAAAAACAAACTCAACAACAACCAGTTTAAGCTGAATCCTATCGTAGCCGAAAAACCGCAATCTGCCGGAGCCTATACCGATCGTGAAAAATTTGAACAAATGGCTCAACACCGTCCCTATTTGATGAATCTAAAACAAGCGTTAAACCTGGAAACGGAGTTTTAACAACACCCAATGAAAGCGGCTAACAATACTACAACAACCATCATCTTAGATGGAATAACTTTCAGCGTCCAACAAACAGATGATGCTGAAATACTTAAGCAGGTAAAAAAACTTGACGACCAATACATCGGGAAACATTATCCGATAACGATGAAGCAACTCAATACTATTGCACACAGTCAGGGTTTGCTTGTTGCCCTGCATCAAAATAAACTGGCTGCTTATAGCCTGCTACTTTTTGAACCAATCAGCCAGCAGCAGCACTTTGCATCCGGTGAAGCGATGTTATACGGCACCACCGTGACAGAGGAGTTTCGGCGCATCGGCTTAGGAAGTTATCTGGCAGGGATGCAGGAAACACAAGCCAGAAACAAAGGCATAAAAAAACTCAAACTCACAGTAAGACCCGAAAATGCAGCCGCTGTGCTGATGCGATTGAAAAACAATTTTAGGATAAGTGGTTTTCAAAGTAATTATTTTGGCGATGAGTCTGCCCGATTTATCATGGAGAAAAGTATTGTCGCCTTGCCCGAGAAACCTGCAAAACCGGCAAAACACCGTGCCAGCCTGGTACTCACTCCTGACCAGAAACCTTCGCAAACAACACTAACCATGCTTGCTATGGCTTTTAGTGTGGGCATGAAAGTGCAAGCCTATTATCCGGAAAGCGAGCAGGCAATACGTTTGTTGCTTGGGTAAGGATCTGATAGCCACTAACCCGAGAAATCACTTTCCTGAACCGAAAACAGCTATAAAATCCTTTTAAATTTCTTTTTTTATTTCGCTCTTGTAATTCCTAATCAAAGGACTTAACTTTACTGCCTCAAACCAATTAAAGCAATCGTGCTATGAAAAAATTTTTACTCTCCCTGGTAGTTCTGTCACTCGGATGGAACATGATTTACGCACAACACAATCGCGTGAAAGGTATCCCTGAAAATTATGAAGTAATCAGTAACACTCCTGTTAAAACCGCTCCAGTATCCAGCTTTACTGATGGTTTTGAGGATTATACTGACTTTTCCCTGAATTTTTCACCCTGGACGCTGGTAGATGTTGACGGCAGTGAGACCTATGGTTTCGATGGCATTGATTTTTTGAATGAGTATGCCCCCATGTCGTTTATCGTCTTCAACCCGGCACAAACCACCCCAGCCATGACGGATGATCCTATTCAGCCACATTCAGGAAATAAATTTGCAGCCTGCTTTGCAGCTGTTGATTATCCTAACAACGACTGGATTATCAGTCCGGAAGCCGAACTGGGAACCAATTCCAGCGTGAGTTTCTGGGTAAAATCCTACACAGCCGATTACGGCCTGGAACGTTACAAAGTGGGCATTTCCACTACCGGAACCGATCCTGCTGACTTCACCATCATTTCATCAGGCAGTTATCTTGAAGCTCCGGCCAATGCCTGGCAACAAAAAACATTTGACCTCTCGCAATACAACGGCCAAACCATACGAGTGGGCATTCAATGTGTTTCGAGTGATGCTTTCATTTTTATGCTGGACGATTTTGAAATAATCACCGACATCGCTGAAGGCGGAACCCTGACCGGACAAGTTACAGACGCTTTTAACGGACAACCTATTCCCAATGCCCAGGTGAGTGTTGCCGGACTTTCGGCCAATACGGATGAGGAAGGCAATTACACCATTACCGGTATCCCGGCAGGTGTGCTCACAGCTGATTTTGCAGCCAACATTACAAGCGGTGAAGCACCACTAAATGTGAATTTTAGTGATTATTCCAGCGATGGCTCGCACATTGTAAGTTGTTCAAAAACAGGTTATATCACCTATGTGAACAATAATGTAAACATACCACCCAATGGAACACTTAACCTGAACATCTCACTTTCGCCTATACTGTCAAGCGGACAGATGCGCTTTGTGCTTAACTGGGGAGCAACTCCGGAGGACCTTGACTCTCATTTGCTAACTCCCGAAATTGAAGGTAGTACTTACCATGTTTATTATTCTGATGAGGGCAGCTCAACTGAAGCACCCTACGCTGCACTCGATCATGACGATACCGATGGTTACGGCCCAGAAACAGTTACAATCTACGATTTCTTTACAGGTACGTATAAATATTTCATTCACAACTTTTCAGAATCACCTGACATTACAACATCACAGGCAGTAGTTCAGATTTATAATGATGCGGGATTGCTTCAAACCCTTCAGGTCCCAACCACTGGTACTGGAGTATATTGGTATGTTTGCGATGTAAACGGGAGCACCGGACAATTGACGATTCACAATGTGATACAGGAAAATGAGCCTGGCTCATCAAAAGCAGAGATTTACCCACCCAAAGTGAAACCCCAGAAAGATGTTGTTAGTTGGTTATGGGATTTTGGTGACGGAAATACCAGTACGCTTCAGAACCCTTCTCACACTTACAATAACGCAGGTTCTTATACCGTTTCGCTCACCATTGGCAATGGAACATCCACTGATACCGAAATCAAAACAGCCTACATCAATGTAAGTGGCGGCAGCGCGGGAACAGGAACCCTCACAGGTATGGTAACAGACGCCCTCACCGGCGATCCAATTCAGGGTGCCTTGGTGAGCGTTTCAGGATTGTCCGACCTTACAGATACAGAAGGTAACTACCTGATAGAAAATGTTCCTATTGGGACGCTCACTGCCAATTTCAATGCCAACCCCACCAACGGACTTTCACCATTGGTAGTCAACTTCTACGACCAAAGCACCGAAAATAGTAATACTGTAACCTGCTCCAAAACAGATTACAATACCTATTCCAATAATCAGGTTATCATTCCCCAGGATGGCACACTAACGCTCAACATCTCTTTATCACCGACTCTGACAACCGGTCAGATGCGTTTTGTGCTCAATTGGGGAGCTGATCCACGTGATTTAGACTCACATATGAATACCCCGGAGATTGAAGGCGAAACTTATCATATCTACTATTCCGATCAGGGAAACATTGAAACAGCTCCTTATGCTGCTTTGGATCACGACATCACAAGTGGCTATGGCCCAGAAACCATGACCATTTATGATATGTTTGCCGGAACATACCAATATTACATTTATAAATTTGCTGGTGACGGGCCAATTACTGCTTCACAAGCTGTAGTTCAGATTTATAGTCAAAACGGATTACTACAAACCCTGCAAGTACCCACTAATGGTGAAGGCGATTACTGGTATGTTTGTGATATCAATGGCAGCACAGGTCAGGTAACAATTCGTAATGTGATTCAGCAAAATGCACCCGGCGATATCCGCTTCAAAATGCCAGAGAAAACACGTGATCCACTTTCGATCACCTCCTGGGCCTGGAACTTCGGAGATGGCGGAACCAGCAACTTGCAAAATCCAACACACACTTACACAGCCAATGGAATATACACCGTTTCCTTAACTGTGACTGATAACAACAGCATGAGCCACACCGAAACCAAAGAAGCCTTTATTCAGGTTGGTGGCAGCTCAATAAACGAAGCAGGCAAACAGAACATCAAAATTTATCCTTTGCCGGCTTCTGAAAGGATCAATATCGAAAGTGAATCCGCAATCCTACAACTTATCCTTAGCGATCTCAATGGCAGGGTGATATCGCAAAATTCACCGGTTGCCAAAAGCTTTACATTGGAAACCGATATGCTGAAACAAGGCATTTACCTGCTCTCGATAAAGCTTGAAGATGGTATTGTGGTCAGAAAGATTACCATCAGATAAAACAAGCTTTAATCAATTTTAGAGCCGGATGGGTAAAACAGACTCATCCGGCTTTTTCTATTGGCTATTTGCTGACTAACACCATAAAACATAATTTTTTATTCATTTATCTGTAAAAAAAAAACAACTAAATTTGTAGGCATAGCTCACAAATCAAATTCCAAATTTCAAAATTACCCTGATTTTATGAAAAAGTATTACTTCTCTTTTATCCTGGCGCTATTCGGTCTGATTACCGTCCTCAACGCCCAGCAACTGGATCTCACAGCTGGCATCCCCATAGATCCCACTGTTAAAATCGACACACTTGCTAATGGCTTACGTTATTATATCCGGCAAAACACCATGCCTGAGAACAGGGTTGAGATGAGGCTGGTTACCAATGCCGGTTCCATACTAGAAGATGATGACCAGCAGGGACTGGCACATTTTGTAGAACATATGTGCTTCAATGGCACCAAAAACTTTAGCAAAAGTGCACTGATCGACTTCCTTGAACAATCGGGCGTGCGCTTTGGCGCCGACCTGAATGCATACACCAGTTTTGATGAAACCGTTTATATGCTGCAACTGCCAACCGACCGACAGGGGCTCATCGATTCAGCTTTTATGGTGTTGGAAGACTGGGCACATCAGGTAAGCTTCGAGCCCGAAGAAATAGACAAGGAAAGAGGCGTAATTCGCGAAGAATGGCGTTTGGGGCTCGGCGCAGACGACCGCATGAGAAAAGAATATTTTCCGGTCATTTTTAAGGATTCACGCTATGCCGACCGCATTCCGATTGGACAAATTGATATCATCAACAATGCTCCTTATGAACGCCTGACTACTTTTTATAAAGATTGGTACAGACCTAATCTTCAGGCGGTTATTGTAGTCGGAGATATTGACATCCAAATGGCCGAAGAAAAAATAATCAGTCATTTTGCCCACCTCAAAAATCCCAAAAACCAAAAAGACAGAAAAACCTTTGAAGTATATGGCAATAAAGAACCACTGATAGCGATTGCCACCGATCCTGAGGCAACCGAAAATATGGTTCAAATGCTTTACAAACATCCCAAAAAAGAAACCAAAACCATTGGGGATTATCGCGAACAGCTTATACAGCAACTTTATAGCAGCATGATAATCAATCGTTTAAATGAGTTAAGGCAAAAACCCACTACGCCATTCATTTTTGCATACACCTATTATGGAGGTTTTATGGGCAGGGCAATGGATGCCTATGCATCATTTGCCTACGCCAAAGAAAACAAGATCGAAGAGACCATCGAAACACTTGTAAAAGAAAATGAAAGAGTGAAACGTTTTGGATTTACGAACACTGAGTTGGATCGCCAGAAAAAAGAATTACTCAAAAGAATTGAAAACCAACTCAAAGAAAAGGACAAAACACCTTCGTCAAGATTTGTTAGTTCTTACACAAGTCATTTCCTCGAAAACAGCCCCATCCCAGGTGTCGAAAATCAATGGTTGATCGCACAGGAGCTCGTTCCAAACATCAGTCTGGCCGAAATAAACAGCAAAGCCACCCAATGGGTCACCGATGAAAACCTCGTTGTTGTTATTACTGCCCCTGAAAAGGAAGACCTGATCGTTCCTGACGAAGCAGCCATACTGGCAACCATCAGTGAAGCCAAAGAAGCTGAATTAGATGCCTGGGTTGATGATTTTAAAGAAGACCCATTGCTTGCTGCTTTACCTCCCAAAGGGAAAATTATAAAAACAGATAAAGACGACAAGCTGGATATCACCACTTTCGAGCTGAGTAATGGAGTAAAAGTACTTGTGAAACCAACCGATTTCAAAAATGATGAAATCCTGCTTAGTGCCTATGCCGATGGCGGCACCTCACTTTTTGAGGACGACAAAACCTTTGCTGCCAATAATATATCCAGTATCATTGCTGCCAGCGGAATTGGCGATTTCAGCAAAGCCGAACTGGACAAAAAACTCAGTGGCCTCAACGTCAGCCTCAGACTCTCGATCAATGACATTTCTCAGGGTTTTTCGGGCAATTCAAGTCCGGGTGATTTTGAAACATTGCTACAGCTGATTCAACTATATTTTAAACCTGCACGAGAGGATGCAGAAGCTTTTGAAGCCTATGTTTCTCAGCTCGAAAACCAGTTTAAGTTCATGCGATCCAACCCACAAATGGTTTTTTATGACACTTTATACAAAATTGCAACTTCAAACAGCCCGCGTTTTACAATGATCCCAACTGAGGCACAGCTCAAATCGCTAGATGCCCAAGAGATACGAAGCATGTATAACCAGATGTTTGAAACCGCAAAAGGATTTACATTTGTTTTTGTCGGAAATCTAAGTCCTGATACCCTTAAGCCCTATCTCGAAAAATATCTTGCCAGTCTTCCAGCCACTAAGCCAGCAATGCAATGGATCGATCGCAGCCCTAAATTCCCCGAAGTGATAACAGATGCTGAAGTTTATGCCGGTGCCGAACATAAGAGTATGGTAGCCATTATGATGAAGTCGCCTTTTGAATGGTCGGCCGAAAACAGGTTTAAGCTGGCTATGATGATGAAAGTCCTCAATATCAAGCTCCGCGAAAACCTGCGCGAAGATCAGGGAGGCGTTTATGGAGTGGGTGTGCGACAAAACAGCAACCAATACCCCAAACCGGAATACAGCATCAATATCAACTGGGGTACTAATCCCGAAATGGTTGACACACTCACCAATGCTGTGTTTTATGAAATGAATCAGCTCATTAGTGAAGGCCCAAAAGCAGAAGACCTGCTTAAAGTTAAGGAAACCTCCATCAGAGAGCGGGAAACTAATGAAAAACAAAACCGTTTCTGGCTCAGCAACATCAGTTTTGCTGATCAAAACAAGCTCCCGCTCCTGACAATAAGCGAGTTTAATGAAAAGGTTCAAGCCCTTACTGCAGAAGATATTCAGAAAGCTGCAGCAGCTTTTCTCAAAACAGAACATTATCTGAGGCTCGTCCTTAAACCAGAAGCCATGAAAGAATAGTACACCTTTAGGGTAATAATAAAGCCGGCAAATACCAATGTCGGCTTTTTGTTTGTTATGCAGACCAAAACTGCCCAAATCGTAAAAACCATTATTTTTGCGCAAAACAAAATTTATGCGATCTTTTTCACGCTTCCTCCTGAGGCTTTTCGGCTGGCAAATCAAGGGCAGTATTCCTGCCGATATTCGCAAGTGCGTGATCATTGCTGCCCCACATACCAGTAATATAGACTTTGTGATAGGTCGGCTAGCCTATTATGTGCTTGGTGTTTCGGTAAAATTCCTGATTAAAAAAGAGTCTTTCAAGGGCCCCAAAGGGAAACTGTTAATTAAAATGGGGGGCATACCCGTAGATCGCAACCGAAGTAATAACCTGGTAGATCAGATTGCCGATTTGTTTACACTCGCTGAGCAACTTAATGTAGTGATCACTCCGGAAGGAACACGCAAACTTGTAAAAACCTGGAAAAAAGGCTATTACTATATTGCACTCAAAGCCAATATCCCAATAGTGTTGGGCTTTTTGGACTACAAACGCAAGGAAACCGGTTTTGGACCACTTCTGTATCCCAGCGGTGATTATGAAAAAGACTTTCAGGAAATCAAAACTTTTTATGAAGACAAGACTGCCCGATTTCCTGAGAAATTCAATCTAAGCCCTGATCATTCAAGATAAATGGTTCAAGTGTTTTTTATTCCATAATCAGTTTTACAATCGCTGAAAAAAACTAACTTTGCGCTCCAATTCCAACCCTGTACATATCCGGAGAGATGGCAGAGTGGTTGAATGCGGCGGTCTCGAAAACCGTTGTTCGCTTTACGGCGAACCGGGGGTTCGAATCCCCCTCTCTCCGCACAGCCTTTTTTGAAAGCCCGCTTTAGCGGTGATTAAAGCCTGAACCCCAAACCGCAAGCTTGCTTGTGAATTTGGGGTTCAGGCTTTAATCAAGGCCGGCAGGCTGCTTTCAAAAAAGGCTGTTTGCCTCCCCCAAAAAGGGTTCAGCGAAGCTAATCCCCCGTCAAAACCGCAAGCTTGCTTGTGAATTTGGGGTTCAGGCTTTAATCAAAGCCGGCAGGCTGCTTTCAAAAAAGGCTGTTTGCCTCCCCCAAAAAGGGTTCAGCGAAGCTAATCCCCCGTCAAAACAGCAAGCTTGCTTGTGGATTTGGGGTTCAGGCTTTAACCAAAGCCGTCAGGCTGCTTTCAAAAAAGGCTGTTTACCTCCCCCAAAAAGGGTTCAGCGAAGCTAATCCCCCGTCAAAACCGCAAGCTCGCTTGTGGATTTGGGGTTCAGACTTTAATCAAAGCCGACAGGCTGCTTTCAAAAAATGGCTGTATGTTATAAGAATTGAAAATCATACTTCTCCCGTTCAGTTCACTTGCTGTTGAAATTATCACAAAAGTTAAAACTTAACGTTGATCATTAAGCAATTAGTTTGTTTTTTTGGTAAAGTTTGATACTTTTACTCCAAATTTTGGAGAATTGAAACATCTTGCTTTCGTTATACTACTGTTGCTCAGTTGTGGTAATACTTATGCTGACATGCAGCCTGCTCAAATTGACAGTCTTACACAACTCATTGGAAAACAAAATGGTCGCGAACGTATTGAAACACTTATTCATCTTTCGGAGATCTACCGAAAAATCTCTGTTGAAAAAAGTATGGAAGCCGATAGCAGTGCCGAAGCCTATGCCACTCAGCAGGGCTTGGACAATATGAAAGGGATTATCCTGCTCTCAATGGGAAAAACATCTTCTATTTCAGGAGATTACGATTTGGCTCTGGATTATATGAATCAAGCAGTCAAAGCATTAAAGTCAACAAAAAACTATACAGAGCTGGCTCGTACCTATATCAATATGGGGCTTGTATATAAAAATCTGGCGGATTATGAAGCGTCCATCAGCTATTTTGATCAGGCTCTGAAATTGGCATTCGACCACGAACTAAAAGATCAGGAAGCTGCAGCTGCGGCTAACAGAGCCACTGTGTATTTTACGACTGGCGATTATCAGCGGGCACTCGAAAGTTATCAGAAAGCCATGAGTGTTTACGAAGAAACCAAGGATTCACTACGCTTTGCCAAGATGCTTATGAATATTGGGTTGGTTTACTGGCAATGGGATAAAAATGATCTCGCCCTCGAAATGCAACTGAAGGCTAAAGAGGTTTTTGAACAACAAAAAGACCTTGTCGAGCTTGGAAGAGTATACAATAACATCGGAAAGATTTATTACCAGGATATACACGACACCACCCTCGCGCTGGAATACTACCAAAGATCACTCGAAATGCGCGAAAAAATGGGCAACCAGCTCGGAATGGCTATTGTAATGGCCAATATTGGTAATATTTACCGGGATAAAAATCAAAAGGAAAAAGCCTTCGAAAACTATGAAAAATCACTTGCCATCAGTCAGTTTATCGGATATCGCGAAGGCGTTGCGCTTACCTCCTACTATATGGGAATAGCTTACCAGAAATATGGTCAATACCTGGAATCAAACCGTATGCTCGACACAACAAGGAAAGTATCACAATCCTTGGGATTAAGCACTTATGATGAATTGGTTAACGAAGCTAAAATAAATAATTACAAGGCATTAGGTGACTATGAATCGCTTTTTAAGGAGTTTAAACTTTACGAGACCAGACATTCAGAAATGCGAACCGAACTGGCCACCTTAAAATATGAACTCATTGAAAATCAGGAACAAATTGAATCTTTAACCAGTGAACTTAATACAAAGAATCAGTTGATAGACAACCAAGCTGGTTTATTGTTGATGTATAGATTGCTGCTCCTGTTTGCCCTGCTGGGACTAATCGTAATTGGAATCAGGCATTTTCGCAAAAGTAAAAGCTAATGGATGAATGGATCACATTTTCCTCCTTCCATCCAGGAAAAGTCGAAATTCTGTCAACTCCCTGATTTATTTGCAAATCTTTTAAGCAGGATGTCCAGCTTCGGCAATCTTAGCTTATTTTTGCCCAAAATTTCACTTATGTTTCTGTCCATTATTTTACTTCTGCTTGGTTTATTATTGCTAATCAAAGGTGCTGACTGGCTGGTGAATGGGGCTTCGGCAATAGCGAGACACTTCAAAGTTTCCGATCTGGCCATCGGACTAACCATAGTGGCTTTTGGCACTTCGGCACCCGAAATGGTGGTAAATTGTTTTGCGGCATTGGAGCAAAGATTCGATCTGGTGTTTGGTAATATAATTGGTAGTAACAATTTTAACCTTTTCCTGATTTTAGGAATAACAGGACTAATGTATCCGTTAAAAGTTCAATCGAGCACGGTTTGGAAAGAAATTCCGCTATCACTTTTTGCTGCAATTATTATCCTGGTACTTGCCAATAATTGGATCCCTTTTGGCTCAAATGGTATCACAAGATTTGATGCTGTATTTTTGTTGATTGTATTCGCAGGGTTTCTGTATTATGTTTTTAGTCAGCTTAAACGTGATGAAACCACTCAATCCACTGATGACAAATTACTTAAACTGAATATGAGCGTGTTATTCGTCGTACTCGGACTTAGTGGTTTGATCATTGGAGGCAAACTTGTTGTTCAGAGTGCGAGCGACCTTGCCCAACAGCTTGGGGTATCCGAAAAAATAATTGGTCTGACCATTGTGGCTGCAGGCACTTCACTACCCGAACTTGTGACTTCCGTGGTTGCCGCTTTCAAAAAAAATAATGATATCGCTGTGGGTAACATCATTGGTTCTAATATTTTTAATTTGCTTTTTATACTTCCGGTAAGTGCATTGATCAGACCCCTGGAATATAATACCTCATTTAATATTGATTTTTACCTGTTGATGGTCGGAACTGTACTGCTCTTCGTTGCCATGTTCACCGGAAAACATAAAAGGCTGGATCGTTGGGAGGCAGGAATATTAATACTTTTATTCCTGATCTACACCATTACACTGTTGCGCTGAGAAATTACAATACAAAACGAAAGCTTCGAACAGAAAATGACTTGAATATTTCTGATATTTTTCAAACTTTGAGTAATATCTTCTGAGTATTTTAAAGTAAGATCATCGTTCGTTATACTATTTTTTTTGACTTTTGCTTGAACTCTGAATAAAAAAATACAATCTTTGTGCTAACATCAAAATTCAAAAGCGATGAAACTACTCAAAAAAATCATACTTATAATTGTTTCGATCATAGTAATTTTTCTTTTGATTGCGATTTTTGTTGAGAAAAATTATTCTGTTGAGCGCGACGTAATAATTAACAAACCCATAACTGAAGTATTTGATTATGTGAAATACCTCAAAAATCAGGACAACTACAGTAAATGGGCCATGATGGATCCGGAAATGCAAAAATGGTATCGCGGAACGGACGGACAGCCCGGATTTGTATCAGCCTGGAAAAGTGAGAAAAAAAATGTCGGTTCCGGCGAGCAGGAAATCCTTCGCATTGAGGAGAGTAAACGAATTGATTACGAATTGCGATTCCTCGAACCTTTCGAGTCAACCCAGCAAGCTTATATCACTACAACAGCCATCGACAGCATGAAAACCCTCGTTGCATGGGGCTTTAATGGCCATATGGCTTATCCCTCCAATCTGATGCTGTTGTTTATGGATTTTGAAAAAATTGTTGGCAATGACTTTCAGACTGGTCTCGATAATCTGAAAAAAGAATTGGAATAATCAATTCCTTGATTCAAAACCAGATTCAGGAGTCTGGAAAACTTTGCTTTTCCAATTTGCATACACTTATTGGCTGAGGTAACGGGTATTTTTATCTATCTCAAAAATTCCTGTTGCCCGTCATATTGTGTTCGTCCTAATTGGTTATATTATAAAGTATTATATGATTTTAACCAGTTACAATAAATCTAAAATAACACCTGAAAATCATAACGAAATCATTTACACTAACATACATAATAAATCTATTCCTGACAAAACAGATACTGAAACCAGTTTCCCGATATATTTACAATAAGAAGAATTGTAAATGAAATTTTGAGTTTTACAATTACTGGTGATGCGTTAATTTTTGAATAATAATCTAAACACATTGATTTTATTGAATTATAGAGTGTTTTTATATTTTGGGATTTGAATTGAGATTTTCTTCTGATACAAATCTTACTTATGTAATCATCTGATTTCAAGACACCAGAATTTTTAATTGGTCAATATTTTTAAATTTAAGAACTATACGCATCAGTAGTATTTTACAATAAATTTGCAAATCAAATGTTTAGTATTTGGGCAAAAAAATCTGCCCGGGAACAAATATCCTTCAACTGAATATGGTAAAATACGATAACTTCATATTAGATAACGGCTTACGTTTTTATGTGCTGCACGACCCCTCCACTCCTATGGCAGCTGTGAATATACTTTATAATGTTGGTGCCCGCGACGAACATCCTGATCAAACCGGCTTTGCCCATCTTTTTGAACATCTGATGTTTGGAGGATCGGTGAATATTCCAAAATATGATGAACCTTTGCAGTTGGCCGGGGGCGAAAACAATGCTTTCACCAATAGCGACATCACAAATTATTACCTAACTCTTCCGAAAGACAACCTGGAGACAGCTTTCTGGCTCGAATCGGACAGGATGCTAAATCTGGCTTTTAGCGAAAAAAGTCTGGAAGTTCAACGGCAGGTTGTTACAGAAGAATTTCGTCAAAACTACCTCAACCAGCCTTATGGCGATGTGTGGCTGCTGCTAAAACCACTCGCCTACAAAGTCCATCCTTATCAATGGAATACCATTGGAAAAGAAATCAGCCATATTGAGCAGGCTCATTTGCAGCACGTTAAAAACTTCTATAGCAGGTTTTACAATCCAAATAATGCCATTGTGGTTGTGGCAGGTGACCTAAAAACCAGCGAAGTGAAACAACTGGCAAAAAAATGGTTCGAACCCATCGAGGCAGGTGAAACCGATAAGATAGAATTGCCTGTTGAACCAAAGCAAACTGCCGCCCGTCGGATGGAAGTTAAGCGCGATGTGCCTCAAACAGCGATTTACAAAGCGTATCATATGTGCGGAAGAACTGAGGATAATTTTTATTCAACTGATCTTATTTCAGATTTGCTTGGCTCTGGTCAATCCTCCAGACTTTTTAAAACCCTTGTAAGACAAAAGCAGTTTTTTTCTGAAATCACTTCCTTTGTAACCGGTGATATTGATCCCGGATTGCTTATCATTACCGGAAAAATTAATACTGGCATTCCAATTCCAAAAGCAGAAGAAGCCCTGGAAACGGAAATTGAAAAATTGAGGCAAAAGCCACCAACCGCAAACGAATTACGTAAAGTTAAAAACAGGGTGATCTCAGCCAATACATTTGGTACTCTTTCAGCACTTAACAAAGCTATGAATCTGGCTTATTATGCGCATATCGGAAAACCGGAGCTCATCAATACCCTCACCCAAAAATATGAAAAGCTGCGACCTGCCGATATACTCAAAAATGCAGCAGAAGTGCTGAATCCGGAAAATTGCTCTACTTTAATTTACGAAAGCCAAAATTAAGATTTATGAAAATACAAAACCCCGACCGAAAAATACCCCCCCAACTGATCAGTTCCGACAGCCTGAAACTGAATGAACCTAAAGTGGTCAAATTGTCGAACAATATGCCGCTCTACCTTTTTCAAAGTGAGATTCATTCTGCCTCACGGCTTGATATTGTACTGGATGCAGGAAGCATCTGGCAACATAAAAAACTAACAGCCAGTACAACCATTAAAATGTTGCGCGAAGGGACAACCCGTTTCAGCGGCGGCGAAATCTCTTCCAAAATTGATTATTACGGTGCCTTTCTTGATCTGCAAACAACAAAAGATACTGCCTGGATCAGTTTGTACAGCATGAATAAACATCTTCACCAACTCCTGCCTATGATTAAAAGTATGCTCACAGAAGCAGGCTTTCGGAAACGGGATTTCAACTTATTGAACAGCAGACAAAAACAATCGTTTTTGGTCAGCAATCAGAAGCCCAAACAACTGGCTCGTAATAAATTTAACCAATTACTTTTTGGTGCTGATACCCCTTATGGACAGGTAGCTGATTCGGATGATTTTGACAAGCTTGGAAGAGATGATTTGATAAGATTTTATCAGGAAAAAATCTATCCCGAACAAGCCTATGCTATTTTAGCAGGGCCAATTGATGAAGAGCTGATACAATTGATCGACGAATTTGTCGGTTTTGAATGGCGTGCCAAAGGTGTAAAAAATATGTTTAAAATGAATGCAACATTTAAACCAGGCTATCACCATATTCTACGGAAAAATTCCTTACAATCGGCAGTAGTTTCAGGAAAAACCCTCATGCTCCGCAGTCATCCGGACTATATCCCGTTTTTGCTGCTCAATACGGTTTTGGGTGGCTATTTTGGTTCAAGGTTGATGGCCAATATTCGTGAAGACAAAGGATATACGTATGGCATCAACTCACAGGTGGTTCCCATGCGGCATGCCACGGCATTTATGATCAGTACCGAAACCGGAAGTGCAGTCACTCAAGATGCGATTCGTGAAATAAAAAATGAATTGAATCGGTTGCGCGAAATACCAGTCCCGGAAACAGAGCTTAAACTTGTAAAAAATTACCTCAACGGAAGCTATCTCAGGGCTTTGGATGGCGTTTTTAATCAGGCCGAGCGGTTCAGATCGGTAAAAGATCAGGGACTTGGAATGAATTTTTACGAGAAGAGCATAAAACGTATCCAGGAGACAACAAGTGAGGAATTGCTTAACTTAGCACAAAAATACCTTGACCCGGAAAGTATGATTACGGTTGTTGTAGGTGACGAAAAGCAAAAACACTGAAATGACCATTCAAAAAGTCATCGGTTTAATATCAATCATTTTATATTGGATTATCCCTTGTAATATTGCTGCACAAAATCCAATACTATTAAGCGTTGATGTTTTAGCAAATGGTCATGTTGAAATCAGATGGGACATTCCTCCCGGAGATGAAAATGCCCGATATGTCATTCAAAGATGGAACTACCTTACGCATGATGGTCAAGGTTTTGATGCAGATTTGGCCATAGTAAATGCCTCTGACAGACTTTATGTTGATCAGAATAGTCCAGCAAACACCCAAAAACAAATTTATCTGATTTATAATGAAGCTGCCCAGGCCTCACAATCAGAAGAAATGCAAACCATATACCTCTTTGATGATATTGATTATCAGGAATGTGAATTGACAAATACAATAAAATGGACAGGATTTTTTAACACCTTTAATCCCGTTTCCTACAAAATCTTATTCAGCATCGATGGCGGAAACAGTTTTACTGACATTCCATTAACCACAAATGATTTCAATCAGGTAGATGATATTTCCACCTATGGAGATCAAAATGGATCACCAGCAAGAACCCCAGTTTACGCCTACACCCATCAATATCTCGATCCTGATAAAACTTATATCTACAAAGTAGAAGCGGTTTACGATGTAAACGGCGAACAACAAATAAGCGGTTCAAATCTTCAATCGCGCAATACACCGGCATATCCGCGGCCTGATCCTCCAAAAATTAAAAGCGTGAGTGTAAACGAAAACAACGAAATAGAGATTACCGGCGAAATCACAGCAACGGGTTCTGCAACCATCAATAGCTCATCCATCTGGAGAACCAACAGTCAAAATCCTGCTGATTTGAGTTTTTATACTGATCTCAATCAAACAAATCCTGGAAATGTTAACTACACCGATGAAGCAGTATCTACTAATGAAACGGCCTATTGGTATGGCCTGGTGCTGGAGGACAAATGTCAGTTCTCCATCCCGGATGACCCAGCCGAGAATGCACACAGAAGCATTTTCCTGACAGCAGAAGTGATTAACAACGAGCAGGTTGAACTTAACTGGAACGGCTACGAAGGCTGGACACCGGATCATTATCGCATTTTCAGAAAGACAACTACCGATGCTTACATCGAAATTGGAGCAGTGCAACAAACCCAATACACCGATAACACCATTGCCGATGGTGATGAATCGGGCAGCATCATTTATTTTGTGCAGGCAGTTTCGGAAGATCAAAGTACCGGAGCCGAAATCACCGCATCTTCCAACAGGGTAAGGGTGGGATTCGATAGCCCGTTTTTTGTGCCCAATGCATTTCGACCTTCATCGATTATTTCCAAAAATCAACTATTTAAACCCCTTTCCAGGTTTTCACCAGCAGGTGGCTATCTGTTTCAAATCTACGATCGCTGGGGAAAAATGCTATTTGAATCGACAGATTTCAGCGAAGGCTGGGACGGAAGAGAGAACGGAAATGAAGCTCCACAAGGCGTTTATCTTTGGCGATACAGCTATAAAAATTCCGATGGAAAAACGCTGGAAGACAAAGGTACTGTGATGCTAATCAGGTAGTATATGGAATTCATCTGGTCAGGATTTGCTAATTCGGTCATTACGATTGATATACCTATTTCTGGCAAACTCCTGCATATCGCTGATGTTGTCCTTTTCGTCCATGATTTCAAATCCCAGCAAGGTTTCAATTATATCTTCCATTGTAATGATACCGGCAGTTCCGCCATATTCATCCACAACAAGTGCGATATGCTCGCGCTGTTGTATCATCTGATCCCATGCCCTGAGTGCCGGAATAGACTCCGGAACTACCAGGATTTTCCTTATAAGGGTTTCAACCTTGGTTCCGTGCTTATCATCTGCCAGCAACTCATATACATCCTGGCGAAAAACATAACCTGTTACGGTTTCAATGGTGGATTCAAAAACAGGAATTCTGGTAAACGTTTTAAGCTCATTCATTTCAGCAAAGTCCTCTACAGTAGTATTCTGTTCAGCAGCCGCCACCACAACACGTGGCGTCATTATCTCCGATACTTTTACCTGTCGCAAACCAATTATATTTTTGATAATACGACTTTCCTGCTCCCTGAAAACACCTTCCTGCATGCCGATGTCGGCGAGCAAACCCAGCTCTTCGCGACTGATCGTTTTTTCATTTGTCTTCCTGGCAAAAATACTGGTAATCAGTGCGGACACCCACACTAAAGGCCATGTAATCAGGATCATTACCCTGATAGTGTAATAGGTAAATCCGAGTAAACTTCTCCAGTAACTGGCTCCAACAGTTTTTGGGATTATTTCTGTTAATACCAGAATTAAAATAGTTAGAACAGCAGATATCAATCCGAAATACGCATCCCCAAAAACCTTTACGGCCTGAGCACCCACTCCTGCTGCGCCAATGGTGTGCGCAGCTGTATTCAAAGACAGGATTGCCGAAAGAGGCCGGTCAATTTCCTGCTTCATTTTTCCCAATGATGCGGCAATTTTATTTCCGGCTTCTGACCTCGTTCTGAGATAAGTCTGAGGGGCCGACAACAAAACCGACTCAATAATTGAGCACAAAAACGAAACTACCAGGGCAAGTAAAAGGTATAAAACCAGTTGAAGCATCAATTGTTGTATTTGTGTGTAAAATTAAGCAATATCTCCATATCGGCTTCCTTAATTTGCTTTACACTCATACTTTTCCTACAGTAGTGCTTTGGTTAAAATACCTTATTTTGGGTATTCCGGTGCCTAATTAAGTCTTTTAATTTCGCCTCAGGTTTTAAATAAGCTTTAATCTATGAAAATCAAAATTTCAACCCTCATATTGATGCTGTTGGCTGGACTTATCCACGCACAAACAAGCCAGGATGGTCTTTACAAAAATGCCGCCGACAACATGCTATTATCGCAGAGCAAATTAACCATAGGCGGGTATGGCGAAGTGCATTACAATCAGACTTTCGACAAAGACACACATTACAATGGAAAACTTGATGTCCACAGAATGGTCATGCTTATTGGTTATAATTTCAGCGAAAAAGTGCAATTCTTTACAGAGATTGAATACGAACATGTGTCCGAAGTTTATATTGAGCAGGCATTTCTGCAATACCGGCTCAACCAGCTCATTCAGTTCAGGGCAGGCCTGATGCTTATCCCGATGGGAATCATCAACGAATATCACGAACCCACAACCTTCAATGGTGTCGAACGTCCGCTGATTGATGGAAAGATAGCACCTACAACCTGGCGCGAAATCGGTTTTGGTATCACCGGAAGTTACCTGCCAGCCTCCCTAAAATACCAGCTATATCTGGTGAATGGATTTAATGGTTATGATGGAACTGCAAAGCTTAGTGGTGCCAATGGATTTCGTTCGGGAAGACAAAAAGGAGCTGAATCATATATGAGCAGTCCCAACCTCTCCGGGAAAATTGAATATTACGGTATCAAAGGCCTCAACATCGGATTGTCAGGTTATTTCGGAAAAACACAAAGCACGCTTTTCGACAAACTTGACAAAAATGATGCTGCTGCGGTTTCACAGGCAGATTCTTCTGTTGTTGGCATTAATATGATCGGTGCTGATGCACGTTACACACTGCGAAACTGGCAGTTCCGGGGACAGCTTTATTATGCCGGAATAAGTCAGTCAGGAATTTACAATCAATTTACCGACAGCGATCTGGGCAGTTCGATGCATGGATACTATGTGGAAGCAGCTTATGACCTGTTAGGATCCAATCAGGAGGTGGAAGCTGGTTTGATTCCCTTTATCCGCTATGAGGCATACAACACCCAGTCCAGCATGGAAGGTAATTTGCAAGCAAGTAAAGTCAATGAGGTTCAAGCCATTACGACAGGGGTCACATGGCGTATGACACAAGGTGCTGTTTTTAAAACCGATCTGCAAATTGTGAAACCAGCCTCAGCAGATAAATACACAACTACTTTTAACGCCGGATTCGGGATCATGTTTTAGGCTTTGCCTCATGAAATTTTTCATCATAATCCTATTCAATATAAGTATGTTGTTCCAGTCTCCTTCGGGTCTGCAGGAATCAGCATTTCCGCGCTCACTCAATAAAGATCTGCGCAAACAAATGGGCATCGAAAATCCTGATTTGGTGTTACTTTCATCAAACGAAAGTAAAGCTAACAGTGCTTTTTATGCTGTAACACAAGATAAACAAACTGTTGCCTATCTTTATATGGGAAGCGTTTTTACCTGTCGTGCAGGCGGATGCCATGCTGGTTCGGCAACCGACCAATCATCCGACAGCGAATATTTTGATTACTTCATACTTTTTGACGAAGTAGCAACCATAAAATTTGTGAAAGTTTATAATTATGCTGCTACGCATGGCCATGAAATCACGGCAAATTGGTGGCTCAAACAATTTGTTGGTTATCAGGGAAAGGAGCACCTGCAAACCGGCAAAAATATTGATGCGATTTCCGGAGCCACTATTTCTGCTGAAGCAACCACCACAGATATTCAGTCTGTTACCAGGCAACTGATCAATTTAATCAACAAGCCTTCAAATCAGACACATACGGCAACAAGTTTGAAGTGAGAGCGCGGAAAATTTAATTAACAATCCGCATCTCCACTCTTCGGTTTTTGGCCCGACCAATTTCGTTATCATTGGATTCCAAAGGTTTGTCCGACCCAAAACCACGAATCAAAAGGCGGTCTGCGTTTATCTCATTGGCAAGTAAAAAATCTGCCACCGCCTGCGCCCGATCCAGTGATAGCTTAAGATTGAAATCTTCCTCACCGGTAGTATCTGTATGCCCTTCGAGACTAATAGTCAAATCAGGATTTCGCTTCAGAAAAGTCTCCAGATTTTTCAGTCCAGCCAATGCTTCAGGAAGCAGAACGGCTTTGTTCAGTTCAAACAAAACATTCTCAAGTACAATGGTTTTTCCAGCTTTTATTGGTTCCAGTTCAACCTTTTGTAAAACCGGTTTGAGCTCTGTTCCATTTTCAGGACGAAATGATTTTTCATAATACAAATATTGATCGGCATTTACCTGAAGGACAAGATGTTTGCGGGCAGGAAGCACCACAAAAGCCAAACCATTTTCATCTGTTTGCATAGTGACCAACTCATCGGCCATAACAGGATCTGAAACAATTACATCCGCAATCAAAGGCTGAGCAGTTTCTTTGTCCGTCACCAACAACTCAACATAGGTAACAGGTTCTGGCTGAAGTAATAACGGCAAATCAAAGCTGAAAATATCATAATGATCCGTGCTATCTGATTTGGCCGAAATCATGGCTGTGTTTCCGGCAGCATCTACCACAAGATTCATTTCATCAGCCCCACTGTTTATCGGGAAGCCAAGATTAACTGGTTTCTGCCATTTCCCTGCACTATCTTTCCGGCTAAGAAACAGATCCATCCCTCCCATTCCGGGATGACCGTCAGATGAAAAATAAAGTGTGTTGTTGTCGAAATGCCAGAAAGGTGCCATTTCATTTTTTGCAGTATTAATAACGTCTCCAAGATTTACCGGCACAGTCCAGACCCCTTCTTTAAAATGACTCACCCAAAGATCACTTCCTCCGAAGCCTCCCGGCCTGTTACTGGAAAAGATAATTTGTTGGCCGTCAGCCGACAAGGCAGGCTGCGAGTCCCAATTTGCACTGTTCAGGTTACTAAGATTAACCGGAACTGTCCACTTATCTTTTTCGAGATCTGACCAATATAAATCACAGCTGCCTTTCCCATCCGGCCAGCCACAAGCGGCAAATACAACACTTTTACCATCAGCCGAAAAAGTAATGGCTCCTATTTGCTCATGAATCGGCCAGTGTTGGGGTTCAAAAGCAGTTAAATCCCGCACAATCCCCTCCTTCCTGTTGGCCAGAAACACTTGCTCTACCAATGCCTTAGCGTTATTGATTTCTTTGCGCCTGGTAAATAATAATTGACTGCCGTCCATCCTCAGTGCATTTACATATTCATCACCATCTGTATTTATCAAATCATTCAATGGCAACAAATCTATTTCCAAAGGATTAATATACGCTTCTTTCCTAAAAGTTGCAATCGCCATTAGTTCGGCGGCTTTGTTGTGATATTCCTCAGAGAGGTCGGCCCGGTTTACAAATACTTTGAGCATGTTCAAAGCTTCATCATATTGTTGGTTTTGAACATATTGAGATGCAAGCAGATATTCAAGTCCGGGATAAAAATCTCTTGATAAGTCGTAAGCCTTTTCATAGGCATCAATAGCCAAACTCAGGCTGTCAATTTCATCAGCAGCATCACCCAGCATTAGCCAGGCTTCGATAAAGACAGGATCTTCCGCTGTGGCTTTGTACAGAAAAGGAAAACACTTTTGATAATCACCAGACCGATAGTATGACTCAGCTGATTTGAAGGCTTTAGAGGCTTTTCTGGTAGTTTCGTGTTGCGTATGAAAATCTTGTCCAAAAACCGGCCATCCCAACAATAACAAAACAATCAGGGAATACGCATATACTTGTGGCTTTGCAGGCTGATGCGCCATTGCGGATGCTTCATCACATAATCGGTGAGCAGGGGCATGATATTTTCTGATACGCTCCATTCAGGCTGTAAATATAAGTAACATTCCGGCTTCACCAGTCGGGCATTTTTTTCGGCCCATTCCAGGTCGGCTTCTTTTTCTATTACCACTTTTAGCTCATTCGCACGATTATAAATGTCCGGCTTGGGGGGTGAAAACTTCTTTGGCGAAAGACAAATCCAGTCCCATGAACCGGTCAAAGGATGTGCTCCGGAGGTTTCCACCATGGTTTTAACTCCCATCCCCTGCATCAGTTTTGTGAAATAATCCAGCGGAAAGAGCGAAGGTTCCCCGCCTGTGACCACAACGGTTTTTGCGGCTTGTTCCGCCGCACGTTTTGCAATGTCATCTGCCGAAACAGGAGGAAAATGCGTGGCATCCCAGCTGGGCTTGGTGTCGCACCAACTGCAACCCACATCGCAGCCGCCAATGCGGATAAAATAAGCCGCACTGCCCATATTGTGTCCTTCGCCCTGAATGGTATAGAATTCCTCCATCAAGGGTAGTTTGCGGCCGCCTTCAAGGATATCCTGTTTGATATTTGTCATTTAAAATAGCAATAATAGATTTTTCTTTTACCATAAAAAACTGCTTTAACAGATTCACTTTCAGGCATCAACTTCAAGAATAATGTAGAATTTATTTCGTCTGTTTTGAAAACTTCCTCGTTTACAATCCGGTCGTTTTTATCAAAATAAACTAAACGATAATCCCCATTTTTAAACTGATCACTATTGATTGTAAAAATACGTCTTTCAATGTCTTTTTTATTCACATCCAGGAGTTCGCCTTTGTGCAAGGCAAGATGAAATGGATTTAAAAAAGGCTCCAAATCCATTTTGAATGCTCTGGCTGTGAAGGATTTACTACGCTCGGCAGAGATCATGATCTGCCAGGGATTAACAAATGCTACACCCTCAATTTGTGTGGTAAGCAGGTTTGGAAGATCGATTCTGCGCTTATTGGCCTCCATAAAGTTTTCATTTTCAAAACCATAAAAAAGCCACACAAAAGGTTTCCAGGTTTTGTAAGTGTATCCAACCAAGGCCAACTGATTTCGCTCTGAATTATAATCCGCTCCGGTGATCAGCCCGTGGCTGTCAAATCGTCCCACCAGTTTTGCAGTATGTTTGCCAGGTTCAATGGGCAAAGTATAAAGCTTTGATTGCTGATCACCTCTGTTTTTACTGAAAAGATAAAGTTGATCCTTTCCGGCAACCATTGCTTCACAATCAAAATTATTTGATTTCCAGTTGACTGTATAATCAGTTTGATCCTCGAAGCTGAAATATATGGTTTCTGTTGACAACTCAGCATCACCTTTTGGCGGGATATCCATTCGGCTGACCCGATATATCAGCAGGTTTTTTCTGCTTCCGCTGTTATTGCCAAAATCACCAATAAAAAGATAATCCTCATGCAAGGCGACCTCTTCCCAGTCAATATTCTTTATTTCCGGGAAAAATAATCTCCTGCTGATCTCTCCTGTTGCTGTGTCTATTCCATACAATGCGGCATCACCTCCACTGTCGTTGTGTGTCCATAATAATCCATCAAAAAAAACCAGCCCCGAGCTTTCCTCCACAGCTTTTGGGAGCTCAAACAAAAAGTCAGGATTTTGAATCGTAATGGGATATTTGCAACTGACTGAAAAGCTGTCGGAAGGATTAAAGTTTGCTGCAAAAACGTCCTTGCATTGCCCCTGCAAAGCCGTTCCTGCAAAAAGAAAAAACGAAAATATCAGCCAGAAACCCAAGCTATTTTTCATGAATAAATAACTCTTTTACTTGCAAGAAGGGTATTTTGCAGCAAGGACACGATCGTCATCGGGCCAATGCCACCGGGCACCGGTGTGATGGCTGAAGCCTTTTTTGCTACTTCCTCATAATCAACATCACCCGTCAGATAATATCCTTTTTCTTTGCCGACATCTTCCACACGGTGAATGCCGACATCAATTACAGTTGCTCCGGGTTTCACCATATCAGCGGTTACAAAACCAACTTTTCCAATGGCAGCAATCAGGATATCAGCTTGAAGCGTAATATCTTTCAGGTTTTTAGTGCGACTGTGGCAGAGTGTTACGGTAGCATTAGCATTTTGGGCTTTGCGCGAAAGCATCACACTAATGGGCGTGCCAACGATATTTGAGCGGCCTATCACCACAACATGTTTAGCAGCAGTTTCTATTTTGCTTCGCTTGAGCAATTCCATTATTCCAAAAGGCGTGGCAGGAAGATAAGCAGGCAGGCCAAGCATCATACGGCCGGCATTTTCCGGATGAAAACCATCTACATCCTTTGCTGGGTTGATGGCCAGCAGTATTTTTTGTTCATCAATATGATCAGGAAGCGGAAGTTGGACAATGTAGCCGTCCACATCCAAGTCCTGATTTAAAAAATGAACTACATCGAGCAATTCCTTTTCAGAGGTGCTGGCTGGCAGTTTGTACACCGATGAGGTGATACCCACAGATTTACAGGCTTTCTCTTTGGATGCCACATAGGTTTGACTGGCAGCATCTTCGCCAACGATAATAGCAGCCAGATGTGGTGCTTTTTCGTCCTTATCAATCATGGATGCCACTTCTATGGCAATCTCCTTTTTGATTTCGTCAGCGATGGCTTTTCCATCGATAATTTGAATACTCATAATCCCTTATGTTTTTATCGGCGACGCATCTGGTTCATCATACGCATCATTTTCTGTCCGCCACCCCCTGTCATCATGCGCATCATTTTAGAGGTTTCGTTGAACTGCTTCACCAACCGATTTACCTCCACTATGCTGGTTCCGCTTCCATCGGCAATGCGTTTGCGCCGGCTTCCGTTGAGAAGTTTTGGATCTTCGCGCTCTGCCGGTGTCATAGAGTAAATGATGGCCTCTATACCTTTAAACGCATCATCCTCTATTTCGGTATCCTTCAAGGCTTTGCCCATTCCGGGTATCATGCCGGCCAAATCCTTAATGTTACCCATCTTTTTTATTTGCTGTATTTGCTTCAGAAAGTCGTTGAAATTGAACTCATTCTTGGCAATTTTTCGTTGCAATTTACGGGCTTCTTCGGCATCAAACTGTTCCTGTGCTTTTTCGACCAGCGAAACGATATCGCCCATACCCAGGATACGATCGGCCATACGCTTGGGATAAAAAACATCCAGGGCATCCATTTTCTCACCGATCCCTACAAATTTGATCGGTTTATCCACCACCGAACGAATACTCAAAGCAGCTCCACCACGTGTGTCGCCATCCAATTTGGTGAGTACTACCCCATGAAAATCGAGCCTGTCGTTGAAAGCCTTGGCGGTATTCACCGCATCCTGACCTGTCATGGAATCCACCACGAATAAGATCTCATGTGGATCGACATTTTTTCGGATGGCAGCAATCTCGTTCATCATCTGCTCATCAACAGCCAGACGACCGGCAGTATCGATGATCACCACATTTTTTGATGATTGCTTTGCGTGTGAGATGGCCTTTTTTGCGATCCCTACCGGGTCTTTACTTCCATCTTCCGTAAAAACCTCAACCCCAACCTGTTCGCCTAAAACTTTAAGCTGATCAATGGCTGCCGGGCGATAAACGTCGCCAGCAACGAGCAACACCTGCTTTCCCTTTTTTGTTTTGAGGTAATTGGCCAGCTTGGCCGAAAATGTCGTTTTACCCGAACCCTGAAGACCGGCAATCAGAATGATGCTGGGGTTTCCTTTGAGGTTGATCTCGGTTTGCTCGCCACCCATCAGTTCGGCTAACTCATCATGTACAATTTTCACCATGAGCTGTCCGGGCGAAACAGCAGTGAGAATCTTTTGCCCAAGTGCTTTTTCTTTAACAGTATTTGTAAAATCCTTGGCAATCTTGAAGCTAACGTCAGCATCAATCAGAGCTTTTCGCACCTCTTTGAGCGTTTCGGCCACATTGATCTCAGAAATGTGTCCCTGCCCTTTTAGCATTTTGAACGAGCGTTCCAGTTTTTCACTCAGGCCTTCAAACATAGTTACTTATCCTTATATGATGAATCTTTTTAAGCTAATTTTTCAGGCTGCAAAAGTAGCAAAAATTCGGGAGTTGCAGAACGAATCGCTTTTAATCAGATGAATGTATTCGTATCCTTAACAAATGTGTTTAAGTCGCACTAATTAAATAAATTACGATCATTACCAATTCAACCTAAAATCAAACATTCACAGCATCTTCTTCACCTCTTACAATTTCATTTAAAATCAAACGTTAGCAACTTAAACTGCAAATACAGGCCAATGAATTAGTCTATCTTTGCAACCGATTTATCATGTTAAGGTATTGCGTTGATGAGAAATATTTCAATAATTATTTTCCTGATGTTGCTGACGCTGACATTCAGCGTTTTATCCTGTCGCAAACAGGACAACATCAGTACAGATCCCGGTCTGAAGCTTAGTTTTTCAGCTGATTCCGTAGTTTTCGACACCGTGTTTTCAAGTCTGGGATCTGCTACGCGCCAGCTGATGATCTACAACAACAACAAAGAGCGTATTAACATCGGTTCTATCCGTCTTGGCAATGCCAACAATTCTCCCTTCAGAATAAACGTGGATGGCAAGCCTGGTACGCAAATTTATGATATCGAGATACCCGGAAACGACAGCTTGTATGTTTTTCTTCGTGTGACCATTGACCCAAATGATCAACAAAATCCCTATATTGTTGAAGACGATCTGGTATTTGAAACCAATGGAAACACACAGCAGGTGAAATTGGTAGCATGGGGTCAGGATGCTATATATATTGTTGCAGATCAGCAAATTGCAGGTTTTCCACCATTCAAGGTTGTTGCCGACAGCTTGCAAACCACCATCTGGACAGCCGAAAAACCTTATGTTGTTTATGGCTATGCGCTGATCGACAGCTATGGCACGCTGCAGATCGAAGCTGGTACGCGCATCCATTTTCACGACCAGGCAGGACTTTGGTCGTTCAGTGAAGGCCAGCTGATTGTAAATGGCACAGCCGAAGCACCAGTGCTTTTCAGAGGCGACAGGCTCGAAAGCAGCGATGGTCTCGACTACCGCAATATTCCCGGACAATGGGACCGCATCTGGCTGATGGAAGCCCGCTCAGGAGCCGGTCATCAAATTTCACATGCCATAATCCGTAACGGATTCATCGGTATTCAGGCTGAATCCTTTTTGAAACCTACCGAAGCCGCTTTGCACATTGACAATACCATCATTGAAAATCATACCGGTATGGGTATCTTTTCGCGTCTTTATGCCATCGAAGCAAAAAACACCGTAATAGCCAACTGCGGCAATTATGCCCTGGCACTTACGGGTGGTGGCGATTATCGTTTTGTACACACTACTATCGCCAACAACTGGAGCCTCTCGGTTAGGAATAATCCCTCACTTTTCTTTAACAATTTTTTGCTGGACTCTTCAAATAATCCTGTTGCGATCCCTTTTCAGTTTGCGATGGGAAACAGCCTGATTTACGGCTCCAATTCAGAAGAGTTTAATTACGAATTTGTGAGCAGTGCCGACACCAATTATGTTTTTGAAAACTGCCTGATAAAAACTGAGCGTCGAATAGCCGACTGGCCAGGCTTTGTGAACAGCTTCGCCAACGAAAATCCGCTTTTCAAAGATTACGAAAACTTCAACTACAGACCCGATACCCTTTCACCGGTAATTGGAAAAGGCAAAGCTGAATATGCACTTGAGGTTCCGATTGATCTGGATGGCATTCCGCGCACCGAAAGTCCCGATCTGGGAGCTTATCAATTTGTGCCGGCAAATCGTTAAATGATCAATTGGCTATGATTATCGGAATTGGAGGCGTAAGCAGAGCCGGGAAAACTTCACTGGCCGAATGGCTTAGAGATCAGTTTCCAGAAAAAAAAACACACCTTATCTGTCAGGATGAGTTTGCTTATCCCACCGAACAACTCCCGCGAATTATGGATCGCATTGACTGGGAACATCCGGATAGCATTGATCATGAAAGATTTAGAAAAAGTATCCTGGCCGAAAGCAAAGTAAATGATATTGTGATTGCCGAAGGGCTGCTTGTTTTTCACGATCGGTTGACCAATAGTTTGTACGACAGCATGTTGCTCATTAAAATTGATTACCAAACTTTTCTGGACCGAAAAGAACATGATCACCGCTGGGGTCATGAGCCCGATTGGTACATAAAACATATCTGGGAAAGCTACCTGAAATATGGTCTTAGTCCGGAACCTCAGCGCACCATTAAAGTGGATGGCACTAAGAATTTCATGTCACAAAGTATCCTGGATTTTGTTCGTTAAACTCTGTAATTATGGATCAGGAAATAATTGCTAAAACGAGAGCTTATGTTAAACAAAAACTTTCCGGTGCCGAAAGTGGTCATGATTGGCTTCATATTGAACGGGTTTATCAAAATGCCCTGCAATTGATCAAGAACATCCCCTGCGATGAAACTGTAGTATTGATTGCTGTGTTGGTGCATGACCTGCCTGACAGCAAATTTCAAAAAGGAAATGAAAATGAAATTCTGGATGAAATAGGCCGTTTCTTATTGAATTCAGGACTTAGCCCGCAAAGACTTGATCATGTCAAAACCATCATAAACCATATGTCGTTCAGACACAGCTTTGATAAAGACATCAGCAAAAGCATTGAATTTCAAATTGTGCAGGATGCCGACAGACTGGATGCCATCGGAGCCATCGGAATTGCCCGGGCATTCAGTTATGGAGGATTTAAGCAGCGTCCGTTTTATGATGAAAATATAGCTGTAGTTCAACATCAGAGTAGTGAATCCTATCAAAAAAGCAAGGCTGCAACCATCGACCATTTTTATGAAAAGCTACTGCTACTGAAAGATCAGATGAATACTGAAAATGCAAAATCAATTGCTGAGAAAAGACATCACTTTATGCTCGGCTTTCTGGCACAGTTTGAGGCCGAGAGAACAGGAAAAAGCTGATCAATTCAACAATTTCACTTCCTTTATTGCTTGATTTCCAACCTGATCTTTCACCTCAATCCTGAGGTAATTTTCACCTTGTTTTAAACGCTCATCAATTTCATAGATCAGCAGCTTGTTTTTGGCATCATATTCCATCAGCAGCCATTCGCCATTAAGCGTGGCGATGTACGTATCGATACCCGTTTCCTTATCTTCGATCTTTACTTTTAAGGCTGTCAATTCGGAGACTGATTTCGTTTGGCCAAAATTAAGGAATTTAATTTCGGGTTTAAGTGTGTCTGCCAGCACCATGAAACGTCCATTCACACGAGGTTCGGCATGAAGAAAACCTTTCTCTAATTTGGTTTTTAAAGCGGAGATTTCATTTTTTTCGTCCAGATACGCTATATATAACTTATCGGGTTTTTTAAAATCAGGTGGCCTCACCGCCAACTGAAAAGCTTTATGCACGGGAATCGTCCGATCGCCAATCTGAAAGGTTTCTACACCGGTAAGGCTGTCAGTTTCGCAGGTCATCAGAAGGTATTCATCTTTGTAAAAGACATCCTTTGGAATATTTATCCTGAAGTTTTCAGCCTCCAGACTAAATGAAGTACCAGCTTTGACAAGTATTCCGGGAGGAATGACTTTTGCCTGCGATGTATCCGGATCAATCCCGATCAAGGTGAAAGGCAGGAGCGAACGGTTTTGGTTAAAATCGAGCACTTCAAAAATAAGTTGCAGCGTATCTCCTGACCTGACTTCTACAATCCCATCCGATTTCTCATAAAGACTCAGTTTATTCAAAGGATCAACAGCAGTTCTGATCAATCGCTTTTTGTTGGTTTGGTAGTAGGCATAATCAATATAGCTGTTGATGTAGCGCGTCTCGCCAAAAGAAAAACGATCTGCTTTTACCTCATATAAAACTGTCGAATCCTGCAGTAGCCTAATTAAATAGACACCGTTTTTATTAGGTGTATCATTATGCTGATCAACCACAGCAATCCCAAAAGCAAAAGTTCCATTAAGTTCAACAGCCCGATGATCAGGCAGTCGGTGTTGCTCTCCCCAGCCTTGAACAGTCGAATAAAAGGGCTTGTGCTGTTGCATTACAAAAGAGCTGTCATTCACAGGATATACCGCAAAATGACTGATAGCCGGCCGGATGAAGTCTTTCATCTGAATACCAAAATACAAAGGATTCATGGGTTCCTGTGTTGCGGCATCACGGATTTCGAAATGCAGGTGAGGCCCGCCCGACGAACCGCTGTTTCCGGATAAACCCAAAAACTGACCTTCCTTTAAAGGAAATTGCCCCGAATCAAGATAAAGATTCACCGTAAAAGATCTTTGCCGGTATTGCTCCTGTTTGACATAAGCTTCAATTTCGGGACTAAAACGCTGCAGATGTCCATATACCGAAGTGTAACCTTCAGGATGATTTACATAAATGGCTCTGCCAAAACCAAAAGGCGATACTGCAATACGGCTCACAAAACCATCACCAATTGCAAAAACTTTATGCCCTTCAACCCCCTGCGTTCGAATATCGATACCCGAATGAAAATGATTGCTGCGTAATTCGGCAAAGGTACCCGACAAATAAACCGGGATATCAAGCGGAGATCTGTACTTTGGAAAATGCTGTTGCGCATTTAAAGCGATGTTTAGCATAACCAAAAAAGAAACTAATAAGTATCTCATTAAAACAGATTGGTGAGTTGATTCATATGCGTTATGATGTGATCAGCATCCTGAAAATCGCCTTTTAGCTTTTTCTCATTGAAAAAAACTGTCGTTAGTCCTGCCATTTTTGCTCCGACAATATCCTTTTCGTACAAATTGCCAATCATCACGGAAGTTTCAGCTTTTGCTCCACTCCTTTGAAGTACTGCACTGAAAAAGCGGGGATCGGGCTTAGCAAAGCTGAGTTCTTTCCGTGAGTAGAACAACTGAAAATACTGGTCAGCGCCAACTCTTGAAAGGGCTTTTTTCATTTCTGGAACGTCTGAATGGCTGGCACTGGTAGCAATGATACAGGTGTATTTCTTCGAAAGCACTTTCAAGCTCTCTTCTGCGCCGGGGATCCAGGCAATCTGTTTCCAGCCCGACATAGGGCCAGGTTCATCAAAATCGCGCATGATGGTATCGCCCCAGTCGAATATCAGTGTTTTAATCATTTTACATATTATTTGGGCAAAAATACCAAAATCCTTCTAACTTTAATTTTCTTACTTTTGCAGGGCATTCCTGATATATTTAACATATCGGCAATCAATACTTCAGTTGAGAAAAAATTTCTGTAAAATTTACTGTTTATGAAGGCAAACCATCTTATTTTTTCCCTGATTCAGCTTTCGGTTGTGCTTTTATTCACTGCCTGTAACAAGGAAGATACCAAAGATGATCCTTACCCGCCCTTTATCGTTTTGAACGGAGCAAATCCAACATGGTCGCCCCTGGGTGAACCTTATGAAGATGCAGGAGCAAAAGCTTACGACATCACAGCAACACAAGACACCATCGACATCAGTGCAAAGATGCAAATGGAATCAAACATTAACGAAAACGTGATTGGCTCGTACCGGGTAAGATATAATGTAACAGACGAAGCCGGCAACCAGGCCGAAGAGGCTGTCAGAGTAGTTTATATCAATATCTTCAAATGAGATTTCACTTCCCAATGATCAGGCGCATATCGTTACCACTGCTGCTGCTTTTCAGGCTTACATCAGTGATGATTTTGTTTAGCCTTTGTCGTTGGTTGTTTTATGTGTTTAACCTCAACAGTTTTGGTTATCTTAGCTTTGGAGAACTGATATCTCTTATGTTTGCCGGCATACGTTTTGACCTGGCTGCATTGGTCATGTTCAACCTCTTATATATTCTGTTGTTAGCCATTCCGGCACCCATTAGATATCATCCCATATGGAAGAAAACAGCTGATCAGATTTTCATCTGGACCAACGCCCTGGCGATAGGATTAAACCTGATAGATACGATTTATTTCCGGTTCATCTCAAAACGTACAACTACTGAGATTTTTCAGTTTTTGGGTAATCCGGACGAAAATATATTGCTGTTGCTCTGGCAATTCCTGTATGATTATTGGTATATGTGGATGATTTGGGTGGCTTTTATCTGGGTATTGTTTAAAATTACCCGATATTTTATCCCACAATCACCGGTAGCAGTTCGTACAAAAATCTGGTATGCGATGCAAACGGTCTTTTTAATGATCAGTGTTTTATTTATCATCATCGCTGGCAGAGGAGGATTCCAGCTAAAACCCATCAGCCTTGTTTCAGCTGCCAGTTACGCCAGCACCCAACAAATCCCGCTTGTACTGAACACTCCTTTTTCAATTGCTAAAACACTGAATCAAAACGTGTTGCAATATCGAAACGACTTCACCGATGATGAGCAGGAAACCCTATACACACCTGTACAACAGACAAAACTTCCGGATTGGTTTAAAGGAAAAACCGCAAAGCCGAATTTTGTCATTTTGATACTTGAGAGTTTTGGTCAGGAATTGATCGGCTTTTATAACCCGCAAAAACAAGGACTTACCCCCTTCCTGGACAGTTTACTTGAAAATAGCATCACATTTGACGGCTATGCCAACGGAAGGCGATCAATAGAAGCCTTACCGGCAATATTAGCAGGCATCCCCTCGCTGATGCCCGTAGATTATCCAACTTCGGCTTATGCAGCCAATACGGTGGAGGGCATGGGCAGTCTGCTCAGACAACATGATTATACAACAGCTTTCTTCCATGGTGGAAACAACGGAACCATGAATTTTGATGCCACTGCCAGAGCCTTGGGTTTTGATTTATATTTTGGCCGAAATGAATACGCCAACGAAGATGATTTTGATGGGAGCTGGGGTATTTTTGACGGCCCATTTCTGAAATTCAGCAGTAATACAATGAATGATTTTACTGAACCATTTATTTCTGCCATTTTCACACTTTCATCGCATCATCCATTCAGTTTGCCAAAAAAAATAAGGCCTGAAGATCAAAATTTGTATAGCCCTTTCGAAAATACAATCCGCTATGCCGACCTTTCTTTAAGAATGTTTTTTGAAACCGCTAAACAAACCCAATGGTTTGCCAACACTGTTTTTATTTTCACGGCAGACCACACCCATCCTGAACCCCAATCCGAATTTTATCGCAACGAATATGGCATGTATAAAGTGCCGCTTGCATTTTATAGTCCGCTGTTCGACAGTGTTTTTCATTCAAATGAAACAGCACAACAAACCGACATTATGCCAACTGTTTTATCTCTTGTAAACTACAAAGAAAGTTTTCTGGCCTTTGGAAACAATTTGTTTGCTCCTGACGGAACCAGATGGCACATCAGCTTCATCAATCAGATGATACAATTGCAGGATGGCAACTATTTGCTTCAATTTGACGGCTCAAAAACCACAGCCTTCTTTGATTTAGAAACAGATTCACTTTTGCAACATAATCTTGTGGAGAAGAACCATCCTGCTATCCCACAATTTGAAACAAAACTAAGGGCCATTCTTCAACAATACAATAACAGAATGATATCCAATAAATTAACAACCAGATGAAAAAGGAAAGACTTCTGTTTATTGTAAATCCCATTTCAGGAAACACACATAAAGACAGTTTTCCTGGTTTCGTAGAAAGTATCCTCGACACCCAACGATTTGATTATAAGATTATTTACACCGAAGGCCCGGGACATGCTTCAGAATTGAGCCGGCAGGCTGTCGCTGATAAATATGACATTGTGGTTGCCGTGGGTGGCGATGGAACTATAAATGAAGTGGCACGATGTCTTGTCAATACCGATACCAAACTGGGCATTATTCCAAGTGGATCAGGCAATGGACTGGCACGTCATCTGAATATTCCTTTGGGTATGGAAGGTGCTTTAAAACTTATCAACAAAGGTTTAAGCTCAAAAATTGATACGGCAATAATCAACAATAAAGAAGTATTTATTAGCATTGCAGGTGTTGGATTTGATGCTTTAGTAGCTAAACTTTTTGCCGAAGATAGCGGAAGAGGTTTTTTTACCTATTTTAAAATTGTGGCGGCCAGGTTTCAGCACTACAGCCCAAAAAGTTACGAACTGATCTTAGAAAATGGCGAAAGACTCAAAACCAAGGCATTTTTCATTGCTTTCGCCAATTCCAGTCAGTTTGGTTATAACACCACAATCGCCCCACAAGCCGAGCTTAACGACGGCCTTCTGGATGTTTGCATCGTGCAAAAACCAACTATTTTTGAAATGCCATTGATCATCAATCTATTATTATTGAAGATGATCCATAAATCACGTTATGTACAGGTGCTCAAGGCATCCGAACTAATTGTAAAACGCAAAAAAAACAGGGTGATCAACCTGGACGGTGAACCAATTAAACTGAAAAAAAACTTACACATCAAGGTGAACCCCCTGAGTTTAAATGTAATAATCCAACGTGCCGATGAAGAAAAGAAACTTCGAACAAGTCGTTTATTCTACCAATCCTGACCTCAGGATCGAACCCGAAGAAGAACAGCCTGTAACACCTTCGCCTGCCGAACAAAAGCTTCGGGTAATGCTTGATCGCAAACAAAGAGGCGGCAAACAAGTCACACTCATCACAGGATTCATAGGGCATACCGATGATTTGAACCAGCTTGGCAAATCGCTCAAAAGTGCCTGTGGAACAGGTGGCAGCGTGAAAGACGGGGAAATACTAATTCAGGGTGATTTCAGAGATAAAGTGTTGGCAATATTATTAAAGTCCGGCTACCTCCAAACCAAAAAGGCTGGAGGTTGATGGTTGAAAAATCATCTGGACGACTTTCTTCCTTCTTGGTATTTAGATGCACAATATCAATTAGCCCTCTAAAGCTTGGATACGGGAAATACCTTTACTCGTATCAAAACCAACATAAATCAGATAAGGGATAAAACCCTTCCAGGTCTTTTGGCGGGAGCAGAGAATACGATCTAATGCCAAAATAAAGCGATTTACGACGATTTCCAAAAAGCATCGGGAAAAGTGCCAAATAAAAAACTTGCTGTTGAAACAGGGAAAAAGTGACGGCTAATTATTTATCCATGATTTAGGCGAGCTCAAGTTCCTTTCGTATCCACATCAGCAAATTACTGTTCACTATTCGAGCCATTTTTTAGCATTAAAATATTTGAAACCGCTACCAATTCAATTATTTAGGGAGGGAAGAAAGAGATATTTATTATTCTGTAGCAAAATTGATTTGGAGAATCCAGTCAGATTTCTGTATATTCGCTTGGCAATTTATAGTTGAAACAACCTTAATGTTCGTATATTATGGAAATCCAAACATTATCCTCCATTGGCGTTATTTCTAAAAAAGAAAACCTGGCTTCAGTTGAGCACGAAACCCATTCGAATGTACTGGTTATGGAGTCTTTACATCCTTTTCCAGGTTATCATGGCACAACGGTTCCGGATCGTACTGACCCGAAATCCTTGTTTTTGGTGACAAAAAATATCTATAGCGATGACAAAATCATCCGTGGTATTAAGCTCGTAAAGAAGAATTTTCCACAGGTTTTTGATGGCGCACCTGGATTGATCAGTCTTTACAACAAGCCAACCGGCGTAATCCGAATCAAAGACCTTCACTACGAGCATGTGGGCGATCTGATTCATGCATTTCAGGATCTGGGACTTGAATTCATCAGAAATCGTAAGGTAAGCAATTATACTTCAATCATTAAGATAACCAAATATTTTATGCTGAATCAGGTTAGCGAAGGTATTTGGCACGACCAAAACTGGAAAGAATTGTATTACCTTAACCTGCCCGTACAAATCAGGTGGAATACTTTCGAGAAAATTACAGCCAGCATAAAACACAATGTGGACGACAACAATTTTGATGCTGCACTTACCACCATGTACGATAAAGATGGTGTACTGGATTTTGTGCGTATTTATGATGAACAATGTTGCCAGGGTAAGTTATTATTTATTCATGAAAAATATTTGGAAGCCATTAAATACTTGTAATTAAAGCCCTTATACCTGAAATGTTTGATTGGTTAATTTCTGTTTTTAATAAAATCTTTTTACAACTTCACCTTAGTGAGTATTATGCTACCATCCTAAGCGAAAGCATTACTTTTATCAGTCTTTTCGCAATCGCTTTGATATTGTATTATTTGACGTGGTATGTCGTCAAACGAACACTGCTTCAATTCATTAAGCGTTCAAAAACTGAAATTGATGATATACTGATCAAAAACAAAGTTATAGCAAGGGCTTCACTGTTTGTTCCCTCATGGATCATCAACGAGTTTGTTGCACAAACACTGCCCAGTTTTCCAAAGGTGTTCGGGTTTATTCACAATCTGATTGAGGTTTACGTCATTTTTATTTTCGCATTCCTGTTGGATGCAATTATCAATTCGGTAAACGATTTCTACAATACTTTTGAAATTTCCAAGAGCAAGCCAATAAAAGGCCTGATGCAGGTTTTAAAGATTGTGATCTATATCGTTGCCGGACTTTTGATTATTGCAACATTAGTAGGACAAGATTTGAGCAACATCATCCTGGGGCTGGGAACGCTTTCAGCCGTATTAATGTTGATCTTTAAAGATCCCATCCTTGGATTTGTCGGTGGTATACAACTAACTCTAAATGATATGGTTAGGATTGGCGACTGGATCAGTATGCCAAAATATGGTGCCGATGGCGATGTGCTCGAAATCACACTTACCACAGTTAAAGTTCAAAACTGGGATAAAACCATCACAACAATTCCTACTTATGCCATGGTAACCGATTCTTTCACCAACTGGAGAGGTATGGCCGATTCGGGTGGGAGAAGAATTAAACGGCATATCTCAATCGATATGAACAGTGTAAAGTTTTGTACCCCTGAGATGCTCGAAAAGTATAAGAAATTTCAATTGGTGAGCGATTATATCACAATAAAAGAATCGGAAATCACCAAGTACAATATCGAAAATAATATTGATGATTCAACACTTGTAAATGGACGGAGACAAACCAACCTGGGTGTTTTCAGAGCTTATCTGCGCAGTTATTTCGAAAATCACCCGCGTGTTAATCGGGATATGACCTTAATTGTGAGGCAGCTTCAACCCACCGAATTAGGAATCCCGATTGAGGTTTATGTATTTAGCACAAACAAAGCCTGGGTTGCCTACGAAGAGTTGCAAAGTGATATTTTTGATCATATTCTGGCCGTCATTCCAAAATTCGATCTGCGTGTATTCCAGGCTCCCTCAGATAGCAGTTTCAATCAACTTACCGAACAAATTCAAAAATTGGTAAGCTCTCCTAAACAAGAGCGCCTCAGCTAATACTCAAATCCAAAATCACGACCCTTATCAAGGGCTTTTACTCCGGATTTCATCCATTTGGGTTCGGGTGCATCCATCAGAAAATAATCGAAAAACTGCTCCATCCTAATGGTCAGATCCTGCATATCAGCATAGCGTTTCAGGTTATGTGGTGCACCATTGTAAACCAACATCCACACAGGTTTTTGCAGCCTTCGTAAGGCCGTAAAAAACTCAATCCCCTGATACCAGGGCACAGCATCATCCTCATCATTGTGCATCATTAGCAGAGGAGTGTTCACCTGATCGGCATAAAAAAGTGGAGAATTTACGATGTAAGCCTCCCGGTCACTCCATAAGTCCTTCCCTATCCGGCTTTGGCCATCTTCATACTGAAAAGCCCGTACCATGCCACTGCCCCAACGAATACCACCATAAGCACTTGTCATATTACTAACTAGCGCTCCTGCCATTGCTGCTTTGAAGCGATCTGTACGCGTAATAAGCCAGGCCGTTTGATATCCACCCCAGCTCTGTCCCTGCAAACCCATCCGGGTGCTGTCGAGTCCGGGATAAATCTTTAAAATCTCATCCACACCACTCATCACAGCGTCATATGCACTTTGTCCGGGTTTGCCGGTACGATATACAATATCCGGAACAAAAACTCCATAACCTCTTGAGGTATAATCGCTAAAGTTTATTACCGAGCGCGAAGGCTTTGGCGCATAATGCCGATGCAGATTATCACTGTTTCTTTCATAGTAATACACCAATACCGGAAAACTTCCCTGTTCGTTGTAGCTAAAAGGAAGATACATCAAACCCTGAAGAGAATCACCAGCATAGGAAACCCATGAAATAATTTCAACACTGCCCCAGCAATAGGCCTGCTGTTGGGGATTGGCATCCGTGAGACGATCGACTGATCTCCAGTTCTTTTGAGCCAAATAGTAATCAGGAAAATCTTCAAAGCGCTCTTTTCTGAAAAGAAATTCTGCTGCGTTTTTGGCTTTCATCAAAGATGATAGCCTGGCATCTTCAAGTAGGAGTAGCTCCAGTTTACCATTTTTCCTGTTGAATCTGGCATAACCTGACTTTTTTGTTTGTTCGTCAAACACGCTCAAATACAAGCTTTCCGGGATAAAAATCTCTTCAGGATCAAGCTTTTGATATCTGAATCGCAACTGATCATTCTGCGTATCACCTAAAATTCTCTTGCATTTTTCAGGAGAAGCCGGATCGAGTTGCCATATCCCAAACAAACTATAAACCAATGCTTTACTATCATCAGTCCAGCCAACCATACCCAATGGACCGGCTTCGTTTGGTATGTCATTTTCCTTATGATAAAAAATATCCTGATCCTTGCCGGCCATCAGTTGAATCTTGCCTGTTGCAATGGCTTTGCTGTACCAATTGCTATCGTGACGATCGTAATACAACAAATAATCACCCATCGGACTCAAACTGGCAAGCGAATTAGCTTTTGTAAGCAGCCTTAAGGTGTCGCCATTGATGCGATTTATTCGATAATAATCAACATAACGTGTTTGTTCCCAGCTATTAAGATATTCATAATGCTTACCTGAACTTCCTAACAAATACACAGGATTGCGTTTAACATCGGTTTTAACATCCGGAATTTCCGCTGAAGCTAAAGGAACTAATCTATTCTGATCAGGGTAATAAGCAGTCAGATACGTTCTTTTCTGTTCTCGATCGAGCTGTTTAAGCTGCTGTGATTGCAACTGCTGATCTTTCCAATTCCAAATGTCAAGACGAACTTTTTCATCCTCAGTCAGGCTGTCTTTTGCTGTTGGCAATGGTTTTGGAGCTATACCCAGATAAAGCAGTTGTTGATCATCACTAAATTGGAGCTTTCCGTGTTCACTCACATGATAGGCTTCAGGCATGGAAGCAAAAGTGGTATCAATCCTTTTTACAGACTTCTGGTTTGCCGCCCAGTAAATCAATTCGTAAACCTTTGATTTTGCTGTATCACTGCTTGTTACAAGAGCCAACTGAGCTCCTGCCTTATCAGACTGAAATTGTTTGACCTCACCTTTTAGTGAAAACAACCACTCTGATGACCAGCTGTTCAAGTCCATTCTGTGAATGGTTAACGAATCGAGGGTGTCATTCGGTTTTTGCACAAAAAATAACGCATTGCCTTCCCCAGACAGGGTGTAATGCTTTATTTTTTCAATTGTTTGTCTGCTGTTATTCTTCAGATCCCAGATACCCATCAGAGCAGGATCATCTTTTTTTGTTTTTGTCTTTTTCTTCTTTGGTTTCAGGCTGTCTGCTGTTTTATCACTTTCAGCTTCAAAATCAGCATGATAATGCCAAACCAGGATGCTCTTGTTTTTTTCAGGAAACTGAAATGATTTTACCATAGGAATCTTTTCCAACTTTCTGGATTTCAGGTGATAAACTCCCATGCTGTCTTTTGGAAGCTTATCTTTTTTGATTCCTTGAAGTTTCAGCTTTTTGAGCGTATCATATTCCGGGAAGATGGCAAAAGCCACCGCGTCTGATCCGGGACTCAATACAGCCTTCCCAGCCCTTTTTACGGTATCGGCAAGTGTTTCCTTATCTAAATGTTGAATGATCAAAGTACCATCACCCCGATAAGGGTTTCGTTCGTAAACAATAAAATTTCCGTTGTCGGATATTTTCATATTGCTTAATTCGAACCATTGGTCATGCGTTTTATGGCCTAATGGATTACAATCCTGCGCCATTGAAAAACAGGAAAATAAAAGTGTGAGTATACTTGCTGTGGCAATTCGTTTTAACATAAGTAGAAGTTAGGATTTAAATGCAATCGTTTGAAAAGAATATCGCAGAGGCAAATTTATAAAAAAACTTATACAAAATATCGCAAACAGTTGATTCACTAGGTGCTATCAAAAATTAATAAGTTCAGAAGGTTAGCAATAACAAGTTGAAAAATGAGTATTTTTGTCACAACTTACCAGTAAAAGCAATCATTGCAATATTGTAACCGCTATGAGTTATATATCCTTCGAAAAAAGTCAGCTTGTCAACCTCGAATTTGCATTGCAGCAAGAGCTCCTGCGTAGCAACCGTGCAGGTGGTTACTCCAGTACGACCATTACTGGCTGTAACACCAGAAAATATCATGGGCTCCTGGTGGTACCGCAGCCCTTGCTGGATCAGGACAATCACGTATTACTTTCGGCTCTTGACGAAACCATCATCCAGCACAACGAAGCTTTCAATTTTGGCCTGCACATGTATCCCCACGGAAACTACGAGCCAAAAGGACATAAATATCTACGCGAGTTTACGGCAGAACCTATACCAAAATTAACCTACAGAGTTGGCGGTGTGGTACTTAGCAAGGAAATGATTTTTGCTAAAACGGAGTCCCGAATTCTGATTCGTTACACCCTGCTTGATGCACACAGCAAAACAACATTAAGGCTAAAACCTTTCCTGGCTTTTAGAAATGTGCACAATCTGACACGTGCCAATTACGATGCCAATACCAAATACAAAAGCATTAATAACGGAGCCAGCTGGCAATTATACCAAAACTATTCGCCACTTTACTTTCAGGTTTCAAAGGCTAATGACTACACTCATGTTCCGGATTGGTACTACAATATCGAATACATACGCGAAAAAGAAAGAGGTTTCCCCTATCAGGAGGATCTGCTTGTTCCAGGTTTTTTTGAGATGGAATTGAAAAAAGGCGAAAGTATTATTGTGTCGGCCGGTCTTGAAGAAAAAGAACCAGGTCGATTCAAACAACAGTTTAACACGGAAATAAAAAAACGTATCCCCAGAAATAACTTCGAGAACTGCCTGCTCAATGCCGCCGAACAATTCATCGTAAAAAATGCTGACAAAACCACACTGATGGCAGGTTTTCCGTGGTTCGGAACATGGGGAAGAGATACCTTTATAGCCCTGCCCGGACTAACACTTACCCGCAATGATGAGCAAACTTTTGAAGCTGTGCTCAATACCATGATCAACAGTATGCAGGGAGCTTTCTTTCCAAATTTTAACCGGAAAAACCCTGAAGCCTATACTGCTGTGGATGCTCCGCTTTGGTTTTTCTGGACGCTTCAACAATATCATACAATTGGGGGCAAAAGCAAAAAATTAATCTGGAAAAACTATGGTAAGATCCTGTCAATGATTTTGGAAACCTATCGTAAAGGAACCATTAATAACATCCACATGCTCGAAAACGGCTTGCTTTATGCTGGCAATCATGGTCAGGCTCTCACCTGGATGGATGTGATTTCAAAAGGCAAGGCTGTTACACCCCGCGACGGACTTGCCATAGAGGTTAATGCGCTGTGGTATAATGCCGTTTGTATGGCACTCGATTTTGCTATTGATGCCGGCGACAAATATTTTGTTGAACAATGGGATTCACTTCCGGGTTTAATACAAACAGCAATAGTTGAGGTATTCTGGGACAAGGAAAAATTGCGTATGGCAGATGTAGTAAAAGAAAATGAGCGGGATTTTTCGGTAAGGCCAAATATGCTACTTGCAGTTTCATTACCCAATAGCCCGTTGAATGACGAAACAAAATCCATCATTCTCAATACTGTCCGATCTGAATTACTCACCACCAGAGGATTACGAAGTCTTTCACCCAAAAATCCAAAATACAAAGGCATCCTTTTGGGAAACCAGGAAGAGCGGGATCAGGCTTATCATCAGGGCACGGTATTTCCTTGGATGATAGATCATTTTGCCGAAGCCTGGCTCAATCTGCATGGTAAATCCGCACTTCCATTTTTAAGCGAAATCTATCACAATTTCGAAGAAGTAATGTACGTAAGGGGTTTAGGTACAATTTCGGAAGTGTATGACGGCGATCCGCCGCACGAAGGAAGAGGGGCTATCTCGCAAGCCTGGAATGTTGCGGCATTACTACGTTTGCGCTTTTTAATTCAACAAAACCAATAAAACAGCAATTTATGAAAGTACTCATGTTCGGTTGGGAGTTTCCACCACACATAACCGGAGGCCTGGGAACAGCTTGTTTTGGTCTGACAAAAGGACTTGTAAAACATGATACCGACATCATTTTTGTTGTTCCAAAAGCTTATGGAGATGAAAGCCAGGAAGCTGTTCGGCTGGTAAATGCAAGTGAAGTTACCATTGACCTTGATATTGACGAAGAACGAACATACTGGGACAGAGTGCAATACATGGAAGTAGGCTCTAACATCATTCCTTATGTAGGGCCCGAAGAATTTAGCAAACAAACAGAACTAGAAAAAAGAGCCAGCGAAAACTTTAAAAGCAAAGTATTTTCTCAAAAATATGAATTCTCAGGAAAATACGGCCTCAACCTGATGGAAGAAGTTGCCCGTTATGCCTTGATTGGCAGTGCCATCGCCACCAAACATGATTTCGACATTATCCATGCCCACGACTGGCTCACCTATTCGGCCGGCGTTGCTGCAAAACAAACCAGTGGCAAACCATTGGTAGTGCACATGCATGCTACCGAATTTGACCGTTCGGGCGAAAACATCAATACAGATGTTTACGCCATCGAAAAAAGAGGCATGGAAGCAGCCGACAGGGTGATCACCGTAAGTAACCTCACGCGCCGAATCGTAGTTGAACGTTACGGCATTGATCCTGAAAAAGTTGTTACCGTTCACAATGCCGTTGAACCTAAAGACAAAAAACCATCTGAAACCGAAAAACAGGTCAAAGAAAAAGTGGTTACCTTTTTAGGAAGGATCACTTTTCAAAAAGGCCCCGAATATTTTGTGGAAGCAGCCAACAAAATACTCAAAAGAGATAACAATGTGCGTTTTGTCATGGCTGGTACCGGCGATTTGCTACATCGCATGGTGATGCGTGTAGCACAACTCAAAATAGGTCATAAATTTCATTTTACCGGATTTTTGAAAGGGGATGATGTGGATCAGATGTTTGCCATGACCGATGTATTTGTAATGCCCTCCATTTCAGAACCTTTTGGTATCGTGCCGCTTGAAGCCATGCGTTCGAATGTGCCGGTAGTCATATCGAAACAATCGGGTGTTTCAGAGATATTAAAACATGCCATTAAAGTTGATTTCTGGGATATTGACGGCCTGGCCGATGCCATCTACGGCCTATGCCATTATCAGGCACTAAGCGATGATTTTATAAAATATGGCAGACAGGAAGTTGAAAACCTGAAATGGGAACATGCCGCAGCAAAAGTAAAAGAAGTGTATAACTCAGCCTGGGAAGCTTATAACAATCGCTAATCAGCCAAAAACAAAAGCCATGAACAAGTCAATCTGTTTTTATTTTCAAGTTCACCAACCATTCCGCTTGCGAACTTACCGCTTCTTTGATATCGGTAAAAATCACCACTATTACGATGAGTACTTCAACAGATTAATACTAAGGCGAGTAGCAGAAAAAAGCTATCTTCCCATGAACGAAATCCTGCTAAACGCCATCAAGGATAATCCACGGGATTTTAAGGTAAGTTTTTCATTTTCAGGACTTGTATTGGAGCAAATGGAACTTTATGCTCCGGAAGTGTTGGACAGTTTCAGACGATTAGTTGCAACCGGAAATGTTGAAATACTGGCCGAAACTTACTCGCATTCGTTGTGCTCGCTACGCAACAAAGGGGAGTTTGAACGTCAGGTAAAAGCCCATTCCCAAAAAATTGAAACGCTCTTTGGCATCTCACCTACCAGTTTTCGAAATACCGAACTGATCTATTCCGATGAAATAGGTGAGAGGGTTGCGGCAATGGGATTTAAGATGATGCTCACCGAAGGTGCCAAGCACATACTTGGCTGGAAAAGCCCTAACTTCCTATATACCAATGCGATCAACCCAAAGCTGAAAGTATTACTAAGGAATTTCAGACTAAGCGACGACATCACCTTCAGATTCTCGCAACAGAGCTGGCCTGAATGGCCCATTACAGCCGAAAAAATGGTTTACTGGCTCAACCAGGTTCCTGAAAAAGAAGAGGTACTCAACATTTTTATGGATTACGAAACCTTCGGCGAACATCAACCGGCAGCATCCGGGATTTTTGATTTTATGAAAGCCCTTCCTGCAGCCATTCTAAAAAATACAGCATTTAAATTTCGTACACCAGCCGGGATTGCTAAAAAACATCAACCCGTTTCGGCTATTCAGGTTCCCTACCCTGTTTCGTGGGCAGACGAAGAACGCGATCTTTCGGCCTGGCTGGGCAACAATTTGCAAGATGATGCTTTTGAAAAACTTACTGCACTGGCCGGCAAAATTCATGAGTCAGAAGATGAAGAACTCATACGCGACTGGAATTACCTTCAATCATCCGACCATTTTTATTATATGTGTACCAAATGGCTTTCGGATGGTGAGGTGCATAAATATTTTAACCATTATCCTTCGCCCTATGAAGCATATATCAATTATATGAATGTGCTTTCTGATTTTATTATTCGGCTCGAAGAACAATTGCCCGAAACCACTAAATTAATGGGAGAACTGTTCGAGAACACCACAAAACTGGGACGCGAAATTGCTAAAATAGCCTCAAAAAAAATTCACAAAGCCGAGGAAACCATTCAGAAAAAATATAATCAATCAAAGCAAAAAACGCAACCGGTTTTTGAAAATATTATTCACCTTTCCGATACCAAAATAAAGCAATTGATAAAGGAATTCGATGCTGAACAACTTAGCCTTTTACTGAAAGATGCCAGTGAAGAAATTAAACAGAAAGTAATTCCTAACCTCACTAAAAAAGTCAGAAATCAAATAGATGAACTGCAACAAAAAATGACAACAGTAAAACAAAAAGATGTGCAAGCAATACGAAAGAAACTGGAAGAAAAGTTACGGAGCTTTTTCTGATTGGCTATAAAATTTTACTTATAATAATTAAATACACAAATCCCCGGGAAACATACTATTTCCGGACTTAAATTAAATTGTCTTAACATGAAGAAACCATCTTATATTTTCGAAACAAGCTGGGAAGTCTGCAATATGCTTGGCGGAATTTACACAGTATTATCCACCAAAGCTAATCAGATGACCAAACAATTCGGAGATCACTATATCACCATTGGCCCTGACGTTTGGAAGAAAACAACTGAGAATCCATATTTTATCGAAGATCAAAGTCTGTTTGCAATCTGGAAAGAGAAATTAGCTGCCAAAGGCCTGAAAGTCAGAATTGGACGATGGGCAATCAAAAGTCGTCCAATCGCAATTCTAATTGATTTTACGCCCATGTTTGTTCAAAAAGACGTGATTTTTGCAAAACTCTGGGAAAAGTTTAAGCTTGACTCCATTCACGGTCCCTGGGATTATATCGAACCTGCTATGTTTGGATACGCTGCAGGACAAGTGATTGAAAGCTTTTACGATACCTACCTGCTTACTACCGAAGGCGTTGTTGCTCAGTTTCACGAATGGATGACTGGTACCGGTGTGCTTTATGTAAAAGATAATTGCCCGCAGATTGCAACTGTTTTCACCACTCATGCAACCTATATGGGCCGCGCCATTTCAGGAAACGGATTGCCCTTATACAGGGATTTGAAACAATACAATCCCACTGTAATGGCCAGTCGCCTGAATATCATTTCACAGCAATCGCTCGAACAGACAGCTACACGCGAAGCCGACACTTTCACTACCGTGAGCGAGACTACAGCAACCGAATGTGAGCAGTTTTTGGGACGTAAACCTGACGTAATAACCATCAATGGCTTCGACAAAGATTTTATGGCCGATCGTGAACTACTGAAAGAAAAACGACAACTTGCCAGAAATAAAATCATTCAAATTGCAAATGCCATGACAGGACAAACCCTGTCGGATGCCAGTTTGCTCGTAATCAACAGTGGCCGTTATGAGTTTAAAAATAAAGGCATTGATGTGTTTATCGATGCCCTGGCAAATCTCAACAATGACAAGAGCCTGAAGAAAACCATTCTTGCGATAATTGCTGTTCCGGCCAATATCAGTGGGCCATCCAAAGAATTAAAAAGCCGACTTTCGGAACCCGAAATAGCAAAACATCCAACTGAAGTTCCTGCCACCCATCACCTTTTTGATGTTAATGGAGATATGGTGATCAGAAGAATGAAGGAAAAAGGCCTAAACAACCAGCCATCCGATAAGGTGAAGCTGATCTTTGTTCCTTCTTACCTGAACGGCAACGATGGGATTTTTGATATCTCTTACTACGATTTCCTCACTGCTTTCGACCTTTCGGTATTTCCATCCTATTATGAACCCTGGGGCTATACACCCCTCGAAAGCATTGCCTTTGCCATTCCAACCGTTACCACCGATCTGGCAGGCTTTGGAAAATGGGCCGAACAGTCTGAAGAAGGTAAAGGTGCCGTCAAAGTGATACATCGTGAAGAAGATAATTATGAAGATGTTGTTACTCAGCTTACCAAAATTATTCTGGATTTCTCATCCCTTTCGAAGCAAAAACTTGAGAATCTTGGGACTGCATCCCTGCAAAAAGCCTCAAAAGCACTTTGGCCTGATTTGATAAAAAACTACCAGATGGCCTGGCATCAGGCCATCGAGAAGGCGGAAGGAAGGGCTGATCTGTTTGAGTTGAAACGCCAAACCGAGACCCTTCGTAACTTTGATTACCGTAAACAGGACCAACCAAACTGGAAAAAAATACTCTTTCAACCCGTTTATACAGAAGGCTTAAAAAAGCTTCAGGACCTAGCTCAAAACCTTTGGTGGTCATGGAATTACGAAGCTATTTCACTTTTCAAATCCATTGATCCGGACCGATGGGAAGAGGTAGAACAAAATCCCATTCCAATGATGGAAGGGCTTTCAAAAAAACAAATGGAGGCACTCGAAAAGGATACTGCTTTTCTCGAAAAACTCAATAAAGTTTACGAGGCTTTCAAATCCTATATGTCTCAGGCTCCGAGGTATGAAGACCTTATTGCCTATTTCAGTATGGAATATGGATTGCACAAAAGTTTAAAAATTTATTCCGGAGGACTGGGAATTTTAGCTGGTGACTACCTGAAAGAGGCGAGCGATTCAGGTGCCAGTATGCTTGGCATTGGTTTGCTGTATCGTTATGGATATTTCACACAGGATATTTCGCTTTTTGGTGATCAGCTTGCCCAATATATTCCTCAAAAATTTACTCATCTGCCCCTTGAGCCGGTGCGCGATGAAAAAGGCAATTGGGTTACCATCAGCATTGCGTTTCCGGGAAGAAATGTAGTTGCCAAAGCCTGGAAAGTAAATGTAGGACGTGTACCTCTTTACCTCCTCGATACTGACATCGAAGAAAATCAGGCAGAGGATCGTAGTATTACACACCAGCTTTACGGAGGTGATATCGAAATGCGTTTTAAGCAGGAAATGATTCTGGGAGTTGGTGGGATAAGATTACTTAAAAAACTGAATATTAAGCCTGTAATATTTCATAGCAATGAAGGACATTCGGCTTTTATTGGCCTCGAAAGACTTAGAAATTATATCACCCAACATAGCCTCAGCTTTGAAGTTGCCCGCGAACTGATACGTTCATCAAGCTTATTTACAACACATACACCCGTACCAGCTGGCCATGATGCCTTTGAGGAGCATCTGCTGCGCACTTATATGCCACATTATGCCAACCGGCTCAATATCAGCTGGGACGACTTTATGAATCTGGGTAAGTTTCGTCCCAACGATCCAAACGAAAAATTCTCGATGAGTGTGCTGGCCACTAATCTTAGTCAGGAAGTAAACGGAGTTAGTCAGATTCATGGACGAGTTTCCAGAGAGATGTTCCAGCCACTTTATCCTGGATATTTTGCCAATGAGCTCCATATCGGATACGTCACTAATGGGGTGCATTATCCCACCTGGACCGATTCGGCCTGGCAAAAGCTTTACAAGCAAACTTTCGATGAGGCATTCGCACACGATCAGTCGAATGTGGCACTTTGGAGCAAGATCAAAGAAGTTCCGGATGAGACAATATGGGATATCAGAACGCATCTGAAAGAAGAACTGATCCACTTTGTGAAGAATCGTGTGAAGCAGGAAATGACTGACCGGCAGGAAAGCCCAAAACTTATTTTAAAAACACTTGACAACCTGAATAAGGATGCGCTGATAATCGGTTTTGCCCGAAGATTTGCAACCTATAAAAGAGCGCATCTGCTATTTACCAATCTCGAACGACTCGGAAAGATCGTAAATGATGCAAAAAAACCAGTACTTTTCCTTTTTGCTGGAAAAGCACATCCAAACGACAAGGCCGGTCAGGATTTAATCAAACGGATCATGGAAATAGCTCGAATGCCAGAGTTTATTGGCAAGGTCCTTTTCATTGAAAACTATGACATGGATCTTGGCAAGAAGCTCACCAATTGTGTTGATGTGTGGTTGAATACACCCACAAGGCCATTGGAAGCTTCGGGTACCAGTGGCGAAAAGGCCGTGATGAATGGCGTGTTGAACTTTTCGGTGCTGGATGGCTGGTGGGCCGAAGGATATCGTCCTAATGCCGGATGGGCTATTCAGGAAGGTCGTACGTATCAAAATCAACAATATCAGGATGAGTTGGATGCCGAAACGATATACAGCCTGCTCGAAAATGACATTACAACAGCTTACTTCAACCGGAATGAAAAAGGATTACCCGAAAAGTGGATTCAGTTTATCAAAAATAACATCGCCGAAATTGCTCCTCATTTCACGATGAAGCGTATGTTGGACGACTATTATGACTGTTATTACAATAAATTAGCCAACAGAGCAAAGCAAATGCGTGAAAACCGCTATCAGCTTGCCTTTGAGATTGACAACTGGAAAACAAAAATAAAACAGCACTGGGATCAGCTGGATGTGAAATCCATTAAAGTGCCTGACCCTACTGTGCGACCTTTAAATTTTGGAGAAAATTTCATTGCCGAGATAACGCTCGACACACCTGGCCTGGATGCTGGTGATGTGGCAATAGAACTTATTTTTGGCCGCAAGCTATTTGACAAGATAGATGAAATCGTTTTTGTTGAATCGATGGATCTTACTGAATCGGGTGATGGTTGGGCAAGTTATAAAATTAATGTGCCTGTTTATCGTGCTGGTGTGTATGATTACACTTTCAGGATTTATCCTTCCAACAGACTTTTACCACACCGCCAGGATCTGCCTCTGGTGAAATGGATTGGTTAAAATAAAGCCCCCGAATCTGAAAAATCGGGGGCTTTATTTTTATTCCTGATCAGGTATCCTTTTTAAAATTTCAAGCGTTAAATCCCAAAATTTAATAACGGTTTCGATCTGTATCCGTTCATCAGGTGAGTGTGCTCCTTTAATGGTTGGCCCATAGGAAATCATATCCATTCCGGGGTATTTGTCGCCAATAAGGCCACATTCCAATCCGGCATGAATGGCTTTTACATCTGGTTCCTGATGAAACAAATCCCGATATGCTTCAACAGTTATCGCACGAATTTCAGAATTTGGATCGGGAGCCCAACCCGGATATCCATTGCTGTGCTTAACTTCTGCTCCGATTAGGTCAAAACAGGCAGCAACCATTTGGGCAATATCCTCTTTAGAGGACTCTACAGAACTTCGCTGACTTGTGGTGATCACTGCCAAGCCATTTTCCATCCGTACAGAAGCCAAATTGGTTGAAGTCTCGACAAAATTCGGGATTCGCTGCGACCAGGCAATTACGCCATGCGGACAAGCATACAAACTATTTAACAACTTATTCTGAGCTTCTTTTAACATCAGCAACTTTTCAGTTGGTTGTGTAGGCTTTATTGAAATATCCAGTTTAGGTTCGGTCACTGCATATTCATAAGTCATTTCTCTTGTGCTCTTTTCCATAAGTTGCATAAAAGAATCCACTGATTCATGTTTGACCGCTACTATCGCAAAGGCCTCACGTGCAATTGCATTGCGTAGGTTTCCACCCTCAAAATGAGCCATCCTTACATTAAGGTCACGTGCAGCTTTCCATACGATACGGGTCAATAGTTTGTTTGCATTAGCTAATCCTTTATGGATATCATCACCTGAATGGCCTCCTTTCAGTCCCTTAACATCAATCCGATAAAACTCAAGACCTTGTTGTGCTTTTTCCAGTTTGTAAGGTAAAGTAATCACAGTATCCTTTCCTCCGGCACATCCAATAAACAGCTCTCCTTCATCTTCCGAGTCGAGGTTAAGTAGTATTTTTCCTTTCAGAAAGTCTGGTTCCAATCCAAAAGCACCCGTTAAACCTGTTTCTTCATCAACAGTGAACAAACACTCGATGGCCCCACGTGATATTGATTTATCAGCCAATAAGGCAAGCTGTGCAGCTACACCAATTCCGTCATCGGCTCCGAGCGTGGTACCTTTGGCTTTCACCCAACCGTCCTCAATAAGAACACTTATCGGATCTTTCTCAAAATCATGTTCGGTATCACTGTTTTTTTCGCATACCATATCCACATGACTTTGCAAAACAACTGTTTTACGTTTTTCAAATCCAGGGCTTGCCGGAGCTTTTATCAGCACATTGCCAACCGTATCCTGTTCGTATTCCAAGTGATGTTTTTTTGCAAAATCAATCAGATAAGCCAGGATTTTTTCTTCTTTTTTGCTTGGTCTGGGAATTTGAAGTATTTCAGCAAAATACTTCCAAATCATTGTTGGCTCCAGCGTATTGAGTACTTCATTCATATTACACATTTTTGATGAAGCACAAAAATAACTCTTTTAGCAGGACCAGGAAAGGTATTTATGCACAATCCTAAACAATTGGTTTCTCCGGATTGGCTTGGCAATATAATCGTTGCAACCTGCTTCCAGGCATTGATAGCGGTCAGCATCCAGTGCGTAGGCGGTTTGTGCAATAATGGGAATATCAGGCGATAATTCCCGAATCATTTTGGTTATCATCAACCCACTTACGTCAGGCAGTCTGATATCCATCAAAATCAGGTCGAAATCCGGACTTCTTTTAAATGCTGCATAAGCGTGTTCGCCATCAACTTCATGAATAACAGTTAGTCCGGTTGGTGCCAAAAATGCATGTAAAAGCTGAAAATTCGAAGGAATATCTTCTACAATCAGAACCTTCTTTCCGAGATAGATATTCTTGATGTTTCGAAAATCAAATTCAGTCTCATCAAATTCAGCTGAAGAGTGAAGTATGCCCGAATTCGGAAAAACCAAACTGGCATAAGCTATGGAGGTCATTTGGGTGGAATTTGGTTTTGTGAAATGCAAAGCTAAACAAGTATTTACTAAAATGCAATATTTTTTAGCTTCGCAATCGTTTGGGCAGGATTTTCAGTTTTAAAAACAGCATTTCCCGCAACAAGTATATCAGCACCGGCTTCAACTAGTTGTTTGGCGTTGACAGTATTAACACCCCCATCCACTTCAATCAGGACACTTTGGCCACTTGCTTTGATCATCGATTTAAGTTCTGCGATTTTATTGTAGGTTTCAGGGATAAATTGCTGGCCACCGAAACCCGGATTCACTGACATGATAAGAACCAAATCGGTATAGGCCAGCACATTTGCCAACAACTGAACCGGGGTATGCGGGTTCAAAACTACACCTGATTTCATGCCACCATCACGAATACTTTGCAGTACCCTGTGAAGATGGGTGCAGGCTTCATACTGAACTGAAAGGATATCAGCTCCGGCTTTCCTGAATGCATCAATATAACGATCTGGTTCTACGATCATCAAATGCACATCCAGTGGCTTTTTTGCTTTCCGTTTAACTGCCTCAACAACAGGCAACCCAAACGAAATATTTGGTACAAAAACACCATCCATGATATCAAGATGAAACCAATCGGCCTCACTATTGTTAATCATTTCAATTTCCGTTTCAAGGTTCAAAAAATCAGCTGATAAAAGGGAAGGCGCAATCAAAGGTTTCATGATTTTTGGTTTTAGGGTTTACCAGACAGCAAAAATAAAAAAAGCACCCGAAGGTGCTCTAATAACTTATCCAAGATAACTCTTTAAAATTTTGCTTCTGCTGGTGTGTTTGAGCCGGCGGATGGCTTTTTCTTTGATCTGACGGACACGTTCGCGAGTAAGATCAAATTTCTCACCAATTTCTTCGAGAGTCATGGGATGACTTCCGTTCAGCCCAAAATAAAGCCGGATCACATCAGCTTCGCGCTGCGTTAGTGTTGATATGGCGCGATCTATCTCTTTGCGCAACGACTCATAGAGTAACTCAGTTTCCGGTGTGGGAGCCTCATCACTCCTTAGTACATCATACATATTATTCTCCTCATCCTGAATGAGTGGGGCATCCATCGAAACATGTCTTCCGGCATTTTTCATGGATTCTTTTACCTCATTTTCAGTGATCTCGAGAATATCTGCTATTTCTTCTGCATTAGGTTCACGTTCGTATTCCTGCTCCAGACGGGCATAAGCCTTATTTATCTTATTGATAGAACCAATCTTGTTGAGCGGCAGCCTCACAATGCGCGATTGTTCGGCCAGAGCCTGAAGAATGGACTGACGAATCCACCAAACCGCATAGGAGATAAATTTAAATCCACGGGTTTCATCAAATCGCTGCGCTGCTTTTATCAGACCAAGATTCCCTTCATTGATCAAATCAGGAAGACTAAGTCCTTGATTTTGATATTGTTTTGAAACGGAAACCACAAAACGAAGATTAGCTTTAGTAAGTTTCTCCAGTGCAACGCGATCGCCTTGTTTGATGCGTTGTGCCAGTGTTACTTCTTCTTCTGCAGTGATAAGTTCTACCTTCCCGATCTCCTGAAGATACTTGTCAAGTGAAGCAGTTTCCCGGTTCGTTACCTGTTTAGTAATCTTAAGTTGCCTCATGCTTTATGCTTTATTTAGCTTTGTACGCAAAATATGATTAATTGTTTCGTTTGTTATCGCCTTCCGGACGTGGAATGAGTACTTTGCGGGAAAGCTTTATCTTATTTGTTTTTGCATCAACGCCAATAAGTTTCACATTAATCTTATCGCCTACTTTTAATACACTTTCCACCGTTTCAAGTCTCCGCCACTCGATTTCAGAGATATGCAAAAGGCCATCTTTTCCGGGCAGTATTTCAACAAAAGCACCAAAAGGCGTGATTGTTTTTACAGTGCCAAGATAAACCTCACCAACCTCTGGAACAGCAACAATTGCCCTGATACGAGCTTTCACAGCTTCAATTGAATCTTTGTTGGACGATACGATGTCGATCACACCATATTCACCTTTTTCCTCAATCACAATGGTAGTGTTGGTTTCGCGCTGCATCTCCTGGATGATCTTTCCGCCGGGTCCGATGATGGCACCGATAAACTCTTTATCAACAACCATTTTCTCAATACGTGGAACATGTTCCTTGTAATCAGCACGAGGTTCAGTGATCGTTTTGGCCATCTCGTTCAGGATATGAAGCCGGCCTTTGCGGGCTTGTTCAAGGGCTTCTTCGAGCACCTCGTAAGAAAGGCCGTCAACTTTGATGTCCATCTGGCAGGCAGTGATCCCATCAGCTGTTCCGGTAACTTTAAAATCCATATCGCCTAAATGATCTTCATCACCAAGAATATCAGACAATACGGCATATTTTTTATTTCCGGTTTCGGTGATCAAACCCATAGCTATTCCGGCAACAGGCTTTTTAATTTTTACACCTGCATCCATCAAGGCTAAAGTTCCGCCACAAACACTGGCCATGGAAGATGAACCATTCGATTCGAGAATATCAGAAACCACCCGGATGGTATAAGGATTTTCATCACCATTGGGGATCATTGGCTTTAGTGCTCTTTCGGCAAGATTACCATGCCCCACTTCACGACGACTTACACCACGAGAAGGTCTTGCTTCTCCGGTTGAAAAACTTGGAAAATTGTAATGCAACATAAAGTTGGAAGTGCCTTCAATCACAGCGCCATCAATGGTTTGTTCATCCATTTTAGTGCCTAAGGTAACCGTTACCAAAGCCTGGGTTTCGCCCCGTGTGAAAACAGCCGAACCATGTGCCGAAGGCAAATAATCAACTTCTGACCAGATCGGACGAATTTGATCCAACGCTCTGCCGTCAAGACGTTTGCGTTCGTTCAGGATAGCGTCTCTTACGGCTTTTTTCTCTACGTCGTGAAAATAACGTTTGGCAAGTGAGAGCTTTTCTTCTTGCTCCTCTTCAGAAAAACGTGTCATAAACTCTTCCAGAACAGAAGCGAAGGCATCGGATCGCTCATGCTTATTGGCATTGCCTTGTAAGGCGATATCATAACAGGGTTTGTATGCAAACTCCTGAATGGCTTCACGCAATTCTTCGTTGTTAGTCTCGTGCGAATATTCCCTTTTCTGTTGGGCATTCTCAACTTTGGATGCCAGTTCAATTTGAGCTTCGCATTGTATTTTTATTGCCTCGTGAGCCACTTTAAGCGCTTCGAGCATAACAGTTTCTGAAACCTCTTTTGATTCGCCCTCAACCATCATGATGTTCTCTTTGGTTGCAGCAACCATCAGATCGAGATCGGCATCGGCCAGGGTACTAAAAGGAGGATTTACAACAAATTCTCCATTGATACGAGCAACTCGAACTTCAGAAATTGGACCTTGGAAAGGAATATCAGAAACGGATAGCGCAGCAGAAGCAGCCAATGCAGCAAAGGCATCGGGGGCCACATCATTTTCGCCCGAAATCAGATTTATCAAAACCTGGGTTTCAGCATGGTAATCATCCGGAAAAAGTGGACGTAAAGCCCTGTCAACCAATCGTGAAATCAGCACTTCGTAATCAGAAGGGCGTCCTTCGCGCTTGAAAAAACCTCCCGGAAACTTCCCGGTAGCAGCATATTTCTCTTTATAATCAACAGAAAGTGGTAAAAAATCTGCATCTTCTCTGGCCTCTTTTGATGAAACAACGGTAGCCAGCAACATGGTTTTTCCGGTTGTGACAACAACAGCTCCATGCGCCTGTTTGGCAAGCTTCCCTGTTTCGATCGTAATGACTGTTCCATCAGCCATTTGAATCGTTTGTGTAATTCCTTGTGGACTCATATATTAACTTTAATTGTAATCGTATTGGTGAAGCCTGTTTAAATACAAAAAAAGGCAATCAAGTAAATTGCCTTTCTTCGGACCTTCAACAGGATCAGGATTATTTTCTGATACCCAGCTTTTTGATTATTTCACGGTATCTTTCAATATCTTTTTTCTTTAAATAATCGAGCAGCTTCCTTCTTTTACCTACCATACGAACGAGTGAACGCATCGTTGCCAGATCCTTATTATTTCCTTTCATGTGCTCGGTAAGATGCTTGATACGGAAGGTAAACAAAGCAATCTGACCCTCTGCAGAACCAGTATCAGCAGCCTTGCTACCGTACTCGTTAAAAATTTCTGTCTTCTTTTCAGCTGTTAAATACATAGCTACTTCTTTTCGATTTTTTTTGGGCTGCAAAAATAAAACTATTTTTAGAACTAAACAACTTCATTTGCAGAATCTTTTTTTTCAGCATTCTCTTCATGCTTTTCTTCAACCGATTCTATTGCTGAATCAACCTTTGTTGAAACAGTTTTGGCAGCTTTCTTCTCAGCTCTTTTTTGCTGGTATTTCTGGATGCGTTCCCTCATCCATAAATTAAGGTTGAGCGAATTCATGTAAAACCGCTGCATCCCCGTAGATTTCTCGATCACCGGAATTAATACGGAAGTAAAAACAATACTGAAAAGAATCACGGAAAAAACAATGTCTTTAATCAATTCACTGCCTGCTATCCCCTGTTGCATCGGTATAGTTGCCAAAACCGCAGCTGCCAATCCTTTTGGAACAATTGTTGACATAAAGATCAAGTCCTGATTGGTATGTTTAGCGTCAGAAATTGGCATTGATGCCCTCACAACAGGAATTCGTAAGGCAAATAATACCAGGGTAATAACAAAACCAATCAGGATGGGAACCCATTCTGAAAGCTGCATTGAAACTCCAATATAGACAAAGAAAAAGGTTTTTAACAAAAATACCGCTTCACCAAAAAGTATCCGTTCCGTTTCATTAAGTGAATCCGGCTCTTTTGTGAAATACGAGCTTAATGCAGTATTTTTAATAAGGTCGGTATTCGCCAGTCCTATTCCAAATGCCAGGGCACTGATTGCACCACTATAGCCCAGTATTTCACTAATACCATATATGATGAAAACAAAGGCTGGAGTTGTGAAAATGGAGTTTTTAATATTTCTGACCTTGTGCAAAATCACCGACCAAAAAAAAGCACCAATTAATCCCATGATAGAGGCCAGAATAAAACTTGCCAAAATCTGCCCAATCGTGGTTCCTACTTGTATTTCGCCCAATTGTGCTGCTTCGATAAAAGCCAGTGCAAAAACGATACAAAGCACATCGCTAAAGGCAGATTCGAGGATTAGGATGGTGCGGCTGTTGCCGGAAATATTTAATTGTCTCACAAGCGGAATAACCACCGCTGATGAAGTCCCGCCAATTATGGCTCCCAGCATAAAAGCCACTATGGGATCCATGTTAAGAAAAAGCCATGACAGCAACCCTACAACTATCAAAGTGGCAAAAAAGTTGAGAAATGTAAGAAGGGATGTCCCTCTGAGTGAGTTCCTTAGTGTATCAAATTTGAGTTCTGTTCCTCCTTCAAAAAGTATGGTAACCAGTGTGATGGTAGTAAAAACAGGCCCTACTAATCCTAAGTGATCCGGTGATACAATTCCCAACAAAGGTCCTATCACCAATCCAATTAGAATTAATAACAAAACATCAGGTACACGTTTGCGACTAAATACTTCCGCAAAAACATGAGCCAGAAATACCAACAATCCAACACCAACAACTGTAACAGCTATATTCATAAATGCTATGCATTAATTCATAATCCAGACAAAATCCAGCGAGGCGGGATTCACGTCTTTCGCAGGCAAATATAAACGAAAAACCTTCTACCTCTTAAGGTTTTAAAGCAGCCTGATCCATTTTTATGAGGCAGGATCGTACTTTTTCACAAAGCTGGTTGCCGGCATCTACACAATAACCACGCTGGCTACAAATCAGGTGGGAATCAGAATCAAATAAAAAGGTATAAGGAAGTTCGGTAATTGCGAGATGTCTACGTAAATCACCATTTACATCTGCAAAACATTTAGCTTCCGAAGCATTGGCGTTTACATAATTATACTCAAGCTGTGTTAATGATACGGACGTTTCGATGATCGTTATTAATTGAAAATCCATTCCTTCAAGCGTTTCTGTGGCAGCTTCGTGTAGCTCATTCAGCATGGTGCACGATTTCCCGTCATCAAGCTTCCAAAATACAAGTAAATTCATCTTGTGCGATTTCAATAAAACTGAGATTTCATGCTGCTTCCCGTTTGCATCCCGCAGAAATAAGCCCGACATATCAATTCTCTTCTCTTGTGCCATCAGAATCCCCACTACAAGTAATCCTGTTAGTAAAGTAATAAAATGCTTCATGCTTCCCTAAATTATTGAGGAGGAAGACAGCTTTGGTCCGGGTTGAAAAGAATACAAATATACAATTGAGAAATTGTAAAAACAAGAAAAAAATAGCTTATATTTACTTTGTTATTATTTTAAATTTTTCTCCCTGGTTTAGAACAAAACAAAAGCATTTTTGTTTAACTTTTTTAGTTTTTCATTAAACATTATCTCATGAAAAAAGTAATAGTCATTGGGGCTGGTTTCTCAGGACTTTCATCTGCTGCCCTGCTGGCCAGAGACGGGTTTGAAGTGGAAGTGATCGAAAAACTCGATATGGCAGGAGGCAGAGCCAGGATGTTCAGCGAGGCAGGCTTTACTTTCGACATGGGACCAAGCTGGTATTGGATGCCGGATGTATTCGAAAGATATTTTGAGCTTTTTGGCAAAAAAGTTTCTGACTATTACAAACTTATACGACTGGATCCTTCCTACACCATCTATTTTAGCCCCGGAGATAAGGTTGACTTACCAGCCGACCCAAAAATGCTTTACCAACTTTTCGAAAGCATTGAAACCGGAAGTGGCAATAAACTTAAAAAGTTTCTGGAAGAAGCTGCCTTTAAATATGAAATTGGCATCAAAAAACTAGTCTATAAACCTTCAAAAAGTTTACTGGAATTTGTTGATTGGGAAATTATCAGATCGAGCCTGCGCATGCATATTCTCACCTCCTTTCACAGTTATATCCGAAAATATTTTAACCACCCAAAACTATTGCGCATCCTTGAGTTTCCAATTCTGTTTTTGGGAGCGACGGCAAAAAAAACACCCGCACTATACAGCTTGATGAATTATGGAGATATGATGCTGGGCACCTGGTATCCTGAGGGAGGAATGTATAAAGTTGTTGAGGGTTTTCAAAAACTGGCAGAACAACAAGGTGTGTGTTTTCGCTTTGATGAAGAAGTACAACGTTTTGATTTTAAGGATAAAAAAGTCAAGTCAGTCGTGACTAACAAAGGCACCTATCAGGCTGATTATGTGATAGCCAGTGCAGATTATCACCACATTGAACAAAAAATACTTCCCGAAAAATATCGCAACTATTCACCTGCCTATTGGCAGTCGCGCACCATGTCGCCATCTTCGCTCATCTATTTTTTGGGCATCGACAAAAAGCTGAATAATATGCAACATCATACGCTCATTTTCAACAAAGATTTCGAAAAACATGCCCAACAGATTTACGAACAAGCCCAATGGCCCCAAAATCCCTCTGTGTATTTAAGCTGTACCTCAAAAACCGATCTATCAACAGCTCCTTCGGGCAAGGAAAACCTCTTTATTTTAATACCTGTAGCCCCGGGCTTGCAGGATACAGACGCTGTAAGAAATCATTATTTTGATTTTTCGGTGCAGCGCATTGAAGATACGCTCGATATAAACTTCAAAGCAGATATTAGTTACAAGCGCATGTATTCGAACAGGGATTTTACCCATGACTATCATGCTTACAAAGGCAATGCCTATGGCCTGGCAAACACCTTGAGACAAACAGCCATACTTAAACCTTCCATGTTTAACAAAGCCGTTCATAACTTGTTGTATGTTGGCCAGTTAACTATTCCCGGGCCCGGTGTGCCTCCCGCTATCATTTCAGGTCAGGTTGCTGCCGGACAACTTGTGAAAAAGGAGCAAAAACAATAAAACAATCCCAAAATTATGAAAGCAATCTACGATCAGATTTCACGAAAAACGAGTAAAATTACTACCCGGAATTACAGTACATCTTTTTCGTTGGGTATCAGACTTTTTAATCGAAAGTATCACGATCCGATCTATGCCATTTACGGTTTTGTGAGGCTGGCCGATGAAATTGTTGATTCGTTTCATGAATATGACAAAAAAAGTCTGCTCGAGGAATTCAGAAGAGATACAGTGCTGGCTCTTGAACGCAAAATCAGTTTGAACCCCATTTTACATAGTTTTCAGGATACGGTTCATAAATACAAAATTGAATGGGTACTCATCGATCGTTTTTTGAAAAGCATGGAAATGGATCTTGACGAATTGGTGTATGACCAGCAGCTGTTTGAGGAATATATTCTTGGCTCAGCTGAGGTAGTTGGGTTAATGTGTTTGCGAGTTTTTGCCTATGGCGATGAACGCATGTATCAGGAATTAAAAATACCAGCGATGCGTTTGGGCTCGGCCTTTCAGAAAATCAATTTTTTACGCGATTTACATGCCGACCAACTTCATCTGGGACGCACCTATTTCCCTAATCTCGACCTAAATAACTTTAGCCAACAGGAAAAGGAAAACATAGAAGCCGACATCGAAAAAGACTTTCAGGATGGTTTGGCTGGCATTCGCAAACTTCCGGTTGGTGTGCGTTATGGGGTGTATGTGGCTTACGTTTATTACCACAATTTATTTAAGAAAATCAAACGAATACAATCAAATAAATTACTTGGTTATAAGCGAATCAGAGTTCCAAATCCGGTTAAATATGGCATGTTGTTAAGCTCATATCTACGCTACCGGTTAAACCTGCTTTAAAATGATCCATTTTCTTGCAATTATTTTCTTAGTTTTACCAACGGAACAGCCCGAACTACTGAATGAAGCCAGAAAATTATATTTCAGGCTTGATCAACCCGGATGCGTTTCGGAAAAGCTTTTTGAAATATTGCAGCAAAACACAAAAAAGACGGCTGTTTTATTGGCTTACGAAGGTGCAGCCGAAGCTAGTTCGGCCAGTTGTGCCGTTTTCCCTTTAAACAAGTTAAAACGTTTTAATCAGGGAAAACAAAAGATAGAATTGGCTTTAAAATTGGATTCGCTCAACTCGGAAATAAGATTTATCAGGTTTAGCATACAATCCAGAGCGCCGGCTTTTTTGGGTTATCATGATGATATTGAAAAGGATCTTGCCTTTTTAATGAATAAATTTACTCAGGATCAAACCTTATTTGAAGATGATTTGTTAAGAGGTAACATCATCAGGTTTTTGATACAATCAAGTCAAATCACGGACCAACAAATTGCATTGCTGCAAAAAATGTTAAATGCAGAAAATAATTGATTATGGAAGAACAAGTTGTTTTAGTAAACACCAAAGACGAGCCACTGGGTTTGATGGAAAAAATGGAAGCTCACGAAAAAGGAGTGTTGCATCGCGCTTTTTCAATTTTTATTTTTAACAGCAATAATGAGTTATTGCTTCAGCAAAGGGCCTTGTCTAAATACCATACTCCAGGATTATGGACCAACACCTGCTGTTCGCATCCGCGTGAAAATGAAAGTCTGGAAGCCGCAACCAGCCGAAGATTAAAAGAAGAAATGGGAATGCAATGTGAGATAAATCATGCCTTTTCGTTTATTTACAAGGCAGATGTCGGACAAGGACTCACAGAACATGAGTTGGATCACGTTTTTATAGGTTATTCAGATGAGCTTCCTGTGATTAATCACAGAGAAGTTGCCAGATGGAAATATGCAACAATGAGCGAACTAAGAAAAGAAATCACAAACCATCCCGAAAATTATACTGCCTGGTTTCGTATCGCTTTTGATGAAGTGGATGCACATCTGAAAAACCTAAAAACAAAATGATATGAGCTGGATTTTGGCTGCTGCATTGATACTTGGCGCCTTCCTGTTTATGGAGTTTATAGCCTGGTTTACACACAAATATGTGATGCATGGTTTTTTGTGGATACTACACAAAGACCACCATATACGTGATGGCCGAAAGTTTGAATGGAACGATCTTTTTGCAGTGATTTTTGCTATTCCCAGTTTTCTGTTAATCGTATCCGGCACTCAAGGTGGCTTCGATTGGAAATTTTACCTTGGGTTGGGAATTGCACTTTATGGCCTGGCTTACTTCCTTTTTCATGATGTTTTTGTGCATGGCCGCCTACCGCTTTTCCAAAGATTAAGCAATCGTTATCTGAGAGCAACCATAACAGCCCACCTAGATCATCATAAGCCACGTGCACATTATAATTATGGTTTTTTGATCGCACCATGGAAATACTATCAACAAGAATGGTATAAAACTAAAAAAGCCTGACCCTGTAATCAAACAAGATCAGACTTTCTAAAGATACGACAGCTTCAAGATTAGAACTTCAGCGTCAGACCTGCATTCAGCAGGGCAATCCCGTATCCCAGTTCGGCATAAATACCAAAGGTGTCGCCAAAATGATACCTGGCACCTGCAAAGCCTGCATAAGCTATACCACCTGCTTTTGGAGATGCAGGTGACGCACCCGGACCATCATATTTTACACTGGCAATATTATAACCCAACATCACACCAGCATAAGTATCAAGCTGATCAGCAAGATCAAAATGATAAGCTCCGCGGGCACCAGCAATCATATAGGTATATTTCCAGGAATAATTTGCACCAAATCCTGAAAAATCCTCTTTTGATGCTGAATAGCCCAGATAAGCACCAATACTTAGGTTATCACTTACACCAAAATCGAGTGCAAGCGAAACGGGTGGCAAATCCAGCGTTCCTGTGGCAAAAGTGGCACCCAGACCGATACCAATATTGGCATCAACCTGACCTTTTTCGAACTGTGCCTGAGCACTGTAGCTAAGCCCGATGAGGGCAAATGCTAATACAAATAAAACTTTTCTCATAATACATTTGGATGTAATTTCTATGCCTACTCTTTATGCTTTTCGGCTTCCGCAAACCATAACAGACAAAAGTCGGTTAGTGGCCGAAACCTGCAATAAAGTCATTTGAATGCTGTTTTTTACAATTATGTTTAGCGTTTTTGCTTTCGCCTGACCTTATATTGAAGGCTTTGATGAAGCAAAACTAATAGCAGTATAAAGTGAAATTGCTAAGGTAAAAACCGTATTACACTAGGTGAATTAACTGTAAAATTCAATCCTGCAGATAATAAAGATGAGTTCGTCGCATATCCAGATAGAATATCTTTTCGAAAAAAACAGAATCAAATACCATGGAATCAATATTTTCGGGGTGCAACATAACAGGTTCCAACGGATTAGAACCACTTACAATTAACAACCACAATTCATAATATCGCATCCGATTATAACCTAATGACTTTTGTTCTTTTTTTTCAATCAATTCCTGAATCCGTTGTGGCTCAAACTGACTGAAATCTGAATTTTCAATCAATTCAGGATCTGTTACATACCTTACAATTTCTAGTCCTATGGTTTTGTGCCTGTTCACAATAAGCTGAAAATCGGGTGATTCAAATGTTTTAATGCGTGCCTTCGGAAAATCGGAATAGCAGGTTTTGAAAACTTCGAGTACTTCCCTCTCGAGCATTTTATGAGCCGTATTGAAAGGCATTTTACGTGACATTTCCCCAAAGCTTAAGTCCGAAGTCAGGTTTAACCCACAAAAAAAAAGAGGCTGATTTTGTCACAAAGCAGCCTCTCAAAGTTATACAATCTGAACAATCTATTGTACCATCCCCAATTCGTTCATCATAAAGGCATATTCCAAAGCTGTTTCTTTCAAACGTTCAAAGCGACCGGAAGCACCTCCATGTCCAAAATCCATATTGGTTTTCAGCAACAAATGTTCCTCATTGGTCTTATGAGTTCTGAGCTTGGCAACCCATTTTGCTGGTTCCCAGTATTGCACCTGGCTATCATGCAATCCGGTTGTAACAAGCATAGCAGGATAATCCTGTTGTACGACATTATCATAAGGCGAATAAGAAAGCATATACTCATAATATTCCTTATCGGTTGGATTTCCCCATTCGTCGTACTCACCTGTTGTGAGAGGAATGCTTTCGTCCAACATAGTAGTCACAACATCAACAAAAGGTACAGCTGCTATCACGCCTTTCCACAAGTCAGGTCGCATATTTACCACTGCACCAACAAGCAAACCACCGGCACTGCCTCCCAATGCAAACATATGTCTGTTATCAGTAAATTTTTGATCAATCAGATATTCGCCACAGGCAATAAAATCGAAAAATGTATTTTTCTTGTTGAGCAGTTTACCGTCTTCGTACCATTGACGTCCCAATTCTTCACCGCCACGGATATGTGCGATAGCCCAAACGAATCCCCTGTCGAGCAAACTCAATCGGGTAGATGAGAAATAAGCATCCATGCTGGCACCATAAGAACCATAACCATAGAGTACCAGCGGATTTTCTCCGTTTTTTACAAGACCTTTTTTATACACCAGCGAAATGGGAACCATCACGCCATCGTGCGAGGGGGCATACAGCCTTTCTGATTGATAATCATCAGGATTATAACCCCCGAGTACTTCCTGCTGTTTTAATAACTTTCTGCTTTTGTCGACCATATTGAAATCGTAAACAGAGTTAGGTGTAGTGAGCGAAGTATAGCCATAACGCAGAATATCTGTGTCGAAATCAACATTGGTACTGGTGTAAGCAGTATAGGCAGGCTCGCCAAAATCGAGATAATAATCCTGTTTTTTATTCCAACTCATCACCCTGATATTAAGCAATCCCTTCTGCCGTTCGCTCACTACCAAATAGTTACTAAATATTTCGAAATCTTCCAATAAAACATCTTCGCGGTGTGCAATTACTTCTTTCCAGTTTTTCATACCTGGTTTTTTAACACTGGTTTTCATCAGCCTGAAATTCTGGGCATCAAGATTCGTCCGGATATAAAAATCGTTCTTGTAGTGGTCAACACCGTAGAGCATATCAGGCTGACGTTCCTGAACAACCTGAAGTGCATTTACAGGTTTGTCAGCATCCACAAAATGATATTCGGCGGAAAGCGTACTTACTGAACCAACCATGATATATGCGTCAGATTTTGTTTTAAACACAAAGGCATAAAAAGTTGGATCGCTTTCTTCAAAGATCACAACATCATTGTTAAAATCTTGTTCCAACTGATGCCTGACGATTCTATAGGGCCGTAATGTTTCATCCTTAACACTATAAAAAAGTGTCTCATTATCATTTCCCCAGGCCATATTTCCGGAAGTGTTTGGAATACTTTGGGAGTAGATTTGGCCGGTAGTTAGATTTTTAACATAAATGGTATATTGCCTGCGACTAACAGTATCAACAGAAAAGGCCAGCAAATTGTTGTCAGCGCTAATTTCCCATCCTCCGATTTGAAAATAGGCATAACCTTCTGCCATTTCGTTGCCATTAAGCATTATTTCCTCTTCTGCATCAAGGCTGCCTTTTTTGCGACAATAAATTGGATACTCCTTACCTTCCTCGTAACGTGTGTAGTAAAAATAACCATTACGTTGATAAGGAACCGAAATATCTGTTTGCTTAATCCTTCCTAACATCTCATCATAAAGCTCCTGTTGCAAGACATCGGTATGCGCCAAAGCCGCATCAGTGTATGCATTCTCTGCTTCGAGATAGGCAATAACTTCAGGATCTTCCCGGTCGTTGAGCCAATAATAGTTATCAATTCTGGTGTGTTCGTGTTTTGTTAGTTCATGCGGTTTTTGTTGTGCTACAGGTGGCTGCATAGTTTCTTTTTTTGGCTGATCGCAACTGTTTAGCAACAAGAGGATCATAAACAAATAAAAAATCTGTTTCACATTGATAATCAATGATTTAAAATAATCTTTTTTCATAAAGGGTAAATATTATATTAAAAACTCAGTGTAAGCCCAAAACTAGGCATCAGAGGTAATTGTCGTACAACTTCGCTGGTGATCTGATCTACATAAAAAACATTTTCGCGATTATACAGATTGGTGACACTAAGATTAAATTCGAGTTCGGTTCTTTCGCTCAGGAAAAACCTGCGTTTGGCATCCAGATCAAGCCGGTGATAGCTTGGCAACTCCCCTTTATTAAGATCTCCATAAATCAGCCCCAATTCGCCGTTGGCAATCATATAGTCATCATTTACACCTCCATCAAAATTGATGTATTCATAATATCCCTGTACCTGCGTAAATGGAAAACCAGACCCATAATTCCATCTGCCGCTAAATTCCCATTGTTTGCGATCGCCTGTAGTGTATGAAATGATCACGTTTACATTATGCCGGCGATCGTAATGTGGCCTGTAAGTAACGAGTTCGCCGGGTTTTTCTTCAAACTCTTTTGTTATAAATCCCAACGAATAAACGGTCCAGATATACCAATGGTTGTCTTCATATTTCAAGGCTATGTCGCCACCATAAGCTTTTCCTTTTTCGATAATAAAATCCTTCTTATAGATATCCGGTGTGCCAAAAGGAGCTGTTGACTCATCATATAGCTTATTACGATTAAGGTTTGTAAGCTGATTAAAATCCTTAAGATAACCTTCGATGTTCAGGTTGATCCGGTGAGTAAGGTCTATCTCTGTACCAAAAATGAAGTGATTTGCTTTTTGCAGCTTATGATTAATCTCCTTGCCATCAAAGCGGGCTGGCAGATTATCAGGCCCCGACAAAAAACCATAAAATAAATTCACAACATCACGATCCGAATTGGCTGCAATCAGATTCTGTGAATACATTCCGGTAGCCAGCTTTATCCGGAACCAATCATTCACCATATACTTCATTGCGAGCCGGGGTTCGGGCGAAATATTTGATAAGGAGGCATACCACTGAATTCTAAGGCTGGGTTCAAAGAGCAATTTGCCATAGTTTCCTTTGTATCGCACATAGGCTGCCAGTTCTGTTGTATTTTCCACCTGGCTGATCGTACGACCAACTCCATTGGTGAAATCAAATTCTGTTTTGAAACCTAATAATTCCACACCATATTTAACAAGGTCTTTTCCCAGAAAATAAGTGAAGTGAAATCCCATATTGAAGCCATTAATAGAGCTTGAGCGATCGGGAGAAGAAACTTCCGACAGTTTGGCCTGATAACTTGAATAAGCCAAATTACCTTCAATCAGTACGGGAGATTTACCGGGAATAATTAAAAAGTTTGATCCACCGCCCATTGCATTCCAGCTAAAATCGGATAGCGCTTTGTAATTGTTCACCTGATCGTCAAAATTAAATCCGAAGAAATTAATCTTGCTGCCATTAGCCGAGTTGATTGAAGCTTTCGCATAGATATCCAAAAAGTTGAAAGGTAATCCATTCTTGTCAATATGACTGTAAAGGCTCTTGCTTGTTTGTTCGAGATAGGAATTTTTCACTGACAGCACAAAACTCGAACTGGCACCATCCTGGGTTTTAGCTTTTGAAATAGGACCTTCAAGCAGAAAACGAGCACCAAAAGTACTTGCTCCCAGCTTTCCGGCAATGCGGTTTTTGTTCCCATCGCGTGTGGTGATATCCATGACTGATGAAATCCGGCCACCATAATCAGCACTAAATCCTCCGGTAAAAACTTCAGCATTACGAATGATATCGGTTTCGAAAACCGAAAACAAGCCTATCGAATGAAATGGGTTATAAACAATCATGCCGTCCAACAGAACCTTGTTTTGAATGGGCGAGCCGCCTCTGATGTATAATTGTCCGCCCTGATCGCCTGTAAACACTACTCCCGGAATAACCTGTAAATACTGTGCGAGGTCGCTCTGGCCTCCAATTGAAGGTATCTTTTTCAAAGATTTTGGGGTGATGTTGATAACCGAAGTTCTGGTTTCACTTCTCGATTCAATCTTATCAGCTGTAATATTCACGGTTTCGAGGCTTACACTGCCTTCGCTAAGGTGAAAACGCTTGTTGATTACATCTCCCGGGACAAGTGTAACAGGCTCTCTGAGCGTATCGTACCCCAAAAATGTTACTAACATTATGTACTCACCTGCCGGTACTTTTGTGATACTAAAATATCCATTGATATCTGTTGAAGCACCAAAATTGGTTCCTTCGAGGTAAACATTTGAAAATATTACAGGTTCGCCTGTGCTGGTCTCATACACAAATCCCCTAATAGCAGCCTCCTGACCAAATGCAGTTGTAAGCGATGTACAAATTAAAGCTAGGCCAATAAAAATCTTCTTTAAAAATGTAAATTGTTGCATATCAACATTTTGAATATAAATAAAATATCGGAACCATTCTGACTGAGATCAGAAAAGAACGCGCAAATTAACTAAAAAGTACGCAAAAATGCTGAATAATTAAGAATAATGCGAAATCTGTTCAGTTTATGGTAAGGTGATCTCTGCTTATTGCGAACGTAAGGCTACAGCCTGCATTAATAATTCCTTCTCGGCAGGTGAAATTGATTCAGGCAACCTAAGTTGAACTTTTAACAATAAATTACCAAATTTGTCTTCGCCATATACCGGCATTCCCAGCCCTTTGAGCCGGAGAATACTTCCGTTTTGCTGACCTGCTTTAACAGTTACCTGTACAGTTCCTTTAAATGTGCTAAACGGAAGTTTACCTCCCAAAACAGCGGTATAGAAGTCGACCGGAAAATCAGCAATAAGATCATCACCTTCACGAACTAAACCTTTTTGTGGCTTTACCTGCACTTTTAACAGTAAATCGCCGGCTTCACCTCCAAAAGGAGAAGATTGTCCTTTTCCTTTTATCCGCAATGTTTGTCCGTCTTTTACACCGGGTTTTATCTTCAATCGGATATGATTGCCATTGAGATTGATCAGGTGAGTGGAGCCCCTATATGCATCCTCTATGCTCAGGCTGAGGGTGGCCATCAGATCCTCCCCCTTTACTTGTTGTCGTTGCCGGGAGCTTCCTCCAAACGATCCGGTTCCAAATCCACTACCAAAAAAGGACTCAAAAAAATCAGAAAACCCATGCTGACCACCAAAAAAATCCTCAAAGCCTTGCTGTCTGCCATGCGTGCCACCTTCCCTAAAGCCACCAAATCCTTCAAACCCCTGCTGTTGGTAATGCTTCCAATTGGCTCCCAAATCATCGTATTTTCTTCTCTTCTCTGCATTGCCCAGCACTTCGTATGCCTCACTTATTTCCTTGAAACGCTCCTCTGCAGCCTTATCTCCGGAGTTTTTATCCGGATGATATTTAACAGCCAGCTTACGGTATTGTTTCTTAATCTGCTCAGCTGTAGCTTTGCGATCAACACCTAATATTTTGTAATAGTCCTTATAATCCATAGCTCCTTTTCATTGTCAAACAATATGCCAATTCCCAATTTTGGAAAATACTGTCATTTTGACAACGTAAATTACTCAAAATATCGAAACCTGGTTTATGTACCCTAGTTACGGCTAATCTTAAAACTAGATACCGCTGCATCCAGATCGATAAAAATCTGTTGATCAGCGTTTTCGAAGCCGGAAGTTTCGTAAACACCCCGACTTATCTTTTCAAAATCCTTGAAGTTATGGCTCGACAGCACTGAAGCTGTTTTGATACGGCATCCTGCTTCGTAAGGTATGACCAGTTTTATGGCCGAAGCAGCTGCATCTATATTCACTTTTGTATTCCGGCTTTCAGTTCCCAACTGTAAATCAATAGCAGCGGCACCTCCATTAATTTCAATTTCATGAATATTAAATTCACGCAGATCAAAATCCAGCTCTGCAGCTCCAACATCCAGGTTAAAACTCCAAGCTACATCTGGATTCAGCATCAGGTCGAAATTGTTCAACTTATTACTATTCAGTACGATTTTATTATCCACCTGCTCGATGATTACTTTGCAGTTGTCGCCAAGCTCCTCAACCCGAAAATTATATGCCATGCTAGAGCCTCGCTTATCAGCACGGATGAGTTCGCTGGTCGTTCCCAGGAGTTTATAGGTTCCGGCCGTGGCATCAAGCTGGAGAGATGCCGATGATATGCCAGCTTCAAGCTCATGACTAAAAGTTTGTGTAACCAGCGTATCACGAATTCGTCCTTCGTCTTTCTCGAAGTTATAACGAAATCCAGATTTGTGAGGCTTGTAATTCTCATACTGGTGTCCATACATCACAACACCCAGTGCTCCAACTGCAAGAGCCAGTATAATCTTCAAAAAGTTCTGGACAGGGAGAATTGAAACACCCCATAAAATTAGCAACAAAGGCCAAAGCCTTATCAAAACCCTCCACTGAAAATCAAAAAAATCTAATCTGTCAAGTAAAAAAAGGGTACCCAATGCAATGAGCAATATTCCCCAAAATACATTCTGTTGTTTCATGTTTTAAGTTTTATTTCCGCGAATGATCTGCTGCCCAAACAGATATGATTTACTAATCAACTTAATGCAAATGTGCCAGTTAAAAACAGATAGTGTATATCAGGTATTTTTACTGCTTTGCTGCAAAAGTAATATTCCTACCGCAATTAATGCAACCGGCCAGAGGTCTAATACATTGAAGCGGGGAATAAAAGCAATGATCAGGAACAATGCTCCAATACTGATAAGGGTAAGCCCTATGACCAACTGAGATTTTCCTTTGGCTGAAGTTTCAGACAAGCTAAAATTCGTCCGTCATCCTTTCTGAATTAAAATCCTGGCTATCAAAGGGTGCTTCGGGCAGTACAATCCATAAAACTACATAAGCAATCACCCCTCCTAAAGCAAAAATAGCAAGAAATACAAATATTACTCTAACAATTGTAGGATCAATCTTAAAATGCTTTGCAAGACCTGCACACACACCAGCTATAATTTTGGCAGAGCTTGATCGGTAAAGTCTGTCTGCTTGATTTTCCATACGAACAGAATTAAGGTTTTATAATAACAACTTATTTCTCCACAACAAATTTCGTTGTTTTATTTTTAAATCGTGCTTTTGTTAAATAATAAACAATAAAATTCTTTAAAAGAATTTATAAATTAAGTATTTAGCGCAACAAAAATGCTGCCATGATAAAGATTTTTGTATTTTTACGTTCCTAAATTTTGCCGGATTATAAGGACAAAATGAAGGAGTTTTGGCAATTATTTTTCAAGCTTAAATAATGATCATTAATAACAAAATTATAATGTAATATGTGACATATCAAGTTAATATGATTTTTTTTAATTAATTCCACAAAGGACTAAGTAAAGATATTTAATCCACTAACAATAAATCGCTAAAAAGCAAATTATTTCAAACATGACAAAAATCAAAGTTGCCAATCCTGTAGTTGAACTTGACGGAGACGAAATGACACGCGTAATCTGGTCGTTTATCAAAGAAAAATTAATTCTTCCATACCTCGATATTGACATCAGATATTTTGATTTGGGCATGGAAAGTCGTGATGCCACCAACGACAAGATCACGATTGACGCAGCTGAAGCAATAAAAAAATATAATGTGGGAATTAAATGTGCTACCATTACCCCCGACGAAAAACGTGTTGAAGAGTTTAAACTAAAAGCCATGTATCGGTCGCCAAACGGAACAATCCGTAATATTTTAGGTGGCACAGTTTTTCGTGAACCTATTTTGATTAACAATATTCCCAGATTGGTTCCGGGATGGAAAGACCCGATCGTAATTGGTCGTCATGCTTTTGGAGATCAATACAAGGCAACAGATTTTTTAACAAAAGGCAAGGGAAAACTCACCATAACCTACACCCCTGACGATGGCAGCGAAGCTCAACACTATGAGGTTTATGATTTTGGTGGCGATGGGGTTGCTTTAGCCATGTATAATACCGATGAATCCATTCGTGGCTTTGCACATTCCTGTTTCAATATGGCTTTGCAAAAAGGCTGGCCGCTTTATCTTTCGACCAAAAACACCATCCTGAAAAAATACGATGGGCGTTTCAAAGATATTTTTGAAGAGATCTATCTCCAGAGCTACAAATCAAAATTTGAAGCCAAAGGCATTATTTATGAGCATCGGCTGATCGATGACATGGTTGCAGCGGCCTTAAAATGGAGTGGAAAATTTGTATGGGCATGTAAAAATTATGACGGCGATGTGCAGTCAGACACGCTGGCACAGGGTTTTGGTTCGTTGGGCCTGATGACAAGTGTATTGGTTACGCCTGATGGCAAGACCATGGAAGCAGAAGCTGCACACGGAACCGTTACACGCCATTATCGTGACCATCAAAAAGGAAATCCAACTTCAACTAATCCAATTGCCTCCATCTTTGCCTGGACCAGAGGTCTGGCACATAGGGGAAGACTGGATGACAATCAGGAACTTATTGATTTTTGTCAAACACTGGAAGAAGTTTGCATTGAAACTGTTGAAACAGGAAAAATGACCAAAGACCTGGCATTACTGATACACGGAAACTCTTTAAAACCAGAGCATTATCTTTATACCCAGGATTTCCTAAATGCCATTAATAAAGGATTACAAACAAAATTAAGTACCTAAAAAAATATAAAAAACACTGTGATATGTCGAACTTAAAAGATGTTCTGAGAGAGAAAATCGATCATTGGCGCCTGCGCACTCAAAGGTTAAATGAAGAATTTAACGATTTTGTTGTGGACAAAGTAACCATTGGTCAGATATTAGGCGGTATGCGTGGCATTAAATGTCTGGTAACTGATATTTCGTACCTTGATCCCAATGAAGGTATCCGCTATCGGGGTTATACCCTACCTGAAGTATTTGAAAAATTACCAAAAGCCAAAGGAGCAGAAATGCCTTATGTTGAGGGTTTAATCTATCTGTTGCTCACTGGAGATATTCCAAACAAAATTCAGGTTGACGATTTGATAGATGAGTTTTCAAAGAGACGAATCCTCCCCAGATATGTGTACGAAGTAATTGATGCCTGGCCATGCTGCAGTCATCCAATGGCAATATTCAGCTCGGCAATCCTTGCAATGGCACGCGAATCTTTCTTTGCCAAAAAATACAAGGCAGGTATCAATAAAATGGATCTGTGGGAGCCAATGTACGAGGATTCGCTAAATATGCTGGCCAAGCTTCCAGAGATTGCATCCTATATTTATGCCAAATTATATCGGGATGGCAAACGTATTGTTGGCAATCCAGACCTGGATCTGGGAGCCAATTTTGCTCACATGATGGGAATCAAAAAACCATACGATGATGTGTCGCGTATGCACTTTATCATCCATGCCGATCACGAAAGTGGTAATGTTAGTGCCCATACAGCACATCTTGTCGGAAGTTCACTTTCTGATGTATATCTTGCCACTTCAGCTATGATCAACGGTTTGGCCGGCCCGCTTCACGGACTTGCCAATCAGGAAGTATTAAGGTGGCTACAGGATCTGATGGACAAAATGGGAGGCGAAACCCCCAACGAAAACGAAATGAAACAATATGTTTGGGATACCTTGCACAGCGGACAGGTCATTCCCGGTTTTGGACATGCCGTTCTTCGCAAAACTGACCCCAGATATATGATACAACGCGAATTCAGCCTGAAACATATTGCCGATGACCCTATATTTAAATATGTGGATCTGCTTTATAATGTTGTACCTCCCATATTACTGGAACAAGGCAAGGCTAAAAACCCCTGGCCTAATGTTGATGCCCAGTCGGGTGTTATTCAATGGCATTATGGTGTAACTGAATATGATTTTTATACCGTTTTGTTTGGTATTGGACGTGCGATTGGCGTAACCACCAACCTGATCTGGGACAGGGCATTGCTCTATCCGCTTGAACGACCTAAATCATTAACTACTAATATGTTAGAAGAATTAGTGGGAATTAGAAAAAAAGAAGAAAATAAAGAATAGTAATTTCATTTGTAAAACCATCAAGCTGAAAGTTGTAAGTGTACCCCCTTTCGACTTTCAGCTTTTATATTTATCAGAAATGCTTACCCATCATACAATTGAGTTGCCAGCAATGAAACGTGGAATACATTCCATAACACACTTTGTTCAATCAGAAATCAATCAGTTTACTGATAATGGCCTTCTGCATATTTTTTTGATGCATACCTCAGCCGGGTTATTGATCACCGAAAATGCCGACCCCGATGTAAGACGCGATTTGGAAGCATATCTGGACAAGCTGGTTCCTGAAAATATTCCATATTTTCGACATAAACTTGAAGGCCCGGATGATATGCCGGCACACATAAAAAATATGCTTACCGGAAACAGCATTACAATACCCATAATAAATGGAAAATTAGGATTAGGTACCTGGCAGGGCATTTATCTTTTCGAATTCAGAAGTCATGCCAAACCCCGAACATTAATTCTAAGTGTTATCAGCTAGTGTATGTTGTTAATTTTGGACGTCAGAGTACCAAATAATTATTATAACTAATTTTGCTTCAATCTATTCCGTTGAAAATAAGTTTAAAATATTCATCCTTCTGAAGCCTTACTCTACTTTCAAATTTATCAACTCTTCCGGTATTTATTTCCCCTATTTTTAATTCGTATTCTACCTTGGCTCTGAGTGGTACAAGTATGTGTGATGCTATTGGTAAAGTACCAACATATTGTTCCAATGCTAAACTATCCCCGACAAGCTTTACAAAAACAGCATGAGGTTTTTCAGATTCATTAATCACCTCTACCCTGCCGATATCAATATCTAGTTCTCTTTTTGCACAGGAGGCAAGCAGGAGTAGGATAAGCGTTGTAAATATTATGACTTTGCAATAGTGCATAAGAAAATTTCAGCCTCAGAAACAAATCACATGCCAATACAAAACAATAATTTAAATTATTGATTTTGTATTAATTAAAAAACAGGAATTCTTCAAACATTTCCAAAATCAGGAAAATTATCCAAAGAACAGAAATACTAACTAAGCGTAATGCTTATTTTTAATCTGTTGCTATTAAACGACCAGTGAATCACTGCACCGGCCTGCCTGAATAATATCTTTAAATAATTCAATCTTTCAAAATCTTCTCCTTCTTCTGCAATAATGGCAAGTTGCCACCAGCTTAATGAATCAATTTTTAAATAAGAATGAAGTTGTTTTGCAGGAACAAACTCCGTATATATGACAAAATTATCCGAATCACCAAAAGTGAATTCTATCGATTGATTCTCATCGGCAAAGACTATCATCCAATTGAAAAGTTGCTCCAACATCAGTTGAACAGAAGTATGGTTGTGGTTGAGATCAGGATTATTCTTCGGAACACTTACCTTAATTTTCTTATGCTTAAGGATTTGTGAATTTTCATCTGAAATTTGGATTAAGACATCCGGTAAGTTGAGCCTTTGCTGTGTTTTATCCTGAAGCATCTCCTGTGCCTGATTTGTCCGGATCAGATCATTGATCACATTATCCATCCTGCCAACGGCATGAAGCATAATGGAAGCATACTCAGAAATTTCAGGAACAAGTTGGTCTGACGAATCAATCATCTCAGCCATTGCCCTCACGCTTGTCATTGGATTTTTCAGTCCGTGAATAATAATACTTAACAGCTGTTTTTTCTGATTGTTGAGCTCCTCCAAACTTTTATTCTGTGCTTCGAGTTGTGTTTTCTGATATTTAATGGCTTCATGTTGCGTCTCTATTTCCTGCTTCTGTCTAGTAATCTTAAGATAGCTTTTCGACAATTTCTCTTCCAATTCATTCATCTCTCGCATGCGTTTGATTTGAAGCTGAAGCATACCCATCAGTAATTCAGGATACTTCTTTAAAAAATCCATTAAAGAAACCCTGTCCAAAACAAGTATAACACATTGTTTTTCAGTGGTTACCGAAGCCGAACGATTTTCAGTATCAAAAAGTGCATATTCACCAAAAACTTCGCCGGCACCCAAACGTGCAATCACGTGATTACCATCATGTACACGCACCTCTCCTTCGGCCAGAATATACATATTTTCACCTTGTTCTCCTTTTTTGAATAGGGATTCTTGTGGCCTGGTTTTTCGCTCTTTTAAAAGCAAGGACAATTTATTTAGTGCCTCGTTACTTAATGAGCTAAATACAGCAATTCGTTTCAGTAATATGATACGCTGCTCAATGTTTATCAACAATTCGTCCATGGTTTGTGTTGATTGAATTTTTCAAAAATGTAAAACTAATATTTCTGCAACAACCAAACAATTTTTATCCAAACTATAAATTCAATAAAAGTTAATAAACAATCGCTGCACTGATAATCATTCGCCAGAAGAACCGGCATCCAGGCCCTTTAAAACTTCGTCACTTTTTGACATCAGATCAGGGAAAAAGAGTTTGAAGTCATCTTCAAAATCCTGATAGTTCTTCCTTAAAAAATCTACTGCATTTTCCATGCCTGAGTCAAAACTTGTTCGATGCGACATCCCCTTAAAAACCCTTTGAAGATCATGTAGATTAGCATAACCTGTGAGCCAGTTTTGTGCTATCATCCAAGGCAATATCCGCTTAGATCGTGGAGGAAGTTTTGAGAAATTTCTGATAAGAATTTTGTAAACCTTAGCCGAAAATTCCGACAATTCTGTTGAACCGTAATCTTTCCAATGAACCGCCAAAAAATGATCATAATAAATATCAGCTATCACTGGTGAAAACCTGCGAAAAGCCGGCTGAAGTCGCGCAACGCTATTTTTAACCACTTCATGCTGATCTGTGTAGGCATCGATGGCACGGTGTAAAATCACCCCTTTTTTAACACCATCGTTATATCGTTCGATCATTTTCCCTTTAATGCTATCGGCAACAAAATTCCCGATCAGCACCTGATGATCTGGACCCGACAGAAACGCATGTGCAAGAAAATTCAAATTATACGCTCCTTTTTCGGCAAAAATAGTCATTATGCCAATGCAGGCAGAATAGTATATTTAATTATTTAGAAAGGTTCTGATTTAGTGCAAACGATTGCTGACTTCACTGGATTTGTTATTTTTGTAACACCGTATTTGAAATATTAAAATAAGCTATAAATCACACACTTAACACCATGCAAAAACTACTATTACTCGGAGACGAAGCCATAGCTCAGGCAGCTATTGACGGAGGCATATCAGGAATTTATGCTTATCCCGGAACTCCGTCAACCGAGATTATGGAATATGTGCAAGCCTCCAAAACTGCGAAAGAAAATAACATCAGAGCCCTGTGGTCAGCCAATGAAAAAACTGCTATGGAATCAGCTCTTGGGATGTCGTATGCTGGTAAAAGAGCAATGGTTTGCATGAAACATGTTGGGCTAAATGTAGCAGCAGATGCCTTTGTTAATGCCGCAATTACCGGTGCAAATGGCGGATTGGTAATTGTTGCTGCAGATGACCCATCAATGCATTCAAGTCAAAATGAGCAGGACTCGCGTTTTTATGGCAAGTTTGCCTTAATCCCAATGCTAGAACCTTCCAATCAGCAGGAAGCCTATGATATGACCCGCTATGCTTTTGAACTCTCGGAACGTATGCGGATTCCCGTATTGCTCAGGATTACAACACGTTTAGCACATTCGCGCACCGGCGTTGAATGCAGTGACCCAGAGAAACAAAACGAGCTGAAACTCCCTGATAATCTGCGTCAGTTTGTTTTGCTTCCGGCTATCGCACGAAAACAATACCGCGAATTATTGGGAAAACAAACGCAAATGGAAGCTGCGTCTGCCGAAAGTGGTTACAACCGCATCATAGCAGGCTCTGATAAAAATTTGGGCATTATTGCCTGTGGCTTGTCATTCAACTACTTACTTGAAAATTATACAAACGGCAAACTCGAACATCCCGTACTCAAAATTGGCCAATACCCACTGCCACTCGACTTGGTAAATGAGCTTTATGAAAGCTGCGAGGAAATACTTGTTTTAGAAGACGGATACCCTGTAATTGAGGAGCTCTTGCGTGGCATGTTAAACAAAGGAAAAAAGATTAAAGGAAGACTTGATGGTACCTTGCCCCGAGATGGAGAACTCAATCCGGTGATTGTTGGTTTTGCTCTCGGCAAAAAACATTTACAAGGTTCAGTCGTACCGGATCTGGTTAAAAACCGTCCGCCAAAACTATGTGACGGATGTGCCCACAACGATGCTTTTCTGGCTTTAAATGAAGCACTTGCTTCATATGGACGGGGACGTGTTTTTAGCGACATTGGCTGTTATACACTCAGTGCCCTGGAGCCCCTTGAAGCCATCAACAGCTGTGTGGATATGGGTGCCAGTATCACAATGGCAATCGGAGCAGCTGATGCCGGACTGGTTCCTGCAGTGGCAGCAATTGGGGATTCAACCTTTACCCATTCAGGCATGACTGGTTTGCTGGATGCTGTGAACAACAATAGTCCGATCACTGTAATCATTCTCGACAATTCAACTACCGGTATGACAGGTGGCCAAACCTCTTCAGCTTTTGGCAAGATTGACAACATCGTACGCGGACTTGGCGTATCTGAGGAGCATATTAAAGTATTAAAACCACTGCATAAATATCATGATGAAAATGTAGCTATCATTAAAGAAGAACTTGAATATCAAGGGGTTTCTGTACTAATACCTCGTCGTGAGTGTATTCAAACGCTAAATCGTCGTATGAGACAGAAAGCCATGGCCAAAACCATGAATATTTAAATATAAAATAAGCAATATACGATGAAAAAAGACATTATACTTGCCGGAGTTGGGGGACAGGGAATCTTAAGCATTGCAGCCTGTATTGGGTTAGCCGCACTCGAAGAATCCTTATTTCTCAAACAAGCCGAAGTGCATGGAATGAGCCAACGTGGAGGAGCAGTACAGTCCAATTTGCGACTTTCGTCTGATCCTGTTGCATCAGACCTGATCCCTGCCGGAAAAGCCGACCTTATCATTGCAGTTGAACCAATGGAGTCGTTGCGATACCTCCCAATGCTGGATCATAGTGGCTGGATTATTACGAGTATCAATCCTTTTATCAATATCACGGACTATCCCGAAATGGAACAACTGATGAAGGAAATCTGGAAACTACCGCGTTATATCACACTGGATGCCAATTCAATGGCCAAGGATTGCGGTAATATTAAAGCCGCTAATATGGTGGTGCTGGGTGCTGCAACTCCCTTTTTGGGATTGGAATATAGCAGCATAGAAAGTGCCGTAAAAAAACTCTTCAATAACAAAGGAGACGAGATAATTGAACTTAACCTGAAAGCCGTTCAGATGGGCCGCGAACACGCCCTAAAACAAATGTAATATTTTGCTAATGTGACTAATAGTGAAAAACTGCATTTGTATCTTCCGATGCAGTTTTCCTATTTTAGCCAATTCTGATGTTTTAACTTTTGTAAATAGGATATTTACTACTGCAAATCGTATTTTTGCAGCACAATATTACTAACAAGTTTCAGGATTGCGCACTATGCCAGGTACTTCAATACAATCGTTATTATCCCGGATTAAATATTTCAGGCTTATCTGGATATTTTTATTTATCCTTTCTGCCTGCCACTCTTCAAAGGAAAATAATTCAGGCATACAATCCAAAACTTTAGAAGCGGAGGTTGAAAAGCCACAAACCTTTTTATTCGATATCGCTATTGATAGCTTGATTATAGAACAGGGACAGGTAAAACGCAATCAGTTTTTGGCAGATATCTTACTTTCAAAAGGTGTTAATTACGATCTTATTGACCACATAGCCCGCAATCATAAGACTGTTTTTGATGTTAGAAAAATAAGGGCTGGAAATCAATACACCTTTATTTCAGCCAACGACTCCGTTCAAACTCCATTATATTTCATTTATGAAATTGATTATACTGATTATGTGGTATTTAGCCTGACAGATAGCCTAACTGCCCATAAGGGATATAAGCCGATTCACAGAGAAACTGAAACTGCCTATGGCACAATATCCTCCTCTCTATGGAATGCCATGGTTGATGGGCAATACGATCCTAATCTTGCCAATAAGCTGTCAGAAGTATATGCCTGGACCATTGATTTTTTTGGAATCCAAAAAGGAGACGAGTTCGAGCTGATGTATGAAAGGTTGTATGTGGATGGCAAACCAATTGGAATAGGTAAAATATTGGCCTCCAGGTTTCAGCATTACGGAAAAAATCAGTTTGCATTTTATTTTGAACAGGATAGCGTTGGGGATTATTTTGACGAGACTGGCCAGAGTTTGATGCGTACTTTCCTGAAAGCACCTTTGAAATACAACAGGATCAGCTCCGGATTTTCAAACGCAAGGTTTCATCCTGTACTCAAAATTTACCGTCCGCATCATGGGGTTGACTATGCAGCTCCTTCGGGCACACCGGTTTATTCCATTGGCGATGGTGTGGTTACCCGTAAAGGATATCAAAAAAGCGGAGGCGGCAACTATTTGTACATCAAACACAATGGAACCTATACTACAGCCTATATGCACCTTAAAGGATTTGCCAAAGGCATCACTGAGGGAGTGCGCGTAAAGCAAGGCCAACTGATTGGCTTTGTGGGCAGTACAGGCCTTTCCACGGGTCCTCATCTTGATTTCAGGTTTTTCAGAAATGGGAATGCAGTAAACCCGCTTACTGTTGAATCACCTCCTGCAAAACCTGTTGATTCAGCTAATTTGCTAAGGTATAGCGATCATGTCTTGAACTGGCAATCGAAGCTTAACCTCCTAAAAGCAACTGCTGATGAGCTTAGAAAGAGCCAGGAAAATGCTGAAATAGCAGGCTCCAAAAGCTAAAAAAAAGTCATCTCAACAAGGAGATGACTTTAATAATAGCTGTGATATTTGGTTTTTATCTTCTTCTTTTCTCAGTATAAATCCCAATATGTAACCTTAAACTGTTCAGGTTTACATCATATTGCTGTGTATCTTCGATAGGACCACCGGGATATAATGCCGGATCTTCTGAAACTTCAAACTCATAGGCGCCTTTTGCCAGTGTGTATTGTAAACCAATTACAAATCGTCCGAGTGCCACATTCGTACCAAAACCGGCTTGAAAAGCGATGACTGGTTTTGTTGGTTTATAAAAAGTATCATCCTGATCGATATTTCCCACAAAACCACCATAGCTTGACAACACGCCAACATTAGCATACAGATCAACCTTTGCGAAATCAATAAATTCGAGTCTGAGATCAGGCCCCAGTTTTAAATCAGCAAAGAAAAAGGGCACCTTTACCCCCTCAAAGTCCGAAGGTTCATTAAAGTCGTAAATTGAAGCTCCAAAGCCAAAACTTGAATAAAGGCCAATATTTCCGGCACCATTAAACATAAAGTTTTCATCAAAAAAACGAATGGCGCCACTCTCGATCATCAAGCCCCATTTAGGTCCGGCACCATTTTTAAATGGTCCATAAACATAGTTGCGTTCAGGAGTCATATCAGGCATAAAATACGCCAGATGCACAAAGCTGGTTTTAAAAGCCCCGCCTTTGCTCCTTACTTTCTCTTCAGGCTCATTCGTTTGATTCGTTGTCTCAACCGGTTTCTCTCCCGTATAAATTTGCGCAGCAGACAATAAAGGAAGAAATACTAAAGCAAAGATTGCTATGATTATTGTTTTCATCATTACACAGAAACAATTATAAGCGACTTTGAATTTCCGAATTCAGGTTGGCATACTTACGCAAAACACGATCCCATTCGCGGAAGAGTTCATCAGCTTTCACACTGGTAAGCGGTTGACGAGAGATTTCACTCACCAGCTTAATCTTAAATGCCAATGGATCTTCTGAGCCCAGCTTTACAATGATTCGCGTGCGAACAGTATTTTGGGTATATGATTGAACTTCCCAGGATGTTCTGATGTATCCGGTTTCCTTATCTGTAATTTCAATCGCATCAATATAGCTAACAACAATTTGGTTAAGCAGTTTCCAGGCATCATCGTAGGGCTTATTGGTACGAATTTCCATATCAATATTGGCAATGTCGAGCTGAATGGAAGCATCATAAGAATCATCCCGTCGCATCTCAATAAAATATGTCTTCGGGAGTTTGGCAGCATTCTTTTTATTACAAAAAGTGACTATTTCGTCCAGAAAGCCAACTTTTTCAGTTTTCACTGTAACGCAGCTATTGTCAAGTACAACAATATCCACGCGTCCGGTTCCCATCCTAACCCCGTCAACGTAGATAGTTGCATCACTTTCGGAAGCACTCACCTGTACTTTACTTTTAGCAGCAAAAACATCAACAGCCGATGCGGTAAATAAAAGCACCAGCAGGATATAGCTTAAATTTTTGATCTTCATTGTTTGATTTTTTAGTCAGTACTTTAGAATAATTTAAAGCACAAATTTATAACAGTAGAGTTGATATTCACAGTTTTTTTATTAACAGAAAGCTATAAAGTGTCCGAATTGTACGAAAACAAAGAAGGAGCCCGTTGAGGCTCTTTCATTTTCGTATTATTGATAGAATAACCTTTTGATAGATCCAGACAAATACGGATAACAAGGCCAACACAACCCTTAGCTGATTACTACCGCCACCGACAAGCTGATTATAACCGATAAAGTATTGCCATAACCACTTCATAATCTTTTACTTTTGTGTTCTTGTTGACTTATCATATTAAAGATTGGGTCCTATTTCATTTTTTACTTACTTTTGCTCAACAACACTTTTCCTTTGAAAGGATTGATACGATTGATTACCTTTCAATTTTTCTGTATTATTGTCTTTTCAATCACCTGTTGTTAATTGATTTTTACGTAGTTAATCAAAAACCACATCAATGAAAAAACTTTTACTCCTAGTAGTATTTTTTACTATTTTTTATGCTAAATCGTATGCTCAGATCATTTTTGAAAATGGGTATTTCATAAATGAAGCGGACGAAAAAATTGTATGTCTAATAAAAAATATTGATTGGAGAAATAATCCAACGGAGTTTGAATATATGATTCCCCCGAATCAGACAGTTCAAAGAGCAACTATTGAGACTGTGAAAGAATTTGGAATTGATAATGTTTCCAAATATATCAGAGCGAAAACCAAAATGGATAGGTCTTCTGACCATGTAAGTGCCATGAGTGCGGAAAGAAAGCCAATTTTTAATGAAGAAATTCTATTTCTAAAAGTTCTTATTGAGGGTAAGGCATCATTATTTACTTATGTAAATGGTAATTTGATCCGTTTTTTCTTTAATTATGATGATTCTGAAATAGAACAATTAGTTTATAAACGATATCTAATTGAAAATAAAATTGACAGAAATGATTATTACAAGCACCAACTTCTTATAAACCTAGAATGCGAAGGCCTTGGATTAAAAGAGGTTGAGCACCTCAACTATACTAAAAGAGACTTGGAAAAGCTATTTATTAAATATAATGAATGCACTGGTTCAGACTATCTCAGCTATAAAACAATTCAAAAGAAAGACTTATTTAATTTGACCTTAAAACCAGGTTTTAAATATAGCAGTCTTGATATAAAAAACGCGATAGATGATTCAAAAGATACTGATTTTGGAAATATGATGGGTTTTAGGTTTGGAATTGAAGCAGAACTTATTTTACCGTTTAATAAAAACAAATGGAGCATAATAATAGAACCGACTTATCAATATTTTAAATCAGAACAATCGAAGGAAACGAGTAGTTTTATAGGTGGGATTCTGGTTTCAAAGGTTGATTATAAATCAATCGAATTGCCAATAGGTGTTCGACACTATTTTCATTTAAATAATAAGTCAAAGCTATACGCAAATATTTCGTATGTAATTGATTTTCCAAGTAATTCATCTATAAAATTCCTGAGAAGCGATGACACTGAGATATCTCAGGAGGAGATTTCAACCGGAAAAAGCCTTGCCTTAGGAATTGGTTATAAATACAAAGAGACCTATAGCCTGGAAATTCGATATTATACAAAACGCGAAGTTATGAAAGATCACCAGTTTTGGAATTCGAATTATAATAGTCTCAGTATTATTTTGGGCTTTACATTATTTTAATATCGATTTGAAATGAGCCATTCTGTTTATTTTCCGACGCAGCATAATTGGTAAAGGTTTAATCCCTGACATTACGAATTTCCGTATGATGAGTAGCAGACTCCGCAATGAAGTCAAAAGTCCTATTGGCTGATTTTGGAGTGAGTTTTGCTTTGACCTATTTCAACTTTATGGCTCACCTAATAGACTTGCACCTTCGAGGTAGTGAGTAAGCATAGCATGAACAAAAGAGGCTGTCTCATTTCTAAGACAGCCTCCAATATTTACTACAGATTGTATAAATCTATTGTTTTGTCAGCGTAAAGGGATACTGCCCAAACGAACCCTGATCAACGGTAATGGTGAAATTCATTTCATAAGTACCATCACATGTATTCAGCAATCCAAAGCCCTCATAAGCAATGTTTGTATAACTAAAGGCAATTGAAGCAAGGACAGTTCTTTCAGCAGTTACTGCAAAGGTAAGAGGATTCACAACCATTTTCAGTGGTCCTTTATCTTCGGTCAATCCATCAAGTTCTGCCAGACCAGCTACGTAAATGGTATATTCATCTTCAGGATCAACTGTAATAGTAACAGGGCCATCAACAGCCCAATCTGCACTTACAGCTTTGTAGGAACCTGTAACCATTTCAGGATCATAAGCACATACTGCAGCAGCATTTATTACTGCGCTTGATCTGTATGTATTTGATCCTTGAACGGTTAATAATTCCAAATTAAACACATCACCAGGAGTAATATCATCCAAGGCAATACCTAAGGTACTGGCAACATCACGCATATAAATCATTTCATCCTTTATTGGAAATGCGGAATAACTCTTAAACTGAGTTCTACTCTTATCTCCGTTAAATGATGCAATGACTCTTACTTCACTTACTGCAGAAGTAGCATCTAAATCAAATTTGATAAATGTGTTCTCAGGATCATTCACATCAAACACAGCCGGATTAAGGTTGGAGATTGTTGGTATGACACCTTCATTTCTGGGACCTGCAGGATCAACAACATCAGTTTTGCAGGCAGAAATGCCAATAACCATTATCATCAATAAGGCCAATAATTTAATATTTTTCATTTTCAATCGTTTTTTAAATTACTAAATTAAAAACTTAGCGAGTACCGCCCGCCCACCATACTTTTTCGGTGTAAACGTAACTTCCGTTGCCATAGGCATCAGCTATGTTAAGATTTGTGGTTACGTCATCAGCACCATAAGTAAATCTTTGTGGGAACTGAGTAGCGTTATTGGGGTTTTCGAGTGTTATAAAATCATTACCTAAAGCTCTCAAACGGCGAATGTCGTTGTACGCTTCTACGGCTTCTGATTCGAAGAACGAAATATACTTTTGAACCATAATTTCTTTTACCGGATCAGCATTGAAAAGTGGTAGCACCTCATCAACCCAATAAGTAGAATCCAATTCCATTCCAACTTTTGCGAATGCAGCAGTCAGTCCTTTTTCGAGGGCAGCTTCTGCATCGGCTGATGCTCCGTTATTGCGTGCATACGCTTCTGCTTTCAAAAACTCAAGTTCATGATAACTTAAAAGATAAGTAGGTGCTGTCGGGCTCATAATTCCTGAGATTCCGTAGTAACCTTGTACCTGACTTGGAGTACCATTAGGGGCAAAAACTACATCACCTGATCCTGAATAAGGCACAAAGAATACACCATCACGAGGATCGTTACGTTGAGTTAGTTTATTATGCAAACTTGTACTGGCACCAAAATAGTCTCTGTCAATAAAGAAAGTATAGAAAGGGCTATTGGTAGAACTACCATTATACACAAACTTAGCTTCATCAGCGGCTGAGGTGAAAGATTGATTAGCAAAAGCAATCACATCATCCCATTTTCCGCCATTGCGGAAGGCTAACCTGGCAGTATAACGGGCTTTAAGGCCATACGCAAACTGTGTCCATTTACCAATATTTCCTCCATAGAGAAAATCCTGAGTACCTAAACCAGCAGCTGTTGTTTCCTTGCCCATATTGGCAATACCCTCATCCAGCAAGCGGAATATTTCAGTATAAAGAGCTTCCTGTTTATCAAGCGTAGGCTGGAAAATAACTCCGGGTTGCAAGGCTTCAGTGTAAGGAACATCACCCATAAGGTCAGTCAGAATCGCTAAGTTATAGGCTGTTAAAACCTGTGCAATACCTAAAGTATGATAGTTACCAACCTCATCACCACCTTCGGAGGTTTTATTGATGATAATCTTGAGATTATACAGCGTTTCATAAACAGATCCCCAGGTATTGTTGTAGGTAGTTGCTAAAGCAGGTTCAGCTGAACGAATTTCGGCATTATACATTTGATTGTAGATACCAACATTGTGTTCGGTATAAACAGATGCATAAAAAGCAAAGTCGCTGCCGGTAATTGAAAAGGCAGTTTTGGTAATTACATCTGTAATGAGCAAACGTGAAGGAACATCTAATGGATTATTCTTATTAACGTTGATTTCCTCTAGCTTGTCCTTCGAACATCCGGCCATAATCAATAGGAGTACCGGGACGGCTAAATATTTTATTATTGTATTCATTTTCATTGGTTTAAAAGGTTAAAAATTCAGGTTGATTCCAAAACCATAACTGGAAGTCTGAGGCATTGAGAAACGCTCAAAAGATCCTCCCATATTATTATTACCTTGAGTAGATTCAGGGTCAAAGTTTGGAAGCTCTGTCCAAAGCAAGAGGTTTCGTGCAAAAACAGAGACTGTTAGATCAACGTTATTAAGCAGTTTTTTGGGAATATCATAACTGAGTGTAATCTCTCTGAGTTTAACAAAGGAGTTATCATAAATATAATACTCATCAATATTGGTAAGTACGTTAGTAATTAAATCCTGGTAAGCATCCGGATCGTTTGGCCCACCACGTACAATATCGTTAGGAGTACCATCAGGTTTAACGCCTTCGAACACAAAAGTTTCTTCGCGATCCTCGCTCAGCTTGGAAACACCATACAAATCAAGCAATCCGTTTGTACCTGAATACATCTGGCCACCTGATTTCCAGTCGAGTGTTGCCGAAAGAGAAATGCCTTTGTAGTCGAAACGGTTTGTGAAACCAAGTAAAAAGTCGGGTGAAACCTCTCCAATTACTGCTGGAGGTCCGGTTTCGGGCATACCATGATTCCAGGCTCCAGGATTATCAACAACGATTATATTACCATTGTCATCACGAAGGAATGAACTACCATAAATTACAGGGAAAGTACTTCCAATACCAGCTCTAACCTGTGGTGTTACAAAACCTCCCAGGAAAATACTTTCAACTCCGGGAGCCAACTCGTTCACCATATTGTCAGTTTTCGAGAAATTCACTGTCATGTTCCATTCAAATCCACGGTGAATTACAGGAGTGGCATAAAGAACAACTTCGTGAACATTGGTCTTAATTTCTCCCCCATTCATTACCAATGCTGCAGCACCAGTTGAAGCAGCTATGGGTACCTGGAAAATTTGATCGGTAACCAACTGATTTGAATAACTATAATCCACACCTAAACGATTGCTGAAGAATTTCAACTCAGCACCTAATTCATATGTCTTCGTATTCTGTGGCTTCAGGTTGGGGTCAAACTGAACATTATTGGATAAATAAGAACTAATTCCAGCAACAGGATACTGAATAGGTGTAGCACCCCAGAAACCACCGCCATAATCTGGAGAAGCAAAGTAGTTTTGATAATATTCTGCTGCCTGGCCAACTTCTGCATAAGATGCCCTTACTTTAGCATAAGAAAGAACTGGCATATCACGCAAGCCTTCCAATTCTGTAATCACAAAGCCAAGTGATACCGAAGGATAGAAGAAACTGTTGTTATCACGTGGCATAATTGAGACATAATCCTGACGACCAGTAACGCTTAAGAACAACATGCTTCTGAAATCCAGAGAAAGATTTCCAAAGAAACCAACTGTCCGATCCTGGTATTGAGATTCATCCGCCTGTTGGATTTTTGTATTTCCCATATGTGCCCATCCGCCGAAGTTAAATCCAGTACCGTATTCATCATAAAACTTCCGGTTTCTGTGATTAAACTCATTTCCTATTAAAGCAGAAAAGTTGAAATCGCTGTTTATTGTCCAGTCAAAGGTAGCAGTTAACAAAGAATTCATTGTTTGAGAAGTCACACCATAATTGTTCATCTCACCTGTTCTTCCTCTGCTTCCAAATTCAAAAATATCCTGATAATGAGTAGTATAAATATCTGTTCCTAACTGATAACGTGTTTTAAGACTCATGTTCTCAGCAATATAAGGATTGAATTCCACAAAGCCATTACCAAAGAAACGGTCAGTCACTTCATTGAAGGTATTATGTGACGCACCCCAATAAGGATTGTCAAAAGTAAGTGAGCGAAAATAAATCTGTGAATAAGGATCACTAGGCGTATTAGTTGGGATACCCGCCAGATCATAGTTCGGTGGAGCTGCATAAACCCCATTCAATGCAGCGTCGTTTGCAGCAGGAAGTTTATCTATAGAAGTTCGTGAATAATTTGACGAGAATCCCAAACTCCATTTATCATTTAGTTTGGTTTCTCCAGCAGCCTTTGCATTCCATCTATCCATGCCTGTAGAGGGTGCTATACCATCCTGAGTTGTATTACCAATGCCAAAGGCAATATTTCCCTTATCATTGGCCTGGCTTATGTTAAGAGATGTTGTTGTAGTAAAACCAACATCAAAAAAGTCCCCAAAATTATCATATACTTGTGGGGTTACCCATGGATCCAGACCTGCCGCCTCAAGCTGAGGAACATAATACATCCCCGGATGACCTTGTGAATTACCACCGTAGGTTGGATCATCTGGCAAATTGCTAATTTCAGGTCCCCATGAAAATGAAGTATTTGGTACATTCATGCCATAACTACCCTGAGCATATTTAGTTTGATAATCTGGTTTACGTGAAACCTTGTCAAAGCTGGTAAAGTTGGAGAATGAAATGGCAGGTTTACTGGTTTTATTCCCTTTACCACTTTTGGTAGTAATAATAATTACCCCATTAGAAGCTTTAATTCCGTAAAGCGCAGCAGCAGCCTGACCTTTGAGCACGTTAATGCTTTCAATATCATTAGGGTCAATATCTATTGCCCTGTTTGCAATATCGGCACCGGTTACACTGTTGCCAGTTGAATAATCTGCCGTAGAGGAAATGGGCATACCATCAACTACATACAAGGGTGTATTATCACCAGAAAACGAGCGGGCTCCTCTGATAATAATTTGTGACGATGCACCTGGCATACCAGAAGAAGGCTTGATTTCAACGCCAGACAATTTACCTTGCATAGCTGCTGCAAGGTTAGATGTACCTGAACGAGTAAGCTCCTCACCTGAAACATCCTGCACCGAATATCCAAGAGCCTTACGCTCTTTGGGAATACCAAGAGCTGTTACAACCACTTCTTCCATCTGAAGTACATCAGGTTCCATGACCACATTAATGGTATTTTGCTCTCCAATGGTAATCTCCTGACTTATCATTCCTACATACCGGAATACTAGTGTTTGATAATTCGGTTGTACAGCAAATGAATAATTACCGTCAATATCGGTAGTGGTACCAATGGTAGTACCCTTAACCATCACGGTAACTCCGGGAATTCCCATCCCATCCTGCGCACTGGTAACCTTACCAGTAATTGTTCTCGACTGCGCAAATGCAAAATTTACACCTGCGATCAGTAAGAACACTAACATAATCGTAATTTTTCTCATAATGGTGATTTTTGGTTAGTGAATTGATTAACTATAAAAAATTTCGATTCATAAATGTAGTACGAAAACGTTTGCATTTAAGCGTGCAAGTTATAAACATCTCTGTATTTAACAAAAAATTAATCGAAAAATATTTTTACTTTCATATCAAAATAATTATATTTTACAGGTTTACAAGTTTTTACAATTTCAATAATTTAAGAACTTAAGTGAAATTACAGAGTCTCTATCCTAAATTTTCTGTATTTTGGAGTATCCTTGAAGTATTTTTTTGGGTGGGTATGATAATGATCAAAGCCATAATTATTGCTTCAAGCAACAGTTTTTGCCAGCCTTCAAATCCTCCTATCATGATTTGAACTCCTATCAGGATTATACCAAAAAACAAAACCATCCATTTTGTTCCTTTTCTGAAATACCTGAAAAAACCCACAATAATCAACGTATTAAGCAAAAACAACACCAACATAACCACCCACACGGGAAAAATATCAAACGTAACCGGATTAGCTCCAAGTCCTGCCCATTCAATGATATATTTGTTAAAAATCAAGGCTGACAGATCAAGCAAAGCAATAAAAATGTAGTACGTAATCGCAAAAGTACCTACCAACAATTGCAGCAATCGTGTGCGAGATTTCATTACTGATTCCTGAGATGTCATAATGGTTTGTTTTGAGTTTTCAAAGATTGGTTTAGTGATGTCTATTGCATTCGGCCTCAAATTAATAGATTAGTTCATGCGATCCCTGAAGCGAAGGTACAACAATATAAAAAGTGTAGCAAGTACCAGATCGAACATCGGAAATACATCCTCCGGTTTATAGATATATATCGTAGATATGATCAGCATCAGAAGTTGCGAAATCGCATACAGATGAAATCCTGTTCGTCGCAGGTTCCACATCAAACGCACTCCGTTAAATGAAATGACCTGCAAAAAGGCTGAAATCAAAAAGTAGGAACGATCAATCCTTCCAAAAAGGCTGAAATCAAAACCCATTGCCTCAAAGCTTTCCTGTTCAATCATTTCCAAAACTACCGTATGGTTAAAATAAACAAAAAAATTGCTCACTGCTGCCAAACCCGAACCGATAAAGCTTAATACACACAAGAAAGTTAATAAACCCGGCCTTAAGCTTTGATTTTCATTTTGTTGCATAATCCGCTAAATGTTTTAATTTAAGTGTCCGATATGCTTTTCTACTGCTTCCAGTAATTCTCCTGATTCTACCAGGGCCTTCATTGCGTTGTGATCATCGAACAATGGCCGATCCACATCAAGAAATGCCACATGACGACGGACAACCTCATGCGCTTTCCTCGTACCCTCACCAAAAGTGTATTCCCTGAAATCCAATGCCTGTGCGGCAGCCATCAGCTCTATTCCCAAAACACCATACGCATTATCCATGATCTGGAAGTTCTTAAGTGCAGTGTTCATTCCCATCGAAACAAAGTCTTCCTGATCAGCCGCTGCAGGTATCGACTGAATGCTTGCCGGAGCCGAAAGGATCCGCTGTTCCACAATCTGCATATCAGCCGTATATTGCGATAGCATCAGTCCCGAAAACATTCCGGCTCCTTTGGTCAGAAAAGCCGGAAGACCAACGCTCAAAGCAGGATTATTCAAACGATTCATGCGGCGCTCAGAAAGCACACACACCATCGTAATGGCAGCTCCGGCCATATCCATTGGTAATGATACCGGCGAACCCTGGAAGTTTGCACCTGAAAGTTGCAGGTTCTCGTCCGGGAAAAAGATTGGATTATCACCTACTCCGTTGAGCTCAATCTCAACCTGCGAGCGAGCCCATTTCATTGCATCATGGGCTGCCCCGATCACTTGTGGTGTACTGCGCATACTATAGGCATCCTGAACTTTGCATTTTATCCTTCCCTCAGCCAGGTCGCCACCCTTGACAATTTTATTAATGGCCATAGCCGAACGAACAGCACCGGCAAATCCTCTCACTTCGTGAATCTTGCGGTCGTAGGGTTTCATATTTGCCTTTAAGGCTTCGAGCGACATGGCTGCCGCAATCTCCGCCTGACGCAAAAAGCGATCTGCATCATACAGAAACAACGCACTCATCGCGGTGAGCACATTCGACCCGTTGATCGTGGCCAGCCCATCGCGCGCCTGTAAACCGGGCACTTCGATACCAGCCCGTTTCAAGGCTTCTCTTCCCGAAAGCAGCTCACCTTTGTAAAAAGCCTTGCCTTCACCCATCATCAATAATGCAATTTGCGACATGGGTGCCAAATCGCCGGAAGCTCCCACACTGCCTTTGCGACATACATAGGGTGTTACGCCTTTGTTCAGCATCGCTACCAAAGTTTGCGTGATTGCCAGCCTGCAACCCGAATGCCCATGAGCATGGACATTAATCCGGCCAAGCATGGCACCTCGAACCCAATCTTCGGGCATTGCTTCGCCAATACCAGCCGCATGGTTATAAATCAGGTATTTCTGAAAATCCTTCACCTGATCATCATTTAGAACTATCTCCGAAAACTCACCAATGCCAGTATTTACACCATACATAATTTCTTTGGCCTGGATTTTACGCTCAAGCATGGCTCTGCATTTCTCAATTCGCTCAACAGCAGTAGTATCCAGTTCAACTTTGCGATGATGCCGGGCTACTTCAACAACATTTTCTATGGTCAATCCACCTCCGGTGATGATAAGATTTGTTTTCATTTTAAAATCGGTTTAGGTTTATGTATTACTTTCAAGAAGCTAAATTATAGAATAAGCTCATGCAATCAAAGATTAGTATTTTTGTAAGCTCAAACCAATGCTCACTTCAATGCAAAACACAAGCCTTAAATCAATTCAAAACCAAATCGCTATAACACCGGCCTTGCTCTTATATTTTTTTAGCGACAGATGTGCACCCTGCATCAGTTTGAGACCCAAAGTTGAAAAATTATTGAGCGATAAATATCCTGAAATGAGACTCATTTACATAGATTCAGAAAAACAACCAGAAATCGCCGGACATTTTGGTGTTTTCTCAAACCCAACCCTCCTACTCTATTTTGATGGCCACGAACATCAAAGGTTGAGCAAGTATGTAGCTATCCCACAATTGGATGCAGCCATCAGCAGACCTTACGAATTATTGATTGACTAAGCTCAAATGCCTTTCATCAGGGCATCAGGAATGTTAAGTGGCACTGTTCTGAGAAATTCAACAGACTTGGCCATCTCGGTGTACATCACCTTATCATTATCAATAAAATCAACCTTTTCGCGATAAGCTTTCACAAAATCCTCGATGAATTCAGAGGACTTGGCTGGCCTGCGAAATTCAATGGCCTGGGCAGCGTTGAAAAGCTCAATCGCCAAAATTCTTTCCAGGTTCAGCACTACGCGCAAAGCTTTGGTAGCAGCATTGGCTCCCATACTCACGTGATCTTCCTGGCCTTGTGAGGATTCAATAGAATCTACAGATGCCGGTGTGCTAAGCTGCTTGTTTTGACTTACCAAACTCGCTGCAGTGTATTGTGGTATCATAAATCCCGAATTTAATCCCGGACTGGCTACCAAAAAGGGCGGCAATCCCCGCTTTCCATGCAGAAGCTGATAAGTCCTTCGCTCGCTGATATTTCCCCATTCACTAAGGGCAATAGCCAGGTTATCAAGTGCCAGGGCAAGCGGCTGTCCATGAAAATTTCCGGCCGAAATAATCAGATCATCATCCGGAAAAATCGTTGGATTATCTGTTACTGCATTTATCTCATTACTAAATACATAGGCAACATAATTAACTGAATCCTTTGAAGCTCCATGCACCTGAGGAATGCATCTAAAAGAATAAGGATCCTGAACATGAGCTTTTTTTCGGTTTATCAACTCACTTCCTTCCAGCAACTTACGAAAACGCTCTGCGGTTGCAATCTGTCCTTTGTGATGCCGGATCTGATGTACCTGGTCATAAAACGGCTCCAATCGTCCATCAAAAGCATCCAGCGAAAGTGCGCCGATAATGTCAGCAAGCATCGAAAGCCGGAAGGTTTTAAGCAAGGTGAAAACACCGTATGAACTCATAAATTGTGTGCCATTGAGCAAGGCTAACCCTTCTTTGGATTTCAATTTGATTGGCTCCCAGCCAAATTGCTTCGTCACTATATCTGAGGGCAGACGTTTTCCTTCAAAATAAACCTCACCCTTGTCCAACAGAGGCAAGGACAAATGAGCAAGCGGTGCCAAATCGCCCGAAGCACCAAGAGAACCCATTTCGTAAACCACCGGAATAACATCATGGTTATAAAAATCAATAAGTCGCTCTACGGTAATACGTTGCACGCCGGAATGTCCATACGACAGGCTTTGAACTTTAAGCAGGAGCATCAGCTTCACAATTTCGGGGGGGACAAGATCGCCAGTACCACAGGCATGAGACATCACCAGATTTTCCTGCAACTGACCCAGCTCAGATTTTGAAATATTGGTGTCGCAAAGCGAACCAAATCCGGTAGTAATGCCGTAAACAGGTTCATCCTGACTGGCAATTTTATGATCGAGATAGGTACGGCAATGATCAATTTTTGCAACAGCTTCGTTTGAAAGTGCCAGTTTAAATTTATTCTTTGTAATGTCGAAAATTCGCTGAAAAGTTAGTTTTTCAGAATTAATATAATGAGTTTGCATTTTTATTGCAGCTTAATTGTTAACGAATAAATAATATTTGTGAAGTTCCTGAAAAAATCAAGCCAATTAAAACAAGGCTGTTCTGTTCACTTTGATCAGGAAATCGCGTATCAGGGCTGGCGTCATAGTCGGTCTTTTAAGCTTTCTCCCAGTTTTTCAACCAATGTTTCTGCATCCACAGTGATTTGCTCACCCGATTGCATCTGTTTAACAGTAAATTGATTAGCTGCCATTTCTGATTCACCTGCCATCACAGCAATCGGAATGCGTTTTTGATCGGTATAACGTAATTGTTTTTTAATTTTTGCAGCGTCCGGAAATATCTCAACACGAAAACCCTTTGCCCTTAACTCTTTCAAAAATGGAAGGCAGTAAGTCATTTCTTTTTCGCCAAAATTCAGAAAGATGATCTGTGTTGACTGAATGGCTTTATCTGGAAAAAGTTCAAGGTTTTGCATTACATCATAAATGCGATCTGCACCAAAACTAATACCCACGCCCGAAACATCAGGCATTCCAAAAACACCGGTTAAATTATCATACCTCCCACCACCACAAATACTTCCCATGGGCACATCAGTTGCTTTCACCTCAAAAATGGCTCCGGTGTAGTAATTTAATCCACGAGCAAGCGTAAGATCAAGTTCAACAGGCATAGCAATCTTCATATTGTACAGATAAGTAAAAAGCTGCCTCAATTCAGTAATTCCTTTGGAGCCAATTGCGATATGACCTATCAGCTTTTCGAGCATATCTAGTTTCTCAGTGGTAGAACCTTCCATAAACAACACAGGTTGAAGTAGTTCGACAGCTTTATCTGACAGACCTTTTTCGCTTAGTTCGGCATTAACCTGATCAATTCCTATCTTGTCCAGCTTGTCAATAGCCACTGTGATGTCGATCAAAGCCTCTGGTTTTCCGATATATTCGGCAAGTCCGGCCAATACTTTGCGATTATTGATTTTGGTTACAACGTTGATATTTAATCTTTTAAATACATCATCAACCAATTGAACCAATTCTGCCTCATTAATCAGGGCATCGCTGCCAACCACATCCACATCACACTGATAAAACTCGCGGTAGCGTCCTTTCTGCGGTCGATCGGCACGCCACACGGGCTGTATCTGATATCTTTTAAATGGAAAGTTTATCTCATTTCGGTATTGTACAACAAAACGTGCGAAAGGAACCGTAAGATCATACCTTAAACCTTTCTCGCTGATTTTTTGCCCTAAAGTTTCAAAAGATTGTTTATCAGGTTCTTTCACATCGGAAAGGAAGTCTCCTGAATTTAAAATTCTGAATAAAAGCTTGTCGCCTTCATCGCCATATTTGCCCGTTAGTGTAGAAAGATTTTCCATGGCAGGTGTTTCGATCGGTTCAAAACCATAAAGTTTAAACACCTCTTTTATGGTGCTAAAAATATAATCCCGACGCGCCATCACATCAGGGTCAAAGTCTCTGGTTCCTTTTGGTATTGCAGGTTTTTGCGCCATTCCATTTACATTTCTGAAATGGCAAAGGTACTAAAAAGACGTTTGCCTGTCATAACCAATACCAAGGTAAAAAATACGTCAGATTTAAGAAGAAGTAACATTAAAATCCCAAATTCTCAAGCAGATTTTTAAGGTATGCAGAAGCTTCTGAATCTCCTTCGGCCGGTGCCCAGGTTGCAAAATGTTTGTCAACTGTCGGATCATAAGGGCCGTCTTTCACCTCATAAGCTACAGAGCCTGATTCCATCGAAATGATACAATGATAAGTACGCGGATTGATCTCACAGCCAAAATTTCCTTTGGAAGCATCCAGTAAGATATGATCGCGTACCCGTCCATCCTCTTCAAATTCGACCACCAGAATTTTTCCTCGCAAACAAAAAAACGCTTCCGATTTATCCGGATTTTCATGTTTGTGAGGTTGGATATAAGTTTCGGGTTCCATGGCATTCAACATTCGTTGCATCAGGGCTTCTGGCTTATCATGAAAGTTCAGGTTCATTCTTTTGCGTGCTGAATTTTTAGCTTTTTTGGAAACCTTGTCAATCAAATCTGTATCAATTTTTATCATGGCTATGTCTTTTTCCAAATCAGATCACTAACAGGCCGTTTGGGCACGATATGAACATCATTTTTATTGATAAAGTAGGCAACTGATTCATTTTTAACCGTTTCTATTTCAATTGTTTGTTTTGGCTTGCCAAGAGCCAGTACCATCATAATTTCCAGATGCTCTCCAATTTCAAAATAACGCGAGATTGCATATCGATTAAGTGTTCTGACAATGCATCCACCAAAACCAGCAGCTGTGGCACCGAGTAAAATTGTCTGAGCTGCAATGCCCGCATCAAAGTCAGCCCGATCGTTAAGATTAGTATCCAGCAGCATTACCAAATATGCTGTCGGACGTTCAACGGGTGAAGGGCCGTCCCAATCCTTCAGATACCATGCCCATTTAAGCTGGTTAAATACAAAATTAAGCTCCTGCGGCTCTTTGACAATCACATATTTCAATGGTTGAATATTTTTTGAAGAGGCTGTAAACCGGGTTATCTCAACCAAATGATAAAGTAGTTTTTCATCAGGCACAGGGAATTGATTAAACTTTCTGTAGCTTCGGTTTTTACGGAGAAGTTCTATAAATTCTTGTGGGATTTCAGACATAAAATGAATTTATGCAAAGTTACGCTTTATGATTTATTACTCTACTGCCTGCTGGTGTATTTAAATTCAGAAAAGTACATATGAACATATTCTAATTATTAAAACTCATTCTAAATTGCCTTTAAAATCAACATTTGATAATTGCCGGAAAAATGAAAGGTATTAATTTAGCGCCTTCATTAAAAAACTGAAACTTATGGATCATCAACATCTTGAAGTTATTCCACTGTGGGCTTCCATCCCTTTTGCAATAGTTTTATTATTTATTGCCATTGGACCTTTGTTTTTTCATCATTGGTGGGAAAACAACCGTAATAAATTGATTGTTTCGCTGGTTCTTGGCATACCCACATCTATCTGGTTAATTTACAACGGTTTATCACACAACCTAATTCATCAGATGTTGTTTGATTATGTACCATTTATTATCCTGCTCGGCTCGTTGTTTGTGATTACAGGTGGCATTCAACTAAAAGGAGACATTGAAGCAAAGCCTGCTATCAACACCTTATTTTTAGGTATTGGTGCCGTACTGGCCAGTTTTATGGGAACTACCGGAGCTGCCATGTTGCTGATCCGGCCAGTGATCAGAACCAATTCGGAACGTAAGTTTAAAGTGCATACCATACTGTTTTTTATTGCCATTGTTGCCAATGCCGGTGGTATGTTAACTCCGCTGGGTGATCCGCCACTTTTTCTTCTCTATCTCCGGGGTGCACCATTCGAATGGTTTTTTAGTTTAACCAAAGAATGGGCTTTCGTAAACGGCCTTTTATTGTTGGTTTATTATCTGCTTGACACCTATTACCATAAAAAAGAACCAGTAATTAATATCGTAAAAGATCATACTGAAATTGAACCCATCAGCATGAGAGGCATCTTCAATTTCATTTTCCTGCTTGGTGTAGTATTTTCTGTGGCTTTTCTCAATCAGAACTATATTCATGCCATTCACGACAACCACTATATTGGATTTGTTCGCGAAGCTGCCATGTTATTTTTTGCTATACTATCGCTCTATTTTACCAAAAAACAACTGCGTATCGACAATAAATTCACCTGGGGACCGATCATTGAGGTTGCTTTCCTGTTTTTAGGCATTTTTGCTACGATGGTACCTGCTTTGTTGTGGCTTAACTCAAATGCGGGCTCACTGGGGATTAACACGACAGCCATGTTTTATTATGCCACTGGCGGATTAAGTTCCTTCCTTGACAACGCACCTACAGCACTGGCATTTCATAATTTAGCGATGGGAATGAACGAAGGTGGTGTTGCAATTGCAGCAACAGGTTATGTGGCAGGCATACCTGAAGAATTGCTCACCGCAATATCATTGGGAGCTGTATTTTTTGGTGCGATGACTTACATCGGTAACGGCCCCAACTTCATGGTTAAAGCCATTGCTGAGGAAAATAAAATACCAATGCCAAGTTTCTTTGGTTATATTTTTAAGTTCTCAATCCTTGTGTTGCTGCCGATCTACATATTAACACAATTACTGTTTATCTAAGACCTGACGAACATAATAAAAAAAGGCTGATATCTTATTGATTTTCAGCCTTTTATTTTTATCCTAATCTGCTTTTAGCTTTTTGTATCTTATGCGGGTAGGGCCTTTATCACCCAATCGTTTGCGTTTGTTTTCCTCGTACTCGGTATAACTTCCTTCAAAGAAATAAACCTGTGAATCGCCTTCAAAGGCCAGCATATGTGTCGCTACGCGATCGAGAAACCAACGATCGTGCGAGATGATAACAGCACAACCGGCAAAGTTTTCAATTCCTTCTTCCAAGGCACGCAAGGTATTCACATCAATGTCATTGGTAGGTTCGTCGAGCAGTAAAACATTGGCTTCCTGTTTCAGGGTTAGGGCCAAATGCAATCTGTTTCGCTCACCTCCTGATAGAATCCCGGCCTTTTTATTCTGATCTGTTCCGCTGAAATTAAACCTTGAAACATACGCTCTGGCATTCATCGTTCTGTTGCCAAGCTTAATCTCCTCATGACCACCCGAAATTATTTCGTAAACTGTTTTTTCAGGATCAATTTCGGCATGGGCCTGATCCACATAACCAAGCTTTACCGTTTCGCCGATCTCAAAATTCCCGGTATCAGGTTTTTCAAGTCCCATCATCAATCTGAACAAGGTTGTTTTCCCGGCTCCATTTGGTCCGATAACACCAACAATCCCGGCCGGAGGAAGGCTAAAACTCAAATTCTCATACAGTATTTTATCACCATAAGCTTTCGAAACCTGGTTAAATTCGAACACTTTATTTCCCAACCGCGGCCCGTCGGGGATAAAGAGTTCGAGTTTTTCTTCTTTCTGTTTCACATCCTCGTTAAGCATTTTTTCGTATGAGGACAAACGGGCTTTCGATTTGGCATGACGGGCTTTGGGAGCCATCCGCACCCATTCCAGTTCACGTTCAAGTGTTTTTCGTCTTTTGGATGCTGACTTTTCTTCCATCTCCATGCGTTTGGTTTTCTGTTCGAGCCACGATGAATAATTACCTTTCCAGGGGATACCCTCTCCCCGATCAAGTTCCAGTATCCAGCCAGCAACATGATCCAGAAAATAACGATCGTGCGTTACGGCTATCACCGTTCCTTTATACTGTCGCAAATGATTCTCGAGCCATTCTACCGATTCTGCATCCAGGTGGTTGGTTGGCTCATCCAGAAGTAAAATATCTGGCTCGCTTAATAACAGGCGACACAGCGCAACCCTGCGACGCTCACCTCCTGACAGGTTTTTTACAGGTGCTTCGCCTTCGGGACAGCGCAACGCATCCATAGCGCGTTCCAGCTTGCTATCGAGCTCCCAGGCATCCTTTTGCTCAATCAGATCAGTCAAACGTCCCTGTTCGTCTATCAGCTTCGACATCTCCTCATCTGTGAGCGGCTCCATAAACCGATTATTAACCGCTTCATAAGCTTTAAGCAAGTCAACCACTTCCTGAACACCTTCCTCCACAACTTCGCGCACGGTTTTGGAATTATCTAATTCCGGTTCCTGATCCAGCATACCAACTGAATAACCAGGCGAAAAAACCACTTCACCATTATATGATTTCTCCTTGCCTGCGATGATTTTCAACAAAGTTGATTTCCCGGAACCATTGAGGCCAATGATCCCAATCTTAGCTCCATAAAAAAATGAGAGATAAATATCCTTTAAAATCTGACGGGAAGGCGGTATGACTTTGCTTACACCTACCATAGAAAAAATTATCTTCTTGTCGTCTGACATATCATTGATTTTAAATTATGACAAAAATTAAACCGCAAAATTACAAATCTTTTATCCTGATTTCTTCGGTACAAAATGGATATGGTTTTCTGGATTCATCCCGGAATCCAGGGAAGTGAAAACAGAATGGAAAAGCTGGAATCAATCCTTTTTCAGAATGTTGCTCATGGCACTTTCAAGTTTTTCATTTGCCGTTTCCCAGCTAAATTGCCTGTGAACAAAAGCATGTCCGGCAGATGCAAGCTGATTGGCATAATCCGAATCAGTTAACAGTTGAACCAAATAACCGGCAATCTGTTCCGCAGTATCACCAACCAAAATTTCGCTCCCCGCTTTTGCATTCAATGGCTTGCTGGCCAACGAAGTAGTAACACAGGGCACAGCCATCGACATGGCTTCCAGAAGTTTGTTCTGCAAACCTGTGCCAATACGCATGGGTGCAACAAAAACACTTGCATGCGCATAAGCCTGCCGGATATCATCCATCCAGCCGCTTACAATCACTCGATCGGAAGCAGACTGCCTGATACTGATGTCAGGCGTGGCACCGGCAAGTAATACTTTGGCTTTTGGAATTTTCTTCCAAACCAAGGGCATGATTTCATGAACCAGGAAAGCGGCTGCATTAACATTAGGTGGATAAGCCATATTTCCCGTGAAGACAATATCGTATTTCTTATCTGCTAAAATGGGGCTAAAATAATCATGATCAACTCCATTGGGAACAATCAGGATCTGGTCTCTTTTAGGATGCGGAATTAAGACCCTGTCCGTTTCACTGATGATTGTTTTCAAATCAAAATCATTAAAAACAGCAGCTTCATATCGTTGAAGTCTGAGATACTCCATCATCAAAAAAGGTTTCATCAGCCATGAAGACACCTCAAGTCTGCGCTTCATTCCTATACTAAATACATCCTGATAATCAAGTGCTTTTGGGAGGTTTGACCTTCTTATATATTTGGCAACACGCAGCAATTGACCATAAAGTATATCAGGTTTGTGCTCATTGATGAGGCCTGCAATTCTTTTAGCTGCCCTGGCATTATAAAAATAACCTGATTGCAAAGGGTCTCCATTTAGCCAGGCCACCATCAGGTTAAACAGAATACCAATTCCGGGCAAATCGATAAAACTGATTGATTTGCAAAAAGGCTGAAGTGCTGCAAAAGCTGTTTTTTTATTGGCTTTCCGATCAGAATTTAAGGCACATAATATGATCTCGTTATTTTTGGAGAGTTGTTTCAATTGATTAAATGCCCTCAGTTTATCACCTTTTTCAAGAGGCCAAGGAATGCGTGATAGCAGCACAAAAATCTTCATCAGGCTGTTACTATTTTTGATTCGGAAACAAAGGTACGGGATTTTTGGTGTTGGTTAAGTACAGATGAGAGATGTACTATTCCAGAAAAGGGATCGGGTACAATGATCGTTTAATGATTTACCGGATTTAATCCATTACAAGTATTTTGGATCAGGTTATTGTAAAACTTCAGCAGGCGGGCATTTACTTTATCGCTGTTATGCTGTTCTTCAACAAGTTTACGTGCTGTAACACCACAATTATAAGCTTTTTCAGGATGCTGAAAAAGCAACACCATTAAAGCCGCCATCTTTGCTGCATCATCTGCAATAAATATATCATACCGATCGGTAAAATTGATTCCCTCGGCACCCACATTTGTTGTAACAACTGTTTTTCCAAGTGCCATTGCCTCAATGATTTTAATTCTGATGCCACTGCCTGACAAAAGTGGAACTACAGCAATATGATTTTTCTGTACAAAATCGGTTGCATCTTCCACTTCGCCAATCACTTCCACACCAGGAGCCTTATAACTCAACAGCCAATCGGGCATAAAACGCCCGGCTAATACAAAACGGGCATCGGGTACTTTGCTGATCACCTTTGGCCAAACCTTATCAAGCATCCATTTGATGCCTTCCTGGTTGGGTATCCAGTTCATCGATCCGAGATGAAAAAAAACAGGAGATGCAGCAACTTCAAAGACCGGTACAAATTTAGCTGTGTTTATGCTATAAGGTATATCCACCACACTTTTATGAGTAAACCCTCTAAAAAATGAAGCATCCTTACGTGTAATCGCTGCTATGCCATCCACCTGATTCAGACTTTGCAGCTCAAATTGTCTGAGTGTTTCACTCAGGTGATTCAGGTAAAAACGTTTTGGCAGAAACATTGATTGACGTGCCAATCGCTTCCAGATCAAATGTTCGATATTATGTGCCCGCAACACAATTACAGCTTTAGAGTGCTTGCGTATTATAGGAATATATGGAGCCATAAAAACCGTCTCCAGCTGAACAACATCATAGGTTTCAGTATCAAGTATCCTAACCAGCTCCTTCTTAAAACTTGTTGAAATAAATCGTTCTACGTGATAAGATCGGTTTCTTAGTAAAGCTTTGAGTGCCCCAATTGGCTTAATACGAAGATCAACATCAACAAGTGTTAATCCCGTATTCTCTCTAACCTCAGCAGCAATATCCTTCAGATCAACATTATACTTTCCGGAGTTAACAGCAAGGACCTTCACTTGATTTCCGGTCTTGAGCAAACCATCAATAATGCTTTTCATGGCAATCGGGCCGCCTTCATGGGCAGGAAATGGAGATTTATTGCAAACAAAAAGCACTTTCATCATCAGGGAATTTTAATTCTTTAAAGGTAAAACCTTTTTAAATAATTTTCGCCAGCTGTCAACATCCAGCAATGCCGCATCTGTTGTAGCTTTAAAGGTCAGAAACAACCCTATTGGAAATAGTATTATTGACGATAGCCATACCCCTGTTACCATATCCAAATCGCCTACTTTAGCTGCTTTTTCGCCAGTGATGCTTGTTATATGATAAATCACGAAAAATAAAACTGCAATAACGACTGGTAATCCAAGGCCGCCCTTCCGGATGATTGCCCCCATTGGTGCGCCAATAAAGAAAAGTATCAGACAAGCAATACTAAGGGTGAATTTCTTATGCCAGGCAATCAGATGTTTACGGATATTCTCTTGTTGATAATTGAAATCATTTTTATTAAAAATAACATTGTCCCAGGCTGATCGTGCAGCTGTTGTTGCCATATCAAGAATGCTGCTTTTATCTGCCTTATCAAAATTTTGCATTAAAGGCCATTGTAAATTAATTAAGGTGGTATCCTGCAAATTTTCCTGCCCAATTTTACTCGTATCTACTTTATTAACCGGCACTTTTGCAATAACCATCGATTTAAGATTTGTATCCAGGGTGGAAAAATGCTGGAAACGTCTTTCGAAACTTAATTTGTACCGGTCCTTTCGTTCGTTTAATCTTTGATCCAACGAATCAACTGACATATTCAGTTGTTTGATATTCAGCATGGTATAATGACTTTTGAAAAGATCTTCTTTGGTTCGGTTCATATTAAATTCTGAAAGATCGAACCGGATCCGCTGCTGTTTAAATTCTGTTCTGTCAAAAGGCCTGTTATCCCGAAAATTACGCTCAGAAACAACATCCGTATAAGAATTGCCATCAAACAGGGTAAAGATGATAAATTGTTGATCGGAGCTCATTTCCATAAAGCCCGATTGGGCTGTTGTAACTTTGATATTTCCCTGCCTGTCAGTGTGGTCATAGATTTTTACATCATAAATTGTTCGTCCGTCCTTATCTTTTTTGCCCACTCTTATCACATAATTTTCGATGCCATGATAAAAAACCCCTTCGGTAATATCAAATGCCAGTTTCTGCTGCCTTACATCATACAATAACGACTGAAACTTGAGATTGGCATAAGGTTGCACATAGTTTGAAAACAAAAAAGCCAACATGCTGATTGCAACCGACAAAATAACGAGCGGACGCATGATTTTCCAGACCGAAATTCCGGCCGCCTTCATGGCAACCAACTCATAATGTTCGCCCAGATTGCCAAAAGTCATCAATGACGACAATAAAATCGCAAGTGGGAGTGCCATTGGCACAAAAGTGGCACTGGCATAAAAAAGCAATTGAGCAATAACTGTACCTTCGAGGCCTTTGCCAACTAGATCGTCGATGTATTTCCACAAAAACTGCATCAACAGGATAAAAAGTGCAATAAAAAAGGTGAGCACTAATGGGCCAAGATACGACCTGATCGAGAATGCATATATTTTTTTCAAGACAAATAAATGGTGTTAGCCAGGCAAAATTAATGAATTAATATCCCCATTGGAACATAATGTCAAAACAAGAGTTTGAAAGTGACCAGGATGAAAATCAAAAACTGAAAAAGAAACGCAAACCCACCCAAAATGTTGCCACAACCAACCGCTTATGTAATAAATTTTCGACAAGCTGTAACATCAGAACCAAATCGTCCGTCACATGACAAAAGAATCAATAAACCTTTTCTAAACATTTTAAAAATATGAAATCAAAATTATTCGCTTTTAGCTTTATGCTCTTTTTAATGGGATTTTCAGTCAGCCTTTTTGGCCAATATTATGGTAATGGAAATCTTGAAGAGCGTATATATGATGTAGGAACATTTAATAAGATCGCTGTAAGTGGAAATTTTCAGCTGATATTTATCTATGCTCCTGAACACACTGTTTATGTTGAAACTGACAACAATCTATTCGAGTATATTGATGTAAAGGTGGAAGAAAATACTTTAATTCTGACTACCAGTCATATCAGAAAGCATACGAAAATGACTGCAACAGTAACATCTCCCGACCTTGCTGAAATAGAAGCCGCTGGTGCCAGCAAAGTTGAAATTCCGGAACTGTTGCGTGTTGGACTGTTTACGATAAAAGTAAGCGGGGCATCGAATGTGACAGCTCTGATAGAGGCTCAAGAGTTAACAACAGATATATCAGGTGCAAGCCGTTTAACGCTTAATGGGACAGCCGAAAAACATACTTCCGACATCAGTGGTGCTGCGCGATTAAATGCCGCTGATTTCAAAACTACCACTTCGAATATTGTTGCCAGCGGTGCGAGTGATGCCAAGGTATGGGCAACGGAAACCCTTTACAGCAAAACCAGTGGTGCCGCCAAAGTGAAATTTGACAAAGTACCCAATAAGCATATGTACGACCCGGAAACCAAGGTTTCGACCAATGTAAGAAATGACCAATTTTATACGAGTACTAATACCTGGAATAATGGCAGAGGAGATTCTGTTAGTGTAAAAATCGGTAATTTAAATATTAAGGTGATTGATGATGATTCTACAAAAATCTCAGTTGGGACCCGATCCATTGTCATTGACGATAATGGGAACATTAACATCACAAGAATCAAAAAACACCGTTTCAACGGGCACTGGGCAGGCGTTGAGATAGGTTTGAACGGCTTACTCACTCCCGATTTCAACATGAGTTATCCTGCCAGCCAAAGCTATTTAGACCAAAGAATGGAAAAAAGCATCAATTTAAATTTGAATTTCTATGAGCAAAACATTAAGCTGAATAAATCGGGAACAATAGGAATGTTCAGTGGATTAGGCCTTAGCTGGAACAACTATCGCTTTTCCAACTCAACTTTCCTCACTGGCGATTCGAGCGTTTTCAAAGGCTATCTGATGGAAGGCGTATCAGTGAGAAAAAGCAAGCTCACAAATCTGTATCTCACACTTCCTTTGTTTTTCGAAGTTCAGTCGAAATCATACCGAAATAAAGAAAAATTACATTTTGCTGCAGGGGTTGTGGCTGGCTGGAGAATAAGTAGTCACACCAAAATCTATTACAACGAAGCCAACAAAGATTTTAAGTTGCGCGATCCGGAAACAGGTAGTTTATTACCCGGAACTGTGCAAAGCCCGGGAAATTCAAACCGAAACATCAGTAAAAACTTTGACAGTTTCCATATGCGGCCATTTAAACTCGATGCCGGAATAAGAATGGGTTGGGGAATTGTAAATCTTTACGCAAATTATTCCCTCACCAGTTTGTTTATCAAAGACAAGGGCCCTGAACTTTATCCCTTTGCAGTTGGATTAGCCATATCGAGCTGGTAATCAACAAATTCAAGAATAAAAAAGCCGCCTGAATTTAAAACTCAGGCGGCTTTTGTCTTTAATTGATAAGCCATCAGAAAGTATTAGCTTCACCTAATTTTTCCACAATATCATGGGTATCAGTGGCAATCATCAATTCTTCATCAGTTGGCACCACTATTACTTTAACTTTTGAATCAACATTGCTAATTACCTCTTCTTTACCTCTGGATGTCATTGATTTATTCGTATCAAGTTCGATTCCTAAAAATTCAAGTCCTTCCAGCGATTTTGTGCGTGTTAGTGTATCATTTTCGCCAATGCCACCCGTAAACACAATCACATCAATACCGCCCATTGCAGCGGCATAGGATCCGATATATTTTCTAACACGGTACTGATACATTTCCAGTGCTATTTTGGCTCTTTCGTTGCCTTCGTTAGCAGCCAGTTCGATATCGCGCATATCAGACGACACACCAGAAATGCCTAGCATTCCGCTAAACTTATTTACCAATGTGCTTGTATATTGAATGCTTGTTTCTTCTTTATCAGCAATATATAGCAAAGCACCCACATCCAAATCGCCACATCTTGTACCCATAATCAAGCCTTCGATGGGAGTCATTCCCATTGTGGTATCAACTGATTTTCCATTCTTTATGGCCGCCATCGAAGCACCGTTTCCAAGGTGACAGGTGATTATCTTTTGCGTGTTTATGTCGAGCCCGAGAATTTCACAGGCGCGCATTGAAACATATTTATGGCTGGTTCCATGAAATCCGTAGCGTCTGATTTTGTGCTTCTCGTAAAGTGAATAAGGAATACCATAAAGGTATGCCGATGGCAACATGGTTTGGTGGAAAGCCGTATCGAAAACCCCCACCTGTGGCACTTCGGGCAACAACTCCTTCATGGCATAAATTCCTTTTAAATTTGGTGGGTTATGCAGAGGAGCCAAATCAACACATTCTTCTAACGCATCAATTACCTCATTGGTAATGAATACACTTCCGCTAAACTTTTCGCCGGCATGAACAACCCGGTGACCCACTGCATCTATCTCGTCAATAGATTTGATACAACCGTATTTTTCACTTACCAATACACCAAGCAAATATTGAATCCCTGCCTGATGATCCAATATCTCGCCTTCCAGTTTAACCTCTTTGCCATCTTCACGTTTGTGCTTTATTGACGCACCTTTTAAGCCTATCTTATCAACAATCCCTTTGGCCAGAACCATTTTTGAGGGCATTTCAAATAGCTGATATTTGATGGACGAACTTCCGCAGTTCAAAACGATGATCTTCATTATAATTTCTTTTTTTTAGTTTATTTGATAACGGCGCACGTAACTGTTTGGTCAACAGATTTTCCACTTTCGTAATTATAAAATCCCCGGTTTGTGATACGTCCGTAGTAGTTAGCCCTGACCAGTCTTTTTATAATGGGTGATGGTTTATACTTTTTATCACCAAATTCCTGATAAAGGTTATCCATATATTTAAGGATTTTGTCCAGCCCGATGCGGTCGGCCATTTCGAAAGGGCCGTAAATATTACCTGATGATTCTTTCATGGCAGTATCAATATCCGAAACCGAGGCCACACCTTCCATTAAAATTTCGCAGGCTTCATTTATAGTTGTGACCAACATACGTGTTACAATATTACCGGGGGATTCATTCACCCTTACAATTTTTTTATTGATCATGCCGGCAAACTTAATCACCTGCTGATAAGATTCATCGGATGAGCTAATGCCCTTAACTACTTCTATCATACGTGATTTATGTACCGGAAGGATGAAGTGGATTCCGATCGCCCTTTCGGGATGCTGAAGCACTGCTGCCAGATCAGATATCATCAAAGTAGCAATGTTTGAGGAGATAATTGCATCCTCACGAACTACGGCTTCAACTTTCTTAAAAATCTCTTTCCTTTCTTCAATGCTGGTGCCTCTTTTCCGGGAGCTTATTGATTCGATAACTATATCACAATCTGCCAGATCGTTATAATCAGTAGTGCCTTTTATACGGCTAAGTATGGCACGTTTCTCGCCCGGAGTAAGTCCCCAGTGATTAATCACATCATCCAGCTGATCCTCTATCTGGCTGAATATCAATTTTATTCTATCTTCGTCTAAATCCAGAAAAACAATATCAATTCCATATTGACTGATTGCTCGTGTAATTTCCTGCCCTACTGCTCCACATCCGATAACTCCTACTTTCTGGATCATACCTCTGGGTTGAATACTTCTTCCCAAACTGAAATCTGCTAATGTTTCATGCATATATTTAAAATCTTTTAAGGTGATAATATCAAAATTTCACATTATTTTTTAGCCTGATTTACCGTAATGGCAACAAGGTTAACTATATCTTCTACCGAACAACCTCTGGACAAATCATTAATAGGAGCAGCCAGCCCCTGCAACACAGGTCCAATTGCTTCGGCCCCCGCCAAACGCTGAACTAATTTATAGGCGATATTTCCGGTTTCGAGGGATGGAAAAACTAACACATTTGCTTTTCCGGCAATTTTAGATTCCGGAGCTTTTTTTCGACCAATCGCTTCAACTATGGCAGCGTCGGCCTGCAACTCACCTTCAATCAATAAGTCGGGAGCCATTTTTTTTGCCAGTAAAGTTGCCTGAATAACCTTATCTGCCTTTTCGTGTTTAGCACTTCCCTTTGTTGAAAAACTTAACATGGCAATGCGTGGCTCAATTCCGGCAATGGAAACGGCAGTTTGAGCAGATGCCACAGCAATTTCGGCCAGTTCATTAACCGTAGGATCAGGATTCACCGCACAATCTGCAAAAACCAAAACCCCTTCATCTCCAAAACTTTTATCAGGTACTACCATAAAAAAAGCTCCTGAAACAGCACTCATACCAGGTGCTGTTTTGATTATCTGAAAAGCAGGCCTCAGTACATCCCCTGTAGCATTCGCAGCACCAGCAACTTCGCCATCTGCATCCCCGTTTTTGATCAGTAAAACAGCCAGATACAAAGGGTCTTCCACCAGTTTTAGAGCTTGTTCCATGCTCAGTCCTTTGGGCTTACGAAGTTGATACAATAAGTTTGCGTAGCGTTCCTTTTCGGGATTATTTAAAGGATCTATGATGGTAGCTCTTGCGATTTGTTTTAAGTTCCAGTGCGCAGCATTAGATTTTATTTCTTCTACATTTCCAAGTAAAATCAGATTTGCCAACTCCTCCTCCAGGATGATATCTGCTGCACGAAGAGTTCTTTCTTCTGTTCCTTCGGGCAATACGATACGTTTTCCACTTGATTTTGCTTGAGTTCTTATCTTAGTGATTAAGTCCATTGATTTCATTTGTTTAACGGTTGCAAATGTACCAAAATCAAGTAGATCTTCACTGCTTTTTGTGAATTAAATAACAAGTCAACAAGATTTTTATCTGACTGATTTGTAATCATTTAGATAATTATTGATTAGTTTATACTCATTATAAATAATAATAGGGTCACAACTTTGTTATTAGAAATCAAGTTAAAACATGTACAAATTAATCTATCTTATTGATTAGGGGACTATTATTAATCGTTTTGGCGTAACCTATCGGGTTCATTTTTGAGTAGATTACATGTATGGAATTAACAAAATGAACTTTACAGTACTTTTGCAAGTGAAATAATCACCATAAGGCATGAGCCAGGCAGAGCTTTATAATTTTTTGATTGGCAAAAACGACAGCACACTATCAACTTTGGATAGCACAAATGTCGATACCATCGGGCTTGCGGCCGGTCAAACTTTTATAACCAAACCACATGGGACCGATCCTGTCCTAACCCACAGAAGTCATTACAAAAGCATTGATCCATATTTGTTACTTTTGATAGGATTGAGTGCTGTAAGTTTGGTTTTAGTGAAACATTTTATGCCCAGAAGATTTTTTCAGCTGCTTGGGACTTATACAGCCAATCGATGGTTGAATCAGTTGCTTCGGGAATGGAATCCATCTAAAAGTATGCCGGGGCCGGCAGTTGTTTTATCATACATATTTTTACTGGCACTAATGCTTGGATTGGTTTTGAGTAAAAATCACCAATTAGCTAATCCACAGATAGGTATCATTCTGAATATTGCGTCCGTGGTATTTCTTTTCACGCTTGTCCGGCAAAGTGTAAGTAAATTTATTTCATTGATTTTCAGGAATCATGTTTTAAATATACAGTTACGAACGATTGAATTTTCGCACTATCTCATTGCTTCGCTCACCATGATACCCTCAATCATCGGCTTGCTCTTATATCCAAACGAAACAGGATTTTATATCAGCCTGATCCTAGTAAGTATAGTGTTTATATTCAGTTTTATACGAACATTTTTTTACAGCCTCGGGGCTGCCCCCTTTTCAGTATTCTATTTATTTTTATATCTTTGCGCACTCGAAATCGTTCCCTTTTTACTGCTTTTAAAAACAATCAGCTTAGTGCTTACTGGTGAAATATTAATTTTTGACACTTCTGTTTGACCATTCCAAAAATTCGTTTCAATCGTTTGTAGCTGTGGATTTTAAAGCACTAAATAGCGAATGTTTTTGTAAACTAATTATGGAAACGGTAAAAGCTAAAAAATCGTAAACAGATGAAAATCAAATCCATTCTGGTGTCTCAGCCACAGCCGGCAGATCTCGAAAAGTCACCTTACGGAGAATTGGCTCGAAAATATAACCTTACGATTGATTTTGAGAAATTCATTAAAATTGAAGGAGTTCCTGCACGTGAATTCAGGCAGGAACGTGTTTCACTTGCCGATCATACAGCCATAATTCTGACCAGCCGTAATTCGGTTGATCATTTTTTTAGAATTGCCAAGGAAATGAGATACGAAGTGCCCGAAACGCTTAAGTATTTTTGTATCTCCGAAAGTACCGCTTTCTACCTTCAAAAATATGTACAATATCGAAAACGTAAGATTTTTCACGGCAAACAAAGCTTTGGAGATTTGATGGAAATCATTAAAAAGCATAAGGAAGAAAAATTTTTACTCCCTTGTTCCGACATACACAAAGAAAGTATGATCGAAATGCTTGATGAGGCAAAAGTCACGTATCACAAGGCAGTTTTGTACCGGACTGTTGCCGCCAATTTGTCAAAAATTAAGGTGGATGAATATGATATGTTGGTATTTTTTAGCCCGGCAGGAATCAGGTCGCTTACCAAGAATTTTCCAAAATTTAAACAGGGCACAAAGATTTTTGGTGCTTTTGGCCCATCAACAGCCCAAGCAGTAAAAGAAGCCGGATTCAAACTTCAGATCAACGCCCCAACCAAGTCGGCTCCTTCCATGACGATGGCCATTGAGGAATATATTGATGACCAGATTAAGAGCGCCCGAAAAAAATAGGTTTTCCGGATTTGTTTTCAACCGGGATAGGTTCCGGTGCCCATAAATTTAAATCAGCATGGAAAAACCTCAGCATATCAGCCATTCCTTTCCAAAAAATGAAAGATTGCATGGTCATAATGCGATTAGTACTTTATTTGCAAACGGACAGTCCTTTTACGTTTATCCCTTTAAAGTAATCTTTGTTCACAATAAAGCTGAAGAAGATGGTACTGAAGTAAGAATTTTGATCAGTGTATCCAAAAAAAAAGTCAAAAATGCTGTTGACCGAAACCATATCAAACGAATGATCAGAGAGGCATGGAGGCTTAATAAACAAGCTGTTATCAACAAGGTTTCATCAGTTAATAAACAAATCGATATTGCGCTGATATACACCGGACAGCAAACACCCGAATTCATTCTTGTTCAAAAAAAAATAAAAGCCATAATCAAACGTTTAATACAAGACTATGAAGTGGCTGATTAAATTACCATCGTATTTTCTGATTCTTTTTATCAGAATTTACCAATACACATTATCGCCTTATTTGGGGCGATCGTGCAGATACATCCCTTCATGTTCGGTTTATAGTGTTGATGCCATTAGAAAATACGGAGCATTAAAAGGTGGCTGGCTGGCGGCAAAACGTATAAGTTCATGTCATCCCTGGGGTGGCAGTGGTTATGATCCCGTTCCTTAAATAATTATGAATCAATTTGAAATTATGATACGATTTAAACACTGGATTATTATTCTTGCATTTCTGCCATTTCAGCTTTTAAGCCTAAATGCTCAAAACCATAATAATTTCGAGATTTCCAAAAGTCTTGATATTTATGCCAGCCTTTTCAAAGAATTGAACCTGAATTATGTTGATGATATAAACCCTGCTGAACTAAACGAAATTGCTATCAAGGCAATGCTGCAAGAACTTGATCCCTATACCGTTTTTGTTCCGGAAGCCGACATCGAAAGCTTTCAGTTGATGACCACCGGCGAATATGGCGGTATTGGCTCATTGATACAACAGATTGATGGAAGAGTAACCATAACCGAACCATACGAAGGCTTCCCTGCTCAAAAATCAGGATTAATTCCGGGTGATAAAATATTGGAAGTGAATGGCGTTGACACAAAAAACAAAAATACTGCCGAAGTAAGTGAGTTATTAAAAGGACAGCCGGGTTCAACCATTTCGCTGGTAATTGAGCGCGAAGGAGAAGACAAAGCGCTCGAAAAAAAATTAATCCGCGAAAAAATCAAACTGGAAAATATACCCTATCACACGGTTTTTGAAAACGGAATAGCTTATATTCTTTTAACTGGTTTCACGCAAAAAGCTGCAGCCGAGATGAAGGAAATATTTTTGGCCATGCGCGAACAGCACAACTTAAAGGGACTTGTGGTTGATCTTAGAGGTAATGGAGGAGGTTTACTGACCGAAGCCGTGGATATTTGCAATATTTTTATTGAAAAAGGTGAGTTAATTGTTGCAACACGTGGCAAATCAGCAGATAAAACAAGTGTTCATCGCACTCGGCAGGCGGTTGTTGACAAAGATATACCGGTTGTTGTAATGGTTAATGAAGCCAGTGCTTCGGCCAGCGAAATTGTTGCCGGTGCCTTGCAGGATCTTGACAGAGCCGTGATAATTGGAAGACGGACATTTGGCAAAGGCCTAGTACAAAATGTTGTTCCATTAAGCTACAACACCCAAATGAAGGTGACAATCGCAAAATATTACATCCCAAGTGGCAGATGTATCCAGGAGATTGATTATTCCAAATTGCGCAATGGCGAAAAGCAAAAGACGGATTCGACCATTGCCACATTCAAAACCAGAAACGGAAGAACCGTTTTTGACGGGAAAGGAATCTCACCCGACATCATCATTGATGAAAAGGATTTTTCGGCTGTGAGTGCTAACCTTTATACCGGAAATTTTATCTTTAAATATGCCAATCATTTCATGCGTCAAAACACAAGCATTCCCCGTCCTGAGGAATTTGAAATAACAGATGATATTTACGAGGATTTCATGAAATTTATTGCTGAAAAAAACTTCACCTATACTACCGAAAGCGAACGCATGATAAATAAAATGCGCGAAATAGCACTTGAAGAATCCTATCTTGACGCTGTTAACCCTCAACTTGAAGCTCTTGTAAATGAATTGATTAATTACAAAAAGAACGATATTCACAAACATCGAAGGGAAATTGAAGAGTTGTTGAAAATGGAAATAGTTCAACGGTATTATCATCAAAAGGGGAAAATCATTGCAGCACTCGACCATGATCCCGACCTCGAAATGGCTTTTGAAGTGCTATTGGATACTGCCCGATACAACGAGATAATTTACCCGAAAATACCTTAGCAGGAATCATCATGGACAGCGCACCTTCATCTCAAGCCGGTAAGGCTTATTTTGTTGCACTTGTGCTCATGGCAATGAGTGTTCCACTTTCAAAATTTACGATGAGTGTGTTTCAGTTTGTATTGGTTATAATCTGGTTTTTAGACGGGATTTCTTCAGAAGTTTTAAAACGGTTTTTCAGAAAATCAAATCCTTTTGGTGCTATTTTGTATACTGTTACTTACATCATTCGCCTGGCTGCAGATAACTTTATTGAGAAGTTTAAACTTTTTTTCAAAAATAGAACAGCACTCATCGTATCTTCCATTTTCCTGTTGCATATCATCGGGCTAATCCATACAAGTGATTTTAATTATGCCCTAAAAGACCTGCGAACAAAATTGCCACTTTTTGTACTTCCACTTGTGATGAGCACTATGCCTGCCCTAAGCCGAAAACAGTTGAATCAATTGTTGTTGTTTTATGTTGCTGCTGTATTTATAGGTACACTTTTCAGTATGAATGTATTTTTTAAGCAGGAATTTAATGATATCAGAACTATCTCCATTTTTATTAGTTCTATCCGGTTCTCGCTCAATATTTTATTTGCAATTTTCATTCTGGGATGGTTTATCACCATCGACAGAAGTTTTTCGTGGCAATGGCTAAGTTTGATGTTTTTAATATTACTATGGTTTTTGGCATTTTTAATGATATTGGAATCGGGTATCGGACTAGTGAGCCTCGTTTTGTTACTTTCATTAATAGCTGCCTACAAAGCCATTACTATTGCCGGATGGGAAAAACGTTTCGTCACACTAATGCTGATGATACTTATCCCACTGGGGTTCACCATGTACATCATTCACGAGGTAAAAGTATTAAGCACAGCCAAACCAGTAAGTTTTGAACAGTTCGATTCGCATACCGCACAAGGTACACCTTATGTTCACGACACAATCAGTTTTGGCATTGAAGACGGCAAATATGTTGGCCTATACCTTGCAATTACTGAAATGGAACAAGCATGGAATCAACGCAGCAACTTTGATTTTAACGGACAGGATAAAGCGGGTCAATATCTAAAATATACCTTGATCCGATACCTTACATCCAAGAACCTCCGTAAAGATGCTGAAGGTGTTAACTCGCTTACTATAAAAGATATAAAAGCAGTAGAAAATGGTGTTGCCAATGTGAACTACCTTGAAAACCCAAGCATAAGAACACGCATTTCGAAAATGCTATTGGGCTATCAAAACTACGCAAACCTCGACAATCCAAATGGCAGCTCATTGATGCAACGGATTGAATATATCAGGGCATCTTTTCATATTATCCACAACAACCTGCTGTTTGGAGTTGGAACAGGTGACTTACCCATGCATTTTGAAAGGGCTTATGAAGAAATAAATTCCAGCCTTCATGCTCAATGGCGCTGGAGGTCGCATAATCAGTACATTTCCATCCTGGTAGGCTTTGGCATTTTTGGATTGATCTGGTTTTTAGTAAGTTTTGGATATCCCTATTTCTCAAATTCATCCAACAGACATTTCCTTTATACTATTTTCCTATTGATCATCATGTTTTCGATGGTAACTGAGGACACGATTGAAAATCAGGCCGGAGTAACACTTTTGGCCTATTTCAATTCACTCTTCTTATTCGCAGCCTCCAAAACCGGATTAAATACCAAGTGAAAACCTGAATGATATTCAATTGATTGTCAAAAAAAACAATCATTGTAAGAAGTGGCAAAAAATTCAGGCTTGAAAATTTTATCGTAATTTTACGACCTTAAATTACTTTATGAGAAAAGAAATTGTTCCTCTGCATGTTTTGATTCTCGATTCCGCCTCAGAATTAGCCTCAGATGATAAACATTTACTTGAGCAAGCCCGAAAAGCAGCCGAAAATGCTTATGCTCCTTACTCACGATTTCAGGTAGGTGCTGCCGTGCGGCTGGCTAATGGGGAAATCATTTCGGGAAACAATCAGGAAAATGCAGCTTACCCAAGTGGATTGTGTGCCGAAAGAATTACGTTGTTCTATGCACATTCCAGGTTTCCGGATGTTGCTGTAGAGGCTATCGCAATCACAGCCAAAGGAAACAAAGGCATAATTGACGAACCACTTTCTCCTTGTGGTGCCTGCCGGCAAGTGATGGCCGAATCAGAAAAAAACTCCAATCAATCCATGCGAGTGATAATGCAAGGACAGAAAGGACCTGTGATGATAGCTGAGAGCATGAAAGTGCTACTTCCCTTTTCTTTTTTGGATGATTACCTGCATCGTTATACCATTACTGACCGTTAAATAATCCGGAAATATTTTCATGATGAACAACAAAAAAATTATCTTCTTTCTATTCGTTGGATTGCTCCTGTTCAGTGCTTTCAGAAGTGATATGCCTGCTTATAAATTATATAACCAAAAGGGAAAACGTACTAGTTTCAGTAAACTGGTTAAAGAAGCGGCAAAAGCTGATGTGATCTTCTTTGGCGAATTGCACAATAATCCTATTGCCCACTGGCTGCAACTTGAATTAACTGCTGAACTTCATGAAATTCATGGAGAAAAGCTATTACTGGGAGCCGAAATGATAGAAACCGATAACCAGGAGGCACTTGAGCTTTATTTGAGCGGTGCTATTGAGCACGATTCGCTTAAAAATCTTGCACGATTGTGGGGAAACTACAAAACAGATTATAAACCACTCGTTGATTTAGCCAAAGAAAAGCAGTTGAAATTTATCGGAACCAATGTACCCAGACGGTATGCTTCTATGGTTTATAAGGGTGGTTTTGAAGCACTCGATACACTTCCGAAACTTGATAAACAATGGATTGCTCCCCTGCCCATTGAATATGATCCAACACTACCGGCTTATAAGGAAATGATGGAGATGATGGGGGGAATGAAAAACCATAGCACAGAAAATTTTCCAAAAGCACAAGCCATCAAAGATGCAACAATGGCCTGGAAAATAGCTGAAAACTGGCAAAAAGGAAGTTTTTTTATCCATTATAACGGAAGTTTTCATTCTGATAATTATGAAGGGATCGTTTGGTATCTCAAACAACTAAAACCCGAAGCAACTATCCTGACAATTACTACCATCGAAGTAAGCAACTTGCAGCGTAAACTTGAAGAAGAACTAAGGTTTGTGGCCGATTTCACAATTGCAGTACCAGAAACAATGACAAAAACATATTGAATAATTTTTTTAAATGACTTGACAAGCAATGACATTTGTCGTAAATTTGTGGACAAATGTATTGATATGATCACAACAACCGGAAACATTAAGCACATTATCTCGGAAGCCATTGTAGAGTATGCACGCAAAAGTACCCGCCAACGCACGTATGAATCACTTGCTAATAAATCATCTATTTTGCAAGTACTCGAAAATAAACTATTGGTCAGTTCTTTAATCAGGTCGGGAATTCCTTATCATGTTTTTCAGGCTATTCAGGATGTGAGTCCTTTTTCCGAAAATCAATGGGCGGTTTTTTTGGGTGTTTCCACAAAAACCATAAGCAGAAGTAAGCAAACAGAAAACTTTGTTTTTAAACCTCTTCAATCTGAACGTATTGTTGCAATGGCGGAGTTTATTTATAATGGGTTGCAGGTGTTTGAGGATTACAATCAGTTCAAGCTCTGGCTTCACACGCCTGTTTATGCTTTAGGCAATAATAAGCCTGTTGATTTATTAAATGATCAGTATGGCCGCGATTTGGTTTTAGCTGAATTGATTCACATTGATCATGGCATTTTTGTATAACCATGGAGGTTTTCAGACTTAGCAGAGCCAGATATGCGGATCAACTCTCGGGTTTTGGGGCAGCTTTAAAAGGGGCTCGATGGAACTCACGCGGTGTTGAATTGATTTATACGGCCGAAAATCGTTCGCTGGCAATGGCAGAGGTTTTGGTGCATTTGAGTTTGGCCATGTTGCCCAGAGACTTTATGATGCTTACCATTTTCATCCCGAATGAAATAGAGGTATTCAATCTTCCTCTTTCACAACTCTCGGATGGCTGGAATAGTTTTCCACACAAACGCATTACTCAGGAGCTTGGTGATTTATTTATTCACGAAAAGCGATATGCTGTTATGCGGGTTCCATCAGTTGTTACTCAAGGTGATTTTAATATTCTGATCAATCCGGGCCATACGCTTTTCAAGGAGATATCAATCGTTAGGAGTGAGCCATTCCCATTTGATCGCCGAATTTTTAAATAATTACACAACCGCAAAGGTAAAAAGCAAATTGGCAAAGAAATTCCAGAGTGTAACTACAGCAATTGCAAAAACCTTACTCAGGTAAAAGTTCATTTTCAATCGGCTAACCAACAAATACAATATTAAGGTATTTACAACCAGTCCGATCACCGAAATGCCGATAAATTCGGTGTATTCCAAGGCAATATTTGGGTTTGTACTTTCGAATGTCCAGATACGATTGAGCACATAATTGCTGGTAGCTGCCATCATAAAACCAATGGCATTGCTCACATATTTCTGCACATGAAAGATTTCCTTAAACAGATAAGTGAGGCCAAAATCGACAAACAAGCCTGAAAAGCCGACCACTCCGAATTTCAGAAATTTCAGATAAAAACTTCTGGAGGCAAATTCAATATTAACTAGCAGGGTATTCACCAATTACAACTCCACGATCAAAATCACCTTTTCGCTTCCACGCATTACATCCACATTGGCACGTTCGCCGCCTTTCAGTTGTTTGAGCCTGTTCATATAATCGTAAATCGTACCAACCGGCATGCCGTTTATACCCACAATTTTATCACCTTTCAACATTCCGGCTCTGTCTGCTGGTCCGCCTTTGGTTACGCCTCCAACTCCAAGACCGTCAGTGGCGTTGCTTGTGAAATCAGGCATGATGCCAAGTGTGACCTTGAAACCACGACGCCCTGTTGTGCGTTGCTTTGGCCCGGCCTCCTGAAAACTAAGCCTTTCATCACGGTTGAGTAATTCAAGAAGCAGATCTTCGCTAAAATCCAACACATCAGCCATCCCTTCATAATTTATTTTATCCCAGGTATCTGCAGGTGTATGGTAGTCGCCATGTGCGCCAGTGCTAATGAAAAAGACCGGAACATCCTGTGCATAAAAAGAGGCATGATCAGAAGCACCAAAGCCTTCGGGTGAATAGGAAAGTTGCAGATTATGATTTGCTTTAAGCTGGTCCAGCAGGTATTCAGATTCGGATGAGGTTCCTGTTCCACCAATTACCACAGCGCGTTCTTCGTTCAAACGGCCAATCATATCGAAGTTCATCATAGCCTGCACTTGCTCAGTATCAAAAGGAAAGTTTTTGACCAGATAGGCAGATCCAAGCAATCCGAGTTCTTCAGCTCCAAAAGCAGCAAAAACAACTGTTCTCTTAGGTTTTTCATCAAGTGCTGCTATTTTTTCAGCCAACTGCATCACCCCAACAGTCCCGGAAGTATTGTCATCAGCTCCATAATGTGGAGCCACAGTATCGGGAACCCGCGAGCCGGAACCCGGGCCACCCAGCCCCAGGTGGTCGTAATGCGCTCCAACAACAACTATTTCGTCTTTTAATACAGGATCAGAACCTTCCAGTTTAAACAAAATATTCTGAGTTTTTACTTCCTGACGTTGCAGCATGGTTGTTGCTGAAAGAAGTTTTTCGGATAAACTGTAAGAATCATTTCCACTTTTGATAGCTAATGATTCCAGGCTATCGGTTGATAATTCATTATCCAGCAAATACTGATCCGCCCAGTTGCGCTTTAAATCGATAACAGGAATTCCGGAACTAACAATAGAGCGTTCGAACAAAAGTGGTGTGATCTCATCTTTAGGATCATTTTGTGTACCACCTACAACCAAAAGCCCTGCCGCCCCGTGATCTTTGGCATTTAGCGCCTTGTTCCGAACAGTAGCAAAAGGAATAAAAGGGCTGTCATTATTTTCAGGTTCCGGATCGCCTTCAAGAACCAAAACCCATTTGTCTTTGACGTCAACACCTTCATAATCATTCCATTGCAAGCTATCTAAATCCAAAACGAGTCCAAATCCAGCAAAAACAATTTCCGCTTCAACAGTGGCATTGCTACTAAACGCATATAAACTAAAATCCTCCTCGAAGACTGCTTTGCTTTTACCAAGCTGAAGACTATTATCTTTAGTAGCCTCTACAGATGTTACTACCGAAAAATACTGAAATCCATTATCAGCCAAAGGAGTAAGTCCGGCTTCAAGAAAGGACTCACGAATAAAATCAGCAGCCAGTTGATCTTCGGGTGTTCCCGGAAAACGTCCTTTCAACTCATCAGAAGCCAGATAACGCATTTGCTCCTGCATTTGCTTAATTTCAGCTTGTGATTGTTGAGCCTGGGTCCAAAAAGAAAAAAGGATAAATATGGATATAACTGAAAAACGCATAGTTAGAAATTTTGTGCAAAAATACGCTTTTCAAATGATTTGAATAAGACGTAAAAATTCACAAAATTTGCGATCTTTGCCTTCCTGGATAAGGAGAATTTTTATGAAAAGCCAAAACCTAAATTTTGAACCCGAACTGGAAGCGATCATTAAAAAATGTGACGCCTGCACGATGGCTATGGTTGATGAAGCTAACCAACCCTATGCTGTGCCAATGAACTTTGGTTACGAAGATGGCCGGTTGTTTTTACATTCGGCACCGGAAGGCAGGAAAATTGAAATTCTGAAAAAATATCCTAAAGTCTGTGTCACATTTAGCACCGATCACGAGCTTCGGTTTCAAAGTAGTGAAATAGCCTGCAGCTATTCGATGAAATACCGCTCTGTACAGATTATTGGTGAGGTAATTTTTGTTGATGACATCAAAGAAAAACAAGCCGCACTTGATGTAATCATGCATCAATATACTGATAACACATTCAGTTACAGCGAACCCGCACTAAAAAATGTTTGTGTGATGGAAGTGCTTGTAAGGCAGATTAACGGAAGAGCTTACGGCTATTAATTGTTGAATTTCAGAAACAGTGAACGAAACACAGGCACTTCCACAAACCGAAATCTCAAGACGAAAGCAGGCCAAAATCATCCGGTTTTCAAGGAAAATTCACCGGACAACTGGCTTGATTTTACTGGTTTTCATCCTTAATATGGCCATCACAGGCATCTTACTTGGCTGGAAAAAAAATAGTTATGATTATATTTTGCCCAATAACAGACAGGGCATCACTTCAAATCTGAAAAACTGGAAATCTCTCGACAGCCTCAAAAAAGCTGCCATACAAAGTTTATCCGATTTCTCTTCCGAGTTGGAAACAGATATATCACGAATCGATATCATGCCAGACCAAGGAATAGTAAAATTCATTTTCAAATATCATTATTGGGGAGTTCAACTGGATGGGGCAACAGCTGAGGTACTGCACATCGGGAAACGCCGTTCAGATTTTTTGGAAGAACTGCATGACGGCTCTTTTTTAGATCATTTTTTTGATTCCAGTTTTAGTTTTTTCAAGTTGTTTTATACGAGCATCATGGGATTTTCACTAATATTGTTCGGCATTAGTGGTTTTTGGATTTGGTATGGACCACAAAAAATGAGAAAGAAAAAAAACATAACATTAAAAAGAAAATTATAGTAATGAGAAAATTTAGCTTTATCACTTTGTTAATCATTTTGTCAGGATTTACTGTAAAGGCACAATACATTACGCCCGGTAACAATCAAACCTTTACACTTGATGACCTGGTTGATTTGAGTGGCGGAACTGTAAGTTTCGAAAACGGAAGTTACATCATCAATAATGCGCTAACCATTTCTGCTACTGACACTTTAAAAATATCTGAAGCTACTGTTCTAAAAATAGCTGCAGGCCTTCGACCCGAGTTTTATGGTAGTTTTATATCAAATCCTGAAAGTGGAGAAGTAGTCATAACTGCCGTAGATACCATCACTCCCGGACAAGGCTTTGATGGTTTAAGATTTGAAGATTCGCAGGCCAATTATTTTGCCAACACACGTATCACGCATGGCGGAGGCATCTCCCTCATCGAAACTGAAGCCACTTTTGAATACTGCACCTTTGTTCATAATAGTTCGGCAAGCACTTCGAACGTGATCAACTACAGCAATTGCGATCCGATCATTCGATATTGTCGTTTTGTTGAGAACGAGCGTTCGGCGATTGGGTCGGGTGCCAATACGGAAGGATCTCCTCAGATTTACTTCAATGAATTCATCCACAATACTACCGACAACAGCAATCGTCCGCAGATCAATCTGGGCCCTGGTGCTGCCGACAGCATTTATATCGTTGGCAATTATGTTGAAGGTTTTCATGATAATGTAGGCGGGATTTCTATCAACAGTTTGGTTGGTGTTGGAAATACCAAAGCCGTTGTTTCGGGCAACATAATTGTAAATAACCGATACGGCTATGCGCAAATCGGAAGTAACATAAGCAGCAGGATTACCGACAATATTATTCTGGACAACGACATTCAGAACGATCCTATGCTGGGTGGCAGCGGATTGAATTTTTACGGAGCTAACACTACTAACAAAGCGGTTGTGCGCAGAAACCTGATTTCTGGAAACTTGTGGGGAATTACCACCCAGCAAGTTTTTGATCTCGATCTTGGCACAAGCATGGATCCAGGTGGCAATGTTTTTTATGAGAATGGAAACGGCGGAGCAACCTATGCTTTTTACAACAACATAGCCGAAGATGTGAATGCCATTGGCAATTACTGGGGCACAAATGATGTAGCCGTAGCCGAAACTTATATTTTTCATCAACCTGATGATGGCACGCTCGGGCTGGTAACTTACGAACCGATTAAAACCCTGGAACCCGAATTTTTGTCATTCGCACTACTGGCCAGCAATAATCCGCAACTTGAAAACGATATTTCAGGAACGATAGACTACGACAATTTTACGGTTACACTCGAAGTTCCGGCAGGCATTTCGCTTACAAACCTAATCCCGACCTATACTGTAGAACTCGGTATCATTGGTAATCCTGCTTCGGAAGTAGCTCAGGATTTCAATGAAAATGTTGTTTATGCGCTAAACACTCCTCATGGTTCAGAGGCAGAATGGACGGTAATAGCAAATCAACAATCAGCCACTTACGACCTGACTTTTATGGTTGAAGATGAAGATGGTGTTGCCATTTCCGGTGCTGAAATTATTCTGGAAGGAGTTGGTACACAGAGCACAAATGACAGTGGCATTGCTATTTTTGAATCCCTGGAACCCGGAATTTATGTTTATGAAGTTTTGGTTGAAGCTTACGAGCCAGTCAATGGATCAGTGGAACTGATTGACGAAAACCATACAGAACTGATTGTTATGGACATTTTTGTTGATCTAAATGAGACTAATCAGAAAGCTATTCAAATCTATCCCAATCCTGTTCAGGATGTGTTGCAGATTAAGGGATTGTCAGCTGAAAGAAATACCATCAAAATACTTGATATGCAAGGGAAAGTTGTTTTTGAAACTAGCCAAATCAACTCAAACTCCATTTCCGTAAATCACTTAATAAGCGGGAAATATCTGTTAATCGTGGAAAGCAACAACACTATTCAAAAGCTAAAATTCATAAAAAAATAGTACTTTGCGTGCTCATAAATAAATCAACACAAATACTTTTAAATGGTGGGACGTAGATCAAATAAAAAATCACTAATTATTGTTTGGGGACTTGTACTGCTACTTGGTCTATTGAAATTTGGTTATCAGCAGAACAATTTGCTGAGCTTTGATTATTTTGGTCTCTACCTTCATTTACCGGCAACATTTATCTATAATGATCCGGCTATAAGTGATATGAGCTGGCTCGAAAAAATCAATGAAACCTACAATAACACACCCACTTTTTATCAGCTGCAAAAGGAAGGACAATACAATATCATCCGTTTTTTTAATGGAATTGCAATCTTGCTTTCACCATTTTTCTTTTTAGGACACTTCATGGCTAGTTTAAGCCAGTATCCGGCTGACGGATTTTCATATCCCTATCAGCTAGCCATGATGATTGCTGCCTGGTTTTATGTGATTATCGGTTTGATATTTACGCGCAAAGTGCTATTGAAATATTTCGATGATACAACCACCAGCTGGACGTTGATTGCCCTTTATCTGGGGACAAATTTAGTTTTTTGGTCCACTTTTGATGCCGGAGCTCCACACACAATTTTATTGAGCTTTTATGCCATGTTGTTGTGGTTTACCATCCGCTGGCACGAAGAACAGAAAAAAAGATTTGCCATCGCCATTGGTTTGTTACTTGGATTGATCATCGTAAGCCGGCCAAGTGATATCGTTGCGGTATTTATCCCCTTGTTATGGAATGTTTATGACAGTAAAAGCCTCAAAAATAAAATATTATTAATCAGGACACATATTGATCAGTTATTGATCCTAGTATTTTTTACCTTTTTGGCAGGCTTGCCCCAATTACTTTATTTCTACACCTATACAGGGAATTTTATTTACAGCACCTATACTGACCCGCAATCGGGATTGGATTTCACTAATCCAAGATTTGCCTGGGTTTTATTCAGTTTCAGAAAAGGATGGCTGATTTATGCACCCTTAATGTCTTTTGCCTTAATTGGTTTTATTCCAGTATGGCGCAAGCAAAAAGTCTTTGTAACGCCTTTATTAGTTCATTTTTTCTTCAACTTGTTGCTTATTGCCTCCTTCACCAGCCTGATCAGCTATGGCTGGCGGGCTTTTATCCAATCCTATGCTCTGCTTGCTTTGCCGTTGGCAGCTTTTATCAGCCTCATTCTGAAGCAAAAATGGCCTGTTAAAACAATTGCCACAGCATTCTTAGCTTTCTTTATTTGGTTAAGTGCAATACAAGGATGGCAGATTATGATGGGCATCATCGACAGCTCCAAAATGACAAAGGAATATTACTTCAAAGTTTTTGGCAAAAAAGAAATCAACCCTGATCTAAAAAAATATCTCAGACTGGATCATTACCTTGACGACCATACCGGAAACAAAATTCCGGATACAAGTATGTATCAATCAAAAGTTTTGGTGAACTATGATTTTCAAGACACCCGAAATTTTGTTGATCCCAAAGATTCAACAAATTATGTATTTCTTGTGAATGATAAAATTCAATTTAGCAAGGACTTAAAAATTGCTCATCAAGAAATTACGGATAAAACCCACTATTGGGCGAGGGTTAGTTTGAAATTTAAAAGCGATGAACCTATCAATAAAGGTGATGCGCTCTTAGTCTGTACATACACATACAACGGCCCCAGAAGATCAAGCAGAGGACAAACATACAAATACCGAACATTTCCACTTAAAACAACACAAGATGGTGAATGGCAATTTTTATCCATCGACTACCTGTCTCCTGAACCTACGACGGAGAAGGATCAATTTCAAACTTACATTTGGAACAGAAGCCAAAAACATATTTATATTGATGATTTTAAAGTAAAAGTTTTTGAGCCTAAAGAATAAATATTTATTAAACTAAAAATGAAAACTACCCTAAGTTTAATTATACCAGCCTACAACGAAGCCAGAACCATTGAAGATGTGCTGGATAAAATTCTGAAAAGCATCACTTTCAATAATATCAGTACACAGCTGGTTGTGGTGGATGATGCCTCCAAAGATGAAACCCTGAACTGTGTAGCAGCATGGCATAAACGTAATCCTGAAGTTCACCTTGTTAGCATTGCTTCACAACCCAATCGTGGAAAAGGGTTTGCCATTAGAAAAGGGATTGAAGCAGCCGAAGGTGATTATATTCTAATTCAGGATGCGGATTATGAATATGATCCCCGCGAATATCCCAAACTGCTGGCTCCGGTGCTGGATGGCATGGCTGATGTGGTTTATGGTTCACGTTTTATTGGAGGCAATCCACATCGGATTTTATTTTTCTGGCATTCGATAGGAAATAAATTTCTAACTTCGGTTTCCAATATATTCACCAACCTGAACCTCACAGATATGGAATCGGGCTATAAACTTTTTAAACGCGAGATTCTGCAATCAATCACACTAAAAGAAAATCGTTTTGGCTTTGAACCAGAAGTAACGGCTAAAATTTCACGCATCAAAAACATACGGATATACGAAGTTGGGATTTCCTATTATGGACGAACCTATGCCGAAGGCAAAAAAATCAACTGGCAAGACGGCTTCAGAGCGATATGGTGTGTGCTGAAGTATAATATTTTTGATAGAAAATGAAAATATTTACTCGCTACCTAATATAGGATTATTGTGAATCATTAATGGTTTTAAAATGATATAATGCTTGTCTTGTTATCAACTCTTCAAGCGGCACTCCATTCTCTAACGACTGTGATTCCAATTTGTTTATTACCTCCTGATTATTATTAATACTCAACCTAATTGAATCCACTCTATCCTGAATGTTCAGTTCGTAAACTACAACAAGATCATTTGACAAATCCTGCCGTTCTGTATAATACAGTTCAATTACTTGCATCAAAGGATTGCCCTCGCTTTCATTAAAGAAATCCTCTTTTCCAACTACTGTGATAAACTCAGTATTCATAGTCTTGGTTGCAGAGGTAGCTGTAAAAACCGCTGTGTAAACATGTGCAGACTCACATCCTACATAAGTTAGCGGCCTGTTCTCGCTCCATTTAACAGCAAATAAGGGTGATATCGCCTGGCTATAAACGTTTACAATAGGCTTATCCGTTCCGATGTAGGTCTGAAAATGATAGGATACCCACCCTTTGTAGTAATTCTTACTTAAAAAAGTGCAATTACCCGGAAGATTCGATTCAACCTGTTTTATCTCTTTTATAACTTCATCATAATGCTGTCTTTGTACAATCTGTCGGCCGTAAAGCGATATGCCATAAAATAGCAAGAACAACAACATAAAAATATTTATTATTTGAGGAATCTTTCTGACGCTTAACCAAACTATCAGGAAATATAGTGCAATTATCAATAATCGGTTAAGCACATTACCAGCAGCGTTCAGATTATTTGGCATTAAAAAGTATAGGAAAAAAAGTACCACAACTATAACTCCCCAAACTATATCATTCTGAAAATTAAAATCATTTCTATCTTTCTTAAACCCAGTGACATTTAATAGAATGAGCCCAATATTTAATCCTAAAAGTCCCATAATCAACCAAAATATCATACTGGTATAAGGTATTTCAAATTCGCCGATAAAACCTACAAGGATTTTCATTTGCTTCAAAAATTCCCATCTTTCAATAAGTATTCCTTCAGAATCACCTGTTGGATATTGTAATATCAAATTAACATAAAAACCAGCCAAAATCAATGAAGGAAAGGCTGCCAGGAATAATCGTATAAAATCAGAAGCAACAGATTTGTATTTAAAACTAGCATTTTCTTCATGGCTTACAAGCTGATTCTTGATATATAAAACACCTAAGGAAAACAACAAAAACCCATACACAAAAATATGCGAGTAATATGTTAGAAGTACTAAGAAAGAAAGAATTAGAATTTTTTTCCAGTTCAAATTAGTATGATGTCGGACAAAATACCCCAAAGCAAAAAACATAAACCCAAAAGCAAGACTATAGTTATAAAAGCCCAGCATAAAGAGAAAAGTATAAGTGAATGGGAAAATCAGGAAATAACTATAGTTTATGGTTTTACTAACACCCTTTACAAGATACCGAAAGCCAGTAGCAAGAAGAATAACATATAATGAAAGTACTAATTTCTCTGACATCCAGGCTGGCAAAAACAACCTGAAAAGAGCCAGCAAATAATGCCCTGATACATTTCCTACATAGGGTGCGCTAAACTCGAAATAAGACTGAAACAACTCATTCCCTTTCCATAATTCAACCATGATATTGGCAATTTGTAGATGCTTTGGGCCATCCAGCGAGCCAATGTACTGCGTGAAGTAAAGCGGAAGAAGGTTGAGGATCAAGAAAATAATGAACAAATACTTCTCTTTTACTTTCAAAGAAGATTTCAATTCTATTAACTTTCTAAAAATCATGATTAGAAACTAGTGAACTTATAAAATTTGGGGTAATCGTAAAACCTTATCAAATATAATTCATTTTTTGATATGACATAAAAAAACGCCCTCAACCAAAGGGCTGAAGGCATTATTTATGAGAAAAATTATTGGTTGCCTAAAACGCGTACATCAGTTTAACAGCTGCACGGAAAAAGTTTGCGCCACCCAATGTGTAACGTACTTCGGGAGCTAAGGCAACTTTTTCGGAGAGCGGTACATCCAGGCCAAGTCCAAGATTGACACCTATATCGGAGCCGTTGGCATCCCATGAACCACCCCAAACGTCGTCGTACACATCATCATAACTGATTTTCCAGAAGGTCATGTTTAATCCGCCAATGGCATAAAACCCGAATCGGCCAATTGCAGTTCAAATTCCTTAATACCCCGCGAAACGACAATGGTAGCCCCATTAATGAGATTAAAAGCGGTAGAACTGTTATCGCATTTACAAAACAAAATATCGCTGGATTGAACCAGATGAATGGCATCTATTGTATGAAGCACAATACGATGATCGTTAAGCATTTTCGTTTTTCCGTAAAGGTAAAATGCTATCTCCCGGGAAATTTAATGAATTTGAATTCGCTCAAACTGAGTTTGAAAACGCAACAAAAATGACGAAAGAGATTATAATTGTTCCAGCATATTTACGAGGCTTTTCATCTGCCTTGAAAAGATAGGAATTTCATGCTTATTATTCATCACAAGAAATCCGCCATCACTTTTATCAACCTTACTCACATGGTTCAGGTTTACCAAATACGACTGATGCGCCCTGAAAAAACCGTGGTGAGCCAACAAACTTTCATATTCCTTAAGGCTTTTCGAAACCAATATCTTCGGATCGTTTTCAAAGTAAAAAGTGGTATAGCTGTTATCGCTTTTGCAAAAATAGATTTTATCAATCTCAACGATATGCATTGATTCGGATGTTTTTAGCACCAACTTTTTATGATGCATTTGTTGGTTTATCACCTGCATCAGCACTTCCAATTGCGGATTTGTACTTTCGTTGTTTTCAATTAGCGCAATTGCACGGCCAATGGCCTGTTTAAAGTCGTTTTGGTTAACCGGCTTCAGTAAATAATAAGAGCACTATACTTAAAAGCCTGAATGGTGAAAGCATCAAATCCGGTAATAAAAACAACCTTAAAACTATAAGGTTGAAGCTTTTGCAGAATTTCAAAACCTGATCCATCTGCTAATTCAATATCAAGCAATACCAGATCAGGCGTTTGCGTTTTTATCAGCGTTACAGCGGTTTCAACTGATTCTGCCTTGTTGATGGCATCATAAAAATCTTGCTCAGAATCCTGAGCTGCAAGCGGATAACAATACAAAAACAAGCTGAAAAAGAGGTTGGATATAACTCGATTCATTTCAATAAATTCTCAAGCTAAGTCATAAAAAAATATTTTAAGATTCCTCTATTTTTTCCTTATTTGGCGGGCAAAACAAGCATTTTCGACCAATTTTTGTCCAAAAAAAAAGCGTAACAAAATGCTACGCTTTCTTTATAATTTCACATCAGCGATTAGGCTACCTCAATCTGCCTGTTTAACGCTACCTTAGCCTCTTCACGCTTTGGAAGGTTTACGGAAAGAATGCCATCTTTGTAATCTGCTTTTATTTTATCCAGATTGATGGTCTTTGGCAGGCTAAAACTGCGTGTAAAGCTGCCATAGTTAAACTCTCTTCTGCTGTATTTTTCATTACTTTCTTCTTTTTCTTCCAGTTTTTCTGAAGAAAGTGTTAATACATTGTTGTCGAGGTTAATTTTGAAATCGCTTTTCTGCATTCCAGGAGCAGCCATTTCCAATATAAAACCCTCTTCGTTTTCGCGGATATTCACTGCCGGAGTCATTAGTTGACGACTATTCTCACGGCTAAACAAATTACGGTCAAAGTCTTCCATTAATTCGCTGAGCAGGCTCACCGGATGCTGATTAAATCTGATTAAGTTCATGTTGTATCCTCCTTTATTTAAGTTATTTTCAAAAATTGATTACATCCTGCATTAGTCAAAACTTATACCATGCCTAAAAACTGCTCAAAAACAGTATAAACAAGCCATTATGGCATTTTAAAATAAATTTACATGTCATTTTGGCGTGAATATTTCTTGCTATTGTTCAACAATATGGTTATCAAAGTTTGATTTAGTGTTAGCCAAGATCAGGGAATTCGTAATTTTGCAAAAAGCAGATTGATGTCTGATATCCGAAAAAGTTTACGTCCGGGTCGTATTATCTATCCTATTCTCATTGGTCTGGGTGTAGCTTCGTGGATGCTGTACACCAACTTTGATCAGGAAGCCTTTTCATTTTTCAATTGGACATCTGCTTCATTTTTCTGGATGGCCATTGCCTTATTGATGATGGGGGTTCGGGATTTGGCTTATATGTATCGAATTAAAGTATTGACTGATGGCGAGTTAAGCTGGAAGCAAGCCTTTGAGGTAATTATGCTGTGGGAGTTTAGCTCGGCGATTTCGCCTTCGGTTGTTGGAGGCACAGGGCCGGCAATTTTTGTATTGTACAAAGAAGGCATCAACTCCGGGAAAAGCACAGCGGTGATATTAACCGCCATCTTTTTGGATGAGGTATTTTTTATCCTGATGGTTCCCGTAATGTATTTTCTTTTTGGTAACCAGATTTTCCCTCCCGAAGATGTTGATTTTGCCGCAGGTGTTAAGCTGGCTTTGTTTATTGGATATGGAATAATCTTGATTTACACACTAATTTTGACCTATACATTATTTTTCAACCCATACTTCTTTAAGTGGTTACTTTCCTTTATTTTTTTACTACCCTTTTTAAGACGTTTCAGAATGCGTATGCGTAAATTGGCCAATCAACTAATCATCACTTCACATACACTCAAAGGAAAAAGTATTGCTTATTGGATCAAAGCATTTCTCTCAACAGCTTTATCATGGACAGGACGTTATTGGGTTGTAAATTTCATATTCATGGCCTTCTTCTTTAACCATTTGGACTTGTTTGATCATCTGCTTATCTTCGCCAGACAGCTTACGATGTGGATAGTATTGTTGATAAGTCCTACACCAGGTGGCAGCGGTATTGCCGAATTCATTTTTTCAGATTTCCTGGGCGACCTTATTCCTAATCTTGTTTGGGCAGTGCCTTTGGCTTTACTATGGCGATTAATAACCTATTATCCTTATCTCTTTATCGGATTTTTCCTGATACCCGGATGGCTTAAGCGGGTATTCCCCGCCGAAACCAAATACAAAGTTGTGGTATAATAACACTCCTTGAGAGATCGAATTGTGCACAAAAGGGCAGCTACTGTTGTTATCTGTCATGAAGACTAATAACTGGTATCGTCCAACTTCACTTTTCCCCAGAAAGTTTTGTACACAAACACAGTATAAAGTATAACTAAAGGAGCACCAATAGCAGTGATATTCAGCATGATACGCAATGAATTTTCGGATGACGCGGCATTGTACACCGTGATATCAAAAGCCGGATCAACGGTGGACATTATTATCACCGGATAAAGCTCCAATGCAACCAGGATCAGTAAAAAACTCATTGTCAGTGAGGAAAAAATAAACGCCATCACGTATTTGCCTTTACTTACTAATCTTGGTACATTGGCGATACTCAAAAAAGCCAGCAAAGGAACCATAAATAAAGCAATGTTTTCGTGAAGTCTATCCGTAAGATGAGGCAGGTATATCAGTGTGAAAAGTGTTACAATACTGTAAGTTACAATAAAGAAAATGATAGATCGATTCAATAGGGTTCTCACTTTGGCAAAAAGCCTCCCTTCGGTTTTCATGGCCAGATAAATCGCACCATGCATCATAAAAAGAGCCAGTGTAGTTACGCCAACTAGCAGAGCATAAGGATTAAGGAAGTCGAGCCAATGCCCCGTAAAATCATGGTTGGGTCCCAATTCAACTCCCCAAAGAATATTACCAACCACTACACCCAGCAAAAGCGCCATTAAAATGCTCGACACACTATAGGAAACGTCCCATATGTTCCGCCACCATTTCATTTTCTCCTTACTTCTGAATTCTATCGAAACAGCCCTGAAAATCAATACGGCCAAAAAAAGCATAAAAGGGATATACATAGCTGAAAACATCGAGGCATATAGCACCGGAAAACCAGCAAACAAAGCACCTCCGCCAATAACCAGCCACACCTCATTGCCGTCCCACACAGGTCCCACTGCATTTAAGGCAATACGCCGGCTCTCCTCTTTTTTGAAAAACAAATGCCAGGCACCTGCTCCCAGATCAAAACCATCCAGAATGGCATATCCCGAAAACAATGCTCCCACTACTAAAAACCAAAGTGTTGGATAATCTATTCCTAAAAAAGTAGCCATAATATCTTTATTTTAAGTCAATTGAGTCATTTCTAAATCCCTGAAAACATCTTCACCACTCATTCTATTAAGAAAAATCATTTAAACGATTCAGCCATTCCTTCCTGCAAAGGTCTACTTTCGATATTACTTTCGTCGTAAGGACCAGCCTGAATTTTTTTATTCATCAGATAAAGGAATAACACAAAAAGCAAGGCGTAAATCAATGTGAACATAATCAGTGAAAATAACACCTGATTTGCCGTAACTACGGCTGATAAAGCATCAGATGTTCTAAGTAAACCATAAACCACCCAGGGTTGTCGACCCATTTCGGCCGCAAACCAACCAAACTGATTGGCAAGCTGAGGCAAAATAACAGAGAAAACAAAGACCCACAGTAACCAACGATACTCAAACAGCTTACCACGCCACCAAAGGAACAATCCAAACAGCGTGATTCCGATAAAATACATTCCAAAAGCTACCATCAGGTGATAAAATTGAAATACAGCATTTATGGCATCAGGTATTTCATCCTCAGGAAAATCATTAAGGCCTTTCACTTTGGTGTCGAATGTGCCGTCCAACAGAAAACTCAATCCACCAGGCACATAAGGCCCGATTACTTTCTGTTCTTCGTGATCAACCCAACCAAATATATAAAGATCTGCCTGATCTTCTGTATTATAATGTCCTTCGAAAGCAGCCAGTTTAGCCGGCTGATTAACGGCAATACCAGTTGCAGAGCTATGTCCTGTTACCAGCTGCAAAATCGACATCAGCGCAGCTACTGACAAGGCAATCTTAAAGGCTTTTACAGACGGCACAGTATAACGTCCTTTTAGTAAATACCAGGCATGGACACTCATCACCAGAAAAGCACCGGCAATCAAAGCACCAATCCATACATGTAAAACACGATCCACACTGGAAGGATTAAAAACCATGGCCCAGAAATCCGTGATTTCAGCTCTGGCATTCAAACCTTCACCAACAATCTCAAATCCGGCAGGGGTTTGCTGCCAGCTGTTTGCAACCACAATCCAAACGGCTGAAAACATGGAACCAAACCAAACGCCAACTGTTGCAATAAAATGGACAATGGGCTTTACCCTGTTCCAGCCAAAAAGTAATACCCCCAAAAATCCGCTTTCCAGAGCAAAAGCAAAAATTCCTTCCGCTGCTAATGCCGATCCGAAAACATCACCCACATAACGGGAATAAGTAGCCCAGTTGGTGCCAAACTCGAATTCCATTACGATACCGGTTGCTACACCCAAGCCAAAAGTTATGGCAAATATTTTTGTCCAAAATCGCGCTAACTGTTCGTATTGCTTATTTTTCGTTCTTAAATACATGCCCTCCATCAGCACCATGATCAAGCCCAAACCAATGCTTAGGGGTGGATAGATGTAATGAAATGAAATAGTAAAGGCAAATTGCAATCGTGAAAGCAGCTCAACGTCCATGTTATAAGGAATTTATAATTATTTGCAATCAAATTGGTTCTTGCGATCAAAGTTAAATCATAATACATTCTTTAAGTTGTATTGATTCAAAAAAAATTAGCCGGCCGTTATAATTATACAAAAAAGTATATTTAATATTAGCTGCCTGAACTAACTTTGTAATATGTTAAGTGCAAAATATATAGATGTCCATACCCATCAAAATCACACAACTGATCAGTCAATAATTGCGATTCAAAATGCAGAATCGAGTTTTATTTCTTCAATAAGTAGTTCACTTTATTATAGTTATGGTATTCATCCTTGGAGGATTTTAGATGGACATATCGATGAAAAACTGAATCATCTTTACACTCTTGCATCGCAAAATCAAATCGTTGCCATTGGGGAATGCGGACTTGATAAAGCCATCGACACCCCATTTGAAGTCCAACAACAGGTTTTTCAGCAACAGATTAATCTTTCAAAAACCTTCAAGCTTCCATTAATTATCCATTGCGTGAGGGCTTACAGTGAAATTTTAGCCTTACGCAAAAAGTTTCCTGAAGGATGCTGGATCATTCACGGTTTTGAAGGCAACGAAACATTAGCAAAGCAACTTATCAGCAAAAATATGCACCTTTCGATCGGCTCGGCTTTGTTCAATCCAAAAAGTAAAATCAGCCGTTCGATTGAGCATATTTCAATTTTGAGGCTTTTTTTTGAAACGGATGACCGGAATATTTATTCCATTCAGGAAATTTACGAACAAGCCTCCAAATTATTAGGTCTCAATTCGGACGATTTGAAAGTTCAAATCTTTCGTAATTTCGTCGCTTGTTTTCAAATGCAAATCAATGATCCCTGAATGGCAATCCCGAACAACACTTTTGTTGGGAGAAGAAAATCTTAATAAACTGGCAAACAGCCATGTATTGGTAGCCGGACTTGGAGGTGTTGGTGCTTATGCAGCAGAACAATTAGCACGAGCCGGAGTGGGAAAACTCACTATTGTAGATGGTGATCTCATACAACCCTCAAATCGCAACAGACAATTACTTGCACTTCAAAGTACAGAAAACAAGGCCAAGACAAAGCTAATGGCTGAACGTTTACAGGATATTAATCCTTCGATTAAATTAAATTTGGTTACAGCGTATATCAAAGATGAAAAAATCCCCGTCTTACTTTCTCAGCCCTTTGATTATGTGATTGATGCCATTGATTCTCTCTCACCAAAAGTTTTCCTATTGGTTAATGCGCTGCAAAAAGGCATGAAAATCGTAAGTTCGATGGGTGCAGGTGGAAAGATGGATCCGATGCAGATTCAGATTGTTGATATCAGCAATACCCGGCATTGCAGGCTGGCTTTTTATATCCGTAAAAAATTACGCAAAATGGGTATCCATGAGGGTTTCACTGCTATATATTCTCCTGAAACTGTATCAAGGTCATCAATCGAAAAACCAACAACTGATCAAAACCGCCGTTCCACCGTTGGCACAATTTCCTATATGCCAGCGATTTTCGGCTGTTATTGTGCTTCGGTGGTTATCAGAGAGTTGATTGATTCTTCGAAATCAAGTTAATTTTAAAATCTCATTTAATTTTATCCGGCATGGCCTCTTTAAGCTCCTGAGCTGCCATCTCATAAGCCTTGATAACAGCTCTGTTGAAATCGGCTCCCCCACCCTTGATACTGCTGAGGCTTTGCTTCCATAATTCCCTGCCATCAGAAATATCCACCACAGAAACACTGGCATCCACAAAGCCAAAATAGATGCCTTGCACATTTGAGCCATTGCGGGCTTTCGCATCAATTTCGACTAACAAATCAGCTTCGTTCATCTGATCAGTAAAGGCATAGCCCCTTTCGGCAAGTGCTTCTTTTAAAGTTGGCTCCAACAATTTAATTTCCAACTGATTGCCATAATGACCTTTTTCGCTGCTTTGAACAAAAACAGTTAATGGAACTACTTTAATCATAAAGCGAGCTGGTGAAACAGGATATTGTTTCTCAAGCTGTTTAACAAATGCCGGTTCAGGATCTCCACCAATAAAACCAGCAATATCAAGCTTTGCCAAAACAATTTGAGTTTGGCGATCAGCCTGTTTGGGAGTAAAAGGTAAAATAGCTTGCCCAGCCTGATTTGTTGCTGCTTTACCAACCATTTCATCCTGCAAATAAAAAACCAAAGGCACCTCAGCAAGTGGTTCGGTTGTGCTCTGCACTTTTACTTTCAATGGCTCCGGAAGCGGTCGACCAGCACGTGCATCCTGCTGTGGGTTAACAGCTTCAAGGCTGATTTCGGCAAGTTTGGCAATTCTTAAATAATTTTCAGGAACCCAATTTACCGATCTGTCGCGCAGCCACTGAACTGGCAGGCTGATTTCGGCAGCAGCCTTTGCTTGTCCATTTTGCCGAGCAACAGCATTTACTTTTAGAAATTCCCCTTCTTTCCAATAAGATCCGGAAACAGCAATGGCTGAACTGCCTGGGTAATCAGAAACCTTGTAATCACCAGCACGTACAAATCCACTTGAAAGCGCTGTTTTGAAACGTTCTGAAAATTCTGAAATCAATCCGGAATTCTCAAAACCAAAAGCTTGCAGGTGAACAGGTGATTGCAGATTACCCAATTGCAAAAACAAACCATAAGCCATAAAATAACCCAAATCATCAATACTGGATTTTTCGCTTTGCTGCAAATCAGTAATGGCACTTTTTACAGCAGTTAGCAGATCATGGCTTTCCTTAAGCTTCGTATCTGATTCATTTACAATCTCTAATGCCAGCAGGATAAACTGAGCTTCTTCCAATTCGGTAAACACAGGCATGGTTTCGTAATACGTTTTCAAGGCCTGTTGCTGATCATTTTTCGATCGGTAATTATCAGCTGTAAGCTTTTGATTTTTAATTTGCTCCATCAAACGGCTCACGGCATTCCTGTAAAAATACTTCAGTTCCGACTTTTTCGCCCAGGCAATGGCATAAGCCAACGATTTTTTGCGGTCGTGATAGCGATCTGTTCTCAAACCTGTTATCTGGGCTTTGGCCAGTGACTGCGAGCGCATTTTGAAAGCCTCTGTGGTAGCAGCATCAATATTAGCAAGCTGATAATCAGTAGCAGCCTGCAAACTAACCTGAATCTGCTGAATGAGTGTCGCTTTGGCTTGTTCTTCATACACATCCAGTAAGTTTTTAGCGTCCTGACCTTCGGGCACTTCACCAGAAATAAAGGACATGAAATAATCCTTCTCCGGATAGGCAGATATACGCCAGGAATAATCAATCCATTGTGGTTGCTGTGCCTGGATTATAATGGGCAAAAGGAATAGGGATATAAAGAATAATCTTTTCATAAAACCTCATTATCAATCAGTTTACATCATTTTTATGAACAAATCCTTCGTTATTGTTAATGAGTTTGATGCGATAAAAATCACCTTGTTGTTCGATAACTACAAATTCAAGGCCTCCCGGAATTTTCGCGATTACATCGGCCTTGGCATCCGGAAACTCATAGATATTAACACGGTCGGAGCTTTTGCCTTTCAGTACGATTCGTTGTGCCAACTCATCACCGGTTCCGGTAAAAGTATAAGTCTCTATCGACTTGCCAATACTTTCAAGAAATGCAAGAGTTTGCAAACCTCCTTCGGCTCGTTTCAGGGCATCGGCATAGAGTTGATTTGCCGGATCAAGCTGACTGGCTGTTTGATAATAATTAACTGCATCCTCATACAGTCCAGTCATTTCGTGAATTATTCCGGCATTATAAGCTGCCTTTGGATTATAACTATCGGCTTCATAAATGGCAACCAATAAGGGGAACGCCTGGCGAAGGTTTCCATTTTCCAGATGTTTTCCGGCTTCATCGGCTTTTTTCTTCAAATCTTTGAGCTTGATTTTCTCCATCTCGAAGCGTACCATTTTATAGGATGGCGAGAAATAATCGACAAATTGCCGGGCAGTTTGACTTACCACATTGTTTACCAACTGATTATAATTAGCAATTTTTGATCGTTCATCATCGCATTTTTTATCTTCGTTTTCGACGGCAGCCGTTTCCACGCCAATAATTTCGGCTGAAGATACCTCTACAATTTTCATGCTGGCATTAGATGTAACCTTTCTGATCTTACAATATTGTGTCTTGGTTTTTCCATCAAGGGTGATATAATTGCTGGAGGTATTATCTTCCTTTTGTTCGTAATTAATACTTCCTAAAATAATGGCATCCAATCCTAAAATAGCACCAACTTTCGCAGCAGTTGATTCATCAATCACACCGGAAAGTCCGAGGCGCTGTTCTTTTAATATTTCATTGATCTGATTACGTTCGATAACTGTATAAACATTGGTTTTGAATCCTTTGATGTGTGTAACACCCTCCACTTTTTTGCCCAATCCCATAAATCCGGTTTGCAGGTCTTCAATGCCCCGATCTTCTTTTAATAATCTGGCGATCATCTGATCCGAAAGCATTTGGCCTGCCTCCTTATTGCCGGTAAATTCCATAATACCAATTTTCTTGACGGTATTATATTGTTTTACAGGAGCTTGCAATACAAAACAATCAATTTTCTGAGCCATTCCATTGAAGTGGATCAAACACAACAAAAGGAGAAAATAAATACTGGATTTTTTTAATGTTTTCATATTAATTTGGTTTTAAGTTAATATTCAATCAGCAAGCCAATCGGCATACACCTTCATCCTTGAAGAAACTCGTTCGATATAATGCTGGGTTTCTTCATAAGGAAGGTTTTTCTTCATATGATCGTACACCTGTTCGGCAGTCATTTTATTGATTTCGGGTATGGCTTGATACAACTTTGTTGTGCCGATAAAAGCACGACTCACATTTCCGGCACCCGTATTATAGGCAGCAATGGCGCAATAAATTCGACTCAAAGGATTTTCTACTTTACGAAAACTTCGCGTGATCAGCATATGCAGATAAGCCGAACCCAATTCGATATTGTTCTGGGATTCATATAAATAATTCTCATTCAATAATTTATCTTCTTTGTAAATAAAATTGTAAGCATCCCGGCCTGCATATTTTGGTACGATTTGCATCAGTCCGAAAGCGGGCACATGGCTTTTAGCTTTGGGATTATAACTTGATTCGGTATGAATAATGGCAAAAACCAAAGCCGGATCAATCATAAACCGTGAGGAATATGAAATCACCTGTTCATAAAAGCGTAAAGCCCTGGTTTGTATGCTATTGGTAGCGAGGGGAATTTTTAAACTGACGATGACTTTCTCTTCCTGAGGTTGGGGCTCAGGTTCGGGCTGTGGTTGAGGCTCTGATGGTTTGGGTTTTACTATTTCCTTTTCTATGGGCTGTTGTTCCACAATCTGTTCAGCATATTCATTCACATTTTCTTCAGTAACTGTTTCACCGGCTGCATTCTGTAATTGATCTTTCAATACAGGTTCGGTTGACAAGGGTTCAGGTTTTTCGTATTCAGTTTCATAATCTTTTGTTTTCCCCTGATTGAGTGCGAGTTCCTTTACTGCTTGGGCAATCTTATTTTTGACCAGTTCCGCATTTTCTGCCTCTTCGGGAGTCATCAAAATTTCAATTCGGGCTTCTTCTTGTTCAAAATCAACAGATGTACGGCTTTCACCATCCTCACTATATTCTACCCAACTGGTTTGTGTTGATTCGATGAAATTACCCGAACCCCATTTTTGCTCAATTCCTTTTCTGAACTGCTCAAAAGCTTCCTGGTTAGCTTTTTCGTAAGCTTCCCACTGTTTGTTTGTTTCTTCCCTGAACTGGTCAAAGCCTGATTGTGCCTGCTGGCGAAACTGCTCAAACGGATCTTCTGTTTCCTGCGCATAAAAAACTTTCGCCATCAAAAGCAAAACAAAAAGTATGACAAATTTTTTCATATGCCTTTCATTTAGATATATAGCCAATTAATTCAAGTTTTGCAGGGGATAGCCCATAACGGCATCAATAATCAGATTTCGCACAATACTGGTTTTCCTGTGCATGATCCGACAGTGCCAAACTGGATACAAAAGCAGGTCAACATCCTGTACTTCAACATTATATTTCCTTTCCAATACCGATTTCACATCCGCAAGACTGATCCGCTTACCCAACTTTCGAAAATCAAAATCCACCTCACTTCGCTTTACGGTCTTCGGAAAAATCAAACCATCAAGATCATCAATTTTATGCGGATCCATATCAATCAAAGGTGCAAACTGCATTTCCTTTTCAGCGATCATAAGTATACTCAATTGCTTATAGTCAAGGTAGAGATTTACAGGAACCTGCTCGACTCGTTTCTTGAAAATTCCTGTTTTATTATTGAACAACATCTTGACTTTAAGCAGCGGAAAATATTCAAATTCAGCAGATTCGAGTTTTTCCAATGCGATCAGATTAAGTGTTTTATGCTCAAGATGTGGTTTCAGTGCTTTACTTAGATTTCGTTCGTGCAGGATCAAATCAACTACCAAAACCTGATCTTCACCGGCAAGAGTGACTTTTTTTTCAGCTTCGCTGGTTTCTTCAATAAAGTTTTCGGCCTGATCAGCAACAACTTCCGGAATGGGTGTATCAATCATGCTGTTCTTTGTTGCTGCTTTCTGATACTTTTGCCGCCAATGCTCTTCCATCAATATATTAAGCTGATCTTCGCTGATCACATCGTGTTTGGTGAGCAGCCAACGAACCTGAAACTGCTGAATCTTCTTTTCCTCATCTGGAGAGAGCAGCAAGAAAGAACCTTTTTTGAGTGCAGGAATTTGCTGCATGAGTTCTGAGGCATTGGCTGGTGCCATAGATTCGATACGGGTTTCAATTTTTGAGAGGTCCTGTTTGGTTTTCAAGCTGCCTATCAAATAGGTTGAAATCTGTGCGATGGACTTATAATCAATATCGCCGGGGTTTTGGGTAGCGATCAAACATCCAACACCATATTTGCGGGCCTGTTTAAAAAGCAACATCAAACTTTCCTTGCACGAAGGCATCTTAACCGGAGGGAGATAGGGTGCGATTTCATCTATGTACAATGCAGCCTGCAAGCCGTCTTGTCCATCGGCAAGTGGATTCTGAAGCATCCAGTTATAAAGCAACTGAGCGATGTATGCCATAAAAAACTCTTTCTCGTCCTGTGTGGCCAGGGTATTGAGATAAATCACCGAAAGGCGGGTTTTTCCTGTATTATGCTCACCCAGACCCAGCAGAGCCTCAATTGTGGCAGGATATCCAGTCTCAAATATCAGCTTGCGGGAACCGATTGTTAAAAAACGCAACTTTTTTACCAGTTCCTGCATATCCTTCGAGCTACTGATCTTGTTAACTATCTCACTTACTGACTCTGGCAAATCAGTTAAAAGATCTATCAACCCTTCAAAACTACTGAGGTGAACTTTCTTTTGAAAACAATAGTCAAAAACGGTACTCAAAACCGATTCAGCCGATTTACCATCATCGTTATCTGCATCATAACCAATAAGTTCGATCACGTTTTTGGCTGTAGCTGAAAAAAATCGCAGACGATCTTCGGCATCCATCCCATGAACCTGTTCAAACTGAAGTGGATTAATTGACAGTGGAAGTCCCTTGGAACTGCCTGGTGTCCAAATCAAAACCTCGGTTTTATCAGTTAGTAGTTTCCTGATGTCAGGATTTAAACCTTTGGATGCCAGTAATTCATCATCCGTTTCAGGATTGATAAGCGAAGCTATATCACCCTGCGGATCGAAGATAATCATTGGAATACCCTGCAAAGCCAATTCTTCCGACAACACCTTACAGGCAACAGTCTTACCACTTCCTGAGGCTCCAAAACAAGCGATATGACGTTGCATTGCCCTCAATCGCAAGTAAATGGATTCCTGGTTGGAGGTCCCAATAAATAATTGATTCATATTAATTTGGCTTTGGTTTATACTGTGTTGTGACCTTTTCCCTGAAAATCACCCTCAAATTTCATTCAAACTCAGGCTAAATTAAAACATATCAAATACTTTTTTGATAATAAATTAAAAATCCAAAATAATTCAATACTATTTATACTGAATATAAATAAGCTTAAAAAAAAATTATCTATCCCGCAACTTTAAAAACACTTTTATCTCTAAGCTGGATATGCGTATTCAATAAATTAATATAATGTGTCCGACGAACGATTTTCGATAAATGTAACATTGCTTTTTCAAATTCTCCAAGCTCACGATAAAGCTCGGCAATAACGGCAGGTTCAGAATTAGGATCTCGCTCAAGTAATTCAATGAGTCTATGAATATTAGCTTCGAAATGTCTTCTTTCAGATTCAAATAATGCCCTGCCTTTTCGGTTAAATTTTCGGGAAATAATCCAATAGAAAAAATTTATTTTGCCCCGAACAACATCAACAAACCTCCAGGTGTTTGCATCCCGATACAAATCATTATAGGCCCAAAGCAACGATTTCCGGACGATTATTTCCTGCTGAACACTCAGAGGCTGTAACAATTCAATGGCTTTCCAATAATGATTTATCAGCGCAATTTTTCCATGATTATCCAGTAGGTTACAACCAAAAAACCTCCAGTTTGGCCAGGAATAAGCAGTTAGTTTGTCTGACTCAGGGATCGAATTGTGACAGGCGTCCTTTTGCATCCAAAACAAGAATCCACAGGCAGGACACAGAACGATTTGTTGAGGATTGGCAGGGATCAAATCATTGATTATCATTCCGTCAGAGTATAATACCGACTGATTCACTGAATCTGCTTTGGCTTTTTTGCCAATCAGCCAGGAACTACAACACGGACATGAAATATAAAAATCTTCAAATGAAGTCATATCAATAAACCAAGGTATAAAATTAAAGGGTTCTGTGATAATCACAAATTTTTCCGGAAGAAAAATTAATAAGTTAGATTCAAATTTTGAATCTCTATTCAGATTACTTACTTTTGGTTGTTAATTAAGGAAACTTAATATCATACATGTATAACTTTAACAAACCAAAAAAAATGAAAAAACTCAACCTGATGATGTCGGTAATTCTGGCATTTACAATCGTTATGTCGGGTTCGGCATTGCACGCCCAGAGTTCGAAAGAGCTTAAAAAAGAAGTAAAATCCAAAGCACTGAAAGATGCCCGTAAAGAAGCCAAACGCATGGGCAAAGAAGGCTACAAAGTTAATCCCGGCCAGCTTCCCATGGATAAGCAGCTCGAAAAATCGTGGATGATGGCCTATGAAATTGACGATAAAGGCCAAAAAAAGTATTTCATGGCCGATGGCAGTTCTGTTGGTGAAACTCAAACAGCTGCAAAACTGCAGGCTTATGAAGTTGCCAAGATCAATCTGGCAGGTCAAATTGAAACAGAAGTTGCAGGCCTGGTCACTACAAACATTGGCAATCAGCAACTTTCTTCAGATGAAGCAGCTTCGATTACGCAGACCATGGGCCAGTTCAAATCGAAACTGAACCAGCATATGGGACGTACGCTTACAGCTTTTGAAGCGTATAAGCCTGTTGGTAAAAACACAGAAGTACGTGTTACGATAGCCTATTCAACTGAAGAAGCACTTAAGATGGCCAAAAACATCATCCGTGAAGATCTGAAAAAAATCTCAGGCATGGATGATCAGAAAATTTCTAAAGTATTGGAATTCTGACATTTTTCTTAAGCTTTTATCAACTAAATCTGCATCAGGTGGTGAAGATTTAGTTGATTGATATTATTTTTCATCCACCCAAAAAGCGATCGTTCATGAAAAAACAGGGCTTCAAATTGCTTTTCGCAGTTTTACTGGTCGGGCTATTTAGCAAGGTACGAGTTCAGGCACAAACTTTCGAAGATTTTCAAAAACAAATTGAAAAGGAATACACTGATTTTGAGAAAGAAACACAACAACAATTCGATCAGTTTGTTGCCAAAATTGATGCAGAATTCGCAGATTTTCTGGCTGCTTCCTTTCGCTCATTCGAAGCTACCACCGGAAAACCTAAAAAACCTGGTCCTAAACCGGAAAGACCACCCAAGTTTACTGAAAAAGTTCAGGAACAAACCAATATCCAACCCCAAAAACCGCCACAAGATAAGCCCACTACCCGACTTCCTAATATTCAAAAATCAGAACCAGAAAATTTTATGGGAAGTGCACTGACTTTTGATTTTTACGGTGCTCCCATCAAACTGAACTATGATCCAAGATTACAAAACACTTCGCTTACTGGAGTTTCGGCTGAAGGCATTAGCGAATGGTGGACAACCATAAGTGAAAGCTATTATAATCACCTGATCCGTCAGCTACAGGAGGTTAAAAACGACCTTAACCTGAATGATTTCGCTTATACCCAACTAGTTAGCACAACAGCACAGGCGATCCAACCCAAGAACAAAAATCACCAGGCACTGCTGGAATGGTTTCTGCTTACCCGGTCGCGTTTTCTGGCTAAAATTGCTTTTAATAATGAGCAGCTTTTTGTTTTGCAGCCCGCTTTGCAAACCAGATATGGAGAAAATTTTGTACTCATCGATAATCGTCCCTATTACCTTCCTGCGGGTACTCCTGACAATATCAAAACCTATGCAGGCCAGTTTCCGGAAGCGGATATTATCCCCGACCTCACCATTCGAAGGCCTTTGAACCTTCCTTTCGATGAGGGAATAAGGAAGGTTTCGTTCGATCATGCCGGCAAAAACTACAGCTTTGAGGTTGTTTACAACAAAAACATGATGCAATTTTACACCAGGCTCCCGCTAACGGATGCATCAGTGTATTTCAACTCTGCGATAGATCTTCGAACTAAAGAATCACTTTTGCTGGCTTTACAAACTAAGCTGGCACATTTGTCAAAAACGGATGCAGCCGCCCTGTTGTTGAGTTTTGTCCAAAATGCATTCGAATATCAAACAGATCAGGAACAGTTTGGAAAGGAAAAGTTTTTGTTCCCGGATGAACTTTTCCATTATCAGGCCTCCGATTGCGAAGACCGCTCCGTACTTTTTGCCTGGCTGGCCCGTAACCTGCTCGATATCAAAGTTGTTGGACTGGCATTTGAAGGACATATGGCCACCGCTGTCTGCATCGAAGGAATTGAAGGCGCAGGATTTGAACACGAAGGTTGCCGCTATGTAGTTGCTGACCCAACATTTATTGGTGCACCTATTGGCCTGGTGATGCCGATGGTGAAAAATCAAACACCAGATCTTGTTTTGGTTAACGCAGTATCGGAACAGGAAATGCATATCCGCGAACTCCTGCTTAAGGCAGGATTGTACAGGGCCGACAGGCTTAATGATTTAGTATTTGATGAGGACGGAAATGCTTATGCCTGTGGCTATTATGTTTCTGATTTTTTATGGGGAGAACAAAAAATCAAGGGAAGCGATAAGTACAAAAACAGTTTGATAATTTCACTTGATAAACAGCATCAGCTTCGCTGGATAAAGCATTTTGAAGGAACGAATGATAACCTGGCTTACGATTTGCATCTGGAAACTGGCAATTTACTAAGTGTTGCCGGAACTTTCAGAGACGAGCTCAAACTTGGAAAAGGAAGTCTTTCGGCTACACCAGGAGCCGACATCTACATCCTGAGGATGAGTACAGACGGCACAATGAAATGGGCCACACAAGCCGGCCTCGATAAGCTGAATCAAAACACTAATTTTATGTTTGCTGCTGCTTTCGATACGAAAGGAAGTAAAATTTCTGCCCGATTATACAGTGAATCCGAGAACTTTGAGCACTACGGATTACAATCAAGCCCCGAGGGAAATCTCTACCTCACCGGTTCATTTTTTGCCAGTTCGGGTATGAATGTGAAATCAGAAAATCGTTTTGATTCGGGCAGCGGATTTGATCCTGCCGAAAGTTTAAAATCTGAAAATGATGTGCTGATAGAAGAAGCATATGAAAAAACTATCGCAGGCTTGTTTGCAGCAACTAAATTATTGCAAATAAACACCGTAGAGCTTAAAGGGCAAAAAGTTCAGGAGGTGTTTGACCGGTTTAATCCTGCCTTTGCACAGTTTGCACCTGGATTTTATAAGAGCTTTGGAAGCATGAGTTTTATGAAAAACGCAGGGGGAATAATCAGTATCCGGACTGATAATGGCGATGCGCTTGTTTTTGATAAAATCAAAATCAGCGATAATGCCCGAATCAAAGTTGTGGCTTATAAAAGTGGAAATGCCAGTGTTGAAATATTTTCCGGTATTGAGCTTTCAAACGGACAACTCAGCTATCCGCTTAATCAGGTAAAACTTTATAAAGACACAGGTGATTTACTTCTTGATTTCGACACCGACCACAGTCAGATCAAAATCAATCTGAAAGCTGATCTACTCAAAAAATAACGCCGAACATGACAAAAAAGCTGTTCAAATTATTGGTTTTATTGTTTCTTATTAGTTTGCAAACAACAGATTCTAAAGCGCAGGATTTTGAAGAAGAAGAAGAAATTGTTGAAACTGCTACCGTTGAAATTTCTGTTCAGCAATTAGTTGCACTCATTAATCAAACGGACAGCGATATTTTTGTGCAGGATGTGGTTGTTACGCATCAACCCGGTGATGAAAAATATCTTGTTGATAAGTTGTTCTACAAAGAATTTGTCATTGAATCGCCTCAAGATCAACCAGTTTCTCTTTATTTATACAATGTACAGTTCGATCTTGGTCATAAACAAAAACTGGTTTTCAAAGACTGGAATTTCCTACGTCTGAATGTTATCAATTTAACCAGCAATAATGATCTGATTTTCGAAAACTGCACAACCGAAGGCAGCTATCCCATCAGAATTGAGAATTGCAAATTTGCAGGAATTTTCGAATTTGATGGTGATGAATCACTCGGCAATCTGCATTTTAGCGGGTCCCATTTCGGAAACAAACTGAATCTGAATCAGGATGCAGATTTTGTGAAGCTGGAAGCCTGTCTTTTCGAAGCCGACAGTTTGGTATTAAGCAGTTTGGATGAAGAAAAACTACATGCCCAGCTCGATTTGTCGGATCAAAGCTTTGGAGTGATTGAACTCACTGGACTGAAGTTTGAATACACAACTTTAGATTTCATTTACAGCATCGATTTTTCAGCTTCAGAGATTAGCAAGCTTAATTTGTTCAGGATCAAAGGATTTGGCTTAAACCTTACGGATTTAAATATTGAAAAATCCTTACTTGGAGATTCTTTGTCAATAAGCGGCTTTGTCGCTGTTCAAAACTTTGATTTCCCGGCCGAAAATACCAATCTGCCCTGGTATAATTTAGGAGGCGAAAAGTTGAGTCTGTTGCTTGAAAAGGGACAAGGCAGGCCTGAAATCTTTCAGGCAAAAACCAACCAACACTTGGCCAGCACCTTGCATTACAATGAGTTGATGAGCTGCTACAACAAAATTAATGGTATGTATCAGGCTCGTGGCGACAGAAGCTCAATCAACGCCTCCTACATTGAAATTAAGGACATTGAAACACGATATCAAAAATTTAAGTACGATAACGAGCCATCGCTTAACTTGTATATTGGCTATCACCTCAACCGCTTTTTACGATTTTTTTCTGATTATGCAACAAACCCGGCCAAATCGCTGCTGATTTCGCTTTATACCATTTTGATTTTTGCCTTCTTTTATATGATCAGTTATTCAGATTGGGATGGTATAAACTTCAACTACTTTGTGAGGCAATACATGCTGCTTTCGGAGTATTTTATGACCGAAAAAAGCCTGAAAGAGTTGTATAGCGCTGATATTGTAGAAGAAAGAGAGCAGTTTGAAACCATCAAAACCCATTATCTCAAAAACCGTTCTGAAATTCCTCTTTTGGTGCGCGGGCTTGGATTTCCGTTGTATTTTACCTGGAACGCCAGGCAGCAGCTCATTTGGTTTGTGTATTCAAAAATTGAATTGATGCATGGGCAATGGAATCAGTTAAGCAGTTCTCGCAAGACGATAGTAGGAACGGCCACAGCTTTCAGCTTGTTTATCTATTTTGCATTTGTGCTCCTTATCAAATTCATCAACAGTTTTATGCTTAGTCTCAACATGTTTTTAGCCATGGGATTTGGCAAGACACCTGAAAGTCGCGCACCCATGTATTTAACAGTTCTTGAGGGACTTATAGGTTGGTTGATGATTACAATTTTTACTATCACCTTACTCAGTCAACTGTTACAGGCTTGGTAATTTTAGCCTTCGATAGCCAAAGGAACCTTATTACCAAAAATTCGGATAATCAGATAAAGCATGATTATTCCGACGGGAAACAAGATGTAAGCCGGAACCCCAAAGGCCGCCGGAATGGTTCCAAAAACAATTGAAACTAAGCCAATCGTCAGTGCATAAGGCAATTGCGTTCGTACATGACCGATGTGATTACACGAACTGGCCAGCGAGCTTAAGATTGTTGTATCAGAAATCGGCGAACAGTGATCACCCAATACAGATCCTGCCAAAACAGCTGAAACGACATTATAAAAAATCAGTAAGCTGTCGGCTTCTGTCATGCCGGTTTGGTGTGTCAAAAGCCATGAAGTAGGTAAGATTAAGGGATATAATATCGCCATTGTTCCCCAGGAAGAGCCGGTAGAAAAAGCCACCAATGCCGCCAGAATAAATGTGAAGGCCGGAACCAGATAAGGTGAAAAAGACAGTTCCAGTAAACCCTTCGAGATGAAATCGGCTGTGTGCATATGATCTGTTACCAGCGCAACCGACCAGGCCAGTGTTAAAATCAAAATTGCTGTGAGCATCATTTTAAAACCATCCACCAGGCCCTCGATGGTGTCTTTGAGGCTCAGCAGTTTTTGAGTGAGTGTAAGCGTAATGGCAACCAGCATGGCCAAAAGCGATGACCACAAGAGTGCAGCATAAGAATCTGCTCCGCCGATAATGGCCGAAATTTTTCGGGTAAAACTGATGGCCTCATCAGTCCAAACTGTCTGATCCCAGCCTGTGTATAATAATCCTGTTATTGTTCCCAAAACAATAATCAGTACCGGAATTACAGCATTAAACGCCCTTGGTTTTTGTGGTGTTTCAGCGGTTAAAGTATAAGTTAGGGTTTCTGTTTCCGCAAGTATCTGATGGAAATCAGGATTAATCCGGGCATTCTTCTCAGCTTTGAACATGGGGCCAAAATCGCGTTTTTGCCAGACCAGTATTAGAATAAACACCAGAGCTAAAATCGGATAGTAACTATATGCCAATGAGTTAAAGAAAACATTGTAAGCTGATTCCTGTAAACCAATGGTATTAAGTCCGTCCTGAATATAGCTCAGTTCCGCACCAATCCAGGTGGTCACAAAAGCAATGGCCGCCACAGGGGCAGCGGTCGAATCAACAATATAGGCCAGTTTTTCGCGCGAAATGCGTAAACGATCAGTCACAGGACGCATGGTATTGCCAACAACCAATGTATTGGCATAATCATCAAAAAATATAGCGATACCCAACAGCCAGGTTACCAGCTGTCCGGAGGAGGCATCTTTTGCCAGGTGCGATAGGCGGTTCACCACGCCCAGCATTCCGCCATTGCGTGTTATCAATTGAACCATGCCACCAATCACCATCGAGAAAATGATAATCGCCATATGGCCTGGATCGAGCAGTGACTGCATAACGTAAGTGTCAATAATTGCCAGTAAGCCCTTGAAAACAGCCACAAAAAAACCCGAACCCTGGTAATAAAACATGATTGTAGTTCCGCTCAGGATTCCCAAAAACAAGGCAACAAAAACCTCTTTGAGTAAAAGTGCCATCAAAATGGCAATCAAAGGAGGCAGTACCGACATCCACAGCGGAATTGGTGTAACGTCTTGTTGCCAATGAAAACCATCGATTGTTAGTGTTAGCAACTCCTCATCCGGAAAGTTGTGTTTGATGACAGCCAGGTTTTTCTCAAAGCTCAACTCCCGTATTTCATCATTAAAAACTGCCTTTACTGTTTGGCCTTCCAGCTTTCCGAATAGCTCCCCAACCGTCCTGATTTCAATTTTTTGGTTGACGTCTGAAACTAAAACATTTGGGAGAGTAACATGAAAATTGTTTTCAGTAAATCGTCCGCCTGCAAAGACAGCACAAGACAAACTGAAAAAGAAGATCAACAAACAGATATAGCTAAAAGTCTTCAATGCAATGATATAAGCCGTAAAGATATTGATTTTCCTGTTGATTCAACACTTTCAACTAGTTTAGAAAATTCTTGAGCCAATCTTGATAGTTCTGCTTTACCGGGAAAACAGCATACCTAGCGGCAACAACAGCACAATAGTTATCACCGCAACACCTACAAAATCTGAAAAACTCAAGCTATACCTGTTATGAACATCGATACCCGAAACCATTTTGTCAGTGGAACCAAAATAAGTATTATACATTCCAAAGAAATTAACTGCAGCATGCAGTAGAATAATTACTAACATGCTTCTGTATCTAATTAAAACAGCTTGAAACAACATACCCAGCCCAAAAGCTAAAATAATCTGATTTAATACTCCTTGAAACTTATAGTATGGATGCCTGAGATTAAGCAGGTGCATAAGCCCAAAAACAAATGAAGTAATGAGCATTGCCACTAGCACGTGGCGCAAGCTGTAAGAAGCAAACCAACGTAATAATCCAAAAAAAATCAAAAATCTAAACAAAAACTCCTCAAAAAAACCTGTTGAAATTGTAAATAACCCATAGGCTGCATAAGCAAACCAGGAAAGGTCGACATTTTTAAGTAGTAATTCTTCGGCTACAATGCCGATCAAACTTACAAAAAGTAAAAATAATAGTAAACCATTAAAAAAAGAAAACTGGCTTTTCTTGTGCAATCCCAGGATAATGAAACCTATAAAAACCAATAAAAACTTAAAGCCGGATCGCACAACAAAAGAAAACTCATTTGGAGAATAGAAAAATGAGAAAATTAGGTAAACGAATATAATCGATACTGAAAGTAAGAGCTTGGTTGGCTTACTCAAATAGGCGGCAACATTTTTTTCTTTGAATGTAAACAAACAATAAAAATATTAAAATTAATAATATCGTATAAGCGGATAAATAAAGTACTTTATTGAAATTATCTTCATAAGTAAAATCAAACACATTCTCAATTGTATTATTTAAAGCATGCAAACCAATTGATGACCAAATACTTTTAGTTAAAAAGTATATATAGCTCAACAATAGACTGCCAATTAAAACATTTGAAATGTATAAATAAGCAATATCCTCCTCTATCATTTCAAAATGCATAAAAACGAAAAATATTGATGATAGAAAAGCTGAAAAAAACAATTTTCCAGTTATTCTATATAATGAATAGAAAATCAATGCCCTGAACAACAATTCTTCATTGAAAGCTGTTACTAAAGCTTCAAAAAAGTGTTTAATTGTTAAAGTACTAATTATTAACTGGTAATCAAAATCTTTAAATATAATTGATGCAATAAATAATGAAGCTGCTGAAAAAACTAGTGGGATAGCACCTCCAAAAAGAAAGTAATAAATATCACTAAATTTTATATTGGGTTTAAACTTAGAATCATCTAGATTTAATTTGTTAAGAATAGCTTTAATATAGAACCAGGAAACTATCAAAAAAACAACTTTATTGATAACAATGATTATTCTTAAATGTAAACTTTTCAGAAGCTCATCAACAAGCCCTAACTGAATGAAAACCAAAAAGAAATAACCTACTACAGCAATGAATAAGATAAGAAGTTTTTCTACTTTTTTCATTAATAAAATTACCATTCAAATGAGGCTGCCAGAAATAAACTGGAAATTGTCCTTTATGATAGCTTATTTAACTGTTTGCTAAATAACAAAACAATGTCTTGAACATTTTTTAGCAGCCTCATTTGTGTTTAACTATTTATTTGAGTAAGCCTTTGTCCGTGACAAATATATTCCTTTCAAAACAAATGTATTCTTACCCGAATTAATGGTAATTATATTTTGTTCAGGAATATTTAGCCAAAAAGTATCATCATTCACAAGATATGAAACTGAACGAGAAGGGAAAGGAAAACCAGAATCAATGATTTCATTCTTTAAAACGACCTCTACATCATAGGGTTTATCTAAGTTCTCAATGCTAAACAAATTACTGCTTTTAAAAATCGAAAATCCAATAGTGTGAGTGCAGTTAGTACCACTTCCCCAACAAGGTATGTGAATCCAAAAAGGAGGACCTGCACTTGGAAAACAACCTGGTGCGCATAGCGGCCAATCATGACCAGCAGAAAATGTAACTTCCCATCCTATTGATTTATTTATCAGGATGTTTTCAATGTCATTTGTTTCACTTGGAACATCTGTCACTTCCTTTTCACAAGCAACAAATATTAACAAAAACAAAACAGTCAAAATCTTTATTAAACTAATTTCAAATATATTTTTCATAACTCTATTTTTTAAAATTGGATAAATAAAAAACAAATTCCAAAATAAGTAGTTGTCAGTATAAACCGACAGCAAAACTCAGTCGAACTTATTTTTCCCCAATTTAAAAATAAACTTATTATCAACAGCTAATAATAGATCAATGAGTTTTATTAGTTGAAAATCACCACACGCACTTTCAAATTCCGCTGTGTGTGTGTGTGTGTGTAGGAGAATTGGTCATCGCATTTCATAAAATTGGTTAGCGTATTAAATGAATTGGTTAGAACAAAAGTAAGAAAAATCTCAAATTAACAAAAAAACTTTTCTATTAAAATAAAACTTTTATCATGCTAGTAATGCCTTTAATATCAAACCCGCAAATATATTGCAATTCTTCTGGCCGGCCATGTGAAATAAAAGTGTCGGGCACACCCAGTCTTACAACAGGATTGCCAAAGCCATTCTCATGCGCCCATTCCATTACGGCACTTCCCATTCCGCCATTTGTTACGCCATCTTCAACGGTGATGATTTGCTCGTGATGTTCAAATGCGTCCTTCAGCAGGATTTCATCCAAAGGTTTGAGAAAACATAAATCATAATGACTGACAACAATATTTTCCGCTGCCAGTTTTTCCAGAGCCTCTTTTACAAAATTCCCAGGATGGCCAATACTCAAAACAGCAACTCGATTTCCAGAAGTCAGTTTTCTGCCTTTACCAATTGGTAAAATTTCCGGTTCCACTTTCCAATCCAACGCTGTGGCTTTTCCGCGCGGATATCTGATCACAAAGGGGCTTTTACGATCATTGGCAGCAGTGAACATCAAATGACGCAATTCCTTTTCATCCATGGGAGCAGCAATCACCAGATTGGGAATACAGCGCAGGTAGGCCAAATCAAAAACGCCATGATGCGTTGCTCCATCCTCCCCTACCAGGCCGGCGCGATCAACGCAAATCACTACAGACAAATTTTGTAAAGCGATATCATGAATCAGCTGATCGTATGCTCTTTGCAAAAAGGTAGAATAAATCACGCAAAAAGGCATCATTCCTTCGGCTGCAAGTCCGGCCGAAAAAGTAAGGGCATGTTGTTCTGCTATTCCCACATCAAAACAACGCTCCGGAAAGGTTTCGAGCAGGGGCAATAAATGGCTACCTGTTGGCATAGCCGGTGTAACACCAACCAGAGCAGGATATTCTTTTGCAAGCTCCAGCAGGGTTTCACCAAAAACTTCCTGATAAAGCGGAATACGATTTTCGACTGGTTTTGCCTTGGGCAGTTCACCGGTCAGCCTGTCGAAAGTGCCAGGCGCATGATAGCGCACCTGATCTTTTTCGGCACGCTCAAAACCTTTGCCCTTGGTTGTAATCACATGCAGCAAACGCACACCTTTCATGGCCTTTACAGCTTCCAATGCAGGAAGCAATTCTGCAAAATTATGTCCGTCAACAGAACCATTGCAGGCAATCCCAAAAGCTTCGAACAAGGGATTCGAAAATGCCTGACTACTTTGTTTTTCGGCTTGTCGAATTAAGTAATCTTTTAAAGCACCAGCACTTTTATCAATGGCTATTCCATTGTCGTTCAAGATAATAATCAAGTTTAAATCAGCTGCACCGGCCTGATTTAAAGCTTCGAAAAACATGCCGCCGGTAATGGCACCGTCACCGATTACAGCGATATGATTTCGGGAGTGATTTCCTTGTAAATCAGCTGCAACCGCCATGCCCACAGCAGCCGACAAAGCCGTAGAGGCATGTCCTGTTCCAAATGCATCATAGTCACTTTCCGATCGGGAAGGAAATCCACTGATGCCATCCAGTTTTCGCAGGCTTTGAAATAAATGTTTGCGACCAGTTAAAATTTTATGTGCATAAGCCTGATGACCAACATCCCAGATCAATCGGTCATTTGGGGTATCAAACAAATAGTGTAATGCAATCGTAAGTTCAACAACGCCAAGCGAAGCACCCAGATGGCCGGGATTTACGGCAGTAACATCGAGAATAAAAGACCTGAGTTCTTCTGCCAGATCAGGAAATAAGTCCGGTTGAAGTTTTCGGAGCTCAGCGGGATCATTTATTTTTGAAAGCAACTGCAAAGCCATACATGGGTATCATTTGAATGGCGAAGGTAAGAAAAGAAGCTTATTTGAGGCTTAGGAAATACAATCAGAAAATTACAGGCATTGTTAGAATTTCACTATTTTTGGTAATGATTAACTAAAACCATCTTAGGGATATGACTAATAGTTACTCTGCAAGGATGAATAAACCAAACTGAGAGCTTGTACTGAAAGACAATAATTGAGTATACTATTCTACTGTAGTTTTGGGAGAATGAACATATAAACCATTCTGTTCCATGAAAATAAACACAAAACCATGAAACAATTAATTGTAACTTTCTTTTTATTCTCAGTATTTGCCTATTCCCATGCACAAGAAAATGAATGCCTGGCGGATTTCGATTACATTGTCAACAGAATAAAAAATGATTATCCGGGATATTCAGATAAAGTAAATCAAGAGAATATAGCGGATTTGAAAGGCTTTGAAATTAAAATTAGAAATAAAATCACACGCTACCCTGATTCATGCTTCATATTTTTAAATGATTATACTGCCTGGTTTAAAGATCATCATCTTAGAGTATCCTATAACCGAGATTACTCAAAGAATGGAGGAAATGTATCACATGAAAGAAAATATACAACTACTGACTTCGAATCATTGTTGATTAACTCAAATACACTTGAAGGTGTTTGGGTTGGATACTGGGGCACTTTTGTAGTTGAAAAACAAGATGATAAATATTTAGGTGTTGCAATTAAATATTCCGGTTATGAACAAAACCAAATAATATTTGAAGCAATTGATAAAGGGAATAATGAGTTCGAGTTAATAACATATCGGGACTACCTTCAATATAGACCACAGCATGAAAAAGCATCCCTATTATTGAATAAATCTGTTTTCGAAATTCACGACGACACGAGATTTATCAGACAAACATCAGATAAAAAAGCAGATATGGCGTTTTTAACCTCCTATATTCCCAAATATCCAAATGGCTTGAATACCTATCCGATTGCTATGAGCCTGACTGATAGTACCTTTTATTTAAGAATTCCTTCTTTCTATTCGGATCTTGCAAATGATTTTGTGGAAAAATATTGGAATGAAATTATGATACGACCAAATTTAATAATTGACATTAGAAATAATGGTGGTGGTCAGGATAATTATTACCAAAAATTAGCAGAACTAATTTATACTAATCCTTATGAGAGCAAAGGCGTTGAATGGTACGCTACGAAAGGAATTATCGAAGATTGGGAAGATGCAATCAAAAACGGATTGATTAAAGATGGCTATGAAGAGGAATCCAAAGCACTGGTTGAAAAGATGAAAGAAAACATTGGTGGTTTTGTGATACATCCTTATCACAAAGGAAATGACATGGTAATAAGAGATACAATTTATAAATATCCAAAACAAGTAGGGGTAATAATAAATGGACGAAATGCCTCATCTGCAGAACAATTTATTCTTACAGCAAAAAATAGTTCAAAAGTTATATTGTTTGGCACTGAAAATACGGCAGGGGTTCTTGATTATTCTAACATTACACCAAAAGAATTGCCTTCAGGTGAGTATAGTTTATGGTTGCCAGCAACACGTTCGCGCAGATTGCCTGAAAATCCGATTGACAATATCGGAATTGCGCCAGACATCTATATTCCTTTTGAACCAACATTGCAATTATTCGACAGACTTGATGATTGGGTGTATTTTGTGAAAAATTATTTAGAGTATAAGGAGTAAAAGTCGATTTAGTATAATTAGTTTCTCCTTAAAAACTTTTACCAGATTGGTTTTGTGATACTTAATTGAATTATCATCGCAGGTTTTTGTAAGGTATTTGCATGGCGGCAATAGAAATCCTTGACAGATATTACCGGTGCTCTGCACCTCAATACTTAATTGTAAAAGATTTCTAATAAATATTAACGGAGCTACGCACCCTGACATGAGCCACAGCCCCGCTAAATGACATTAATATTCATAAAAAAGAGTATATCAATATTCCGTAGATGCAGCCCGGCAATTCGGAGATAACATTGACCGGAATTGTCAATTTCGAGTTTCTCAGCAAGCCCTACTTACCTCAAAACACCTACCTGAAATAGTATTAAAAATGAGCTGATCCAGCCCAAAAAGAGCTTACGCTTTCCCCTACAGAAACCCCAACTCCAGCTTGGCTTCGTCCGAAAGCATTTCCTGATCCCAGGGCGGTTCGAAAGTAAGTTCAACCGTACTTTTTGTAACTCCTTTGACGTCTCCAACTTTTTGTTCAACTTCAAGTGGAAGGCTCTCTGCAACCGGACAGTTGGGCGTGGTAAGTGTCATAAGCACCTTTACCTCAGCATGTTCGCTGATACTTATCTCATAAATCAGTCCAAGCTCATATATATTAACTGGAATCTCAGGGTCGTAAACAGTGCGTAAAACAGTTATAATATCTCGTTCGATTCGATTTTTTTCATCCTTAGTCATAACCAAAAATTTAGTTGTCTTGTTTCAGTTTGTAAACCTGAGCATACAATTTCATCTGTTTTACCATCGAAACCAGGCCATTGGATCTTGTTGGAGAAAGATGTTCCTTCAGGCCAATCTGTTCAATAAAATTTGTATCAGCATCCAAAATCGCTTCCGGACTTTGACCGGAAAAAACCCTTATCAGGAGGTTTACTATCCCTTTGGTGATCACAGCATCCGAATCGGCGGTGAAATAAATTTTACTCTCCCGGTTTTCCGCATGAAGCCAAACGCGCGACTGACATCCACTGATCAAATGATTATTCGTTTTAAAGCGTTCATCAATGCGTGGAACTTCCTTACCCATCTCGATAAGGTAATTGTATTTGTCCAGCCAGTCATCAAAAACTGAAAACTCGCTCACAATTTGTTCTTGTATTTCCTGAATTGTCATGCTTTTTCTTTTTGCAAAGATGCAAATTTAACGGCAAAAAGGCATATTTGCTATATACAATCCTACTTAACAAAGCATATTAACTGCCTTTTGAACAGCCTCAACAAAAATATCTGCTTCGGCTAAAGAGTTATAGGCTGCAAATGAAGCCCGCACAGTTCCCGGCACATTAAAATGTGTCATAACCGGTTGGGCACAGTGATGTCCGGTTCGCACAGCCACCCCCATTTTATCCAATAAGGTTCCTATGTCTGATGGATGTGTACCTTCAACCACGAAAGAAATAACGCCAGCACGTTCTGCAGCATTGCCAATAATACGGATCCCAGGGATCGACTTTAATTTTTCCAGTGCATAGTTCAGAATGATCATCTCATGCAATCCAATCTTTTCCAAATCAGTCTGCTGCAAGAAATCAATTGCAGCGCCCAATCCCAAAACGCCTGCCACATTGGGCGTTCCAGCTTCAAATTTGAAAGGAAGCTGATTGAAAGTAGTTTCATGTAGACTGACCTGATCAACCATTTCGCCCCCAAATTGCCAGGGCGGCATCTGTTCGAGCCATTTCTGTTTGCCATATAGCACGCCAACTCCCATTGGCCCATACATTTTATGCCCCGAAAAAACAAAGAAATCACAATCCAATTCTTGCACATCAATCCGCATATGGGCAACCGATTGTGCGCCATCAATCAACACAGGGATGTCATTGGCATGTGCCATCGCAATCATTTCTTTAATCGGATTAACTGTTCCTAGGGCGTTAGAAATATGTGTGATCGCAACAAGTTTCGGTTTTTGTTCCAGCAATTTCCCATATTGTTCCATAGAAACCTCACCCCTCTCATCCAACTCAGCAACCAACAATTCTCCATTATGGTTTTTGCACAGTTGCTGCCAGGGGACAAGATTTGAGTGATGCTCCATCCCGGTAATCAAAACCGAATCACCTGTTTCAAACAGTAGTTTTCCGAAACTTGAAGCAATTAAATTGATAGACTCGGTGGTTCCACGTGTAAAAATGACTTCCTCTGATTTAGCCGCATGAATAAAACCTGCCACCTTTGCCCTTACGTCTTCATACGCGGCAGTAGCTTCCTGACTCAGGTAATGCACTCCACGATGAATGTTACAGTTCTCGAAGGTGTAATATTTTGTAATTCTGTCAATTACAAGTTGAGGTTTTTGAGTTGTCGCTGCATTGTCGAGATAAATCAAAGGTTTGCCATAAATGCTTTGGTGCAAGGCAGGAAACTGATTTCGTAATTCATTTAACTCGCTGGCAGTGAATCCATTCATCAGATTTTGCTTAAATCAATATCAAAGTGATATTCCTTTTCGGGCGCGCCACAGTGCAAAACACACTTATCACAAACAGATAACTCTCCGCGCAGGCGTTTTTTAACCATATCATCAATGCGTTGACGCAAAGCTTCAATTGAAATTTCGTTGATGATATCAGCTGCAAAGGCATACATCAGCAGAAGACGGGCATTAGCAGCGCTGATACCACGCGACCGAATATAAAACATAGCCTCCTGATCCAGCTGCCCAACGGTGGCACCATGGCTGCACTTTACATCATCAGCATAAATCTCCAGAAATGGCATAGTATTTATTGTTGCTGTCGGTGTCAACAAAATATTGTTATTGTTCTGGTAGGCATTCGTTTTCTGCGCATCGCGTGCCACATGAATATAGCCATTGAAAACAGCAGAAGCATCTTCATCCAGAATTCCTTTAAAGAGCTCGTTACTGGTACAATGCGCCACATTGTGATCAATACGGATCTGATTGTCAATATGCTGCTGTTTGTCCATCAGATATAAACCCAGCACATCCGCATGAGAACCCTGACCGTCGAGCTTCACATGGATATTATTACGAATCAGACCGCAATTGAATGTAAGCGTATTGGTTTTAATATTACTATTGGCCATTTGCTGCACAAAAGTGCTATTGATCAGTCCCGACTGGTCGTTCAAATTTTGAAGTTTGTACAACTCAAGATTGGCATTTTCATCCACAAAAATTTCAGTAACCGTATTCACGAGACTCGACTGCTGATTCACGCTATCGTCACAATGCATCAGGCTAAGTTCACTGTTTTTACCTAACACAATGAGGTTGCGACTTTGCACGAAAAGCTGTTCCTCTTTATTGATGATCTTGATGATTTGTAAGGTTTTCGCTGATTTCACGCCATCCGGTACCCAGATAAAAACGCCATCCTGCATCATAGCAGTGTTAATTTGAACAAAGCCATTGGCATTTTTTGGGACGATCGTACCATAATACTTTTCAAAAATCTGTGGATAGGCTTTCATTGCTTGCCTAATGCTCCCGACAATAATACCCTCGGGCAGCGTTTTAAGAGGGCTTTCTTTATCAATATACCAGCCATTCAGCATCGAAACCGTCTCGGTGTCAAAATTATGAATATCGCAGCGAAATAATTCCTCAATATCTTTTTTGGTGTCGGGCACCTCCATTTCGTTCAGGTAAGCATCTTCCGTAAGCACATCCACATCGGTATGCCTCCACTGCTCCATACCACTATGCGGAAAACCTGATTCCATGAAAGTCTGAAACGCTTCTTCGCGCAACTTACTCACATATTGAATATCATTGGCTGTGATCAGCTCCTTGTTTTTCCGGTACTGTTCGATCAGCATCTGATCCAGAGGCAAAGCTTGCTGAAGTGTATCTTTTTCCATCATTCTTCTTTTTAATTATTAGACCAGGCTTTGCTCTTTGAGCCATTCATAGCCTTTGTCTTCCAATTCGAGTGCAAGGTTTTTGCTTCCTGATTTCACAATTTTCCCATCGTACATCACGTGTACAAAATCCGGGACGATGTATTCGAGCAGGCGCTGATAGTGTGTGATCACCACGAAGGCATTTTCGTTGGAGCGTAATTCGTTCACCCCTTTAGCAACTGTACGCAGCGCATCAATATCAAGACCCGAGTCGGTTTCATCAAGTATTGCCAGCGTGGGTTGGAGTAATGCCATTTGGAAAATCTCATTCTTTTTCTTTTCTCCGCCCGAAAAACCTTCATTTACAGAACGGTTCGTCAGTTTGGAATGAATATCAACCAACTTTTTCTTTTCTTCCATCAGCTTTAAAAACTCACCGGCTGGCATTGGCGGCAAGCCATTGTATTCGCGCTGTGCATTGATAGCTGTACGCATAAAATTTGTCATGCTCACACCAGGAATTTCGACCGGGTATTGAAAACTCAGGAAAATACCAAGATTAGCACGTTCATCGGGTTCAAGCTCAACAATATTCTGATCCTTATACCAGATCTCGCCTTCAGTCACTTCATAGCCTTCGCGTCCGGTGATAGCAGCTGCCAGGGTACTTTTTCCGGTTCCATTCGGTCCCATTATGGCATGAACCTCTCCTTTATTTACTTGAAGGTTAAGGCCTTTAATAATTTCCTTGCCTTCGATGGCAACTGTAAGATTCTTTATATTGAGTAACATTTTTAAAAGTATTTATTTCGATCTTAAAATTTTTGACTAACCCACACTGCCTTCAAGTGTGATAGAAAGCAGTTTTTGTGCTTCAACAGCAAACTCCATCGGAAGCTTATTCAATACCTCTTTGGCATAACCGTTTACGATCAAACCAATGGCTTTCTCTGTATCAATTCCACGTTGGTTACAATAAAACAACTGATCTTCAGATATTTTTGAAGTTGTGGCTTCGTGCTCAACAATACTCGACTGATTGCGTGTGTCAATATAAGGGAAAGTATGGGCGCCACATTTATCGCCTAAAAGCAAGGAATCGCATTGTGAGAAATTTCTCGAATTAATTGCTCCGGGCATAATCTTTACCAATCCGCGATAGCTGTTGTTGCTCTTTCCGGCTGAAATCCCTTTGGAGATGATTGTGCTTCTGGTGTTTTTGCCCAGATGAATCATTTTTGTTCCGGTATCGGCCTGCTGAAAGTTATTGGTTACTGCCACCGAATAAAACTCACCGATTGAATTGTCGCCCATCAGCACACAGCTAGGATATTTCCAGGTGATGGACGAACCGGTTTCTACCTGCGTCCAGGAAATTTTGGAGCGATGTCCTTTGCACAATCCTCGTTTGGTAACGAAATTGTACACACCACCTTTACCTTCTTTATCGCCTGGATACCAGTTTTGTACGGTTGAATACTTCACTTCAGCATCGTCCATCGCAATGATCTCAACGATAGCTGCATGCAACTGGTTTTCGTCGCGCATGGGTGCTGTGCAACCTTCCATATAACTCACATAACCACCTTCTTCGGCAACGATCAACGTACGCTCAAACTGACCGGTATTAGCCGCATTGATACGAAAATAAGTAGAGAGTTCGAGTGGAGAACGCACTCCTTTCGGAATAAAACAAAATGAACCATCACTAAAAACCGCTGAGTTGAGCGCAGCGTAATAGTTATCGGTGTAAGGAACAACCGTACCCATATACTTTTTAACCAGTTCGGGATGATTTTTCACAGCTTCGCTAAACGAGCAAAAAATGATTCCATGTTTTGCCAGCGTATCCTGAAACGTAGTTTTCACAGAAACACTATCGATCACCGCATCCACAGCCACACCTGCCAGGCGCTTTTGTTCGTCGAGCGAAATACCGAGCTTATCAAAGGTTTCCAATAATTCAGGATCCACTTCATCCAGGCTATTCAGCTGTGGTTTCTTTTTGGGCGCTGCAAAATAAATGATATCCTGAAAATCGATGGGCGGATGATGCAAATGAGCCCATTCGGGTTCTTCCAGCGATTGCCAGTGGCGAAAGGCTTTCAATCTGAAATCGAGCATCCACTCAGGCTCCTCCTTTTTGGCAGAAATAAAACGGATTGTATCTTCTGTTAAACCTCTTGGAGCCAAATCGTTCTCGATATCTGTATAGAATCCGAATTTATATTCTCCTTTGGTTACTTCGTCGAGGATATTATTGTTTGTTTGATCACTCATTTTTACTTATTTAGATCATTTTTAAATAAGGCTGCAAAGTTAGTAATTCTTTAGCGAATTGTATCAATTTGCAAACCCATACATATAACCAAAAAACAGGTTAATTGTTCTTAAAAAAGACCTTTAATGCCTTCTTTTGATCAGATGAATGCGGAGTGAAAATCGGCAATCCCAACTGCTCAAGACAATTGGAAATCAATTTTTAATTCCTGAAAAACAAGTTCCAGGGTCGTGGTAAGTTGTTTAATTTGCTTATCCATGGTTTCATCAAGTTCCGATCGCTTGGCTTTTTGTTCAATATTTCTGATCAGATCATAGGTATCGCGAATGCCAAAAACATCCAGGGTGGGTTTTAGCGTGTGTGCTGATTTTGCGAGGGTTTCCGAGCTACCTTCTTTAAAACTTAAAATGATGGCATTCAATAAGGATGGGGTTGTATTCAAAAACAGATTAACCATGTTTTTAATTGCTTCCGGATCGTCACCAACAAATCCAATAAGTTTATCCAGGCAATAATTGGAATGATTTGATTGCGACATTTGTTAAATCTGTTTTTCTTTGATCATCCGATAAATTGTTGACTTACCTATCTCCAGTTTTTTCGCCACCAGCAGTACATTATTATTGTATTTCTGAAGGTAATAGCTGATAATTTTGCGGGTATATTCGGCCAGCGAACTTTCCTCCATCAGCAGGTTACCAGCAGCATCGGCCGAATTAAAACTGATATGACTTTCGTCGATCTGTTCGGTATCGGTGAGTACGGCAGCCAGCTCAATGATTGCACGAAGTTCGCGCACATTGCCCGGAAAATGATAACCCATCAGCTTTTGTTGAGCCGATTCGGTAATGCTAAGCTTTTTCATCTTGTTTTCCTTACAAAACTCATCCACAAAATATTTTGCAAGTAAAATAATGTCATTTCCCCTATAGCGCAATGGTGGCAATTCAATTGGCAATCCCAACAAACGGTAATAAAGATCCTCTCTGAAATTTCCTTTCTGCACTTCATCAGCCAGGTTGCGATTGGTGGCCACAATAAGTCGTACATCAATATTTATCAACTCGTTACCACCAACGCGGGTTAGCTCGCGTTCCTGAATTACACGCAGTAGTTTTGCCTGCATATTCAGATCCATCTCACCAATCTCGTCCAAAAAGATAGTACCTCCTGAAGCCTGTTCAAACTTCCCTATTTTCCGTGTAACAGCTCCGGTGAATGCACCCTTTTCGTGACCAAACATCTCGCTTTCAATCAGGTCTCGGGGAACGGCAGAAACATTGATGGCGACAAAAGGTTTTTTCGCCCTTTTCGAATTATAGTGTATCGCCTTGGCTACCAACTCCTTACCCGTTCCTGTTTCGCCGGTAATGGAGACCGAGATATTGGTTTTAATAGATTTTTCGATCAGGCCAAAAATCTGTTTGATCGTAGGACTATTCCCTTTAATTACATTTCTGAATTCATATTTACGTCCAATCTCTTCCTTCAGATAACTTATTTCGCTACGAAGCTGAACATTTTCGCGAATCTTCTTCAACACATTCCACAAACGTTCTTTTACATCATCATCCTTCACGAAATAATCGTAAGCACCTTCACGAAGTAAGGCCACCGCAGTGGAAATATCTTCCTGACCTGATACGATAACAACCGGAATATCAGAATGTTCTTTCTTGATCTGTCGCATTACATCCAAACCCGACATATCCGGAAGACTATAATCAAGCGAAATCATTGCCGGGGCACGATAGAGGTTTTTCAGGCACTCCTCACCAGTTTTAAACAGATGTACTTCATTATCAGGGTTTAGTGCCAAATAATGTCTTAGCATTTCTCCATAAAATACATCATCTTCAACTATGAATATCTTAAAAGCGTCCATATGAACTTTTTTCTTGTAGTCTTTTGCTTAACTTCCATAAATTAGGTTCATTCCGGTTGGTCTAATTTTTGGAATAGGACAAAATTAGAGACTAATATTTTCATATGCAAATTTTTTCCAACTGATAGAAAATCAACAATAACATTCAAAATCCGTAAATGCGTGGAGAATGTCTATTTTTGCAGCAAATATTTTTTTATGCAGGGATTTAAGTTTCTCAAAACAATCGGAAAACTATTGCTTCTCTTCGTAATTACAATTTTGCTTGTGGTTTTATCTTTTTACCTGCTGGCTCCTTCCTACCAATTCGAAGAGCCGAAACCATTCAGTGGATCCATACTTTACAATCCCTATCAAAACATTGATTCCTTAAATTTATACAAATATAATTTTCAGGTACAATCAAAGGCCTGGGGCGGAATCACGGATGGCAGATTAAATTCTAATGAACTGATTGATAGTATTTACAAAGGACTTGGATTCGATCATGTAGCAACTTCTGATTATCAGAAAATCAATCGCTATCAGGAAGAAAGTCAGGCCTATATCCCAACTTATGAGCATGGTTACGGAATCAGAAAAACCCATCAGGTTTGTATCGGTGCTTCAAGGGTGCTTTGGCTTGATTATCCATTTTATCAGTCACTTCGGCATAAACAGCACATTATAAATAAATTACAAGAGGATTGCGAACTCATTGCCCTGGCACATCCGGTGTTACGAAATGGCTATACTTATCATGATATGAAGTATTTAAGCGGATACCAATTGATGGAAGTGTTGAACAATATCCGTTTATCCGTCCCACACTGGGACACAGCTCTTTCGCATGGACATCGCATCTATATGCTCGCAAATGATGATGCCCATGATGTGTCGAACAGCAACGAAGTAGGCCGTCGTTTTACGATGATTTTTGCCAACAATCAAAATCGGGCAGAGATCGTTCAATCACTGGATGAAGGGAAAGCTTATGGAATGGATTTTTTCAGAATAGGTGATGAACCCATGCTGGAAAAATTTGAGAGATCAAAACATATTCCTTATTTGGTTTCAGCCAAATTAAATTTGGATACACTCATTGTTGTCGTTAGCAAACAAGCTGATAGCCTGAGTTTTATTGGACAAAACGGCCTGAAGTTGCATAACATTTCAAATACCGAATCAGGAACTTATATAATAAAAGAGTCTGACACTTATGTGAGAACAGAGATTTATTTCGATGATGGATCTGTGATGTATTTGAATCCCATTACCCGACATAAGGATCAAAACGATCTGAAACGCCAAAGCCTTTCCAAACCTGATTTAAAAGGCACCTGGTTAATCAGATCAGGTAACATCTTACTGCTAGCCCTATTATTTTTGATTGTTATCAGACGCCGATCAAAATCAAAAAAATCTATGCATTGATGAACTGGATAAATTCGCTTCCAAAACCACTTTTATGGTTACTTTTTGTGAGTTTTGCAATTCGTGCATTGCTGGCAGCCTGGATCGAGCTTGGGAACGACGAAGTGTATTATTGGACTTATGCCCTGTTCCCAGATTGGAGTCATTTTGATCATCCGCCAATGGTCGGCTGGATGATCCAGTTTTTCAGCCTTAACCTATTGTTCGACAGCGAATTGTGTTTACGTTTTAGTTCCGTACTTCTGATGACGGTTAATACCCTTTTGATTTTTGAGATTGGAAGAATGTTAAAAAACTCAAGAACAGGATTTTATGCTGCGCTTTTATACAATGCTTCCGTTTACGCCTTTGTAATAACGGGAATTTTTATCCTTCCCGATACTCCTCAAAACTTTTTTTGGCTCTTGGCCATATTGCAGTTCATCAAAGCATTCTCGAGTACGAACACCTCCGATCAAAATCGCCAAATGTTATTAGCCGGATTCTTTACGGGCCTGGCCATGCTCTCCAAATACACTTCCATATTTTTATGGTTCGGAGTTGGGATGTACGTCCTGTTCTATAAACGTAATTTCCTCAAATCATGGAGCTTATATGTATCCTTATTGATTTCATTGCTACTACTAATACCCGTATTTATCTGGAATCAACAAAATGGTTTTATTAGTTTCAGCTTTCAAAGCGAGCGAATCAGTTTAGTGAATAGTCCGCTACGTCTTGATTTATTTTTTACGGAAATAGCCGGACAACTACTCTATAATAATCCCATAAATGTGGTACTCACTGTTATTGGGCTGATCGGTCTTGCTAAAGGAAAATTCAGTTTTCGAATTGCGGAATACAACTTATTGCTCTTCATCTCGCTCCCTTTGATTTTAGTCTTTTTATTTTTTGCTTTATTCAGATCAACGCTCCCGCACTGGACGAGTCCGGCCTATGTCAGTTTGATCTTTTTTGCTGCCGCATGGCTGGATGAACGAAAAAAAACTATCAATTTCCGAATTCCAGCTATTGTCAAAATGGCCATGCTGTTACTTTTCATTGTAATTCTTTTAGGAACTTTGCAAATAAAGTATGCAATAATTCCTGTAAAAGACCAGCAGTACTTTCATCAGCTGGGCAAAAATGATGTTACGCTTGATATGTTTGGCTGGCGGGGAATGGACAATCATTTCGGCGAGCTTGTTGAAAAGCATGTAAATTCAGGTGAAATGCCAAAACAAGCTGGAATAATTGGAGATCACTGGTTTCCGCTGGCACATATAGATTACTATATCGCTCGTCCATTGCGGATGGAAGTTTTTGGGTTAGGGAAGCCGGAAAATCTACATAAATATATGTGGATCAATCGTGAACGTGGAAACTTTCAAATTGGGGCAGATTATTGGTATATCACAAACAGCCGTGATTATCAATCACCCGATAGCATTTATTCTGAATACTTTAAACAAATTGTTCCAGCTGATACTATTACGATAAGTCGTCGGGGAATACCTGCCAAACGATACTTTGTATTCTTATTAAAGGATATGAAACAAATACCGGACGACCCGCTAATTCAGAAGTAAAGCACTTAGAATTATTCTCTTTTTGTACCTTTGCCGTTCATTTTCAATTTGACACCACTAATCAATGGAAATTAATTTTACGCCCACTTCTTATAAACTTCAATCAATTGCATCAGGAAAGATTTTTGACGACACTGGCTGGTTGCTTGATCCACCGGATGGTGAACAGCCAAGCCTGATCAGAGCCGTTTATGCGACCAAACAAATCCAGCCGAGGGGCGATGCATATGGCCTATACACCTTTGCCGACTGGTTGCCTGTAAATCGCATACTACGAGGATCTACGGCACCTGTTACCTACAAAAGCACCGGACTGGCCAAAGCACTGTCACTCGAAAACCTTTACATCTCTTTTTGTGGTTACTGGCCTGAGAAAGGAGCCCTTATGCCAAGCTGTTCATTCAAGGAAACCGAAGCCTATGCTGTTGGTGGGAGGATCACAGACGAAATGAAAGCAAAGGTTTTGGTAGTAGCTTCTGCAGGAAATACAGCCAGAGCATTTGCACAGGTTTGTTCCGATAATCAAATCCCTCTTTTACTGTGTGTTCCGGAAGCCAATCTGGATGCACTTTGGTTTGAAAAACCATTGAATCCCTGCGTAAAATTACTTGCCACCAAAAAGGGAAGCGATTATTTTGATGCCATACACCTTTCCAATCAAATCATTGGTTTAGAAGGTTTTTATGCAGAAGGAGGCGCAAAAAATGTTGCCCGACGCGATGGTATGGGTACAACCATGTTATCAGCAACTACTTTTATTGGTCGCATTCCGGATTATTATTTTCAGGCGATCGGAAGCGGAACGGGTGCCATTGCAGCATGGGAGGCTAACTTAAGATTTATTGAAGACGGGCGGTTTGGTTCGCATAAAATGAAATTGATGGTTTCTCAAAATCATCCTTTTGTACCAATAAAAAAAGCATGGGAAGCCCGCTCGCGCGAGATGCTGCCTTATGATGATCAGGAAGCCCGTGGACATGTGGATGAAATTGATGCTAAAGTGCTTTCGAACCGTAAACCACCCTATCCCATCAAGGGTGGGCTTTTCGATGCCTTATCAGATGCAGGTGGTATGGTGCTTTCTGCCACCAATCAGCAAGCAAAAGATGCTGATACTTTGTTTCAAAAAACCGAAGGTGTTGACCTGCATCCGGCTGCTGCTATTGCAACCGCTTCATTGATTAAAGCCGTTCAACAAGGCCTGATGGAAAAAGATGCCTTGATTATGCTCAATATCACGGGAGGCGGAGAAGCACTTTTCAAAGCTACACATCAATTGCATTATCTAAAACCTGATGCAATTTTACCAACTGAAGCAACTATCACCAAAATTGAGGAGACTGTAGCTAAACTAAACTGGTAGAAATTTTAACTTTTATTTTCAAGAGGTGTATCAGACTTTTTCTTTCGACTGATCATTTGCTTTAGCGATTGGCTATCAGTTTTTATCTTCTCCAAAGAGATAGGCATCAACAACCAGAATACCAACCCGATAATTCCTCCAAAAAGGAAAAAAGCGCCAAATTGCAATAAAGAAAAAGTTATAGCTGTTTCGGCTGGCACCTGATAAAAAGAAAGCAAGTAAACAAGGCTAACTTCCCGGGTTCCAAATCCGGCCCAGGAAATTGGCAATAGCGTTGCCAAGCTTACAACACTAAAAATGAGCGCAATATCAACGATTTTGAGTTGAATGCCTACGGCAAGGAAAATCAAAGCCAAAGCACCATAAAAAGCCAGATAAGCTAAAAGTGTGATACCCCAAAGCTTAACAGATTTTAAGTCAATCGATTGTTTCAGGCTCAGATCAATAAAGTTAAGAAATTGATTTTTGTTCAGTTTTGTACTTTTCTTTAAAAATTGAATCACTAAAGTGGAGAGAACCAAACCAATAAAAAAAATCGCAATGCCAACAATAACAGCCAGATAAATATTGTTTTCAAGTAAGCCGGTATAGTAAAATAAACCTGCAATTGCCAGCATTACCAGCACACCCAAATCAAAAATCCGATCAATTATGATAGTTCTGAAAGAAGTAAGAAAATCAATTTCACAATCCTGCCTCAGGTAATACAAACGGGCTATTTCGCCAATTCTTCCGGGTGTGATTACACCTATCGTAAAAGATGCCATATAAGCTCCAAATGCCTTTTGAGGCGAATAGTAAAATCCTTCGTTTTTAATAATTTGTTGCCAGCGCAAACTCTTAATAGCAAGCACTATAACTACTCCAAACAACGAAATGAGGTAATAAGAAATATTTAATTCCTGTAGGATTGCAGTGAATTCCTTAGGATCGATATCAATCAAACTAAAAAGCACAAAAAGGATAAGTGCAGAACCGGCCAGCTTGATCAATAAACTTCTTGTTTGCTTACTCATCTATAGGTCTTTTCGTTTGATTTTATGTGTAGATTTCTTCCAGATGGTACGTGTTTTCTCAAAAATGCCACCAACAAATTTTGGCGAAAACTGCTCAATAAGCCAGCGGGCAAAGCCTGTGCTCATGAAAATAAACAAACTGCTGATTATCAATTCCATAAGATACCGCGAAAGCGGGAAATCCTTCACTTCATAACCAAAATCCGGAATACTTTTTCCTATCCATTTCCTGAACTTAATACGGATAAACCCGCCACGTTTCTTGAAATCATAGCCATGCGAATGCATCGTAATGGCTTCCTGTTCACTGATTTCATCAAAACTGAGCCAACCTGCATCAATCATTTCATTAAGCAAGTCATCCCCCTTCTTACTCCGGCTGATCACCATTGAAAAACCTTTGCCACGTTCTTCATACACCGGAGCCCAGGCATCACCTCCCGAAATATCTGTAAATTCATTCGTTAAATCCGTGCAATAGAGGCTATTACGTAAAATATGAAAAGGAATCAGGTAATTGGCATGAAATTTCTTAAGTTCAATTACTCTTCCCGATTTCAACTCAACACGCATATTTCCAGGCCATTCGCCATAGCGAAAATAAAGTTTGGTGATATTATGGTAATCCTTTTCGCCATGCGTTTTCAAAAAGCTGTGAACGGATGAAAAATGCAAGGTATTTCCATAAAAAGGTCCGAAAATATAACTGATATTCTTCACTGAAGGATGCTTCATCCGTTGCAATTTCCGGATGGATTGTATCTGTCCGGGTAGTCCTACATAAGCCAATTTGCCATCGAAAGCCTCTATCTCAGGCAAAATATCATTGGTCGAACTGATGATGTACTTACTCTGTGCGCCCAAAAGCACCTCCTCAGGAGTAGTAGCAATAAATGCCTGAGTTAACCAGGGCTCTGTTTCTGACATTCCCAAAACCACTGCTCCATCTATTTTTTGCTGCTTCAAGAGCCAGATGAGTATTGCAGAGATTATCCCGCCTGATGCTCCTTCGTGACGGATTGTAGGATCGGCAGCATAACCAATTCCAATTCGCTCGTAAGGCCCTATAAAAGTATGAAAATGAGCAGCATCAGGATAAAATCCCTTTCTAAAATCAGGAAAACTGAAATACTTTCCCGGGCAGGCTTCCCAAAGTGTATCGGCTAATGTGTCGTCAATCGGTGCAATAATTTTGGGTTGGTATTTACCGGTTTTATCCTGAATAATGATTTTACCACTGGACAGCCCTACACAACTTCCACAACGATTGCACAAATGCGACCGCATCACCGATTGCAGCTGATCAATACTTTTCACAAACAAAAAATTGACGGATTCCTAATTCTGCAAATATACTGCCCTGGAAAGCATTGATAATGCGTTCGCCAAACTGCTGTAAAGGCTGCGGCCCAACGGGTATCAGAACCGTTCCTTTATGAAATAGCACTTTCCAACCCGCTTTCCGCATCATCACTTTTACTTCGTTGGAAGGCAAAAAACGGTGAGGTCCTTCGCCATGTCCGCCAAACAGTTTTGTAAATATTTGGTACGGTATTTCGCTGGTTGCTGGCGGACAACTCAAGACCAAACGGGCATCTTTCGTGCTGACGCGATGCATTTCCTTTAAAAAAGCCAGCGGATCAGCCGCATGTTCGAGGGTTTCGAGACTCAACACCCGATCGAATGTTCCTATTTCGAAAGGTAATTGATTATAAGTTTCAATTTTTTGCTGAATAATCTGAGGACGTATTTTGGTTGCTTCAGCCATCAATCCGGAAGATATCTCAGCATTAATCACCTCGATTTCAGGATTTTCTCGATGAATAAAATCATCGGCCTCGGCATCGCGACTGGTTACATTCAGTACTTTTTTGGCATTTTTGAGCTGCAAATGTTGCATACTTTCAATAAAACGCTGGTCGTGAGCACTTTTTACCTTGTTATTCTCGGTAACATAAATAGAAGCAACCCGATCCCAATGTGCTTCCACATCCTTATCGGTCCACCAGTTTTTATGATCAGACTGCTCGTACCGACTCATCAGCTTCGTTTTGTTCGGTTGAGCATCGCAACCTGATCTGCCAGTAGTCCAGAGAAAAAGATAAATACGCCCATCATCGTAATCAAAGTGGCACTATTTGGGAATCTGTCAGCAATAAAATAACCCGCTATTCCCCATAAAATTCCCAGACTAAAAACAAAAATACTTGTCGGGAAAAAAAGCTTTAACGGATTGAACAACATGATGATACGAAGCAATAACAAAATAGTTTTTGAGCCATCTTTCATGAATTTCACATTGCTTTGCCTGCCAATTCGTTCTTCGACCACGATGGGAAAAGTTCCAATCGTATATCCTTCTTTCAGAAAAGCAAGGGTTGAAGTTGTGGAAAAGGAAAATCCGTTGGGCATGATGTGAAGCATTTCGGTGATCAATTTCCGATCGAAACCCCGAAAACCGGAATTATAATCCGGCAGTTTTTGTTCAACCAAAAACTCTCCAATCATGCGAATAAACTTTTTTCCGCTTTGTCTGCGCTTCACTTGGAATGAATCATCGGTACGCTCGCCAATCACCATATCATGATCATCAAGCATTTCGATGAGTGTTTCAATATATTTTGGGTCGTGTTGTCCGTCGCTGTCCAGAATAACAATTTTATCTCCTGTGGCTTTTCGAATCCCCGTTTTCAGCGCGGCACCGTAACCTTTATTGACATTGTGCCGAACGCATTTAACAGGATAATCCGAGATGATATCAAAAGTATGATCAGATGATCCATCATCAACATAAATTACTTCATAGCGATTGTGGTATTGCATTTCGGTAATCCGTTCGAGACCGTGCCAGATTCCTTCTTCCTCATTATAAGCCGGAATGACAATACTGATTGTAGGTGTTTTCAAAATGGCTCTGATTTTTAATTGGCAAAGGTAAATATTTGAAGGGAAACAGACTTATACGACCTTGTGCAAATACAAGACTCTTTTCTGAAAACTGTTTAAATTACACCTCAAATCCCGAATTATTATAATATTTCAGGAATAGAAGCCCGAATTATTATGGTTTTTCGGGATTAGATTCCCGAATAATTCAATTTCTCATAAAAAAAAAGCCTCCAAAAAAATCAGAGGCTTCTATTTTGAGTCTTTCGATTAACGTTTCTGATATTGTTCTTCGTAATATTTCAGGTAATTACCCGATGTTACTTCATCGAGCCAGCTTTGATTTTCGAGGTACCAATCGATGGTTTTTCTGATTCCCTCTTCAAACTGAAGCGAAGGCATCCAGCCCAGCTCGTTCTGCAATTTTGTAGCATCAATGGCATAGCGCAGGTCGTGACCGGCACGGTCTTTTACAAAAGTGATCAGCTTCTCGGAAGTTCCATCAGCTCTGCCAAGCTTCCCGTCCATAATCTCGCAAACAAGCTTAACAATGTCAATATTTTTCCATTCGTTGTGTCCGCCAATATTGTAGGTTTCGCCATCGCCTCCCTGATGGAAAATCACGTCAATGGCACGGGCATGATCGACCACATAAAGCCAATCGCGAACATTGAGGCCTTTGCCATAAACAGGCAATGGCTTTTCATTTCTTATATTATTAATTATCAGCGGAATAAGCTTTTCCGGAAACTGATTTGGGCCATAATTATTGGAGCAATTTGAAATCACGATTGGCAGGTTATACGTGTCATGATAAGCCCTCACCAGGTGATCGCTGCTTGCTTTCGAGGCCGAATACGGGCTATGCGGATCATAAGGTGTAGTTTCATAAAAAAATCCTGTATGCCCAAGCGAGCCATAAACCTCGTCAGTTGAAATATGATAAAAGCGTTTGCCTTCAAAATCGCCCTGCCACTGATGGCGTGCGGCATTGAGCAGGTTTACAGTGCCCACAATATTGGCCATAATAAACTCCATCGGATTAGCGATAGAGCGATCTACATGTGATTCGGCAGCCAAATGGATCACGCTATCGAACTGATGATCTTCAAAAAGTGCCTGCATTTGCTCTCCATCAACGATATCTGCCTTGATGAAATGATAATTTGGCTTATCTTCGACATCTTTCAAATTAGCCAAATTTCCGGCGTAAGTTAACTTATCGAGGTTGTAAATCTGATAGTTGGGATAATTATTTACAAAAAGCCTCACCACATGAGAGCCGATAAATCCGGCACCTCCGGTTATTAAAATCTTTTTCATATTTAATTGGTTTTCTTTTTATTACGATAATATTGTTCCCATTTCCAGGCTGAAGCGGTCATTTCATCGAGATTTCTTTGAGCTTTCCATCCCAATTCTTCATTCGACCAATTAGGATTTGCCCAAACCTGTTCCACATCGCCCGGGCGACGATCAACGATTTTATAGTTCAGCTTCAGGCCACTAACTTTTTCGAACGACTTGATCACATCCAAAACAGAATAGCCGTTGCCGGTTCCAAGATTAAAAATCTCAAAATCGCTTTTCATTTGTTTTTCAATCATGCGTTTTACTGCAACTACGTGAGCCAGAGCCAGATCAACTACATGAATATAATCGCGTATTGCTGTTCCATCTGGGGTGTTATAATCGTCACCAAATACCGAAAGCTTTTCACGAATACCTATTGCGGTTTGGGTAATAAAAGGAACTAAATTATTTGGTACGCCAAGCGGAAGCTCACCGATTTTGGCTGATTCATGCGCACCAATCGGATTGAAATATCGTAAAGCAATCGCATTTAGCTTGCTGGATTTAATGGTATCCTGAATGATCTCTTCAGAAATTTGCTTGGTATTGCCATAAGGTGATTCTGCCTTTTTTATTGGTGCTTTTTCTGATACAGGCAGTTCATCAGGCTGACCATAAACCGTGCAGGAAGAAGAGAAAACAAGGTTTGGAACACCATTAGCCATCATGCTTTCAAGAATATTCATGAGTGAAACCAAATTATTCCGATAATACATCAAAGGTTTTTCAACTGATTCGCCCACAGCTTTATAAGCTGCAAAATGGATGACACCTTTTATATCATAATGACGTTTAAAAAACTCAGTTGTTTTTTGCTTATCAGAAAGATCAAACTGCTCAAAATGAGGCCTTTTGCCAGATATCTCGGTAATGGCATCAACAATCCACTCCTGCGAATTTGAAAGGTTATCCACTATCACAACCTCAAAGCCTTCCTTTTGTAATTCAACTACCGTATGAGAACCGATATATCCCGTTCCTCCGGTTACTAATATCTTCATCATATTACTTGTATAGTATTATTCAGAAATTTTACGAACGATTCCGTTTGCCAGCTGGTATTGTTCTCCACTTTCAGGACAGGTGGCCAGACCGTTTTCGTCGAACCTTAGGCGGTGGCCAAACTCACTCATCCAACCGACGTGGCGAGCCGGATTGCCAACTACCAAGGCATATGCGGGTATGGTTTTAGTTACAACAGCTCCTGCACCAATAAAAGCAAATTCGCCAATATCGTTACCGCAAACTATTGTCGCATTCGCTCCTATTGAAGCACCGCGGCCAACAAGGGTTCTGGCATATTCAGCCTTGCGGTTCACAGCACTTCGGGGATTAATTACGTTGGTGAAAACCATCGAAGGCCCCAAAAAAACATCGTCCTCGCAAATCACACCTGTGTAAATTGAAACATTATTTTGAACTTTTACGTTGCGACCCAGCACAACTCCGGGCGACACCACTACATTTTGTCCGAAATTACAGTTCTCGCCAATCTTGCAGCCTGACATAATATGCGTAAAATGCCAGATTTTTGTTCCTTTTCCAATCTCGCAGCCCTCATCGATCACAGCTGTTTCGTGGGCAAAATAATCATTGGTTGTTGTCATAAAAATTAAGTAAAAATTAAAAATTTGAAAAATGTTTTAGCGGCTGCAAGTTACATTAATCTTAAACATTTGTAATAGTTTAGCCCGAATTAATTAAATTTACAACTTGAAAAAACTATCAAATTAAACTGACTAATTATCACTTTTTCTGATGAAAATGAGGATATATAAAATAATTAGATCTTGCTTTTTTAGATTTTCAAAACAGTTTTGCAACTTGAATTGGGAGATTGGCCAAGCCTTGTTTTGTTTAATATTGATTATAACCACTTTATTTACAAACTGTTCCATTGCTCAGAGTTATTACAAAGTAAACCATTTCAAGCCGGAAAAGTATCAGGCCGGAAACCAAAACTGGGATATTAGCCTTGATGATAATGGTATTGTCTATATGGCCAACAACAAAGGTTTGTTGGTGCTGAAAGGCACTGAATCTAAGCTTTATGAGATTCCCACAAAAATGATACTTCGTTCTGTGTTCTCACATGAAGGTCGTATATATACCGGCAGTTTTGAAGAGTTTGGTTATTGGAAACAAGAGGGGCAAGAGAATCTTATCTACCATAGTTTAAGCCAGAATATTGACCCTGAAGTAATCAGTAATCAGGAATTTTGGAAAATCAAACTACATGAGAATAAACTCTATTTTCAGAGTTTTGGAAGTCTGTTTTGTTTAAATCCTGAAACTGATGAGCTTATTCAACTTGAAACTCCAGGCTCAATTCTATTTTTATTGGATTGTGGCGAACGACTTTTTGTACAACAAATTGGCGGGATGCTTTTTGAATTAATTCGGGATGAGTTTGTTCCGTTGAAAAACAGCGATATTCTCAGTGCCACTGAGGTGAAGACTGCTGTTTGGCTATCCCCCCGGGAAATTTTATTTGGAACCAGTTCGATGGGCTTGTTTGTTTTCGATGACAGTTCGATTAAACCTTTTCAAAGTGAAGCCAATGAACTACTTAAAACAGGCACCCTAAATAACGGAATGAGCATAGGCAATCGGCTTATTTTTGGAACAATCGCTCAGGGGCTCTTCGTATTAAGAAAAGATGGAACAATTGAGAACCATTTGAACGGACCAAATGTTTTGCAAAACAATACCATTCTTTCGCTAGCAAGTGACCAGGATGATAATCTTTGGGTTGGGCTCGACAAAGGCATTGATTTTATTTGGTTCGGCTCACCTTTCGAAAACTACCTCGCTCCCGACATTGATATTGGATCTGTTTACGCTGCTGCTTTATACAAAAATCAATTGTATATTGGCACTAATCAAGGTATATACACTTTTCAGTTGAATAAATCCGGAACATTTGACCAAGCTAAATTTGTCAATAACAGCCAGGGGCAGGTATGGTTTATCCGAGTTATTGAAGGTCAACTTTATTGCGGATTGAACGATGGCACTTTCATGATAGAAGAAAATCAGATTATAAAGGTAAGCGACATAAATGGCGGATACAACCTCGAGCCTAACCTGCAATTTCGCGACATCATGCTGCAAAGCACTTATAATGAAATTGTTGTATTTGATAAATCCAAAGGCTTCTGGGCCAAACGTAATGTATTAAAAGGAGTAAATGCACCTCATCGATTTTTGTCAGTGGATCATTTAGGGCAATTGATTTTAGGGCATACCATCAAAGGAATTTACAAATTGAGACCCAACAATGCTTTTGACAGTGTATTGAACTACAAACAGTTAACTCTGGCTGATGGTTTGAATTTTATCTCAAACAAGCTATTCACAGTTGATAACAGAATTTTAGTTCCTTCGGGAGATTCTATTTTTCAGTGGGATGCCACAAACGAAAAAATTGTACCTTATAATGATCTCAACGAGCAACTTGGGAGTTTTGCCCAGGCAAACACCATTCTAAATGCCGGTCAAAACAAATATTGGCTGATCAAAGATTCTGAAATTGGCCTTTTTGAAATAAGATTTGGAAATGCAAAACTGCTTTACAGAATTTTACCCGACCTGTATGATTTAAATCTCATTGAAAATTACGAACGTATCATTGTAATCAATGACAGTTTGCATGTTTTTTGCCTCGAGGATGGATTTTCAATACTGAATATCAACAGGCTAAACAGACTTAATGAGAATCAGGATGCACCGATCATACAAGCCGTCAGTTTCACAAATTTTTCGAACAAATCCATTGCCTATCCCATAACCAACAAATCAATTAACATTAAAAGCACCTTTAATACCTTTGAGACAAAATTCACAAATTCAGACCCGGTTGGTCGTAAAAAATATTTTCAATTCCGATTATCAGGCTTCGAAAGCGACTGGTGTAAATGGACCGACCAGGATAAGGTAAGGTATTCGAGGCTTCCTGCAGGTGAATATCATTTCGAAGTGAGAACAATGAGTGCCAAAGGTATAATCACACCCTCAGCAAATGTAAAATTTGAAATAAAACGCCCCTGGTTTCTATCTACTTTCGCCATCAGTGTGGATATATTAATACTGATCAGTTTGTTATGGCTGATCCGAATAAACTATCGCAGACGAAAATGGAAACTTCAGGAAAAACAATTAATGGAAGAACGCCAAAAACTCATCCGGGAAAAGGAACATGCCGAAGCTGAGATGATAAAACTGACGAATGAAAAACTTCAATTCGAAATTTCGAATAAAAACATGGAACTGGCCAAAAACACCATGTCGATGATCCAAAAAAACGAATTGTTGATAGGCATCAAAGAGGAGCTGGAAGGTTTAAAAAATGAGCTTGGTTATCGCTTGCCGAAAAAGTCCTATGTATCGCTTATGCAGCAAATTGAAAAAGGATTAGACAGTGAAAAAGACTGGGAAATGTTTGAACATCTATTTGATCAGGCACACGAAAACTTCTTCAAACGCCTCAAAACCAATTATCCGGATCTCACCTCAAGCGATCTCAGATTATGTGCCTATTTAAGGTTAAATCTTTCGAGCAAAGAGATTGCCCCATTACTCAACATTTCTGTTCGCGGCGTGGAAGAAAAGCGCTATCGCATTCGAAAACGATTAGGCTTGACAACCGATCAGGGTTTGTCTGAATTTATTGTCAGTTTTTGATGGATTTAGCCAAATAAGGAGATTATCATTAAAACTTTTAAGGTAAAATTCCACTCCAAAAAAACATGTTTACCTTTAGTCAGACAAAAAATAGATAACATTCGATTAGCGTAATTTTAAAATTTCTTTAAGAAATAAAGCATATATAATATACTGTTTTATAATCGCTTACGAATTATTATAATATCATTGATGAGGTTATGAAGTAGTGTTCAGATCATAGTACTTTTCCTGGAAGTAGTCAAGTTGATGTAAATTTCTCGCAATCGATTGCGGCTGGTTGTATCTTTAACAGATATTTAATTGCCAAGACAAAAGTACTCATGCAAAAATCGAACTCATTTCATAAACCAAAATCAATCACAAGACTTCTGGTTGTAAAATCTATACTACTTGCCCTTTTGATTGTAGTTTCTGGTTTTTACCCATTAAATCCTTCCCACTTAAAGCATGATACTGATACAGCAAAAAAAAGCTTATCAAAAGAAACTTTCCTGGCAGATCTCAAAATACGTACTTTCAACTATTTCTGGCAGATAGTTGATACTACTACCTGGCAATCTGACGATCGGTATCCCACCAAACAATTTACCAGTATTGCAGCTACTGGTTTTGCACTACCTGCCTATATAATAGGTGTCGAAAATGGTTATATCGGCAGAGACATTGCAGCAATGAGAGTGCTTAACACACTAAAATGGCTTATAAATTCTCCTCAGGGCACAGCAAAAGAAGATTATAGCGGATATCAGGGTTTTTACTATCATTTTTTGAACTACGAATCAGGAACACGCTATAAAGACGTTGAGTTATCATCGATAGATACCGGACTTTTAATGGCTGGCATCCTGACAGCGATGAGCTATTTCGATGAAAATGACACCACCGAAACCCAAATCAGAATTCTTTCGGATGAGCTGTACCGAAGGGTAAACTGGAATTGGATGATGGATGGGAAACCAACCATGAGTATGGGTTGGAAACCAGAGTCCGGCTTTCTTGAAGCACAATGGGAAGGCTATAACGAAGCGATGATATTACTCATCATGGCAATGGGATCGCCTACTTATCCGATTTCTGAAAATTCGTGGGAAGTTTGGACATCAACATATTTATGGAAAGAATTTGAAGGATATGAACACTTGAATTTCGGACCGCTTTTTGGCCATCAGTATTCACATGCTTTCATTGATTTTAGAGGTATTCAGGATGAATATATGCGCAATAAAGAAATTGATTACTTCGAAAACAGCTGTCGAGCTACCTTAAGTAATCGCGCTTATTGCATACATAATCCATTGAAATTTAAGGACTACGGCGAAAACATCTGGGGACTCACTGCCAGTGACGGACCCGGACTGGGTTGGCAGAAATGGAATTCTGAAAATATTGATTTTAAAGCCTATAATGCCAGAGGAGCAGCCGCTGATTACCTTCAGGATGATGGCACGATTGCGCCCACTGCAGCTGGCGGTTCAATTCCTTTCGCTCCGGAAGAAACAACTGAAGCACTGTTTGAAATGTATGAACGTTTTGATTCAAAAATCTATCGCGAATATGGTTTTGCCGATGCTTTCAATATGAGTGTTAGCGATACAGGCTGGTTTGCACCTGATTATATCGGAATTGATCAAGGCGCCCTGTTACTTCAACTGGAAAACCATCAAAGTGAATTGATCTGGAACATTTTAAAGAAAAATCCATATATCATCAAAGGCCTCCAAAAGGCAGGTTTTCGAGGTGGATGGCTTGATGAAATAAAATAACCCTGGTTAACCAATAATCTTTTACTTATGAAGAAAACTCTATGCTTATTCAAACCTATCCTCACAGTCATGCTGATGTTGGCGGCAGGAACAAGTCTGTTGGCACAAACTATCGTGACTGGTGTGGTTACAGGAAGTGATACCAAAGAAACACTTCCGGGGGTAAATATTATAGTTAAAGGAACTAATAAAGGTGTTATCACCGATATTGACGGAAATTATTCAATTGAACTTCAAGCTGGTGAAAACTTTCTTCAGTTTTCATACACTGGTTATAAAATGACTGAAGTAAATGTTGGAACAAATACAATCGTCAATGTTGAACTTCAGGTTATCAGTGAATTATTGGACGAAATCGTGGTTATCGGTTATGGAACAGTAAGAAAAAGCGACCTCACAGGTGCAGTAAGTTCACTCAAATCAGATGAAATAAGTAAAATAACAAGTATCAACCCTGAACAATCCCTGCAGGGAAAAGTAACCGGGGTACAGGTCAGCAGCAACTCAGGAGCTCCGGGATCGGGCGTTACCGTTCGGGTTCGTGGAGTTGGCACCATCAATAACTCCTCACCTATTTATGTGGTTGACGGCATGATTCTGGATGATATTTCTTTCTTAAACTCGGCAGATATCCTTTCAATGGAAGTACTAAAAGATGCTTCTGCAACCGCAATTTACGGCTCAAGAGGTGCAAATGGTGTTATTTTGGTTCAAACGAAAACAGCCGATCTAAAACAAACAAAAACCCAATTCAATTTTAGTGCTGAATATGGCATCCAGCAACTCGCAAAAAAAATTGACCTGTTGGATGGCAGGCAATTTGCCATCATTTCGAACGAAATCAGGCCGGGCTCATTCAACAATGTTGATGCTGTGCCAAATACCGATTGGCAGGATCTCGTTTTTCGCACTGCACCTATGCAAAACATCCAGCTTTCCATCTCAGGTGCAACAGAAAAAACAAATTTTTATATTGGCCTGGGAGCTTATAACCAGGATGGGATTATTCCACAAAGCTTTTATCAGCGTTTGAGCATCAAACTCAATAATTCCTATATGGTGAATGATCGCGTAAAAATTGGTAATAATTTTACAATAACACCTTTCAAACAGCGTAACGCACCAAACGTAACCTATCAGGTTTACAGGGCACAACCCGTTTTGGAACCCTATTACGAAGATGGAAGTTTTGGTGTAGTTTACAATGTTGGCAATCCGCTGGCTGATCTGGCTTACTCCAACGATTATCGCTCAGGTGTGCGTGGTGTAGGTAACCTGTTTGCCGAAGCAACAATCGCCAAAGATTTTTTGTTCCGCTCAAGTTATGGCATTGATGCCTCCTTCAACAAATCCAAACGTTTCACACCAGCTTATACCATTCATAATCCAGACGGCACGGCATCGCAACAGCAAAACCTTTTCAGTGATTTGGCAAAGAGTTCAAGTGATAATTTCAGCTGGCTGTGGGAAAACACGCTTACTTACGACAAACAATTTAACGAGCATACTATCAACGCAGTGGGAGGCTATACCATGCAAAAAATCAGATCAGAATCTCTGAGCCTGGCCGGGCAAAATCTGATTCGTGATGGTGAAGATTTCTGGTATATAGAGCCCCCCTATATCATCGACGAAAGCAATAATATAAATATGTTGCAAAGCATTTTTAATGGTGTTGATTTCAATCAATATTACAATATGATCTCGTATCTGTTCCGTGTAAATTATACCTACGACAACAGATATATTGCAACCATTACCTTCAGGCGTGACGGATCATCCAAATTCAGCTCCGAGAATCGCTATGCCAACTTCCCCTCATTTGCACTGGGATGGAATTTGATTAATGAAGATTTCATGAAGGGTATCGGACAGCTGACTAACCTAAAAGTGCGTGCCAGTTGGGGAAAGATTGGAAACGACAAAATGCTCTATCACGATCGCTTTGCTCTTGTACAATCTGACCTTTTTGCAATTTTTAGTAATCCTGATGCTCCATTTCCGGCTGCAACATACATCAAAACAGGTAATCCTGATTTGAAATGGGAAACAACCACCCAAACAGATATCGGTCTTGAAATCGGTTTTTTCAACAACCGTCTTACCGGCGAATTTGATTATTATAACAGGCAAACAGATGATATCCTGGTTGAATTATCCACGCCAGGGCATCTTGGCAACGGACAAGGTGCCAGGGTGAGGTACAACGCTGCTGCTGTTTTGAACCGGGGTTTTGAGTTCAACCTTCAATGGCGCGAAAAAGTTGGAGATTTTAACTATAGTATTGGACTTTTAGGAACAACCATCCACAACGAAGTGCTTAACATCGGAGGTAATAGCGGGGTGGATTCGGTGCTGGTGAGTGGTTATCTCGGAAATGGTATTCCGGTTACATTAACCAGAGTTGGCAAGCCAGTTGGAGCCTTTTATGGTTATGTGACTGACGGCATCTTCCAGTCGCAAGATGAACTTAATGCCTACCCTCATATGTCGCAAGCCGGAATTGGCGATTTACGTTTTGTTGATGTAAATGAAGATGGCCGCCTTGATGGTGATGACCGTACCTACATCGGATCACCAGTACCGGATTTTATCTTTGGCCTGAATGTGAATCTGGGCTATAAAAACTTTGATTTCGCCATTGATATTCAAGGACAAACCGGAAACAAAATCTTCAATGGAAAAGATGTTGTACGTCCTGATCCCTACAATTTTGAAGCCCGGGTTTGGGATCGCTGGACTGGTCCTGGAACCAGCAATGAAGAACCCCGCCCCTCTTTCGGAGGTTATAATTATACCCCGTCCGATAAATTCATTCTCGATGGTTCATTCATCCGTCTTCGTAATGTAATTTTGGGATACACTCTTCCGGAAAGGATATCACAGCGGTTGAGCATCTCAAATATCAGGGTTTATTTGAAAGCCACCAATGTGTTTACACTCACAAAATACACTGGTTATTCGCCCGAAATTGGCAGTTACGATGTGTTATCCAACAACATCGACAACGGAATTTATCCCATTTCGGCAGTTTATGCTTTCGGAATTAACGTTTCATTCTAAAAGATCTGACTCATGAAAAGTAATACATTAATAACCATACTGATCATCACACTGTTAGGTTTAAGTTCCTGCGAAAAATTCCTGGAAGTAAACCCACAGGGAGATCTTACACAGGAAGTTTTCCCCACCACTTCCTCAGATGCTCTTTTAGCTACTAATGCCGTTTACACCACCTTAAGAAACTGGCATTATCACTCAGGTGGATTCCCGATTCTGGATATCATGTCGGATGATGCCCGTAAAGGCAGCAATCCCAACGATGCTTTAAATACAGTTGGGCCATATAACACCTTCACAATCAATACAACACAGGACGGACTTGATCGTTGGTGGGCAGCACTCTATCAGGGGATCAAGCGTGCCAATGTTGTTATTGAAAAAGTTCCCGAAATCAATATGGACGAACAGCAGCAAACACGCTACATCGCTGAAGCCCGATTTTTGCGGGGACTTTATTATTTTGATCTGGTGAGAGCATGGGGAGGCGTTCCAATTGTAAAATCAACAGATCCTGAATTAAAAATTCCACGTGCAACAGTTGATGAGGTGTACCTCCTGATTGAAGAAGATTTGGTTTTTGCATCAGAAAACCTTCCTACAAAAGGTAGTTACGGAGCAAACGATCTGGGTAGGGCAACCCAAGGCGCTGCTAAAGCCCTGTTGGCCAAAATGTACCTCTTTAAAAAAGATTTTGCTAATGCTGAAAAATTTGCGTTAGAAGTCATACAATCAGGACAGTACGATTTGGAATCAAACTTTTCCGATGCCAATGGCAAAAATGGCGAACATGGCCTGGAATCTGTTTTTGAGATAGGCGCCATGGAAATCGAATCCGCACTTGGTGATCAATACGCTAACACGCAAGGTGTTCGGGGCACACCTAACAGAGGATGGGGTTTTAATCGCCCATCACTAGATCTCCGATATTCATTCGAAGAGGGTGATCCCAGAAAAGACCTCACGATTATTGACCTGGGCGAAGAAATTGATGGCATACTAATTCTGGGAGACGGAACTACACCCGATGAAACCTATGATGAAGACGGTAATCTGATAGAAGTGGAGTGCTACAATCAGAAAGTTTGGATTCCGGGTACGAGTACCGACACCCAATTTGGCCATAACCGCCGTTTGATACGCTTTGCCGATGTCCTGCTTATGGCTGCAGAAGCATTGAACGAAAACGAAAAACCAGGCGAGGCACTTGTTCACCTCAACAGGGTAAGAGCCAGAGCCCGGCAAGGAAATCCGGCAATTCTTCCGGATATTAGCGAAACCAATCAAACCACCCTTCGCGAAATAATTTTACGCGAACGACGTCACGAATTAGCCCTCGAAGGGCATCGTTTCTGGGATTTAGTTCGGACTGGTTATGCCGCCCAGTTTCTTGGCCCTCACGGATTTATAACCGGGAAACATGAACTATTGCCTATTCCACAAAACGAAATAGATATTTCTCAGGGAGTTCTAACTCAAAACCCAAATTGGCCTTAATTCACTTAATCTTAAAATTTTAGTATCATGAAACACTTTACCATTTTAATTCTGGCTGTGCTTATGAGCACTGCTTTTGTTCATGCTCAAATGATTGAAGATTTTGAGCACATACCGCTAAACCTTATGCTTGGTGGCGACAACGACAACAGCACCATGACGGTTGTTCCAACCCCCGAAGGTACCACTAATCCCAGCTCACATGTAGTGAAATACCACCGCAGCATGAATGGTGTGCCATGGGGAGGTTTTTGGTCGGCTCTTCCGGAGCTGCTTGATTTGACTGAAAACAAATATGTACACGTAAGAGTGATGAAAACGCGCATCAGTCCGTTGAAATTTAAAGTAGAAGGTGGCCCAAGTGGCAACCTTGAAATTGCCAGCATGAACCCACAAACAATTGTAAATGAATGGGAAGACATCGTTTTCGATTTTTCCGAAAAAACAGGGCTTTGGAATGTAATTGCCTTTATGCCTGATTTTGAAGACCCCCTCACGCTGACCGAAGATATCGAAATATATTTCGATTACATCATGGTGAACAACGATCCGACACCCGGAAGCGAGGCAGATTATGTAATTGAGGATTTTGATCATATTCCGCTCAATGTGATGCTTGGCGGCGAAACCGACAACAGCTACATGGAAGTTGTTGACAATCCTGACATTGACGACATAAATCCAAGTGCTTACGTGGTGAAGTTTAATCGCAGCATGAATGGCGTGCCATGGGGTGGATTTTGGTCAGCCTTACCAGAACAGGCAGACCTTACTGAAAACAAATACGTTTACGTAAAAGTATGGAAACCAAGACTTAGCCCCATCAAGTTCAAAATGGAAGGTGGCCCTTCTGCCAATCTCGAAATTTTTAGCATGAATCCACAAGAAGTAACCAATGGATGGGAAGAAATCGTATTTGATTTCACTGAACTCACAGGCCTTTGGAGTGTAATATCGTTTATGCCTGATTTTGAGGATCCGCTTACGCTAACAGAAGATATAGACATTTATTTTGACGACATCAGGCTAATGAATGAACCATTGACTGCTACTTCAGAATTAGATGCCATTACGCGCTTGAAAGTATTTCCAAATCCTGCCCAGGATATCTTAAATATTCAATTGAATGAAACTATCAGTGAGATAGCAATATATGACCTGAGCGGGAGATTAGTGATTCAAAAAAATGCGAACGCGAAAGAAGCAAAAATTGATGTTACACCATTAAGTCGAGGTGTTTATTTATTGAAAGTGAATACTTTAAACAATTCTTATACACATAAAATTAATCATTAACCTTTAACAACTTTTACTATGAAAAAACAGTTTTTAATTATCTTTCTATTATTACTCTCTTCAGCTTCAATAGTCCTGAACAGCTGTAAAAAAGATGATGATCCCGTAGATCTTGCATTAACAGCTCTGACTGCCGGTGATATTGACCTGAACAGCGCAATATCACCATCAAATGTACCAGTTGATCCGGTTATCAAAGCCACCTTTAATACTGATATTGATGCTGCAACAGCAACAGCTGCAAACATCATCCTTACACAGGATTATGATAACACAAATATCCCTGTAACTATCAGTGTAAGTGCCAATACCATCACCATTACACCCGAAGGTACATTGGGAAATGGCACATTATATAAATTGGAACTTACTGCCGGAATCAAATCAACAGATGCTAAAGCTCTTGCAGCCGTTAGCAGAACCTTTACAACTTTAGGAACCTTTTCTCCGGCTGGCCTTGTTGCGCACTGGACTTTTGAGGACAATGCCAATGATGTAGTAGGCAATTTCAATCCCTCAGCCAACGGAATAGTTGACATTGCCTATATCGCAAGCCGAAATGCCGATGCCGGAAAAGCAGCAAACTTTAATGGCACCACAAGTATCATCGAAATTCCGAATGGCGATCAGCTGATCAACACCCATGATTTCACTATCAGTTTCTGGGTTAAAACAAATTCTGCTGATATCACCCACGGACATTTCGTTATGGGATTAGGTGCTTTTTACGGACTTCAGTTTGAAATCTTTGGCGGATATGACGGTGCCAAATTTGCCATTCAATACGAAATGGGAGATGGCACAACAGCTGCTGAAGATATGTGGTTTCCGGCCGAAGCAACAGATGCCTCCAATGGCGGATGGCAGGGATGGGATTTTGCCAAAAGCATTACAATTGATGAGATGATTGCTTTGCTTAAAGATAATTGGCTTCATGTAACTTATGTTTATGATGCCACTGCCAAAAAAGGAACACTTTATTACAATGGTGAAAAAATGAAAAGCTTCGACTTTAATTTATGGCCGGAAGAAGACCTCAAACGTACTGCTGTTGGCCTGAAATATGCTGGTCAGGAACCTGATGTCGTTAATGACCTTGCATTTGGATTTATTCAATCACGGGCAGGTACCATGTGGGACAGTGAACCATGGGGTGGTTATGATTTCCCCGATGCAAATCATTTCAAAGGTCAGCTGGATGATATCAAAATCTTCCACAAACCTATTACAGCAAACGAAGTCAGGCTGATGTATGAATCAGAAAAACCATAATGATAGTTTTTGATTAGTGAGTGATTGCTGCCTTTGAAGTAAATGAAAAGATAACCCGAATGCAGGCAACTTCAAAGGCAGCATTTTAATTAATCCTCTAATTTCATGATAGATAATACCAGGTACATACTTCTTTTTTTAATTCTTGTTTTTTTGCTGGGTTGTAAGAAAAACAGTAACAAACCTGAAACTCCACCTCTGCTACAACTCATCGAAATAAAAACAGATGAAGCATCATTGCGATTGGATGGCGTGAATAAAGACGTACCCGTTAACAGCATCTTTTATCTAAGGTTTAGCACCTCGCTTGACAGCACAACAATTAGAAAGGCTGTCCAGCTAAAAAACAATGAAAACAATTTTGTAATTACCTATAGCTTTGAATTTCTGAACAATGCAACAACTGTTGCCTTGAAGCCCAATGCAATACTTGCCTGGAATACCTCTTACACCCTCGAAATCAGCAACGAACTCAAAAGCATAACTTCAGAAGTTTTTCCCGGATTAATCATGCACTTTGAAACTGAACAAGGAAAGCTACTTCTTACTTCTGCTGAAATTAATGGCTTACCACTCAATACTTCACAAAAAATTAAAAATATTCCTTATGATAGTCTTTTCATTGAACTCCACTTCAATGAAGCCGTTGACACCAACAATATTGCAGCCTCCATTAAAACCATCCCTCCGCATCCACTTCATTTCTCATTTTACGAAGACAATAAAAAGATTGTAATTACCAACTCAACCGAACTATCTTATTATCAACAATATATATTTGTTATCACCGCATCTTTGAACTCAGCCGAAGGTTTTGATTTTGAAGGTTTTGACAAACATTTCACAACAGGCCTTGATCCCCGCTTGAAATTTCCAAACCTCAGTGAAGAAACTTTGCTCAATTTGGTTCAGGAAAAAACATTTCGCTACTTCTGGGATCATGCACATCCAGTAAGCGGACTCGCCCGCGAACGCCTCAACTCAGGCGAGACAGTAACGACCGGGGGAAGCGGATTTGGCCTGATGGTTTTACTGGTTGGCATTGAAAGGGGTTTCATCAGCCGCTCAGAAGGAATTGAACGGCTCTCGACCATCACAAATTTTCTGGCTGATGCCGACCGTTTTCACGGTGTTTGGCCTCATTGGATGAATGGCAGCACAGGCCGAACCATTGCTTTCAGTAGTCAGGATGACGGAGGCGATTTGGTAGAAACCTCATTTTTGGCTGCCGGATTACTTACTGTACGTCAATACCTAAGACCAGAAAACAATACAGAACTGGCTTTAGTTAACCTCATCAATAACCTGCTTAATACGATAGAATGGAATTGGTACACACGTGATAATCAAAATGTCCTCTATTGGCATTGGTCGCCAAATAATGGCTGGGCCATGAATATGCAGGTAAGAGGCTACAATGAAGCACTAATAACCTATATCATGGCTGCCAGTTCCACCACCTATCCGATTGAGGCCGAAGTTTACCATCAGGGATGGGCACAATCAGGTGGCATTATCAATGGAAATGATTATTTCGATATTAATCTTCCACTTGGATTTGCTTACGGAGGGCCGTTGTTTTTCGCACATTATTCATTTTTAGGCCTCAATCCAAATGGGTTGAGCGACAGCTATGCTGACTACCTGACTCAAAACCAAAATCATACGTTAATCAACCGTCAACACTGCATCAAAAATCCTCACAACAAAACAGGCTATAGTAATGCATGTTGGGGACTCACAGCAAGTGACGAGCCGGGAGGTTATGGTGTGCATGAGCCAACAAGGGATAATGGCACAATCAGTCCTACAGCAGCCTTATCTTCAATGCCTTATACGCCTGAGCAATCCATTGAAGCACTTAATCATTTTTACTACATCCTTGGTGATAATCTTTGGGGCGAGTACGGGTTTTATGACGCTTTCAATCCGGAAGAAGGTTGGTGGTCAGATGCTTATCTCGCCATTGATCAAGGCCCTATCATCATTATGATCGAAAATCACAGAAGCGGATTAATTTGGGATTTATTCATGTCAGCTCCTGAAATACAAACAGCCCTGGACAAATTAAATTTCTCTCAACAAAAAAAGTAACTCATTTACTATGAAACAGTTAACTTTTCTTTTAATAAGTCTTGTACTATTGCTGACTTTCACCATGTGTCAACAACCAAACGGAAATGATCAGGATGAAGTTGCTCAAAAAATTGACTCGTTGATTGACCTTATGACGCTTGAAGAAAAAATCGGCCAACTCACCTTATACACAAGCGATATGGATCAAACTGGTGCTTTCATCCGAAAAGAATATGAGAGCGATATCAAGCAGGGTAAGGTTGGAGCTATCTTTAATGCCTATGGAGCTGATTATACACGCCGTTTGCAGGAAATGGCCGTTAACAACAGCCGACTGCGCATTCCACTGCTTTTTGGCTATGATGTGATCCATGGCCACCGAACCATTTTCCCGGTACCTTTGGCAGAAGCAGCCAGCTGGAATCTTGAAGCCATTGAAAATTCGGCCAGGGTTGCAGCCGAAGAAGCTTCGGCTGAAGGCCTGCATTGGACGTTTGCACCAATGGCAGATATTGCCAGAGATCCCAGATGGGGCCGTATAGTGGAAGGAGCTGGCGAAGATCCCTATCTGGGTGCCTTGATTGCTGCAGCCAGGGTAAAAGGTTTTCAGGGTGATGATTTAGCAGATTTAAATACACTTGCCGCCTGTGTCAAACATTTTGCAGCCTATGGAGCATCACAAGCCGGCCGCGATTATCATTCAGTTGATATGTCGGAACTCATGCTAAGAGAAGTTTATTTGCCACCATATAAAGCTGCTGTGGAAGCTGGTGCAGCAACAGCTATGACGTCTTTTAATGACCTAAATGGAGTGCCAGCCACTTCAAATCATTTCCTGCTAACCGAACTGCTCCGTGATGAGTGGGGCTTTGAGGGTTTTGTGGTTACTGATTATACCTCCATCATGGAATTACTGTATCATGGCGTGGCCGCTGATACGGCTCATGCAGCTGAACTTTCGCTTAAAGCCGGTGTGGATATGGATATGCAGGCTGGAATTTTTCAACAATCGCTGACCAAGCTGGTATCCGAAAAACGAATTCAGGAAACAATTATAGATCAAGCAGTTAGTAGAATCCTGAAAATAAAATTTGAGTTGGGACTTTTTGATGATCCTTACAGATACAGCTACAAGGAGCGCGAAAAAAATAATATCATGCGCCCCGACCAACTGGAAGCGGCTCGTGATATGGCCCGAAAATCAATAGTGCTTCTTCGAAATGAGAAAAACACGCTTCCGATTTCAAACGAAGTAAAAACTATTGCCTTGATTGGCCCGATGGGAAGCAATCAGCGCGATTTGTTTGGCAGCTGGTCAGCAGCAGGCGACTGGACAAAGGCTGTGAGTCTTGCACAGGGATTGAAATCACGTTTCCCGGATACTAAAATTATTGTTGAAGAAGGCTGTAGCATTGAAGGCAACGACAAATCTGGTTTTCGGGCAGCCGAAAAAGCTGCCAAACAAGCAGATTTTGTGATCCTTGCATTAGGAGAAGCCTATTGGATGTCGGGCGAAGCAGCAAGTCGCTCAGAGCTCTCGCTTCCGGGTGTACAACAAGAACTTGCCGAATTGATTATCGAAACCGGAAAACCGGTTGCATCCGTTATCATGAGTGGAAGGCCTCTTACAATCAATTGGTTAGCCGAAAACAGCCCTGCCCTGATACAGGCCTGGTTTTTGGGTACACAATCAGGAAATGCCCTTGCTGATATTCTTTCAGGCGATTATAATCCTTCGGCAAAACTTCCGGTTACTTTCCCCAGAAATGTTGGGCAAATACCGATCTATTACAGCATGAAAAACACCGGACGCCCGTTTGATGAAAACAACAAATACACATCAAAATACCTCGATGTTTCAAACGAACCACTTTATCCATTTGGATTTGGACTGAGTTATACCAGTTTTCACTACGACAAACTAACACTCTCACAACAATCCTATAAAATGAATGATTCCATCCAAGTTAGCGTAGAAGTAAGTAATACAGGGAGAGTGGCCGGCGAAGAAATCGTTCAGCTTTATGTAAGAGATCCTGTCGCTTCGATGACCCGACCTGTCAGGGAATTGAAAGCCTTCGATCGTATATGGCTGGAACCAGGTAGCTCCAAAATAATTAAATTTAGATTACACCCAAATCAACTTGGTTTTTATGTTTCCGGAAAAAAATACATAACAGAACCAGGGAAATTCAGCATTTTTGTGGGTGGAAATTCCAATGCAAGTCTGGAAACAGGCTTTGATTTAAAGTAGATCGCTCATGATCAAGTGGTTAATAACAGTTTTACTCTCAATCTCTTTAATACCTTTCAGCCTTGGACAATCGTGGCAAGCTGCATATTATATGATAGATAATGATAGTTTACCCTACCAATCTATTCGATCAGATATTGAGCCCGAAAATAATAAATTACCTCTGCTCATTTTCTTACATGGTTCAGGGGAGCGAGGCAATGATAATCAGCTTCAATTAACGCACGGAGGAGCTTTGTTTTTTGATGCCATCCTAAACAAGAAAATCGAAGGAATGATTGTTTTTCCCCAATGTCCTAAAGATGATTATTGGGCTCGCGTTGAGCGTATTGTACATGAAAATGATTCCCTTTCCTTCACTTTTTTTCCTGACAGTACTCCCACACCTGCCATGAATTTGTTGCTTGGCTTACTCGATTCATTGAGTCAATTGCCCTTTGTTGATCAAAGCCGAATATATATTGGCGGCCTTTCGATGGGTGGGATGGGAACTTTTGAATCGTTGAGCAGAAGGCCAAAAATGTTTGCAGCTGCATTTCCCATCTGCGGAGGTGGTAATCCGGAAATAGTAGAATTATTTGATCCGAAAATAAAACCTTGGGTTTTTCATGGTGCTGCAGATAAGATTGTTAGTCCTGCCTATAGCGAAAGGATGGTCAACAAAATGCGCAATAAAGGCATGCAGGTGAAATATACTGTTTATCCTGAAACCGGCCACAATGCCTGGGATAATGCTTTTGCGGAGCCGGATCTGCTACGGTGGATATTTTCACAAACTAAAAACTAATCAAATTATTTCAGTTCGAATTCTGCACCATGCTGATCACCGATATCCCTTTCTTACCATCCATACGCACCTCAAGAGCCTGGCCGAACCTCACATGACGGAAAAATTTTGTCTCCGAAATAAGGGATTGTCTGTCCAGTATCTCCCAATTGATAAAACTACCGGATAACTCCGGTTGCACAGTAAAATAACCCACATTCATCGAAGTGACATTATGAAAAAAATGCGATCCTGAAGAAGCATCCAGCGGAAAATCCTCAAAACTGGTTTCTACAATCACTTTGGCCTGGCTTATCTGCGGCCAGTTTACCGGAATGCCAATCCATTTGTCGCGAGTGCCCCAGCGTCCCGGCCCGATGAGTATATATTGTCGCTTTGCAGCAATCATTATTTCGTTAAGCCGGGTAATTTCCACCGCCATTTCCTCTGTAAAACGTTTATCAAAAGATTCCCTGTTAAGGTAGATTACATCGCTCAGGTTTCGAATCAACCCATTACCCATTCCTTTTTCAGAAAATAGCACAATTGACTCTTTATCAATGCTTTCCATATCCACTACATAATCATTTGCACTACCTAACAATGGTTTAATTTGCAGTAGATAAAAGGAGCATCTGCCTTCACTGTTGCGATTCAGATCGAGCGCAAATTCAATCTCGACTGCTGTTCCCAAAGCTTCCTTTACCACATCCAGCACTACTTCCAGTGTTTTTGCAAGCGGTGTGTAATTGTACTTTAGAATATTGGCAAAATTGATAATCCGTGGACCGGGCTTACTAATACCAGGGTAAATGGTGTTGTTATCAGAATTATAAACTGAGGCGCAATGACGCAGGGTACCATGCGCTTCAGCCTCAAAAATATCCAGCATTGTAAGACCGGCCATATCGCCCTGTAAGAGGTCGGGTTTAGTATTCTTCAGGTCAACTGCCAAAAAACTGACTTGCGAATTTTTGAATTGGTTTTTAGGAGAATTGATTTCCAGTCCTGGATATTTCGGAGAAAAACGATACGCTTTGTTTCCTTCAACAACGTATTTTCCAAGTCCGAGAGCCGCCACTGCAAAGCCCTCTTCAGGCTTCATATGCGCAAAAGGATAGTAGTTGTATGATTGCGCCACACCACTTAAATGCGGATAGTAAAAATCATCATATTGCCTGCCAACAAGTTCCTGTATGACCACAGCCATTTTTTCTTCTTCAATTTTATAGTGAATGGCATTAACATATCCACGCGCCATATCAGAATACACAGACGCATAAACCAGTTTAATTGCTGTTGTGAGTTGTTCAAGCCTCACCCATTTATCCGGGTGATTATTGGGTAGCACATAAGTTTCAAAGATCCCTGCAAAAGGCTGGGCCAAACTATCCTCAAACAGCCCTGACGATCGAATAGCCAATGGCTTTTCAATCTTTTCGAGTAATACAGTCAGGCGTTTGATAAGGGTAGGTGCCAACTTGCCGGCAACAAAAGCCCGCTTAATTTTATTAAAGTTATTCTCGTGTAAAGCAAACTCATGCAGGTTGTTACGCTCCAGAAACAATTGAAACTCCTCTGTGCCAATTACAGATGTTTTTGGTGTGCGAATATTAATATCCGGAATATGCTGACTGAAGTCATAGTTATGTATCAGGGTGTTGATAAAAGCCAACCCCCTGCCCTTTCCGCCCAGCGAACCCTCAGAAAGGCTCACGATATTTTTTTCGTCAAGCAGGGCATGTTCTTCAAATGGGATAATTTTTCCAACATTTTGCTCATTTCTGAATTGCTGGATCATTGTTATCAATTCATTTCTCAGTGCTTCTGCATCAGCATAGTCCGAAACCTTTTTGGGGTTGATAATTTTGGCCACACGAATCTCACCACGAGCCATCAGCCAAAGCGAAAAATGATTGCGTTGGGCATGATAAACCAACGACTCTGCCGGGATAGTTTTCAGCTGCAATTCAAATTCTTTGAGCGTGCGGGCCTGCGCTATTTGCTTACCAAATCTGTTGCGATATATGAAATTACCAAAACCAAGATAGTGTGTTATAAAACTCTGAAAATCCAGCGAAAGCGTTTCACTGTTTTTGTCAATAAAGGTCGATTTATATCTGAAAGCTATCTTTGCATTCTCGGGATCAGAAGATTGTATGATAGTGGGCAGGTCGGGGATTTTGTCTTTGGCAAACCCAACCAGTTCAATTCCTGCATTCTCATCATGAATTCCGTTTCTTTCGAATTTCATATCTGTGATCAGGCAGAGCATAAACTCTTTAAACTGAGTTAAAATGCGCGTTGCCTCTTCATAATTACTGGCCAGCAGTATCTTGGGCCTGGCACGCATCCGCAGCACCTTATACAGCTCATCCGTGCTCACATCATCGATAATGCGGCGTGTTTGCTCCATTACAATTTTGTAAAGAATGGGAAGATACCGGGAGTAATACTTTGGCGAATCCTCAACCAACAAAATAACCCTTACCATACCCACCTGGGTATCATTCTCCACATTGATGCGGTCTTCCACCATTTTAATCATCGAAAAAAACACATTGGAATCACCATTCCAACTGAAGATACGATCAATAGAAGGGGCATTTTTTACTTCCTGATTGAAGTGTGCAATCTCTGCATTGCTGTTGAGCAGAAAAAAAACAGGGATATAAGGAAACTCCTTTTTGATTCGCCGGCTCAACGCCACAGGCGTTTTTTTATCAACACTCACCATAAAGATGATCAGATCGAAATGGCGCGAACGCAAGGCATCAAAGGCTTCTGTGGAAGTTGTAACTCCCGTGATACGTGGCACAGAAGTAAGATTAAGCTGATGATAATGTCCCAACACATGCTCCGAAAATCGCCCTTCACGTTCGATGAAATAGGCATCATACAAATTGGAAATCAGCAGGATTTCCTTCACTTTAAAGGTCATCAGGTCATGATAAATATCCCGGTCGGAATTGTTTTTGTTTAAAAACTGCTGCAAAAGCTGGTGACTATAGGCAGGTTTGCCCTTTTCCTTTTCAGCATCAGCAGCTTGCGGAGCAACCGGTTCAATCACCTGTTTCCCTTTCAGGCTGTTGAGGTAACCACTGATCAAATTAGCCAGGTTTAGCAACAGATCACGTTCCTCTTCCAGGAAAGGGCCTTCATCACAAAGCGGAAAAGCCTTGGAATAACTTATTTCCAAGTAACCTTTTTTACCATCAATGGTTTCAAACTCCTGCATCTGTCTCCATTCCGACAAGGTAAAATTTGGTGAAAGGTAAATCTGATTGTCATACATGATTCTGGCTCCGGTAAATGCCGGATATTGCCACCCATCGGGCAAGATCATGCTGAGGTGCTTCAGGGTTTCTTCAGGCGGTTTATTCTCTCTCAAAATCTGGGTAGTACGGTTCAGGGTAGACAGTTCTTTCAGGCGCTCCAGATTTTCGGCCCTAAGTTGTTCATAACGTCCGCCAAGATCATCAGGTACTGACATACAAAGTGGTTTTGGGTGCCAGAACAAATGTACACGAAAAAATGCCTTCCCGGAAGCAGACAGCGCAGTTATCTGGCAAAATTCAGTGATTCACGCAAGTGATTCAGGTAACATTCTTTATGTATTTTTTCCGAAAAATGCTGTTTGTGCTAAACTGAATTTTTTATATTCGCAAGCACAATTGATGCAGGCTTTCAATGGGGAAAATACGACTGGCACTGGTAGATGCACATCCCATTATGCGCGACGGAATCCGTTGCCTGCTCGCCGACACACCAGAAATTGAGATCATACACAGCACCAACAACATTCCCGATCTGATTCCTTTGCTTTATCACGATCCTGTGCATATCGTGATGACGGTTTTGTATGCACCAGACCCTGAAGATGTCAGCCTGTTAAAGCATTTGTGTGGCAAACATCCACGGGTTCAGGTGCTGGTGATGAGCATGTACAAAATGGAAAACTTCATCCTGAAAATGATCCGCGCCGGAGCTAAGGGGCATTTGACAAGCGATACAGACCGCAATGAAATGGTTGAAGCCATCTTTACGCTTAGAAATGGTTATGATTTTTATGCTAAAACAATTACCAATCTTATTTTGAAAAACTATCTGGAAGAAGCCGAAAACAAACTCGAACGCAAACGCGAACGAGAGCAAAAACTCTCGACCAGAGAACTGGAAGTTTTAAAACTGTTTGCCGACAGCCACACCAACAAAGAAATTGCCGACAAACTTTTTATCAGTGTGCGTACGGTTGAATCCCACAAAAACAATATCATGCAAAAGCTCAACCTTAAAACAATGGTCGATATGGTGAAGTTTGCCATCCGCAATAACCTGGTTGATTTATAGGTTTCGTGCCTAAAAATTCTAATTCTTTGCGTGAATCACTGAAATTCGTCCGCAATTCAACCAATCCTTCCTCCCCCATTACAAAACCAACTGATAATGCACTTAAGTTTGAGGGTAAAATAAGGCAAACCATAATTCTTTAAAACAATGACAAAAATTTTCGAAAAAAAGCTGAATGACTTTATGGCCAAAGTCATTGCGAAAAACCCCAGTGAAGTTGAATTTCATCAGGCTGTGCACGAGGTAGTAAGCTCGCTCATTCCTTTCATTGAGGAACATCCGCACTACAGCGAGGCTAAAATTCTGGAACGCATGGTAGAACCTGAACGTGTAATCCTTTTCCGTGTCCCATGGGTTGACGACAAAGGCGAAGTGCAGATCAACAAAGGCTTCCGTATTGAGATGAACAGTGCCATCGGACCTTATAAAGGCGGGTTACGCTATCACCCAACGGTAAACCTTGGCATCCTTAAGTTTCTGGCTTTTGAACAGGTATTTAAAAATGCCCTCACAACCCTTCCGATGGGTGGTGGAAAAGGTGGCTCCGATTTCGATCCCAAGGGAAAGTCCGACAATGAAGTGATGCGTTTTTGCCAAAGCTTTATGACAGAGCTCTATCGGCATATTGGGCCAAACACCGATGTACCTGCTGGTGATATTGGTGTTGGCGGTCGCGAAATAGGATTCCTTTTCGGACAATACAAAAGGCTTAGAAACGAGTTCACAGGTGTTTTAACCGGCAAAGGAATCGAATGGGGAGGTTCATTGATACGCCCCGAAGCCACAGGTTATGGCGCCACATACTTTGCCGAAGAAATGCTTAAGACCCGTGGTGAAAGCCTGAAAGGTAAGATTGTGGCTATCTCGGGCTCAGGCAATGTAGCCCAGTTTGCCACTGAAAAAGTGACACAAATGGGTGGCAGAGTCGTTACCCTTTCCGATTCAAATGGATTTATCTATGATCCGGATGGTATCGATCCGAAAAAACTGGCTTGGGTGATGAACCTTAAAAATGTGCGTCGGGGACGTATCTCGGAATATGCCGAAAAATTTGGCGCCACTTATGTTGATGGCGAACGTCCGTGGAGTGTGAAATGTGATGTTGCCATGCCTTGTGCCACCCAAAATGAAGTGAATGAAGAAGAAGCCAGGATGCTCGTAAAGAACGGTTGTTATGTTGTTTCGGAAGGAGCTAATATGCCTTCAACACCAGAGGCAATCGAAGTATATCTAAATGCCAGGATCCTTTACGGCCCCGGCAAAGCCGCCAATGCCGGAGGCGTTGCCGTTTCGGGCCTCGAAATGAGTCAAAACGCGCTTCGCCTTTCCTGGAAGCGCGAAGAGGTGGATGCCCGCCTGCACCAGATTATGAAAGATATTCACAGCACCTGTGAAAAATATGGCAAAGAAGAAGATGGTTATATCAATTATATGACAGGTGCCAATATAGGAGGTTTTGTTAAAGTTGCTGATGCCATGCTGGCACAGGGATTGGTATAATTCCGACCTGTTTTTTCATAAGCCTTTCATCATTGCAGGTAAAAAAGCTGCCTTGATTTCAGGGCAGCTTTTTCTCTAAATTTTGCATATCACATTACCTTAGCGGCTAAAATCAGCCGGCCTGAACCACTCAAAAATAGGTTGCTCTGTTTTGTTCCAACCAACTAACCAGGCCGTTAAATCATCCACTTTAAGGTGGTTAAGGTCATACCCTACCCGCAGCATAATATCATCCGGAAAAAGCTCCTGCGCTTTTTGATGCCGGTCAGTCGTTTGAGCATAGGTGGTGTATAAATCCCAGGCTCCATAAAGATGAAGTATTTCGTGAGCAATAATTGCTTCTACCGGCATATGTGCATCATTATCATATCGCTGATATATCAAAACAGCCTCCATAAAATACTTACGCTTGTTAATGTTTTTGGCATAACGCATGGCATAAGAAATACCACCAGTATTGGCAAAAAACAACAGTTGCAAATTATCAAAGCCTGTTTTTCTGGATAGTTTTCTATATGCCTGCCGGGCATTTCTGTAACCCGATTTTTTTAAAATCTCTTTTGCCCAATCAACGCGTTCTTTACCACTTCCGGTACCTGTTGGAATATGCTCTAATTGAATGGATTCGTTATTCCCCAGTGGCCTCCTAGCAAACTCCAATAAAACGTCCCATTTGGATGCCTGCCTTACCAGCCATTGTTGCGCAGTGCCGAGTTCGGCAAGTTTGGTTTTTTTGTCTTCGGAAGACCAGGGTGCAGCATCTGTTTCAAGAAACACATACAGGGTCAGTACTTCACCCTTCAGATCTTTAGCACTTCCTGCATGCCAGCGATCCTTTGGCTGTGCCGCCCCGATAGTTGCCAATTGCAAACCCATCCAGAGAATCAGCCAGGTTTTTGTCCAAACCCTATTCATTCAAATGTTATCAGCGTTTGTAATACTTCATCGCTTCGGGTAGTCTTTCACGAATTTGTCGGATGCGTGTGTCATCAGAGGGATGGGTGCTCAGAAACTCTGGCGGAGCTTGCCCACCTTTCATATCTGCCATACGCTGCCAAAAATCTACGGCTTTATTGGGATCGTATCCGGCCATGGCCATAAAAATCAGACCCAGGCGATCGGCTTCACTTTCGTGCAGGCGACTAAAAGGCAACATCACACCCACCTGACTGCCAATACCATACGCTGTCATCCAGAGTTGCTGGGTTTGCTCAGGCTTTTCCTGCAAGGCAACAGCCAGGGCCACACCCCCCATCTCGGTGAGCAAAGCCTGACTCATTCGCTCATTGCCATGCTCGGCGATGGCATGTGCAATCTCATGCCCCATCACTACTGCCAATCCGGTTTCATCCTTTGTAATGGGCAAAATGCCGGTATAAAATACCACTTTCCCACCCGGCATGCACCAGGCATTGGCTTCGGGGCTTTCAACCAGGTTGAAATCCCATTTGTAACCTTCCAGTTGCGACGACATGCCCTGCTGCTGAAAATAAGTTTCAACGGCGGTTTTGATCTTATTACCAACCGTTTTAACCAACTGCGTTTGCTGTGCATTAGTCGAAAGTTGGTTACTCCTCAAAAAATCGTCATACTGCTGATAGCTCATACTCATCATCTGTGAAGCTGGTATCAGATTAAGCTGTTTACGACCGGTGACAGGCACGTTGGAGCAGGAAGAGAGGAAAAAGGCTGTAAGCAGGAAAAACCAGAAAAATTGGGTTGATTTTTTCATAACGTGTATGTTTGTTTGTAAAATCAAAATTAGTGAAATTATTCAAACCCTACTGAGATGCAAAAATTATGTCAATTATTATTTCTTTTCAATTGTCTTTGTCCAATTTCTGAAATGATCGTGGTATTATCACTTCTAACCCCAATCCCTCACATACCTAAGCCTGTACATAGCTATGTCCTTTTATCCTCATAGAATTTTGGTATTTTTGCTGCCAACATTATTTTCAATGAACGACCTGCTAACACAATTCATTCTACTTTTTGCCGTAATCGACCCCATTGGAACCATACCGGTTTATATGGCCAGCACCATCCATTACAAGCAAGCCGAAAAAAAAAGGATCGCACTCAAAGCTGTTGGTATTTCAGCACTTATCTTAGTGTTTTTTGTGCTGGCCGGAGAGTTAATCCTTGATATGATGGATATTCCCTTGTCTGCCTTTCAAATCGCCGGGGGTATTGTGTTGTTTATCTTTGCGCTCACGATGATTTTTGGTGAGAGCAAACCTGAAGACGAAATCAAATCCATCAGAAAAAATGACGACCCTTCTGTTTTTCCTCTTGCTATTCCTTCCATTGCAAGTCCGGGTGCTATGATGGCAGCTGTTTTGCTGACAGATAATACAATTCATGGCTTTATGGATCAATTTATCACTTCACTGATCCTGCTTTTTGTTCTGCTTATTGTGCTTCTTTTATTGCTGGGCTCGCATTACATTGCCAAAATAATTGGCCACGGCGGAGCCAGCATAATCAGTCGTGTAATGGGGCTGCTAATTGCTTCGATGGCTGTAAAAAGTGTTCTCACCGGAATAACCCAATATTTTTTTTAATCTAAACTTTTAACTCATGAAAAAAGTAATCTACTTTTTCTCAACTTTCATTTTTATTATTAGTCTAAATGTAAGCACCCAAACAGCAAATGCCTGTTCCAGAATTGTTTATAAAGGTCAAAACGGCCTTATCCTAACTGCCCGTTCAATGGACTGGAGCACTGAAATTGGTACCAACCTCTGGCTTTTACCACGCGGTATGGAGAGAAATGGTGAAGTCGGTGAAAACTCTTTCCAATGGAAATCCAAATACGGCAGCATCATCGCTTCTGGCTTTGATGTGGCTACTTCTGATGGCATGAATGAAGCCGGACTGGTTACTAACATACTTTGGCTGGTAGAGTCGGAATTTGAAAAATGGGATGGCAAAAAACCGGGCATGTCGATCGCATTATGGGCACAATATGTACTGGATCAGTTTGCCACTGTTGAGGAAGCTGTGAATGAACTCCAAAAAGAAGAATTTGCGGTAGTAACAGCTGCAATCCCCGGAACCAGCCGCCTCACAACCGTTCATCTGTCCATTTCCGATAAAAGCGGCGACAATGCCATTTTTGAATATGTGGATGGCAAACTGACAATCCATCATAGCCCTGATTATACCGTTATGACAAACTCGCCCATTTTCGATAAGCAGCTTGCCCTCGATGAATATTGGAAGGAGATAGGTGGCACAACCATGCTTCCGGGTACCAATCGTGCAGCTGACCGTTTTGCCAGAGCAAGTTTTTATATCGATGCTATTCCAAAAACAGATGATTACAGAGTCGCCGTGGCCAGTGTTTTCAGCGTAATCAGAAATGTATCTGCTCCTTATGGCATTACCACCCCCGGACAACCCAATATTTCTTCCACACGCTGGCGTTGCGTTTCTGATCATAAAAATCTGGTTTACTACTTCGAAACCGCACTTACGCCCAACACTTTTTGGGTTGATCTGAAAGAAGCTGATTTTTCAGAAGGAAATCCTGTAAAGAAACTCTCGATTGTGAACAACGAAACTTACGCAGGTAATGCGCTCGATTCGTTTGTAGAACATGAACTGTTTAAATTTGAAGGCATTACACAATAAATTTACTACGGTAAAAACAAACACGCATCGCCATAACTTAGAAAGCGGAAATCGTTTGCAAGTGCATAATCATAAACATGTTTCCATTTATCTCCAATCAAAGCCGCAACAAGCAAAAGCAAAGTGCTTTTAGGCTGATGAAAATTGGTGATCAGGCCATTCACCATTTTTATTTCATAGCCGGGAGCAATCATCAAGGCTGTTGTGGCTTTGAAGCTTTCCAACTCGTGATGATCAAGATAAGCTATTAAGCTGTTAATACTATCTTCCACAGACGGAAGTTCCCGATGATCCTGATAAGGGAACCACTGATCAAGGTGAAAAACGCTTTTTGCCAGGCCCTCTTCAAAAAGCATCACACCAAACCAATAAAGGCTTTCGAGGGTTCGCATGGCCGTTGTTCCCACCGGAATCACAGGCCTTTTATTTCTGTCTTTGAGATTTTGTAATAAATGGCGGCTCACCTGAATCTGCTCGTCATGCATGGTGTGATCACCAATTTGTTCAGTACTTACCGGTTTAAAGGTTCCTGCACCCACATGCAGGATAAGTTTCTCAAAAGTAATTCCTTGCAATTGTAACAGTTTCAAAAGAGGATCTGTAAAATGTAAACTTGCTGTGGGAGCAGCCACTGAACCTTCCAAGCGGGCAAAAACAGTTTGATAGCGGTTTTTATCTTCCGGCTCGGCTTTTCTGTTCAGATAAGGCGGTAAGGGCGTTTCGCCAACAACATCAAGGATTTCGGCAAATGAAAATTGAGGCTCAGACCATGAAAACCGGATAACAGAAAAGCCGTCTTTTTTTTCTATTCGCTTTGCCTCCAATTCAATGGTTATGCCTTTGATCTTTATATTCTTAACAAGCAAGCCCTGCTTCCAACGTTTGGAATTTCCAACCAAACAATTCCAACTAACAGGTGAAGTTTGCGCATAAGCCACTTGAAAATCAACTTCGGGATCAGCCGGCTCAAGCACAAAAAGTTCGACCGCTGCACCATTTTTGGTATGAAATCGCAACCGTGCCTGAACTACTTTGGTTTCGTTGAGAACGAGCAAAGCTTGGGCAGGCAGATGATCACCAATATGGGTGAAAACCGTTTGTGACAATTGGTTTTCGCTAAACACCAAAAGCTTCGAAGCATCGCGCTGTGCCAATGGATAGCGGGCAATGCGATGCTCCGGAAGATCGTAATCAAAATGCGTGATGGAAATCTCTTTAACGGCTTTCATAATGCCGGCAAAGATACATCAGTTCCTATTATTTGGACGACACAAACAAGCTGGGTTTAAAGGTCAGCATCAGCCAGCCCCAAACAGGTGTTTCAATCTTGGTGGTAGAAACGTTTTTAATTTTTGCAAAGGTATCATTGGTATTATACACACTAATGCCGGCACTTAGCAATATCTCTTTTGTAAACTTATGTGAATAGATTACATCTAATTCTCCTCCCAGAGAACCTTCGAGAAAGGCATTATTCACCACCGGATCAGCTACTTTTGTGGCTAAAGAGAAAAAATGATATTGCACGCTGAATGTACTCATGGGATTAAAATGATAAGCCAGTTTTGGATAGATATCTATCAAACCACCATTGAGTGTGCTTGCCGGAGTTAGGTAATGATTCATATTGCCATACCTGGCATAACGTACCCCATAAAACACATCAAAGGCATGATATTTTTGCTGATAATCAGTATTTGTATTGCTGGCATCCTGACCACTCAAAACGTCTATTCCGGCACCGATACTCACTTTTCGTGCTTTATAATCTACTTCTGCAGTAAGCATATAAGCTGAAACATCAACACCTGTCTGGCTTTTTCCGTATTGGTAATACGCATTAAACTTTCCGGTGAAGGCATTCTTCTTATACTCGCCAAAAAAACCTTGTGTAGCCATTAGATAGGTTGTTGATGATGTTTTATCCTTTTGGTAACCAGTCAGAAGGTTGAGCATTGAAAGGCTGAATTCATCCGTGATCTGATTCTTGAGGTAGATAAAATTCAATGTGCGCAAACGCCTGTTGATGGGATCAACATTAAAGTCATTCACCCCAAAAGCACCTGTTCCATCGTTATTGTAAGATAATGCTACATCAAACTGCCAGTTTTCTCTTTTGTAGGAGTACAAAAAGGCATCATAAGTCTGTGCGTACTGGTTCCAGTTTCGCCCGGCGAGCAATCGCTGATCATCATATTTTAACTCCTGACGTCCAACACGAATGCGTGAATTCTTAAATATGTCAAATTCGGCCCACACCTGATGCAGTCCGCTTGATCCGGTATTCATTAGTACACTGGTTCCGTTGGCAATATTGTCATTGCCCCACACGCGAACATCCTGCAAACTAACGTACAACCGATATTTCTCATTATTCAATCCAAAATTTAATCTGCTCCGTTGAGATACAATATAGGTAGGCTCGGTTTGATCTGTCGGAACTCCTGAATAGCCATTATTCATTTCAAAACGCGGACGCAGTTCGGCAGATACTTCAAACTGTGCTTCGGCTTTCACGGCAAAAAATGCAATAAATGCAAATAATAAGTAAAGTTTCCTGTTCATAATTTTTTGGTTTTTAATGACACAAAACTATCAAAAAACTCATTCAAGCTACTCAAATCTTATCTTATTCGTTTAAAATCAGTACTTTTATCACTGAAAATAAGTTTTTATACCTATCTTTTTTTGGGGAAATTCCAGGTAATGAATTAGTTGAGAGATAGGTAAACTAGGTGAATTAGTTAGCTAAAAAGCAAGATTATCAGAAAAACACAATCAGGGTTAAGTATGACTTATTGCCCGGCGACTGTTCTTCGCATGGGAGGAAGCAAGAAAAAATCGTGTACATTTGTATGACAAAAACCGCAACAGTAGCCCTATGAAACTCATAAAATTCATTCCCAACCTGATTACCCTGCTGAATTTATTTTCAGGTATATTGGCCATATACTTTGCCCTGGAGGGAGATTTAAATCAGGCAGCCTATTTCATTTTTATTGCAGCCTTGTTCGATTTTTTGGATGGTTTTGCTGCGCGCCTACTCAAAGCTTATTCCGGTATTGGGGAACAACTTGATTCGTTGGCTGATGTGGTTTCATTCGGGGTGGCACCAGCATTTATTCTCCACAAACTCATCTTGATCAGCCATGGTAGGGTAAGTTGGGAATTGGGGGGAATAGATATCTTACCTTTTATTGCCTTTTTAGTTCCGCTTTTTGCAGCCTACCGGCTGGCAAAATTTAATATTGACGAATCGCAAACAGAAAATTTCAAAGGTTTGCCCACACCAGCTGCAGGGCTTTTGATAGCCTCGCTCCCACTGATCCGGACGCAACTTTATGAAGGACAGACGTTGCTATATATGGTGCTTACAAACACCTATTTTTATATTGGCGTTGCGCTGATCGTTTCTGTATTGATGGTTTCGAACCTTCCTTTGTTTGGGCTTAAATTCAAAAAATTGAAATGGAAAGGAAATGAAATCAGGTGGTTTTTTCTGCTTGTTTCACTCTTCTTAATCCTTATATTTCAGGCACTTGCCATACCATTTATCATTCTGCTTTATCTCTTTCTATCCTTGGTGATTTTTTTGGCCGACATACAGCAGTAATTACTTTTTGCGAAGCTCAAAATTTTGTCCCAGATAAACCTTACGGACATGGTCGTCAGAAGCCAAATCCTCCGAGGTTCCGGCTTTTAAAATGGAGCCTTCAAAAAGCAGATAAGCCCTGTCGGTTATCGAAAGGGTTTCGTGTACGTTATGATCTGTGATCAGTATGCCGATATTCTTTTCACGTAATTTTCCGACGATCTGCTGAATATCTTCCACAGCAATGGGATCCACTCCGGCAAAAGGCTCGTCGAGAAGGATAAATTTTGGATCCACAGCCAGTGCTCTCGCAATCTCGGTGCGTCGCCGCTCGCCTCCCGATAGCTGAATTCCCTTGCTCTTCCGAATGTGTTGAAGCCCAAATTCTTCGAGCAGGCTTTCCAGCTTCTCCTGTTGCGCTTCTTTCGACATTCCTTTGCGAAACTGCATCACTGATAAAATGTTGTCTTCCACGCTCATCTGCCTGAAAACAGAGGCTTCCTGTGCCAGATAACCAATACCGTGCTGCGCTCGTTTGTACATTGGCAGCTCCGTAATATTCATTTCATCCAGAAATACGTTTCCCGAAAAAGGCTTGATCAATCCCACTATCATATAAAATGTTGTGGTTTTGCCTGCACCGTTTGGCCCAAGCAACCCAACAATTTCGCCTTGATCTACTTCTACCGAAACTTCCTTTACTACCGTTCGCTGACGATACTTTTTTACCAAATTTTCGGATCGTAACTGCATGTGTTATTCTTTTTGAAAATAAGTGTTATCCGCCGTGGCCGACAAAGTTAAATTAATCTGCATAATGTTGCTCAAAGCGTGTATTGTCAAAAATCAAAATGCAAGGACAGAAATACCGCAAAATTGCTTGCCTTGGCATTATCACGATGCGACAACCGCCATATCCCGTCAATTCTGACAATTTTGAAAATATTTTCAATTCCTGCACCAGCCTCAAAATAAGGTTTATCCAGCATATAGGTCACCTCCGGAAGTTTGTTGTAATGGAGGTTCGCATCAGTTATTGTCCCAACCAGGGCTTTCGCAAAAATCACTTCCCGCCATTTTAACTTTCTAAGCAAAGGAATTCGGTTAAAAAACAATCCGTTAAAGTGGTGCGTATAGTACATGCTGAAGTATCTGTCGGAGATGAACTCATAATAATTCATCAGGTTGAAAGCGTATTCATCAAAGATGAAAGTTTCGTTTCCGGGATGGAGCACAAGTAGTGGAAATGGCAAAGTACCAAAAACCTGCCCTCCTTCAAGAATATATTTCGACCAGCCAACATTTCCAATATTAAACCATTGCGAAACGCTACCCTGCAAACGATGATATTCATATTCGCCATTGATCATTCCGGGAACTCCATAGGCATAGCGCAGGTTAAAAACCGGAAAACGTGTTCCAAGATTGATGCGGTCAAAATCGCGGATTACATAATTCTCGCGATGGGCATAACGAATTGCGATCCCGATTTCGGATGTTATCAATGAGTTGTGCGCCAGCAAATTACCATCTTCCTGATGGGTCTCCATCAGAAAATTACCGGTTGGGAAAAGTTCGCGATGTATCAGAAAAAAACGATTGGAATAGCCATTAAACCATTCGTGCTCATAATAAAAATCGAACTGACTCACCAGGTTCAATTTATCAGAAGGCTGTCGCCGAAACAAAGTGCTGACAATATTATCTTCGCTAAATGCATTAAAGCTGGATCCCAATTGTTCGATATCATATTGAAAATTTAAGCGGGCTGCCCTGCGTGGATTTTTATTGAAAATATAAAGCATTCCTGCACCATACTTTATTCTCATGTCTTTGTGGCCATAGGCAATGTGACCATCCAGCCTTAAATTTTTACTGAACAAATTGCTTGTTTGTCCGCCAAGGCGAAAACGATGACCTTCCACTTCGTTATAACTATAGGACTTTGCCAGAGGGCCAAACTCAAAATTTCCCCAGGGCAGATACCCATGCGTTAGCATATAAACTACATCCACATAGGTGCGGTAGATCGGAACACTTTCGATGGAGTCAATCATATGATAGATTCCGAGCTCTTTCTTTGATAAAGCTTCGGGACGTTCCAACTCCCAAAACTCCTCCTTATGATCCATACTCCCTTCCTCAACTATCACCCTCACGGTGCTTTTGTAGAAATCATCCGTACGGGGTTTGTTGAGGATATAATTAGAATATACCGAGGTGCGCTGGCCAAAAAAACCAGGTAGTTTTTCATTATTTTCAATCACATTGAAATCAGCAATGATATAATCCCGCACAAGCATCCATTTTTCGCCATCAACCTGTTTATATTCCTGTCGTAGTGAAGCATCGGTCACAAAATTCAAATTGGCATCATCAGCTACATCCATTTCAACCTTGCGAATTGCAAACGTAGTGTCGTGTACCCACATATGCCCCGTAAAAGTAAGCTCCTGCTTTCGCTTTGGCTTGTACATCAATTTATAACACCATTGCCCATCGATAAAACTGCTGTCAACCAAATAATATTTGTAATACGACATGCCAAAATTAGCAACCGGGCTGATAAAATTCTTACCAAAGAGTTCGATATAGTTGTCGTAAATATTCACTTCCTGATACAGATTACCCATGAACTGGGCAAGGCTTGGATTTTCGACACCAGAACCTTTCGCTGCTTTGATCTTCTCCAACTTTGATTTTGGCTGGGCACGGTAATAAACATTGGAAACAGCCTCAGAAATAAAAATCGGGAGATAAGGCTTTCCATTCACTGTTGAAGTATCCACATAATCAAAGATAAACTCAAAAGGTTTAAACAGTTTCTTCTGCCTTATTTTTTCACTAAAATTATTGGCATCAAACTGAATTTTGTTATACACCTCACATTCCCAAGCTGATAGCTCTTTGCCGGTATTTTTGTCCTTGTTCTCGATTACTTTGCGAAAAAGGATATCAGCAGGATTTTCGCCCGCAACAACTACCACTTCCTGAAGTGTGAAATCGCCCGATTGCAGTTCAAAATTGATCTCCTGATACTGAAATTTCCGGATAGGTTTCACCTGCTTTTGATAGCCGATATAGGTTGTTGCAATTGAATCGGCTAGGGCACGGGTTTCAAAATAATACTCACCTTCAAAATTTGAAGTGGTTCCAATGGTTGTGCCAACTAAAAACACATTAGCAAAAGGTATGGCTTCGCCAGAGGAGGCATCCGTAACCTTTCCCCTGATTTTAGTCACCTGTGCTATTCCTGCAGAGGAATCAAACACAAACACTAAAAATATGAGCAGAAACTTTTGCTTAAACAGCATCTTACTGATTTTCTGATAAGGCCTCCCAATATTCCAATGCCCTGCGTGTGTGTGGAATTACGATAGTACCACCAACCAGATTAGCCACCCCGAAAATCTCCATCATTTCTTCCGTTGTTATTCCGAATTCGTGGCAGGTTTGCAGGTGATAGCGAATGCAGTCGTCGCAGCGCAACACCATCGAAGCCACCAAACCTAACATTTCTTTTGTTTTTGCATCCAGCGCACCATCCTGATAGGTCAGCGTATCAAGGCTATAGATGCGTTTCATGATTCTATTGTTAGGAACCGACATCATTTTGTCATTCATCCTTTCGCGATATGCATTGAATTCTTTAACTGTATCCATAGATTTAAAGACTGGTTGTATGCCTAAAACGAAAAACCTGAACAAATAGTATCAAAGTATGCCTTCGTGTAAAATGTCGTGCAAATGGATAACCCCAACATAAATCCCATCTTTCAACACCGGAAGCTGCGTGATGTTATTGTTTCGCATAATTTGCAATGCATCCACAACCAGCGATTGATGATCAATTGCTTTAGGATTAGCGGTCATCACATCGGCAGCTTTAAGACCTGAGAGGTCAGTAGTTTTCATCAACATCCTTCTCAGATCGCCATCTGTTATGATGCCAAGCAACTGGCCATTTTCTACCACAGCTGTTGCGCCTAGTCTTTTGGCTGATATTTCAACAATCACCTCTCTAAGTTCAGCATCTGGTTTTACGACTGGTTTTTCATTACGAACATACAGATCTTCAACCCTCAGATAGAGTTTTTTACCTAATGCCCCTCCGGGATGAAAACGGGCAAAATCTTCGGCTGTAAACCCCCTGCACTCAAGCAGTGCCACGGCCAGTGCATCGCCCATTACCAGCTGGGCAGTTGTGCTGCTCGTGGGGGCCAGGTTGTTAGGACAAGCCTCTGTTTTTACATAGGTGTTTAATACAAAATCAGCTTGCAAAGCCAGATAGGAATCAGCATTACTCACCACTGCAATCAGGTTATTACCTCTGGATTTAATAAGTGGAACCAACACTTTAATCTCGGGAGTTTCGCCACTTTTCGACAAAGCCAGAATCACATCCTCGTTTCGGATTATGCCCAAATCGCCGTGTATGGCATCAGCGGCATGCATAAATACGGCATTGGTTCCGGTTGAATTGAAAGTAGCCACAATCTTTTGTGCAATATTGGCACTCTTCCCAATTCCGGTGACAACAACATTTCCCTTACTGTTAAATATAAGAGAGACAGCCCTGGCAAAATCATCATTAATTCCTTCAATTAACTGGCCAATAGCTTCTCTCTCGTGACTTATCACGCGTTTTGCAATCTGAACGATTTCGTGTGTAGATTTCAATTTGTGCAATATTTGATAATAAATGAATGTACTTACGGCAAAATTAAACATTATCCTGACCAAACTAATCTCAACAACAAATCGGACATAATCCAACGAACCCGGAATCTCCGAAATTGTGCAAAGGAATACCGAATTAAGCCATTTCAATGCTTTGCATAAATGATTTCAAAAGAAAAAAACTACTTAATTCAATTCATGAAATCTCATATATCACTGATTCATTGTAGTTTACAGGTATTTCTTAATTTTTTTAACAAAATTTCTTAAGTTTTTTTTGCAGCAATACATTGTCAGCCTATACGTTAATTCATTATATTTGTTGGACAGGTCAGTAAGAAAAAATACATAAAGCTGACAAAGCCTGCCACAGCAGTGCTGGAGTTAATACAAATGACTTTAAGATATTTAATCATATTTACAATTGATGGCCAAGAAGGACGAATACGGCTTGCACGAGTTGCTAAAAAAGATTTTTGGGTTTAACCAATTCAAAGGCAATCAGGAGGCAATCATAACAAGTGTTTTAGACGGCAACAACACCTTTGTTGTAATGCCAACCGGCGGTGGAAAATCATTATGTTACCAGCTTCCTGCACTCATCAAGGAGGGAACCGCCATCGTTGTTTCACCGCTGATAGCCCTGATGAAAAATCAGGTGGATACCATCCGCAATTTTGGTACCGAAAACGGTATTGCCCATGTGATGAACTCCTCCCTCTCGAAGGCAGAAATCACACAGGTGAAAGAAGACCTGGTTTCGGGGAAAACAAAACTGCTTTATGTAGCACCGGAAAGTTTGACCAAAGATGAAAACGTTGAGTTTTTGAGAGAACTCGAAATTTCGTTTGTAGCGATTGACGAAGCACATTGTATTTCTGAATGGGGTCACGATTTTAGGCCGGAATACCGCAGATTAAGGCCAATCATCAATGCCATCAATCCGAAACTACCTGTTATAGCACTTACCGCAACTGCTACAGTAAAAGTGCAGCAGGATATCCTGAAAAACCTGGAAGTACAGGACGCCAAAATTTTTAAATCCTCCTTCGATCGGGAAAACCTATACTACGAAGTGCGTCCAAAAACAAAAGATGTCACAAAAGACATTATCCGATACATCAAAAATAATCCCGGAAAATCAGGTATCATCTATTGCCTGAGCCGGAAAAAAGTTGAAGAAATTGCTGAAACACTAGTTGTAAATGGCATTAGGGCATTACCCTACCACGCCGGCCTGGATAGTAGTACGCGCCGGATCAATCAGGATAGGTTTTTGATGGAAGAAGTTGAAGTGATCGTTGCCACGATCGCATTTGGTATGGGAATTGACAAACCCGATATTCGTTTTGTGATCCACCACGACATCCCAAAAAGCATTGAAGGTTACTACCAGGAAACAGGCCGAGCCGGACGTGATGATGGCGAAGGCAATTGCATTGCTTTTTATAATTATGAAGACATCCAAAAGCTGGAGAAATTTAACAAAGGAAAAAATGTTGCCGAACAGGAAATTGCACGCGAACTCCTGATCGAAACTGTAACCTATGCCGAATCATCGGTGTGCCGTCACAAGCTGCTGTTGCATTATTTTGGCGAAGTGTATGAAAATGAAAATTGCGGAGCTTGCGACAACTGTCTGAATCCAAAAGTGAAGTTTGATGGGCAGGAAGATATCAAGCTTGCCCTGGAAGCCATTGTGAGTACTAAGCAACTCTTCAAGGCAAAACATATTGCCGAACTGCTAACAGGCAAAAAAACCGGCGACATCAAAGCTGCCAAACACGACAGAAATGAGTTTTTTGGTGCCGGTGAAGATCAGGACGAGAAACACTGGAATGCTGTGCTGCGTCAGGCATTGATTCAAAAGCTACTGATCAAGGATATTGAAAATTATGGGATTCTGAAGATCACCAAAGAAGGCAAAGACTACATCAAAAAGCCTTACAGTATCATGTTGGCCAAAGACCATGACTACGAAAATCCGGATGACAATGATTTTGAAGCCGCAAAAGCCTCAGGGCCAAAAGGAAGCGGAACAGATATGACGCTTTTTACCATGCTCAAGGACCTGCGTAAGGCCATTTCAAAAAAGGAAAATCTGCCACCTTTCGTAATATTCCAGGATCCCTCCCTGGAGGATATGGCCATCCAATATCCTGTAAACATGGATGAGCTTCAGCAAATTGTAGGTGTTGGAGCAGGTAAAGCGAGTAAATATGGAGCCCCCTTCCTCAAACTGATCAAACAGTATGTGGAAGAAAATGAAATTATCAGGCCAAACGATATGGTGGTAAAATCAGTCGTAAATAAATCTGGCCTCAAAGTATATATCATCCAAAGTATTGACCGTAAAATACCGCTTGAAGACATCGCCTATGCAAAAAATCTTTCGCTGGATGAGCTGCTCACTGAGCTTGAGAGTATTGTTGCCAGCGGCACACGTATCGACATCAATTATTATATTGATGAGTATGTGGACGAATACCACCAGGAAGATATTTACGACTATTTTAGTGAAGCCGAATCAGATTCTATTGAGGAAGCCCTTACTGAATTAGGAGAATCGGAGTATTCGGAAGAAGAAATCAGGTTGATGCGACTTAAATTCATGTCAGAAATTGGAAACTAACTCATCTAATAAGTTTTTCTTCCTTCTCTTGTTTTCCTTGTTCCTGTTAGGTATCATATTTTCGTGCAACAAGAAAGTCAGCCCGGAAAATACTGCAGCCATACAACTATCAAAAGAAGAAATGATTTCGGTATTGACAGATATGCACTTGTTGGAATCTGCACTTAGCCTGCGTCGCAACCGAGGACAGTCGACACATGAACTGAAAGAAAGCTGGTATACACAACTTTTTGAAAGATATAATATTACAGCAAATATTTTTGAGGAAAACCTTTCGTACTATAATGACGATCCTGCTGTGATGGAAAAAATTCTGGAAGAAGTGATGGCCAATCTTAGCCGGCTACAGAGTGAACTGGATTCAGAATTGGCAACAAAACCAAAGAGTGCAACGCATGATTAACGGCTAAAATTTGCTACGCGATCCTCAGCATTACCACCGATCTCAAGTGAATAGGTAAAGCTAAGTTTGTTTGCGTTGATATATCTTCCGGTTCCTGCAACTCTCCAACCTGCGCCAATCACCTGATCCTCAACTATTATCGAGTTTGACACCACTAATCCGTCTGCATTGGCACCAGATCCGGCAAAATTGCGCAATACCACCATCGTGGAATTTGAAGCGTTACGGTCGATGTTTACCTCATAATTCAGCTTGGAAGCATTATCAGTGACCGACCAACTACCCAGGTACTTAGTTACAGCATCTGTGCCGCCTCCAGGAATGTCGATTTCCTCATCAAGGGCACAGCTGTTAAAACTCAGCATGGCTAAGACGATTAACAATAGATACAATGGTAATGTCTTCATTTTCATAGTATTAAATTACTACTTTACTAAAAATGCAGCCCTGTGTAATGCTTTGTGATTAGCTTCAACAACTACAAAATAAGTGCCAGAAGAAAGAGCAAAAACAGGAAGCTCGAAATAATTTTCTCCGGCAGTAGCCATATTACCTGCCTGATGCAATAATACTCCTTTTGTGTTAAAGATTTTAATAACAATTGAAGTGGAGTAATCCAGGTTAAAAACCAATCTGGCCTGATGTGAGGCAGGATTGGGGAAGACTCTGGCATCTTTATCCTGTTGAATTTCTGAACTCCCCACCAGCATACCACCTGCCTCTATTACAGCGTTGGTGATATTTTCCGAAGTAGGTTCCCAAACGTAATTATTAAAAATCTCTCCATCGGGTGTTAGGATAAAAACTGTTGGATAGGAAGTGGTTTCGTAGAGCTCGAATGCAGCATTGCCTCCTCCTTCAAGTCCACTGGATAACGGCATAAACAACTGATAGATATCGGCAAATTGTGCCACCTGATAATTGGTGCCATTATAGTTTATCCCATAGAAATAGACATTGCTCTGATTTTCACCAAAATTTTCATACGCTATCTGAAAATCATGCGCAAACGTTTGGCACGGTCCACAAGAGGTTGAGAAAAAATTAATAACAACAATTTTTCCATCCTCAAGTAGCGGAAACAATTCAATCAATTCGCTATCAAGGGTTTTCACTGTAAAATTAATTGGTTCCTCAAGATTAACCTGACTTTTCAGCGAACCTGAAATTAGAACGAAAATGAATGTAAAAAGGGATAAATATCGTGCCATCTAATTCTATTTTAACTGATTAAAGTATTTTGCAAATTTAATGAATTCATTGTGATAAATTCACAACTGAACAAATTTACATCAATAAATACTTTATAACTGATCTTCAATCATTAAGCTCATCCAAAACCTTATCAGCCAAACGACTCGCTCCAATTCTGAATAATGATTTATTTAACCATTCCTCACCCAAAACTACCTTCACTAATTGGTAATACTGAAAAGCGGTTGCGGGATCAGCAATCCCTCCGGCTGGTTTAATTCCAATTTTTAATCCTGTTTTCTCATAATACTCCTTAATGGTATCCAGCATGATAAGGGTTGCTTCGGTTGTTGCGGCTGGTTGCACTTTTCCGGTAGAGGTCTTTAGGAAATCCGCCCCTGCCAATAAAGCTATTTCACAGGCTTTCCTGATGTTGGCAACAGTTTCTAGTTCTCCGGTTTCAAGTATGACCTTAAGATGTGCCTCACCACAATTTTCTTTCACGGCTTTAATTTCGTCAAATACCTCGTGATGTTTCCCCTGCAAGAACTTCCCTCTCGAAATCACCATATCCACCTCATCAGCTCCTGAATCTACTGCAAAACGAACCTCTGCAAGCTTTAGATCTAAAGGCATTTGTCCGGACGGGAAACCACAGGCAACAGTAGCCACATCTATTCCTGAATCTTTCATCAATCTCTTCACCTGCTCAACAAATGGACTATAAATGCATAATGCAGCCACTGTATGTCCAAGCTGTTTATATGCCAGGGCCCGATTACAAAAATCAGTAATACTATTTTCATTATCCGTTGCCTCAAGTGTTGTAAGATCAATAAAACCAAATAGTTGCGCTAAAATAGTTTTAGATTCAGATTCATCCGGCAATTCTTTAGTGATTGATTCAATTCGCTTTGACAGAGAAGCTGAAGTAAATTGATAAGCTGAAAATTCCATAAAATCATTTTGTTGCAAAAATACGTTTTTCCTTCTGCTCAAAACAATTGCATCCTATCCGAAATCGGATAAGCTCTACAAAAGTGGATATTTAATACCCATTAATTACTTCACACCTCAAGGCAAGTTTTGGGTCAGTATTTTTTTTTGACTACTGATTAGCATTACATTAGAAGGATCAAACAACTTCAAAAATCACTTTGGCACAAGAATTGAAAAGGCATTAAAAAAGATTACATTAAAATGTTTGGTTTAAAACTTTCTGTCTCCACTAACAGAACTAAGAGATACCACAAGTATTACAAGTGCGAACGATGTGGTTACATTAGCATTGTAAAAAATGCCAATTGCCCAATATGTACCAAAGATGGCAAGATTATTAAAATGAAATAAACACAATGATAGCTGATATACAAAACATGACGATTATGAAGATTAATGATACTTACACTAAAAATGAATTAGAATCATTCGGGTTAGTTGAACGTCAGGTGAAAGATATCAATGCCAAGGTTTATCTTAATGGTTCCAAAGTTTTTTTCTTCGAACCACTAGCCGACCAACAATCCTACCGCTTATACTCCATCATTAACAAGCGATCCTTTTTCTTATAAGCACGCTTTCACCCGAAGGCATTACGTTCTCCTTATAAAGGCAACCCGATTAAAAAAAGTTCCGAAACACCTGTTTCGGAACTTTTTAGCTTTGAAGCCTAAATTAAATACCTAATAAGCGGCATCCCGACCGGAGAGATGAATCAAACTCCGCAGATCCTGATTAAACTGCCTGGCATTCAATAATTCGTCCAAAGACAAAATCATACGGTAACGCCATTTATTTTCGGGATCACTGGGCACATTGATACGCTCCTTGTCTGTTTGATCCCATCTAAGGCTGCCATCTATCGCGATCAAATCCTGAATGGGTAAAACAACCCACATAGCTGGTGCATAAAGATGTTGGTTGATGATCTCCCTGCAAACCCATGGCTCAGCATAAAAAGGCGGGTCATCATTATGACCCAAAATCTTGTGATAAAAGCGGGCAATTTTCTCTTTATCTTCTTCCCACCAGCCTCTTATTGTTGACATATCATGCGTGGAAGTTGTACAAACACTCAAATATGGAGCATCGGCCGGATGACCAAATTCAACCTTTGGATTTTTGGGCATGCGCTGTACCTCAAGGCTTAAGATATTCAACCGCGTCATAACCTCCGAAACTCCTTCGGGTACCATACCCAAATCTTCACCACATACCAACATATCTGAAGCTTCAATTATGGCTGGTAACTTATTCAAAGCATGATATTTCCAGAACTCATCATGCCTGCGATAAAAATAATGGATGTACAAATCATTCAACCGATCCTTAGTGGCAGGATCCAACTCGCGATAAGAATAAGTAAAATGGAAAGCAATTCTCGGATGAAAAGCTTCTGGGTGTGCATAGGGGTCTTTGATAAACAATACTTCATTGAGAAGTCCCATCAGGCCATCTCTGATTATCAGTGTTTTTCCATCAATATCACTGGTCTGGCCATAAGGGGTAAAATGATCATAGATTTTGCGTTGTGTATTATAATCTTCCTTAAGCTCAAACACGCCAAAATCTGTCTCGTTAAGATAAGAGCGTCGTACTTCGTCTTCGAATACTCCAAAATAGTCGTGCAAAAAATGTCCGCGGATATAGGGTCGTGTATATCTTTCCTCGTCAAACCATATACCCCGTTCGTCCAATTCGGAAGGTGTGATTGGCAAACCCGGCTTAAAATATCCCAGCAATCCATGCAACGCATTGTTAGGTATCTCCCAGATTCTAAAGAATCCAAGGATATGATCGATGCGGTAGGCATCAAAATATTTCTCCATCATACCCAACCTCTTTTTCCACCAGCTGAAGCCATCCTTGGCCATTTCTTCCCAGTTATAAGTCGGGAACCCCCAGTTTTGTCCCATCACAGCAAAGTCGTCAGGAGGTGCTCCGGCTTGAGCATTCAGATTAAAATAGAAGGGTTCTGTCCAGGCTTCAATGCTGTTTGGACTAATTCCGATAGGGATATCCCCTTTTACAGCTACCCCTTTTGAATGTGCATAGTCAATAGCTTCGCGAAGTTGTTTGTCAAGATGAAATTGAATAAAGTAATGCACAGCAATATGTTCATGAAAATTGTTGTCCGGATCGCAAAGTTTATCAATCTTTTTCGGGTCATATTTGGCAAATTCATTCCACTTTCTGAAATCACTGGTTTTATACTGGTCCCTCAAATAACAAAAAGCAGCATAAGGTTTTAGCCAGACTTTGTTTTCCTCAAAGAAATTTTGATATGCACGGGAAGCGCTTACCTTTTGCCAGTTCTGATCGAAAATAAGTTTAAAATAACGTGCTTTCGCCCTGAACATGGCCACATAATCAACATAACTCAAACTGTTTAGCAGCTCCTGCAAGGCCTCAAACTCAGCAACTTTTGACTTGTCTTTTAATTTGCCCATTGCCGGAAGGTGCAGATACATGGGATGCAAAGCCATAACCGAAATAGACTTGTAAGGATAGGAATCGAGCCACGAATGTGTAGCAACGGTTTCGTTAACCGGAAGTACCTGGATCATCTTCATACCTGTTGTTACACACCAATCTACAAGCTTTCTCATATCGTTGAACTCACCCACTCCAAAGCCTTCCTCACTTCGAAGTGAAAAAATTGGCACCGCTACTCCGGCACCTTTAAAATCGCCCACCGGATAGCCAAACTTTTCGTCATTCAGAATTATCTGCAAACTTTCAGCATCGGAGCCCGGAAGCGAAACAATCCGATCAGGACGCTGCTCCCAGGTGTTTATCTCACCAGTGCTTTGATTCACTATCACATACTTATACCGTATCTCATCAACCAGCATATCGCGATCCAAGGTCAATTTCCAGTAGGGAAAGTTGGTATTGTCCATCAGGAGTGGTTTTTGCCATTCTCCCAGACTTTTGCCTTCACCGGTAAGTGCCAAAGTATATCCTCGTCCGACCCTTGGTGCCAACATGCGAAAAGTGACTTGCCTTTGCGTGCTGAAAAGTTTTCGCTGTTTCTGATTTTTAACTGGTTTCATTATAACATCCGTAAAAACCTTGGTTTGCAGAACACGATCAGGATCCAATTCAGCATGCCACACGTCACGGATGTATAGCTCCTCAACTGAAGTCTCCGGTATCAATCGATTACTGCCTGTCTCCCATTGGATTGTTCCGTTTGCCTCCTGTACAAAGTACTTGTAAGGGCAAGGCAGTCCTTCGTCGAGATTGAAAGTGGCAACCCATAAATCGTTTCCAATGTATTCCATTCTAAGTGCGAACTCAGGGAGCCATTCGCCCAATAAATCATTTTGCCCGGAGATACAAAGCTGTTGTCCCCAACTACTTTTAAAGCTGATGCTAAGGCTGATTTTCATTTCAGAAAGAATTAGAAAGTTATAGCGAGTTCGTTTGTAACACTTTGTAAAGTTCGTGTTTTTTGCGATTTAGCACAATATTAAAACACAAATAATTCGTGAAATAAAGACAAGTAATAAAAAAATTCCGGCCAGGAAGCTAAAGGAAAAACTTAAGTTTCAGACTCAACTTCTGAGTTGCTTAACTGCCTTAACTACAGCATCTTCCAGTCTTTCATTAACAGCATCTTCGTCACCGGCACCATCCACCTCAAAAAAGATCGTTTGTTTCTTATAATACTCAATAACTGGTTTAGTTTTCTTTTCATATTCATCTAAACGATTAAGTATCATGTCGGTAGAAGTATCGTATGGTCTTTTTCTGTCAGTTTTCCCCCTGTCGTTCAATCGTTTAATGGCATCAAGGGTCGATAGCTTAATGTTGAGCATGCAGGATACTCTTGAATTTATCCTTCGGAGTAATCCGTCGAGGATATATGCCTGTACAATGGTGCGCGGAAAGCCTTTAAAAACAAAACCGGCAGCAGAAGGGTGATGATGGATTTTTTTCTCGATTAACCGGATCGCAATTTCATCAGGAACGATCTCCCCACGATCCATAAATGGTTTTGCGATCAGGCCTATTTCAGTATTGCCGGCTATTTCTTTGCGGAGCAGTTTACCAGTACTAATGTAAACGAGGTTATGCTTACGTGCAAGTAACTCGCCCTGGGTTCCTTTGCCCGAACCAGGTTTTCCGAGCAATACCACATTAAAAAAATCCTGCTTCATGGTACCCTCGATGGTGTTAACCAATTTACCGAATATCGTTTCAACCGAACCAACACCATCAATAGCAAAATATTTGTTTTTCTCTTTGTAAAATTCAATTACAGGCTTTGTTTTGTTTTCATATTCTTCGAGCCGAACCTTTATCACTTCCATGGTATCATCAGCACGCCCGCTTATTTTTGCACGCTCAAGCATTCTGTTTATCAGCTCTTCTTTGGGTACTTCGAGGCTTAGCATACAAGTAAGGCTTGTATTCATCTTCGACAACAAGCCTTCGAGAATGTAGGCCTGCACAACAGTGCGAGGAAATCCATCAAACAATATCCCTGCTGTGTTGAGATTCATAGTCACCTTTTTTTCGATGATCTGTACGATCAGATCGTCTGGAACCAGCCCACCCCTTTCAATGATTCCTTTGGCTTCTTTTCCAAGAGCTGTTTGGTTTGCAATTTCCTCTCTCAAAATATCTCCGGTGGAGATATAGGTAAGGTTATACTTTTGGAGCAGCAGTTTGCTTTGTGTTCCCTTTCCGGCTCCTGGAGGTCCAAATAATGCGATATTCAGCATGATAAAAATTTGACGTTGTTTATGAAATTACTTTGTAAATATCGGGTAAATTGCGGGCATGTTCGTTATAATCGAGGCCATAGCCGATAATGAAGTCGTTGGGGATTTCGATGCCTACATAATCTACTTCGTAATCGTGTGTAAAAGCTTTTGGCTTGAAAAGCATTGTTGCTATTTTTACATCATTAGCCTCAAGCTTGAACAACTTATCCCGTGTGTACCTCAGCGTTAAACCTGTATCAACAATATCCTCTACCAATATAATGTTACGTCCCCGAACCGAATGATCAAGACCAATCAATTCGCGCACCACATGAGTTGTGCTGGTACCCAGATAGGACGAAAGCTTTACAAAAGAAATTTCACAATCAATTTCCAGGTGCTTAAACAGCTCGGCAGCAAACATAAAAGCGCCATTCAAAACAACCAAAAACAAAGGGTTTTTTCCGGCCATATCGCGATTAAGTTGATCGGCAACTTTTTTGATAGCCCTTTCAATCTGATCCTGAGGAATATAAAGATCAAACTCTTTATCGTGCACACGAATAATACTCATACAAATATATTTTTGGAAGCTGGTTCCGATTTCGAGCCAACAAATATAAGGAATGTTATGTTGATCCGTCTTTTTTAATCTTTAATCCACCCTGATATTAATCTTTTTCAGGTTGTCGTAACGCGATTTATGATGGGCATTGGCATGGACTTTCCCTTTTCGAAGTTGTATTTGTTCCTCAACGGGCAATTGAATAATCGACTTACAGGCTTCAGAGCAACAGTTTCTATATTTTTCCGCACATTTTTCGCATTGTATAAAGAGCAAATGACAGGCGTCATTGGCACAATTAACATGTACGTCAGCAGGTTCGCCACATTGATGGCAGCGCGCAATAACATCGTTGGTTACCCGTTCGCCCATTCGATCATCAAAAACAAAATTCTTGCCTTTGAACTTGCTTTCAATCTCAAGCTCACGAACCTGATGTGCATAATTGATCACACCGCCTTTCAGCTGAAAAACATGCTCAAACCCCTGATGACGCAAATAAGCAGAAAACTTTTCGCATCTGATACCGCCCGTACAATACAGCATGATATTCTTTGGCTGTTTCTCTTTCAATAGTTCCACGATCACTGGAATCGATTCCTTGTAAGTATCAACATCCGGCAGAATTGCATTTTCAAAATGACCCACCTCATGCTCGTAATGATTTCTGAGATCAATCACCACTGTTTCGGGTTCGCTTAGTTTCTGATTATAGCTTTCAGCATCCAGATGCTTTCCTACATCATAAATATCAAAAGTGCTGTTATCCAACCCGTCCGAAAGAATTTTGTATTTGACAAGAATCTTGAGCTTGTAAAATGATTTTCCATTGTCCTCAATAGCTTCATTTAACAATACATCAAGCGTATATGGATGCTGTTTGATATATGCTTTGAAGCGGTCAAATTCAGGAAGAGGAACACTAATTTGCGCATTGATGCCTTCCCTGGCAACATAAATCCTGCCAAAAACCTTCATCTCCGAAAGCTTCAAAAAAAGCTCGTCCCGATACTTTTGCGGATCGTCAATTTCGACGAAACAATAAAATGACAGGGTGCGTCGGTCAAAATCCTCCTGAAACAAACGCAGCTTTAGCTCTCTGCGATCAATTTTATTATAAAGAATCATTCTAAATAAACTTTTGGGGTGCAAAACTAATTGATTTCTTACAAAATCGTGATCAAAATTGATTCTATCACTATTTTTGCAGCAAAAATCAAGGTTTTGTCAACTAAACATAGTTTTTTTTCAACACAACAAGTCGATCAGCTTCTTGAGAAAATAAACCATCAACAGCATTTGCTTTTAAAAGGTTTGGCCGGATCTTCAAAAGCAGTCCTAACAGCATCTGTAGCACAAGAAAGTAAATTTTTTCATCTGGTAGTATGTGCTGATAAAGAATCCGCTGCCTATTGTTACAACGATCTTGAAAACCTGCTTGATGAACGCGAAAAAGCACTCAACAAAAAAACGGTACTCTTTTATCCAACCTCGTACAAAAGGCCCTATGAGCCTGAGAAAGCCGACAACAACTATATTTTATCGCGTACGGAAGTTTTGCGTCGTGTAAGTACAACCAACCGCAAAACCATTGCCGTAACTTATCCCGAAGCCTTGAGCGAGAAGGTTTTTACGCAGAAGCTCCTGAACCAAAACAGTTTTCGCATCAAAACTGCCGAAGCTGTTTCACTTGATTTCCTTACAGATTTTTTGGCAGAGTTTCATTTTGAACGTGTAGATTTCGTGATCGAACCCGGTCAGTTTGCCTTGCGTGGTGGTATTGTGGATGTTTTTTCTTTTGCGGATGAACATCCCTTCCGGATTGAATTTTTTGGGGATGAGGTAGAGTCCATCCGAAGTTTTGATCCGGTTTCGCAACGTTCGCTGCATAAACTCGACAAAGTTGTACTCCTCCCTAATATGCACGAACGGATGTTGGTCGAAGAACGTGAATCACTCCTAAAGCACTTGCCTCAGAACCTTTTGGTTTGGATTGATGAATCTCAGGCACTTGCTGAACGAATTGATATGGTGTGGGAAAAAGCCCTGGAAGCCAACGAAAAGATTCAGCATGAAAACAAACAATATACGCCTTTACAGACTTTTTCGCAATCGCATGATATCATCAGTCAACTTGCGGAAATTAAAACTATTGAGTGGGGGAATTCAGGCATAATGACATCTGAACCAGATTATCATTTTCACACACTACCTCAGCCTGTTTTCAACAAAAACTTCGATCTGTTTTTAGCGCACCTTAAAGAAAAGAAAACTACCGGATTTCAGGTTTATATTTTTTCAGAAAGCAGTCGGCAACTCGAGCGATTGCAATCTATTTTGTCTGATCTTCAACATGATACACCCGAAGACGAACAAGCCAACTTTGTACCGGTATATCATAGCCTGTGTGCAGGATATATTAACCAGACAGAAAAAGTATGTCTGTTCACTGACCATCAGATTTTTGAACGCTATCACCGCTTCAGGCTTAGAGACGCTTTTGCAGCCAAAGAAGCCATCACCATCAAGGAGTTGAACGAGCTTAAGCCAGGCGATTTTGTAACGCATATTGATCATGGGATTGGTCGTTTTGATGGTCTGGAAATGATTGATAACAACGGTAAACGACAGGAAGCAGTAAGGCTGATTTATCAAAATAGCGATCTGCTGTATGTGAGCATCCACTCCCTGCATCGCATCGCCAAATACAGCGGTAAGGATGGTGCCGAACCTACGCTAAGCAAACTCGGATCAAATGCATGGAACAAGCTTAAAAACAAGGCCAAAACCCGGGTTAAAGACATCGCCAGGGAACTGATTAAACTTTATGCCGAACGCAGAAACAGTCCGGGCTTCCAGTTTATGCCCGACACTTACCTGCAAGCCGAACTGGAAGCTTCATTCATTTATGAAGATACACCAGACCAGCTCAAAGCAACCGTTGATGTGAAAAAAGACATGGAATCGGAAGCACCGATGGACCGGCTTGTGTGCGGCGATGTGGGCTTTGGTAAAACAGAAATCGCAATAAGAGCTGCCTTTAAAGCAGTAACCGATTCAAAGCAGGTGGCCATACTTGTCCCGACCACCATATTGGCCTTGCAGCATTTTAAAACCTTCAAAGATCGCTTAAACGGATTTCCTGTCGAAATAGATTATCTTAATCGGTTTAAATCGGCTAAACAACAAAACGAGACCTTAGAGAAACTTAAAAAAGGTACGATTGACATTTTAATAGGCACGCATCGGTTAATTAGCAAAGATGTGATTTTCAAAGATCTTGGACTTCTTATTATTGATGAAGAACAGAAATTTGGCGTGGCTGCAAAAGAAAAGCTAAAACAAATAAAAGCCAATGTGGACACCCTGACACTCACCGCAACACCCATCCCACGAACCCTGCAATTTTCGATGATGGGAGCCCGCGACCTGAGTATCATTAACACTCCGCCACCAAATCGCTATCCTGTTCAAACTGAGATCAGATCGTTCAACGAAACTCTCATACGGGATGCTATCCAATACGAGCTTTCGCGTGATGGTCAGGTGTTTTTTGTGCATAATCGTGTGCAAAATATTATGGATGTGCATGATATGATAATAAAATTTGTCCCAGGTATTCGGGTTGCCATTGCTCACGGACAAATGGACGGCCACCGGCTTGAGAAAACCATGCTTGGTTTTATCAATGGCGATTACGATGTGTTGCTGGCTACTACCATTATTGAGTCGGGATTGGATATCTCAAATGCCAACACTATTATTATTAACGAAGCACATCATTACGGATTAAGCGATTTGCACCAATTACGCGGACGTGTTGGGCGTTCAAACAAAAAAGCCTTCTGTTATTTGCTTGCACCGCCCATGGCAGCACTGACCAGTGAAGCACAAAAACGTTTAAGAGCTTTGGAGGAATTTGCCGATCTGGGAAGCGGATTTAATATTGCCCTCAGAGATTTGGACATCAGAGGTGCCGGCAACCTGCTGGGTGGCGAACAGAGTGGTTTTATCAACGACATAGGCTTCGAAACTTTTCATAAAATATTGGACGAAGCCATTCTCGAACTTAAAGAAACAGAGTTTAAAGATCTTTTCACAACCGATACACCAAAGCAATTTGTGCGTGAATGCGTGTTTGAATCCGACCTGGAAATTCTGATTCCAGGCAATTATGTTTCAACCTCTGCCGAACGTATCAGATTATATTCCGAACTCGACAATCTGGCCGATGAAGAAAGTCTGGAATCATTTGCCGAAGTGCTTATTGACCGCTTTGGCCCCATACCAAAACAAACCAATTCACTTTTTAATACGATTCGTTTGCGATGGATTGCCCGCAATCTGGGATTTGAAAAACTCGTGCTGAAGAACAAAATGCTCACAGCTTATTTTGTGAGCGATCAGCAATCGGCGTACTACCAATCTGCAGGGTTTTCGGCCATGCTCAGATTTGTACAGGCTAATCCTGAACTTTGCCGGATGAAAGAAACAAATGGCAAACTACTTTTGCATATCAAATCGATTGACTCGGTTCAAAAAGCACTAGAGCTGATGCGTGAAATTGAAGCTGGTCTCAAATGATTGATAGATCAGAGGATAATTTATCTCCTTGTTTACTTTAAAAGAAAACCTTCTCAATACAAATTAATTCTGCTTCACTTCTTTGATCAGAACAATATAAGCCGGAAAATGGTCGCTGTAACCACCCAGAAAAACACCACCAGCAAAAGTCCGGAAAGGGTAACCTTTAAATCGGCCACTGGTTTGGGTCATCTCGGGCTTGAAATATACTTTGGCATACTTCATCTGATAGGTTTCATAATCATCACCAATCAACGCCTGGCTGATAATCAGCTGATCAAAAAGACTCCAGGCATCCCGGTAAGCATTAGAGCCAATCCCTTTTTTATATAAATCATAATAAGGGTTGTATAGTTCAGCTGATTTCAAATTTGTTTTTTGCCCTTTGGCCGCTAAAACATCCAGTACACTTTTATTCGTTGGATTATCATTCAAATCGCCCATCACAACAATTTTTGCTTCGGCATCCAGCAGAAGCAAAGAGTCAACGATATGTCTGTTTAATGCAGCAGCAGCCATCCGCAGTGGACGCGATCTTTTTTCGCCACCATAGCGCGAAGGCCAGTGGTTGACAATAAAATGCATTACTTCTCCCTCAAACAGTCCGCTAACCACTAGTTGATCACGGGAGCGAAAATGCGGCATCCCTTCCACTTCAAGAAAATAGGATTTGGTATTTGTCGGCTCAAAAAAATCGGCCTGATAAAGCATAGCCACATCCACACCTCTGCGATCGGGCGAATCGTAATGTATAATCTGATAATTGCGGTTCTTCAAACGTTCAGATGCCACCAGATCTTCCAATACTTCCCGATTCTCTATTTCTGAAACACCCAAAATATGAGCTCCAAAAGGACTTACATCGGTTCCAATGCCTTCGATGGCTTCTGACAACCTATCTAATTTTATAGTATATTTTTCTGCATTCCAACGATTTTGCCCGGCTGGCAAAAACTCTTCATCATTAATATTCGGGTCGTTGATAGTGTCGAATAAATTTTCGAGATTATAAAAAGCAACAACTCCAACTTTAAAAGCTTTTTGAGCAAAAGCAAGATCAGGAGTGAGAACAAAAACGAGTAAAGCCAGCTGAAGGAAAACGATTCTTAACATGCCAATATATTTTTGAGTGTGCAAAATTAAGGTTTACAGCTTAGAATTTCATGTTTTCGATAAGCTTTTGAAATATTTGTGAATGTCCCAAGCGAAAAACGCTAAATTTGCAGCTCGAATTTTAGTAATATAATGCAGTATTCATGAAGAAGTTTTTTTTGCTGTTGTCAGGTTTAGCATTTTTCTCTATCGTTAATGCACAAACCGACACAACTTTAACATCCCCCACACTTCCGGCTATTGTACTTACCGAATCTGAGCTTGAAGAGGCAGAGAGTTCTACTGATTTATCAGGTCTTTTACAATCCTCAGACGATGTTTTTGTTTCCACTGCCGGATACAGCTTTGGTTCGATGCGTTTCAGGATTCGCGGACTAGACTCCGAATTCACCAATATTTTGTTAAACGGAGTAAGGATGAACGATCCGGAAACAGGCCGGGCCTATTGGTCGAACTGGGGCGGATTGAACGATGCCGTTCGTAACAAAGTTATTGCAAACGGGATTGCAGAATCGGATTATGGCTTTGGTAGTTTTGGCGGAATAACCAACATCATTACCCGGGCCAGCACTTACAGGCCATCAACAGGTGTAAGTTACGCTGCTTCAAACCGTAGTTATCGCAATCGGGTTATGCTTACCCATGCAACCGGACTGATGGACAATGGCTGGGCTTTAACCATTTCAGGGTCAAGACGCTGGGCTAACGAAAGCTATCAGGAAGGAACATTTTATGATGGCTGGAGCTATTTTATGTCGGTCGAAAAACATTTTAACAAAAAGCACAGCATCGGTTTAATCGCTTTTGCCGCACCTACAAAGCGAGGTAGTGGAACTGCTGTTGTGCAGGAAGCCTATGACCTTGCCGGAACAAATTATTACAATCCCTATTGGGGTTACCAGGATGGTGAAAAACGTAATGCACGCGTAAGCAATTACAATCAACCCATGATTCAGCTGTCGCACTACTGGAATCCCAACCAAAAAACAGAAATTCAAACAACAGCTTATTATTGGTTTGGCAGAGGTGGTTCAACAGCACTTGACTGGGCCGATGCCAACGATCCACGTCCCGATTATTACCGCAACCTGCCCAGCTATTTTGAGCTTATGGGTGATGAGGCTTCGGCCGGCTATTATCGCGAACAATGGATGAACAATGAGAACTTCAGACAATTAAACTGGGATCATTTTTATTTTGCCAACAGCAAAAACCTTGCTACAATAAATAATGTGGAAGGCATTGCTGGTAATAATGTCAGCGGTAATAAATCAAAATATATTGTAGAAGATCGCCGGATGGACAAAAACCAGAAAGGCCTGATGATTAATCTTCAACATCAGCTAAATGCAATCACCAGATTGAGTGGAGGAGCAGAAGTACACCTGAGTAAAACCAGACATCACAAAGTGATTGAGGATTTGCTTGGCGGCGATTTTTACCTTGATGTGGACAAATTTTCAGATCAGGAATCAAGTTTTATTACAGATGTTTCGCAAAGCGACCTTCGTAAACCAAACAGGTTGGTTCGCGAAGGCGATATTTTTGGTTACGACTATTATGCTAATCAGCAGAATTATCGTGCATGGGGACAGGCAAGCTGGAAACTTGCGAAAGTTGATCTCTATGCTGCTGCTGAACTTTCAGGAACCACTTTCTGGCGTACAGGTAATATGCAAAATGGCCGATTTCCAGATAATTCGTACGGCGACAGCGACAAAAACAATTTCTTTGATTATGGCTTAAAAGCCGGTGCAAGTTATGCCCTCAACGGAAGAAACTATCTGGTGGCGAATGCCGGCTATTCAACAAGAGCTCCCTATTTCAGGGATGTTTTTATATCGCCTCGTACACGACATAGCACCGTTGAAGGATTAACCAGCTCAAATATCCTTTCGGGAGATCTGAGTTATGTGCTTCGTACACCGGATGTTAAAGCCCGATTGACGGTTTATCATACCAAGGTGAAAGATGATATCTGGCTCAGAAGCTTTTACCATGAAGACCTGCGCGAATTCGTAAATTACATCATGAAAGATATGGATCAGCAGTTTCAGGGTATTGAATTCGGCTCGGAATTTAACCTCTCTCCAACCTTCTCGATGCAGGCTGTTGCAGCCTATAGCGAAAACATCTATACAAACCGGCCAAATGTAACGATATCCAGAGATAATGATGCCGAGTTGCTGGCAGATAACAGAACTGTTTACCTGAAGAATTACCATGTAGGTGGTATGCCACAAACGGCTTTATCAATGGGTATTAAATACAATTCTCCAAAATTCTGGTGGGTCAACCTGACAGGCAATTATTTTGATCGCTTCTATTTTGATCCCAATCCGGATAATCATACAGCCGAAGGATTGAGTGCCTACAAAGAAGGTGATGTAAGGATTAATCAAATTCTTGACCAACCCAAACTTGAGGATGGTTTTACGCTGGATTTCTTTGGTGGCAAATCCTGGAGAGTGAATGGCTACTACATTTCACTTATCCTTAGCGTAAATAACATTTTAAACAATCAGGAACTTGTTTCGTGGGGATACGAACAACTGCGAAGCGATTTAAACACTCCTGATCGCTTTCCAGACAAATATTCCTACCTTTATGGTACCACCTATTTTGTAAGTTTAACAATCAGAAAATAATAAATTTCAATAAATCTTGCACGTCATGCAAAATTCAAAAAAAATTATCCTTATTAGTATGCTGGCCCTCATCATCGGTTTCGTCAGCTCATGTGTGAAAAAAGAATTTGACACTCCTCCCATTAGCAATCTGCCAATAGGGACAGTTTATTCCATTGGTGAACTATATGAAATGTACGATAATGGTGGCGCAACACAATTTTCGGAAGACGCCTCGGTTTACGCCATTGTTAGCATGGACGAAGCTTCAGGTAATATTTATAAAAGTGCCTACATACAAGATAAAACCCATGCTATCAACCTGCGTTTAAAAGAAACCAGTGGGCTGCGTGCCGGTGATTCAATAAGGGTCTATCTCAAAAATATCATTTTATCAGAATATAATGGCCTGATGCAACTTGATAATGTTCAAGCTGATAGCAATATCATCATTCTGGCAAATCAAAAGCACCTCACACCAGAAATAGTTACCATTGAGCAAATTGAATCCGGTAATTTTAACGCAAAACTAATTCAGCTTCAGGATGTTCAGTTTATCGCCGGCGACACAGCTTTACCTTTTGCAGAAACAGATGCCACCACTAACCGTAACCTGGAAGATTGTGATGGTAACAGTATCGTTGTTAGAACTAGTAACTACGCCAATTTTGCCAATAAAAGCCTGCCCAACGGAAAAGGAAGTCTGATAGCCATTGCTGCAGTATATAGTGGTACCTATCAACTATACATCAGGTCGCTTACAGAAGTTCAGATGAACGACACACGCTGTGGCGGAGGTGGCGGAGGCGGTGATGCCGTGGATGGCGTAAATGAAAATTTTGAAAGCTCCGGAAATAATCAGGACATCAGCCTAACCGGATGGACAAATATTGCCGAAGCCGGAAACAGAAAATGGCAGGGCAAAGAATTCTCAGGAAATACCTATGCACAGGCAACTGGATATAACTCAGGCCTCTCCAGCATGATCAGCTGGCTAATCACTCCAAATGTAAAAATGGATCAGCAAAAATACCTGCGATTCAAAACAGCAAAATCATTCTGGGAACACAGCAGCAATACACCGCTCACTGTCTGGGCTTCTACCAATTATGATGGAAGCAATGTGGCAACAGCCAGCTGGACACAGATTAATGCTACACTTGCCGTTCAGGGCGACGCTGATAATGCCTGGATTGAATCTGGTGATATAGACCTTTCAGAATTCATGACCGGCCAAACTGTAGCCATTGCTTTTAAATATGTTGGAAGCGACCTCGAATCAACTTCAATGCGTATAGATGATGTGTATATTGGCACCGAAACCGGCGGCGGTGGAGGTGGCGGCGATGTTGTTGAGTCCATCGAAGAAAATTTCGAACAAGCCGTTGATTATCAGGATATCAATTTTAACGGCTGGGTTAATCTTGCCGAAGAAGGTAACCGCAAATGGCAGGGCAAAGATTTCTCGGGGAATAAATATGCACAGGCAACAGGATACAACTCAGGGCTTTCGAGCATGATTACCTGGCTTGTTACACCCAATGTAAATTTCGCACAACAAAGATATCTGCGTTTTAAAACAGCAAAAGCTTACTGGGAGCATACTTCCGGGCAACCTCTGATGGTTTATGCCTCAACCGATTATGATGGTAGCAATGTTAGCACTGCTACCTGGATACAACTGGATGCCCGCTTAGCCGAGCAGGCTGATGCAGATAATGCCTGGGTCGAAAGCGGTGATATTGATCTGAGTGCATTGTTTAGTGGTTCAAAAATTGCCATTGCATTTAAATATACCGGAAGCGGAACAGAATCTACAACCATTCGAATTGACGACCTCTATGTTGGAAGCCAGCCCGAAGGCGGTGGCGGAGGAGGCGATGTTCTGGAATCGCTTGACGAAACTTTCGAAGGTATTACCAACAACCAGGACGTTAATTTCGAAGGCTGGTTAAATATCGCTGAAGCCGGAAACAGAAAATGGCAGGGTAAAACCTTTGACGCTGAGAAATATGTACAGGCAACAGGCTATAACTCAGGTTTGGCCAGTATGGTTACCTGGCTTATCACACCCAACGTGAATTTCACCGAACAACGCTACCTGCGTTTCCTTACTTCTATGGCCTACTGGGAACATACCTCTTCTGAACCTCTAACCGTATATGCTTCAACAGATTATGACGGAAGCAATTGGGAATCAGCAACCTGGGTTCCAATTGAAGATGTTCGTCTGGCCGGAGCCGGAGATGCCGATCATGCATGGATTGAATCCGGAAATATTGATTTAAGTGCCTTATTCACAGGAACAAAAATTGCAATTGCCTTCAAATATGTCGGAAGCGGAACAGAATCAACATCAATCCGTATTGATGATATCTATGTTGGTAATTCACGATAAGCACCAAAATTATTATTATTTCAAAAAAATTGTTTTGTAAAATAGCAATAAGTTAATATTCATCATATTACAACTTTTTTGAAAAAGAATTTTTTAAAGGATAATTTAGCTTCGCGCTGAATTATCCTTTTTATTTGGATTAATTTTGCACCTTTGCAATATAACAGCTGAATTAGTCATTAACAGCAGGTGAAAATGTCGGATAGTCTGGTCATCATACCTACGTACAACGAGAAAGAAAATATCGAAAAGATAATCCGGACGGTCTTTTCACTTGAAAAAGATTTTCATGTCCTGATCATTGAAGATAACAGTCCGGATGGTACTGCAGAGATAGTAAAATCACTGATGCCGGAATTTAAGGACAGATTATTCATCGAAGAACGAAAAGGAAAACTGGGACTTGGCACTGCTTATATCCATGGTTTTCGCTGGGCTTTACAGCACCATTACGGCTTTGTTTTTGAAATGGACGCTGATTTCTCTCACAATCCTGCTGATTTGGAAAGGCTTTATCATGCCTGTGCGGTTGAGGGTGCCGACTTGGCTGTTGGTTCGCGTTATATCACAGGTGTAAATGTTGTCAACTGGCCAATGGGTCGTGTGTTGATGTCATATTATGCTTCGGCTTATGTGAGATTTGTCACCCGCATGAAAGTGCGCGACACCACTGCCGGTTTTGTATGTTACACCCGAAAAGTGCTGGAATCCATAAATTTGGAAAGGATAAAATTTGTTGGCTATGCTTTTCAGATTGAAATGAAATACACAGCCTGCAAACTCGGTTTTACGCTCAAAGAAGTACCCATAGTATTTACTGACCGCACAGAAGGCACTTCAAAAATGAATAAACGGATTTTTAAAGAAGCAATCTTCGGCGTAATAAATCTTAGATTAAGAGGATTAACAGGAAAAATAAAACCCAGAAAAGCCTGAAAAATGCCAGCAACTTTAATCCGTAACGCTACCCTTATCAACGAAGGCAAACGGTTTGTTGCCGATGTGCTCATCCGTGATGCTTTTATTGAAAAAATTGCCGAACCTGGCGTAATTCTGGAAAATTCCAACTTCACAAATATTGATGCCAAAGGACTTCTGTTGATACCTGGCGTAATAGATGATCAGGTACATTTTAGAGAACCGGGCTTGACTTACAAAGCAGATATTCAAAGTGAAAGTCGGGCTGCTATAGCAGGCGGAATTACCAGCTACATGGAAATGCCCAACACCATTCCCAATGTGCTTACTCAGGAATTGCTCGAAGAAAAATATCAGTTGGCTGCGCAAAAATCAATGGCCAACTTTTCATTTTACATGGGAGCCTCAAATGATAATTTGGATGAAATCGTAAAAACGGATCCAAAAAATGTATGTGGTATCAAGGTTTTTATGGGTTCCAGCACGGGCAATATGCTCGTGGATGACGAACATAGCCTTTCCAAAATTTTTAACAATTCTCCCACCCTGGTCGCAGTGCATTGTGAAGATGAAACAACCATCCGGCAAAATCTGTCAGCCTTTCGTAAAAAATTCCCTAACGGTGCTCCTGCCAGGGTTCATCCTCAAATCAGAAGTGACAAGGCCTGCTATCTGTCTTCTTCAAAAGCAGTTGAACTGGCAAAAAAATACAACACCAGACTACATATTCTTCACCTGAGCACAGCCATCGAAACTTCTCTTTTCACAAATGAAATTCCACTTGAAGAAAAACAGATCACTGCTGAAGTTTGCCTCCATCATCTCTGGTTTAGCGATAAAGATTATGATCAAAAAGGAAATTTTATCAAATGGAATCCTGCTATTAAATCAGAAGAAGACCGGCAAGCTTTATGGGAAGCATTGCGAAGTGGAAAAATTGATGTGATAGCAACAGATCATGCGCCGCATACTTTTGAAGAAAAATCGCGGCCTTACTTTGAAGCCCCTTCCGGCGGGCCTATGGTTCAGCATTTGCTTCCGGCCATGCTCGATCTGGCTCAAAAAGGCTACATCACAACCGAAATGGCCATTGATAAAATGTGTCATAACCCTGCCATGTTATTTAAGATACAAAAAAGAGGATTTATTCGAGAAGGTTATTATGCTGATTTGGTGCTTGTTGAACCTAACCAACCACAAAACGTCACATCAGAAAATATCCATTATAAATGCGGTTGGTCACCTCTTGAAGGAACTCGCCTGAATCATCAAGTTAGATACACCTTTGTAAATGGAGCAATAGCTTATGAGAATGGAAAATTCAATGAAGAAGTCCGCGGACAAAGGCTTTTATTTGATCGCTAAACAGTTCGTGCTTTTCCTTTTGATTAGTTTCTTACCAGCCTGTCAACAAAATGCAGGGCAGGAAGAAAACCTGACATCAGAAATCATTGATATTTGGGATAATGGCAAACCAAAAATTGTTCGTTTTTTTCGTGAAGATGAAAGCGGACAAAAAATTCTGGTTCGCGAAAAACAATACTATCCCGAAGGGTCTATCAGCATGCAAGGCGACTATCTGAACAACAAACGATCGGGTATCTGGAAATCCTGGTTTGAAGATGGCACCTTATGGAGTGAGGGCCGTTTTGTTGAAGGCAAACGCGAAGGGCCTGGCACTGTTTATCACCCCAACGGAAAAAAACATCTTGAGGGCCAATACAAAAACGGAAAACGCGTTGGTTTATGGCGCGCTTGGAATGAAACAGGCACCCTAATCAGTGAACAAACTCATCCCTAATCAACATCCAAATACAAAATGACGGGCAGGTGATCGCTGAATCCGCCATAATAACGACCTCCTGATGCAGTACGGTTAGGACGTGGCTCGCCATTTTTTGGCTTAAACAACATCCAGGGATGTTTCACTACTTTAAATGTGCTTACCAAAGGTTTTTGCGATTCAAGCAAAGCTCGCGATACAATCAGCTGATCAAAAAAATCCCACCCCCTATAAAATAGTGTGCCTTCTCCGGCTTTGTAAAGAGGAAGACTTAAGTTAAACAAGCTATACGAAGCATCCCTATCTCCCGGATCAGCAGCTTTTAAATGATTGGTTAAGCTTTCATCATCAGGATTGTCGTTTAAATCGCCCATGATAATGAGATTTGCACCGGCATCAACAGCAAGTAATGAATCTGACAAATGTCTGAGAAAATCTCCGTAAACAGCCCTTTTTACCGCCGTTTTTTCCTTGCCTCCATAACGCGATGTCCAATGATTTACAAATAAATGCAAGGTGTCTCCACCCCAGATTAATCCCTTAACATACAAAACATGCCGCATACTTTGAGATTTCTCTGCCAAAGGTTCGAAAGCCTGTATATGCAGCACTTTAAAATAATCTTCACGATAAAGGGCTGCCACCTCAATTCCACGGCTGTCGTCATCATCGATATGAATCACTTTGTAAGCTGCAGGTGCAATATCCGGAATCGTGAGCAGATCGTATAACACTGTTTTATTTTCCACTTCAGCTAAACCGATAAAGTGCGGGAAATCTGCACTATCCATGGAGGCTATCACCCTGGCCTTTTGTGCTAATTTCTGTCTGTATTTCTCGGTGTTCCAATTCAATTTTGAATCAGGAAGAAATTCTTCATCATCAATTAAGGGATCATTGATCGTGTCAAAGAGGTTTTCTACATTATAAAATGCTGCCATCCAGAAATGTTGCGGTTTCTTTGCCACTTGTCGGGTTCCTTTACAAGCGGTCAACAACAGCAATGAGCCAACAAATGAAAAAATAAACAGTCTGGTAAAACGCATTAATCCTCTGATTTTAATCTTTCTATTAATCTTCTTTCTCTTTTGGTTGGTCGTCCCAGTCCTCGTCCACGATATTCTGCCTTTGCGGCTTTTACCATTTCATAACGTTCATATTCCTCAACAGGCGTATGATCTATCAGAAGGTTTTCGACGAGCTTGGCAGCAACCCTGTTTTTAGCCGGTTCTTTCACTTCCACCTTTCGGTGCAACTGATCTATTTGCACCTCAATAATATCGCCGATTTTTACCTCGCGGGAAGCTTTAACTGACTGTCCCTCCATTTTCACTTTTCCGCCTTTGCAGGCATCAGCAGCCTGAGTACGGGTTTTGAAGAGCCGAACAGCCCACATCCATTTGTCTATCCTAACAGAGTCGCTCATTTTTGTCTGAAATACAATTGTATCGGAACTCCTTTAAAGTTGAATTGTTCGCGCAACTTATTCTCCAAAAACCGCCGATAACTTTCTTTCACATCTTTCGGAAAATTACAGAAAAAAACAAATTGTGGTGTTTGCGTTTTCAGCTGGGTGATGTATTTGATTTTCACATATTTGCCACGTGTGGTAGCAGGTGGAGGAGAAGCCTGAATGATCGGCAACAATAATTCATTAAGCTGAGAAGTCGGAATGCGGCGATTACGGTTTTCGTAAACCTCATTAGCCGCTTCGAGCACCTTGAAAATCCTTTGCTTATTAATGACGGAAGTAAATACAATTGGAATATCAGTAAAAGGTGCTGTCCGTTCTTTGATAGCTTTTTCGTATTCCAGGTGGGTGTTGTTCTCCTTTTCAATCAGATCCCATTTATTGGCTACAATCACAACGCCTTTACGGTTTTTTTCGGCCAGCTTGAGAATATTCAGATCCTGCGCTTCAATGCCTGTTTGCGCATCAATCAAAATAATCACCACATCACTTTCCTCAATAGAACGAATAGCGCGCAAAACAGAATAAAATTCAATATTCTCGTAAACTTTTCCCTTTTTCCGCAATCCGGCGGTATCCACCAGGATAAAATTCATCCCGAAAGCATTGTATTCGGTATGAATGCTATCACGTGTGGTGCCGGCAATGGATGTAACAATGTTGCGCTCAATTCCAAGAAAAGCATTGATAATAGACGATTTCCCCACATTTGGACGCCCAACTACGGCAAATTTGGGCAGATCACTTTCGATGGTGGTCATTTCCTCAGGCAAAAGTTTCACCATCTCATCCAACAGCTCGCCAGTGCCACTGCCATTGATAGCCGAAATGGGGAATGGCTCGCCCAAACCGAAGGAATAAAACTCCTGTGCATCGGCGATGCGATCCGGATTATCAACTTTGTTGGCAACAAGCAACACCTTTTTCTTAGACTGACGCAACAAATTTGCCACCTCCTGATCTAAAATATGAATGCCTTCACGGGCATCCACAACAAAAAAGATCACATCAGCTTCGTCGATTGCCAGGGCTACCTGCTTGCGAATTTCTTCTTCAAAAATATCATCAGAGCCAACCACATAGCCACCCGTATCGATCAGCGAAAAAGATTTGCCGTTCCAGTCGCTGCGACCATAATGGCGATCGCGTGTAACGCCGCTGGTTTCCTCCACAATTGCCTGTCGCGCCTGCACTAACCTGTTAAAAAAAGTGGACTTTCCTACATTGGGTCTGCCCACAATTGCCGCAATATTTGTCATATCAATAGTATTTATTATCAGGCTTCATAGCCAAAGCGGCGAAGCATTTGCTCGTCATCGCGCCAGTTTTTATTTACTTTCACACTCAATTCCAGGAATACCTTTTTACCTACAAATTCCTCAATATCTGTCCTTGCCTGTGTTCCCATTTTCTTTATCGCACTGCCCTGCTTGCCAATCAAAATCGCTTTTTGAGAGTCGCGTGCAGCAAAAATGATGGCCTGTATCCTAATCAGCTTTTCAGTTTCTTCGTATGCATCTACTGCCACCTCAACGGAATAGGGAATTTCCTGCTTATAATTTAATAAGATTTTTTCGCGAATAATCTCTGCAATAAAAAAACGCATGGATTTATCTGTCAGCTCATCTTTTGGAAAATAAGGCGGTGATTCGGGAAGTTTATCAAGAATCTGCTCAAAAAGATAAGCCACATTATGCCCGGGCAAAGCTGCCAGCGGGAAAACCGCAGCAGCCGGCAAAGTCTCGTTCCAGAAGGCAACCGCCTGCTCAACTCTTGGCTGATCAGAAAGATCGATTTTGTTGATTAAAACAAAAACCGGAACCTTGCTGTGCTGTAACTTTTCGATTGTTGATGCATGATGCTGAACCGGATCACTGATGTCAATCATAAACAAAATCAGGTCGGCATCAATGAAAGCCGTTTCTACAAACTGATTCATTACATGATGCATTTTGTAAGCAGGCTGGTGGATGATGCCCGGCGTATCGGAAAAAACAATCTGAAAGTTCTCCCCATTCACGATTCCTAAAATGCGATGACGGGTAGTTTGTGCTTTTGAAGTGATGATCGAAAGCTTTTCGCCAACCAGTGCGTTCATTAGGGTTGACTTGCCAACATTAGGGTTTCCGATAATATTTACATATCCGGCTTTGTGAGTCATTGAAAAATATTTGCTAAAAAATTTGCTTTGCAAAGTAACAAAATATATCTTTGCACTCCCATTTCGGAAACGGATTTAGTTTCACTACGAAATGCGTCAAATTGCGGGGTGGAGCAGAGGCAGCTCGTTGGGCTCATAACCCAAAGGTCAGAGGTTCGAATCCTCTCCCCGCTACTAAAAACCCTTTCAGCTTTTAAAGTTGAAAGGGTTTTTTCATCATATGTCATTGAAATAAACGGATTTACAAGTGGATCCTAATAGACCTCAAGAAATCAATTTTAAAATCATTTCATCTTAAGTCAGGAAAACTATAGTTACAATTTTTGTCTTGAAATGGTTACAATCTCTGCCCGAAATCAATGCTACACCAACAACTTGCCCTTATTCAACTTTCACAAATCTTATTTCCTTCTTTGGCAAATATTCAGCCTTAAGTATTTCGTCAATGAATTCAGACATTAATTTTAAGTGTTTAACATACAAAAACAACCGATCCTGAAGAATTTCTTTATCGCTTTGAACAATGCTGTCGTTAAGGAATAACCGCATATAAAAAGAAGACAAATACGCATCGTGTTCAAATTCCGCTTTTGTTGGGGCAAAAATAACTTGTGAGGCGTTGAGATTTTCAAAAAATACAAACGGTTCTTCTTGTCCAGTAGCTGCGCATAGTAGAACAGGAAAGGGATAGCTTACTTTTTCGATACTTACTTTCTGGTAAACTTCCGGCCATATCTCCCTAATTTTTTCCTGGTCGGATTTAAATTCAATAGTTGTTTCCAATGAAATAAAGCCACTAATATCCGTTTCTTCATCAAAGGTTCTAAAACCCATCTGAGCTCCCCAACTGTGCCCGACAAAAAAGACAGAATTAGAGCTGCTGAGGGATTTTGCAAATTTGAGAATGGCTTTCAGACTTTGCTCTTCTTCATTTTTAATTATCTGGTTGTAAGGTTTAAGTCCAAAAGTCAATGCTTCGTAGGGCAAATGGAAGTTAGAAGCTATAAAAATAAATCCGCGTGAGGCAAAATATTCAGCCAAGGCAAAGTTCTCAAACGAATAACTTTGGGCACCGTGATGGTAGAGCATAACAGGAAATTGTGAAGCTTGAAAATCGTTGTGAAGAATACTTTTGGTCTTTGTTTTCCCAACCGATCTGAGTACATCTTCATAGCTGAAGGTGCCAAAATCGTTTGCCTCAGCAGTTGCTAAATTCTCTTCAATACAATCCCTGATCAAAGCTTCCTGATAGTTAGTTTTTAACTGTTTCTGTATCTCAATCAACTTTTCTGTTCTATTTCCTTCGAAGAAGTCTTCAAAATTCATGTAGTCAGGATTAGGAATTTTATCGGCCAATGGATACCAAATCTGAATAAAATTTGGTTTCATTCCAACATAATCAAATGCTTCATATTGATATCTTGGATCATATACAATCGTATCTTTAAAGCCAATTTGAAACTTGCCAAGTTCGATATAGTCATACAAAGTTTTCTGAGCGTTTACCACATAAGTCTGCAGAAGCATTATGAAAATAAATAGGATTAGTCTTGTCATATAGTGATTTTCTAAATTTGTTTTGCCGGATTTGAAGCTGTTTTTAACAATAAGCTTTAAGTCCATAAATATGCGTCTGAAATTCCCGGTCGTTATGCTTTATTCTCATACATTTTCGGGTTAAAATGTGTGTTTACTGACTGGCCTTTAGCGCGTTGATCAATTCAAATTTAATAAATTCCCTTTCCTGTCCGTTTATAATTATTGATAAATTTTGTTCTCCAACATAAAACTTTCGGGTTGTAATGATTTTAAAACTTTGTCTGCGTTTAATGTCAATTTTTTCGTTTGGCTCCAACATTCGTTCACTTATTTTAAATACTTTTTTTGAATGTTGTCCATTATTACGCAAATAATAAATTCCATATTCTATTCTTACAGTTTGCGTTTTTTTGCCGTTGTTTTGAAGTGTGAAACAAAACTCTAAACTCTCGCCAATAGCTATTTTTGGTCTTTCAATCCTAAATTGAGTTACCACAATGTTTGGATTATCATCAAGTCCAAAATACTTTAAAACTTCTGAATTACCTTTTTTTAGCAGCGTTCTACAGCCATGTTTGATCAACGCATATGTTTCTTTTGAATACCCTTTCCATTGTTTGGCAATGCTTATAACAATTTCAGGATTGTCTTTTGCTATGTCGTTCAAACAATTCGCCACGCTACGCCTCACATATTCAGATGGATCGCTTTTAAGGTTATCTAAAAGGGGTAAAATTGGATTAGGGTTTTGTTTTAAATCAGGCAAGGCTATTGCCCAGGGTAAACGCGGCCGCGAACCTTCACTTGCTATTCTTCTTACATGGTAATTCTGGTGCAAACTCCACTGATTCATTTGATTAATCATTCGGTCTCCGTACTTAATAATAAAAGGTCGTACTGCAAATTCACAACTACAAAATTGTGTAACGTACTCCATCAGGCTAACAGAAGTTTCGTAATCGTTCAAACCAAATACTTCAATATAATCGGGTAAGAACATATATTCAAAGCTACTTTCCCTTTCCTGCTTTTTCGTAATCTTTACAATGATATTCCTAATAACTATGGCTGTCTGGCCGAAATCAGAAGGGAAAAACCGATTCAGTACAAGTGTGATTCTTCTCATTCGTTCTTTCAGTTCAAGCTCATCCCATCCGTCGGCATAAATCAATTTAAAAAATTTCTTTCTGTCAAAAGCCGGAACGACTTCCATGAGTATTTCAGCGAAGTTGTTGAAAAATTGTTTTGAATATATGTTTTTAAGTAAATCAGCCATTTTTTTTCTCTTTATAATTTTCTAGAAAATTTCTTATTCTGCTTCCGGATATCATTGAAGATTTATACCAAGCCTTGATTATTTGTATCCGCTTTCCCGTCCTGGATTTTTAAAAAAACACCATTCCTAATTCTGTTTCCTGCAAAAAATTATCACCAGGTTCGGTTCGTTTGTTCTCCAGGTTTTTTCATATTCAAAATATTCTCAAAAGTGATTAATTCATAATGGATTACAGCCTAATAGATTTTACCAAAAAATGTGAGAAAAATGCTATTATTTTCCACACTATTTATTCGTTCGGTCGTATGAATTCAGCCTTCAAAGTTCAATTCCGCCCAATCCATCCCAGATGGGTATGCTTGAAGTCATCTGCATATTTAAGGCCATAGCCAAAAACTCTGTCCATGGCTGAGTGTCCAAACAAAATTACACCCGACAACATCAAAATTGGAATATTGAAATAAAGACCAAAACTGAACAGTATAACTGCCAGCATTTTATGATGAAATAAATTGTACATCAAGGCTCCTGTTTTTGTGTTGATCAGATAGCCCAGCATCGATAAATCAGGCAAAAGCAACAAAGCTGGAAAAAGCCACCATTTGAAATCCAATTGGCTAAACAAAACAATCGAAAGTAAAAACTGTCCTAATTCTTCAATTTTTATGAATTTTTTCACTATTATTTTTTAGTTTTAGAGATAACTTCAAAATCCAGGAGAAAGAACTCTTCATTCATTCAATTTAAAATTCCAGTCATCGAATGTCCCTTCAGAAGTGTAAGCTGCTAACTTTTAGATTTTTACACAAAAATTAACTTTCTTTAGAACGTAAATTTCAATCAAATATCGTCAATAAACGCTTTATTGGCCGATCTATTGCCTTGCGCCATTTGGATTCAGCATGGAGTGCTTTCGTCCAGAATGTTAAAGCTTTAATACATCTGCCAATACAAAAAAACAACTTTATTGATACTAATTTGATAATTAAAAGAGTTTGATAAAACAAATGTGCAACAACAAAGCAAATTTCTTGATGTATTTTTGAAGAGAAAATAGGTCCTTTGAATATCTCAATAACAAAACATGTCCGAATCTGCTGATAAAAATCCTGCATCAATTAAGGTAAAACTGATTGCTATTCTGGTTATTGCAACTACATCGGTAATTGCAACCTGGCTACTGTCCGATTTTGCATTTAACAAGCTTTTTGTTTCTGTAGAACAGCTCACCAGGCCAAATGAAAAAATCAGGTTGATTAACAATTTATCCTATCTTTTCACCCGCATTAATCAGATTGAAAGGCAGCAGTTTATCAATTATAAACCAGCCGAAATAAGCAAATTCAGGCCTGTAAGCCAGGATTTGATCAAAACGCTCGACAGCCTCGAGATCCTTTGCAAAGATAATTCAACCTACATTAACCGAATTGATACAATGCGTTCAATCATTGGCAATTACGATCAAATACTTACGCAATATCTGGATTTATATACAGCCTTGACAAATCCACAAAAATTTTCGAAGGAGTTTAGTGAATTAAATGAATTAATTGCACTCTTTTATCAGGAAATAGACAGTAATGTAGTAACAACCGAAACCAAACTTATTACAACCACAACCATATCGGTTGAGGATTCAGATGATACCCGTAAAAAGCGAAGTTTTCTGCAACGATTGTTTGGCAAAAAGGAAGAAGTAAAACCTGTTGATTCATTGGATCAGACAACTGAAAACAAAATTATTGAAGAAGAGCAAAACATAAGGATTGATACCATTTCGCTCGCAAATCGTGCAGAAATAACCGAAAATATAGAAATGTTTATTGACAGCCTGGATAGGAATTACAGGTATCAGGTGAATAAACTCTATGAAGCCGAACAAAATCTGATCAGTTATTCTGAGCTTACTACTACTGAGTTTTACAGGATGTTACGTGATTTTGAACTGGATGAACTTGATGAAGCTGAACAAACCAGTAACATACTTGCTACTGAATTGCTTTCGGCAATAAAGAGAATAATTGTCATTCTGATAATTTTTGTGATCATCATCGGGATATTGTCGTATTTAATATTTATTGATGTGAATCAGAGCAATAAGTTACGTATGCAATTACTAGAGGCGAAGGACAAGGCCGAGCAACTCAGCAGGGTGAAGCAGCGTTTTCTTTCGAATATGAGTCATGAAATCCGGACGCCTTTGCAATCGATCCTGGGTTTTACCGAACAGTTAAAGAAAAAGCAAACGGCTAAAGATGAATCTGTTGAAATCATTTATAAAAGTGCTTCCCATCTTCACCAGATTGTTAACGAGGTATTGGATTACAGCAAATTAGTATCCGGCAAATACGAACTTGTCAGCCAACCATTCAAGGTGTATGATCTGCTCGAAGAGGTGGTGAGTTTAATGCAAACACAAGCAGAACAGAAAAATATCAAATTCAACTTCAAAAATTATGCAGAACAGGAATTAAGACTTAATGGTGATGCTTTCAGACTAAAACAAATCCTTTACAATTTGACAGGCAATGCAATTAAGTTTACTGACAAAGGTGAAGTCGAACTCAAATTTGAAAATACCTGTAATAACGAAATCTGTGAATGTAAGTTTACAATTAAAGACACTGGAATTGGTATTGCAGCAGAAGATCTGAGTCGCATCTTCAATGAGTTTGAGCAAGCTAATCCGGTTTCCGGAACAGGTTTGGGCCTAAGCATTACCAAGTCATTGATTGATTTAATGAAAGGCACACTTATGGTTGAAAGTGAACCAGGAAAGGGTTCAGAATTTATTGTAAATCTGTCGTTTCAGCTGACAGATGAAATGCAAGTAAAATCACTTTATAATCCGTTACCCTCAAAAAATCAGTTGACCGGAAAAGTTTTTGTTGTAGATGACGACCCTTACATCCTAAAATTGATCGATGCTATTCTCACAACAAATGAAGTGGAGCACCATTGTTTGCAGGATGCCAGGGAATTATTAAAAACAGAAATAAATGACAACAGCCTGGTATTGATGGATTTAAATATGCCGGAAATGCATGGTTTTGAGCTTTGCAAACAACTCAGAATTAAACCCATCAAGCAGCTAAAAATTGTGGCACTCACGGCTCATGTCTTACCAGATGAGAAGGAAAATATACGATCGCAAGGATTTGATGACTATCTGGCAAAACCATTTGTGGAGGCCGAATTGCTTCAATTAATCATTAAACACCTTGGCAATCAACATTTTGATCTAAATTTAATTAACAAATCCTCCATAGGGAAGATGGCAATGGGTGATGCGAATCTTCTGAATCAACAGCTTAAACAGTTTGTGACAGAAACTGAAAAAGACATCACCTGCATGGAAAAAGCATTCAGGAAAAATGATTCAGAAAAGCTTACGGAGCTTGCACACAAACTGGCAGGCCGCACAGCTCAGATTGGTGCTTCAGCGATGTCGCAAAAACTAAGGACATTGGAAAAACTTCTGCGAAAAAATCAAGTTATTCTGCCGGAAGAAAGCAAAAATATCGAAATGATTTTGGTTGATTTAGAAAATTTGATCGAATCAATTTCAAATCAAACAAGCTGACCTACTCCTCAATATTATATCTGGTAATCTTCTTGTAGAGAGTCTTGCGATCGATATTGAGCAATTTCGCAGCCTGTGATTTGTTGTTTCCGGTTTGCTGCAAAGTTTTGATTATCAGGTCGCGTTCGGTTTCTTCCTGTATCGATTTAAGGTTGAAATCATTGTTAAGATAGGTTCTGGCTTCAAAAACCATCTCTTCCGGCAAAGCCTCCTTTTCAATACTATCGTCTGTGGCGAGTAACACAGCCCTTTTGATTGTATTTTTAAGTTCTCGCAAATTTCCCGGCCATTCATAGCCAAGTAAAATTTCCATCACTTCTTCTGAAACAAACTTCACTGATTTTCCGAGTTCTTCATTCGAAAGTTCGATAAAATGTCTGATAAATAACTGAATATCATCGCCCCTTTTGCGCAGTGGCGGAACCATTATACTAAACTCATTCAGTCGATGATACAGATCAGTTCTGAAATGCTGATTTTTTACACTTTTGCCAAGGTCATCATTAGTTGCGGCAATAATACGCACATCTACCTGCCGGGTATTGCCACCTCCAATGGGCAAAATCACTTTTTCCTGAAGTGCTCTTAACAGCTTTACTTGTATTTCGTAACTCAGATTGCCTACTTCATCCAGGAACAGGGTGCCACCACTTGCCAACTCAAAAAGTCCTTTTTTATCAGCGATGGCTCCCGTAAAGGCTCCTTTGATGTGCCCAAATAGCTCACTGGCTGCTAATTCTGACGAAAGCGATCCGCAATCAATGGCCACAAAAGCTTTGTTTGCACGCTTGCTCAAACGATGTATCTTTCGGGCAAGTTGTTCCTTACCGGTGCCACTTTCACCCTGAAGAATTACAGACATATTAGTAGGTGCTACCAGTCTGATATATTGATCTATCTTACGCGATTGTTCACTGGTTCCACTAATAAAACGCAAATCATCGTCAGCTTTGATAACTTTTTTGAGGGGATCAATTTTGAGGGCATCTTTAATCACCATCATCAAATGATCCGGATTAACCGGTTTTATGATATAATCAAACACACCCATTTTAATCGAGGTAACGGCAGTTCGCACATCATTAAAACTGGTCATGATGATTACCGGAATTCGATTTCCGGTGGTATGCAAAACTTTAACCAAATCAAGTCCTGTTCCATCAGGCAGTCTGTAATCCAGTAAAATCAGATCGAAGATATGCGTTTTCAGTTGTTTGGCAGCATCTGTAATCCTGTGACTTACAATCACTTCATAGTGATGCCGCTCCAGAAAACTACTGAGACTCTGCGAAAAAGTAAGGTCATCTTCAACAATCAGGATCTTAGCCATAAAAGCAATAAATTGGAACGACTTCTGCAAAAGTACTTCAAATCGGTCAAACAGAAGTTTAGCCTTTAATTCTGATTAGAATTTATTGCTTTTTGAAGCTGACAGACAAAAAATTGAAGATCTGCGAATTAAAAAGATTGTTGAAAATTGCCGGTTTTAAAGGAATGATAAAAGACATCCTGCTGTTCCAGGCTGGTGTATTAATGACCCAACCCGCCTGTTTTTGTGTTCTATGGGCCGAAATCAGATTGTTATTGTTATTATTGATTGTGATCATTTTGTAATGTTTTTATGAAAAACAGGAGTTAATTTTTAGTTAACTCCTGTAACAACCAAACGATTTTATAAAAAGAACTGCCTATTTAATCTTTTCGCCCGTTGCTTTGAGCTTTATCGTTTTGGATTGTTCACTTTCGAAATGTTTGAGTGTTATTTCGTAGTATTCGCTATTGGTGGCTTTGTCCTTCACCAGATAAACAGTTTGTTCAGCTTCCCAGCCTTTGTAGTCATCACCTTCTAGCACGTCTTTTACTGCCTGAGGCAAATCGGCCAATTTAACTTCTGTACGCTGGTCATCATCCATCAAACTGATTGTATAACCTTCGCCTGGAAGAACATTTGCAACTGTTGAACTGATTCCGGTAAAAAATCCGGCAACGATAAGAAAACTGATCGCTAATGACTTTAACTTTTTCATAGGGTTAGATATTTTGAGTTAAACATTATAGTTGGTAATGTTTCTTTCAAAATGGATACCAAAAAAGCCATAAATCTTATATTGCTCTATTACAGCATTTTAAAAAATTTAGCCGAACAAAATAATAGCAAAAAAGTGGGGGAAAAGTACACAACTGAGGATTTAATCCACAGCACTATACCCTGAATAAATCACGTAAACTCAGACGTAAATTTTGTCTGCAGTATCGAAACTGTTATAAAGAAGCTGCAAATGCTACTTAAGAGCTTTATGCTCTATCTAAAGGGATTGATCAGCCGAATTCACTCAAAACCGAGATAACCTGCTGCCATCTGCTTGTCGAAATGACTCCTTCTAAAAGGGTGTGCTTCGGTATTGAAGATATAGTCATAAAAGGGATAACTATGTTGATCTTCAGAAAATGAAAGATACAGATACTTAAGCGTTTCGGCAAAAAAGAAGGTAGGCATATAGTCTTTCTGTTCCTTTGTTGCAACATCCTTAATACTTGTAAATGCAACATCAGTCCTGCAGTAGGCCTTGATATCTGACCAATAATCAACATTCATCTTATAATAACTACTATCACCGGTAATCTTAAATAGATAATAAGCTGATTCAATGATCTCGGGATTCAGGTCATAGGCCGGATAGGATGAAGTTGCTGTTTTGTAGTCGTACACCATAGGTTCCAGTCCGTTAATCTTCCATAGGTAGTTCCAACTCCGTTGCAATTGGGTAGCTCGTGTGGTATCGCCTGACAAAGCAAGTATTGCGGGGAAAAAAGCATCGTACAAAGTAATTCTTGAGCTGATTTTTTCTCCGCTGAACATATCAGCCCGGCCATACCAGAGTTTTCCATCGTGTGTTTCGGCCATATAGGTGTTAATCCCATTGATACTCTCCTGCCAAAGTTTTTCCAGTTCCACGTCTCCAAACAACAAATAACTTTTATACAGGTATTCGTAATACGAATCAACACCGGCACAGATATGACTTTGTGTTGAGATCCACTCTCCGGTTTCCACATTAATAACATCACCAATCAAACCAATTTCTGAACGTCGGTCGAAAATGGCTAAAGTGGCTTTTTTACCTGCCTGATAATATTTGGGATCCTGAGTATAGTAGCTCAAAACACCCATCTCAAAAGTGTAGGTAGCGGCTTCGGCAACGTTAACGGTATCGCCATGTGCGTGTCCGGTTCTAAGGTTTACCCAATATTTTGGGATGCCCGTTTTTGTATCAAAGGCGGGTAATAACCGGTCGGCGAAGTCCTTTGCTTTTGCGAGAACGGCATCATTGCGCGACAACTCATACATGGATAACAATCCGCCCAAAATCCGAATGTTTACCTCAAAAACCTTGGCATCTAAATCTTTATCAAAATTCAGTGAATCAATTACATATGATTCAATTAGATTGGTTTCATCTTCAAGCCCCATCATAAATAATGTACTGTAGGCATCAATGGGCGAAATGTAAAGTGGCTCCTCATACCAGTTTTTACCAGTTTTCGACAAGGGTGCCAGGGCATCATGTCCCCAGGCGTAATTTTTATATGCCTGCCAGCTTCTGAGGGTTTCACTTTTTACTTCGTCAGCCAATATACCTATTTCAGGATTCGTTTCTGAATTATTATTCCTTGATTTACAAGAAACTATAAAAATCAAGATAAGTCCAATAAAGAATATGTTTTTCATGCTTTATGTGTTTTGAATTTCTATAGATATCAAACTTATGTAAACTTCAAAAATAAAACTTTTCATCAGATTGTCAACTTTTTATTTTGTTGTATTGAATTGATATTCAGTCATATTAATTTAGATTCCTGATTAGAATATTTACAGTTTAAAAGCATGACGGATGTTTCTAACCAATTCTATTGTAAGAAAAAAAGCCGGCTCATTTGAACCGGCTATAACCAATTGTTATTGAGACATTACTTATTGATAAAAAGCGGTTTTACAGCCTGTCCGTCAGCAGAGGTGATGCGGATCAGGTAAACCCCATTTTCAAGGTGTGAAATTGGCAGTTTAACAGCTGAGGTAAACGCAGATGCTTCCATTTCACTTTCGTAAACAAGCTTGCCAAGGCTGTTGGCTACTGTCAGATTTACTTTTCCCTTCAACAGATAATCCAGGCTAAGGTAAACCTCGCCATTGCTTGGGTTTGGATAAACCACCAAAGACTTAGCAAAGTTTTCATTCAATCCAACGGAGCTTTCCAAAACCACAGTAGCGGCCGGTGACCAATCGCTCCAGCCGCATTCATTTTGTGCTCTGGCCATCAGTTCTGCTTCACCAATATAAGAAGTATTCCAGTTGATGTTTACCTCCAGGCCTTCTCCTTCGAAAGTTCCGGCTTCAGCAGGCACAACAGCCCATTCGTAAGCAGTAGCACCTTCGACGGCTTCAATCGTTACAACTGAAACAGTGTTTTCCGCATAATCAACACTATCCGGTACTATTGGTGATAATGGTGCAGCAGGTGGGTACAACAAGTCAATTGCAGCAGAACCTTCTCCAGTATTGATACATCCATTGCCATCTGTTACAGAAAGCAAACTCATTTCCATAGGTGCTTCAGGTATCAACACCATGGTGTAGGGCGTATCAAATATTTCTATGGTTCCCATATCCTCTGCCATTTCAACTGTCCAGGGTGCTTCACCTGTCAGCGTGATGGTTAGCTGGGCTTCTTCACCTTGACAGACAGACTGATCACCTGTGAGCAAAGCAGTTGGCAAGCTATAGAAACTAAGTTCTGTTGAACTTACGGCATCACCGCAGCTACCAATTCCCTGAGCAGTTAAAGTAAGACTAACCATTCCGACAACATAATCATCAGCACTTGGCACATAAACAGGATTGAGTGCTGAAGGATCAGTAAAACTTCCTGTTCCACTGGTTTCCCAGGTCAATGCAGAATAATTTTCGGCATAGGCCGAAGTAATTTCGAAATATTCGTCCTGGCAGATAAATCCAGGTTCTCCGGCATCTGCAACCGACATTGGGTTGATAGTAAGTATCATGCTGGATTCAATGGCAGAGGATTCGCCTGTTACGATCAGTGTTAGTTCCACACTTCCGGCAGAAATGTCTTCTGAACCGGGTGTATAAACCGGATTCAAAATTGTGGGATCATCAAATGTTCCTGTTCCCGAAGTTATCCATTCCAGCTCATTATAATAATCAGCAAATCCATCGAGTTGATAATCTTCGCCCTCACATACAGCTGCATCATTGCCTGCCCATCCGGTGGTAGAAACACTGGCCGGAAAAATAATATAATCAATCATGGCCATATCATCCCCTCCATCCACTGAAACATCCTTCGAATATACCCATTTAAAGGTATGCTCGCCCTGAGGCACGGCATAAGCCACACGATTCCAATCCACATTTCCTGACCATTCAGCTTTCTGATTGTTGTCGATATAAAAGCGTAGCCAGTCGTATCCGGATTCAGACGAAACCTTACAGAAGAATGAGATACTATCGTCGATACTGGCCTCATACTGGAGGATCAATTCCGAACTTTGGTTGTGCGATATGTCACCTGATTTGGCAGAGAAACTACCTTCGTACACATTATCTTCTGTGATAAGCCAGGGCTGATTTCCTCCCTGTGTCCATTCAAAGGCTGTAAAATCACCTGTTTCGAAGTCTTCAAGAATCAATCCAACTTTGGCTACAAAGCTCTTCTCCGCAGTGTAAGCCCCTGATGAAACCAGGCAACTAAACTCAATCACTGTCCCAATCGGTGCCGTGGGGCTCACTGAGATCTCGAAGAAAGCCTGACTGCCACCTGTAAGTTCCGGAATTAGATAGGAGTCATCATTTACGGTAACATAGGAATTATTCAGAATCAACTCATTCAAGACGTCGAAAGCCGAACATGAACCAACATTCTGCACATTCACAATGATCCTTGCTGTTTCGCCCGGGTCAAGACGGCCATTACTGTTTCCTACTATATCATCTGCAATCATGTAAGTTCCCATGGAGAAGGCAGGTGCATGAGCAGAAATGTTAAAGGATGCTTCCCAGCTGTCTTCGGCTCCCGTGATGGTCAGCAGGAACGGAATGCTGGTCATATCAGGAATATCATCTGCAACTTCAAAACTAAAGGCATCTGCAATGAACAATTCGGAACCGGCTTCCAATTCACCATAATCTTCGGTATCATCTGTAAAGGTGATGTATTCGCTTTCGGACGAAAGGGTTGCAAGCAGATCAGTAGCTGTTTCAACACCCAGATTTTCCACTGTGATCCCTAACGAAATCAGCTCTGAAAAGTCGATCAACCCATTACCATTACCCGTTTCGTCATTGATTTCATTACTAACATAGGCAATAAAAGGTCCTTCGGCCGGTATCACCTCAATTGTTGACATATAAGTAACCCTATTGTATCCGAAAACCGTGATATCCAGCATTCCCACCTCAGCCAGTGCTGGAAAACTGAGATCGGCCTGGCCGCTTTCGACATAAGCAGAAGCCAGAATTTCGCCATCCCAGGTAAGGGTAACAATGGCATCCTCAGCATCTACATTTACATTTAGCTCCTGCATACCCAGGAAAAGTGTTGAGGAATGAGAAACAGTCATTGGGGCAGGTACATCGGTACGCATCGTCATCGAAGGATCACCAAAAAGTATCCAGGTATCGTGTGTTGACCTGCCTGAACTTCCGTGGAGGTCAAGCATTTTCATGCTACCATTGATGGAGTTCCCGCCAAGAGTGCGCTTGATATTATTTTCATAACCTTCGACAAGGATGGTAACCATTTCGTCCTGTCCGGTCATTGGGGGTTGCCAGGGCTGCGAAATCCACGACATCATAGTGCCTATAGCTCCTGTAGGTTCACCATTGTGTGTGGCTCTGGTCCAAGCCTCCGCAAAACAATTGCCGCTTGTAAATTTGCCATTGTCGCAGGCTACTGCCCAAATCACAGGCCAACGGTCAGTATTGGTAAGTGCATCCACGTGAGAGCTGCTGTATCCGCCAACACTCCAGCTGTTTTGTGAGCCATGGTTACAATAATTAATAATACTGGTTCCGCTATTAATATTCGCTGATATCTCTGCAGCAGTTGTATTGGGCATACCAGGAACACCACCGTCATACTCCTGATATACAGTAGCATAAGTATAATTGAGCAGACTATCACGAATATAATCCATGTGCACATAATCAGCTTCACCACCATTATGGCCACCACCAGCACCTTCGTTGCGGGCTATTCCCATGCCAATATTAACCCAATCAGCACTTTCGTCCAAATCCCGTTCAAAAGTTAGTATCCGCTGTACCATTGTTTCGACATGAGCCGGACTTTCGGCAGAGAAACGCCCCACAAAAGCTTCGTTATATGAGTCATTACCAGATAGATAACCATAATAATTGTCAGAATAACCACCTGAACTGCTGTTATTATAACTCGGAACATGTTGATGATCTCCAACCAGGAGTATATGTGTCAGTCCATTGTCGTTGTAATAATTTGTTATAAAATCTTTTATGGCAGTTGGGTTGGTCCCGATAGTGGCTACATCAAATATCTCGATTGGACGTCCTGTTCTTTTCTTCCAGGCCACAAAAGATTCCATTGCTTCCATAAAAGGGCCATGACTGATCACAATCATATTGCCTTCTTCTGCAAGAACAGGATAGCGGTTTTGCGCTTCAGAATAATTAATAAAATGATGGGCATACAGGTGTTTAAACTCTTTGTCAGTTATTATCTGAGGGCTTTTACGCGTGAGTTGGTTTTCGCCACCTTCTCCGATTTTTACCATTTTTATGGTCAACTGGTGAAATACCCGAAGTGTTTTGGTTTGCGGGTTATAGGCAAACGGATAAACACTTGCAACCTGTCCCCGGTAATCTCTTAGGATATAAGGTTCTTGAAGCATTGCTCTGTCAGCCGGATAAAATTCATTTTTATCGTACATCTCACCGTAAGTGTAAGGAACTGTGGCAGGATCAATATCACGACTGAAGTTCCCTTTAGAAGGTGCTATTTCAAAATTCTCAAAATCAGTGTAGGAGGCATCAAGTATTTCAATCTCCATCAATGCCTGATCTCCTATTATGGCAGAGGCACCATAAACAGGCAGGTCAGGAGCACCTTTTTCGAGCATCGAGACCATTTTAGGAACACTTATGATAGCAGATTTTCCGTGTGGAGTTTCAACAGTTGTTGCGAAGAATCCCGGAATTTCAAACGAAATAACGATTTCATCCTCATTGGATTGCTCCAGATTTTGGGAGATTTTTGAAGGTGACTGCTCGTCAATCGGATACCATTGCTGTGAAAAGCCAGCACTGGCAAAAAGCAGTAACGATAGTGTGAAAATAAAATTTTTCATAGGTTAATATTTGATTTTGGAAAAAACGTACCGCAGCATATACTACGGTACGTTTTCAGGTATTACTTATTGTATTACAATTTTATGAATTGTAACTGAATCATCAGTATTCAGTTTGAGGTAATAAATGCCTTTGGCGTAATCGCTGAGATTGATTTGTTTTATTTCAGAACCATTGAAATTACCCATGGCTTCAGAATAAATCACCTTCCCCTGATAATTGAGCAGCGTATACTCAAGCCTGTTGGCATTGCCGCGAATGGCCAGATTAACTACATTCGTTGCAGGATTAGGATAAATTGAAACAGCCAGTTTTTGTTCATCCAGGCTACTACAAATATCAAATGTTATGCTTATCTCATCTTCTACTACGCATCCATTTTCGTCAGTGGCAATCACGGAGTAAGTTATAGATCCCAACCCAACTCCTGTTGAATCAATTGTGATCGAGGGGGTTGTTTCTCCACTGGGATTCCATAGATAAGATACCCCATTTAAAATGGTAGCATCAAGTGTGATTGTTTCATAAGCACAGATGATGGTATCGTTGCCAAGCTCCAACGCCGGCATTTCATTTACTACCAATGTATAATCGCCCTCAACAGTAGTCTCTCCATCATCAACAATCACAGTGTAGGTAGTCGTTACAGCAGGTGAAGCAATAGGCATCATGGCATTTGGATTGTTTAGACTTTCACCTGGACTCCAGGTATAGGTATAATTACCAGTTCCACCAACAGGATGAGCATTTAGCACGGCTGATCCGCCTTCGCAGATAGTAGGAGGAGTAGCAGTGATTTCAATTGCTAAATCCTGGTCAATAAAGGCGCTGATTTCTGCATGCCACCCACTTCTTGTCAAAGAATAATCAGAAGTGAACCGGAAGGTAAGTGCACCTTGGTCATTAGTAGCCTGAACCAGACCAGGGCTTGAAGTACCACTGAATGGACTGCCTGAAATTTGTGGCGACATAGCATTGGGGCCATCATAAATATAGAGGTAATCATAGCCACTCTCGGTTTCAAAAGACAGGAAATCTGCTCTTATAAAAGCATTAGAGGTAGTAGGAACAAAGGTCATGGTCAATGATTCATTATTTTGATATTGACCGCCAGGTCCTCCCGTATCGTAAAAATTACCAATATTGGTTTCAAAAGTACCATTACTCATTAAATAATCCGGAATCAACCCAATAACTACTACACCTGTTTGTGTTGCAGTATATAAGCCTGAAGGACCCGAATTAGCTGACATATTAATATTTACAGGATAACCAATGGGTGAATCACTGCTTGCTGTTACATTAAAAGCCAATTCAACAGCTTCACCGGCAGCCAATGCGGTTTCGTTCAAAGTGGCGTTATTTACAACCAGCATCGGATCTGAGGAAACTATAGTGGTAATAAGATCAAAAGCATCGCTTCCACCTGTATTATTTACTGTAACAATAAGGTCTGCTGTTTCGCCCGGATCAAGAATTCCATCTCCGTTGCCTGCTGCATCATCAACCACTATTTCTTCATCAATATTAAGTACCGGTGCATAGAGCTTAATCATCAGGTTACTTTCCCATGTTTCTGTTCCATCAGTAGCTTCTATCACAAATGCAGCAATATGCTCATTAGGAACATAATCAGCTACTTCGAAACTAAAGGCATCAGCTACATTGGATACTTCACCATTTACAATGGCACCAAAATCAGCCGAAGAAGCACCTGTCAGGGTAAGATAATCATCCTCACCAACAACCGTTGCAGTGATAGCCCCTGAAGGATCTGCTCCAACGTTTTTGAGGGTTACATCTATTGTGAATGCCTCTGTATAGTCGGCTTGTCCGTTTCCATCTTCATCATTAATCACATACTCATCAAGCACAACATAAGGTCCTTCGAGTGCTGCTGCAGGAACCTGAATCATATAAGGAATATATTGTGGTTTGGTCACAACAATATCCACCATACCGGATGACAAAACGGGCTCAATTGGTACTTCAACAACACCAGTTTCGCCTACAAGTGCTGAGCCGTGCAAAACACCATCTTTAGAAATACCAACATAAGATCCCGGTTCAGCCGTTACCTCATAGGTTTCGAGACCGATAGGCAGAATGGTCATATGCTCAACTGTATTATCCTGGCCCTGCGTATGATAGGCAACCAGCGAAGGATCTCCCAAAACATTGTATGCCTGCCAATAATAGGTAGGGCTGGAATGGCTGGGATAACCCTGAATATGAACTTCCGTTACTGCCAGATTCCCGACAAACACTATTCCACCAGTTGTTACATAATCACTTACAAATGGTGCATCATAAGCACCCCAGGTAGTTTCTTCATAGGTTGGCACATAACCATCATTATTTCCCTGAAGTGGGAAAGCACCTACAGCCCAATAAAAATCTTCGAACCAGTAAGAACTTGGAGACGAACCTATGTAAGCTACCGAGCCCTTATTAGCCGCGCGCATCCAGGTTTCACCAATACATTCCGGATATCCGAAATCGGCAGCCAGACAGCAATTACCAATAGCAAGCGGATATTTGTCCTGATTTACAAAATTGTTTACCATCGACTGTGAAAGATTGGGATCTCCCCATGAGGTTTCTCCGCAATGTGCAGTATAATTTATCAAACCTACTGCAATACGTGCCGGATCATAACATCCGGTATATGGACTAGTTAAATAGTCATTTATATTTACATATCCATGTTCGATATTAAAATAATTTTCTGTACCATATTCAATGGCTGGTTGTCCAACGCGTGGATTCCATGTGCCATCAGCACCGGCAATAAGCGTTACATCGTCCAGGTATGTCGGATCTGTAAACTCATATTTTTCGTAGTAAAGTGTTTTCTCAATGTATGGGGTCAGTTGTGTGCTGTTAGTAGCCGAAAAACGACCATAATACATTTCGGGGAAGTAGTCGCCGTCAACACTGGCGTAATAGAGGTCTGTCATTTTACTGGAAGAAGAACCCTGAATGGCTGGAATTTGAGGGGTGTCACCTACAAATAACACAAAGCTTGGAGCCGGATCATCGGGTGTTCCGTTGTTGTATTGTTCGTGCACATAGGATTGAATCTGATTGTAACTAGTTCCGATTTCATCTGTATAAGCTACAATAACTTCAAATCCTTTTTTCGTTTTCCAATCAATAAAAGGTGCCAGGTCTGCCTCAAACATAGGATCAGAAACGATCAGATATTTTACGGGATAAGTGGTTAAGTCAGGATGATCAGGATATTCTCTGTTGGTTGGATTATTCAAAAAAGCCTGCTGCATCACTGAGAAATAAGGTGAATAGGTTGAAGATTTCACGTATTCGGTCAGGTTTTGATCTACATTGGAGAAAACAACCTCAAATTCGATATCGTTATACACGCGAATAATCCCCTGTACAGGGTTGTAACTAACCGGAGCTATGGTTAGCCGGGCAATTCTGAAACTTCTCATTACGCCAAGAACCTCAACCGATGCCAGTTCGTGCGTAATAAAGGCATCCTTCTGATAAACCTCAGTGTTAAATTCAAAGGTTACATCCTCAGCAACCTGATCCTTACGAAGGGATGGCTGAACCGGCATTAGTAATTCTTCAATACTGTAATCACTTAATTTATATTCCGTTACATTGTAATTGAGTACATTAACACTCACATCAGCACCAAATGGGATTTCAATTAGTTTCTTGGTTGCCGGAAGCTTGGGCTCACCAAGACTTCCTACTGAATAAGTATTTGGGATAAGCAACTCATTAAATACGCCTTTTGAGCTTTCGACCTTAAAAGTTGAAAGTCCGGGATATGCAATACTTGCACTTAGCACCTGCATATTGTCGGTGAGTACGACTGTGCCGGAAGAAGTCTTGCCAAAGTCAATGGCCAATTCCTGTGCCATCATCGTGAAAGACAAAAGCAAACCAGTTACAATTAACAGGCTTGCTTTAAAAATTTGATTGCCACAGGCAAAAAAAGTAGTAATTTTTTTCATTTTGGTTAACATTTTACTTTCAGAAAACATTTATTATCCACAATTGAGGACAAATTTAACGGAAAATTATCGAGCTATGCTTCGAATTTGCTTATATAGGATGATTCTAAATAGTAAAATTATCAATGTTATCAGGTTAATAACCAATCATATACATATAAAAAAACAGTGAATAACCTCAGTGGGTTTTTCACTGCTTAAAATATAAATTTAAAAAGTTGCGCTAAAAACAGGATTCCTTTTACAATATTAGAATTCCATTACTTATAAAATGCCAACAAAATGGTAAGTGCCTCGTTTACCGAGTCGTTTCCTATTAAATGCTTTACAGTGGCTATCATTTCTGCTTCGCTTGCAAATTTTTGTAATTTTTGTTTTTCAATCATAGGATGGTCCGGGAATTCGTCAAGACTTCCCAGGCGACCCAGATCATTGCCGGTTAGCAAAGGATTAAACTTGATCTGATCAGGCAACACATCTATCCCAATACCAGGTTTTGCTAAGGGTTTTGGAACAACAAAGGCGGCTTCGCCATTTGTTCTCACATAATAATTGCCACCCATTCTGCCTACCAAATCAATCTTCAAAACATCAATTTCACCACTTTCATCAAGTACTGCTTCATTGATATGCATTTTTAACACCTCACAAATGATCAGGTTAGCGGCTCCGGGGCCATCACCTGTTTCGATGATCTGCCTTACACTACATTCAAACTGGACGGGTGATTCTTTCACACGAAACGGCTTCACACTTTCTGATTCATGGGGCGTAAATCCGGCTTTCACAAATTCATTTACTCCTTTAGGATACTCAGAACTTGCCAAACTCACCTGCTGAACCATCTGATAGTTAACCACATTAATCACAACTTCAGGCACCTCTTTCAGGTTGTCGAAAGTATCCTTGGTAGTATTGTCGCGTCCCCTTCGGGATGGAGAAAAAATGAGTGTGGTAGGATTAACCCCAAAAGCATTGAAAAAACTGAAAGGCGACAGATTAGGATTGCCATCCTTGTCCACGGTGCTGGCAAAGGCAATAGGACGCGGAGCAATACTGCCAAGCAGCAGGCGATGTAGCTTTCGCTGCTCGTAGCTGGGGGCATCAATTGTTATCATAGCACTGCTCATTTTGCTGGTAAAATTGTCGTTATGCAATCACCAAAACCTATACGTATTCCGTTTCGCTCGGCAAAGGCCCGCATAATGATGGTGTCGTGATCGAGCAAAAAAGTTCGTTCGCTGCCATCTTTCATTTTTATCGGCTGCGTACCTTTCCAACTCAACTCGAGCATCGAACCAAAAGAATCAGGAGTAGGACCACTGATGGTACCCGAAGCATACATATCACCCGGATTGAGGTTGCAGCCGGCAACGGTTTGATGTGCCAGCTGCTGTGCCATATTCCAATATAAATATCTGGAATTGGATTGGCAAACCTTTGTAGGTTCTGCGTTTTGTGGCTGTATGGCAACTTCCAACTGAATGTCGAAATTGTGTTCACCAGCAATTTGCAAATAAGGCAACACTTCGGGTTCCTGCTTTGGACCTTTTGTTCTGTATGGCTCCAAAGCTTCCATGGTGATCACCCAGGGGGAAATTACCGATCCGAAGCTTTTGGATAAAAACGGCCCTAAGGGGACATACTCCCATCTCTGTATGTCTCTGGCTGAAAGATCGTTAAAAACCACCAGCCCAAAAATAGCCTCTTCTGCCCTATCTACTGCAATGGAATCGCCTAGTGCTGTATGAGCCGAAGTGATAAAAGCCATCTCCAGCTCAAAATCAACTTGCTTTGAAGGGCCAAACACAGGTGATTCCACATCATTGGGTTTTGTCTGGCCTTTTGGCCGATGTATGGATGTACCTGAAACCACTATTGAAGATGCTCTGCCATGATAGCCTACTGGCAGATGTTTCCAATTGGGGAGCAGGGCTTTGTCCGGATCACGAAACATTTTTCCAACGTTGGTAGCATGTTCGATGCTGGAATAGAAATCAGTGTAATCTCCCACCTGCACAGGCATCAGCATTTTAATCTTTTCAGCCTGATATAAAGCCAATTGACACACCTCTTCATTGGTTTGCAGCTCAGTATTCGACATTGAAAAAATCTCAGACAAGCGTTCTCTCAATGCGATCCTGGTCTTTTTTGGCAAGGCCGCCAATTGATTTAAACTTTTCTCGTAGAAGACACTCAGGTCAGGGATATCAATTCCATCAAAATAACCAAAATCGGCCAGTACCGAAAGGTCTATCACCGTATTACCTATCCGAGTGGCCATAAAAACGAGATCGCCTGATGTGGCGATCCCATAGGGTAAATTTTGTATCGGGAAATCACTGTTTTCGGGCACTTCGATCCACGAGCTGAGTTCCGGATTATTGGATTCAAGCATATCTGTTGTAACTTTAATTTTAATTCTTAAAATGGTTTGTATTAAAGCGTACCTCTGCTTTCCTGCTCCAACTCAATGGCTTCGAACAAGGCCTTGAAATTACCTTTGCCAAAAGATTTCGCTCCTTTGCGCTGAATGATTTCAAAAAATACCGTGGGTCGATCTTCAACTGGTTTGGTAAAGAGCTGTAGCAGGTAGCCTTCTTCGTCGCGATCGATCAATACACGTAACTTTTTCAGTGTCTCCAGGTCTTCATCAATTTCCTTCACACGATCCATCACGGTATCGTAATAGGTGTCGGGCACATGCAAAAACTCCACTCCTCTGGCTCTGAGCTGCTCAATGGTAGCAATGATATCATCGGTAGCCATAGCCACATGCTGCGCGCCAGCACCGCGATAAAAGTCGATATATTCTTCGATCTGCGATTTTTTCTTTCCCTCGGCCGGCTCGTTGATCGGAAATTTGATCCGCATATTGCTGTTCGACATCACCTTACTCATCAGGGCGGTGTATTCTGTGGAGATATCTTTGTCGTCAAACGAAATCAACTGTTCAAAACCCATCACAGTGCCATAAAAGTTAACCCATTTGTTCATTTCGCCCCAATTCACATTTCCTACGATATGATCCACATATTTGAGGCCTGTTTCGACGGGTCTGTATTCAGGTTCCCATTTACGAAATCCGGGGAGGAAAGGACCAAAATAGTTTTTGCGCTCGACAAAGATGTGAACCGTTTCACCATAGGTGTGTATCCCACTCATCACAACTTCACCATTTTCGTCAACATTCACCTTGGGTTCCATATAGGACCGCGCACCCCGGCTGGTGGTTTCTTTCCAGGCCTGACGGGCATCGTCCACCCATAAAGCAATCACTTTGATGCCATCACCATGCAATTTGTGATGCTCGGCTATGGGTGATTCGGGTGTGAGTGCAGTCGTTAAAACAAAAGTGATCTTTCCCTGACGCAAGGCATAACTTGTTCTGTCTTTCAGACCTGTTTCCAGTCCGGCATAAGCCAGCGGCTGAAAGCCAAAAGCCGTTTGATAATAATGGGCGGCCTGCTTGGCATTGCCTACATAAAATTCAACATAATCAGTACCGTTGATCGGTAAAAAATCGTTATTACTCATATTGCTATCTGTTTTGTTTAATTATATTTCTTCCTTAAAATTTTAGTAAAGCCAGCTCTTATGATAGTCCGGATCTTCCAAGTTCATCGCTTGCTTTGTAAGCTTCAGTGGCTTGAAAGTATCCACCATCACAGCCAGCTCATCCGTTCCTTTTTTGCCGATACTTCTTTCGGCTGCTCCCGGATGCGGCCCGTGGGGAATGCCAATGGGATGCAAGGTGATCATTCCTTTTTCAATATGATTTCTGCTCATGAAGTCGCCATCCACATAATACAGCACTTCATCAGAATCCACATTGCTGTGATTGTAAGGTGCCGGAATGGCTTCGGGATGGTAATCATACAGGCGTGGCACAAATGCACAAGTCACAAAAGCCGGTGTTTCAAAAGTTTGATGTACTGGTGGTGGCTGGTGGATACGGCCGGTAATAGGCTCAAAGTCGTGTATGCTTAACCCAAATGGATAGTGATATCCGTCCCACCCAACAGCGTCAAAAGGATGGGTGGCATAAACATACGGAAAAATCAGGTCTTCGCGTTTGATCTTTACCAGAAAATCACCACGCTCCTCATGAGTAACTAATCTCTCCGGCACTTTCAGATCTCTTTCATAAAACGGTGCATGTTCCAGAAGTTGCCCGTTCTTATTCAGGTATCTTTTAGGAAACCGAAGTGGATGAAAAGATTCCACAATGAACAACCGATTATCCGATGTTTCGAATTCGAGCTGATAAATTGTACCTCGGGGGATGATCAGATGGTCTCCATAAACAAAATTGATCGTGCCAAAGAGGGTATGTAACTTCCCGCTTCCCTGATGGACAAAAATCATCTCATCGGCCTGCGAATTTTTATAAAAATAATCTTTCATCGATTGGCGGGGAGCTGCCAGACTGATATACACATCATTATTGACCAAAACCGGAATGCGACTTTCTAGGTAGTCGTCGGCCGGCTTCACCTGAAATCCTTTAAAACTGCGGTGCTGCATATTGTGGTCGATGGCAACTTCTGGTTTCACCGAAAATGCCTCACCGATCGATTTTACCATCGTTGGCGGAAAAGCATGATAAATCAAGGAATATACATCAGAAAAACCTTCGGTAGATACCAATTCTTCTGCATATAAATCGCCATCCGGCTTGCGAAAAACGGTGTGCCGTTTATGTGGCACCTCTCCACGACGCAAATAATAAGGCATACTATTTAGATTTGGTTTAAATAAGAAGAACAAATCTACATAAAAAATTGTTTAACCTTTGTAATTTCGAAATCGATTTCAGTTAAACAAAACGTTAAAAATGCTTAAGTCACTTCTTGAACCCTTTACAGCAGGCTCTCTGCAGCTTGCTAACCGCATAGTTATGGCACCGCTTACCCGGCAGCGTGCAGGAAAAAAGCTGGAAGCTACTGAGCTTCACGCCAAATATTACGAGCAGCGGGTCAGCGCCGGATTAATTATTAGCGAAGCTAGTCAGATTTCGCCCAAAGGGCAGGGTTATCCCAACACTCCCGGAATTTATTCGCATGAGCAAATAGCAGGATGGCAAAATGTGACAAAAGCTGTACATCGAGCCGGAGGTAAGATTGTTTGTCAGCTATGGCATGTCGGACGACATTCGCATCCCTTTATTCAGTTGGATGGCGGTCTTCCGGTTGGGCCTTCTGCCGTGGCAGAAACCGGGCATGTTACAACGCTGCAGGGAAAAATGAATCCAGTCGTACCCAAAGCACTTTCGCTGATAGAAATCAAAACCACCATCGAAGATTACCGAAAAGCAGCGCGAAATGCAGTTGATGCAGGCTTTGATGGCGTTGAGATACATGGTGCCAATGGTTACCTGATCGATCAGTTTTTGAACGACAGCAGTAATCTGAGAACCGATGCCTATGGAGGGAACATTCCCAATAAGGTTCGGTTTGCACTTGAAGTAATTGAGGCCGTAGTGAATGAAATCGGAGCCGAAAAAACCGGCATCCGGCTCTCCCCTTCGGGAACAAATTTTGGAGTGCGAAATGATCAGCCGGTTGAAACTTTTACCTATCTGATCCAAAAGATCAACGAATTTCAACTTGCCTTTGTGCATTTAATTGAGCCTTTTGCACATACAATTGAAGGTTTGGATAATTACCTGGTCAGCCCAACAGCCTATTTTAAACCTTTGATTGAAGGTCCTGTAATCACTGCTGGTGGAATGACTTTTGAACTGGCAGAAAAAATGCTAAATGAAGGTCATGCTGATTTGGCAGCTTTTGGAAGGGATTTTATTTCCAATCCCGATCTTGTGGAACGTTATCGTAACGATTGGCCATTGCAACCCTATGATACAGAAACCTTTTATGGCGGCAATGAAACGGGATATACGGATTATCCTTTTTACCAAACAGAACTGCAAACTGGATGATTTCGGGAATTGATTTTTTAAGTGTTGCTGCTGAATGGGCCAATCAGCGTTTAGCAGATGGCGGGCCGCGCTATGCCGAATACCATCCCGAACAGATCATCGTGGAACCCTGGAATGCCTTGAGTTCTGTAACCATGATGCTACCGGCAGTGTATTGGCTGATCAAAGACTTTAAAGCTTTAAAACACCATGCCTTCTTTCTGTTTGCCATTGTGATGGTTTTTTTTGGCGGACTTGGCAGCACGCTTTTTCATGCTTTCAGGATGAGCCCGGTTTTTTTACTGTTGGATGTATTGCCTTCGGCTATACTTACGCTATCGCTGGCATTGTTTTTTTGGCTGAAGATTCTCAAAAAATGGTGGCTTGTTGTGGTGGTAATTTTACCTGTATTTGGTTTGAGAATGTTGCTTTTCGGACAGCTTGAAGGACATCTGGCAATCAATGTTTCTTATGCACTTTCGGGAGCACTGGTTTTGGTACCCTTGCTTTTATTGCTTTACCGAACTAATTTCTTTGCTGGTTTTGCAGTGTTATTGGTGCTTGCGCTGTTTGCTCTGGCCCTGCTTTTCAGGCAATTGGATATACATTCTTTTGAAATGCTCCCACAGGGCACTCATTTTCTCTGGCATTTGTTTAGTGCTGCAGGTTCCTATTTCATGCTGTATTATTTGTTCAACCTGAGAATTTACGAACAAAAAAAGCCGGAAATTCATCCGGCTCATAAATTCATTTAAACTGTTTTACTCAATCCCGCTAAAGTGCTTCATAAACTGTACACGCTCGTAGGCAGCAGGATTGTCGGCTTCTTTAACGCTCATTCTGCCAATAAAATCATCCGTGGATTTAAAATTATGTTTGGTCATCCAGGTTTCGAGTTCGTTGAGCATGATGCCGATTTCCTGAAAACCTTTCTTGTATAGTACCGAGGCAATTTGAACCGCCCTGGCACCGGCCAAAAGTTGCTTGATCACAGCTTTTCCATCGTGTATCCCGGTGGAAGCTGCTATATCGCAATGTACTTTGGTTGACATCATAGCCACCCAGCGCAAGGAAATGGCGATTTCTTCGGGATGACTAAAAACACTGCTGGCTTTGATTTCAAACTTGTCAATATCAATATCCGGAGAAAAGAAACGATTAAAAAACACCAAACCAGAAATACCTGTCCAGGAGAGCCTTAATACCATTTTCGACAAACTCGAAAAATAATAACTAATCTTTAAAGACACCGGGATCTTTACCAGCTTGGTCAATTTTCTCAGCACTTCAAAATAGATATTTTCGTTGTATTCGCTGTTGTGGTGAGGATCGGAGGGTAGGATAAACATATTGAGTTCGAGCCCGTCGGCTCCGGCTTCTTCTATTTTTGTAGCAAACTCAATCCATTCCTGATCCGACACACAATTGATGCTGGCAATGATCGGGATATCAACAGCCTGCTTGGCATCACGGATCAGATTTAAGTAACGATCCACGTCATTGTGCCGGGTATAATTGCGGATATAATCCTCCGCTTCGGGATAGTAGTTGCTGTGTGTATCCTGAATAATCGTATGACTGGCACTATGCTTAATCTGCTCCTCAAAGAGTGATTTTAAAACCACAGCTGCAGCTCCGTTAGCAGCGGCTTCCTTAATGTTTTCGACAGAATTAGTGAGCCCAGAACTCCCGACAATGATCGGGTTCTTTAGTTTCAAGCCCATATAGGTTGTGGACAGGTTTACCATATTTCCTCCATTACTTTGGGTTATTGCAGTATCATTTCACCTTTCTTTATCTCTGCAAAGCTAAGAAACAAATTATTCAAATTCATTCTAAATTATATGGTTATATTAATATGTATTGTAATATAAACCCCACTTCATAACTAAATGCACTTACCCTGAAACCGAAAACTAAAAATTATACATGTTTTTTAACAACAGGGTGTTAAAAACTACATTAAAAAAACTATTTCTTTTAATCATATTCATATATTTTTACACTGTAAAAGCTTTCTAAAACCGAGATCAATAAATAAAATCCGGCAATTGATACAGCCAACAGATTGTATTGTGATAAACCGGATCTTATAATCAACCAATGCGTTCAGGAGTTAAGATCGTATTATTTATTATGGCATGGATAATGTCCTATGGCATTAGGGCGCAAGCAATTGTTGTTGGTCATCCTGCAGATACCGCCATATGTGTAGATGCCAGTGCCAACTTTAGAGTAGTAGCCTTAAACACAGCCGCTTATCAATGGCAGGAAAATGATGGCGTTGGATGGTATAATATCAATGAATCCATAGACTACGCTTCCGGATATAATACCCCATTACTAACAATATCAGATGCAAACCTTGGATTAAATGGCTACCAATATCGCTGTATGGTGTTCGATGCCGAAGCTTTGCAGGATGTTTCTGAACCTGCCTCTTTGGGAGTTTACGAACCTCCCATATTAACTGCTCATCCAGCTGATACAAGGGTATGTAAAAATGAAACAGCAGTTTTTGCGGTTCAGGCAATAAATGGTACAGCTTTCAGTTGGCAGGAAAATATTGGCCAGGGTTGGGTTCATCTGCAAGATAATGCGTTTTATCAAGGCACAAATACAAATATACTTGAGGTTTTTACAACGACTGGAATGAATGGCTTTCGATACCGATGTATTGTAAATAATGTAAGTTGTCCGGATACGAGTGTAAATGCAAGATTGTTTGTTGATCCAACTCCGGTCGTCCAGCAAATTACTGGCGGAGGAAGTTACTGCAGCGAAGATACCGGTGTTGAGATAGGACTGGCTGATTCGGAAACAGGTATTAGCTATCAACTTCTCAGGAATGAAAATCAAACAGGAAATGTGATTGAAGGAAATAATGAGGCCATTTCGTTTGGATCGGTCACGCAAGAAGGGCAATATAGTGTGTTGGCAATCAATGGTTTTACATCCTGTAGCATTCTGATGGAGGGTGTAACAGATGTGACGATAAATCCTTTGCCTCTGCAACAACAGCTTGGCGGAGGAGGTTCTTATTGTCCGGGAGAGGAAGCTCCGGAAATTTTTCTTCTTGAAACCGAACCAGGTGTCGTTTACCAATTATTTGCCAATGGAGCTTTTACCGGTGCCGAAATCATTGGAAATGGTTATATAAGCAGTTTCGGACGATTTGCAAGCAGCGGAATATATACCGTAACTGCTGCTAATCAATCCACTGGATGCTTCACACAGATAACAAGTCAGGTTCAGATTACTGAAGAAAATGCCCCGAATGTTTTTGCAGGCAGCAATCAGTTTATCCAAAGAGGTGAAATAGCCAGTTTGAATGCATCGGCAACAGGTGGTTCCGGTAATTACAGTTACAATTGGAATCCACAGGCTTATGTGCAACAGCCCGATTGGTCATCTACCCAAACCATACCTCTGTTTCAATCGCGGCAGTTTATCATCAATGCCACTGATAATCAAAATGGATGCAAAGCTATTCCGGACACTATGATTGTGTATATTACAGACGGGCAACTGGAACTGGAGTTGGTTGCAAGTCAAACACAAATCTGTCCGGGCGATCAGGTGCAACTTTCTGCTATTGCGGGAGGAGGCACCGGCAATTATTCCTATCAATGGACTTCACTGCCCGAAGGCATCCACTCAACTAACGCACAAATTGTAGTCAGTCCGGTTATCTCTACAACCTATATCGTAACGCTCAACGACGGACAGCAAACGATACAAAAATCTGTAAGTATTCAGGTTAATCCTGTTCCGGCACAATTTAGTATCACAGGAGATGAAAGCTATTGTGCCAATGAAGCAGGTGTTGAAATTGGCCTTAACGGTTCCGAAAATGGTGCGATTTATCAATTGATTCGAAATGATAATGTGGTAGTGGCAGAAAAACCAGGAACAGGTCAGGCAATTGAATTTGGTACTTATGGTACTGGAAATTATCATATCAAAGTGCAGTTGTCTTCCGGCAATTGTTCACAAATAATGAATGGCTATTTATCGGTAAGCATGATTTCGCCTCCCGTTTTAACAGCCGGTGCCAATCAGTACATCTCAAGCGGAAATCAAACTACACTTTCGTCCGTAGTCCAGGGGGGTTCAGGAAATTATCAGTTTAGCTGGACACCTTTAAATAAGCTCATAAATCCAAATCAGCAAAATCCGGCTACTTTGGCGCTTTTCGAAACCACGCTTTTTGAGGTAACTACAACCGATATGAATACCGGCTGTTATAGTAATGCTGCACAAACGGTGGTCTTTGTCACCGGTGGAGAAATTGGACTGACATTACAAGCCGATCAATACAGTATTTGTTCCGGCGAATCTGTGCAGTTGCAGGCATTACCTACAGGTGGTTCAGGAAATTATGTGTATCAATGGCAATCAAATCCTCCAGGTGTGAATGCTCTAATTTCAAATCCTCTGGTTACTTTAACAAATTCGAGCTGGTTGATCCTCACCCTTACAGATGGTTTTACGGTACTCAGCGATTCACTTTTTATTGAAGTTCGGCCTTTGCCACAAGCCTTTACTTTGGATGGTGGCGGTAGTTATTGTGCTGGCAGTCAAGGTGTTGATGTAATTCTGACAGGCTCAGAAAATGATGTCTTTTACACACTTTACAGAAACGGAACTAATACGGGTCAGGTTCGTATCGGGAACGGACAGCCAATAACATTTGCCGATCAAACTATTGAAGGAATTTATCAAATTGATGCTTTATCGCAACAGCAGCTTTGCAACAAGATGATGCCCGGAAATGTTGAAGTTATAGCCAGGAATACTCCCATTGGCTTTGCCGGATATGATCGCACAATTCAAATGGGTACAACGACTAATTTAAATGCCGAAGTATCGCAAGGATCAGGTAGTTATACATTTGAATGGTCCCCCGAATCAATGGTTGAAAACCCTGATTTGCAACAAACACTCACGGCACCCTTAAGTCAGAATACGATTTTTAATTTGAGTGTAACAGACAACCAAAGTGGATGCCAGTCGCAAACCGATCAGGTACAGGTATTCGTTCAGGGTAGCACATTGCAGGTGACGGCATCAGCAAACCAACAGCTAGTTTGTCAGGGCTCAAATGTTGATCTTCATGCGCTGGCAACAGGAGGCACTGCAAACTATTATTACAGCTGGACTTCTGTTCCGGCAGGATTCTATTCAGGCGAGGTGCAGCCTGTGGTTACGCCAACAGCCTCTGCCTGGTACAAGGTTACTGTTTATGACGGGCAACAAACTGCATCGGATAGTATTTTTATTTCAGTATCACAGCCTCCTCAAACATTTACGGTTTTTGGTGGTGGTCAAATTTGTGAAACAGACCAAATCCAACAGGTTATTCTGGATGGTAGTGAGTCTGGTATTCATTACAGGCTTTTTTATGAAGATATCTTAATGCTGGAATTATTTGGAACAGGATCAGTTCTTCAGTTTGGCGGATATGATCAGCCCGGAAGTTACACAGTTATGGCAGTTAATGCAGAAGGCTGTCAAAAAATGATGAATGGAGAGGCATTCATCTTACAAGCAACGGCTCCTTTAATAAATGCCGGGCCGGATAAGTGGATTGGACAAAATGAACAGGTTACCCTGGAAGGAAGCCTTATTGGCGATCCGGCCACAACTTTTAATTGGAATCCTGCTGCCCAACTGCTCAATCCGGATGCTATACAGCCCACAACCACTCCTTTAGTCAATACAACTTTGTTTGCTCTGCAAGCTTCAAACCCTGCCTGTGGCAGTTCGACAGATTATGCTACTGTTTTTGTAACCGGTGGTTCACTCACACTCTCGCTATATCACACCCCTGTGTCATGTCCGGGCGAGGCCGTTTATCTTTTTGCATTGCCCGGTGGTGGCATCGGCGATTATACCTACTCCTGGACATCCAATCCCACCGGATTCGAATCTGCTACGATCAATCCAGTGGTTTATCCTCTTGAAGCTACTTGGTATATTTTCTATCTGACAGAAAATGAGCAAACCCTTAAAGATTCCGTTTTAATTTCACCGCTTGACCAGCCAAAACTTTTTGACGTTCTTGGAGGTGGACAAGCCTGTAATGGTTTCGATCTCCCACAAATTCAACTTTCAGGTTCCGAAACAGGAGTTGTGTACACCCTGCTGCACAATGGTTTTGAAACAGATTATTCCCTCAGCGGAAATGGCTTTGCACTGTATTTTGAAGCTGTTGAAGGATCTGGCAATTATCAAATTAATGCCTCCTATGCGCTTTCAAAATGTACTTCGCTGATGAACGGAACGGCTGAAATTGAAATCTCAGCTTTACCAGCGGTTTTTGCCGGTTCAGATCAAATCATACAAATTGGTGAGTCAGCAGCTCTAAATATGGAAGCTGTCGGAGGATCGGGTGAGTATTCGTATCAGTGGTATCCCGACTGGCTCGTTGAATTTCCGGAAAGTGCCTATACCACAACAACTGCTTTGGATCAGACCACTGTCTATTTCGCCTCAGCAACAGATTTGTTGTCGGAATGCATATCTGAACAAGATACAGTGATCATCTTTGTGGAAGGAGGACCTCTCAGGGCACGAATCCTGACCAACCAGAGTCAGCTCTGTGAGGGACAAATCTTTAAGGCATTGGCACTTCCCAGCGGAGGTTCGGGCACTTATACCTTTAGGTGGACCAATACTGAAAATGAAGTGCTGGGAAACGAAGCACAGCTTGCTGTTGATTTGTTTCAAAACAGCTGGATTTTTCTCTCTGTTTCTGACGGTGAAAACACAACAACCGATTCCGTTTATGTAGCTGTGGCATCTGAAATTATGCAATTTGCGCTTACCGGAGGAGGATACTATTGTGTCGGATCAGAAGCTCCTGATGTTGGATTATCCGGCTCGGAAATCGGTGTTCAGTATGAGTTGTTCAGGGGAGGACAATTGCTTTTTACTGCTCAGGGAACCGGCACAACAATCTCTTTTGGCCAACAAGGCATGACAGGTATTTATACCGTTGAAGCTTATCGTTCAGGTTTTCCATGCCGCAAGGCAATGGCTGGTGCTGCTGTGATCGTCAGAAATAGGATTCCTCAGCTCAATGCAGGTGAGGATATATTTATTCCCCGCGGAACATCTGCAAATCTGCAAGCAGTTGTCAGCGATGGCTCCGGAGATTATGCTTTACAATGGCAGCCCGAATCGCTTGTAACAAATCCCGATGCAGCTGCCACAGCCACTTTGCCCTTGCAACAAAGTGTTTTCTTTGAAGTATTTGTTACTGATAATCTCACCTTATGCCAGGCAAGTGATCAGCTGAGTGTTTTCGTTACCGGAGGCATTCTCAGTGTGAGTTTACATGCCAATGCCGCATTTGTTTGTCCTGGCAAACCTCTACAAATCAATGCCTTGCCATCCGGTGGCGAAGGAAATTATATCAGCCAATGGTTCATCAACGGACAATTACTTCCCAATTCAGCTTGGCAGTTGGTGGATTATCCCACCGAAGATACCTGGTACAAAATTGTTGTTGAATCGGGCGATCAACAAGCCAAAGATTCTGTTTTGGTGCGGATGAACAGCCTGCCTCAGGTATTTACATTGGATGGAGGAGGCCTATTTTGTGATAGCCAGTTGCCTCCTGATGTATATCTTAACGACAGTGAAACAACTGTAGCCTATAAACTATATCTTAACGGACTTTTTACAGGATTAACCAAAAATGGCACTGGAAACACACTCCATTTTGGGCCACGATTTGCTCAGGGAAATTATCATGTCCTCGCCCAAAGTCAGGAAAATTGTGTGCAACTGATGGATGGTTTGGTTGAAGTGAAACAAACAGCCAAAGCCCGTCAGTACGACCTGCTTGGTGGAGGACGCTGGTGCGACAATGAGTCTGGTAACGGCCTTTATCTATCCGGTTCTGAAGCTGGTGTAGATTATACTTTATTAAATGAAGGTGAAACTCCTATTGAAATGATTTATGGAACCGGAAGTGCTATCGGTTTTGGCTCACCTTCCGTTACCGGTGCTTATCGAGTTGTAGCCGGTTTCTATAACGAATCCTGTGCTCAACCTATGCGAGGGTTCGTTTCAGCGGTGATTGATCCGTCACCGCAACTGCATATTGCAGGCGAAACTACAGCCTGCGAAAATGACGCATTCATTTTAAGTGCTTCAGGTGCTGATGCTTATGAATGGTTATTGGATCCGGTGCTGACCTCTGATCAAATAACTTTACCCGCTGTCGAAAATATGGAGTTTCTGGTAACCGGCACCAATAGCCTTGGATGCATGGATTCCGCCACCATACAACTTCAAGTTAATCCTCGTCCACAAATTGAACTTATTCTTAATGCGGAAGAGCGATCAGTTACCGTACAACCAGACACTTTTCTGGAATACACTTTTTCTTCGGGATCAATGTTGCTGCAATCTGGTGCTTCGGGCAGCTTCACCTACGCAGGCATTGATTTACCCGTTGATACTGTTGCTGTGCAGGCAATAACAGCGGAAGGATGTGTTTCGGAAGCTGCCATTTTTGTGGAGACCAACAACGAATCAAATGCCTTTTCACCCAATGGCGATGGCATTAATGACGTATTCAGAAAAGGAGATTTCATCAGGGTGTTTAGTCGATGGGGTGTAGAATTATTCGGTGGCGATGAAGGCTGGGACGGACGCTACAAAGGCAGTATGGTTGCACCCGGAACCTATTATTTTTTGCAGGAAATCAGGGATGCAAACGGGGTTTTAATCAGAACAGAGAAAGGTTCTGTAACACTTGTAATAGAATGAGAAACATCTATGTGATCCTATTGCTCTCTTTGATTCTGTTAAGCTGGGACACAGCGAACGGCCAGTCATCACGTGTATTGAAACAAGCACAGAAAAAGTATCAATCCAAAGACTTTGCTGGTGCCGTAAAGCTTTGGAAAAAAGCATTTGATCAGGAAAAGGAGGCCACCTTAAGACAACAAATCGCCTATCAGTTGGGGGAGGCTTATGCGCAGATGAATCAACTCAAAGAAGCAGAAGTTTGGCTTAAAGATGCCGTTGAAAGTGACCAGCCATCGGTGGAATGGCTTCTGCTGAAAGCTTCCGTCCAACTGAAATTAAATCAGCCGGAAGCAGCTAAAAATACAATAACCCAAGCACTCAAAAAACAACCTTATTCACGTCAGTTGAACGATATGCTGGCCATGATTGATCGCTGGCAACGACAGTCCGGTCAAATTGACTTTCCTTTTGAAGAATTACAGATCGTAAATACTCCCTTTAGTGATTATACAGCTCTTTGGAATCAGGACAAACTTCTGGTGTCGAGCAGCCGTCCTGGTGGTCAGCAGAAAAATATTGATGGAAGAACTTCGGAATATTATTCAGGAATTCTTGAATTTAGCCAAAATCAGTTTGGCGATTTTGAGCAGCCAGATGAGTTTGTTTCTTTAAGAGGTCGCAATATCGGCACACCTGCCATTGATCACTTTCAGCAAAGGATTTTTTATACCAGATGTTATAACAATAAGAAACGCTGTACCATATTGATGGCTTCCGTTGATCCGGTAACCGGCAAGATCGGTAAGCCAAAACCAGCACCTTTTATGCAAAAAAATGTGCATTATGGCCATCCGTTTGTTCGGGAGGACAGCAAGATGCTTTATTTTGTTTCGGACATGTCGGGAGGTTATGGCGGCAAAGATATATACCGAATCAGTTTGCGTGAAGATGGTGGCTTTGGTCTTGCTATCAATATGGGGCCAAAAGTCAATGCATCTGGCGATGAGCTATTCCCGACGGCTATTGGTGATAGCTTGATGCTGTATGCTGCTGAGCGTTATTCGGGCTATGGAGGTTTGGATCTGTATGCCGCCCGACTGAATGATGAACAAGCACAAAAGCCTCTGCTGTTGGATTTTCCCTTCAATAGTCAGGGAGACGATTTTTATCTTACTTTGAAAACGGGCAGCATTCAGGGTTGGCTGAGCTCAAACCGCAAAGGCAATACAAATGACGACATCTACACTTTTGAAGCTTTTCCGCTGCGGGCTATCCTCGAAGGAGAAGTAAAAGAAGAAAATTCCGCAAAGCTGCTGGCAGATGTGGACATAAAAATTCTGGAGAATGGCCTGAGTAAAAACATTATTAAAACTGATTCGGGCGGATTCTACAGAACAAGTATTTCTATAGGAAGCAGCCTGGAAATTCATGCAGAAAAGCCGGGCTATTTTCCTGAAAAACGTTATCAGAAAATCGCCGACACAACGCATTTGATACGGCAGAATTTTACGTTGGCTTTGTTAACCTATCCTGCTGCCATTAGTGGGAATGTGATTGACAAGGAAAGTCGAAAAACAATGGCTTCCGAAAGGGTGATGATCAATGGCCCGGGTGGCTTTTACCTGGAAACGTTCACTAATTCGCAGGGTGAATACCGTTTTGATTCCTTAAAACCGAATCATGTTTATACTGTGAAAGTGACCAAAAAAGGCTATTTCAGCGAATCGCGCGTTTGCAGGATTCCGGAAGCCCGCAAACCACTGCTCCTAAATAAACAAAATGGAGTGGATATGGATTTTGAACTGGTTGCCATACAGGAAAAGAAAGAGGTGGTAATCAACAATATATATTATGATTTTGATAAGGCCACTTTACGTGAAAGCTCAAAACTGGAGCTGAACAAACTGGTTTCGATGCTGCGCGAAACGCCTAACGTGATTGTGCAAATCAATGCCCATACCGACACCCGCGGCAGCCATTCCTACAACGATAAACTTTCTGAAAGCCGCGCCGCATCCGTTGTTAACTATTTGGTTGCAAACGGTATCGATCCGGCACGGCTGGTGTCGAGAGGTTTTGGCAAAACAAATCCCATCTTTCCTAATGCTAAATCCGAAGCAGAGCATCAGGCCAATCGCAGAACCACTTTTACCGTAACAGGAACTGATTTTAAACCCGTAATTTCCCAAAATACTTACAAAGCGTCCGATGTGGCATTGGTGTATCGGGTTCAGCTCATGGCAACTTCGGCTTACTTCGAGCCTGAGAGTTATTTTGCTGTATTAAAGGCCATTATTCCCGATGCCCGCTTTTATGTGCAGCCAGCGAAAGGAATTTACCGCTACGAAATTGGTGACCGACAATATCTGTCAGCAGCCGAATCACTTAAAAATCAGATTCTGGCTGCTGGTTTTGCAGATTGTTTTATCGTGCCTTATCACAACGGAAAACGCATCACAATGGATGAAGCTAAACAAATCAAACCATGAGCAGGATAATTAAACATATGCTTTTTGCTGCAGCTTTGTTGTTCGTGGTTGGGCAAGCCAAAGCACAGACCGACTTGCTTTTTAGCCTTCACGGGATGAACCAAAAAGTGTTTAATCCGGCAGCAATGGACGACAACGGACGCATCAATCTGAAAATGATGGCAAGGCAGCAATGGATTGGCTTTCCGGATGCGCCTGCTGTGCAGTTTCTGAGTGCAGATATGTTTATGGATGAGCAGCCAATGGGACTCAAATTAAGCTTTCTGAATCAGAGTGCCGGAAAAGAAATAACCCAACAGCTGAGCCTGGCTTATGCTTATCAGGTGCGACTTTCAAATGAAATTGAACTTCGTTTTGGCCTTGGAGCTGGCTTTTATCAACGGAAAATACTTTTTTCAGAATTGATTTTTGAAGAAGGCAACGAACCACTCATCAAACCCGATGAATCTGTTTTCAAACCTGATTTTTCGTTTGGTGCGGAGCTTTACTGGAATGCCTTCACATTCGGTGTGGCAGCCAACCATATTACAACACCCAACCGAAAAGCAACAATTTTCAAGATTCCTTTACATAATTATTTATACCTGACACATCAATTGACACTCAACGAACAAAGCCGCTTGTTGACCGAAATTTCCTGGCATCAGCAGGGTTCCATAAACAGGATGCAGTTGGGGGCGGTGATTGAGGCCGGAATCTTAGAAGCCGGTCTCGCCTACAGGCATCTGGATGCTTTAATAATAAGAGCCGGCATATCACTTTCGGAATCAATAAAGTTGCGGTATGCCTACGATTTGGGCATTTCAAAAATAGCCAATTACAACAGCGGCACGCATGAAATTAGCCTGCAGTTCGGCTTCCCTAAAAAGTCGGGGATATACCTCTCGCCCAGATTCCTGGATTAAGACAAACTGGATATTGAGTTTGATCAATCGTTCAGATGAATCACTTCTGAAAACATATCATTCTTTTCCAGGATTTCAAGTGCCTGAAGAATGGTTTCGTCCTGCTGGCTTACCACCTGATAATAGGCTTCCATATCCCAGATGTTTCGGGCTATCAAAGCTTTGATCTGCATCTTGATGAAATCTTCTGAACGACTGAATAAGGTTTCATCAAATTCCACCTTTTCTTTTTCGGCCAGGGCCAGAAAATCTGTCATCATGCTTTCATCTACCGCAAATCCTTTAACAAATTTGTCAGTGGTTTTATAGGATTTTTTGATTTCATCGCGCTTTGCATTCGAAAAATCGATGGTATAGCGATTGAAAACGCCTTTGCGAATCAGATCAGAATAATAAGTGGTTAAATGCAATGTATCCACCGGAACAAAAATATCCGGCATAATACCACCACCGCCAAAGACAGTTCGTTTGGCTGCAGTGAAATATTTTAAGGAATCCGGAAAATGGATGCTGTCGGCATTCACCAGTTCGCCCTTGCGCTGCCGTTCGATCAGATCCTTAAAGTAGTTCTCGCTTCCCTCATCGTACGGACGCTGAATGCTGCGGCCACTTGGTGTAAAATAACGTGCTGCAGTAAGCCGGATAACGGCGCCATCAGGCAGTTGAAACGGCCTTTGCACCAGGCCTTTGCCAAATGAACGACGGCCGATAACAATGCCGCGGTCCCAATCCTGCACAGCACCTGAAACAATTTCACTTGCTGATGCCGATCCTTCGTTGATCAGCACAACCAATTTTCCGGTTTCGAAACTTCCTTTGGTGGTTGCCGAAAAATCCTGTCGCGGACTTTTTAAGCCTTCAGTATAAACAATCAGCTTGCCTTCCTCCAGAAACTCATCCGAGAGCTCGACGGCTACGTTTAAAAAACCACCCGAATTTCCTCTCAAATCAAGGACCAAACTTTCCATCCCCTCTTTGGTAAGTTCAGACATGCTCTGATAAAATTCCTCCATCGAAGTTTTTGAGAAACGATTCAGTTTTATGTAGCCAACCTTTTTATCCAGCATAAAAGCAGCATCAATGCTGTTGATGGGAATTTTATCCCGGACAATGGTATAGTCGATCAATTCGGGCTGATAATTCCTGAGAATGCTCACTTCAACCGAAGTGCCTTTTTCGCCGCGAAGCTTGTCCATCACATACTTATTGGTGATTTTTTTGCCAAAAGCATCCTCTCCATTGATTTTTAAGATGCGATCGCCGGCTAAAATTCCAAGTTTTTCAGAAGGGCCTCCTGGCACGGGAGCAACAACCAGAATGGTATCACGCAACAATTGAAAAGTAACTCCAATACCTTCGAAACTTCCTTCGAGTGGTTCGTTGGCTGCATCAATATCATCTTTCGAATAATAAGAAGAATGCGGATCAAGCTCTTTGAGCATCGACACGATCGCATCTTCAACTAATGCGGGTGTGTCTGTGCTGTCCACATAAAAATTATCGATATAAAAAAGTGCCGCCGCAAACTTCTGGGTAGTTTCTTTAGGATCAGTTTTAGCCGGTTTCTGGGCAATGGTCTCAAAACCAATAAAAAATAAAAACAGGATCAGAGCTATATTCTTCATGCTTAACATCTTAAAATCAGTCATAAACTTTATTTGCTTGAGTCTCGTAAAACACATTTTCCTGCAAAACATCCAAAAGTAAACAATTATTGTCAGTTCAGGTTTTACGAGCAGCGTATGGCCGTTAAAGTTTGTTAAGCTAATAAGGCTTTTTGAGCGAAAACTTTTAATACTATTCAACCTTAAAAGCATAAAAAAAGCGCTTCGTGAATTTGGAAGCGCTTTATTTATCAATTGATTTAAAACCTTTAGAATTCCAGAATTTCCATGGCTGCTGCATAGATTTTATCTGCATTGGGCAGGATGGCTTTCTCTAAAATCCTGTTGAAACCAACCGGTGTAAAAGTAGATCCAACACGTTTTACCGGAGCATCGAGGTATTCAAAAGCTTCTTCGGCAACAATGGATGCCAGCTCACCGCCAAATCCGGCAAATACTTTTTCTTCATGCACAACCAGTACGCGTGATGTCTTTTTCACTGTGGCTACAATAGCTTCCTTATCCAGAGGCATCAGACTGCGAATATCAAGTACCTCTATTTCTTTTCCTGTTTCATCACTGATGCGATCAGCCACCTGAACAGCCATATGCGTGGTGTTGCCATAGGTGATAATACTCAAATCAGATCCACTGCGACGGATGCGTGCTTTTCCGAAGGGCACTTCGAAATCGTCCGGTACAACGGTTTCGGCCAATGGGTCATTGTAAAGGGCTTTTGGTTCCAAAAATACTGTCGGTCCCTGGCTGCGCATAGCAGTGCGCAAAAGTCCTGCCGCATCGTCAGCATAAGACGGATAAACGATACGCAAACCAGGGAAAGTAGCCAGCGCACCTTCAATGGTTTGAGAGTGATACAGGCCACCACCGATATAACCACCAGATGCCAGACGAATTACAACATTTGGTGCAAAAGCACCATTGCTGCGCCAGTAATCATGCGAAGTTTCGACCAGTTGTTCCATGGCAGGCCAGAAATAATCTGCAAATTCAGCACCTTCAACAATAATGCGGATTTTGTCGTTAAACCGGCTCATGCCATTGGCAGTACCCATAATGAAGTCCTCAGCGATAGGTGCATTGAACACCCGCTCTTTGCCAAATTCCTGCTGCATGCCTTTGGTTACATTAAAGATGCCGCCTTTGTCCTTATTGGCCACATCCTGTCCCCAAATATAGGTGTCAGGATTTTTGCGGAATTCGTCCTTTAGGGTTTCGTTGAGTGCCTGGATAAATTTCAAAGGTTTGCCTTTTGTTCCGTCGTGCAGACCTTCGGGATATTTTTCTGCTTTGTAAGCTTCGGGCAAAACAAAGTCGAAAATGCTGTCCGGACTTGGATCAGCAGCTTTGATGACTTTTTTATGCGCAGCAGAAATGGTCTTTTTGGCTTCTGCGTCCAATGCAATGAGTTCGTCTTCGGTAAATTTGCCTGAATGGATCAGCTGCACCCTGAAGCGTATCAAAGGGTCGCTGAGACTCACGCAATGTCTTTCGTTATCATCCCGATAAAGCTCGTGACGATCCGAATTGGAGTGCGAATGAATACGCACACAGTTGGCGTGAACAATTACCGGTTCGCCATGCTTTTCAATGTGTTCACGTGCTTCGAACATGGCATTCATCGAATTGAACACACTTTTACCATCACAATAAATGATTTTCAGATTACGGATGCCCCGGTAGTTTTCAGCAGCACGGCGATTGGCCGACTGATCTTTCTGGGGCACGGAAATGCCGTATTGGTTATCCTGAAACACAAAAAGTACAGGCAGTTTTTCGTTTGAAGCACCATTGATGGCTTCAAAAACATACCCTTCAGAGGTGGAAGATTCGCCTTGTGAGCTGATGGCGATGCCTTTGGCTTCATAGCGTTTTATGCCTCTTGCTGTTCCAACAGCATGAAGGGTGTGATTTCCTGTGGCCGAGGAAACGTTTTGTATGTTCCATTCGGGTTTGGCAAAGTGATTCGACATATGACGACCACCACTGGCTGGATCATCGGCTTTGGAAAGACCATTCAGGATGATCTCCTCGGCAGTGAGGCCTGCCGAAATCGCGGTAAGCATATCACGATAGTAAGGAAACAGAAAGTCTGTTTCGCGGTTAAAAACCTGGCCGATAGCGAGCTGAATACCATCATGACCGGCATAAGGGGCATGATACGACCAGCCAAGTGCCTGCTTAAGATAATTAGGTGCTTTCTCATCAATCTGACGGCCAAGGGTCATCAGACTATACCACTTTTTAAGGGTTTCCTTGTCCGTATTGTCTAAGGTAAATTTTCTTTTCTGTGTCATTATCAATGATTTGGGCTTAACAAGCTTTATTTTTCAGCGTTTGCAAAGGTACAAATTTTGGCTAATTTTTAAACGATCTAAATAACTTCGGGCGTTTGCTTCTTTGCAAACGGTTGTACTTTAGTTATTACATACATTTAAGTTAACAAGTAAACTTGCATTTGGGTTCATGTAAAAAGTTATTTTGAATTGGCAGAACTCAATTTATCCTGTTTTTTTTACTGGTGCGAAACAACAAGAAACAATCATAACACAACTTACAAAATTTTATTTCGTGTACATAACTATCATTGAATAAGTCGTTAAAGAACTATTTATAAAAAGGAAATAAATAATATTTAGTACTAAGCATTGCATAGTACTAAAAATCATTTTATCTTTGCCGCATGAATACCGAGAAAAACATTTCACAAATGCGCAAGGGTGTGCTCGAATTGTGCATCCTTTCGGTCATCGGCAAGCGCGACGAGGTGTATGCTTCCGATATCCTGCACGAGCTAAAGCAGGCGCAACTGATTGTGGTAGAGGGCACTTTGTATCCCCTGCTTACCAGGCTCAAAAATGACGAACTGCTCAGCTATCGCTGGGAAGAATCCAAATCGGGCCCGCCCCGCAAATATTACCAACTTACGGAAAAAGGTCGCGAACTCCTCCATTCGCTCAAAAGCGGATGGAACGAACTTGTTGCCGCCGTTGAGCAGCTTATTGAAACATCAGAAAAAACTAAAAACTTTTAAGCAATGAAAAAAACATTCACCATAAATCTGAGCGGCCTGATCTTCCATATCGATGAAGATGCTTATGAACTTTTGCAGGCTTATCTGGAAAAATTGAAAGAGCACTTTGCAGGAATCGAAGGTCAGGAAGACATTGTTGCCGACATTGAATCCCGCATGGCGGAACTGCTGCAGGAACGCCTGGGCAGCGAAAAACAAGTGGTTAGTATCTCAGATGCCAAATACGTGATTGACCAGCTTGGACAGCCTTTTGAAATGGACGATGAAAGCAATACGACCGATACTGCCGGACAAACTTATCGAAGAACATCCCGTCGGCTGTTTCGCGATCCGGATCACAGTAAAATTGCCGGTGTAGCCTCTGGATTAGCAGCCTGGTTAGGGATTGATGTGGTTTGGGTAAGGCTGATATTTATCCTGGCGTTTTTCGCTTCCGGCTCAGGCTTGTTAATATATATTGCGCTCTGGATCGTTTTGCCCGAAGCCCTCACCCATGCCGAAAAACTTGAGATGCGTGGCGATCCGGTAAATATCTCTAATATTGAAAAATCTGTCCGCAAAGAAATGAATGAGGTGTCAGAACGGCTCGGCAAAGCTGCCAAACAGGCTTCTGATAGTATAAGCCGACAGGTTCCGAAAAGTCGAAATTTCTTCGATCAGGTGTTTGCTGCCATAGGTCAAATTTTTTCGGCTCTTTTTAAAATATTTGGCGTATTCCTGGGCATTGTGCTCATCTTCGGCGGCTTAAGCCTGATTACTACCTTGATTGCAGGATTCATTGGATATGAGAGTGTGGGCTGGCTCATCGAATCCGAAGAGTTCAGAATATCGCCCCTGCTGATTGGAGATTTGATTTTTGGCAGCGAATCAGTTGCCAGTCTCGCCAGTCTAAGCATCAGCCTCATTCTTTTTATCCCGCTAATCCTGCTGGTTTATGCTGGCCTCAAATTGGTTTCGGCCGGCCGTTTCAGCATTGGCAGTTTCACCCTGGTGAGCTTTACCACCTGGGTTGTTTCCTGGTTTGTGTTGCTGGGTTTGGGAATCAGCACTGCGATGAATTTCCGGTAGGAAGCGCGTGAAGAAACCCTGGTTGAAGAAGTTTGGATTCCAGAAGAGCAAACATTGCATATTACATCAGATCAAATTATTACGCATGCTTCTTCGCAGGAAGCCATGATGATTGATGATGAGATCATCTTACTGGTTGATAAAAACACTGACCGTCTGCTGACCTTTCCACACCTTAGGTTTGTGCCCTCATCTGATTCGCTGGTAAGGATCAGGCAACGCATCTCGGCCAGAGGCAGAACTATCGATGAAGCCGAAACACGCAAATACAATATGACCTATGATGCCCGAATAGAACAAAACAATTTGATACTCCCAATGCTTTACAGTTTTCCTGTGGAAGATCTGATACGGGCGCAGGAATTGAGATTGACCATCGAAATCCCGAAAGGAAAACAAGTACGTTTCGACGAAATGCTCTATAACGAAGATCTGCCCGAACATCGCAACTACCGCTATTTTAAACGTTATGCCGGAAAAACCTGGCTGATGAAGGAACAAGGTTTAACCGAGCTGAGATAAGAATCGTATCTTTGCAGGAGATCGAATATTTCACAACATTTTATGGATAAGAACCTGAAGATAGAAATTCGTAACCTGCGGATTGAAGATTACCGTGATTTAAAAAGTTCAATGATTGAGGCTTATGCCGATTGGGAAGATTCTCATTGGACAGAAGAACATATTAGCAAACTGCTCGAAATCTTTCCCGAAGGACAAATTGGAGCTTTTGTAAATGGAAAAGTTGCCGGGAGTGCGCTTTCGTTAATTGTGGATTATAATAAGTTCAGCGATGACCATACCTATGAGCAGATTACTGCAAATACTACTTTTGCAACCCACGACAATAAAGGTGATGTGTTGTATGGCATTGATGTTTTTGTCCATCCAAACTATCGCAATCTCAGGCTTGGCAGACGTTTGTATGATGCACGCAAAGAGCTGTGTGAGCAGCTGAACCTGCGCGCAATTATTGCCGGCGGTCGCATCCCGAATTACAGCAAGGTTTCTGATGAGATAAGTCCAAAGGAATATATCGGAAAGGTAAAACGTCGGGAGCTTTATGATCCTACGCTGAGTTTTCAGCTGGCCAATGATTTTCACGTGAAAAAGGTGCTTAAAAACTATATGTCGGGTGATCAGTCATCGCTGGAGTATGCAACACTTCTCGAGTGGCTTAATATTTACTATGAAGATAAAAAATCGCTCATCAAAACGCCTAAGCCCATTGTAAGGCTTGGCCTGGTACAATGGCAGATGCGTCAGTTTGTTAATATTGAAAGTCTTTTTGAGCAAATGGAGTTTTTTGTGGATGCCGTGAGCGATTACCAGAGCAATTTCGCGCTTTTCCCAGAGCTGTTCAATGCCCCGCTGATGGCCGCTTACAATCATTTGTCGGAAGCTGAAGCCATGCGCAAGCTCGCTGAATATACTGAACCGCTGCATCAGCGTTTTATGGAGTTTGCTGTGAGTTATAACATCAATATCATTACGGGCAGCATGCCTTTGGTGGAGAACGACAAACTGTACAATGTTGGCTATTTGTGCCGGCGCGATGGCAGCTGGGAGCGTTATGAAAAGCTTCATATTACGCCTACAGAGACCTCAGCCTGGGGAATGCAGGGAGGCGATCAGGTAAAAGTTTTTGATACGGACAGCGGCAAAATCGGTGTGCTGATCTGTTATGACGTGGAATTCCCTGAATTATCCAGATTGCTTGCTGATCAGGGTATGCAGTTGCTTTTTGTGCCTTTCTTAACGGATACCCAAAACGGTTATATCCGCGTGCGCAACTGTGCCATGGCCCGCGCCATCGAAAATGAGTGTTATGTAGCCATTGCCGGAAGTGTGGGTAATCTGCCCAAAGTAAACAATATGGATATTCAGTTTGCACAGTCGGCGGTGTTTACGCCATCCGATTTTGCTTTTCCAACAAATGGCATCAAGGCAGAAGCTACACCCAATAGCGAAATGACTTTAATTGTAGATGTGGATCTGGATTTGCTAAAAGAGTTGCACAGCTTTGGATCGGTGAGGAATTTAACCGACAGGCGTCGTGATTTGTATGAGTTGAAAAATATTAAAAACCCAAACAACAAGCGTTAAGCTGCTTCAACTCAGCCCACTTAAAAAGTAAACCTGTGAATGCCGGTCGGGTAGTCGGAATTGATGATTTCAAGAATACGCTCATAATCTTTTTCTGAATGTACAAAATCCAGTTTATTGGTATCCAGGATTAAAATGCGCATATCTGGTTGTTGTTTGATATAATCGAAATATCCGGCCTGAATTTTTTCGAGGTATTCGTTTTTTATTTGCTGTTCGTATGTGCGTCCGCGCAGGCGGATATTATGCTGCAAGCGATCAACATCCAAATAAAGGTAAACGAAAAGATCCGGCTTGGGCAGGCTTGTGCTGATGAAATTAAAAAACCGCGAAAACAAAGCAAACTCGTCTTTTGGCAAGGTGTTTTGTGCAAAGATGAGCGATTTCGGAAAGAAATAGTCAGCAATAATAAAATCACTGAATAAATCGGGACTGCTTAGCTGCTCTTTCAATTGCTGAAAGCGCGAGGCCATAAACGACATTTCGAGCGGAAAGGCATACTTTTCCTGATCTTCATAAAACTTGGGCAGAAAAGCATTGTCCTTGAATTGTTCCAGGATCAGTTTGCCGTTATACTGGCTTGCAATACGCTTGGCCAGTGAGGTTTTGCCTGCACCAATAGTCCCTTCGATGGCGATAAAATTGTAACGCATTTCGATGGCAAATATACAGGCTTTTTAGCTAAATCTGATCCGGAATCAACCTGCGAACGACAGAATTATCCGTTAATACGCTAAGTAGTTCAAGCTGTGTTTTTTTTAATACCGGGTGCATAAAATCAGGTGCTATTTCGCTAATTGGCATCAAAGTAAACCGGCGCAAATGAAGGCGCGGATGGGGTATTTCGAGAAGTCTGGTTTGGATGTGTATGCTTGAATAATACAACAAATCCAGATCGATGGCGCGTGAACTGTATTGCTCGTTGGTACGCACCCTGCCCAGCTGTTGCTCAATGGCAAGCAATTTTTCGAGAAGGGCTTCCGGTCCCAACAAACTTTCAATTTGTACGACTTGATTAAGAAACCAGTGCTCGCTTTCAAAACCCCAGGGAGCCGTTTCGTAGATGGAGGATTGTTTTACAATTTTTCCGCATATCCTTTCGATAGCCTCAAGGGCTTGCCGGAGCAATATTTTGCGCGCTCCCTGATTTGATCCAAGCAGGATAAAAATCTGATCTTCCATCATTTAAAAGCCGGAATTGGGCTTTGTGACTTCCGCACTGGCATAACTGCCCGAATAAAGCCTTTGCAAGATTGATTTCAATTTATGATGATAATGCGGATCGGCAGCCCATTTGCCTGTGAGCTGCTCAATATTTTTCACGCTGCCACGCTTTACGTATGCAAATCGACTGTCAACCAGCTCTTTATTCAGCTTTTCTGTTGAAGCATAAGCCTTCAGATGTTGAATATGAGCCCTAACGCCTTCTTGCACATCAGTAAAGCTCAAGCCGGGTTCGCCATTGCCTGTGGCTCCCAAACCACAGTAATTAAACTGGTCTCTGTCCACATCTCCGCCAAACCTCAAAAAACCGGTCTCAAGACACATCTGTACAAAAGCAACATCATGGTTGATGCCTTCGTGCGAAGCTTCGGTAATATACAAGGAAACCAATTCGTCCGCATCTCTCAAGCTAAGTGCGGTATTGTGCAGCCACAAAAAACTCATCATCCGTTCTTTAGTCAGTTTTCCATTCCCTTCCAGTGTTTCATCCGCCTTGAGATTGCTAAAGTCAAGGAGGAAATCAGAAGGAGGAGCCGGCTTATCGAATTGTGGTTTTATTCCGGAGAAAAAAGGAGACTCCGTTTGCACATAATGCATCTCCATTGGCTCATAAACCCGCTCATTCACACTTTCGGCCAGATTAGCACTTCCCGTCCCAAGATTGAGAAGTGCAAGTAAAAAAATCAATATCAGGCTTTTGACAGTGGCGAATTTCATATTAGAATAAACTTAAACTTATTCGGTCCTAAAAATAGTCAGCACAACAAAGATCAATTTAAGTGATGTTCAAACAACAATCCGTAAGCATACTTTTTCACAAAATCTTGTTAATAAAGCGGGGTGTTTACGGTCATGGATTTACACTTCAGCACAGCCTGCAATTTTGTAAAAAAAATAATCACAAAAATGTACGGTTTTGAACATTTTTAGCTTATTTTTGTGCTTAAACGTGCACTTTTTGGTTTGTATATACCCTTAACAAATAAGCATAAATCACGTTCTATCAATAATTTATAATAATTTGCATGATTCGTGTTGATGAAAACAATCATCCATTACACACCTAATTAAAATTTACGACAATGAAACAGTTTTTTAAATTTATGTTTGCTTCGTTCCTCGGAACACTTCTAACGCTCTTGCTTGTGATTTTTATCACAATTGGAACCATTTCAGCCCTGGTTTCGATGGGCGAGAAAAAGCAGGTTAAGCTAAAGGAAAACACCGTATTGCTGGCAAAATTTGATCAGCCGATTTTAGACAGGAGTCCTTTGAATCCTTTCGAAAATTTTGATTTCATGAATTTCAAGACAAATGAAATGCTGGGATTGAACGATGTTTTAAATAACATCGAAAAGGCATCAAAAGATCCAAATATCAAAGGTATCTATATGGATTTGAGCGAATTGAATGCCGGCATGGCCACCGTACAGGAAATCCGTCAAAAACTGGAACAGTTTAAACTTTCCGGAAAATTTATCATCACTTATTCCGAAGGCTACAGCCAGGCAGCCTATTACCTGGCCAGCGTGGCTGATGAGATATACCTCAATCCTGAAGGCATGATCCTTTTCAAGGGATTGAATTCGCAGCTGGCCTTCCTGAAGGGTACGCTCGAAAAACTTGAGGTGGAAGCACAAATCGTTCGGGGCCCCAACAACAAATTCAAAAGTGCTGTGGAGCCACTGATGTACGACAAGATGAGTGAAGCCAACCGCGAACAGATGGAGAAATTGCTGAATTCGGCCTGGGAAGAAATGATCAATGCGGTGAGTAAAAGCAGAAATATTCCGATTGCTGAACTCCAACACATTGCTGACGAACTGGAACTAAGCAATGCCGACAAAGCCCTTGAACTGAAATTTGTTGACAAATTGATCTATAAAGATGAAATGCTTGCCTTACTCAAGGAAAAACTCGGCGTTGAAGGCGACGACAAAATACAATCCGTTAGTTTGTCGAAATACACTAATGCCAAAGTAGGCGACGAAAAAATGAGCCGTAATAAAATAGCCGTGGTATATGCCCTTGGCGAAATCAGCGGAGGCGAAGGTTCCGAAACAGCCATTGGTTCAGAAGGTATTTCCAAAGCCATCCGTAAAGCCCGCGAAGACGACAAAGTGAAAGCCATCGTGATGCGCGTAAACTCTCCAGGCGGAAGTGCACTGGCCTCTGAAGTTATCCGTCGTGAAGTGGAGCTGGCCAAAGCCGAAAAACCTTTCATCGTATCAATGGGTGATGTGGCAGCCTCAGGAGGTTACTGGATCTCGAGCAATGCCGATTATATCTATGCCGAACCCAATACAATAACTGGTTCTATTGGGGTTTTTGGTGTGATACCATATATGGGTAAGATGTTCGAAAACAAACTGGGCATCACCTTCGACAAAGCCATGACCAATAAAAATGCTGATTTTATTGATGTGATGGTACCTCTAAGTGAATTTCAACACAAAAAAATTCAGGATGAAGTTGTGAAAATATACGATGACTTCACCTCGCTGGTGGCCAATACCCGAAATTTGAGACAAACCTATGTTGACAGCATTGGCCAAGGCAGGGTTTGGACAGGTATAGACGCTCTTGATCTGGGTTTGGTAGATGCTCTGGGAGGTTTTGAAGATGCACTGCATCTGGCCGCCGAACGTGCAGGTCTGGGCACTGACTACAGATTGTATGAACTGCCCGAACAAAAAGATCCTTTCCAACAGATCCTGGAAGGCATGAGTGGTGAAACCCGCGTCCGTACCATGATGAAAAAGGAATTTGGAAGCTATTATTCCTATTTCGAATACCTCGAAAGCATGGCGCAAATGAAAGGTGTTCAGGCACGTTTACCGTTTTATTTTACGATAGAATAAGTATTTCGAACACGTGTTACAGTAAAAAAGCAGTGCGATTTTTCGTGCTGCTTTTTTGCTTTTATGAAGAATCAAAAATTCTATGGTTAGAATAGTTCACTATTTTATTGATAGATCAACCAACATCGCAAGCACAACCTGCATACTCCGATTGCCATTTTATATGGCTCAAATTTCAAATGCCAACAGCTTGCCTCCCCACTACTGCCCTGCTCCACATCATCCACTAAAGCCACCAAACTCAATTTAATACCATTTTAAATAGCATTGCAATACCCTTTAAACAGCTGGATCAAGAAATTTGCCAAAAAAAAAAGAAACACCAGGTAAAGAATAATTTTGCTTTTTCAAAAAGATGTTTTATTTTTAAAGTGTAAGCTGCATAATCATGATTCTGTTTGGTTTTTAACTAGAAGTAAAATAAGTCCTTGTAGTAACTGTTTATATAATTGCTTTTGTCCACCTATTAATGATATTAACATACATTTGGGCAAGTTTGCTTTGTGTATTAAAGAGATCAACACCCAGGTACGATGAGATACTATTTAAGGGTTTTCTTTAGTTTCTATTCAAAAAACAAGCTAATCGCTTTACTTGCCCTTGTTGGTTTAAGTTTGGGATTGTTCGGTATGTTTATCCTTTCGCTCAAGTTTATCAACGAAACCAGCTACAATATGGATACGCTGGAAGGAAAACAGATTTATCGGGTTATCACTACCAATCCAGGCGGATTCAAACAACCGTTAGCACCATTTTCTTTCGGCGAAATAGTGTTGAGCCAAAGCCCGTATGTTTCAACTTATTCAAGATATATCAAATTGCCCGGACATATTGGCCGGTTATACGGCATTTCAGGCATAAGGGAAATCATTGAGGATGAGGTGTATGCCGCAGATAGTAGTTTCGTTGAAATGTTGAATATCAAGAACCTGGTTGCATCCCGGGCTTTAGAACTAAAGCCTGGCCAATTATTGCTGGCTAAATCCAATGCCCTTAAATATTTCGGTTCGCACGATGTGGTGGGTGAACGTTTTATTTTTAAACTGAAGGATAAACAACATGTTTTCGTTGTATCAGGAGTTTACGAAGATGTAGCCTGGAATAACACTTTCAGACCCGGGTTTATTTGTGATTTGAGTTTTTATATTGACGTTTTGATACAGGAATATGGATATTCCCGGGACGAACTTCTTACTTCATACACAAGCGATGATGTTGGTTACTTAATTAAAAGAGGAGGAAATACGTCAGAAAGTAATTTTGTATGGTCGTTTAACCAATTGACCCACAATTTTTACCAGGAAAAGCGACCAACTGCCAGTGTTTTACTTCAACGCTATGAAGATATTTTTCATTATTCAGCCAGTATTAAAAATGACTTTATTGAGAAGGGTGATGTTCAAAACCTGAAATATTATCGTATTTCGGTTCTTGTCCTTTTACTGATAACCGCTTTCAACTACATCCTGTTACAAACCAACCTGACCGCGAAACGCCATCTTGAAATTGGCATACGCAAAGTACATGGGGCAAACCAAATAAGCCTGGCTAAACAGTTTATATCTGAAGCCTTTTTGCTGGCATTTTTAACCATCCCGCTCATTGCACTTTATTATTTATTGTATAACACATTTCTGGATGGCTATTTACTTCCACAAGTGCTTGTACACCAGGATAAACTATGGGAGTATTTTCTATGGCTCGGCATATTGCTGTTTGGGATTATTGCTGTTTCAACGGTCTATCTAAGTGTTTATGTTTCAGCCTTAAAACCTGTAGCTGCCATTTATGGAAATCAAAGGCAGAACCCAAACAGAAAAATTGGCTTATTCGCCATAGTGGGTATGCAGTTTTTTGTCACACTTGTTCTTCTCACCTTTGCGCTTAACATCTATCGTCAGTTGAATTACGGGTTTTCGCTGCATTCATCAGAAAAAAGCGATAACATCCTGCTTATTTACTTTGATTCCAATATTGATGATAGTGATTATGAAGCACTGAAAACAACACTTACCTCCCATAGCATGGTCAATTCAATGACCGGCGGCTTGGTGCTACCCCCCTCAAATGCCAGTTCCTGGAGAGATTTTATCCCGGATCATGATTTGAATAAATCTGTAGTGTGCGAAATATACCGTGTAAACGATGGATTTTTTGAAACCTATGGCTTATCCGTTGATGGCGAAGTGCTGCAATATTTAGGAGGCCTGAAGCGGACGCATAGTGTTGTAATCAACAGAAAAGCGGTTGAGGCATTTGGCTTTGCAAATCCACTTGATGAGCAGATAGAAGGAAGGCGTGTAGCAGGGGTTGTCGAAGATTTTCACTTTCACAGCTTACACATGGGAATAATGCCGATCATACTGTATCCAAACGAACAAATAACGAGAATTTTGGCGATCAGATTGAATGATAAAGCCTCCTCAGCAGCTTCCGCAGTAATTCGAGAAATCATTTCAAGTGTATTTCCTGGTAGGTTGTTTTCACTTCGCACTTTTAATGACGAAATTCGCGAATTGTACGCCCGGGAAATCGCTTTGAGGAATTTTATTATACTTTTTACAGTAATTATGTCAATAATAGCACTAACCGGGCTTACAGGTATAACCTTACATTATCTAAACTTAACAAGGCATAGTTTATCAATTAAGCGTGTATTTGGTGCGTCTTCCACAACAATTGTGAAGGACTTTTCAATGCACTTTGTGTTGATGATTTTTATTGCTATCGCTGTTTCTATACCATTTTCAATTGAATTAACATCCCGGTTCAATGCTGCATTCAACTATTCTGTACCCTTTTCGTATCAATTAGTCGCTTTTGTTTCGGCAATTATGTTAAGCTTTATCATTTTGATTTGCTATCAAGTCCTTAGAAAAACGCTTAACAACAGTCCAATGAAATATCTGTCAGGCACACGCTAATTTATCATTATTTCAAATACATAAAATGGAACTCATCAGAACAGTCAACCTGTCAAAAGTTTACCGAACGGAAGATATCGAAACCATAGCCCTTAGCGGCATCAATTTAACGATAAAGGAAGGCGAGTTTGTTGCAATTATGGGACCTTCGGGCTGCGGTAAAACTACTTTCCTTAACCTGATAGGAATGCTGGACAAGCCTTCGAAGGGAAAGTATTTCTTTTTGTCAGAAGATGTCTGCAAGTTTAATGAGAAAAGTAGATCACTTTTAAGAAAAGAAAATCTTGGTTTCATTTTTCAGGATTACAACTTGATTAGGGAATTGAATGTATTTGACAATGTTTGGCTGCCTTTACAGTATGTAAAAATGAATGGTGCTTCAAAAAGAGACAGGGTGAGAAAGGTGCTTCATCAATTAGAGATAAGTTCCCGTTCCAGTCATTTCCCAAATCAATTATCTGGCGGACAGCAGCAAAGGGTAGCCATTGCAAGAGCTTTGGTTTGCGGCCCGCGACTGATCATAGCGGATGAACCAACTGGCAATCTTGATTCAGTGAATAGCACATTGGTAATGGAAATTATTGAGGAGATACACAAAACAGGAAAAACAATCATCATTGTTACACATTCAGATACAATTGCCGGCTATGCAGATCGGATTATTAGCCTAAAGGACGGAAGTGTTGTAAATCAAACATGACTCGAAATTTCAAAACGAATTCTAAATGTTAAAACTCCAACTCGATGCCCGCGACTGCGGCCCGGCCTGCCTTCACATGGTAAGCAAGCACCATGGCAGGCAGCACAACCAGGCCTTGTTGCGCGAGTATTGCCACATCACACGCGAGGGCGTTTCCCTGTTGGGCATCAGCGATGCCGCCGAGAAGATTGGCTTCCGCACCATGGGTGTGAAGATCAGCTACGACAAGCTGGCGGCAGCAGTTCTCTCCTACTCCATCATCCACTAAAGTCACCAGCTCTCAATTTAAAACCATTTTAAATAGCATTCCAATGCCCTATAAACAGTAGGATTGAAAAATTTGCTCCAAAAATAAAGAAACACAAGGCAAAGAATAATTTTGCTTATCCAAAAAGATGTTTTTATTTTTAGAGCCGAAAACAAAGCTATGAGATCAGCCAACATTTACCCACAAAGTTTATCTGCCCCAAACAAATTGTTTGCATGCTTGGTTGTTTACATGATTAAACTTTTGTATAATACTGATATACAATCCATTACCCCCCCATAATAAATACATGGCAGAAGTGGCTTACAGGGCTAATCCGGCAGTTTGTTGGCTGTACACACGATCATACCCACATTCTTTTATTTCGCAAACAGTTTGTGCCTTGTTGCACAACAAAATATATCTTTTGGCTGGGGAAGAATAAGTTCGATCGAGGTGGGCCACTTCGGCTTTAACCAATTGGGAACGAGGTGGCAGGTGATTGAAAGTGAGACAGACGATTACAGTTTTGTAGGTTTTGTTTGATAAATTGGTAATATGGCATGACTCTGCCTGATAAATGAAATTATAACTTAAATATTTTGTATTATGAAACAGAAAAAAATCAATACAAAATTGCTTTTAAGGAAAGAAGTTATTAGTGACCTAACAATGAATGACCTTAAAGGCAATGGTGTTCCGACTCAATATGAAAACAAATCCCAAGCAATGACCTATGCCGTCGACGGACCAGGTACAGGAAATTGTGCTGAAGTTTGTTGGAATATGGGAACACACGGTCTGTGTACAGATGAATTAGCTACATGTTGATTTTTTGAATAATGATGCCTCCAGTTCTATTATGATTCGGAGGCATCATCTTACAAGTTGACTTTCTTATGAAACTAACTGTTACAATCATTCTTTTCTTCATATTCCTTAATTCGCACTCCCAAAACGATACAATATATATTCTTGGTAAGGTTGTTGACAAAAATTCCAACCCTATTGAGAATGCAAACATACTCAATTTAAGCAATAATACAGGCACAACAACAAATAGAAATGGATTCTTTTTTGCAAAAGCAGAAGATTTTCCAATTTCATTGAAAATAAGTAGTATTGGTTTTGAAACAAGGGAAATAACCCTGTCGAAAAAGGAATTCGAAGCCATTGAAGATTTATTAACCATTCGTCTAAAGAAAAAAGTTTATACTCTCGACGAAATTAAGGTCAGTATTGAAAAACCTAAGGTTATACGATCAACAATTGGCAAAAGTATAATTTTGGACTACAAAATAATTGAAGACGAATTAATTATACTGCTAAAAGCAGGCCGAAGCAGACTGTTGGAAATCTATCATACAGAAACATTAACTTCTTTTGAGCTCAGTTTATCGATAAATGGGGAGGTAATGTTTGAGGATTGTATGGGTAATATTCATATATTAACTCCGGATTCTGTTTATCAAATTAAAATAGACTTTTCTGATTCAACACTCATCATCTTTGAGCCATATTCAAAAGAAAAGTTTAAGAATAGCTTAGAAAATTGTATTGGTAACATTAATAATAATTTCATTTTTAAGTCTGTTTTCAACCACAATCAGAAGATAGTCTATTGGTATCCGGCAGCTACAATTCGAAAGGAACTGTATTGTATTTACGATCAGGAAAGGGAATCATTTGCTCAAAACTTCTTAGATCAAAGAAATGAACTTATTAAACAATATGGAGTAATAAATGAAATGGGTGAGATAACGGTGAGCCAATTAAATGTTAGAAGGAGAATAAAACGGCTGGAGTTTGGCTACCAATTCCTTGGCAAAATACCTGCCTACAATCCGCTGTTTGTTCGTTCTGATACTTTTTTGATTTTTGATAACCTTCGGAATACAATTGTTTCCTTTGATAGTAATTTTTCCTTTTTGAGAGAAGTTCCTATGCTTTATCAAACAAATAATAGCCAAAGAGTTTTTTTAGATAAATCATCAGGAAGAATTTTTATTGAAGAGCAATCGGTAGCCAACAATCTTTTTTATGAAATAGATGTAAATTCAGGAAAGACAATAAATACCATAAAAATTGAGAATAGTATTTTCCCTGAAAATGTTTGTTTTTACGGAAACAAAGTTTACTACATTGATAACGATTTGAACAATGGAAAATCTCTTAAAACCTTAACTATAGATTGAAATGAAAGATGAGAACACTCATTAATAATAAATTGGTAGAAATACATAATATCATTGCTGATAGAAAGAATAATTCACACTACGGGCTGTTAGGTGGTAGTTTAGGTGAAGTTTTATTCCTTTTTCATTTTGGAGAGTTGATTAGAAAAGAAAATGTTGCCGTAATTGCTACCCAAAGATTAGAAGATACTATAAAAACTATTAATAGTAGCAAAAATGTATTGTTGTCGTTTGGAAATGGTATCTCTGGTTTATTATGGGTTATGTATCATCTGAATAAATGTAGTTATCTAACCTTTGATATCAATAATTTCAATAAATACGACCGTTTGATTAAGAAGACAATGAATGATAAACTAACAATTGGGTTATATGATTATTTGCATGAATCACTTGGTATGTATTTGATGTTTCTGAGTAGAAATGATAATGACCCTGAAATTCTCGATTTCGTGTGCAAAATGGATACCATTAAAATTAATTGTGATTTGAATATGGGAATTGGTTGGGAATATTATTTAAGAAGCGCAGATAGAATGGTTATAAATCTGGGGATGTCTCACGGTCTTTCAAGCATAATTGCAATTTTATCTAAAGGATACAAAGTAAATAGTAACAGTTTAACTAAAGAATTGATTATTGAGAGTATCAAGTGTTTATTATCTGCAAAGAGTAGCACACAGAATAATTCGATATTTCCAAATCATGTTTTCAAGAATGCTAAACCTATTTCTAATAAATCAAGCGAAAGCCGCCTTGCCTGGTGCTATGGCGATCTGGGCATATCCGTTGCCTTATGGCATGCTTCGCAGGCCTTGGGAAGAAAGGATTGGGAACAAGAGGCTATTGACACCATATTGCATGCTTCCAAAAGAAGGGGGTTGGTTGAAAATGGGGTTGTTGATGCAGGGCTTTGCCACGGCACTGCCGGTATAGCCCATATCTTCAACCGTATGTACGGATACACCGGACTTGAAGAACTCAAGGAAGCTTCCAATTATTGGTTTGCCGAAACCCTTAACATGGCACGTTTCGAAGATGGGCTGGCCGGTTTCAAGGCATGGCAGGGCAACGAAAGAGGCTGGGTAAACGAACCCGGCTTGCTCGAAGGCATTGCAGGTATCGGGCTCGCACTTATTTCGGCTGTTTCGGATATAGAGCCTGCCTGGGACGAATGTTTATTGCTAAGCTAGTACTATGCAAACTGAACCAACATACACTACCCACGAAAACTTTATCCTTCGTACGCCATTGTACTCCTTTGGTTTTATTAAAGATCTTGTCAACAAACCTGAAATAGCTGATCACGAACTAAATGCGATATGTAACAAGCCCCTGGTGCAGGAAGCCATTTATCTGGCTTCGTCCAACTTATTTGCAGAAATGAATAAATGGCTAAGGGGAGACATTGGCACTAGCAAAAAAGACTTAAAAAATTTGCACAAGTTAAAATCTGGTTTGATGCGTTATCTCCTCAGAATGTCAACCAGGTGCACACCTTTTGGCTTGTTTGCCGGGTTTTCAACCGGGAGTTTTGGCGATCATACAAACATCAGCTTATTTGAACAAGAAGCAAATGTTAGTCATACGCGTTTGGATATGAACTATTTGTGTGCGTTGGCACAGAACTTATCCAAAATGGAAGCAATCAAGGCAGGCCTTAAGTTTTTTCCAAATTCGAGTATCTATAGTATTGCGGGGCGTGTCCGGTATGTAGAGTATCATTATGCCAATGGCCGGCGTATGCATCAGATTGTTGCAGTTGACGACTCTGAATACTTACAGAAAATCCTGCAAATAGCTGCTAAAGGCTCCAAGCTGCATGAGTTAGCAGTTGCCATTACCGATGATGAAATTGCTGAAGAAGACGCACGTGATTTTTTGGATGAGTTAATCGACGCACAGCTATTGGTGAGTGAACTAGAGCCTGCCATAAGCGGAGAAGAATTTCTGGATCAGATGCTCCAAATCCTTAGCGGGATACCTCCAAATGAAACTCTCGAAAAAGTGCTTGCAGTTTTAAATCAGGTAAAATCAAAATTGTCTGCACTGCGTAATACTCCTATTGGCAGAGATGTTGGAGTTTTTGATCAAATTTTGCATGAGCTCAAAAAGTTAGAAACAAGCTTCGACATCAAGTACCTGTTCCAGACCGATATGGTTAAACCAACAAAGATTTGCCAACTGGACGATAAAATCAAGGAATATATCTATACGGCACTGGAAGTGCTCAATAAGCTTACACCAAAAAATGAAACTACTAATCTTTCAAAATTCCGGGAAGCCTTCAGAGAACGTTATGAAGATGAAGAGGTACCGCTTTTGAAAGCCCTCGACAACGAAAACGGCATCGGATACCTGCAGAATCATCATGGAGATATTGCACCATTGGTGGACGGACTTATTTTGCCAAACAGGAAAAACGGTTCTCAGGAAATTAAATGGAATGGTATTTATACCATGTTGTTTCAAAAATTAAACAGCGCAATTGCAGGTCAAGCGAAAATGATAACCCTGGACGACTCCGATTTGAATGGGCTTGAAGCGCAATGGGAGGATCTACCAGCCACTGTTTCGTCGATGATACAGCTCCTGAAACATCCCAATTCTGATGAGCCAATGCTTTACATCAAATCATTCGGAGGTTCATCCGCTGCAAACCTGATCGGCAGATTTTGCCATGCAGATCAGGTTGCCCACGAATTTGTGAATGAAATCATTGCCAAAGATGAGGCGCATCAAACCCAATTTCTTTATGCCGAAATAGTGCATCTGCCCGAATCAAGAACTGGTAATATTTTGATGCGTCCTGTTTTTCGTAGGTATGAAATTCCATATCTGGCTAAATCAGGAGTTCCCTTATCAAACCAGTTGAAAGCAGATGACCTGATGGTATCTGTTAGAGGAGATCAGGTTTTGCTTCGCTCACCAAAGCACAATAAATATGTGATACCAAGACTCACTACAGCCCACAATTTTTCGTTTAATGCCCTGCCTGTTTATCACTTTTTGTGCGATATGCAAACCCAAAACCTGCGCTCAGGCCTGATGTTTAGCTGGGGGCCACTTGAAAATAATCATCAGTTCCTGCCACGCGTAATGTATAAAGACATTATCCTGTCAAGAGCCAAATGGAACATTAAGCACTCGTCTATTGCCTCCATACTTAAACATCAAACTGATCAGCAAAAAATTGAAGCCTTTCGGCTATTCATGGCACAAAATGAGCTGCCCTCAGAAGTGATTTTGGCTGATCGTGATAACGAACTTTATCTGAACTTCACAAATAACAACTGCATTCTCATATTGTTAGATCTGATAAAAAATCGACTATTTTTTACTTTAAAGGAATTTCTTTATTCAGAAGATAATTTTATTGTAAACGGATCCGATGGATCCTATACCAACGAAATTGTTGTGGCCTTGTACAAAAACAAAAATCAGTGTGACAATGAATCAGCTCAATTTGCGCAAGCTAAACTAACAGAACAAGCCTGAAAATGCAACGAACATTCATAATTGGAGACAAATGGCTTTATTTAAAGCTCTATACCGGACTCAAAACAGCTGATACACTTATAACAGCACTAATTGGAAGCTTGAGTTCGAGCTTTATTGATGATAATTTGGCTGAAAAATGGTTTTTTCTACGCTACAATGACCCACAATTTCATTTGAGATGGCGTATTAGTATTACCGATCCGGAAAAAATTGGAACTATCATTACCCGGGTAAACAAAGCGATTGTTCCTTATCTTGATAATGATATGATTTACAAGGTTCAGGTGGATACCTATAAACGAGAGATAGAAAGGTACGGATCAAACTCCATCGGGATTTTGGAGCAATTGTTCTGGCACAACAGTATGCTTGTTTGCAATTATCTGAGCCAGATACAGGAGGGTGAAGATGAAAAAAACCGTTGGCTTTTCAGTATGCGTACCATTGATAGTTTCCTCAACTTATTCAACTACGAATTAGACGAAAAGCTAAGGCTGCTTACCATAATGGCAAACAGCTATGGCAAAGAGTTTAACATAGACTCTGCCTTGATAAGTCAATTAAGCGACAGGTATCGCGCTAACAAAAAAGATATTTTCAATTTCATGAGCCTTAATTTTAATGATGCAAATGCATACGAAGCTTTATTAAAGGTGCAACATCAATTTAATATCAGAAGTACAAAGGGGGTTAATGAAATACTTAAACTTGAAATTGATAAACAACTCGCAGTATCTATTGATAATCTGTTGATTAGTTACATACATATGTTTATGAACCGATTGTTCAGGTCAAAACAACGGCTGCACGAAATGGTTATTTATGGATTTTTATTCAGATATTACCGGTCGCAACTGGCGCAGAGCAAACACTCCAATATAAATGCCTAAATTCCAATACACCCCCCAACTCGACGCCCGCGACTGCGGCCCGGCCTGCCTGCACATGATTAGCAAACACCATGGCAGGCAGCACAACTTGGCTTTGTTGCGTGAGTACTGCCACATCACACGCGAGGGCGTTTCGCTGCTGGGCATCAGCGATGCCGCCGAGAAGATTGGCTTCCGTACCATTGGTGTAAAGATCAGCTATGATAAGCTGGCCAAAGAAGTGCCGCTGCCCTGTATCGCCCATTGGAAACAGCGCCACTTTGTGGTGGTGTATGGGATAAGCGGAAAGAAAAAAGACAAGGTAAAGGTGGCCGACCCCGCCCACGGCCTGCTTACCTACAGCCGTGAAGAGTTTGAAAAAGCCTGGGCAAGCACCAGCGAACAAGGCGAACCCATGGGCGTGTGCCTCTTGCTTGAACCTACACCCGACTTTTATGCTGCCCCTGAGGAGCCTGCACCTAAAAACAGCTTCCGTTATTTGTTTGCTTACCTCAAGCCACATCGCAAACTGTTGGTTCAACTGATGCTGGGCATGTTGCTGGGCAGCTTATTGCAGCTCATTTTTCCTTTCCTCACACAATCAGTGGTAGATGTGGGCATCAACACCCGCGACCTCAATTTTATAACCCTGGTGCTTATCGCACAACTGGTATTGTTTTTCAGCCAAACAGCCATTGAGTTTATTCGCAGCTGGATATTGCTGCACATCAGCACGCGCATCAATATATCACTTATCAGCGATTTCCTGATTAAGCTAATGAAGCTGCCCATCGGCTTCTTCGACAGCAAAATGATTGGCGACCTGATGCAGCGCATCGGCGACCACAGCCGTATCGAGAGTTTTTTAACCACTTCGTCGCTGCAGATTGTGTTTGCTGCTGTCAACCTGCTGGTTTTTGCCGTGGTGCTGGGCATTTACAGCATTGGTATTTTATTGGTGTTTTTAGCAGGCAGTTTGCTTTATACCTTATGGGTGCTTTTGTTTATGAAAAAGCGCCGCGAGCTTGATTTCAAACGCTTTGCGCAGATGGCCGGCAACCAGAGCAACCTCATACAGATGATTACCGGTATGCAGGAAATCAAGCTCAACAACAGCGAGAAGCAAAAACGCTGGGAATGGGAAAAGATACAGGCGAGGTTGTTTCGCGTTAACCTGAAAAGCCTTGCCCTGAACCAATATCAGCAGGCTGGAGCCACATTCTTCAACCAAACCAAAAACATCCTGATCAGCTTTATGGCAGCTTATGCCGTGGTACAGGGCGAGATGACGCTGGGTATGATGATGGCTGTACAATACATTATCGGTATGATGAACGCCCCTGTGGACCAAATGATTGGATTTATCCGATCGGCACAGGATGCCAAAATAAGCCTGGAACGTCTGGGCGAAGTACACTTGCGTGAGGATGAAGAACCTCTGAGTGAACAAGCCTTAAAAATATACGAATTGGATACAGAGCAATCTATTGAACTATCAGAACTATCCTATCAATACGATGGCCCGCGCTCTCCACTGGTGCTTGATAAGGTAAATTTGATTATCCCACAGAATAAGGTTACAGCCATTGTTGGCATATCGGGTAGTGGCAAAACCACCTTGCTCAAGCTACTGTTGGGCTTTTACAAGCCTGTAGTAGGTGAGATCAGGGTTGGGCCTTTCAGGCTTGAGAACCTTTCTTCGGCCATGTGGCGTTCCAAAGTAGGTGCAGTGATGCAGGACGGCTATATCTTTTCGGATACCATCGCCGGAAACATCAGTATCAGCGAGGAACAACTCAATATGTCCAAACTGCTGCACGCTTCGCGCGTGGCCAATATTCTGGAACATATCGAAACACTGCCATTGGGCTTCAACACCATGATAGGGCAGGAAGGCGTTGGCATGAGCCAGGGGCAGAAACAAAGGATACTGATTGCCAGGGCTGTGTATAAAGACCCGCAGTTTATCTTTTTCGATGAGGCCACCAATGCACTGGATGCCAACAACGAAAAGTTGATCATGGAGCACCTGAATGAATTTTTCAAAGGGCGCACTGTTGTTGTGGTTGCCCACAGGCTTAGCACAGTAAAAAATGCCGATCAAATTGTCGTATTAGAAAAAGGGCGCATCATCGAGCAGGGCACACACCAGGAATTGACTGCATTAAAAGGCAGTTATTACCAATTGGTGAAAAACCAACTGGAGCTGGGAACCTAACAGATTTTTTTAATGGCTTCAGTACATTAAACGAAATAAATGGCAGAGAAAATTGTATTTTTACCTCTATGAAGAATGAAAGAATAATAGGTCAGCAAGGCTTACTTGAAAGCATCAAAGATATCATGCTTGATGCCCGAAAACAGGCCGCTTCACAGGTAAATCACACTTTGATTGCTGCGTATTGGAACATTGGCAAAGCAATATCGGAATACGAGAACATCCTTCAGATTGATGCCGTTTCGTCCAGACAGGTTATATTGGAGCTTTCCAGACAATTAACAATGGAATTGGGAAGGGGTTTTTCCAGATCGAACTTATTCAATATGAGAAAGTTTTATCTGGAATATACCGATGTCCAGACACTGTCTGGACAGCTTAGCTGGTCGCATATCTGTGAGTTACTTATTATAGAAGAACCACATAAAAGAGGGTTCTACGAAAAGGAGAGTGCAAATTCAAATTGGTCGGTACGTGAGTTGAAAAGACAAATTGACAGCTCATTATACGAAAGATTATTGCTGTCGAAAGGTAAGGCAGCAAAAGATACACTCATGAAACTCTCCAAAACCGGGCAGCAAATAGCAGAACCTGAGGATATTATAAAAAATCCATATGTATTTGAATTTCTTGGCATTCCTGAGCACAAGCCACTTCTGGAAAGGGACTTGGAAGCAAAACTCATTCGGCATATCGAGTTTTTTTTATTAGAGTTGGGGCGTGGGTTTATGTTTG
>JAQVLA010000023.1 GCA_028704385.1 Bacteroidales bacterium | reverse complement strand
CAATCATTGCCTGCTTATTTGGAATAGGAGGGGTGTTGACAACACAATGGGCTTACGCAATTTTCCGCATAAAACTTAATACGAAGCTTAATTGATCAGGGAACACTATGGAAAAATCTCAAAGAAATTTGCTGTAGGACAATTCTGTTTGCAGCCTCTCTTTTAAGTAATCTTACTGCTTTGATAGGGTGAGGGCATCAAAAATCTATCTCGGTTTCACCTGCCCAAGGTAGTTCTTGCTGCCGTTTTTGATTACATATTTCTTTGGGACGGGTTGGGATTTTTGGCTTACAGGATCAAACTGGGTTTGTTTATTTTTGCCGGCGTACCCGGATAAAACATAGGAGGATCCTCTGTTGCACGACATTGAAAGCATTGAAATTACTGCCAGAAATAACAAAAACTTAATCGAACTTTTAAACTTAAAGATCATCTCCATCACAATTTTATGGCGTAAAAGTAAAAAAAATAAACAATCTAAACCCTTCATCAGCTTTTAAAAAAGCAAGATACAAACATAAACTGTTCATAACTGAGCCAAATAATTTCCGGGGAGACTGACGCAGCCTGACAAAGATTATTACTTTTGCAAGTGAATCTGGTGTTCAAGGCTCTCGCAAAGCTGAGAACTTAAAAGGGAATCAGGTGCAAATCCTGAACAGTTCCCGCTGCTGTAAGCTCTTTATATTCCTGCGATATCCTCAAGCCACTGTCCTGCTAAAAACCGGATGGGAAGGCATCGCAGGGGAGTAAGTCAGAAGACCTGCCAATTCATTGTTTTTCAAAGCTTTCGGGATAGAGGCTTGTCGGCAGCGTTTCAGTCGTTTCGACACATTTTCTCCTGTTAGTTTTGAGGTAGTTGTTTAACCTTAAAACTTTTTTTATGCTTAAAAAGAATCTATGGCTGGTGGTAGTTTTACTACTTGGATCACATTTCCCCCAGCTGATCTATGCGCAGCTTCAATCGCAACTGTATATTGCGTCAGGTGGTGCATTTTCTGATCCTGACGATTTCGTTGAGGTTATGCGTTATGATCCTTTACAACAAAGTGTTACAGGAATTAACACAGTTTTCACGCAAGCGGTACAGGATTTATTTGGTGATGGTGAAAGTCTGTTTATTTTGAAAATGTAAAACTTTACAGGAAAGTGATCAGGCAATGAAATGCAGGTTTAAATTTGCTTTGTTGGCATTACTTTTTCTGGTTGCAATTTTTCAATCAGAGGCTCAATCACTTGACACTATGCAACTTCAACAGGTAGAGGTAGTGGCAGCCCACAATCAAAATGCGAATATTTTATCCATTCAAAAGATTGATCAAGCCATTTTAAAGGTCAATAAAATTAGTACAATTGCAAATCTGCTTCAACAAAACAGCATCGTTTTTATCAAGGACTATGGACCCGGATCGCTGGCAACGGCTTCGTTCAGAGGAACTACTGCCAACCATACGCAGGTGTTGTGGAATGGTGTGCCGGTGAATGCTCCCAATAACGGACAGGTTGATTTTAACCGGCTTCCGGTCTTTTTTGTGGATGAAGCCCAGCTTGCACGTGGTGCTCACTCGGCCAGCCAGCAAGGCGGGTTTGGAGTGTTGGTCATGTTAAATAATCAGTCTGTTTTTAAGGAGGGATATCAGCTTGATCTGAAACAGGCTGTTGGCAGTTTTCAAAGTTTAGGATCGTATGCCGACTTTTCCTGGTCGAATAGAAAGATTCAACTCCGGACAAGGGTTTTCCGAACTTCAAGTAAGAATGATTTCGAATACCTCAATACAGCTCCCATCCCGGCAAGGATTATGAAGCAGCAACAGGCCGATTTTGTTGATAAGGGATTTTTACAGGAGTTCCATTGGCAAAAAGGACAAAGTATCCTCAGCTTTTACAGCTGGCATCAATGGAACGACCGAAATTTACCTCCAATCATGACTAATCTTGAACGTGGAGGCAATCCTGAAGAGCGTCAGGACGATCGCTTTCATCGCAACATCTTGTCGTATAAGTCTTATTGGCCAAAAGCCAGTCTGGAGTTTAAGGCTGCCTGGTTTGCAGAGTATCAAAATTATTTTTTGCGAACCACTTCAAATTATGGCAATTATGAAACAGTTAGTCTGATCGACAGTGAAAATAACATTCAATTCTGGCAGCAGGAAATAAATTTCAGACAGGAATTTGGCAATCACTGGACACTCGAAACAGCTACCTCAATTAGCCGCCAAACTGCAGCTTCAACTTATTACGAAAACAAAAAGCGAAGAGATCAGCTGGCACTAAAGCTAAAAATGATTTATCAGGATGAAAGAGGCCATTTGCTTGAAATAGGTGCCCATCAGGATGATACGGATGGCAGGTTGATGATTTTCTCACCTTTTGCACATTTTTCAGCTGATATTCCGGGTACTGAACGATGGCGATATGCGCTGGGCATCAGCAGAAATTATCACGCTCCCAGCCTTAATGATTTGTATTGGTACCCGGGAGGCAATGCAAATCTGCTGACCGAAAAAGCACTTCAGGCTGATTTTTCATTACGTCACAAAATCACCCGGGAGAGTTTTCAAATTGCAACTTCTGCGGGCGTATATGCCTCACATATTTCTGATTGGATTCAATGGCGACCAACAGCCTATCGTTATTGGATCCCGGAAAATGTCTCCAGGGTCTTTGCACGGGGAGCTGAACTGTTTTTAAAAGCTGGTTTCAGCCATGGAAAATTAAAGCATATGCTGCAGTTGAATTATGCTTTTACACGCACCACAGATGAAAGTCCGCTGGCTCAATATGACAATACACAGGGCCGACAGTTGATTTATATTCCAATGCACCATGCAAATGCCCATTATCAACTCTATTTCAAAAAGTGGCAATTTACCTATACGGTGGTTTATACCGGCGAACGAAATACCAGCCTCAACGAGAACGAGTTTTATGGCTTTGCCTTGCCAGCCTATACGCTTCATCATTGCTCACTTTTAAAGACATGGAGACATCTTTCAGCCTCATTTCAAATGAATAATATTTTCGATAAAGATTACCAGGCCATTCGTTGGCGGGCAATGCCCGGACGAAATTTCGCCATATCACTTTCTTACCATTTTAATTCTAATCACTAATATGAAACGATTTACATTTTATCTACTTGTTCTAATCTGGCTCGGTTCGGCCTGCACAAAACTAGAAAACGATCCACCAGTTCCACCCGATTATTTGGGAAATGGTTTCTTTGTGCTCAATCAGGGTAATTTCACCTCCGGAAATGCTTCGCTTTCTTTTTTCAGGGAAGACTCTGCAAAAATGATCAACAATCTTTTTTACAAACGCAATAACGCCCCCCTGGGTGATGTGGCCCAAAGTATCAGCTTTTGGGGTGACGAAGCCTTTATTGTTGTGAACAACTCAGCCTATATTTATGTGATTGATGCCCATACAGCTTATTTCAAACGTAAACTTACTGAGTTGAATTCTCCGCGTTTTATTCAATTTATTGATGCCAATAAAGCCTATATCTCTGATTTTCAACTGAAAGGGTTGGTTGTTTTTAATCCCTCAACAATGCAACCATTGGGAATCATCGAAACCGGAAAAACAACCGAAGCCATGGTTAGGGTTGATACAGAAGTCTTTGTTACAAACTGGTCTGATTATAACAACAAAAGCACCAATAGCACAATTCAGGTCATCGATACCAGAATGGATCAACTGATCGATAGTATCGTTGTGGCTAAAGAGCCCAATAGTATTGTTGTTGACAAAAACAAAAAGATCTGGGTTTTGTGCAGCGGGGGTTTTATGAATGATGAGATACCAGCCTTATTTCGTATTGACCCTTCCAATAGAAATATTGAGAAGCGATACAATTTCCCTGTGTTGGAATCTTCTCCCGAGCAATTGCACATCAACAGGGCAGGGGATGAGCTTTATTATCTGAACGGCGATGTATTTAACATGCATATTGATGAGGATCAGCTGCCTGCTGTTCCGGTAGTGAGGGCTTCCGGTCGCAATTATTCAGCTTTGGCTGTTCACCCTGATGATCAATATATTATCCTTTCGGATGCCGGCAATTATGTGCAAAACGGTTGGGTCTATCGTTTCGGACGGGATGGCATACTTATTGATTCGACACAGGCTGGAATTATTCCGGGATACATAGGATTTAATCATTAAAACAAAACATTATGAGTAAAGTATCTGTAAACTGGTCAGGTGATATGGCCTTTGAAGTTGAGTTGAACGGCTTTAAACTCACCATTGACGCTGACGAAAAAGTAGGCGGACAAAACAAAGGCCCTCGTCCGAAGCCCTTAACTTTGGCTTCATTGGGAGGTTGCACCGGGATGGACGTGATCTCTATCTTAAAAAAAATGCGGGTTGAACCGGATGAGTTTAACATTGAAGTAAGTGGTGAATTAACTGAAGAACATCCAAAATACTACCACAAGATTCATATTAAATACTCGTTTAAAGGCAAAGCGCTGGATGAAGCAAAAATTGAAAAAGCTGTCAATCTGTCACAAGAACGATATTGCGGAGTAAGCGAGCTTTTGCGCAAAGGTGCTGAGATCACACACGAAATTGAGATCACGGAAATATAATTTCACTTAGGATTATTTGGGGAGATTATCTCAATGAATTCGCTGAGAATCATTGCGGTGGCTCCCCATATAGTATATTCAGCCACCTGATAACAGGGAATCTCGACCATGGTGCCGTTTTGTAGTTTTACAGCACTCTTTCCAACACAGCCAGGCAGCAATAAATGCTCAAGATCAACCAGAAACGCCTCCGACACTTCTGTTGGATCAATCCTGATTTCCGGAGTATTTTCTAGGTATCCAACCACCGGAAGAACATCAAAATTGCTTGGCGGAATGTAGATTTTACTTAAACTGCCAAGCACCTTAATCTGATCCTTTGCTATTCCAATCTCTTCTTCCGTTTCGCGTAAAGCAGTATTAATCAAATTATTGTCATGCTTTTCAAATCCCCCGCCGGGTAGGGCGATCTGTCCGCTATGCACACCATCATAAATGTTTCGTTTGATAAATGGTGTCTTAATTTTACCATTCTCTTCAAAAAGGAGAATCAAAACAGCACTTTGACGGGGAGGTACAGCGTGCCTGATGTTCAGAAATGCCTTTCGGGTCACAGGTTCCATTCTTTGATGTGCCTGGGTTCCGGGCAGATCGCCGAGTAATCTGCTATGTATTTGTTTTGAAAGATGTTTTAGAGGAGGTAATTGAAGATTCATGCTGCAAAATTAAGGAAATGGCGTTTAGAATGGCTAAGTCCGATTACTGTGAGTTGCACATATTTTTTAATTGAATTAATAGAAATTAACTATTCTGCTAATAAGTATCAGATATATTTGTATCTTTATTGGCCTTTTATATGATTCGGCTTATGACGAAAGAGAAAACATACTTGAATCCGGAAGATCAGGTGCTTGAAGTTCATGAAAAAAAGCTGATCCTATTTAATGATGAAGTAAATGCGTTCGATTATGTAATTGAGAGCCTGGTTACCGTATGCGAACATACCTTTGAGCAGGCAGAAACCTGCACATGGATAGCACATTTTAAAGGAAAATGCGCCATAAAATCAGGTACGGACGAAATGCTTCAGCCTTATAAATATGAGCTATTAAACAGACAACTTACAGTAAGAATTGAATAAAGATGTGGACGATAATCATTGTACTTATATTGGTCGGATTATTGATGGTTTTGCTTGAAATACTGGTGATTCCGGGTATGGGAGTGGCAGGAGTATTAGGCTTTTTAATGATGGCAGCAGCTGTTTTTTTAAGCTATTCCAGAATTGGAACCACAGCCGGGCATTATGTTTTAGCTGGAACCATTATTGTTAATCTCTCATTCCTGGTTTTGGCGCTACGTGCAAACACCTGGAACCGACTGATGTTAAAGAAAAACGTGGATAGCCGTGTGAACCTGTTCAACGAATCTGGTATTAAAGCCGGCGACACAGGCACCACAATCAGCAGATGTGCACCTTCGGGAAAAGCTTTGATCAATGATGAATTTTACGAAGTTCATGCCCGGTCGGAGTTTATTGATGAAGATCAACCCATTGAGGTTATCAAAGTAGAATTCAATAAAATTTTTGTCAAACACATAAAAAACAATTAATTATGAATGACTTGTATATTCTGATTGCCATTGGTTTAGGGGCACTGTTCCTCATTTGGTTTTTGTTTTATTTTATTCCGGTGGGATTATGGTTTACGGCCTTGGTATCAGGTGTAAGAATTTCTTTGTTGCAGCTGATTCTGATGCGTTGGCGTAAGGTTCCGCCTTCTGTTATTGTGAACAGCATGATAGCCGCCACCAAAGCTGGCATCCGGCTCGAACGCGACGATTTGGAAGCTCATTTCCTTGCCGGCGGAAAAGTGCAAAAAGTGGTGAACGCTTTGATCTCAGCCGACAAGGCCAATATGGATCTTAACTTCAAAACTGCTACCGCTATTGATCTCGCAGGCCGTGATGTATTTGAAGCAGTACAAATGTCGGTTAATCCTAAAGTGATCGACACCAAAAAGGTTGCTGCCGTTGCCAAAGATGGTATCCAGCTGATCGCCTTAGCAAGGGTAACCGTTAGGGCTAACATCAGGCAACTGGTTGGTGGGGCAGGTGAAGAAACAATACTGGCACGTGTTGGTGAGGGTATTGTATCTTCCATTGGTTCAGCCGATTCGCATAAACAAGTACTCGAAAATCCTGATTCCATCTCAAAAGTTGTGTTGAAGAAAGGGCTGGATTCGGGGACGGCCTTTGAAATCCTTTCGATTGATATTGCTGATATTGACATCGGTAAAAATATCGGAGCTGTGCTTCAGATGGATCAGGCTAATGCCGATAAAAACATTGCGCAGGCCAAAGCTGAGGAAAGAAGGGCAATGGCTGTTGCTCAGGAACAGGAAATGCGTGCCAAAGCACAGGAAGCCCGTGCCAATGTGATCCAGGCCGAAGCCCTCATTCCACAGGCCATTGCAGATGCCTTTAGCAAAGGTAACCTTGGTATTATGGATTATTACAAATTCCAGAATATACAAGCCGATACCAAAATGCGTGATTCTATCTCTGATCCTCTCAATCATCAAATTGGAGCAGGCAGTAAGGATGATGCAAAAGAATAAGTGCTTCTGATTAAAGTATCTTCCCGGCTCATAGAATCGGGAATTTTTTGGTTTCACATAACTCCATTTTTATCTTGTTGAAAACTAAAGAAAATCAACAAATAGTTTCAGCTTACAACAAGCTTAAGAAACTACTTATCCCAACAACGGAAAAGGAAATACTTCTTAAGGTAGATGAAGCTTTTAAACTGGTAAGCGAACTATATAAAAACAAACAACTACCCAGCGGCAAAGCCTATGCCCTTCATCTTTGCGAGTTGGCACTCATTGCTGTTGAAGAACTTGGCATGGGAAGTTCGACAGTTATCGCAGCTTTTCTGCACGGATCTGATCAGAAAACGTCACTCAACCTACAACAGATCCAATCACAGTTTGGTGTTAGTGTAGCCTTGATTATTGAAGGTTTTAATAAAGTATCAAACTTACAAACAGAACGCCTGTCGTATCAGTCGGATAATTTTAGAAAGCTCTTTTTAAGCCTTGTTGAAGATATTCGTGTGGTGCTGTTAAAAATCGCACACCGGATTTATGATCTTAGAAATCCCGAAGACGTGTTGCCCGGCCGAATGGAGATGTATTATCACGAAGTAAAACATCTGTATATTCCTATAGCTCACCGGCTTGGTTTATACCTGATAAAAGCAGAGTTTGAGGAAAAGGTGATGCGATTTGAGCATCCTGATATTTACCTGGCTATCAGCGAAAAAATTGCAGCCACAAAGGCAAAACAGGAGATATTGATGCAGCAATTCATCCAACCCATCCAACGCGAACTCATGGTACAGGGATTTGATTGCAACATCAAATGGAGAACCAAATCCATCTCTTCCATATATGCCAAAATGAAAGCTCAAAATGTTGAATTTGAGCAGGTTTATGATATTTTCGCGATACGAATTATTACCAAAAGTCCGATAAAAAAGGAGAAAGAAGATTGTTGGCGGATTTATTCAATCGTTACGGATATTTATCCACCCAACCCCAAACGCCTGCGCGACTGGATCACCACACCCAAAGCTTCGGGTTATGAATCCTTGCATACCACTGTACAAATGACTGATGGCAAATGGGTTGAGGTTCAAATCAGAACCGAACGGATGGATCAAATTGCAGAGAAAGGACAGGCGGCCCATTGGCAATATAAAGATTCGTCAGGAAAAATGGATACAGAGGAGTGGCTCAATCAGGTGCGCGACATTCTTGAAAACCCGGATCAGATTAATTTTGATTATTCCTATCGCAACAGCAACAAGTATCAATCTGATAAAATTTTCATCTTTACACCTAATGGCGATCTGAAGCAACTGCCAAAAGGATCAACGGTTTTGGATTTTGCCTATGAGGTGCATACCCAGGTTGGTTCCAGCTGTAATGGTGCCAGAGTGAACAATCGCATTGTGCCCATCCGTCACGAATTGCAAAATGGCGACAGGGTAGAGGTCATGACCAGCAAAAAGCAATGTCCGAAAACCGACTGGCTCAATTTTGTTGTAACTGACCGGGCACGTTCCAAAATAAAACGCTACCTGCGTGAGGAAGAACTTAAAGAGGCTGAGATTGGAAAAGCAATGTTGTTTAGAAAACTCAAAAACTGGAAGATCGCAAACTTTGACGAAGTTGTAAATAAACTCGTGAAACAATACAAAACAGCTTCTTCCATCGAGCTTTATCATGGTATTGCAACCGACACTATTGACCTGATTGGTTTGAAAAAGTTTCTGCATGAAGAAATAACCCTGCCTTCAAAAGCAATTAACGAGCCGCAGGAAAATCTGCCTGACGAAAACAAAAAGCAGGAAACATCCCGCCAAAAAGACGATTACCTGGTCATTGATGAAACCTTAAGCAATGTGAATTACAGATTGGCCAAATGTTGTAATCCCATTCCGGGCGACAATGTTTTTGGTTTTGTCACAATTGGTGGTGGAATTACGATACACCGTTTGGGATGTCCCAATTCACGTCGTTTGAAGGAAAACTATCCTTATCGCCTTATGCAGGTAAGATGGAAAGAGTCCATTGACAGCTCAGGCTTCCAAACGGCGCTGCGGATTAGTGGTAAGGATACCCTTGGCCTGGTTGGCGAAATCACCAAGGTGATCAGCAGCGATATGAAAGTGAATATGCGAAGTATCTCCTTCGACACCCGTGACGGCCGATTTGACGGCAGACTGGTGCTACAAATCAAGGATACGGATCACCTGGAGCAATTGATTTATCGTTTGGGAAAAATTTCAGGGATAGAGCGTGTTCAACGTGTTGATCAAATAAAATAAACTATAATGATAATTCTGCTTTTAACCTATTCACTGATCTTTTTTGGCTTGGCAGCATGGTTTTTCTTCAAACGAAAAAAGGTCCTGGGGATTACCTTTGGGGCCATAGGAATAATGTTATTACTCCTGTTTTTTGTGGTTAGATATTTATATCCCTACACCGTCCCTTTCTGATATAAAAAAAGTTAATCTGGTATCTTAAACCAGTCTTCCACCCATATTGTTTTATCTTCAGGTTCGTTATAGTGCCTGAACTCATTGGTACAACGATTATACACATAATCTTTCTCCCATTTTTTGGCATTTTTGGTTATCTGTGTCACGCCTTCAATGAGTATATCCATTTCTTCAGAAGTCATGGTTGGATGCAGCGAAGCCCTGATCCATCCCGGCTTCTGCGACAGATCACCATGGTTGATCAGGTCGGTTATCTGCCTGCTTTTGTCGTGACTAACATCCAGCAGATAATGCCCGTAAGTACCGGCACAGGCACAACCTCCACGCACCTGAATACCAAAATGATCGTTCAATAATTTAACAACCAGATTAAAGTGAACCTGATCAACATAAAACGAAAAGACACCCAGGCGATCCTCAACGTTATCTGCCAGGATATGTACACCAGGGATCTTACGGAAAGATTCGAAAGCACTGGCAACCAGTTGATGTTCTCTTTCGCGCATTTGTTTGGTTCCCATCTGGTTTTTAACTTCAAAGGCAAGGGCAGTGCGAATGGCCTGCATAAAACCCGGAGTTCCGCCATCTTCGCGTAATTCAATATCATCAATATACTTGTATTCTCCCCAGGGGTTGGTCCAATCCACCGTGCCACCTCCCGGATGATCAGGGGTTGCGTTTTTATATAAACTGCTGTCGAAAACCAGAACGCCTGAACTTCCGGGCCCGCCTAAAAATTTATGAGGACTAAAATAAATGGCATCCAGTTTTTTCATTTCATCATCAGCCGGATGCATGTCGATATCAACATAAGGCGCAGATGCTGCAAAGTCGATAAAAGCTACACCTCCATATTCATGCATGATCCTGGCCATTTCGTGATAAGGTGTTTCAATGCCTGTAACGTTCGAGCAGGCTGTAAAAGCTCCGATTTTAAACGGCCGGTTTTTGTGTATTTCGAGCTGGTTACGGAGCTCATCCAGATCAATCAGCAAGTCTTTATCAGGTTTAAGAACCACAACATCCACATTGGTTTCCATCCAGCTGGTATGGTTGGAATGGTGCTCCATATGGGTGATAAAAACAACAGGCCGATCCGGATTTTTTTGAATACAATTGGATTTGGTTAAGACACCACAGCTCTTCAATCCCATGATGCGTTGCAGCTTATTGACAACGGTTGTCATTCCCGAACCAGCTGTGATAATCACATCTTTGGGGCCTGCATTTACATGTTGCTTAACTTTTTTATGTGCCAGATGATAGGCTTTTGTCATTAAGGTGCCTGTTTCGCTGGTTTCCGTATGCGTGTTTCCTACAAAAGGCCCAAATATGTTTAACAACTGATCTTCAATTGGTTTATATAAACGGCCACTGGCAATCCAGTCGGCATAAATCATCTTCTTTAATCCATAAGGGGTTTTGAAAACGAGCTCGTTTCCTATCGTTTTTGATCTGAAAGGTTTAAAATGTTCCTGCAGTTTGGCCATAGCACATTTTAGTTAGGGTGAACCGATTAATTTCAGACAACTCTTCCGCTAAAATGGTTTTCAGTTGAAAAAAATCAGTAGCAACAAAAGTAGGAATTTATGAGAAACCTCAGCTAATTAGATCAGAAACCACGTGAAATCTGTGCAATACCCAATTCGATCTCCCCATTTTCGGGCAGGATCTCAATCCAGTTATTATCCTCGCTAAACCACTTGTATTGCGACCCAATCCTGACCACAAAATCATGCCATTCGCCATCATCCGGAATGGGCAATACAAAGCCGCCATTTCTTCCCGATGAACTTCCAAAACCAACAATTAATGGAAAACCTTTTGTGCCTGTATTTCTGGCTTTTACAAGAATGTAATTGGATCTTCTTTCGGCGATATTAACAGGCTCAAAGCTAAAACGTTTGGCATTTCCGGAAGAAATCACGATGGGATTAAGGTTCAGCTCAACCAGTTTGTTTTCCTGCATTTGCCGGGCGATCGAAGCGATCATTTCGGCAGGGTAGGGGTCGCCGGTTTTCAGCTGATCGGCCTTATTATATTGTTCAATAGCTTTGTCGTAAGTTTTCGCTTTATAATGCTGATCTCCCTCACGAACCAGTTTATTGTAGGCAGTTCTGAGCTTCATCATTTCAGCTTCCAGCAGCCCTTCTGCGGATTTTATTTTGTTATCGGCCAGCTCATTATCCGGCTGAATGCCCTTTGCCAGTTTGTACTGGATCAAAGCATCGGCAAAAGCTTTCTCCTCCATCAATTCATCGCCGGCAAGTATAGCCTCGTTGAACCTTTGTTCGCGTTCGGCGGCTATGGCTTCAAGTTCTGCCATCGCACTTGCTTTCCTGTTTAATGCGTGTTCGTTGTTTGCTTCCAGTTTCAGTATTTCATCATATTGTGCGATAGCCTGCTGCCACTGCCCGGCTTCAAAAGCTTCGTCAGCGGTTATTTGCATGGCTGTAATGCGTGCTTCAAATGCCTCTGCTGTTGCAATTTCTTCCAGTTTTAGATCAATTGCTGCCAACTGAGAAACAATATGATCATTGGTTTTCATTTTTTCAGCTTTCTGATATGCTATACGGGCATTTTCCCATTCAGCCAGGGCAAACAAACTATCTGCAGTACGGATGTTATTGGTAAAAGCTTCTTCGAAGGCCAGATTTTCAGCAATCTCTTTTAACAAAGATTCAACCTTCTGCAATTGATTTTTAGGATATTCTTCCGCTGGCTTTAAGCTGAGTGCTTCTTCAAATGCCGTTTTTGCTTCTGACGCAAGTCTGTTTGAAAGGGCTTCATCTCCCTGAGCTATTAATGTCAAATATTTTTGCTCAAGTGCTTCGGAAGCAGCCTTTGCAGCCATTTTTTCATTGATCAGGCTGATCTGTTCCAGGGGATAAGTTCGGTCATCGAACAGTGCTGAGGCATCCTTATAAGCTGTGAGAGCCTGTTCAAATTGATTGGCCTCAAAAGCCTGATCTGCTGTTGTAATTAAGTTATTATAGTTATTTTCACGCTGTTGAAGTGCCTCTTTTTCATTGAGTAACGCATTGATTTCTCCAATTTTAGCTGAAATATTTTCCTGCTCTGGTTTTAGGGAAGCCGCTTGTTGGTAATAATCCAATGCCTGTGCTAATTGATTATTGGCATAAGCATCGGCTGCCAATGCAATGAGCCTGTTGTATTCATTTTCCTGTTCGGCAGCAGCTTCAGCACTGGCGATCAATAGATCAATCTGTTGAATTTTCTGCTGGGGCTCCGGCTCTGAGGGTTTCAGGTTGAAAGCTTCAACATATTTATCCCGTGCCTGACGAAGCTCATCCTGATCCAAAAGAGCTGCTGCAGTTTCCATGATCTGCTGATAGTTTGCATCAAGAATTCTTGTCTCCATCTCAGCAATTTTTGTCTGGGCAACTTCATCCGCCGGTTTTATTCCAAGCGCTTTTTCATAGGAAGTTTTTGCTTTGTACCATTCCGACTGCGACTCAAAATTTCCAGCCTCTGCCATGGCATTGTTATATTCCTGTTGCGCCAGATAATCATCACTTTGCAGTGTTTCATCAATGCGTCGGATCATATCCTCAGCATAAGCATCACCCGGCTGAATGGCAAGAGCCTCGGCATACTTTGTGCGTGCCTGTTCAAAACTTTTACTTCCATAAAGTTGGTCAGCCGTTTCGAGGGCTTTGCTAAACATTTGGTATTGATCAGCCTGTGCCTGTGTGTTTGCCAAAAGTTGATTGAGGTTTTCATCCTCCGGCAGCAGTGTTAAGGCTTCCTGAAGCTTAGTGATCGCTTCTTCGAAATTTTTCCTTAAAATAAAATTTTGTGCTTCTGCTGTGAGTGCGGTTGCTTTACTTTCGTTAATCTTTTTCTGTTCCAGTAACTTAGTGGCATCGGATTTCAATTTGGCTGGTTCTTGTTGAGCCGGATACAAAGCCGATGCCTGATCAAACTTTAGTATTGCCTCTTCGTATTTTGTCTGCTCGAGCAGACTTTTACCAAGTGTTATGGCTTGCTCATAATCGGCCAGTTTTTGTGCTTCTTCTTCAAGTGTTTTGTTAATAGAGGATAGCTGTGTTTGGGTGTATTTATCTTCAGGAAAGATCTCCAAAGCCTGTTCATATGCTTTTTTTGCTTCATTCAGCTTATTCTCAGCCAGTAACCGATCACCCAAATCAAGCCGCAGGTAAAACATTTCCTGTTTTTCCATCTGATTTTTAATCTTTTCGACCGTTTGAGTTAGTTTTTGTTGCGCTGCAGCATCATCTTTCTTTTTCTGCAGTGCCATTTCAAAATAGGTCTTCGCACTGATAAAATCTCCGGATTCAAATTTGGCATTGCCCGACTGCATAAGCGATTCGTAGGACTGACTCAGTTCCTGCGCATCCACGGGAACATTTAAGATAAAGATAGTGACCAATAAGGTAAAGGTAAAAAGCTGCCTGATCATTACTGATTTGGGATTATCGAATTTCATTGAAACGGTTAAGTTGTTGTATTATTGTGTGATGCAGTTCATTGCCAAATGCCATCAGAAAGGGTGTAACTTCTGTCGGCCATGCCGGCCAATTCAGGATTGTGCGTCACAATAACGAAGGTTTGGTTAAACTTATCTCTTAATTTAAAAAATAAACGGTGAAGCTCAACAGCGGCATTGCTATCGAGGTTACCGGAAGGTTCATCAGCTAAAATTACAGTGGGATTGTTTACCAGAGCTCTGGCCACTGCCACACGTTGTTGTTCGCCGCCCGAAAGTTCTGCAGGTTTGTGATCTGCTCGTTGCTCCAGATTTAAAAGGCTGAGCAGATGCAAGGCCTGATCAGTGGCTTTTTTTCTGCTCTTACCACCAATGAAAGCAGGGATGCAGATGTTTTCGAGCGCCGTAAACTCAGGAAAAAGATGATGAAACTGAAAGACAAAACCGATATTATCGTTCCTGAATTTTGCGAGGGCTTTCTGCGAAAGATTATTTACAGCTGTATCGCCAATCGTAAGCATACCGTTATCAGGCTGTTCGATGGTTCCTATGATCTGTAAAAAAGTCGATTTTCCCGCGCCAGACGGCCCCATAATACTAACTACCTCACCCTGCTTCACCTTAAGGTCAAGCCCTTTGAGTACCTGTAACTTTCCAAAAGACTTAAAGATTTGTCTGGCTTCAATCATAGCTAGCTGATGTGCTGCAAAAATAACGAATTCGGGCTGATAGTGACAGGATTTTCTAACTTAAAACGCAAATGTGCTGATCCTCTCATATTTTGACATTTTTTATGGCTGGTTTTCGTTAAATTGTCCTAATTTTGGGCTTCTAAAAAAATCATCTAAAAATTTTTGTCACACTATGAATTTACATGAGTTTCAGGGGAAGCAAATATTAAGCGGATACGGTGTATCTGTTCCATTGGGTATTGTTGCGGATTCACCGGCCAAGGCAGTAGAAGCCGCCAAGGAAATCCAGAAAAAAACAGGTTCGGATCGCTGGGCTGTTAAAGCACAGATACATGCCGGCGGACGTGGTAAAGGTGGTGGTGTAAAGATTGCCAAAACCCTTGAAGAAGTTGAAAAATTTGCTGATCAGATTATCGGTATGATGCTTGTAACGCCTCAAACGAGTGCTGAAGGCAAGCTGGTTCGTCGTGTGTTGATCGAACAAAATATTTATTATCCGGGCCCATCGGAGGTGCAGGAATTTTATGTGAGCATGTTGCTTAACCGTTCCACAGGACGCCATATGATCATGTATTCACCACGGGGAGGGATGGATATTGAAAAAGTAGCTGAAGAAACACCGGATCAGATTTTTACTGAAGAAATCAATCCCACCACCGGCTTGCTGGCATACCAGGCAAGGCAGATAGCGTTTAATCTGGGTTTGAGTGGTACTGCATACAAAGAGATGCAAAAATTTATCAGGGCCTTGTTTGATGCTTACCTGGGCAGTGATGCCAGCCTGTTCGAGATTAACCCGGTGATCAAAGCTGCTGACGACAGGATTTTTGCTGCTGATTCAAAAGTTGTAGTTGATAACAATGCACTTTACCGTCATACGGATATTGCAGAGATGCGCGACCTGAACGAAGAAGACCCCATTGAAGTGGAAGCCAGCCGTTTCGACCTCAACTATGTGAAACTGGACGGAAATGTTGGTTGTATGGTAAATGGTGCAGGCCTGGCGATGTCAACCATGGACTTAATCAAAATGTATGGCGGTGAGCCGGCCAACTTTCTTGATGTTGGCGGTACTGCCAATGCCAAACGCGTTGAAGAAGCTTTCAGGATTATTTTAAAAGACCCCAATGTAAAAGCCATATTAGTGAATATTTTCGGTGGCATAGTGCGTTGCGATCGCGTGGCACAGGGAATTGTTGATGCCTACCAGAATATTGGAGAGATAAAAGTACCTATCATCGTGCGCCTTCAGGGTACCAATGCCGAAGAAGGAAAAGAATTGATTGATAAGTCGGGCTTAAAGGTATTTTCGGCCATAAAATTGGAAGAAGCCGCCGAATTGGTGAACGAAGTATTGAAAAATTGATCAGAGGTAACCTTTCAGTTTGTACCATCCGATGGCTGTCCATTCGCGTAAAACAGCAATTTCGTACTGCATAAAACTCCAAATATTATAACGAAGTCCCGGATTTGCGTCCGGGCTTTTTATTTTATTTTGTTTGTCAGTCTCTGAAAGAAAAAGATCAACATCTGTATAGCCTTCGATTGTTCCTTGTGCATATACATTTTTAAATCCTTGTTTCTCAAATGTTTTAATACTTCTGTAAGTGTGAACGGGAGAGGTGACAAGTAACAATATGTGGTCAGTGGTAAACATTTTCCGGATATTAACAGCCTGAGTATAAGTGTTGTGGCCTCTTACTTCGGAAAGAATACGGCTACTGTCGATGCCTCTTTGTTTCAACTCTTCGATCATTAAATAATGATCGCTGTTTCCAAAGTCAGCGGTATCTGCCGGAAAGGCTACAATTATTTTTGCGACAGGAAATTTGTGGGCAGCTTCTGCGGTATAATAACACCTTAACAAACTTTCGGATCCCGGAAACCCTCCTGCACCCATCAAAATTATCAAGTCAGGATTAGGCACCTCAGTGATTTTATCAAAGTAATTTGTCCAGTGATAGGCATGATAAGGCCAGCTCGTAAAGCTAAGTGCGATCATCAGAACAGCGACAAATCCTGTTATACTAAAACCAAAAAATAAAATGCTTCGTAAAATGTGCAGTGTTTTTTTCATTGGTGTAAGTTCAGGACAAACCTAACTAATTTTTAATTATCAACAGGCCCATGATTAAAATGCCGGACTTATTTCGATCACAAAAGTATGTATGTCAGAGAGATTTCTAATTTTGTCCAAAATACAACTATCCTATGAAAATAAGAATAATTGCCCTGCTGATTTTGGCTATGATAACTGGTCAGGCACAAGAACTTGAAATAAAAATATCACCATTTAAGTTTAATGGCGTCTATGCAATTAAGGATATTCAGATGCAAACAACGGCTTTTGCGAGTGTTTATGCGCAAAGTAACGGAGTTTGGGAAATGAAATGGATTCATGCTGATTTGTCAGATACAAAAACCGTTAGACTTGAAGTACCTAAAAATTCTGTTTTTCATGCTATGGCTACATCAGAGAACCAAAGTTTATTATGTTTTGTGGATAACGGCCTGAGGCCTTCTGTTTATTATTTAATGCTTGATAGCGAAGGAAATACGCTTACGTCTGTCAGCCGTTCGAAAGTGCCGCTTTTATCCCGTGGAAAGGCATTCTGGCCGCAGCTTTATGCACTCGATCAGGGTCATTTTTTAATTGTGGAACCTGCAAAAAACAAAGCTGCAGGTTATACCCTGGAATGTGTAAATGCCGAATTGCAAAGTGTTTGGCGACAGGAGTTTTATGCCGAGAAAGGCAATGCACAGGTATATGAACTTTGGATTACGGAGCAAGGCATTCTAACGCATCAATTGGCTGAGAAATTTGGCAATGTGTTGAATAGTAAGATGATATACATTGACAAATCAAATGGTAATACAATTTTTAGCACTGCCCTTTCCAATGGGGAAAACACCTTTTATCCCACAGCATTTTACCCTGAAAATGACAGGTCTGTTGTAATGGCCGGTACGTACTATAAAGGCTCCAAAATAGAAAGTAAAAATTCGAAAGGTTTGTTTTTGGCTGAAATAAACACTGATGGAATTTTCTCAGCTAAACAACTTTTAGAATGGAAGAGCCTGAAACCAGTTTTAAAAACCCGTGTATCCGACTGGTTTTTCAAAGTAATGCCCGAAGTTTGGATGCATCGTTTGGATAAAACGGATGATGGATCCTATGTTGCCTTGGGAGAATTGTTTAAATATTCGGGCGAAATCACACAGACCAATCCCAAAACAGGTGAAACAGAAGCACCCTTTCATAAAATCAGGCTGATGGATTTTATGCGCTTCAAATTCAACAGTTCAGGCGAAATGACAGAAGCAGAAAGGATTGAGAAGCCACATCAGTTTTTACATATCCAGGGAGGAGACCTGACTGCAGAAACCGGATCGATACAAAATTTGGTGAATTCCGGAAATCTAAATCGCAATAAAGCCCTGAAAGAAAGTAATGGCTTCACATTTCGTGATGCAATTCCACTGGCTGATGGTCAATATGCGCTTGTTTTTGCCTCTTACGAAAACTTTGTGTACTATACTTATTTGCTCAATACCAGCGTTGGCAACTATTATAAGTATGCCATGCTAAAAGCCAAACCTGAAATTATCTCCCAGTTGGAAATCGCATCACGTATTGCAAATCAATACGATGACCTCTCACTCGAAATTGAAGGATCAACCATCAATTTTGATGGCAACGATCAATATTTCAGGGGCGTACTTCCGGCAGGAGAAAATAAATTTCTGCTTTATGAGTATATGCCCCTAAAATCTTTGCTAAGCTTGAAATTACTTTCAAATCAGTAACAAGGCAGAAAAAAGTTCAGTTTACTTCGTTGTAAGTTCGGTATAACTCGTCATTGTCATCGGCATTTTCTGGCCTTGTTGCTCCATTTCCATTTCGAGTGTTTGCATGGAAGTAGAACTCAAAAGCCAACCGGTTTTGCTGTCGATATCAGCTTTACCACTGATTGTTCCGGATAGTTTGGCAGGAGTACCGTTCATTTCGGTGCCGGAAACAGTTCCTTCAAAACTGATTTTAGAAGTTTTACTTTTATACTCATCCAGCTTGTAAACAGCAGTAATCGTGAAATCGCTTGATGGATCAGGTTGTGTGACCACTTCCCAGGTGTCGCCAACAGCTACCTCATGATCGGCAAAAACTACCAACATGCCCATTTCAAAGCCAGAAATATTGCTTTCGCCAAGCACCTCTGAGCTGTTGTTATTAACTGGATTACCAAGCTGATCTATGGTTGCAGTAACGGTTTTATTAAGTGCTTTATTAAGCTGGTTTGCAATCTGTTGCACCATAATATTATCTTCAGAGGCAGTAGTATTATCTGAGTCCCATTCCACTTCCATACCCATCGCATTTTGCTTGAAACGAATGCGATCGTAAACAATAGAAAAATTGATCTGACCTTCTGATCCAATTTCGGTTACCTCAACCGATTGATTTATTGTTACATCCTGCTTAATATTTACACTTTGACCCGACATATTCATGGAAATGTTCTGATTGGTCTTGATTTCAATTTGTGACTTTGTGCCTTTGTCGAGTTTGTAAGTAAAGCGCACAGAATTAACAGGGGCAAATGCCATCGTCAATATTCCGATAACAATCAGAATTAAATTTAACTTATTAATTTTCATAGTATTTGATTTTATAGCTTAAAATGGTTCTTCATAATCTGGTTCAGGATCAAAATCATCGTTCATTTTCGATCCGATCGTTTTTGTTGGAGGCATCTCAAAACCGGTATTCGGACTTAATTCCGACGGTCGTTCAAAGCTTTCCGGTTCTTCAAATTTTGCAAATTGTCCAACGAATTTCAGGTTCACATCTCCTAATTTTCCATTACGGTGCTTGGCAATATTGATAACCGCCAGTCCCTGCACAGAGTTACCTTCCCCATCATCATTAATGCCATAATATTCAGGACGATAAATAAAAATTACCATATCAGCGTCCTGCTCGATGGCACCTGATTCGCGCAAGTCGGACAGGATTGGTTTTTTCGATCCGGGACGGCTTTCCACATTACGACTGAGCTGCGACAGAGCCAAAACCGGGATATCCAGCTCTTTGGCCAAACTCTTTAGCGAACGTGAAATATTACTAATTTCCTGCTCGCGATTGCCACGGTTATCTCCGCCGGCAGTCATAAGTTGCAGATAATCAATAAAAACCATCTGAATATCGAATTGCTGTTTTAATCGGCGGCATTTGGCTCTCAGCTCAAAAATTGAAAGTTGTGGTGTATCATCAATAAACATCTGAGCCTTGACTAGCGGATTGATTTTTGTGTTCAACTGTTGCCATTCGTATTCCTGCAGATCTCCTTTGCGTAATTTCTCAGCTGCCAGATAAGTTTCGCTCGAAATTAAGCGTGTAACCAGCTGAACAGATGACATTTCGAGTGAAAAGAAAGCAACGGGTTTATTGAAATCGACAGCTGCATTTCGGGCCAGATTGAGCGCAAAAGCCGTTTTACCCATACTCGGGCGGGCAGCCAGAATAATCAGGTCCGACTTCTGCCAGCCTTGTGTAATACGGTCAAGATCAGTATATCCGGATGGAACCCCACGTAAATTGGCATCGCTGTTTCGGGCATTTTCAATGTCTTCAATGGCTCTTTTTACCAGTTCGGGCATTGCTTCAAAACTCCTGCGCAAATTACTTTCGCTAACGGCAAAAAGTCCGCTTTCGGCTTTATCGAGCAGATCAAAAACATCTGTAGTATCTTCGTACGCATCTTTGATGATATCGGACGAAATCGTAATCAGTTCACGCTGAATGTATTTCTGAATCAAAATACGGGCATGAAACTCAATATTGGCAGCCGACACAACCCTGTTTGTCAATTGGGAGATATAATAAGGGCCACCAACTATTTCAAGCTCACCCATGCTTTTGAGTTCATTGGTAACCGTCAGGATATCAATGGCTTCTGATTTGGAAAACAGTTGAAGGATAGCCTTGAAGATTTTCTGATGGGCATCTTTATAAAAAACTTCCGGATTCAGGATGTCGATGATGGCATTTACGGCATCTTTTTCGAGCATCATGGCTCCAAGCACAACTTCTTCAAGATCGACGGCCTGTGGAGGTACTCTTCCATGTTGCAGCAGCACTTCCTTTAACGGATCGCCTGCTGTTATTGATTTTTTTGCTGATCGCGTGGTATTCTGATTCATTGTCCAAAAATACAAATATGATTTTGCTTTTGATGTGAATGTTTATAACTTTAGCTTTTCCTTTGCTGTCAATACTTTCAGCTATGTCGGCCAACTCAGCCTAAGGGTTTATTTCAGGCTTCAAAAAGTATTGATACAGCCTGTACAGGCTTTTGCAGTATTGTAACAACTGAAAATTAACTTTTGAACTGTTCTGTTCTGGATTATCCAACAAATCTTTCAACAGCCATGATTCTTCTTTTAATGGTTTTCCTTCCGGAAATATTTGAACCTGTAGTGTATTTTGTTCGAATGTTTCTTCAATGGCCGGAAGCATAAAATTTGCTTGCTGTAATAAGTTATTAAATATAAGCCATTGAATTTCAGGATTTAATCCGGTAAGTTTTTCAATAACAGCATCCAGGGTGTTATTCTCGTACACTATTAAACAGCTTGATTCCTGCCAGATTTGATTCAGAAAATCGGCCAAACCTTCATAGTCAGGCGATTCCGCTGTGTTATTCCAATAAAAATCTTGCTGCACTTGATTGTGTGGCTGATATGCACACACCGCCAAAACAATTGGTTGATAAGGCTTTGTACCCTGAACAGTTGGAACAGCCGCCTGATGAATGAGTAATTTTAGAAATGTTGGTTTTGACAGGTCGAACGAATCTGATGCCGAAAGAAATATTCCATGGTTCAGATAAAATGTATTATGCTTTAAGGCATCAATTTGTTCAAAAAGATATTTATTCTCTAACTGTGAAGGAAGTTCAGTTCCCTGATTATACCATTCAAAACGCTGTTCTAATTTTTCAGATGAAAGGTACAACAAACTGTTTTGTGGAACATTTTTCCAGCAATGGCCAATGAAATCACAGGGATAGGGTTTGTAGCAATGTGTTCCGATTGGCACCTCGGGCGATTTGGTTAACTGAAGAGTTTCCTTAGCCTTATTAATCTTAATTACAGTAAGTTCTAGTGCTTCTTCAGCCTGATTCATAATGCTCTCGGAAATAAATAACTCCTGAAGATTTAACTGATCTTTCAAAACATATTCCTCGTTGATGTAAAACAATTCAAAGTCGATCATAGGAATATCATTTCCTCTAAGCACATAATATTGCAAAAAGGCATCCTGCCTATAGGTGTCGGAGAGTCCGCGTGAACTTTTCACTTCGATGGCCCGCCATTTTTCGCCTTCGCGAACCAGGATATCCAACATGATCAACACTTCATCGTATTGAAAAACAGCTTCGTAAATAGTTGTGATTTCAGGGTTTTGTAAGGCCAGCAAGGTTTCGTCACGTTTTGCCTGATATTGCGATGGAGATTTTGGCGTCATGTCAATACCTCCCGGAAAAAGATCGCGTGCCAACACACCTACGGCCGTTCCCCGCCGAAATTTGGCCAGCTGAACGGCACTCATTTTATCTCTTAAAAAAGGTCGTTTTTTATGTAAATAAAGTGCTTTTTGACATTGTAAACTCTTGATATAGGTTGATTTGGAAAGCAGGTGTTTGGCCATTTACATCAGTATTAATTGTCGGCAAAAATAACATGTTCGTCTTTGATAAGTGGCTGGTTGAGGTACCGGCGCATCAGTTGAGCGATAGCCAAAACGTCTTTTTGGCAATACTCACGGATACGCTCCAGGTCCTTATCTTCCCAATAAACCCTGCCAACCATGCTTCCGTCGATGTCGTCTTTTGGGGTGGGAATATCAAAAATGGCCGTAAGCAAATCAAGCGAGGTATAGTTTTTATAATCTCCGAATTTCCAAAGCTCCATAGTATCCAGATGACGGATTTCCCAGGGCTTTTTGCCGGCCATTTGCAGGATTAAGGGCAAATCAATACCGTTGATGATCATGCGCCGGGCGATGTAAGGAAAGTCAAACTCCTTGCCATTGTGCGCACACAACATGCTGTCAGGATAATTGTAATACCGGTTGAGGAGCTCTGCAAATTCCTCAAGCAGAAGTTTTTCATCATCCCCATAGTATGATTTAATGCGAAATTCATTGCCATTCAGAAATCCAACTGATATTACAATGATTTTACCAAATTCTGCATAAATGCCGGCACGATCAAAGATACTTTCGGGAGTCTCTGTTTCTTGCTTTTTAATTTTATCCGCTTTTTTGTCCCAAAGTTTTTGCATTCGTTCGCTTAAATTCTGATAGGAGGGAACAGCCGGAACGGTTTCTATATCGAGGAAAAGCACCTGTGAAAACTGCAAATTATATAACATAACAGTTGGTTTTTGACGATCTTAATTTATCATTTATTATTTTAGCCAAAGTTAAACAGTCTATTTAAGTGACGCAACATTATCACAAAGCTTTTTGGATTTTATTGGCAATTGCTTTGATTGCTTGTCGAAAAGAATCTGACAACAGGATTCCTGTGGTAAGTTTTCGTTATCCTCAGGGAGAACTACCTGAATTTCAACGCGAGGGAGAATATATCATTTTTAATATCAAAGATGATCAACTGGTAAAACAGGCCAGAATCGGGTGGGTAAATGAAAATTTTATCCCTTTGAATAATCCTGAATGGATTGAGGTTAACAGCTTCGACACAACAATACACTATTGGTTGACTGCTAACAGTTTACCAGCCGGATTTGCGTATATACAGATCAGGGTGGACGATATTGAAAATACCAAACTGAAGTACCAGGCAGTAAATATTTCTGACGCACCGGCACTTACCGAAAAGGTGATTTTTGGATATAACACCTCCAAAAATGCTTTACTTCTGAGTATTGATACGGTGAATCTATCGGCTGAAAGCCTTATGAAGACAAATTTTCCGCTGGCCCGCATCGAAGGAAACGGGCAGAATGAGCTATTGGCTTTGTTGTCGCAGGATTTATCTGTAGTGGAGGTTTGGTCAACAGATGATTCCATCCGGCTATGGCAAAAACAGGCAGCTTTTCCGGAACCCAAATTCACTGATTGGTTCCTTACTGAAGGAGTTATCATGTTGGGTGACTACAATGGCAATTTGTGGTTGCATCACCTTCGGACAGGGCTGATCCAGGTAAAGGCTGAAATGGATCCGGTTTTTAGGATAAAAGCTGTCGCCTTTGATCAGGATTTCCTTTATGCTGGCGTACACGATTGGCAAACAGATCAGAAGTGGTTGTATGTTTTTTATAAGGTAAGTGGTTCTTTTTACAAGCGTTATGCTTTGAATTTTTTACCTTCAGATTTGATTCCGGGCAGCGACAACAAACAGCTTTTGATGTTCTCGTCGAATGCAATATCAACGAATATTTATATGTTCAACCTTGATTCAGAAGTTGTTACATTGAATAAAACGATTACAAATTTTCAATTCAATTCGCCTGTGTTTCACCAAAATGGAAATTTTTATCTGCATAATGATGAAGTTATAAAGTTATGGTCGCTCAATAGCAATAACATTACAGATCTGCTTGCCGACCAAAACATTGACGGGGTAATTGCCTCTGGTTCCGGACAATTTGTGTATTATCTCGATAATGAAATGCTTAAAATATTTCGTCTGGATTTTTCGGGAATCAGTTATATTTATGGTTTTGATTATCCTTTATCCATGATGACAACGGTTAGCAAATGAGAAATAATGATCTGCATCGGGTTGATTATGTAACAATTATCACTGATGACGGGAGTTCGACCCTGCGCGATCCGGCCACAGGTGAAACTTTTCACTCAGGTTTTGGGGCGGTAACTGAATCCAAACTGGTATTCATACAAAATGGATTGAATTATATGATTCAAAATCAATCAACTGCAAGAATTAATCTGCTCGAGATAGGTTTTGGTACAGGACTTAATGCCTTATTGACGCTTGTTGAAGCTTGTCGCAGGTCAATCCAAATTGAATACACTTCCATTGATGCTTTTCCCTTAAGCCCGGAAAACGCAGCCAAATTAAATTTTACTCAATTAGCTGAATTTGAAACTTTTAAAAACGACTTCATCACATTTCACAATGAGGCCGGGATGGAACAAACATTTGGAAATGGTTTGTTTAAATTGAAAAGAATCCAAACTGATTTGCTTGAATTCGAACCAGCTAAAAGTTATTTTGACTTAATTTACTTCGATGCCTTCAGTCCGAATGTGCAGCCAGAACTTTGGAGTTTACAGGTTTTTACAAGACTTTTTATGGTTTTGAAACCGGGTGGCGTATTAGTTACCTACAGTTCCAAAGGCGTGGTAAAGAATGCCTTGCGCGAAAGTGGATTTATTGTTGAGCGTTTGCCCGGCCCGCCAGGTAAAAGGCATGTCCTGAGGGCTTTAAAGCCTAAAAATTAACGTATTCTTACTTCAATATTTTTTTCATCTTTCAGTAATTCTGCTAATTTGTTTAAGTCAGAATCGCCATAATGATATGGATACAATATTTTGGGTTGTATCATTTTAGCAGCATTTGCAGCCATTTCTGGCGTCATGGTGTAAGGAATATTCATAGGAATAAAGGCAATGTCGATTTGCCCAAGTTGTTTCATCTCGGGGATATCCTCAGTGTCGGCAGCAATGTAAAGCCGGGTATCGCCAAAAGTAAGTACATAGCCATTTCCTCTTCCTTTGGGATGAAAAAGCTGCCCGTCGTCTCGTTTGTGTACGAGATTATAAGCCGGAACAGCTTCAATATCAATACTTTCAAAACTTGTGCGATCCCCATTGATTAAAATTTCTTTTGCACCGGAATAAGTTAAAATACTATCGCAAACCCTTGTGTAGATCATTTTAGTATTTGACGAAGTAATCTTATCCAAAGCACTCTGATCCAGATGATCACGATGTTCATGCGTGAGTAAAATAAGGTCGGCATCGGGTAGTTGGCCATAATCACCAAGCTGCGACCAGGGATCGATATGAATTATTTTGTCCTGAAACTCAAGCATCAGGCTGGCATGGCCTACTATCGTTATTTTCAACTCTCCCACAGATGTATCGAAAATTTCCTGAGTTGATGCGAGAAAGGGCAGGAGGAGAAACAAAATCAGTACGTTGATAATTTTTTTCATGATGTTCTATTTTATACGAAAATCCGGGTAACCTATGGTTGGCATTTCCTGAAACTTAACTTCCTGAACCTTAGCCCATGAAGGTCCGCTATGGCACCACAACAGCAATTCATTCAGCTTCGTTTCTTCGCCTTCTGCTTCTATAAACACACTGCCATCTGATTTGTTTTTTACAAAACCTGTCAACCCAAGTTCAATGGCTTTTTGCTGTGTATAATAACGAAATCCTACGCCTTGTACGCGCCCAAAAACCTGTATCTGCATAGCGATTTTCGTTTTCATATTAAGGCATTAATCTTTTCATTACCAATTCATTGATTTTATCAAAAAGCTGTTCAGGTTCCAGTGCCCGCCAGTTGAACCCATCAAATTTTCCGCCAAAAGCCAGGTAATAATCCAGCCGGGCTCTGATAAACTCATCTACCACATGATCCCTGAAATTAAGGCACACTATCCAGCCATCTTCCAGGTTATCAAACCATTCCTGATAATAATCATCACCATCTGCATGAAAATTTAAGATGTTCTCACCGATAAGGATAAAATGAATAATTCCCTGATCCAACATATCTTCAATCAGATTTCTGTAAAAGAACATGATGTCGTTGTAGAGCAGGTCGTTCCATTCGCCAAGTAATTCAATTACAGCATAATGTAAATGGTAATCGCATTGCAACACTTTCAGATAAAGCGTAGCTGATCCAACCTCATCCCATTGAGGATGAATTAAATAATTATAAACGGCATGGCTGCAATAAATCTCACTGTACTTCCTTCCATAAAAAGGAGAGCGGCTGTCGTCGGCGGCGACATAAAGGTGTCGCCAACTATAAAAAGGCTCAATTTCGTGCATATCAGGTGAAAAGTTTTATCCCGTAGAATCCTATTCCGCATAAAAGCAGTCCTAATACATTGTTTAAAAGCAAATTAATCAGCATCCACCTGACTTGTCCCTGATTGAAAAGATAAAAACTATCGTAGGCAAAGGCCGAAAAAGTTGTAAAGCTGCCCAAAACACCAATAATAAGAAAAAACCTTAAAGCCGGCGTAAGTGCAAGCTTTTCCATCGATCCCCATACCAAACCAATTAAAAATGAACCAATTAAGTTCACAAGTAAAGTTCCCCAGGGAATATGGGGGTTGAGGTATTTATCTGCAAACTGATATACCAGGTAGCGTAAAATTGTTCCCAGGCTTCCGCCAGCGGCCAGTAACAGGATCTTGCTCCCAAAATCAGACATCACACAGCAAATTTTACCTCTTTGATTTCCTCAAGACCGGCATATAGCGTCTTCATTTGAAGTTCATCAATGAGCGTGATTTTATAACTCAGGCTGGTATATTTCCCTTTTGAACTGAGTTTTTCAGACAAATAGGAATAAGGAATTTTGTAGCGTTGAAAAAGACTTTCCAACTCATTTTTCAACTCATTTTTAGGCCGCGAAAGTTCAAGTACAACCTTTAGCTCATAGGTCACAGGAAAAGTAATCTTATCCTTATTGGGTAAACCGTTTGAACTTCCATTTTTTCCGTTCAGGTGTATGTTTTTCAATTTCATAGTCAATCTAAAGTGTATAGAGCAGACTCATACTGCCCCAGTTATGTTTGTTTGCTGTACGAAACTCAGGCCCTATTTGGGTCCATCTGATACCAAGCCCAATCTTTCTGTAATGCCACGAAAAACCAGCTGAAAAACGAGCCAGGTTATGCCTGATTTCATCATGCGTAAAATAGTGTGCATTGTTTTTGTTTAGAAATCCTCCATTGAGACTGGCGTTGTGAACCACATAGTGCCAGGCAGGTTGGATGAAAAACCAGAAGCTGCCCACCTTATTTGTTGATGAAACATTCTCCAGTTCGGGCAGATAACTGTTTTTAAAGCCGTTGAGCAGGCCTATCCGAAGCTGTAATGCGCCTCCGCCATAGGTTTGATAGCTCCCCAGTCCGGCCTCGATCATGCCGCTTAACTGCCAGAACCTTCCGGAGAATACCAACTTTTCCAAACTTATATCGTAATTTAAAAGTAAGTCGTTGCCAATCTGATAATCCCATCCTTTGGGCTCAAGCTGATGCATTACTGTCTGGAGTGCCTGTGCCATTGAGGCTTTGCCGATGACGCCTAGGCTAAGACTCGCATGAAAATTTAAACTCCTGTTTACCAACTGACTTAATTTAAAATATTCAACTAAAAGAACCCCGGCAAAAGGCCGGTCGTTGTAGTCAATTTCGATGGCCTCGGGGTTTTGTGGCGTAAACATAAACTGATGAATCCTCAGGCCGGTGGTGTTGAGGGATTTATATCCCAGACCGGCCAGGATTCTCCCGAAAGTTCTGTTATTCAATTTCGGATGAACCAAACCCACTGAAAAGCCATTGGTGTAGTAATAATCTGTTTCGGCAAAGATATCGTTATCAAAAGTCAGAATAAGATAGGAGGGATGGATGGCTGATGTATTTGACAGATAGGAAGTTTTCTGTGGCTTCATAAAAATATCTTCCGGAGCAATATTATCGTGTGTTATACCTGAAACACCTATCGATGCAAGCGTTCCAACGTCCTCCACATAGGATGTCAAGGCAGTGGTTTTGAGTTTATGGAAATCTCTCAGTTTCAGTTCTTCTTTCGAATCTGATTCAAGGACTGTTGCTTTTCTGGTTTCAAGGCTTAATTGGCTATTTTCCCTTTTTAAGATAATATCCTGATCTACGGATTGTTGTTGACAAGCCGTTAAAAAAATCAGAAGAATTAAAATCATTACACGAAAAGCCATAACACCTAAACTTGTGGCAAAGATAAATCATATCTGATTTACAGCCTTATGCTCTAAAAAGGCTAAATCTTATTTCATTTTGTTAAACTCTAACCAAATTGCACAATAACCAATGTATAATGTTAGTTGAGGGTATATCAACTTTACTGGATTGCCATGCAAGGTAAGCACACAAATTAAGATTGTGATAATAAAATGACATGAAATGTACTACCATTTTTTTTACCACTTTTGTCAGATAAATTGTTACAAAGCTTCTGTGGTGTTTTACTTGATTTGTAATGCACTGTTTACGCACAGCAAATGAATTAAAAAGTTTATGTGGCGTGAATCAGTGTTCCGTAAATTCAGAGAGAATAAAGTTAAATACAATTATAGCTTAATCAAACAGATGAATCAGGCGATAATAAAATATTATTTTGATTTGACAAGATATAATTTTGCATTCTCAGTATTTATTGGATTACTTACGTTGAGGCCATATATTGGTATTGTTACCTTTGGTACGTTTGGAATGCTTGCAGGGTTGATTTGTTATAGGTATTTTCATCAAAACCAATATTATTTTTATTATAATCTTGGCATTGGCAAAACTAAATTAGTTTCATTTTCATGGCTTGTCAATATAATTTTTATGATCATTTTTCTATTGATATTCAGATAAATGAGTAGATTGACAATAAATAATGTAACAAAAGGATTCAAAAATTGTCCTGTACTTACTGATGTTTCCTTTTATATTGAAACTGGCGAGATACTTGGAATATTCGGCAGGAACGGTAGTGGAAAATCCACCTTACTGAAGATATTATTTGGCACCTTACGTCCTGATTCAATTGATGCATATCTTGACGATGAAAGATATTATCCAAATCAAAACATAAAATTTAAGAATCTGGCCTACCTGCCTCAGGAAAATTTTTTACCACAAGATCTAAAGATTCGGGATGTTGTACCCTTGTATTTCCAGGATGGTGAAATTCAAAATAAGATATTGTTCGATCCACGGATTGCAAAACTCGGTAATCAGCGTGTAGGAACATTGTCTCACGGCGAAAAACGTTATATAGAGATTCTTATGATCACAAATTTACCTCAGCGCTTTATTCTACTTGACGAGCCTTTCTCGATGATCGAACCTTTATATCAAGACGCCATCAAAGACTTGTTAACTGTGATAAAAAATGAGAAGGGCATTATTTTGACCGACCATTATTACTTTGATGTATTACAGCTCACGGATAGAAACATCCTGATAAAGGAGGGTAAATCAATCGAAGTGAGTGGCGAAAAAGAGCTGGCAGAAAATGGATATCTTCCAAAAATGAATTCGTTGTGAAATTTTTTCTCATTACAATTACTGATCTTTACTACTCAAAACAAGTAAGTTGTCAAAAATTAAATCTGATCCTGACCACCCTATAAAAGAAAACAAACAAATAGCACAAACTGTTTCAAGGGCACCTGGCATTGCAGCAATTAGGAAAAAACAGAGCATTTTTTAATTAGTATTATCCGGAAATCTTAAACATTAAACAATATCTAAGGTGCTATTTTCCATTCAGGAAGTACATTCGTTGAAAGTTTTTTCCTGAAGGGAAAATGGAGCGATGATCAGCAGTACGCGCTGATTAAGCAAGATTGGCTTCGTTAAATCCGGGATTGCTATCGTGAAGAAGAATATCGGGTGGGGACTGTCGTAAAATATATAAACATCACATTTGCTGTAATATACACCGCACTCATCTTGTTATATGCAACAGCTGATTTCATTTCTCCAAAGTCCGAAACTTGCCAAAATAAATCTTGTCGAAAAGTATGTGCATCGCTAATATTAGCTAAATTTAAAACCTGAAATTCCCTTTTTAAAACACGGCTTCGCACAGGCGCGAAAGTGTGGTCAAGAGAGAAGAAAAGTATTGAAACAGATAGCGTTAGCCGAAAAGCTTTATGAGTAGGCAAACTTAAAAACCAGACAAAACATGAAAACTTTTTCAGGATTATTCAGCGTAATATTGGCGATGCTGTTCGTTATTGGTTTTACCTCATGCAAAATGTCAGTAACAGAGAATTCACAAACAGATCCTTTTAATAATGGTAGTGGTAAGCGGGATTTGATCGTTGTGATCAGCGATGTGCATCTTGGTGCCGACCTTTCTTACGCAGAATGTGATAAAAACCTGCCCTCGCTCGAAAAAATGCTTCATAAGATTAAAGCATCTCCGAATGTTAAGGAACTTGTGATCGCCGGCGACTTGCTGGACGAATGGTTTGTGCCGGCTCCCATTGATACTTATCAGGGAAAAGACCAGGCCGATTTTGTGCAACGTATAGCCCAGGCTAACAAAGGGGTGTTTGATGTGTTGAACAGTATGATTCAGGAAAAGAAAATTCTGGTTACTTATGTGCCCGGAAACCATGATTTAACGATAACTGAAGCAAATATTGAACTGGTGCTTCCTGGGATAAACCAAAAAAGAGATCCTGAATTGGGTTTGGGGACTTATTCGCCGGCTGGCTATCCCCAGATTGCCATAGAGCACGGCCACAGGTATAATTTCTTTTGTGCACCCGATCCTTTCTCAAACCAGGATATAGCTCCCGGAACGATTTTGCCTCCCGGATACTTTTTTACAAGGATCGGAGCCTTGTATGCTTCATTAGGATTACCAACCGAAGGGGTTGATGTTGTTCCTGTTGTTACACCCAATATTTCCGGTGATGAAAGTCAGGACCTGCTTTTTGAATACTGGAAAATCTGGAGTTGGACCCTGAATACTTTTAAAATTGACAAAAGATTTGACGAGCCGATCATCCTAACAAATGTGGATGGATTCAAGGGAACCTTTAGCGCGAATAATCTGCTGCCGTACCAGTCAAGTCCGGGAGGATTGATAGAGGTTGACCTTTACAAGGGTATTCAGGACAACTGGCTGCAGCGGCAAGCCCATAATCGAGTGCCTGTAAGTATTCCGACACAGCAAGCCATTGCAGGTTCGGATCTGTCCTCCGAGACGGATGACCAGGCCAGGATTCAATATTTTTTGAATCCCGATTCAGATGTCAGAATCGTTGTTTTTGGCCATACCCATGTTCCTTTGATACAAGCCTCTTTAAATCACATGGAACAAAAGTCGATCTATGTAAACTCCGGAACCTGGATTGATCATAATAGTTTAGATACAACAGCCATGAATTTTGTTGTGATAAAGCCACAAAGTGATGATGCATCCTCGCAAACCCATGTGAAGCTTTACCATTTCCAAAATGAAATCGTTACCGAGATGGCAGCGGATTCATTAAAACTTTAGCTTTTCGGAAAGGCACAGGCTGAGATATTATTAACTGAAGTTTCGTATATGCTTAATCCAAGCTGATTTTTATCGGAAACATACTTGTAATACACATTGTTTTTGGAAAAGATTATTCTTTGCAAATTGCCCCCATCCCCCAAAAATGGGGGCTCCAGCCCGCTTAAAATTTCAGAAATGGCTTAACTTATTGATTGTAATTTCACCTTTTCTTCTTGCTGGTCTGGGTCGAAGGCCCCCATTTTTTTAGGGTTGGGGACTATAGGCCACGCTTTGCGCTCTGCTAAATCATTCTTTGACTAAGGGCTTATAATTCCAACTTTAAAGTGAAATGGAAAAATTTATAAGCCTGTTTATCTGTGTTTTTTGGAAGATTTAATTTTCACTTTTGTCACATATCAGAACCTTAATTGAAATGCGAGGCTTCAGTTATTAAGCTTAAGACGTGATAATAAATTACTGTTGGCCGGCATGATTCACGTCTAAAAAGCTCAATCGCCCGAATGTTATCGTGTACTTCGGAACCTGAAAAATAAAGGGGTTATTTTTATGCTATCCATATTCTGTCGCGCACGAGACTTAGCTTTAAAAAAAATATGGCTTGATGATACGTAATAACCTGAGGCAAATTCCCTCGCTTTAAGTCCTATGGATGGTTTGGATATTCAATAATTTTTTATCTTTATGCATTAAAAAAAACGAAAATCATAAGGATGGCACATAGACACAAGGTGAATATATACGCAATTGTGCGTGTATTCACTCGTTGCCAGCAATTAAAGCAGACAGACAATGCCAAAGATAAAGTTGAAAAAGATTGATATTGAACGTTGGAGATTTATTTTATATAAAACTCCCGATAATATGTGGATTGCTAGTTTTTCTTATTCACCACAAAGCTTTATTGACTTGTCTATGCTAATTGAATTAACAGAAGAGGAAAAGAATAAAGCAATTGAAAGCCGTGACTATTTGATTTCATTAGCAGACACTATACGAAATGATTATGGGACATATTTGCCAAGAGCATTAGACCGAGATAATTTTGAAATTGAATAAATAGATATGAAAGAAATTTTATTGAAAATTTTAGAAAAGCCTGAATATATATTGGCATTGTGTGCATTGATAATTTCAATAATATCATTAGGACTTGCTTTTTATTCATCTTATCAAAATAGATTACATAATCGATTAGGAGTTCGTCCGTTTGCTTATATTTTACCAAAAGACTATGAAGATAATATTGCTGTCATTATTCAAAATAAAGGAACTGGACCATTGATAACTAAAACGATTTCATTTTGTAAAAATGGCGTTGACAACAAAAAATATTTGATTGACTTTATGCCAAGTTTAAATGATGGATATTTTTGGTCAACTTTTTCTAAAGCACAGAAAATTATTCTAAGACCATCAGAAGAAAAAGTGCTTATTGAGTTTAGTGGCAAATTGACAGACAATGATTTTAAAAAGCAAAGAGATTTAATAAGGAAGGCTCTGAGTGAAATAGAGATGAATATTGAATATACAAGTATTTATAACGAAAAGAAACCTTTTAAATTGAATTATAAATTAGATTGGTATAAACGAGAAAAATAACTGCTGGCAATAATAAATATACGTAATGCGGGGAAACATAGTAAATTTAAACAGTAAAGCATTTAATAAACAAAGTAGCGGCTTGATATTGAAGTGCCTTGAAATCCCGCACTACGCATATTCGAGCCGTTATCGCCAAGCAGAATAAATTCAATCTGCACTATTAATTGAACAAATTATGATTTAATTGCTAAATATATTGTGCAATTTGTATCTTTGTAAAAATTTTCAAAGCAATGAGAACACTATATCAGAAATTTGAAACGCTTTTACAAAGTACAACAACAAATTTTAAACGGTATTTATACGACAGCATTTCGTGGGATAGTCGGATGCTTGGGATAATTGGCGCACGTGGAGTTGGAAAAACAACAATGATATTACAACATATCAAAGAAAAACTAGCTAATAAAAAAGCTTTGTATGTATCAGCAGACGATATGTATTTCGGAGAAAACAGTCTGGTTGATTTGGCGGATGAATTCTATAAAAATGCCGGAGAATATTTATTTATCGACGAAATTCATAAATACCCTGACTGGTCCCGTGAATTAAAAAACATTTATGACTCGTTTCCAACTTTAAGAATAGTATTTACTGGTTCATCTGTACTTGACATACTAAAAGGATCGGCAGACTTAAGTCGGAGAGCGATAATTTACAAATTACACGGACTTTCATTTCGTGAATATTTGAAATTATTTCATAATTATGAATCAGAAGTCTACACTTTAGAGCAAATTATAAATAATGAAGTAAAACTTGAGAATATCCAACATCCATTACCCTTATTTAACGACTATTTGAAACGAGGGTATTATCCATTTGGAATAGAAAATGAAATGAATTTACGCTTAGGACAAATTATTGTTCAAACCTTGGAATCAGATATTCCACAATATGCAAACTTAAATGTTGGAACAAGTCGTAAACTGAAACGATTACTTTCAATAATTGCAGAAAGTGTTCCTTTTAAACCCAACTTTTCAAAAATTTCAGAATTAATTGGGGTTAGTCGAAATTCATTAGACGACTACTTTTCGTATATGGAAAAAGCCGGACTTATTGGACAATTACGAAATGAAACAAGCGGTATTCGTGGATTAGGTAAAGTTGATAAGGTATATCTGGATAATACAAACATCATTTTTAACCTGGTTGGAAATAATTCGAACATTGGTAACAATAGAGAGACCTTCTTTTTCAATCAAATGAGAGTGAAAAATGAAGTTATATCTTCAAAGAAAGCTGACTTTCAAATAAATAACTACACTTTTGAGGTTGGAGGAAAAAATAAACAACAAAATCAAATAGAAAAAGATGGAAAATCATTTATAGTACAAGATGATATTGAATATGGCTATCTCAATGTTATTCCTTTATATGCATTTGGATTGAATTATTAAAAGACTAAAATGAAATAATGCCAGGCGTTAATAATTAAGAGTTCATGTAGCACGAAGTGCCCTTCCGATAGCTATCGGAAGAACTCCCGGTTGAACCAATCCCCAACCAAAGTCAATTATTATGGAAATTGCATGGGGTTTAATAGGGGAGCGAGATTTGAGACGGCGAACGAGTGATAAAAAAATCAGGACGTTCTTTGGTTTTTTAGGTTTTTTTGGGGGGTTCAGTACTGGTTCTGGTTTTAGTCTCTCTTTATGGTTATCCGTTATTCAGAGACAGTTTTTGAAGGGACAATTATTTATGAGGAAATAATTACTAAAAGTGCTCTTTCCCTTTAGTATTACTTGCTGTTGAAGGGTTTTGAAAACTTTGTCGAATCCTTCGACTGTTAACATGACTTGCTCAACCTGGGTGGGAGCAATTCTTTTTTTCATGATATTTGATGTTAGTATACTGGTGATGCGTTAATTTTTGAATAATAATCTAAACACATTGATTTTATTGAATTATAGAGTGTTTTTATATTTTGGGATTTGAATTGAGATTTTCTTCTGATACAAATCTTACTTATGTAATCATCTGATTTCAAGACACCAGAATTTTTAATTGGTCAATATTTTTAAATTTAAGAACTATACGCATCAGTAGTAATGTTAGTATGAACCTCATAAAAATACAAAAATGCTACCTTTACGTCAAAAACAGATGGCCCGCGGGAGCGGGATTTTGTTCAACAAGCGGTATAAAACACTGGTGGGTTAAGTGATTATGCAAGGTTTCTTCCCCGCATCAAAGTTTGTTGTCGGGTGATAGTGACCTGCTCCGTAATCCCTAAAGTTTCATACCGCCGCCCAAAATCAGCAACCCTGTGTGACTGTGCAAACTTGAAACGACAAATATTAAATTGACTTAATTTGAAAATAAAAATCGAAATGAATAAATTAATACTTCTTGGAGCAATTGTTATAGGTTTGACTACCTCTTGCTCAAATTCAGGTCACCCGCATAAGGCTGACGAAGCAAACAGCCAAAATGTAGAAACAAATAACACCAACAAAACGAATAAAAATATGATTACTCAAAAAATAACACCCTCAATTTGGGTCGAAACAACAGATGCTAAAGCAGTTGCCGACTATTATCTTTCAATATTTAAAGACGGTAAACTAAAAGAACATCACAAATACACAAACCCACCAGAAGCAGGAGGCGGAAACTTTGAAACAGCAATTATTGAAATTGCAGGTATGGAATTAAGCATTTTAGCAGCAGGTCCATTTCAAAAATTTAACGAGTCAGTTTCTTTGGTTATTAACACAAAAGACCAAGCCGAAACAGATTATTATTGGAATGCCTTAACTGAAAACGGTGGACAAGAAAGTTCCTGTGGTTGGTGTAAAGACAAATATGGTTTATCGTGGCAAGTTGTTCCAGTTGAATATTTTGACCTAATAAACAGTGACGACCCTAAAGTTAGGGAAAAGGCAATGAAGAACACACTTACACAGAAAAAGTTAATACTTTCGGAACTTAAATGAGTATTGACAAACTGTATTGTATATTTCGGGCTGACGAACTTCGGACGGACAGAAGGGCAGCCGATAACGCGGGTTTTGCGTCAGGCGCGGTGATCCCGTTTCGCTCCTCACGGGACAAGCTGTGCAAACCTGGTGCTTTGTGCTTCTATTCAAGTGTAGTGCAGGTTGATCCCGCACGTGCGGGACTCCAAAACCCACCCGAACGCAAAGCCCGAAAACGTTATAGGGTATTTTAACGAAACCCAGCGACAATGAAAGAATTTGAAGACATCGTTACAACAGGCTACACAATTATACTAAGTGTAATTGCCCTTTTTATCATTTTTCGATACTGGTATTATTGGAAAACAAAACATTCACGAACAAAAATCGGGCAAGAGAAAATACCTTACCGCTATTTCAGATACATTTCCATTATTGCCATTCCCTTGTTTTTAGCAGGATTGGTATGCTATATCTTCACTTTACAGAAAGGCAACTTGTTCGCACCATATTGGGCTAAAGTTACTTTGATTGCTCTTTTTACGTTACTTTTGATAACCGAAATCTGCTATAACATACATTTGCAACCCAAGAAAGTGAACAGAATTTTTAACCTGATTTTTGGCGTTGCTTTTTTAGTTTTGGGGGTTTTGCTCAACAAAATATATTTTGATGCCAGGCAGTACCCAGATATTGCATCGTGTGTGATTATTGATTTGCCGTTTAAAGGCAAGTGGATAGCCTCAGGAGCAGGTGCAAGCGGACTTACCAACCACCACGACCGTATCAGAAGTCAAAAGTACGCGATTGACATCGTTAAGTTTGACGATAATAGTAAGTTGTTTAAAAACAATGGAGTAGCAAATGAAGATAGTTACACATTCGGGGCAGAAATCATTTCCCCTGTTAACGGAAAAGTAGTACACGTAACAGACAGTTTGCCCGACAAGAAAATACAGGAAAGAGATAAGTTGGCAGGAAACCACATTATCATTCAGTTTCAGGACACGCTTTTTGTAGCATTGGCTCACCTGAAACAAAAAAGCATTAAAGTAAAGCAGGGCGATATGGTGCAAACAGGCGACATTTTGGCTCAAGTAGGCAACTCGGGAAATACGGATTTTCCACACCTGCATATACACGTCCAAAACTCGGAAGTTTACGACATCGAAACGACAAAATCCTACCCGTTCAGGTTCAGACAATTTAAACGTATGCGTTACATTTTTTGGCAGAACGAAACCAATCAGTTTTTGTTGAGCAACGACATAGTAAAACCTAAATAACAAGCAAATGGAAGAAAGTATAAAACAGTTAGCGTTAGTGAGCTCGGTTCTTGGTGGCTTTTCGTTTACTTTTTTAAGTGCCATACTTGTATTCGTAACTGAGAAAAAAATTAAATTTTGGCTGATTATCGGACTTATCATTGCCTCAATGTGCTTTCTATTATCAGCTTTAGGCTGGTCAATGATAGACCTGAATAAAGAAGCAGGCGGTATTCAATCACATCATCAGACTCTTGTAAAACTTTTACTTTTAGGACTTGTTGCTATTATTACCTCGTTGGGACTTAGTGGTTGGTTAAGCAATAAAAAAACAGGTATTGCGACATCTGTGATAAGTTTGCTTGCAATACTTTTTCTCATATTCGGAATATTGAGCAGATATATTGTTTGGTAAAATGAGAACGATAGGAGAGCAAGAAAAACGCCTTATAACAAGGGTTTTGTGTCAGGCGGGTCGAGTGTTCCCGTTCTACATTTTTTCGTAAATTTGGGCTTCTTGCTCGCTCGGAATTTTCTGCTGAAAATCCCGCCCGAACGCAAAGCCTCTAAACGTTACCCAACATAATGAAGAAAACCTACATCAAATAAATTATTTAGAACTAAGCCAATAAGTATTATTAATGAATAAAGGAGGAAAATAATGTCTCAAATAATTATTGACCAAAAGACATGTACTAAATGTAATACTTGTGCAACAGTTTGTGTAATGGGTATTATAGACAAAACAACTGACTCAGGTTATCCAACAATTCCTGAAGAAAAATCAGATTATTGTATAAAATGTGGGCATTGTGAGTCTTTTTGTGCACAGAAAGCTCTTACATTAGACTTCCTTCCTGAAGAAAAAATTAATGCAACTTTTTCAGACAGTATGATTGAACCACAGAATTTGGCATTTTATATAAAAGGTCGTCGTTCTGTAAGGCATTATTCGTCAAAGACAATTGATAAAGAATTAATTGCTAAGGTTATTGATGTTGCCCGTTATGCTGCATCAGGAGGAAATGGACAACCAGTAAAATGGATGGTTATTCATGAGCCAGCAGAGGTAAAACTTGTTGCTGGTTTGACTATTGATTGGATGAGAACGATACAAAATACAACACACCCGCTTGCAGATTATGTGCCTGGGATAATTGCAACCTGGGATAGTGGATTGGATTTAATATGTCATAACGCTCCTCATTTACTTTTTGCACATGTTCCTGTTGACCCAATTGACGACCCGACCGAGGCAATTATTGCTTTGACACATTTTGATATTGCTGCACCTGCTTTTGGTATAGGTACATGCTGGGCTGGATTTGTTAAAATGGCTTTAGACAATTATAAGCCATTAAAAGATAGGTTATTAATACCAGAAGGACGTAAAGCAGCTTGTCCAATGTTATTTGGATATTCAAGTTATAAAATAACTTCTATCCCAAGACGAAATCCTGTTGATATTACATGGAGATAATTGGATTAACAAATAAAAACACTGTTGGTAATAATCAGGAATTCATGTGGCACGAAGTACCCTTCCGATAGCTATCGGAAGAACTCCCGGTTGAACGAAACTCCAACCGAAGCCTGATATTATAGAAATTACATGCAGGTTTTTGAGGGGATGAGATGTTTGTCAGCTAAGGTGTAACAACTTAACCAGGACTTTCTAAATAATTGAGCTTATGCATCTTCATAAAGAAAAACAAAAAAGCTACTTTTACCTCAAAAGATAGGACTTGCGGGAGCAGGATCTGGTTTAATTGAGAACAGAGAACAAAGAGGAGAGATCGGCCAACATCAAAGCGGATTTTTCTATTTTTTCCAGCGAATCCTTGGTTTAATAAAAGAAGAATTGCTAAATTAGCGGCGACAATAACCCAAACCTGACCATGCCTGCAGCAAAACGATAGAAATTTCTGCCTATATCACAAACAAAGGATTGGAGCGTACATTCCGCAAAAGGGGTGGATAGGGTTTTTGGTTTTTGATAAGTTTTTCCTCTAAAAAGCATTTAACCATGAAAACAGGACATGCAGATAAGGAGAATATATACGCAATAGTGCGGGTATTCACTCGTTATGGGCTATTATAAGTACGACATGCTGGTCATTACTGGGCTGACCACCCAAAGTCGAAAATGTGAAAGCGAAAAACGACATTAAAAATAAAGTAGCCGAGCAAAAAAAAGCTGAAAATCGAAAGAGTAAGCAGTATTTTACAACATTCTAAATTTTAAAATCATGGAAAAAAAATTGTTTAGTATTGTTGGATTTTTAATAATTGCAACAATAGCATCAATTGTTTTGTTTTCAGGCGGTTGTTCGAAAGAGAACAAATCATCCACTGAAGCAGAAGTAATTCAGGATATTTCGTCCTTAAAAGCAGAAAATGCAAATTCTGCCACGATTCAAATAGAATGTGCTGGTACTTGTGAAAACAATGAAATATGCGGGGCTCGCTGGAATATTCCCTCAGGCATAATTGAATGTACTTGTAGTGGTTGTGTGATGTCGATTACAAAAGACAATCCTTCTGATAGAAGTACTGCATCTAGATCAGATATGGAAAAAATTGCTGCACACTTTGTTGACTATCTTTATAGAGAACATGGCACGCAAAATTACTTAATCACAAACTACAAACAGACATTCTATGACCTGGCGGAGTACATTGAGATTAATTATATTTTGAATGACGATCCGTCAGAAATTTTCAGCTTAACTTTTCTATCAAAATTTGAATCAACTGATTTAAAGGCACCTCCTCATACAGTCTTGGTTGATTGCCATGGCTCATGTGATACATCGGCTGAAAAATGCGTTGAAGTTTATAACACTAACACTGGTGAAGTTTATTGTAAATGTCAAAGCGATAATTGCAAAATGAAAATCGAAGAAGTGAAGTAAACTACTGACATTCAACGAATAACAGCCCATAACAAAAGCTAAATGCAAGCGGGCTGATAGTGCTGATTTGAAGCGTATTACACTTAATAAGCATCGTGGTTTATTGAATGCTAATTGCTTTGAAATGCCCGCCTGCACTTAGCTTCGGCCGTTAGCGGCAAGCATAAAAGACAGCCACATCGATAAATGATGATTAAAAAAGATAAATATTTAAAAATGGATAGTTTAATTAGACCAAGACTTAATGACTTTCATGGTTTACCATTCACTCAAGATGAAGTTGATTTTGCTATTCCATTTTTGGACGAGGATGTACCATTATACGTTGACCCATTTTTGCTCTGGAAATCACCATCTCTACAGGACAACTCACTTCATACTGCATTGACAAATTCCTTTAATCATTTAGGACATATTTATTTGAAAGGAAAAGAAAAAGAGGATTCAGACTATTTAATTATATCTTCAGAATGTCAAGAAGTTGGACTAGGAACTTCAAAAAATAAAGCAGGAAAACAAATTGGGGCAAAATTGTCAAATGAAATCCTTTCACTTTACAAAAATATTCCTCAGGTTACAAAATCGGGATTTACCCATTTTGAAGAGATTCAATTATTTGTAGACAACATTTCTAAGGATAGAATTAGTGATATAACCTGCAATTTTATTAAATCCTTTCTCATTGATTATACTATTGAACAATGTGAGAAAAACTCCATTCCAATCGATAAAGTAATAATCAATAACGTTTATGACTACAAAACAAATAGATTCAAAGATGAAAATGTCTTTCTTCCTATTAATCCAGTAAATAAAAATCCAATTCTTCTAGTTCCCAAAAGATGGTTAAGATATTTGCCTTGGATTAGTTATGATGATTATTTTGGTGGTTATATTTCAAAACTTGTATCACAACCAAATAAATTTCCGGACAGAGTTGCTTTACTCAATTATAATCGAGAGAATTATGATGTCGTTCAAACATATATAAAACTTAAAGAAAAACAGTCAATAGATTGCAAAAATGACCCTCTTTTTAAAGCTCTTCCAGTTTTATCAATAAACCGTAAATTAAATGAAATAATTGCCCTTCCTTCTGGTAATCAAAATGGAAATGATAAAACTTATGAAGATATCATTTGTCAAATGTTGGCAACCTTGTTTTATCCACAATTAGATTTTGCCAAACCGCAAAGTAGAACCGACTCAGGTGTTTTAATTAGAGATTTAATATTTTATAATAATCGTTCGTACGATTTTCTTAAAGATATTTACGATTTATTCAATTGTAGACAAATTGTTGTTGAATTAAAAAATGTCAAGGAAGTAGAGAGAGAGCATATTAATCAATTAAACAGATATCTAAACCAGAATTTTGGGAGTTTTGGAATAATTTTTACTCGAAATAAACCTCCCAAAAGTATATATAAAAATACGATTGACTTATGGTCTGGGCAAAGAAAATGTATTTTAATTTTAACTGACGAAGATTTGAAATTAATGTGTACAATGTTTCAAGGAAAACAGAGAATTCCAATTGATGTACTGAAAATGAAATATATTGAATTCACACGTGACTTACCATCTTAACAAACAATATTTATGGCAAAAAAAGTAATACAGAATGGCACAAAACTTCCAAAAGAAGCCGATACAGTAAAATTTGAAATGCTTGAAAAGTTAATAAATTCAAGCTATACCGAAATGAAAGAATTTTCAAAAAAGAAACCTGACGAATTATTGAATAAATTTAAGGTGACTTCATTGAATAGAATTCTTGACCCAATAAAACAGTTACTAGCTAATGAGCCAACTGCTTCATTTTTAGATTTATTAGATGAAGATACAATACCATCTTACAGTGATTCAATCCTGATAATTGCTCAATTTCAATCAGCAATGGCTCAATTTAAAAGTTCGTATCATGGATATGATGGTAGTACATATAGATGGTTTACAGAAGAAAACCCAGGAAGACAGTCCAACTGGTAAAAAAAGCCAGCCGCTAACATCGTGTATAAGTAATGGCGGGGGTTGTAGCGTATTCAAGCGTTCTACCTCGCATCAAGTTCATCGTATCTTGACAGGATATTGCCCCGTAATCCGCCACTACTCATACACGTAACCGTCAGACTGTCTAAAAACCCTCTTCTTAACCACTATTAAATAATATTAAAAATTCATTACAAAAAGCATCAATAATCCAATAATAAGTTGTACATTTAATGTGTAAATAACACATGCAAATGAA
>JAQVLA010000058.1 GCA_028704385.1 Bacteroidales bacterium | reverse complement strand
ACTGCTTTACAAACGTTTGAACAAACCCCCCGACTCGCGGTGCGGATGACGATCCGGGAGGAACCTTCTTCCAGGGTCACTTCCCGCAGAGCTGACAAATCCCGTTTAATGTCTTCCCACTCCAGATCCAGATTCTGCTGGCTGAGTCTCTTGTCCAACTCCTTTTTTAACACCAGGGCCAAGAAGCTGCAGAACACATGACCCCGAATAGTCTCATCCATCTTGTGATAAACCGGACGCGTCTCAAAGACCGTTTTGACATCTCGGAACGCGTGCTCCACTTGCCAGAGCTCTTTGTACTTCAGGGCTACTTCGGCGGCCGGAAGCTGGGTGTTGGTCTGAAGCACCCACTTGCCGTCAAAACGGCGGTCGGCTTCTATTTTCTTTCGATCGATCCGGAAGGTGTCCCGAGACACGGTCAAATATTTACTGTACCCTTTATTGCCCACCAGCGATCGGGGATTGGTAGCCAGCTTTTCCTCGAGGGACTCGATGATCGCTTGCCGGTCATAGGCATCCTTACGAGCCTGGCGCTCATTAAAGCAAACGATGTACCGCTCTCCCTTGACAAGCACTTCTTTGACTTTCAGTGGATCCTGCTGAGATTCACCCTCTTTTCGTACCTGTTCAAACCGGCCGGCGCGAGTGAGAACCTCTTCTTTAACCCGTTTGACGTTACGCATGCGAACACCGAGAATGTACTGCAGCTTTCGCTTATGCAGGCCTTCCAGGGTCGCTTCACTGATCATCCCCCGGTCGGCCACCACGCAAAACTGCGACACCCCAAATCGGGTTCGGATCCGATCGGTAATAGGCAACAGGGTTTTTACATCTGTGGTGTATCCGGGCCAGAGTTCGCAACAAACGGGTTCTCCCTGTCCATCCAGCACGGCCCCCACCACCATCTGGTTCAGATCCGGTCGATGATCCTTGCTATGACCCAGGTAACCGAGTGTATCACCTCCCAATCCTTCAAAATAGATCGAGGTGGTGTCGAAGAACACCAGATCCAATCCGCTGAACAGATCCTGCCGGCGGGCAAACAGCCGTTCTTCAATCACATCCTTTTGACAACGGGGAGAAAATGGTGTCTTGCCTTGTTGATCCTGGATCTCTTCGCCCAGAAAACCCATGGCCCGATAGAGTTGATGCAAGGCCAGCGACTCAGCACCTTCGATCCGGTAATCTTGTTTCCATTTCTCACACGAGCGATCGCTGCCACTGGCAAACAACCGGTGCAGGACGGTGAGAAACAGCGCCCGCTCCAGATCAAAGGTAAATTGGCGTGGCCGGGCTATCGATTGAATAATGACCGGCATGCCCAGTTCCTGCCATAAACGATCAAACAGCAACGCCGGACCAATCGATACGCTATGCGCATCAACCTGGCTTTGCCCGGTCAATACCATCACCGCCTCTTTTGAATAAGGAGCGAGTTTGTTGATCAACGAATCAATATCGCGGCTGCCGGCCACTTCTTCCAACCGGCCCAGGGTGCCGATTACGCGTTGCTTGACCTTAGGACCTTCCCGATAACTCTGCACAATTTGCAAGTAGGAATTGGCCCCCGATTTTTTGATGCGAACAAACATAATGAAATCTATTAGGACACTACTAATATAAATCATTAATCATTTATTGTTCAAGTTGTTAATAAATTTATCAAAATTGTTTATTCCACTACATTTTTGGAATTCATACCAATCTCTCCTGGTTATTGCGCTGTTAATCAGAATTTTATAATTTCAAGCCCTTCCCAAACTGTAGAAGATCAGTTAAAGCATCGGTTGCAATTAAAATATCAATAGGATTTTGCAACTTCTGATAGGTTTTGGGATGGTTTTCTGCAATCCATTTTATCCATTCTTGATAAGCATTTGCTTTATGTTTTTCGGAATCAAAATCCCACTCTTTTTCCTTGTAAAGTTTTGTGTATGGAGCAAAGCGTTCAAGTATTGGTTCAAAGTTTTTGGTTTCTTCATCCGAATCGGAAGTTAATGAACCAGAGCCTGAAACCATTGCTAAATTATTAAATCCCCTTGCCTTTAATTGGTCAAACAGGTATTTAGCCGTATCCCTATAAACCGTAAAAATTACGACCTTCTGATTATTTGAATTTTCACCTTTTAAACGTTTGGATTGTATTTGTTTTATAAGTTCTTCAATCTTATTATCAATTGAATTTATATTGTTTGGTTTGTCAATTTCCTTTTTAATCCGTGTCTCAAATTTTTGAAGATTAATAAAGAGGTTATCTAAAGCATCTAAATCTTTCTTTAAATCCTTCTTGAAGTTTTCAATATTTCCTGCTGCATCAATTTCAGACAGACTGATTTTACGTTTCTTGCCAAGTGTAAATTCTTCGTATTGTTCTTCTAAATCATCATCGTCGAATTGATTGGCATCTATATCATCAATAGTTTGGTTCTTTTTATTTTCAAGATAATTCTTGATTTTATCCAAAGCATTTTGATGATGGTTTTTAATTTTCTCTACTGTTGAATAAAACGAAAACCACGACGATTCCAAACGCTTAACCATTAAAATGTACATCATTTTAACGAGGAAACGGTCACGTTGCCTTTCATCGTGCAAAACATTCTTTTCATTTTCGTTAATATCAACATAAAACGAAGGTTGATAGCCCGAAAGCATTGGCGGAAAATGGTCAAATAATTCTTCAAATGTTTCGAAATTTCCTAGTTCATGCGGAGTGACAAAAAGATTTATCGGTTTCTCTTTATGTGGAAAAATCAATTCTTTCTGATGGCCGTCAATCATTTTTCGTGTACGGGCAACGGTTAATGAATCGGTAAGGGTAAAGAAATTTGCAGGTAGTTTTTTTATAAACTCGCTTATCTTTGGCTTATCGTCTTCTCTCCATTCGTTAAAAGCCTTTTGTG
>JAQVLA010000043.1:7364-11719 GCA_028704385.1 Bacteroidales bacterium | reverse complement strand
GGAACATTCGAAGCGCAATCGATTGCACTTGGATTGGAAAAAATGAAACCTGCCAGACCAATGACGCACGATTTGTTGAAAAATTTTGCTGACACCTACCATATAAGCCTAAAAGAAGTCGTCATTAATAAATTTGAAAATGGTGTTTTTCATGCCATCCTTATCTGCGAATCTAACAACGAAATCACCGAAATAGATGCCCGTACCTCCGATGCTGTTGCCCTGGCGATACGTTTTGAGTGCCCCATATTTGCCTACGAGACAATCCTGGAAGATGCAGGAATTGTTTTGGATCAGGAAAACGACACAACACAATCCAGAGAACAAAACGCTGTGAAGGAAGATGAGTTTTCGGAGTATTTAACCGATGAACTGGAAGAAATGTTGCAAATTGCAGTCCAAAATGAGGAATATGAAAAGGCATCAAAACTTCGCGATGAAATCAGAAGAAGGAAACGTGTGTAATCAAGTGTCTTTTTGTTTACTCCAAACAGTTTAATTACAATGATTAAAACCCCTACCATTTTTATGCTGCTTTTAGCAGTGATGCTGACTTTAAACATAAACGAACATGCTCTGGCACAAGCCGATACAGTTCAAACTACAGTCGAAGCCATTATCGAAAGCACTGCTCCCGAACACCACAATCAGCTTGCCGATGAAGGCCAGGCTACTTCTAACTTGCTTGAGATGCAACGCAGTGAAGGCTTCAGCCTGATGACCATCCTCAGAGGTCTTTTGGGAATGTTCTCGCTGATAGTGATTGCATTTATTTTTAGCAGCAACCGTAAAGCCATCAATTGGAAAGTGATCTTCACCGGACTGGCCATTCAGTTGGCTCTGGCTATCGGGGTGCTTTATGTTCCCTGGATTCAGTACTTTTTTGAAGCAGTAGGCAAGCTTTTTGTTTTAGTGCTGGATTTCACCAAAGCAGGTACCGAATTCCTTTTTAGCTCTTTTGCCTCCAACAGCATTGAAAGTGCGATGCAAAATTTTGCGGTACAGATCTTACCCACAATCATTTTCTTTTCGGCACTTACAAGCTTACTTTTTTACCTCGGCATCATCCAAAAAGTTGTGAAGGCGATGGCCTGGGCCATGACCCGCCTGATGAAGCTCAGCGGTGCCGAAAGCCTCTCGGTGGCAGGAAATATCTTCCTTGGCCAAACCGAATCGCCACTCATGATCAAAGCCTATCTGCCAAAGATGAACAAATCAGAAATTCTGTTGGTAATGATGGGAGGCATGGCAACACTGGCAGGTGGCGTGCTGGCTGTTTATATCAGCTTTTTGGGAGGCGAAGATCCGGTGCAGCGATTGCTGTTTGCCAAGCATCTGCTCACGGCATCGGTGATGGCGGCTCCGGGAGCTATCGTGATCGCCAAAATCCTTGTGCCACAAACCGAGGCCATTGATAAAACCATGGAAATCAGCAAAGATCAAATTGGCAGCAATGTGTTGGATGCCATCTCGAACGGAACAACCGAAGGTTTGAAACTAGCCGTAAACGTTGCAGCTATGTTATTGGTTTTCATCGCTTTCATCGCCATGTTCAATTATATATCCATTTGGATAGGTGAACTGATCGGGCTCAACGATTCCATTGCATCAATCACAGATGGACGTTACAACGAATTATCGCTTCAATTTATGCTGGGATACATCTTTTCGCCCGTGATGTGGTTGATTGGTGTGAATGCTCAGGATATCACCTACCTGGGAAGATTGCTTGGCGAAAAAATTATCATGACCGAATTTATTGGCTATGTAAGCCTTTCGGAGCTGAAAGCAGCGCAGGTTTTTACTGATCCTAAATCGGTTATCATGGCTACTTATATGCTCTGCGGATTTGCAAATTTTGCCTCCATTGGCATTCAGATTGGCGGCATTGGCTCGCTGGCACCAAATCAGCGTATTACATTGTCGAAATACGGCTTAAAGGCATTGTTGGGTGGTACACTGGCCTCCCTGATGTCGGCAACTATTGTTGGAATGTTGATTGGATAAGTAACCGGACAAAAGCTACATTAACTCATGGAACAATATCACGCCCTGATGCGGCATGTACTCGAAAACGGAAATAAAAAAGAAGACCGGACTGGCACCGGAACCCTGAGTGTTTTTGGTTATCAGATGCGTTTCGATCTGCAAAAAGGCTTTCCGGCTGTCACCACAAAAAAACTGCACTTCAAATCGATAATACACGAGCTGCTGTGGTTTTTGAAGGGAGACACCAATATTAATTACCTCAAAGCCAATAAAGTGAGCATCTGGAATGAATGGGCTGATGCAAAGGGCGATCTTGGCCCTGTGTATGGTGCCCAATGGCGCAATTGGAATGGCGAAGGCATCGATCAAATCAAAGAGGTGATACACAACCTCAAAAATAATCCTGACAGCCGCCGGCATATCGTTGCTGCCTGGAATCCTTCCGTGCTTCCCGAATCCGGAAAAAGTTTTGCAGAAAATGTTGCCAGCGGAAATGCCGCCCTCCCACCCTGTCATGCCTGGTTTCAGTTTTATGTAGCCAATGGCAGGCTCTCCTGCCAGATGTATCAGCGCAGTGCCGATATTTTTTTGGGCGTGCCATTCAACATCGCTTCCTATGCCTTGCTGACGATGATGGTGGCGCAGGTAACAGACTTAGCAGCAGGAGAACTGATTATGAGCTTTGGTGATGCACACATCTACCTCAATCATCTGGAACAGGTGAATCTACAGCTAAGTCGTACACCCCGCCCCTTGCCAAAGATGAAAATCAATCCGCAGATAAAGGATATTTTTTCATTCCATTTCGAAGATTTTGAGCTAATTGCTTACAATCCTTATCCTTCAATCAAAGCCGATATTGCAGTTTAACCAAGATTATGTCAAAAAAACCTCTTATCTCACTCATCGTTGCCATGGCGCAAAACCGGGCCATCGGAATCAACAACAACATGCCCTGGCACTTATCAGCCGACCTGAAAAGGTTTAAGAAACTTACTTCGGGTCATAGTGTAATCATGGGACGAAAAACTTTCGAATCCCTGCCAGGAGGGCCCCTGCCAAACAGAAGAAACATCATCCTCAGCGAAACGCTCAACCCTGTTCCTAAAGGCTGCGAAAAAGTTGAGAGCATTGCAGAAGCACTCCGGTTAACAAATCAGGAGCAGGAGGTTTTTGTTATTGGAGGCGGCAGCATCTACGAACAATTTTTGCCCCTGGCACATAAACTTTACCTGACTATCATCGAAGCTGATTTTGAAGCCGATACCTATTTTCCTTTCATCAATTACAACGACTGGGAACTGACAGAAAAAGAAGTGATGGACAATGATTTGCAGTCAGGCTTCGTTTACAGATTTGAAACCTACGAAAGAAAATGATGAAGACTAGAAAACCGACTACTGCTTTTGGATTTACATTTCTGATTTTGACGCTTTTATATTTTTCAGGCTGCAAAAAAGATAATAGTGAAACAGGAAATTATCAGGCTCAAGTGAGTGCTGCACATAATCTTATTCTGCAAAAGCACAATGTGATCCAGTTGACTGTTTATTACCTCAAAGCACTGAAAAATGATAGTGTGCAGAACTATTTTCATGCAGACATTGATAATACTGAAGTTACGCTTGCTGAAGATCAAAACAAACACCTTTACACTTTTTATCACAACTTCCGATTAAATCAGGTTAGTAACCGATATATGGGAGGCAGGGTGTTTGTTCATACAGATACGTTACCGCTTCATCCCGGTGCTCAGGCCACTTTTAGCTTTGATTATTTCCGTTACTATTCGAATAAATCATTCCCGCCAAATATGTTTTCAGCACAAAATATGAAGCTGGTACTAAACGATACTGTCAATAACCATTACGTTTTTGATCAATATCTGGAAAATATTGTCTTTACTGACACCTCCGGATTGCGAACCATCAGGCTTGATGGCACCATTCGATACGACTGGGAAAAATGGTCCGGAAGTGAATACTTCTCAAATGAAAATGAGAAAATATATGTTTCAGCTGATCTGTCATTTATCAACGACACCGGCGATGAAGTACAGCTAACCACTAACGAAAACTACCTTATTACACCCAAATGCGGAATATTAAAAAGTGGCCGGGGCAGCTTCACTTTCAAAAATATGCAGCCTGACGTGGGTACGCTTTATTACGACAATTACGACACCTGCAATATCCGCGGCAAAATGGATATGGACGATATGCCTTTTTATCTGACCATTGATGAGTGGATGATGAAGTAAGCGTATCCGAATTAGAGAGATTTCTGTCATTTGCCAAAATCCTTTTCAAGGAACCTCCTTATACCTCGTATCAGTTCATTTTGCGGAATTGTAATGATTTCGAAAA
>JAQVLA010000043.1:0-7264 GCA_028704385.1 Bacteroidales bacterium | reverse complement strand
TTGACCATTTCGGCTTGTAAATCAGACAAGACAGATATCCCAACAAGCTGCGATGGCGTACACTGGTCGCACAACGGCAGCGAGGATGGCCAGGACAAGTGGCCCGACCTCTGCACCGGCTTTAGTGCCTGTGGCGACGAAAATCAATCTCCGGTAAATATCACAGGAGTGGTTACTGATGCAAGTCTTCCTGACCTGCACTTCAGCTATAGCACCACCAGTACAGAGATCGAAAATAACGGACATGCCATCGAGTTCAGCTGCGACGAAGGCAGCTCCTTAACGATTGGTTCGCTGCAATACGAGCTGCTGCAATTTCATTATCATGCCAAAAGCGAACATCAGCTAAATGGCCAATATTATCCCCTGGAGGTTCATTTTGTACACAGGGCTTCCGATACCGATTTTGCTGTGGTGGGCGTGTTTTTTGAAGCCGGCGAAGAGAATGATTTATTCTCAGAATTCCTGGCTCATTTCCCCGTCGAAAAAGGAACTTATACGGATACAACAGCCATTGACCTGGCCTCACTTTTGCCCGAAAACAAAAGCTTTTACCACTACAGCGGTTCTTTAACCACTCCGCCCTGCTCCGAAGTAGTGCAATGGTATGTATTGAAAGAAGCTTTAACAGCCTCCCCCGAACAACTGGCACAATTTGAAGGTATTCTGAAGAACAATTACCGAAATGTCCAGGCACTCAACGGCAGGCATATCTTTAGCAAGGATTAGCCCCTAAGCGTTTCGAGCTTACATCTACACCTGCCAATTTTTTACGGCGGGTGTTTTTTTATAAGCTCAACAAATGGCATGTTCTAGGTTGATAAAGAACATAAAAACTCCAATCTATTCGTGTCATGAAGTTTGATAATGCCCAAAATGAAGTTGAAAACCAATTCAACTGAATCTCATTTATTGGATCCCATCTTTTAGGTGAAATGTGTAAATTTGCCTTCCTCATTTTTCGCATTAAAATTCATGTAAAACTCCCATTCTTATGAAGCAAATTAGGTTGAAACACTTTTTATTCCTGTCATTATTTCTGTCGTATGTAGCAGCTTTTACGCAGCCTGCAGGCTATTATGATGCGGCCAGCGGCCAGACTGGTGAGGCATTGCAAACAGCCCTTTACAATATCATCGATAACCATGTAGTACGCACATACGACCAGCTGTGGACCGATTTCCAAAGCACTGATGCCAAGGCAAATGGCAAGGTTTGGGATATGTACAGCGATGTTCCGGGGGGTAGTCCTGCCTACGAATATACATTCATCACTGATCAATGCGTAAACTATGACGAAGAAGGCGATTGCTACAACCGCGAACACAGCATTCCGGCCAGCTGGTTCAATGATGCTTCACCCATGTACACCGATTTGTTTCACCTCATCCCCACCGATGGTTATGTAAATAACAAACGATCGAACTATCCCTTTGGGGAGGTGGGAAGTGTTAGTTGGTCTTCAACCAATGGCAGCAAGTTGGGGAGCAGCAACTATCCGGGCTACAGCGGCACTGTGTTCGAACCGATCGATGAGTACAAAGGCGACATCGCCAGGAATTATCTCTATATGGCCATCCGTTACAAAAACGTGATCAGCAGCTGGTCGGGCGAGATGCTGGCCGATAATTCCTATCCTGTTTTTACAGCATGGGCATTGAATATGCTGCTCGAATGGCATACCAACGATCCTGTGAGCCAAAAAGAAATTGATCGCAACAATGCCATTTATGCCATTCAGCAAAACCGCAACCCCTTTATAGACCATCCCGAATATGCCAACCTGATCTGGGGCACCGGCCTGCTTGATGAGCCAACAAATCATGTCACCGACTTTTCGGCCAACACCATCACCCTGCAATGGACCGATGCCGTGGGCACAGTGCTGCCCGATGCTTACCTCATCAAGATGAGTAGTACGGGTTTCAATAGCATCACGGCTCCGGTAGATGGCACAGCCGAATCGGATGGCTTTTGGACTAAAAACGTTACCTACGGAATTGAAAAAGCCGTTTTTGGAAACCTCAGTCCCGGAACAACCTATTATTTCAAAATGTGGGGCTACACAGGCAGCGATGCCGGCATCGACTACAAAACCGATGGTGATGTACTGCAAATCAGCCTACAGGCACCTTAAATGCTTTTTGTGCATTTCAGTACAGACAATAATTCAGGAAAGCACAGCTGACAACCCAAGCTTCCCGAAATAATTCCTTAAAACACCTTTAACCTAAAGGACTTTTTTAATAAAACACAATTGCTTAAATTTGTAGGCAGAACAAAATCTACAATTCACAAAATAATAGCACTATGAAAAAGATTATTACATTTTTAATGGCCTTTGGCCTGGTACTGCTGAGTAGTACGGGTTGGGGGCAGACAGTTGTTTCTTATGATTTCTCAGATCCCGAAGCTGTTACTGGCCTAAATGAAGCAAGCCCAGGAATAGCTTTAGATTCAAATATTGGATTTGGATCATTTAAGAATAGTAGCGGAACTGACCCAGCTATTTACTCCTATCAATTAAGATTATATCAAAACGCTACAAAAGGAGGCTCGATAAGAATTTATGCAAATAATGGGGTTACAATAACTCAAGTTGTTGTTCATGCATCAGGTACTACTGGACCAGCTGCTTTTTCTGTTGATGGAGCTGGCAATACAGCATTAGGAATCGTAGATGGGTCATATACAATTTCTAGTGTATCTGCAACTAGTGAAATAGAGTTTTGGTGTACAGGATCATCTTCTGGCACCAGAATTTATGTTGATGATTTCGAAGTTACTTATACGATTCCAAATACACCAACCATAGTAGTTTCTGAAACAGAATTGACAGGTTTTACCTATGATGAAGGGGAAGGACCTTCTAATGAACAATCTTTTACTGTGGAGGGAAGTAATCTTACTTCAGAAATTTCAATTACTGCACCAACTAATTATGAAATATCTACTGGTACGGGTGGATCATTTGTACATACCAGCCCAATAACATTAAATGAATCTGGAGGATCAGTTGCCACAACAACCATTTATGTGAGGCTAAAAGCAGGCTTAGCCATTGGAACCTACAATGACGAAGATATAACAGCCACATCCACCGAAGCTACCGACAAAACTATCACCTGTAGCGGAAGTGTAACTGATCCAAATGTGAATGTGGAGGATTTTGCTAACTCCAATGCAACTGCAAGTTATAACACTGGATCATTTGTCGGTAACAATGGTATTACCTGGAATTATGTTGCCTCAAGAGATGGCAATAATGATGCTAACGGTTCAGGAATAAACCTGCCGGCTTTAATGTTAAGGCGATCATCTGATAACAGTGCAGTTTATTCAAATACTATAGCTGGTGGCATAGGGAATTTTAGCGTAAAACTTTACAAAGGTTTTACTGGTGGCGGTAATAGACAAGTTGAGCTTTTTATTAATGATATATCACAAGGAACCTCTACAGCTTTCGATGATTATGATGAACATGTTTTTGAAGTAAATAACATTAATGTTGCTGGTGATATTGTAATAAGAATTAATAATGTCACTTCAAATCAGGTGATTGTTGATGATATTTCCTGGACACCGTTCGAAGGCAATATACTTCCCAACATCACCAACATCACCCAAAACCCTGCCAGTGACATTACTTCGTCAACTACAGTGGAAGTTTCGGCAGAGGTAACAGATTCAGATGGTACTATTGCATCTGTGAATTTGAAATGGGGAACAACCAGTGAAGATTATTCAGGTGGTACTATTTCAATGACCAATGGCGGCAGTGGTGATATATACACTACCAGTACCAATATTCCTGCTCAAACCGATGGCACAACTGTATATTATATTATCGAGGCCACAGACAACGAAACTGCTACTGCAACTTCGGCAGAACAAAGTTATCTTGTTACAGATCCTGCTGACGAACCCACCAACCACCCAACAGGATTTATGGCTACGGCCAACTCTTTTTCAACTATTACAGTTGTTTGGGCTGATTCTGATGCCGAAGCTTATCTGATCAAAGGAAGTGATGTTGATTTTGCTTCAATACCTGCTCCCCTTGATGGCACACCCGAAGCCGATGGAGCTTTGGTACATAATGTTGCAGCAGGCGTTGAAAATCACCAATTTACAGGACTGAATGCTGAAACCACTTATTACTTTAAAATATTCCCTTACAACGGTTTGGAAACTACCATAAATTATAAAGTTGATGGGGCACTACAGGATGATGCAACGACTGAGGAAGCCCCGGCTACTCCCATCGCCTGGATCAATGAAATTCATTATGACAATGATGGTGGAGATGTTGATGAATTGATTGAAATTGTTATAAAAAATCCAGGAAATTACGACTTATCAAAATTCCTGGTAAATCTCTACAATGGAAATGGAGGTACTTCTTATGATACTGAAACGGCTGATGATATGACAGAAGGTAATACTATTGACACATATACCTTTTTTACATGGAGTACTTTTGCCAATGGAATACAAAACGGTGCCCCCGATGGAATGGCACTGTCCTATGATGGGACATTGATTCAGTTTTTAAGCTATGAAGGAACTTTTACTGCTACAGATGGCCCTGCTAATGGTATTGAGTCTACAGATATTGGTGTTTCAGAAACCGGGACCACACCTGCTGGTTATTCATTACAATTAAGTGGCACTGGTACAGCATATAATGACTTCACATGGCAGGAACCAGCTACTGCAACACCAGGTGCTTTAAATAATAATCAGTTTTTACCCTATGAAACTATTTGGACAGGCGGTGCTTCAACAACTGACTGGAACACCTCAGCTAATTGGAGTAACGGAACTCCTACTTCCTCTGCTAATACTACGATAGGAAATGCAGAAATAGTTGTAATTTCTTCCTCAACAGATGCCGATTGCTACAACCTCACCCTCAACGGCTCACTCACCATCAAATCAGAAGCTACCGGAACCGGTTCATTACTAGTAAATGGCATAGTTGACGGCACCGGTTCAACTACTATCGAACGCTATGTTACCGGCGGAGAAAATGCGGGTGGAGGCACAAGCATTTACAAATACCATTTGATCTCAATCCCCTTGGCCAGCGATATTCAGGCAGGTGATGTATTCACTGGTACTTACCTCTGGCATTTCGTTCCCAATCAAGCTGACGAAGCTTCATGGCTTGGCATCACCAGCCTTACAGAGAGTCTCGACAACCAAAAAGGATTCCTTTCTTATGTAGCCGACGAAAGCGATAAATTTATTTTCACCGGAACAATGAATAATGGCGATTTTACTGTTGCTGCCGAAAACATCGATGCCGGTAATGTAAAACTAATCCCGAACCCCTACCCTTCGGCCATCGACTGGGAAACCGTTGACCTGACAGGTACAGGATTAAATCCTACTATTTGGCTTTTTAACAGCAATACGGGCAATTACGAATCCTACAATGACGGAGCAGGCCTCGGACAACAGTACATACCCGTCGGACAAGCTGTGTTTGTTGAAGCCGCCAGCGCCGATCCTTCGCTCACCTTCACCAATGCACATCGCACCCATAATCAGGGTAACGGATTTTATAAATCAGGAGATGAATTGGCGAAAGACCTGCTTAAGATAGCCGTCTCAGCCAATAACTCCTCCGATGCCACCTTTATCCGTTTCCGCGAACAGGCCAACAACGCCTACAACGGCTTTGATGATGCCACTAAGCTGAAAGGTTTCAGTGGTGCACCGCAGCTATTTACACATGCTACCGATGGCAAAGCCCTATCGATCAACACCCTGGCTACCAGTCAGGAAACCGTGATTGTACCCGTGTCGTTTGAACTTGATGCCTCCGGCGAGGCTGTCCTGAGTTTTGAATACCTCGAGACATTTGAACCTGAAGTTGAGATCTACCTGGAAGACTTATTAACAGATCAAATGATCAATATCCGCGAAACTGGTCATTATACTTTCAGCCATGAAGTTGAAAATGACCCCCTGCGTTTTAATCTACACTTTATGGGAGTAACTGCTGTGCAGGATTTACGAGCTTCAGAAAATCACTTCAAAGTTTGGACAAATGAGAACCAGCTATATATACTTCCAACTGATAAGCTGACAGAAGGATCGCTGCAAATTGAGCTCTTCGATGTAAGTGGCAGATTAATCCAATCAGTTGACAAACAAGTACAAAAACCGGTTATCCTGTCGCTACCGGATTATGACGGCATCATGCTGGTTCGTATCCAAAACGAAAAACTGGTTCAGACACAAAAAATATTCATCCGCTAAAATATTTTAACCATGAAAAAGATAATAGCTCAACTCAGTTTAGTCACAGTCTTAATTCTTACAAGCACTGCCTTACTGGCACAAGGCCCGCCACCACCTCCCGGAGATCCTAACGCAGGCGGTGGCCCTGTGGGCGGTGGTGCTCCCATTGGCTCCGGCATTGCCATACTACTAAGCCTGGGTGCTGCCTATGGCGGTCGCAAGGTATATCAATACTGGAAAGATCAAAAAGAAGCACTGGAGGAATAATTACAGTTCACATTGCATATAAAAACTCCCGTTGGCTTTGGCTGGCGGGAGATTTTTTTTAAGGTTGTTGGCTTTTGGCGGTTAGTTTTTGGCTGAGTGAGGCGTTGGCTTTGGCGTTGGCTTTGGCTCATTACTACTAAAACTAACAAAATTGCTTTTTCTAAACGCAGCTGCCGCGCGAATTGGTCATTGAGCGATAGTAGAGATGCTTTCGCGTGTTTTTTTTTTGCGTTGGCTTTAGCTCGTTTAAACTTAATCAGCACAATCATTTTTCATTACCCACTGTCCTCAATACTCTTGCTCACACTCTTGCTTCTTTTTTATGGCGTTGGCGTTGGCGTTGGCGTTGGCTCGTATCAGCAATCAAAAAAAATATCTCCTAATAAACAACTTCTCGTAAGTCCTTTATTCAACTTGGCTCTTTTTACTTGACTCTTTTTCTTTGGCCCTTAGCTTTTGGCCTTTAGCTTTTGGCTCGTCTTCGCAATCAAAAAAAATATCTCCTAATAAACAGCTTCCCATTTTTCATTCTTCATTCCTGCCTGCAGCAGGCAGGCTTCATTTTTCATTTTTCACCACTTGGCTCTTTTTACTTGGCTGTTAGCTTTTGGCTGTTGGCTATTAGCCCGTTTCAGCAATCAAAAAAAAACATCTCCTAATAAACTGCTTCCCATTTTTCATTCTTCATTCCTGCCTGCAGCAGGCAGGCTTCATTTTTCATTTTTCACCACTTGGCTCTTTTTAC
>JAQVLA010000007.1 GCA_028704385.1 Bacteroidales bacterium | reverse complement strand
ATAAAAACTCAAAAAAATGGTTGGTATCAACAAAGCCATCAACATGTATATCAATTGATTACGAAACAATGATCGCTGTATGATCAGCTTACGGACCAGGAGTACGATAGCCGCAACGATGAGCACATACGAAAAAACAGCATGTACATAATACCAACTACCGACCTCAAGTTCGAGTAATGAAATAGGCCCTTCTGTTTTCAGGCTGATGTTTCTATAATATAAGCCATGATACTCATTGGTAATACTCAGCACCATGGTAAGTATGGGTATGGGAAGCAAATACAACAACAGTTTCCACTTTTGAAACAGACCCAGTCCGGCATATTGCTGTACAACCAGAAACATGAGCAGCGTTACATAGGGGATAAATACATATTCCAGCTTTAGCCAAAATAACATATCATCCATATTTGTAGCCGAAAGTTCAAGGCCATAACAAGCCGACCAGCCAGCAATAGAAAACATCAGAAGGGCAATTAATCTTCCATTGCCGGCATAAGGTGACCTCAAACCCCGGGCGGCCAAAAAAAGACTTACGATAACCGGAATGGCCAGGCTCAATGCATAGATGTTTATACCATCATTCATGATCAGAACTTTCGGACCTATATCAGGCAGTTACTATTCTGAAAGACCCAGAATTTTGTTAATCTTCCGCAGTAATTCTCTTTTCTGTACAGGTTTTGAAATATATTCGTCAAAGCCCGCTTTTCTGAGCTTCTGCTCATCCCCTGCCAAGGCATATGCAGTGATGGCGATAACGGGAATATCCGGATTGATTGCTTTGATCCTTTTGTTGGCTTCAATGCCGTCCATAACGGGCATCTTAATGTCCATTAATATCAATGCAATCTCTGGATGTTTTTTAAAGGTTTCAACTGCATCAACACCATTAACAACACGTATTGTATTTAAATTCAAAGATTTACGAATAAACAAATCTAACACAAAAAAATTGGTGTCTTCGTCTTCAGCAATTAAAACCAATTGATTTCCAACCTCGTTTTGCTGCATACTTAGTTTGTTTAAAATAATCTATTGAGAAAAGCTTTCGTTTTGTAAAAGTACGTTAATTTCTTTTGCAAGTATAATTAAAACTGAAATTATTAAGTGACCGGCTATTACCATCAAGCAGGAATCTAAATTTGCTTGAAATATTTCCTTCAACTTCTCATATCTTATTGAATTATACAGACAAGATTATTTTTGTTGAAAAGATACCTATTTGCACTATGGGTTAATCCGGAGGCTGCGGGAAACGGACATAAAAGACCGCTCCTTTATCAACTTCACTTTCCACCCGTATGCTCCCATTCAGCAGATCCATAAAATCCTTGCATATCACCAGGCCCAATCCGGTACTTTTTTCACCAGCGGTTCCTGTTCGGCCAGGTTCTCTTGAAATGCTGAACAATTGTTCCTTAATTTTTTTATTCATTCCAATGCCAAAATCCCGAACCGTTACTACCAGATCATTTTGTGGATTCAGGCTGGCATCCACTTCTATTTTGCTTCCGGGATACGAGAATTTTATCCCGTTAGAAATCAGGTTTCGCAATATGGCATCAAAAATATTTACATCAATTTTTGCCTCCAGCTTTTCGTTAACCTTATTAATTATCCTGATTTGCTTCTCATTGGCAATTGGCTCAAATTTCATTACGCTCTTATTGATTTGCCGGCTGATTGAAGTGTTTACTAAGACCGGACTGATTTTTTCGCGTTGCAGGTGCGACCAGTCGAGCAAATTCTCGAGCAGCTCATATGCATTGGATGCTGTTTTGTGCAAGTTGTGTAAGATATCCGATTTTTCTTTTTCCGTAAGTTTGTCCTGATTTGATAAATACAAATCTATCAGACTAAGTATCAATCCCGTAGGATTACGCAAGTCGTGTGCAATAACCGAGAAGAGCTTGTCCTTGGTCAGGTTTAGCTCGTATAATTCACGGGCATTCTCGATAATTTTCGCTTCTGCAAGTTTTCTGTCAGTAACATCATGAACGATAGAGTACAAATAGCTTTGCGATACAGTCTTTACCAAACCACTATATACTACCACATCACGTATGGTTCCATCGGCAAGTTGATGCTTAAAATCGAAGCGGTATTTAATAGCATCTCTGGCTTTATACACTTCATTTTTCACCTGTTCGGAAGTGAGTGTATTAATATCAGAGATTTTCAGTTTTTTCATTTGTTCGTATGAATAGCCATAAAATTCCAGGGCGGCCGGATTGGCATCCAATATTTTCAAGTCATCAGGATCAATGATTAGCATGACGGCATGGTTATATTCAAACATGCCCCTGAAGCGTTGCTCACTCTCTTTGAGTGCTACTTCCAAAAGTTTGTTTTCCTGGATGTCTCTTACAACACATACAATACTTGCTTTTTCGTTGTCAGCTTGTTCAACCAGGTTGCCATTCACACTCACCCAAATAAAACTTCCGTCTTTACGCATGCCTCTAAATTCTAGCTGTTTATGATTGCCTGTTTCCACGATATGATTGAAATTATTGATAATTTCAGGCAAATCTGATTCATACACATAGCCAAAACACGATCGTCCAATCAAATCCTCCCTGGAATAGCCAAAATGTGCGCAGGCGGGAGAAACAAATTCAATGATACCATTACAATTGATCAGCACCAACAAATCGGTCATATTATTGTAAATGGTACCGATTGAATATTCCAGTTTTTTTTTGCTATCCGTTTGATAAGCCAGTAAATCTTCGATAAACTGCTCAAGCTGTGAAGTATAGCTGTCAGCCGATACCTTCAATTTTTTACTTCGAATTGCAGCCAGGCGCGTACTAAAGATTTGATCACTCATAGTAATGTTCCATTTGGTTTGTCAATTAGTTTATCAAGTTGGTCATCAAACTTCCGGACAGGTAATCAAGTGAATATCAGATGGCTTTAACAGTTCTCTTTAGATTTTGAATTTGTTGTGTTGCTGGCACGAAAATAATTTCAGGCAGGCATAGTTATGTATTTGTTTATAAGCGATATAAGTTCTTCTTTTAAGAAAGGTTTGGCCAGATATGCATCACAGCCGGCTTCGAGTGCTTTTTCTTTATCGCCTCTCAAGGCATAAGCGGTAATGGCAATTATCGGCACATCCTGTCGTATGGATTTAATTTGCCGCGTGGCATCATAGCCATTCAGTACGGGAAGTTTAATATCCATCAGAACGACATCAAAATCCTGATGTCTTTCGAAGACCGATACAGCTTCGCTGCCATTATCTGTAGTAGTGAGATCATATTTTTCGTCTTTCAGCGACGATTTTATGAAATGCAGATTGGATAACTCATCTTCTACAATGAGTATCCTGATTCTCTTTTTTAAAAGACTCATTTCGTTGTCCATAAATATTCGTTTTTGAGGAGGGGGTGAGGTGATCCTGACGGGAATTTCAACAGTAAATAGAGCTCCTTTCCCGGGTTCGGAGGCAACACTTATTCTGCCTCCCAGCAGGCTGGTATAGCCTTTTGCGATAGCTAGCCCCAACCCATTTCCGCGAAAAAGTTTCTTTTTAATTTCAATTTTTTGAAAACGTTCAAAAATGCGTTTCTGCTCTTGCAGTTCTATCCCAATGCCTGTGTCTTCGACCGAGATCAACAGCTGTTCAGACTCGACCCGCCATCTCAGGCTTATCTGTCCTTTTTCGGTAAACTTAAAGGCATTATCGAGCAACACATAGATAATTTTTCGCAATTTGCCTTCATCAGAATGGATGAGTGGTGATGATTCTTCCGGTGGGAAATTGGTAACAAGCTGCAGGTCTTTTTGCTGATGCCTTACCATATAGGTTTCAGCTATTTCATCCATTAGCTGGTAGATATTTATTTCACCAAAATACAGCTCAACCTGTTCGGTTTCAATGGCCGACATATGAATGATGTCGTCAATGATATTAGTGAGCTCGCTGCTGTTGTTGGCAATAACCTTACTGTAAAATCTGCGGTCGGCCGGGCTCGTTTCCTCATCATCAAACAATGCTGAAAGGCCAACGATTGCATTTAAGGGCGTCCGTATCTCGTGCGACAGATTGTTTAAAAATGCAGTTTTAAGTTTGTCACTTTGTTCTGCTTTAAGTTTGGCTTCGATGAGATTTGTCAGATTACGCTGACGTTGAATGGCCAGCCCGATCTGCTTCGACACAAACTCCATCAGCTCAACTGTACGCTGGTCGTAGGCATCATCGTGCTCAAAGCTTTGAACAACAACAGCACCTAATGTTTCTTCGCCGGCCAACAAAGGAACACCCAGCCATACGGCAGCCGGTTTGCCAACCACCTTTACCAGGCCCTGTTGTTCCAGCTTCTTAAAATCGTGGCTGGTAATCAGGAGTGATTTCCGCTGCCTGACAACCAGTCCCGAAAGCGAACCTTCGGCTGGCCAGACGGGGATATTTTCTACCTCATCATTTTGATCATAAGTAGAAAGCTCATCTTTATCGGCATTGTAAAAGGCAATAAAAAGGTTCGAACAATCCATCAACTTACTCAGCTCATAATGAATGGTTTGAATCAGGCTTTCGAGATTGCTGTTGATATGCACCGCATTGGTAATATTAAACAACACCTGCTGAACCAGCTGCGAACGTTTTATTTCTGATAGATTTACATCAACCCTGAACAATTCCTTATGGCCATCAGGAAAATTGATTACCGTACTACTGGAATAAACCCAAACAGAAGTACCTTTTTTATGTCTGAGTTCAATTTCTGAAGGAGGAATTTCCGTTCCGTTTTCAATGGCCTGTTTAATATTTTGCTTTATGACATCGGCATGGTGATCGGGAATGATCAACTCAAACAAGGTTCTATCAATTGCTTCGGTGCTGCTGTATCCATAAAGTGTTTCGGATGCACTGTTCCAGAAGCGCACCCTGCCATCGGCACGATAGCCCTGAACCGCAATATTGGGGATGGTTTCGAGCAGTTGCCGGAACCTGTTTTCGCTATCGAGCAAAACCTGTTCGTATTGCTTATTCTTTGTGACATCTCTGCCTACTACCATCACCTCGAGTAGTTGCCCTGTCCTGGAAAAAATCCCAGAGAAACGCCAGTTGATCCAGAAAGAACGACCTTCGATAAGCATTTCAAGGGCTAATTCGCTTCCTGATTCCTTTTTGGATATCTTTACGATTTCTGCCTTGAAGGCTTCTGAAATATCCTTCCCAAACAGCTGATCCAGTGCAACATCAACCAAATCAGCTTCGTCTTTTGCTAAAAGCCTGCAAAAACTCGGACTTACAAAGGATACGATTCCATCTTTTGGTGTCAGTTTTAAAATAAAATCCTGCTGATTTGCAATCAAAATCCGATATCCTTCTTCGCTTTTTTTGAGGTGTTTTGCAATCACTCCAACACGCTTACGCAGCACAATAACCAGTAGCACTGCAAGAATTAGCAAGCCGGCAAAAAAGTAAATCTCAAAATAATAGGCTTTCAAAAAGTCTTTCTTCTCATAAACAGTGAACCATTTTTGGTAGAGCTGGTCGTAATAACCATTTTCCTTGAGGTTGTACAGGGCAGCATTTAACATCCAGATCAGCTGGTCATTTCCTTTACGGACAGCCATGGCATAAGGTACTGCTTCAATATTTGCATTCATGGTTTTAACATGTTGCAAATTAAATCTTTTAATCAGATAGGCTGCCTGATAATTTCCCAAAACCGCTGCATCACACTTACCCTGATTAACCAGCTTTAATGCTTCCAGCTGGTCTTTGGTAAAAATTAATTGATCTGTAATGTTCATTTGTCGCAAGTAATCATGCATATAATCTTCCTCCTGAACAACTACTCTTTTGCCACGCAGCTCGTCCAGGCTTGTGAAGCTATGATCACCGTGCGTAAAAATATCAAAGGTCATCATGCTATGCGTCAGGCCGTAAGTAATTTTATCTCTTCTGGTATCAGACACCAAAACACCCATCAACAGGTCAATTTCATTATTCTCAAGTTCTTTGCGGACACTTTCCCAGGGGCCTAATTCGAGCTTATAATTAAGATTAAGATCCGATGCAATCTTTTTAAATAATTCCACATTGAAGCCATCCGGCTCTCCATTTTCGTTTAAAAACTCAAAAGGCGGATAATAGCTGTCGCCTTTAACTCTTATAACATTTGTTGCGGGATCGGAAGCATGGGTTTTTTCAGCTGCCATCAACAGCAGTATGGCCATGAAATTCACGATAAATAAACTCCGGAACTTATTAAAAATAAAATACTTCATCACAAAAAATAAATGTTTTTAGTTCAGACTAAATCTTTTAAAGGAAAAAATACATTAAATGTTGACCCCACGTTTTCGACGGAATCTATTTCAATGCGTCCATTATGCTTTTCGATAAACTCTTTCACCAGGATTAAACCCAAACCCGAACTTGGCTCTCCGGCTGTGCCTTTGCGGCCGGTATTACCATCTATTCGAAATAGTATCGGCATCAATCTCTCCGGAATGCCAATGCCGCTGTCTTTTACGGTTATAAAGGATTCTGATTCAGTAACACCGGCACTAATCAGGATATTTCCTCCGTCAGGAGTAAACTTCACGGCATTTGATAATAGGTTTCTTAGGATGCCCGACAGCATCCGTTTATCAGCAATAATCTTAAAATTATCTGGTATTTTAACCTTAAGATTCAGCTTCTTTCGTTTGATGGAATCGTTCAGCATATCAAGTGTTTCTTCGACCAGGAGTTCAAGTTTTATCCTTGATTTTTCGATCTGGAACAAATTTCGTTGCAGTTTTGACCAATCCAGCAGATTGTCGAGCAAATCGGTAAGGTTAGAGGCAGCTTTGTGCATGGATGCTGCCATACGCCGCATCTCATCCAGGCTCAAATTGTATTGTTCGTCAACAAAAAGCTCCGACAGCATGATAAAAGAATTAAAGGGAGCGCGCAGGTCGTGTGCTAAAATTGAAAAAAGTTTGTCCTTTTCGGCGTTCAGCTCGCTCAGATAAGCTTCATTTTTGCGCAGGCTTTCTTCCAGACTTTTTATTTCGGTGATGTCGCGCGAAATACCTGCCAGGCCAATTATTTCATTATTTCCATTTTTTAAGGGAACTTTTGTAGCCGAAAACCATTTCGTTCCAACAGCGGTCTCCACTTTTTCAATTCTGTTTATCAGTGGTTTATCCAATGCCATCACCTTACGTTCTTCTTCATAAGCACGTTGAGCATGTTCCTGGTCGAAAAAGTCGAAATCTGATTTCCCGATGGCTTCTTTCTGTTTCTCCACACCCAGCACTTTAAGTTGCGCTTTGTTTACCCGAAGGAAATTACTTCCGGTATCTTTAAAATAGATCGTATCGGGTATGGTATCCATCAGGGCGTTCATAAGCTCACGTTCCTGATCCAGTGCCTGTTCCATTTTTTTTCGACCGGAAATATCCTGGTAGGCCCCAAAAATAATTTTGTTGCCATCAGGCAACACGACCGGATGACCATGAATGGATACCTGCAACAGTTTGCCATCAGAAGTTCTGCGTGTTGTTTCTGAAAAAATTATATTGCCAGAAGCCACATCGGTAGTCAAATCATTTCCTTCATTCTTTAAAAAATCCGGAACAATCAGCTCGTTTATTGGTTGACCGATCACCTGAGCCTTTTTATACACAAACATTTTTAAAAAGGTTTGGTTGCACTCCAGTACAACATCCTGATTGCTTAAAATTACCACCCCAAAAGGAATGCTTTCGAATAAATGTTTAAAATAAGCTCTCTCTCGCTGAAGGGCCTTTTGCGTTTCGATTCGATCAGAAATATCACGCATGATGCCCAAGACCACCATATCATCATCAGACTGAAGCAATGCGGTAGATATCTCTACTTCCACCACCTTACCATCTTTTCGCTTCACCTGAAATTCATAATTGGAGGGCACTGGTTCGCCCTTTCTCCGAGCCTCGAAACGCTCTTCCATTATTTTTTTACTTTTTTCAGTAAGCGTTTGTTCGATTTTAAAATCAGGATGGGTAACATCTTTAAAAGAAAATCCAGTAAGTTGTTCATAGCGTTTGTTCACATACTCGAATTTATGATCCCGGATTACATAAATGGCATCAAACGCACTTTCGACCAGCGATTTATAACGTTGCTCACTTTCGTACAGCGCAGCCTGGGTAAGGCTTACGTTGCGCAAATCCTGCAGGTTTGAGGTTACATTGGTCACTTGCAAAAAAACACCTTTAAAAGCTTCAAGATCATTAACCGGCTGAAAATCAAACTGTAGATAATATTCTTTATCCTCAACCGTATAGGTTTTGATAAAGGACTGCGGAATGCCGTGTAAGGCTTTGTTAAACAGTCCGTTAAAAGCTTCTGGATCTTCTCCGGTAACAAAGTCGTGGATATCATCGCCCAACTTCATTTGTTTCTTTTCGAAGAACAACGCACTATCGACTGCTTTTTTGTTGAAAAACTGAATGTTGAAATTATCATCAACAAAAACCATTGCATTGGGATGATTATCAAATAAGGCATGAAGCAGGCTGGCATCCTTTTTCAACTGAAGCGATTCTGTACTAATATTCTTGTTCTTTTTCGTCATATAGTTCAAATTTAGCGATTTCGGGCTGTTATTCCAACTGGCAACAGCCTAGCTTTTAAGTTTTAGTCCGAATTTTTTAAGTTTTTCGATGAGCAATTTCATCGAAATGGGTTTGGCCATATAATCGTCGCAACCCGCTTCAACAATCCGGTGTTCATCTCCACTCATGGCGAAGGCTGTGATGGCAATAACTGGTAAATCAGGCCTTTTGGCTTTGATAAGCTTTGTTGCTTCAATCCCATCCATTTCCGGCATTTTTATGTCCATCAGTATCAGTCCGATATCGTTACGTTTTTGTGCCAGTGCAACAGCTTCTTTGCCATCGACTGCCCTTAGCACCTCTGCCACAACCATTTGCTTCATCAAAAGTTCCAAAACAAAATAATTTGAGTCTTCGTCTTCGGCAATCAAAACGACCGGAGATGAGGCAAGGAGCTCTGTTGTATCAGCCTTATCACCCATATTTGTTTCAGTCAGCGGAAAAATCAAACTAAACTGAGAGCCTTTACCCTTTTCTGAAACAAGCTCAACCTTAGCTCCGAGTAACCGTGCAATGCCGTTAACAATGGATAAACCCAGGCCGCTACCTTCAAAACGTCTGGCACTACTCTGATCTTCCTGCGAAAAATACTCAAAGATTCTTGACTGGTATTTCTGGGCAATACCGATTCCGGTATCGGAGACAAATATTTTTAAATCTTTGCCCTGTGGTTTGCAACCCAGCACCACCTCGCCTTCGTGCGTAAATTTGAGGGCATTGGAAAGCAGATGATGAATGGCCTTCGTTAGCAATTCTTCATCTGTTTGCAGGCTTACCTCCTTATGGAGACAGTTCACCTCCGTTCGGAAGCTGATTCCCTTTGAAGAAAATTTCTTTTTATATTTGGCTGTTGCTGCACTAAAAAACTCATTCAATTTCACCCTTTTCCTGTATCTCTCCATATTATGCGAAGTTAGCAGCGAGATATCCATATAATCGGTAATGGTTTGTATCAGGCGGTCGGAGCTTTCCTGAATGATTTCGAGTAGTTCATCCATTTCTTCCCCGTTAATTTCGGGATCACTCAACAGCGTGGCAGCCCCTAAAATGCCGTTGAGGGGAGTGCGCACCTCGTGCGATATATTATTCAGGAAATTGGTTTTCAGTCTGTCGCTGGCTTCAGCTAATGCCATAGCATCTTTTAAAGTATTTTCCGCTTTAATTTTATCGGTCACATCATTAACCAGCACCAGACGTAAGTTTTTGCCTGAAGGGGTCGGAATGGCATGTGAAATAACCTCTACGTCCAATATTTTCCCGTCCTTGGTTTTATGGTGCCAATTACTGCTTTTCTGATATTCATAAGTCTCTCTTTTTATATTTTCATGCAACAATGAAATATCCTCCTTTGGCCTGATCATCTCAATGGTCATGGATTTAAACTCCTGCACAGAATAACCATATACTCCTGTGGCTGCGTAATTTACTTCTTCAAATTTCAGTGTATCAACATCATAAATCCACATGGGTAGCGGACTGTTTAAAAACATATTCCGGTAGCGTACCTCACTTTCGCGCAAACTTTCTGACAACTGGCGAACCATCGTAATATCTTCTTTCACAGCAATATAATGCGTCATATACCCTTCATCATTTATGAGGGGAGCAATGGTAGCTTTCTCCCAGAACAAGCTTCCATCTTTCTTGCGGTTATAAAAATCACCAGTCCAGATTTGTCCATTTTGCAGTGTTTTGTACATCTCGACATATTCTTCTTTCGGTTTTTCGCCCGAAGCAAAAACACGCGGATTTTGGCCAATCAATTCGTGTGGCAGATAACCGGTAACTTCTGTAACACGTGGATTTACATATTCTACAGTACCGTCCAGATCGGTAATGACTATGGAAACCGGCGATTGCTCAACGGCTCGTGTAAGTTTCATCAGCTCCAGTTCAAATGACTTTCGCTCGGTAATGTCCAAAATGGCAATGACCAGATACTCTTTCCCTGCCATATGATAGGACTCGGCCGAAAGCAGACCGGTTTTCTCATTTCCTGTTCGGTCGATGAAGTTTAGTTCTGATTGATAAGTGATGCCCAGCTTTGTTTGTTCGGCGATGATCTCTTTAAACACAGATTCGTTGATAAACTTAAGCTCATTAATTTTTTTACCCAATGCCATTTCGTGGGTAAAGCCTGTAAATCTGCACCAGGAATCATTGGCATCAATGATCTTATAATCATCCAGAGCAACCAACATCTTGGCTACCGGACTGGAATAGAACATCTTGCTAAAACGCTCTTCTGATTCCTGCAGGCTTCTGTTGGCTGCCATCTGTTCCGAAATATCTTCAAAAATCCCCACCCCGCCACTAAAATTATCATTGGTATCAAAAAAGGGTGTAAATAAGCTTTTGATCTCTATTTTTTTCCCTGAGGTATATGAAACGTAAGGGCCTGTGAAACCTGAAAGTTCACCTTCCGAAACTTCTTCAAGTGCCTTTTTCATCTTAGGATCAGGCAGTTTTTTCAGGTCAAGGCCAATCAATTCTTCAATTGGTGTTCCAATAATTTCAGCAAAACCCGGATTAGAGTTTGTTAGAATCAGTTGTTTATCAAAACTGAACATACCAATGGGAGCATTCTCGAAAATCTGTCTGAAACGTTCTTCCGATTGCCTGAGATTTTCTTTGGCTTCATCAAGCTCGGTGATATCGTAACCAATAGCGATTGTCGTTTTATGCCGGGTGGTGTGATTATTAAAAAGGTTTGTCGTACTCCAGATCACCTTTCTGATTGTACCGTCCTTTCTACTGATTACAACCTCTTCGTCAACAATTGAAATGCCCTTATCCAGCACGCTTTCGATCATTTCGTTCAGACCAGGAGCAGCTGCTATTTTAAAAAACCCCTGGATTGGTTGCCCTAAAACCTCAGATTCTTTATATCCCGTAAGGATTTCGGCCGCCTTATTAAAACGTGTAACGATCAAACTCTCGTCCCATTCAATTATGGGAGCCCGCACATTGTTGATCAAATTTTCGAGATATTTTTTATCTTCTTCCACCTGCAGTTCATTCCGTTTGGATTGATCAATGTCGATATGCGTCCCAAGCATCCTGACAGCTTTGCCCTTGTCGTCCCTTTCAACGATTTTGCCAATAGAGAGGGTCCATTTCCATTCACCCGATTTGGTTTTCTGGCGAAACTCAGCCCGGTACTCCGTAATAATTCCGTTAATATAATCATTGTATTTTTTAAGAACTTTCTCTTTGTCCTCTGGATGCATCCGGCTGATCCAGAAATTGGTAGATTCTTTAAACTCTTTTGGATCATATCCTATCAGCCTGGCATACTGATCACTAACAATAATTTCATCGGTTAGCAGAAAATGGTCGTACAAGCCCTGTTTTGATGCTTCGAGTACCAGGCCAAGCCGTTCACCTGTATCAAACAAAAGCTGATCGGCTTGTTTGCGATCCGTAATGTCGAGGTTGATTCCCTTGAGGTGCGTTAATACATCCTTTTCAAAAATCGGAACCACCTCATTTTGCAGCCAGCGTACCTGACCGTTAGGCCAGATAATTCGAAAATTATATGAGATGGGTTTGCGTTCGGTCGTAAGTTTATCCAGGGTATTTTTCACCCAGGTCAGGTCATCGGGATGCACACAGCCTGCAAAATAATCCCAATCGGGTTCCAGGCTAAAAGGCTCCAACCCCATCAACCTGAAGTTGTTTTCGGACCATTTAATCTTTTTGGTCTTCATATCCATTTCCCAGCTGCCCATCAGTGCAATTTGCTGCGAAAAATTAAGTAATGTTTCGCTTTCGATCAACTTCTTTTCAGCCTGTTTTTTTGTAGTAATATCCCTGGACACCCCCATCACACCCACTGGTTTGCCATCCTTGTCGTGTACAAATTTCAAAGCTGCCTCCACCCATATTTTCTTTCCGCTGCGATGGATCTCATTAATAACGATGGTACGGGTATAATCAGGCGGATTTTCGCCCCGGAGTTCTTTGCCGTATTCTTCTTCGAAGATCTCTTGGATGAGCTGCTCACTTTCAGGAGTAAGCACATCATTGAGGTTTTGTTTCATGGTTTCTTCAACCGTATACCCATTCATTTTTTCAACCGCAGGACTGATGAAGACGTAATTAAGATTCAAATCCAGGATAAACAAAACATCAGAGCTGTTTTCGGTGATCATCTGAAAAAGTTTTTCCTTGGCCTGCAACTGGTTCAGATTGGCATCATTTTCGCGTAAAAGCTTTCGGCGCCGGCAGGCTTCCATCACAGCGAAAGGCAGCCTTTTCATATTTTCTTTGATCACATAATCATCAGCTCCCTGGCGCATACAACGCACAGCAATATCTTCGTTTTGCGATCCGGTGATTATGATAAAAGGCATATGAAAATCATACTGGCGTGCAATTTTCAAGGCTTCCAAACCATCAAACCCGGACATCCAAAAATCAGAAATCACCACATCCGGTTTAAAATCTTCAAGTGCTTTGGTAAAATCTTTGGCATTATCAACTAATAAAGCATCAGAAATTATGTTTTCTTTTTTAATTATTTCGAGTGCCAATTGATAATCCAAAGCAACATCTTCAGCAAATAGAATTCGGAATTTATCAGTCATGATATACAATTTACAAACATTAAAAGGCCATCTGAAAGGCGATGGAGGATTAAAGCCTAAAAACTACAAATCAACAATTTATAATTCATCTCCTGCACCAAAAAAAATACAGTAGAAACTGCATTCCGTTACCTTAATCCTCTAATTCCCATACATTAAAATGGGGGGAATTTCATGTAAGTTCTTCACATTTAAATTAATACCTCTCTTTTACTAACGTCTAATCATTTCAAAGATTAAAATTGTCAGCTAATGTAAGTATAAGCTACAAAAAATGCAATAGAAATGAAATGAAAAATCAATCGCGCCTGAGAAGCACGACAAAATAAAATAGTGGCAGAGAGATGCAGATCGCTTAAAAAGTTTGTCTCACTACGAGTTTTCCCATTTTCAATAGCTTTTCGCAAATGGAATGAAGAACTTTTGACCGTGGCATTAATCCTTGCTGCCTGAAAGCTATCAATCCTTCACCAGGATTCTCAGCCTTTCCTTCCCAAATATTCACTCGATCGGCCATTCTTAGCTGCCATGCCAAAGCCGAAACAGGAGAACTATCAGGATACTCATCCGGATCTTCATCCAACAGGTGAAACACCTGATTGAGCGTGACAAGTCCTTCGGTAACCAATTCAATACCATCAATTTCGTAGGCCGGAGGTGTGATGGGATTAAGGTCCTTTTTTACATTGACAAAAGTATTTTTTTCTCTGGCAACAATTTTCGAAGAAGTACCACCACTCACCACATGGATGCCTTTGCTTTTGAGGAAATCTTTTACCATTTTTTTGTCATCATTTCTGTTAACCGGTGGACCACTGAACCAGTTAACTATTATTCCTCTGCGATTTACTGCGGCCAAAACCGTGCAATCATCACCTTTGCCAGCTGGCCAATAGGCTCGTGCCTGTGCATGAATATCTGTTACCAGTGCATCGCCATCCAGGCGATCGACGGGCAAATCAGCCTGAATAAATCTTCTTACCCCGTCAGCTTCCCAGCCCATTGGAAAATGTTTGCCAATGCCGGCCTGAGTGATTCCATCCGACATAAGTAATAAAGCCTCTCCTTTTGCAATGGTACAGACTGATTCAAGAATTACTGCCTTGTCTTCGGTATAAATACGCCCTTTTAGCACCTGAGCCAGGTATTTGTTGAGAAGTATCGGAGGTGGCATTTCGTAACTTAAAACGGTGCTTTGACCATTATTGAGGATACGTGCCAGTGTAAAAACAGCAAATGGATCTTTCGTTCCCCAAGCTTTGTTCATCGTTTGCGTTAAAGCTTTAAATGCCTCACGTAAGGTGGCTCCCATTGACAGCATGGTTTTCAGGCGCGAAACACACATGCTTGCTGCAATATGTGCCTTGATACCCGAACCTATTCCATCAGCCAAAATTAGTGTTGTAGCCTGATTATCGCGATAAACATCCCAGGCATCGCCACAAGGATCGCCTTTCTTTTTGGGAGACTGCGCAACAAAGACATCGGTATGGACATACATAAAACCTCCACATTTATTTTTGGATCGAATCGATGAGTTTGTTAAGCAACACCTCACCTTTTGCTGTATGATCGCCCAGAAAACGAGCCAGCTCCTGCGCCATCTCAATCTGATGTTCTATCAGCGACTGAGCCTGCAATACAGTCTCGGCCTTGATCTCATTCAGTTTATCCGTATTGTTCTGCAATGCAGTAATGTCCATAAAAATCCCAACAAATTGATTTTGACCAGGTAAGGCATAACACATCAGATGACACACCAGATTATAATTGGTATAAGTGACAGTTTTTCGAATAAGTTGTTCTGAACCAGTAGCAAGCTGTTCAAACACATCAGGATCAATCAGATAAGAGATTTGTCTGCCAACCAATGCCTCGGAACAGCTAAACATTTTCCGGAAGGCCGGATTCATATGAATGATGTGCAGTTTATCGTCAAGCATCACAATACCATTAGGATCGTGTTTGATCATCATTTCAAACTTTTGTTCAGCCATTCTCCGCATATAAGGCATACACATCTCGGGTTCGGCCAGTCCTTCGAGCACAGCGACAGCCTTTTCGCGGCAGCTGTTGTATCCGCAAGCCATACAATTCAGCTCATCCTCTTTGGAATACTTCCCGATAGCATTCAACACCTGCTGAATCTGATCTTCAGTGAACAAGGCATTTTTTTTGTGCCGGGGCGGATACAATGCAGATAAGTCAAGTTCTAAATTGTACTCAGGTTCACTTGTTTTGTTCATCGAATCAAAATCCAATACTGCTTCACGTTGCTCGAAAAGGGTTTTTTGCTTTCTGGCCAAAGGACCATTAATACAACCCTGACTACAAAAAAGCGGCTCTACAATCCACTGACTTTTTGCTGAGACCGGCATGGATTTTAATACTTCTTGCAAAGTATCAAAACCACTTATGGCCAGATGTTTAGCTTCCAGCCGGTCAGTTTTGAGTCCGGCCGTTTTCAGTAAACCACCCTCAAGTGGGTACAAACGTGCTGATTCGCCTACCTGTCCATCGAACCTGCTCTCTTCACATTGGTCCAGCTTCACTTCACACAGCTCGAAAAGCTTGTCAAGTTCTTCTAAAGTTAGCACGGCATCCACCAGGCCTTTGGCGTTTTCATCTTTTGCTTCAGATTTTTTGGCTACGCAGGGACCTGCAAAAACGATTTTAATCTTTCCAAACTCTTTTCTGAGCATTTTAGCATGGACCAACATGGGCGAAAGCACCGGTACCAGTGTCCGTGCATGTTCTCCGGCATATTGTCGTATATAATTTACCACAGCCGGACAAGCAGAGCAGATATGATGCTGATCCGGATTTTGACTGATAAACGTGGTTGTGGCGTGTGCCGAAAAATAAGCTCCTTCTGCTGTTTCGCCAACATAGCTTGCACCAGCAGCACGCAAAGCTGATGGTATCCGTTTTTGCTCCCACTCAGAATAACTCCCGGCAAATGAAGGTGCAATGCTAAACGCTGTTGGCAGTCCCAATTGCAGCCATTCGAAAACCGCGTGAACATCAGTGCGATAGGCTTTGGCATTTTGAGGACATTCAGCAATGCAGGTGCCACAGGCGATACAATTCTCAGAAACTACATGAGCCTGCCCGTTTTCCATGCGGATGGCATGTACGGGGCAAACCCGCACACAACGGTAACAATCACGACACCTGGCCTCGTTGGTGAATACAATTGCATTGCCGGTGGCTGTTTGCTGCATTTCCATGTCATTTATTATTAAGCATTTTCAAGATTTAGTAAAGAGCCGATCCTGTTGATCTCTTTGTTTAGTATTTGAGTCACTTTTTCAAAAGTTGCTTGCTCAATCACCTGCTGGTTCACCCGGACAACCGGTCCGCGATCGCAGCGTTCGAAGCAGAATGTTGCTTTTACATCCACCATTTCTTCCTGGCCTTCAAAGCCTACTATATCTTCCAACTTGTTTTCGGTGACATATTCCATTAACCTGCGCAACAATTCCTGCGATCCCTTTACAAAACAATTGGTACCAACACATACACAGACCTCAATTTTAGGATGATCGGTATCTCTGATCGTAAGTAACTGATTATTTATTCTTTTGCGGCCATGATAATGGGTATGTAATAATTCGTGTGCTTTTGGTCCGCCAACCTCACCCAGGGTGAGCTGATACAACTCTTTTACATAAGGATTTTCCTGGGACTTATGCAGTTGCAGCTGCTTATCAACATTGTAAATGGCATTGATTCTTTTCTCGCGGAAATCCGGTTCAAAATTAACAGGCTGACCACCACCTGCAATACAACCTCCCGGACAAGCCATTATTTCAATCAGGTCGTAATCTGATTCTCCGGATTCGATCTGATCGCATAATTGCCTGGCATTACTTAAGCTATGCACTATGCCAAGTTTAAGCTTCACAGTGCCCAACTCCAGTTCTGCCGTTCTGATCCCATCCATCCCGCGAACCATTTTAAAATCGCTCTGAAGCAGTTTTTCGCCTGTAATTTTTTCGTAAGCAAATCTCAAAACAGCTTCACTCACACCACCTGTGTTACCAAAAATAACACCGGCACCAGTTTTGAAACCCATCGGAAGGTCGAAAGATTCAGGCGTGAGCTTGCGGAAATTTATTCCGGTTTCGTGAATCATTCTGCCTAATCCTTCTGTGGAAAGCACATGATCCACTTCGGCGATGCCATCATGGATAAACTCTTCACGTTTTGCCTCAAATTTTTTGGCTGTGCAGGGCATGATCGAAACTATGACCAGTTGTTCGGGTTTTATGCCTAGCATTTTGGGCAATATTTCGCGTGCCACACTGCCAAACATTTGCTGCGGCGATTTGCAGCTCGACAAATTAGGCAGCAGGGAGGGATAATATTGCTCGGCGAATTTCACCCAGCTGGGGCAGCAGGAAGTAAATTGCGGCAGCTTTTCGCCTTTAAGTTTTCTTTCGATAAATTCTGTAGCTTCCTCAAAAACTGTGAGATCAGCAGCAAATGAAGTATCGTAAACCTGATCAAAACCCATTCTTTTGAGAGCTGCCACGATCTGTCCTGTGGTGATACTTCCGGCATCCATTCCAAACCCTTCACCCAGCGCAACACGCACAGCAGGAGCTAATTGAGCAATCACATACTTTTCAGGATTGTTGATGGCTTCCCACACCTCTTCAGTTTCCTGTTTTGGGATGAGAGCCCCAACCGGACAAACGGCGACGCATTGCCCGCAATAAACGCATTCCACATCGGCCAGGCTTTTCAAAAATGCCGGAGCAACAGTGGTTTTGGCTCCTCTGTTCACAAAATCAATTGCTCCAACAGATTGAATCTCCTTACAAGCCCTGACACAATCACCACATAACACACATTTATTGGGATCGTGGATGATGCTCCAGGATTTGTTATCAATAGGTTCGATCTTATCAGTTTTCTTAAACCTGATTTTATCAACACCCAGACGGCGTGTCAGATCCTGCAATTTACAATTGTTTGAACGCGAACAGCTTGGGCAGCTCACATCGTGATTTGCCAACAGAAGCTCCAGATTTACTTTTCTTATTTGGCGGACTTCCTGCGTATTGGTTTTGACGACCATGCCATCGCGCGGAGGCACGGAGCAGGTAGCCTGAATGCCCATTCCTTCAATATCGCTTACGCATAAACGGCAGGCTCCATAAGTGCTCAGATGCGAATGATAACAAAAGGTCGGCAATTCAATGTCGGCTTTTCGGATCAGTTCCAGCACATTCTTTTCATTTTCTATTGGAATTGACATTCCGTCTATCGTGATTGTTCCTTTGGTTTCCATGTTAAATATTTTAGAGGTTAACACTGATTTAGTTTTTTGTGATTTCTTAAGACTTAATCCATTAATTGAAACCAATAACCGCATCAAATTTGCACACCTGATGACACACACCACATTTGGTACATATTTCAGCATCAATAAAATGCACTTGTTTTTTCTCACCACTGATGGCACCAACCGGGCATTTTCGTGCACAGGCTGTACAGCCAATACATTTTTCGGGATCAATGCTGATGCATGCCAATGCTTTGCAATTGTTTGTCGGGCAACGTTTATTGTGAATATGTTGCATATATTCATCCCGGAACTTCACTATGGTTGACAATACCGGACTTGGAGCCGTTTTCCCCAAACCACAGAGCGAAGCTTTCTTAACCACCAGAGCAACTTCCTCAAGCAAATCAAAAGTATCCTGTGTGGCTGTGCCGTCAATTATTTCATCGAGAAGCGACAACATCTGTTTGGTACCTTCGCGGCAGGGTACACATTTGCCACAACTTTCGCTTTGCGTAAAATTCATAAAAAATCGTGCAATTTGAACCATGCAGGATTGTTTGTTCATCACCACCATACCACCTGAACCTACCATGGCCCCCTTTGCGATCAGGTTGTCGTAATCGAGCGGAAGATCCAGATCTTCTTCGGTAAGACAGCCTCCTGAAGGACCACCAATCTGCACAGCTTTAAAGCCGTCTCCGGTAATCTTACCGTCATCACTTGTAACACCACCACCGATATTATAAACGATTTCACGTAATGTAGTTCCGAATGGCACTTCGATCAGTCCGGTATTGGCTACATGACCCGTAAGCGCAAAGGTTTTAGTGCCTTTTGAACTTTTTGTTCCAAAAGCGTTAAACCAGCCAGGGCCGTTTCGAATGATCAAAGGCACGGCAGCCAGGGTTTCCACATTATTGATTACTGTGGGTCTTCCGAACAAGCCCTTTTGAGCAGGGAACGGAGGTTTTGGCATCGGCATTCCGCGTTTCCCTTCAATAGAGGCCATCAAAGCTGTTTCTTCTCCGCAAACGAATGCTCCGGCTCCTTCCATGATGTGGATATACATATCATGGCCGCTATCGAAAATATTCTCGCCCAGCACACCCGCATCCATGGCATCTTCAATAGCCTTGCGCATACGCGAAACGGCCAATGGATATTCAAGCCTGACATAAACATAGGCTTCATCAGCTCCCACTGCACGAGCGGCTATCATCATACCTTCGAGAATTCGATGCGGGTTACCTTCCATCAGGCTGCGATCCATAAAAGCACCCGGATCGCCTTCGTCGCCATTACAAATCACAAACTTCTTTTCGCTCTGTTCCTGTAAGGTGAGCTGCCATTTTTTTCCGGTAGGGAAACCGCCACCACCGCGACCACGAAGGCCTGACTCAAGTATCGTCTGACAAACATCTTCCGGTTTCATTTCGGTGAAAGCCTTTTCGGCTGCCAGGTATCCATTGTGAGCAATATATTCTCTTATGCTTTGAGGATCAACATGGCCACATTCGCCTAAAACCAATCGGTTTTGTCTTTTATAGAAAGGTATTTCTGTCTGGCCTCTGCTGCGGCTGCCATCCACCGGATTTATGTAGAGCAATCGTTCAATTACCTCATCATTTGCCAGCGATCTGGCCACAATTTCGGGTACATCTTCTACCTTCACTTTGGTGTACATGGTTTCTTCGGGAAGGATGTTAACCAATGGGCCTTTTGCACAAAATCCCTGACAGCCACTTCCGGTGAGCTGAATGGTTTTATGATCATCATGATAATTAAGTTCCAACTCGACAAAACGCGTCATACCAGCTTCTTCAACAGCCTTTTCAAAAGCTTCAAAAACCTTTAAAGCACCGTTTGCGATACAACCAGTTCCTGCACAGATTACAACCCTTTTGTGTATCCGTTTTGCAGCCTCATTATAGGATTTTTTTACTTCTCTTAGATCGATCTTAGTGAGTGTTTCCATAATGTTCAATCTTTTTATGTGCTAGGATACACTAGCTATTTCTGTTTCCTTTTCAATAATTTGATTTAAAATCTCATCGCAACGGGCTGTATTCACTTCACCATAAACCTGCTCGTTGATAACCATCACAGGTGCTAATCCGCAGGCACCCAAACAACTCACTGCTTCAATTGTAAAAAGCATATCGTCGGTGGTGTGTTTTTCGGAACTAAGCTTCAGTGCCGACCTCAATGTATCGAGCAGTTTGGAAGAACCTTTTACGTGACAAGCCGTTCCATCGCACACCTTAATCACATATTTACCTTTTGCTTCGAGTGTAAAATGCGCATAAAAAGTAGCCACGCCATACACTTCGGCAACGGGCATATCCAGGGCTGTAGCCACATAGGTAAGCACCTCCTGCGGCAGGTAGCGATAAACTTCCTGCACTTCCTGAAGAATAGTTATCAGTCTGGTTTTTTGATACTTATGCTTTTTAATAATTTCAAGCACCTGATCAAACTGCCGGATTTTGTTGTTCGTTTCTGTTTTCATTACAATATTTTTCTAAAAAAAATGAATCACTTTTTATTATCTGCCTGCATTGTTGAGTTTATTAAGTATCACAGCCAGATTAGCATAAATATGGGTATCCTGCACAATCACGTGTGGCGGTACTTTAATTGAGATCGGTGCGAAATTCCAAATGGCCTTTATGCCCCAGCCCACCATAAGGTCAGCAATTTGCTGCGCTGCTGAGGAAGGTGTTGTGATGATGCCAATACTGATATGCAGTCGGCCTGCCAGATCGCGGAATTTAGCCAGATCAAATACAGGAACACCAGAGATATCCTTTCCAATCTTTTTTTTATCCGTATCAAAAGCCGCAACGATTTTCATTCCTGCCTCTCGAAATCCCTGATATTGAATCAATGCACTTCCCAAAAAACCTGCCCCGACTAAAAAAGCCTCATGTTTGCGGTTAAAGCCAAGAAATTCTTCCAGAATTTCAACCAGCTTCTCAACGACATAACCCACTTTTGGCCTACCGGCCGCACCGGCATAAGCCAAATCCTTGACCACCTGTGTAGGATCAAGATTAAAAAAAGAGGCCAGCCGGGGTGCAGAAATAAATTCCTGACCTTCGTCCTTAAGTTGCCTGAGCAAAGTGAGGTAGGCGGGCATCCGCCTGATTGTGGGCTCTGGCACCGCAACCGGCTTTTTATCTTTGTGCATCAATGACTTTTCCATATCGCTAAATTTTATACAGCAAAAATAAAGAATTATTTCTTTTATTAAAGATATTATTCTTTATTAAATGAAATTTAGAGTGAGTCTAAATAAAGAATTATACAACATACATTAAATTTTTTTATGTCCAATTTATTTATATACAGTCAATTAAGCTAAGATTTTTATGAATTAAATCAAAAATTTATAAAAGAAATATTTCCTTATTTGGAATCATTTCAAATTGAATATTACAAGATTACATTCTTTATAAAAAAGACAGATTCTATATTATTTTAACGATATGCATACTTTTACACCTCGAAAAAATGAGTAGTTTTGCCCCAGGAAATTTTTAGCAATGGATAAACCACCCCGTCAGACGAAGCACGATTTATTTTTAAATTATAAAATCTGGCTTTCCGGTTTAACGGGAAATGGCAGGATAAGCGATACCACCTTCAGTTTACTTGCTAAAATTAAAGAGCTGGGCTCCATAAAACTGGCCGCACAAGCTTGTGACATCAGCTACCGCAAGGCCTGGGGCGATATTGAGGAAGCCGAAAAAATGCTGGAATATCAGCTGATTGATAAACAACGCGGAGGGAAAGACGGCGGTCATTCGCAACTCACTCCGGCCTGCAACAAGCTGCTGGAAGCCTATGATGCCCTGCACCAGAAATTTGACGACAGCGTGGAAGCTGCCTTCGAAGATTTTAGAAAGGCTATGCTACAAAAACCCGCATCCAAATGAAATTGATTAAAATATTGTTTCTGCTGATTAGTGTAATCATTTTTCAGTCATGCCAAAACGATACAGGGCAGGCTCTGGTTATCTTTCATGCAGGAAGTTTGAGCTATCCGCTCAAAAAACTCACCGAAGACTTTCAACAAACCCATCCGGATCAGCAATTTCAGCTCGAACCTGCAGGCTCGCTTAATACCATCCGCAAAGTAACCGACCTGAACCGCCGTGCCGACATCATTGCCTCGGCTGATTATAAGCTGATCAGCGAAATGCTCATCCCGAATCATACTGCCTACAACATTGCTTTTGCAACCAACAGCATCGTGCTTGCCTATACCGACCAATCTGCTTATGCGGATGAAATCACAAGCGAAAACTGGATTGAAATTTTGAAAAAAGAAGAGGTAAAAATTGGCGCTTCCGACCCCAACGCAGATCCATGCGGATATAGAACCCGACTTACCTTACAATTGGCTGGAAAAATGCAGGATATTCCTAACCTGACCCACCTCATCCTGGAAGAAGGACGCTATTATGAACGCCCGAAAGAGACAGATCTGATTGCCCTGCTCGAAACACAAACCATTGATTATTTCTTTATTTATGAGAGTGTTGCCAAACAACATCACTTTAAAACAATTGTATTTTCTGATTCAATCAATCTCAGTCAACCCGTGCTTAACGATTGGTACAGACAGGAGAGCATCAAAGTAAGGGGCAGCAGCCCAACCGACAGTATATTGATCCATGGAGAAGCTATTGTGTATGGTATCACTGTTTTAGACAACAGTTCTGACACTGAAGCTGCCTGGAATTTTATTGAATTTCTGCTTGATCCCACGCAAGGCTCAAAGATTCTTGAAGCTTCGGGGCAGCGTACTTTAATTCCGGCATTCATTAATACAGATCATAATTTACCTGCTAAGATAAAACCACTAGTAACAATTAATAATATACGATAAACACTTAACATATGAAACAAATTTGTCCGACATGCGACATCAAGCCGGCACTCGAAAGGCTGGGTATCAAAGCAATTAATCACGGAGCCAGCACTGGTGCCGAATGGATAGAAACATCCGGAGAACGACTCGACAGCTATTCGTCCTGCGACGGCACCTTGATTGCCAGCGTAAATCAAGGCACCTGGGACGATTATCAAACCATCATGGAGAAAGCACAGAAAGCGTTTAAATACTGGCGTATGGTTCCGGCCCCCAAAAGAGGGGAAATCGTCCGACAAATGGGTCTGGAGTTTCGGCGACACAAAGAAGATTTGGGCAGGCTGGTAAGCTACGAGATGGGAAAGATTTACCAGGAAGGCCTGGGCGAAGTACAGGAAATGATTGACATTGCTGATTTTTCACTTGGAATTTCACGGCAGCTTTACGGCTACACCATGCATAGTGAACGTGAACGCCATCGCATGTACGATCAATATCATCCATTGGGTGTTGTGGGTGTGATTACTGCCTTTAACTTTCCGGTTGCCGTTTGGGCCTGGAACGCTATGATAGCACTGGTAACTGGTAATGTTGTGCTCTGGAAACCTTCGTCAAAAGTGCCACTTTGCGCTGTAGCCATCCATAATATCATTTCCGATGTACTCAAACGCAACGAAGTACCCGAAGGCGTTACAAACCTGATCATTGGCAGCTCAAAGCATATTGGCGACAACTTCCTTTCAGATAAACGCGTTCCACTGATTTCATGCACCGGCAGCACGGCTGTTGGCCGTCGTGTGGGTCGCATTGTTGGCGAACGTCTGGGCAGAACTTTGTTGGAGCTTGGTGGAAACAACGCCATCATTATCTCCGAAAAAGCTGATCAGGATATGGCTTTACGTGCTACTTTGTTTGGTGCAGTAGGAACAGCCGGGCAACGTTGCACCTCAACCAGACGATTAATCATCCATGAATCCATTTATGATGGCTTTGTAGAAAAGCTGAAAAATGCTTACAGTCAGATTCGTATTGGCTGTCCGCTCGATCCGGATGTGCTGGTTGGGCCACTGATCGACAAAGGTTCGGTTGAGGCTTTCAAATATGCGCTGGAACAGATCAAAAGCGAAGGAGGAAAAATTATATATGGTGGCGAAGTGCTCCAAGGAGAAGGTTATGAATCTGGTTGTTATGTGGTTCCTGTTTTGGCCGAAGCCGAAAATCACTATCACATTGTACAGGAAGAAACCTTTGCTCCTATCCTGTATCTGATGAAATACAAAACCATGGACGAAGCCATTGCCTTGCATAATGCGGTACCCCAAGGATTATCGTCAGCCATTTTCAGCACGGATATGCGCGAAACGGAAAGGTTCCTTTCACACGAAGGCTCCGATTGCGGTATTGCCAATGTAAATATTGGCACTTCCGGGGCAGAAATCGGTGGTGCTTTTGGAGGTGAAAAAGACACAGGCGGCGGACGCGAATCCGGTTCGGATTCATGGAAAATATACATGCGCCGACAAACCAATACCATTAACTTTAGCGATGAGCTGCCGTTTGCGCAGGGTATAAAGTTTGTATTGTAAAAAATCTGGATGAAAAAAAAGCTGAGCAGAAAACCTGTTCAGCTTTTTTGTTTTTACAATCAAAATCAGTCTAATTTTGCCCACTGTTAAAACAATTCCTTTGTATGCAACAATATCCGGGTGAGTTAGCTGCTTTGTTGGTTGCCGTCTTTTGGACCATCACAGCACTTTCGTTCGAAATGGCCAGCAAACGTGTTGGTTCTTTAGCCGTTAACATCATTCGCCTGGCTTTTGCTTTGGTGTTTCTAAGTATTTTTGGACTCGTTTTCAGAGGATTACCCCTACCTACGGATGCCGGAAATCATCAATGGATCTGGCTGAGTTTGTCGGGATGGGTAGGTTTTGTGTTTGGCGATTATTTTCTTTTCCACAGCTATCGCCTGATCAGCTCACGTATCGCCATGCTGATTATGACTTTTGTACCACCCGTGACTGCCTTGCTTGGTTTTTTATTCTTAAACGAGCGTATGAGTTGGATGCATCTGGCCGGTATGACGCTAACTGTGAGTGGTATCGCCATCACCATTTTCAGCCGAGAAAAAGGAAAAAAAATCCAATTGAAATACCCGCTCAAAGGATTATTTTATGCATTTCTAGGTGTGCTGGGCCAGGCTGGTGGTTTAGTTTTAAGTAAATATGGTATGCAGGATTATGATGCATTTGCCTCAACCCAAATCAGGATCATTGCCGGTTTTACAGGTTTTGCATTGATCATTCTCATCTGGGGTAAAATGCCACTTATTGTTACTGCATTCAAAAACACCAAAGCCTTGTGGGGCATAACTTCAGGTTCATTTTTCGGGCCTTTCCTGGGTGTTTCTTTCTCACTTGTAGCCATTCAATACACCTCAACTGGAATTGCTGCCACTTTGATGGCCATTGTACCCATCTTGATCATTCCTCCGGCAGCATTATTCTTCAAACAAAAAGTTGGTATGCTTGATTATATAGGGGCACTGATCAGCGTTTTTGGTGTGGCGTTGTTTTTTGTGTAACCCTTTCCCATCCAAAACCAGCCGGTTACTTTCCCATTTTGCATCAAATACCAAAAACCCTAACTTTGGGCTGAAAAAAAAGGAAAATCCTATCGTTAATAATCAAAACTTCATCAGGATGAAAAAATTTATCATGTACACTTTGCTTTTAATGGCTTTTAGTAATATTCAGGCGCAAGACAAAAAAAACGAGAAAGTATATCAGTTTGAGATACTCACCGAAGTGCCACATACCGATGTAAGAAGCCAGGATCGGTCAGGGACATGCTGGAGCTTTGCCGGAACAGCATTTGTGGAAGCAGAAATTCTGCGCATCAAAAATTTAAAGCTTGACCTTTCGGAAATGTTCAATGTGAGGTATGCCTATCACAATAAAGCCGAAAAACTTGTTAGGCTGCATGGCAATCTGAATATGGGCCCCGGCGGCGGATTTAGTGATGTGCTGGGTGTGATTGAACAATTTGGAATGATACCTGAAAATGATTATTCGGGTAGGGTGATCGGAGAAGAAAATCATATCCACGGCGAGATGGATGCCGTTTTTGAAGCCTATACCAGTGCCGTGATGAAAAACAAAAACAGAAAACTCACACCTGTGTGGCTTAATGGCTTTGATTGCCTGCTCAATACGTATCTGGGCAGCGTACCTAATGAATTTACCTTTGACGGCAAAAGTTATTCTCCAAAAAGCTTTGCAGCATTCTCAGGTTTTCAACCGGCAGATTATATCGAGCTGGGCTCTTACACACACCATCCTTATCACGAGGCTTTTATACTCGAAATTCCGGACAATTGGATGTGGAGCGAGATCACGAACCTTAAGCTGGACGAAATGATGGCAACCATCGATCATGCACTCAAAAAGGGCTATGTGGTAGGCTGGGATGCTGATGTGAGCGACAAAGGTTTTTCATGGAAAAATGGTGTTGCCATTGTGCCCGAAGACGAACCTTCAAAATTTATGGGAGCCATCATGGACAGTCTTGCAGGTTTGAGCAAAAAGGAAAGAGAAAAGAAATTGTTTGCTTTTGAAGACCTCGTTCAGGAAAAAGAAATCACAGCTGAATTGCGCCAGACATCTTTCAACAACTACGAAACCACCGATGATCACCTGATGCTCATTGTAGGTATTGCCAAAGATCAGAAAGGAAATAAATATTACAAGGTAAAAAATTCCTGGGGTACTGAAGATCATGTGTATGAAGGCTATTTCTTTGCCTCTGAGGCTTTTGTGGCTTATAAGACCATTAGCATCCTGGTGCATAAAGAAGCAGTTCCAAAAGCTGTGAAAACTGCAATAGGATTATAAAACCAAGTTAAATGATAAGGTGGTTTTTCGTAACATTGCATACGAAAAACCACCATTTTGTATGATTACAAAACACAGCTGGCTTCGGTTGGTTTTCATTTTTTTTAGCGGAATCGTGCTGCTTTTTGTGCTGGCACCGCTACTTCGACTGCTTTTGGCACCGGGCCTAAGTGGATTGATCGAAGCAGCTTCGGATCAGCAAGTTAGCCAAAGTATTTTTCGTACACTTGGAGTTGCGATGAGTACTACTTTAGTTGCTGGTTTTATCACTGTTCCTTTTGCCTGGCTCATAGCCCGAAGCCAATTTAGGTTCAAATCTGTCATCAATGCCATTATTGATTTGCCAGTGATGATTCCGCATTCGGCTGCTGGTATTGCCTTGCTTGGCATAATCAATCGCGAGAGTATGCTGGGCCAATGGGCATCATCGTTTGGTATCAGTTTTATTGATCAACCAGCCGGAATTGCCATTGCAATGGCTTTTGTGAGTCTTCCATTTTTATATAATGCCTCCCGCGATGCTTTTGAAGCCCAGACCGGTCTTTATGAGAAAGCAGCTTTAAATCTGGGAGCCAGTCAGTGGCAGACCTTTTATCTGGTTAGCCTTCCAATGGCTGCCAGAGGTATTTTGAGCGGATATGTGATGATGTTTGGCAGAGCCATGAGCGAGTTTGGTGCTATCGTAATCATTGCCTATCATCCCATGGTAACTCCCGTAATGATCTTCGACCGTTTTAATGCCTTCGGATTGAAGTCTGCACAAGGCATTGCTGCACTTTTTTTGCTCATCAGCCTGATCGTTTTTATCAGTTTAAGGTTATTGGCTAAAAGACAATCCGATGCTCGAAATTAAAGGCTTGCATAAAAAACTGGGCAGTTTCGAACTGCAAGCTGTTGATTTAAGTATCAAACATGGAGATTATTGTGTTTTGTTGGGTCCCAGTGGTTCAGGGAAATCATTGCTGCTCGAACTGATATGTGGCTTTCAGGAAGCTGATCAGGGTGAGATGTGGCTTGACGGAAGAAACATCACAAAACTTGCCGTGCAACAACGCAAGGCTTCGATGGTTTTTCAAAAGCCTGTGCTTTTTCCACATCTTTCGGTAAAAGCCAATATTGCTTTTGCCTTGCGCATCAACAGGAAAAGTAAACAAAAGATCAATAAGCAGGTAAATGCCCTGGCTTCTCAATTCCAACTCACACAACTGTTGAATCGCAAACCCGGCCAGCTTTCGGGAGGTGAAGCACAGCGTGTTATGCTTGCCAGAGCACTTGCTTCTGAGCCGTCGTTGTTGTTACTGGACGAACCTCTTTCGAGCCTGGATGTGCTGCTGCGTCAGGATTTACGCAAACTTCTGAAGGAGCTTAACAAACAGGGGACAACCATACTGCATGTAACGCACGATTATGAAGAAGCAATGAGAATGGCTAAAACCATCGGTATCATGCAGGCAGGTCATCTAATTCAATGGGGAAATCCATCGGAAGTATTCAAAAATCCAACTTCAGCTTTTGCCGCAGAGCTGTCGGGTCTCAAAAACTTTTTTGAAGCAAAACTGCTTCCTGAGACAGAAAATGGATTGCGAAAAGTGTTAGTGCGTGGGGTTTTGCTTTTCACCCAAAGTAAGTTGGATGCGGGCATAGGTAAATTGGTGATAGACGAAAAACAGATTGTTTTAAGTAAAGAAGCACCCCGGACGAGTGCCCAAAATTGTTTGAAAGGCTTTGTAAAACAGCTCCAAAAAACCCCTATTGGTATCGAAATAGAAATTGATTGTGGAATTTTTCTTATTGCCTACCTCACTGAGTTCGATTTCGAACAGCTGGCTCTGACTATTGAATCTGAAGTTTATGTCAGTTTTAAAACATCCGCTGTCCGATTTTTCACAACATAATTCACTTGTCGATTGAACACTCTTAATAAAACCTTGTTTAAAAGGTTTATGAAATTTCAATAACCCAACTTTTATGCTTTATAACATCCTCCTCAAAAGTCATTCAGGTTTAAGGTGGCTGCTGCTTTTCATGTTCATTGCGGCCTTGGTTCAATTAGGCCGAAAAGCCTTCGGAAAAGCTGACATTGACGTGAAAAAGATAAGTCTGTACACCCTGATACTAGCTCATATTCAATTGCTGATTGGTTTGGCCTTATATTTCACCAGCCCAAAAGTCGTTTTTGATGCGGTAGCGATGAAAGATAGCATCTTAAGATTTTATTTGGTGGAACATATTAGTTTAATGATAGTTGCAATAATCATTTTAACCATCGGTTACACCAAGTCCAAAAAATTATTTGCCCTTTCCGGGGGAGCGAAAAAGGCATTTTATTATTATCTGATCAGCCTGATGCTAATACTTATATCCATTCCATGGCCATTCAGAATTCCAATAGCTGGATGGTTTTGAAATAAAAAAACTCTACAAAATTAGCAGTTCCGAAAGGGCTGCTATTTTTTTTACTCAGAGAGTATCCGTACAATATTTCAAGGAAATATTCCATGCGCAAAAATCATGTAATTTTGTAAGTAATATAATTGTCAACTAAACTCAAATCATCATTTATATGGAACAGCATTATCCTTTTATCAAAAGTTTACTTATCCTGATCACCATTGGGATTTGGATAATTGTATTACAAAATGCAGGCATTATTCCAAGACTTAACCCCATGTCAATTCATACTGAGGAAGCCATAAACGTAAAGGGCGAAGTTGATGTGGTGAATACCGTTTTTATCAAGGGAAGTGTTGATGCCAACCTCGAAAGTATTAATGGCTACAGCAAGTTTTACAAAGATCCTCGAACAGGTGAGTTTTACGTTATTCCAACGACAGATCCTTATGAATAAAAAATTGTGAACTATTCAAATCTGACCGATCTGAAATTATCTTCAGCAATTTATCCAATTAAAATACTAGTCATAGCTGGATTTTTACTTTTTTGGGTAAAACCCTTAACTGCTGAGGATCAAATCTTTGTTTCAGATAGTTTGATAGCCAGACTAACCCTGCTCAAAGATAACCTGGAAAAAGTTCAGACTTTAAACGCACTGGCACTTCATTACAGCGAAACTTTGCCTGATAAGGCGTTGTATTACAGCAAAAAAGCTTTAGCTCTTGCCAATCAGATTCAAAATGTGCAAGCCTGCGCAATCTCAAACAAAGTAATGGGTGAGCTCTTTGAAATTCAACACAACTATCAACCAACAATCAATTATTATCTGATCAGTATCAAACATTATCAAAAGCTCGGTGATGAACCGCAACTGGCTCAATTATACAACAAACTGGGTAATATATACATTACAAACCATTACGATTATGATCAGGGACTTCATTATTTTACCAAAGCTCTGGAATATGCCAGAAACAGTAAAGCCGAAGAAGAACAGGCAACTGCATTGAACTCGATTGGCGGGATTTTTTATTACCAGGCAGATTACAAAACTGCTCTTCACTATTTTAATGAATCACTAAAAATCAGACAAAAGTTAGGTAATCCAAAAGACATTGCTGCATCACTGAATAACATCGGAGAGATATATCGTCTTGAACATCAATATGATAAAGCCTTAGAATACTATAACAAGGCTGTTGAAATAAATGAAAAGCATAACTATCAAACAAATCTTGCCATCAACCTGAGTAATATCGGACTGATCTATGCTGAAAAACGGAATAATACACTGGCTAACAACTATTTCGAACAAAGCATTGTCATCAATCGACAAATAAATAATACAGCAGGATTAATCTCCTCGCTAAGTGCTTCAGGTCAACATCTTAACAAATCCGGTGATTTTAATAGTGCCATACTTGCCTTTAACGAAATCCTTGAGATTGCACGTGAAACATCAGATTTGGAAGGATTACGTGATGCAACAGCTGGATTAGCAAAGGCTAACGAAAGCAAAGGAAATATTACAGAAGCCCTAAAATATTATAAACAACATTCGCATTTTAAAGATTCATTATTTAACATCAAGAAATCGGAACAGCTTGACGAAATACAGACCCGATTTGCCCTCGATCTGAAAGAAAAAGAATTAGCCTTGAAAGACAATGAGATTGCTTTATTACAACGCGAACAAAAATTAAACGATTCGCGCCAATTGCTGCTTCTGCTTTCAATTTTACTCCTTTTGATCGTCAGTGTTCTGGCTTATGGAAAGCTTCAAAACAGAAACAGGAAAAACAAACTGTTGCTTCTACAAAAGGAAAGTTTGAACAAGGCAAGGGAAGAAATTATGCAGGCTGAGCTCAAAAGTAAATCAAACGAGCTGACAAATTTTGCCTTACATCTGGGAGAAAAAAACAAGTTTTTACACGAATTAAAAAATGAACTTAAGAATCTTCGCCATAGCCAGGATAAAGACCGTGAATCCAGAATCAAAGAACTGCTTATAAATGTGCAACAAAACCTTCAGATACAAAAAGAGCTGGATGAATTTCAAAAAACTGTAAATCAAACCAATCTGGGTTTCATAAAAAAACTCAAACAGCATTTTCCCGATCTTACCAAAAACGAAGAAAGACTCTGCACCATGTTGCGTTTGAATCTTTCATCAAAAGAAATTGCTGCCCTTAACAACACTTCCATTCGCGCTGTCGAGATGGGACGTTATCGCTTAAGGAAAAGACTCAAACTCGATCAAAATCAAAGCATTATCGATTTTCTGCAGGAGTTTTGAGTTCCTTTTTAATGCTAATCCCCGATAAGCATTTCGATTAAACAATTTACAATATCTTTTTGTAGAAGTAATATAAATTTTATATATTTGACATTCTGATTTTTATGATCAAAAATGTAGAATTATATCTATCCAAAACAAGTTTAAAATCCTAATTAAGTAGTGGATTTGTAGTAGTAACTTTAGGTGCTTACATTTTATAAGGTTTTAATTTCGTTTTGTTTTAATGACGCTTCACAATTGTTTAGACAACAAACAAGATTTAAATACGATTTGCGCACAAAGGAAGGAAGTTGTAACGAATTGAAAATTTTTAACAAAACTGTAACCCTTACCATGTAATTTAGAACAATGAGCGAGCAACAACTTATACAGCAGTGCCTCAAAAAGGATAGCAAAGCTCAGACAGAGCTATATAATTTGTTCGCTTCACGCATGATGCCGGTTTGCCAGCGCTATGCTAAGACATACTGTGATGCAGAAGATATCATGCAGGATGGTTTTATTAAGGTATTCAGATATTTGTCTGATTTTCAATTTAATGGATCATTCGAAGGATGGATAAGACGCATCATGATTACAACTGCACTCAATTTTTACAAGAGAAAACGTATCTATCAAAATGAGACAGAACTCAATTACCAGGCTGAATCCGTTGTGAGCGAACAACATGTTTATTCATCAATGGTTCAGGACGAAATAATGAATCTTGTTAAAAAACTACCCACTGGATACCGGACTGTTTTCAGCCTAAATTCTATTGAAGGATATACCCACAAAGAAATAAGTGAAATACTCCAAATTTCAGTAAATACATCAAAGTCACAACTCAATCGCGCAAGACAATCGCTGCAAAAGCAGTTGTTATACATCGATCTTTTCGCTGATCAGGCCAAATGCCTGCGATCTGCGTAATAATTCAATTAATCACACAATCACAAAAAACCAAAATGCCCATGAAAAATTTATTTACACTCCTTACAGCGCTCCTGATAGTACAGCTGAGTTTTGCTCAGACTTTCATTCAGGAAGATTTCTCAAGTAGTAATTTTCCACCTAACGGATTTACTATTGAGGGTTTCCCAAATCAGTGGTCCAGAAGTTCTACTGCTAATGCCGGTGGCTCTTCTCCTGAAGCGAAATTTACTTATATTCAAACTAATAGTACATCAAGGTTGGTTTCACCAAACCTCGATTTAACTGGTTATGATGAAGTAACACTCAACTTCCGACATTTTTATGATTATTATGCTACCGGCGTTACGATTGGCTTGGCCACAAGAATTGACGGTGGTGAATGGCAGGTAGCCTGGCAGGTTTCGCCAACAGGAAATGTGGGGCCGGCACTACAAACCGTTGAAATTTCCGATGTAGGTGAAAATAATTTTCAATTCTCCATATTCATCAGTGGAAACCTCTATAATGTTGACTACTGGTATATTGACGACATCAAACTGTTTGTTCGTCAGGAGTTGGATGCCAGCATGCAAAGCCTTGATTTATCTGCATATTTTACCGGCGAACAAGAAATCAAAGGGAAAGTAATGAATGAAGGTATCAATGTGATCAATTCCTTCGACATTAACTGGACATTGGATGAGGGTGATGTTAATACTACTTCCTTTTCTGGTTTGAATTTGAACACCAATCAGATCTTCAACTTTACAGCTGATCAATCACTTATTGCTGACCCCGGAACACATGATTTTAAAATCTGGGTTTCAAATGTAAATGAGGACTTTGATCAAAATCCCGAAAATGACACCATTAACAGGACTGTTGGTGTTGCCACGCAAACCGTACAACGCAGGCCGCTTTTTGAAGAATTTACAAGTTCAACCTGTGCACCTTGTGCTTCTTTCAACAACAGTGTTTTCAATCCATTTATCGAGCAGCATGGCGAAGAAATCGCCATTGTCAAATACCAGATGAACTGGCCTGGAAGCGGCGATCCTTATTATACTGCTGAAGGTGGTGTTCGCAGAACGTATTATGGCGTTAATGCTGTTCCAATGCTTTTTGTTGAAGGCACAAATGTTGCGACCAGCGCAGGTGCAGTAAATAATGCTTTCAACAACGGGATGGATAATCCTGCATTTGTGTCCATCGAAGCTATCCATTCCATTGAAGGCTCCGAAATTAGTGTGGAAGCACAATTAACACCTTACGTTGATTTGTTTGATGTTACAGTTCATATGGTCGTTATTGAAAAACTTACAACTGAAAATGTTGCCAGCAACGGCGAAACAGAATTTCATCATGTGATGATGAAAATGCTGCCCGATGCCAATGGAACAACCATGGACATCCCTTCGAACGAAACTACAATACTTTCCTACAGCTACGATATGTCTTCAACAAATGTTGAAGAAATGGATGACCTGATGGTGGTGGTATTTATTCAGGATAATGCTAACAAAGGAATTTTTCAGGCAGCCTATTCAGAGGAATCAGCTGGTTTCCCTGCTACTGTGAACTTTGATCCAGCTCCCGGCTCAACAGGAGTTGAAACTTTTGCAGATATCACACTTAATCTTTCCGAACCCGTTCATATGGTTGGTGGTGAGGAAATTACCAACGAAAATGTGGCTGATTTGATTACGTTAGAAGAAACCGAAGGTGATGCCTTCCCATTTACGGCAACAATTAATGAGGAAAAAACACAAATTGTTGTTTCACCTGAAGGATTACTCAACAGCTACACCTGGTACACGTTGACACTTGCACCTGTCGAAAATGAAGCTGGCATAGCTACCGAACCTTTGTCAACCTATTTTGAAACCGGTATGCATGTTGGATTATCAGAAAATCAAACGAAAGGAAGTCTGCGGATATCACCAAATCCGGTTCAAAACGAAACTACTATTCGTTTCAGCCTGACAGAAAAAGAAATGGTCAGCATTAAGCTTTATGATCTTAAAGGTCGGGTGATTGCAACTGTTTCTGAACGAGAATTCAGTGCCGGAGATAATACCATTCGCTGGACTCCGGAAAGCACAATTCCTGTTGGCATGTATATTCTGAACCTGCAAACAGAAAATCAAAACTACACCACAAAAATCGTTTTAAACCGCTAAATAAAAGGATTTAAATACGAATAATTTTAAATTGGTTAATACGAAAACCGGCTGTTATTCAATGGCCGGTTTTATTTTTCCCTGACAACGTAAGTTTTTTTTATAATCGCCAAAACCAAATGTACATTTTTTCAAAACCAAATGTACATTTTTTGACGCAATTTACAATTTATAGTTAGCGGTAAACACTTCTACTTTTTTCTTTCCTGAAACTCCCTTATTTACGCTTACATTCATCTCACGACTTATTTGATACCAATTATTAGCTTTTGTAAACTCTGTAAGAATTGGGCTTGGGTAACTACTTAGCAAGAACTTGCCCTCAAGCTTTGTAAGAGCTGTTAATAATTGCCTAAAGTCATCAATTGTGTAGCCATCGTAATGGCCGCAGTCGCTGTTGTAATAAGGTGGATCGATATAAAAGAAAGATGTAGTTGTATCACGACTCATTATGATCCGGAGGGCATCGGTACACTCAACCTGGACGTCTTGAAGCCGGTAAGCGAGTTCTTAAGTGAATTGCTCTGTGCTTGTTCATTACCTTTTTACTCGTAGTGCGTTTCTTCTTATCGTAACCCCATGGAGCGTCTATCATGCCTGCAAAGCCAAAATCTTTAAAATCTTTCATGCAACTCCATTATTTAAGCAGTCATTATCTACACTTGTTTTCAAAGCCTTACGCTCATTCAAGAAGTTAATGTAAGGTTGTTTACTTGCACTCTCATCAATGCCTTCAACAGCTGATGTATATTCGTTTTGCAACTTCTGTTCGTAATCTAAGCCATATTTTTCGGTCATTAGCTGACGGAAAACAGAGTTAGCTGTAAGCGGATATAAACAGATCAAACTGTCGTATAAATAGCCCTCAACGCTATCCTGAGTGTATGGACGTACATTGTGGTTGTAAACCACGGTCTGCTGCTTGTCATTAAGCGGCACGAATGTTTCAGGGATAACTTCTGAAAACAAGTCTTTTTTAAATTTTTCCATTTTTAAGAATTTAATGAATTGTGAATTATTAATTTACGATGTTGATCGCTAATGTGTTTAAGCCATCCATAATGGCTAGGCATAGCATGTTTTAAATCATCTTCGGAGGTTAATTGGCCTTTGTGTTTTCGTAACTTTGTAAAGTAGTTATATAGAATCCGTTTGCGAAGCATAATACCATGATGGTTCACACGGTAACCGCAAAAATCAATTTGCCGCTTATCAATTGGAAATATCTGCCAATTGTCTTTTATTTCAAGATTTAAACGTTGTTTAAGGTATGTTTTAATGTTATTTAAAATATAGTGTAATTCAGTCTTATTACTTCCCAACACAACAATATCGTCCATGTAACGGTAGTAATACTTTAGTTTCAATTCCTCCTTACAATAGTGATCAAAATAAGCGAGGTAATAGTTTGATAAATGCTGACTGGTATAGTTGCCTATCGGTATTCCAGGGCCAGTGCTTTCAATTATTTGGTCTATTAAATTAAGGGCTTTTTGATCTGATATTTTCCTCCGGATCAGGCTTTTTAAAATTTCATGATCTATGCTGTCATAAAACTTGCGAATGTCAAATTTAAGGCAATACTGTGTATTTGCATAATCATGCGTCATATCACTGTGTAGATCATTGATGCATTTATGGCCTCCTCTGCCTTTTATACAGGCGTAAGTGTGATGAATGAATGTTTGCTTTATAATTGGTTCAACCACATTCATAACAGCATGATGCACGATTCTATCAGGGTAAAATGCAGCTATTTTTATCAGACGTTCCTTGGGCTCATAAATATACATTTCGCGATAGGATGAGGGTGTATAGCTGCATGACATTAATGTGTAATGAAGCTTATCAAGCAGTGTTTCGCGATTTGAAAGAAAGTGCCTTATTAAGCCATACCGCTTACCTGAAACCGCCTTACTAGCTGCAAAATCTAGGTTTTCACGCGATGCAATTATTTTATACAAATTTTTCTTTGTTTTCATGCTGGGTCGTTTTAAACCAGGGCTTTCAATTGCTTACTAACACCGGTAACTAAATCACTATTTTGGCAAGAGCCAAGCTCGTACAGTTTTGCAAAAAAAGAAACGATTTGGCGAAACCCAATATTCGCATTCGCATTCGAAAGACGATTATTCGTATTCAAATTCCGTGACCCGCCATACGTGGAAGAAGCGGAACCCGCGAGAAAAGGCTCAAACTGTAGAAGCTTATTTTTCATTTTTTTCAGCGCACCGCTCTCCGTTATTTACGACCCAGGCGAAACCCAAAACGCGCATGCGCATACGAAAGACGATTAATCGTATACAAAGACCGTGACCCGCCATACGTGGAATAATTAGCGGAACCCGCGAGAAAAGGCTGGTACCACCCGTCTGGTGACGAGAGGAAGTAGTAGTAATCACATAAACCTGTATTAGCAGATCCGCCTATTTCACTGATCAATGTGTCACCATAAAGATTTATGGTTTCCTTGAGTCCATAGCCGCTGACACGAGGCAATCGAGCTCTTTCTACATAACCAGCTGGAACGGCGGGATTAGTATCAGATAATGGCTTTCCAAATAAGGCCGGGTCATCGCATACATAAGCTCTTGAAATGCCTCCTTGGGCGTCAGTTTGATGGTGTATGAGTAGATCTTCCGCCATAAGCCAGTTGTAAAGAAATGGTTTTTCCAAGCCCCGCCAGCTGCTTACCTGAACTGTTTTATCAACACCAGCACCTCCCCAGTCTTTAATCACATAATCCACAACACCAGTGCGGTTGCCTAGCTTAGCTGTAATGCCTTCCGGGATAAATCCGTAGTAACTATTAAAGTCATACCATTCTGTTGATGATACAGAAGTACCCATGCCCATGCCGCCTTGGGCAAATCCATTTTCATCAAGCGTTGGGTTAAAGCTCTCCTGGCTATCGTAATTAGCATATTCCAGCGTCATAAGGTTCATAAGCTCACTGAATGCCCTATACACTCCAATGTGAGCTCCTATTGCAGCTGCTTTAGCCCCTGCATTGGCATTTGTAATGTTTGTGCGTATTTGGCCTAACATACTTGTAATTGTGCCGTCAAGTGCAGGGTCATTACTCCCCCCCCGAAATTGAGCTGCATTCGCGGCAAATGTTGGCAATCCATTCCCGTCACGAATAATATCGCCATTATCGTCAAACACAAGAGAGCAAACAGCAGCGGCGCGGTCATTAATATTGTCAAATGTACCTCCAACCCAGCTAATATGTTTTTCTGGTTTAAATGTGAATCCAGGTAACGGAACTTCACTAAACATCTTACGGTACTTAGTGCCTTCGACTTCTGCCCTGAAATAGTAAGCAGGTTTCAGCAACATTAAGTTGCCATCCGTTCCATCCAATTTAGCAGGAAGGCCATTGTCCCAGCGTACAAGGCTGTTGTTAGGATGCAACCAGTAATTAACTGATCCGTCCAAATTCTCAACGTACCTGGCTATTTTATTTTGAATGGGCAGGCTGCGATGCAGGTCGCTGTTACCAATGCGTGTTACAAGATTGGTTCCGCTGGACAGATCAACCTCATAGCCGTACCACAGCCCGCTGGTGCGCCAGTTACCACCACCACGCAGGTTTATCGTCATTACTGATCCTATATTACTCATTGCTCAAAACTTTAAGGGTTAACAATGTACCGGTGCAGGTTGCCGGTTTTAAGTTTATGCGCAAAAATGCACCTCGCACAAGGCCTATCACGTTCCAGCTGTGCGATGGCTGACCGGCATTTAATGATTTGGTAGAGTCAGGAACTGTTCCCCAATTTTCACCGTCAACAGATTGCTCTAACTCAATAGTTGCAGAATCGTTGCTCAGATTGCTGAATAGCACACTGGCTATAAGGTTATGACCGTTTGCCTGTATGGCTTCTGAGGTGTAATTACCGTCAGTTAGGTCGTGGTTTAATTCCTTTGAAATTAAGCTCATTATCTTAAATGTTAATGTTAAATGATGTGTTTATTGAAATAAATAATACCCCTTGATAATAGGGGTCGTGTGTTACGTATTTTACCTTCAGATCGCCGTTTACCTCTATTCTGCAACAGAATAGTATGTTCGGGTTGTCAGGTTCGTATAGATGCGTTGCAGCTGCGTAAAACTCCAAATAGCTCAGTGGCCGAAAGCCAACCGGCAGTGTGGTAAGTTTTATCCATGGATTGCCAAGTGTTCCATTTACGTTAAATGTAAACCCGGCATCCAAATGGATGACATTTTGCTGTTTTGTTACCCTGCTGGGAATTGTTCGGTTAGCACGCTCACTTACACCAGCTGCGGTGTTTGGCAACAAATTTGCTTTGCCGGTGCTCATTCCCTCGAGCCTTATTGTGTTTTCCCATAATAAGCTTACTTCAGCATTGGCTGTTGGAATCATGGCGGCTTTTGCAATCCTTATTTCATAAGTTTGTCGCATCTCTCCATCGTAAAAAATCTTGCCACCTGCCGGATCGAAGCTACTCTCCAGGTTCCAGTATGGACTCTCCTGCATTGGTATGGGGCTTGAAAAACTATGTGCCGGTATGTACCATATCTCGGCGTTATAGTATAAAGCTCCCTCGCTGATATTTACCGTATCACTTCCATTATTGCTTACAGCTGCACCGTATAGAATTATAGGCGTTTCCTTGCCTCTGTAGTTTACCAATGCACGTGCAAGGCTGGCCAATGCCCGTTCGTTAGCCGTTTGTATCCATCGTATATCATCAAGGACGAACGGAAACCCGCCATCATATGTAGTCTTTAATTTATTCATAAGGTTGTAATTTATAAGTGAATCCGGCCAGTTTGTATTTATTGATCAAAGCCTTAAAATGCGTTACGTCCAGCTGTATCGATACGTGATAGTGTACGATAAAATCGCTGAATGAATTATCATTGATGTTTATCAAAAAGATTTCAAAAGCTTCGTTATTGTTACCCACAAACAGAGGCTTTTGCTCGGCCTTGTTATACAGATAAGGCTTGATCAGAGGATCTGTTTGTTCGATGTAAATTGGCAATACCTGCGCCGGGCCTGTTTCGTGAAAATAGGTTGCAGGTTTGTAGGCCAGAATCTTATCTGTGATTCCGCCAAACTTGCGATTTAATAGGTACTCAAGCGCTATTACCTGCCCGGTTTGATTTGTTTCGGCAATTAATGCATCCCTGATTTTAAGCCATAAGGCATGTAATTGCTCAAGTGGTTTATGCTTTGCTGAGGCATAAGCAAGTAGTTTATCACCAATAAAGCTTGGTAATAATCCCTGTGTGAGCTTCTGCCAGTTGATGCTATACATATGCCTGATAGGTTATGTTCGTGTTTAGCGGGTAATCCGGATCAATGGCAAAATATCCACTCTCAGCTATGTGGCTTGTAACAATCGGCATATATGGTTCATCAGCAAACTGATGCGCAATACCGTTAATGGCAACATCTTTAACGCCTTCAACAGCTCGCATGGCGGCAATCAGATCGTTCACCTGCAGGCGGCCATCGAAAGGCAATTCCTGAAGGTAGGCTTCAATAGCCTGGTCAACTGTGCGTGTGCCATTTTGCAGGCTTATCCCGTTTGCATTAAGGAATAAGGCATCATAATATACCACGGCCTCCAGTTTGAGCTTGTTGGCCTCGCTGTTGATAAATCGCAGGGGAGTACCGGCATATTTGATCAAACTCATGTAATAGACAAACGAATCAAATTCACCGGAATCTAGCGGAGCTAACTTAGCTCCCAGCAGCTTGGCTACTTTTATAACTAAGCCGCTCCCGCTTTCGCGAACGCTGCATTCGGCCAGCAGCTTTGGTGTTTCGTCAGCTGAGTGATAAAATACACCGTATCCGTCCACCATCACATCAGCTCCATGCCGGTAGTTGAGTGCCTGCTGTCTGTACCACATCAATGTTCCTGGCTTCTTACTTTCCAGCAGATCCATAAGCTCTGCACGAAACATATCAAGCTGTTCCTCTACTACCCAAATGCCTGCCGCTGCCACCCAAAGCAATAGCTTCCATATAGCTGCCAGGCTATTGCTCGTGAGGCCAGACAAACGGCTGTCGGCCTGCTTGGCCGACAGCATTTGCTCATATATTTCATTGATTGTACGTGACATTTTAGTCAACACCTCCACCGGGCACTACAATATTTACCACACAGGTTGGACTCTCGGCCACGTAACATCCGCTTGAGAGGCTGGCAATGTCGTTTTCGATGCCTGCATGAAGCGACTTTACGTAATTGACAAATGCTGCCAATCGCGCATTGAATTGTGTACTTGTAAGCCTTGCATAATCAGTTGATGTGATTGCGGCATAGTTGATACTGCTTACCGGATCGGTAAATGCCGATAGGATGTTATATTGAACAGGATAACCTGATACGGTATTACCATCTGCATCGGTTTTGCTTACCTGGAGAATCGTGCGGCGACCTTCGCCTGTTTGAACGTAATTTGACATTTGATTTAATGTTTAAGGTTATTACTAAGATTCGTCTAATCGTTGAATACATGTTGTTTCTTTGTCATACCAGATCATGCTGAAGGCAGCTGCAGGCGTTTGAATACAAATATTTTTATCCCATATTATGCTGTAAACTTCTGCCGGTGTTTGTACGCATGTTGTTTCGCGCCATAGCGATGTATAAGTATCTGCCGGTTCCTGCACGCATACACTAACCCCCCATAGATAACTGAATTCAGCAGCCGGTTCCTGCACACATGCAGTTACACCCCAAAAGTGGCTGAATACGTCTGCCGGTGTTTGTACGCATACATTACCTACCCACAGCGCGGTGAACATATCCGCTGGTTCCTGAACGCATACATTATTATTCCAGCCGGAGCTGTAAACATCTGCAGCTGTTTGTACGCATACATTACCTACCCACAGCGCGGTGAACAGATCAGCTACCGTTTGCACGCATATGTTATCTGACCATTGGATGCTAAACTGAAAATCGAGCCTGGACACACACACTGTATTTTGCCAGCCATGGCCATAGCTGTCAGCAGCCTGCACGCATACATTTCCGCTCCAGGCACTTGTGAAGCTTGCCGGGAGTTGCTGGCGGCACACCACACCGCTCCAGGCCGAGCTGAAAGAACCGGCAATGATCTGCAGGCATACGGTATCCTTCCACTCCGATTCGTAGAATTGCATCCTGATGGGAGACTTAATAAGGCCACGCCAGTTGGTTACAATTGGATGCACCTCGAGCACCATGCCGGGTTCCAGATCCTGCGTTATGCTGTGCAGCTTATCCTGGTTATAAGCCAACAGTGTATAAACGCCACGAACGGTTTTGTATTCCTGGATAGCGATGTCGAGGAGGGATTGGAAGGGTTGTACGGTTATTTTATACATATTCGGCGTTTATTTCTAAATTATCATCTGTTACCTTCAGTTTCATTACTCTTATACCATCACTTTTAAGATTTTGACGGATATTTTTAAATAATTCATTAGGATTGCTATCGTTGAGATAAGCCTCTGCATCAACTCCTGCGAAAGGACTATGTTTAAAGTCACCAGGTTGTGATTTTAAAAGCAATGCTACATTTTGATTCAATGATTCATCCAATGTAAAATCGCCATCATTTATGATAAGATCATAATTTTCATCCAGTAATATGTCGTGTTTAATCGTCATTTCAATTTACTTTAAAAGCTGTTGCAAGGCTGTTTCAAACTGTGTAACTTTCAATAAAGTATCGGGTGTTACAGAGCCGCTCGGGGCATTGGGTGCCAGCACGTTTACCTTGAGGCTTTTAATAATATCGGCCAGATCATTTAAAAGACCTTTGAGGCTCTGGTTATTGTTTTTTATCTCGATAAGTCCTGTTGTAGTATCAATATCAATGTACAGGCCATTTTCGTCGAAAATAATCTGCTGCAGTTCATCAGCCTTTAGCAGTACCAGATCACGCAGCTTTCCCCCGCTCAGGTCGGCAATGGTGGCCATGCTTCCGGTTTTTGGTTTGCAAAGCAGGTTGCCCGGTGTTAGTATGCTGTACAGCTTCACATTATTAAGTTCCAAATCGGTATATTTTACCGTAACGGTATTTTGCTGCACGGCGGTAATTTCTGCGGTAAACAGCCACAGGGTTGTACCGGTCTGGATCATCTGTTGGATGGCTTCTTTTATTTGTACGGCCTTGCTCATATCTTTAACCCTATTTTTATATTGCGCTTGCCACCTTCCTTACTAAATGTTGTAACCACTTCGGTCACGTAATAAGAGCCACTTTTATAATCATATTCGGAATCCGTAATAGTAGCTTTGTAACCTGCATCAACGTAGGGTATTAGCCAGCCGGTTATACTACCCGAGTATCCGGTGTAGCTTTTCTGCTTCAGCCGGTTGTCGGCCATAGTTTGCAGACTTGCCAATGAGCTTACACCGTCAATTTTTATTGTTTCGGTATCTCCTCCGGTTTGGCCTGCGGTTGCTTTAATCACCTTCCCATCATTTCCTTTGCCTTCTACTGTTATAAGCACGATGCGGTCGTTGGCATTTTTGTAAGCCAGATCGCTGCTTTCGATATTTTGCTGAAAGCTGTATTCCACTTCGCCAAACAGTTCGCTGTATTGTGGATGCACGTGTAGGGTATTGCCTTTTAGGTAGATGTTGGCTTTGGTTTCTTCCTGTATTTTCTTAATAACCTGATAGGCTGTGGCATTGCGTATGGTGTAGGTTTCGTAGCTGAAGGAGTAGTCACAGGCTATCTGCATGTTTGGCCAGTCGGCAAGCACGTATTTTAGCAGGGTGTTTAAGTCGGGATTGGCAAATTGTTTGTTGGCAACAGGTTTTTTAAGCAAAAAAAGACTGTCTTCGCAATTGATCTTGATATTTTCGTCATCAGTAGCAATACTGTCGATGTATCCAGTAAATTCACTAGTAAATTGGTCATCGTAACCAAGCTTAATTGTAACAGCATCGCCTCGGGCTATCTTTTTTTCTATTTCGATTGCCTTGTTGAACACCGTACCGGGTAGTACAATCGTAGCTGTATCGCTTAGCTGCAATACAGAACGTGTAATCTCCACACTTTCGATAAGCAGCAGCTCATAGCTTCCTAAAGTAATATGCCAGCTTTGGTTATAGTTCATTTGTGGTCTGCTTTTGCAAGAGTTCAAACACGTCATCGCTATAAGCTTTGATGGTGAATGCCTGATTTTCCAAACCCTTTGTATGTGGCAAATCGAGGCTTTCAATTACAATGCTGAATATTGAATGCTGGTTAAGCAGGGGGCTGGTAACATCGATGGCCTGGCGAGCTTCAAAAAATTCTACCAGTCGATCTACTTCTTCGGGATATGCTCCTGTTGGGTTTATGAGTATGCCCGAGATGGTGATTTCCACATCATCCTGTGTCCAACGTTCTTTAATGGTTCCACGGTTGCTGCCTTTGGCTACGCGGCGGCGTGTGATGATGTTTTTAAAGCTCAGGTTGATAAAAGGGTCGATCGGAAACACAAAGTCGCGGCTAACACTTGCATTGCTTAAAAATGTAAGCGGATACTGCGAGCGTATGCCTGAAAAATCAGAAGCAACAGACATTTGTTTGCTTTCAGAATTGTAGTTAATTATCACCACCTTATCTTTTAAAAAGAAAGGCGGCAAGTTAAATCCGGTGGCAATTACTTTATCCATCAGGCAGTGGCTTTGGCTATGTTGATAACTCGTAACAGGGTTTCTTCTACCTGGGCTTGCAGATTGTTAGCATTTTCTTTCATATTGCCACTAAAATGAATGTTTTCGACCAGATTGTTTAGGTTAATAGTCAGAGTGGTGTTGCGGGTTCCACCTTCGGCAATAGCTTTGGTGGTGGGTGCTACTGGATTATCAGGAGAAGTTCCTGCACCGGGCACGGTGGAGGTTCCTGGAATAACAGGAACATCAATACCATTTTTGAGCCCTGCAGCTTGTTTTTTATAGGCTACCTGTTTTACACCTTCCTGGTAAGCTCCGGCAATCTCCTTACCGGCATCTTTGGCTTTGCCCACAGAATTCTTAACGGCATCAATGCCAATAAGGTCGCCGGCAGCCTGTTTGGCTGTTTGCCATGCTCCGGTAAAGTCGCCTTTAAACAGTTTTACCAACGCGCCGCCGATGCCTGCAATACCACTGATAATGCCTTTGATGCGGTCAATTACAAAGTCTTTTAGGATGATGCCAAACTGTTTAATACTTTCCCAGGCAGCCATAACGCCACCCCTAAACCAGTCGAGTTTATTCCAGGCGAGTACTAATGCTGCTACTAATGCACCTATTCCTAACACTACCCACAATATAGGATTTGCCGCTAATGCAGCATTCCACAACCATGTAACGCCTGTTAGTATTGTTGTTTTAGTTGCTAACACGCCATCCCACAAAGCTTTCATTTTTTCTGCATTGGTTACATAAGCAATCGCACTTCCAAGTGCAGAAAATAGCGGAATAGATTGACTTAAAGGAACCAATATTTCCATTGAAACCTGAAGGTAGGGTAACGCGCCGCCAAGAGCGTTAAACATTGATATTTTTACATTATCAAAAGCCGCTTTTACCCGTGCAAGCTTTTCGCTTTGGCTTTCCATCACTATATTAGCTTGCTCAGTTGCTGTTTGTGTACCTCTTACTGCCTTTGTATATTCCTCTATTTTGCTTACCCCGGCAATTAAAGCCGTACCGGCATTTGAGTTTTCTCTGCCAAATATCTCGCCAATCAATGCGCTATCGTTCATCACCGGTTGCAGCATTTTCAAACGTGTAGCAAGTGTTAGGCTTTTGTCTCCGAGTGCTTCAACATCAATTCCGGCACTCATCAGGGCATCAGCTGTTTTCTTTGGCATAAACCTGCCCTGGCCTAAAATGCTAAGTGCATTTCGAATTGCAACTCCACCTTCAGCTCCTTTTTTGCCTGCTTTATCTAATACTTGTATAGAAGCATTTAGCTCCTCAAATGATACACCACTCATCTTTGCCGCCATACCAGATTGCTCAAGAGCTTGTTTAATTGCTGGTAACTCCGCACTACCTACAGCAGCAGCAGCTGCCATTACGTTCATCATTTCAGCCATCTTCTCAGACGCTCTTGTTGGGTCATCTAGTGAAACCTGGTATTGATTCATGGCGGTGGTTAGCACTTCAGCTGCAGCAGTTGCATTACCTCCCATTGTTTTACTCAACACATTCACATGTTTCCCCATGGCAGAGAGGGCACTAGGCACTTCAGCGATCTCAGGAGCTAACTGCGAAAGAATGAGCTTATAACTCTCTACACCTTGAGCTGCGCTACCTCCAAAGGCCTTGGCAGATTGTCGTGCATATCCTTCAACTTCTTTCAATTTGTCGCCTGTGAGCCCCGATATAGCAGATAAATCAGCCAGAGATTTATCCAGCTCAAGGCCGGCCTCCGCCCCGTTCATAAGGCTGTTATTGAAGTTTTGTAGCAGCTCTGAGGCCTGGTTAAACACAATTATTTTTGCACTCAGATTCTGAAATAACCCTGCACTTTTTTTAACAGATGTATTCATTTTGTCGATGCCACCGGTGATATTGTTTAATACAACCGCGGCATTACCAACTATGTTAAAGCTATAATTGACAGTAGTACTCATTTTAGCTTATATTTGCAATGCAAAAAATAACAATCATGTTAAAACTCATTTTATCTTATCTCGTTACTGGAGTGTTTGCCTTAGCTATACTTTCATTTATAATCTGGATGATAAAATATGGCTTTTCAAAAAACAATGATTTCGATTTTTAACCCCTATTCGCCTCGGCCTCTTTTTTTCTAATCCACTCCAATTCTTTTATGCGCATAGCCCAGTCTTCATCGCTCAGTCGGTCAGGATCGGAAATGTGAAGGTAGTAACGTAACTGGGCATCTACTACCCGCACAAAATCCCGATCGTTAACTTCTGCCGACTTTATAAGTTTACCAGTTCGGCTTCTTTTACCTGGATAAGTTCGGCCAGCTTGCCCGATACGCCCAAAAACAGGTCGTCGTCGGTTTTAATAGCTTCGCTGCCTCCAAGCCAGCAGTTGTTTAACATTGTTTCGTTAAACTTGATAGGGTCAGTTGATCCGGCCAGGGTGGCATAAGATAGGATTCTGCGGTCGGGTTTTTTTAAATAGCCGATATGACCATCTACTTTAACGGCAAATACTTTTCCGTGCTTTTTTTTCCAGGCTTCAATTTGTTCAGGAGTGGCCTGTCCTTTTAATTCGCTCATTGTTTATGGTTTTTGGTTTTCGATACGCAAGGCAATAAATGGCAGGGTAATCTCCATGAACTTATCACCTTGTTTAAACTCTTTGGGGTCTTCGGTAAATTCTAAACCGCGAATTTTATCAACAGTGATAATGTCGCCTTTTGAGGGGTTGCCATATACCACCACAGCATCCATACGCAAATCTACCACGCTGCCCTTGCCAAGTAGGCGCAGGGTTTCAAGTTCGCTTTGCAACAGGGTTATTTCGCCCTCGTAGGTGCGGTTACCGCGTTGTATGTGTTGGGGTTCGTTGCCTTTGGCATACACCGGCTCCTTTTCCATCTTGGTGTTGTACTTTATGCCCCGGCATCCGGTTACGATGCGGCCACCCATTTCGAGGGTTACATCGCTCCACTCATATTGTTTTGTATCAATCATTTGCTTATTGTGTTATGGTTTTAAATCCAAGCTCAACCTCGATGTATTTGGCATAGCCAACTGGTTTAATACGCAGTCCTACCACCAACTTTCCGGTGCTCACCACGTTTTGATCGGTATCTACCAGGCACTCCACGGCGGTGTCGTTTTGGTCGTCAGGGTCATTGCCTAGCTCGCCATTGGCGGTCATCGAATTTACAATTGCGTTTTCCACGCGGTTTTCCACGCTTTTTGCATAGCTTATGCTTACCTGTCCGGCATCATTCACGGTTATCTCTTCCAGGGTTTCATCCAGCATTACACCATAAGCCAGCCGGTAGGCTTTATCAATTACCCGGCGTACTGCAATTCCGTTGTAGTCGTCGGTGGGCAGGGTAGCCAGCGGATCATCGGTAAAGAAGTAACCGGCACGGCCTACATGTTTCCTGAAGGTAATGTATCCTTTATCATGCAGACTGGTTATGTCGGCGGTGTCAACCTTAGTACTACCTACATATGCAACTGTTGGCTTAAGAGCTCCACTGCGTACACGACCACAATTGCGGTGAACAGGATCTTTTGCAAGTCTTCCTGCCAGCACTCCAATAGCACATCCATCACCAGGCACTGTATCACCAATCATTACAGCTACCCTGTTATTTGTCATTTCCCTTAAATCCACTGTAGTAGATCCCTGGAAATACAATCCGCTGATGACAACAAAAATTGGAGCTTTCAAACTATTTGTAGCATATTCGCCTAATGTTTGAGCCTTTGTTATAGCTGTTGTAACATCAGCATCATATCCAGAAGTTACTTCTTCTGTATAACCTACAGGAGGTGTACGATGCACAAACAAAGCTCTTATTCTGCCTCCGGCATCTTGTAGCAGTGCCTTTGCATTGGCTTCAATAGAGCTGTCAACCATCTGTGTCATCGTTACCGTATCGGCAAATGCACGCAGCCAAAGCTCAGTGCCATCACCAGCCTCTGCATAAAATTCGCTTAGCACTTTATAAAGTCCAGGATTGTTTTCGGTTGTAATGCCGAGTCCTTTTGTAACATCGTCCATTGATCGTACCAGGTAGCTGGTTAGCAGGTTAAAAGTATTGACTACTGACACCCCTGTCGCGAGCAGTCCAAACACGCCATCGGGGCTGGGTGTAACCCGTCCGAGGGATGCGTTGGCAAAATTGATAATTACACGTGGTAGCATTATTTTATCTCCTCTCTTTTAATTGATACAATTTCCGGCTGCTTCAGGCTGGCGGCATGCATTTGAGCATTATTTATTTGCGTAAAGCAAGTGCCATCTGCCGTTATATGAAGTTCTGAATAAGTGCCGGTGTCAAATACTTTTTTAGCAATTGACACGAACTTTGGTGCTATTTTAGCCACTTGATCTTTCTGATTAGGCAGCTGATCTGAGGTTGCCTCAATGGGCGGTGTTTTTTTCTTAGACATGTTTTATGGTTTTAATGAGAATGAATAATCCAAGCAAGGCCGCCAGCACACGAAACCCATATACCTGGGTTTGCTGCCACCAGTTGAGTTTGTTTACTTCAACCGTTACTACCTCACTTTTACTTTTTGTTTGATGTATCCTTTCAGTGATACGGTGCATGGCCAGGTATATAGCCATTGAATCACAAGTGCAGCCGAGGCTCAATAAGCTGCCAAACGGCAATGGTGTGAGCGTTGGCTGTATGAGTGATGAACGTTTGCCTTTATTTAATGTTTCTATTTCGCTTAAATAAGCTCTTCCCAGGCTGTCACATGTTACAAGAGCCTGATACAAGCTTGTATCCGCAGCAATTTGAATTACTGTATCTTGCTGTATGGTAGTTTTATCGACAGTGATCGAATCATAAACCGAATGCCCAACTTTTTTAGAGCTAGAGCAACCGCCTATAAGCACAACTATTAATATTATCAAAAGATTACGCATCTTTTTCAATTAGTTTAATGTACGATTCATCGACTTTTAGCTTTTTAAGCAAATTAACGATCTGACGGTTTGTTGCCAGCATGGAGTTGATCTTTTTCTCCAACTCATCAATCTTATCACTTAGTTGCTGGTTTTCTCTTCGACTTGCTGTTAGTGCCTCTATAAGCTCCTGATTGTGTAACATAAGAGCTTTCTGGCTTTCGATCATGCTTTTTACGCTCGAAGCAACCAAATCAACTTCGGCCTGCGAGGCTTCGGTGCCGGCTTTTTTGCGTTGAGCTTTTAAAGTAACCAGGGTCACTATGAAGCCGCTTGCAAGCACAGCGTTCAATATGATGCTTATAATTTCAACCGTCATCTCTGTTATTTTTAAGATTGTTGAAGGTTAACACATCCGATTAACCTTCAACAATAAATTATCAGTATTCAATTATGCAGTAGCCGAAACGAGTGCTCCAATGGCTTCATTTTTAAGCGGCAACGCAATAAAGTAATGTCTGAAGTTGGCAAGGTTTTCCTGCGTAGTTGGATTGTCTTTAGCTGCTGATAGATAGGATTTAGTGCTACCAGTAACCTTCATCATGCGTGGGGCAAAGAATGAAACACTAGCCATATACTCACCCACTCCGGGCACTGCTCCGTAAGCAACCTTTGTCTTATTTTGCTTGAAATAGGGGTTATCTACAAACTCATACACCTCAAAACCATACATATTAGCAATTTTGCCCGATGTGTAATTGTAATATTGATCGGCAAATTTTTGATCAACCAATAACAAATCAGCCACATGATCCGGATTAAGGACTAATATCCTGCCAGCTGACGGCACCTTCAATTTATCATATGCTTTCTTCAGGTTGATAATGTCAGCACGTGTTAGCATTTTCCGGCCACCATCAGGACTGGCAGATCCAGTTGTTAACAGAACCGGTGTAGCTGATGTATGACCTGCGGGAGCAAGTGCATGGATGGCTCTTGAGTATTTTGTGCTATCAATGCTCTCGCGGTGGCGCTCAATTACACTGCCCATTTTATCGTAGCTAATTGCGTATAATTCGTCATCTGTTATTCGTGTAGCTTTAGTTTGGTATTTATCCAGAGCAATAGCTTTGTCTGCATCGGTCAAATCCTGCACATCGATGGGATAAGTTGTATTATTTACCAATACATCCGGGTCTCCGCCAATGTCAACAAAGTGAATCAGATCATTTTCTGCATACTGGCTATAATCCCTTATTCGCGCCAGCCACCCGATACTTTCAACTGAATTTCGGAAAGCTTTAATCATTTCTCCTGTCCATACCTCTGTATAAATGCCTGCCCTAAGCGATCCTGCCAGGTCTAACTGGCCAATAGCTACTGCCCCACTTGTCAATACTGCGGATCCCAACAAGGGGTTTAGGCCAACCGCTCCGGCCACTGTTGCGCCAATAAGCATATTGCTCATCAGGGCCATAAATAAAATAAGAAACTTTTTCATGTTATGATTTTTTTTGATTTTGGTTAGTAAACTGGGTCAATTCCATATTCAGCCCTGTAAAGAGCTGTATAAGTTTCGCGATTGTTTTCGCGCAGATCAAGGCGCACATTGTCTGGCACTTCACTAAGCTTTTTGTAAGCGGATGGATTAGAACCGCTATTTCCAGGATTAATAAAGTCGGTAGGTTTGCCGGCCGGAGCAATTAGCTCAAGTGTTTTGCCCAGCACTTCATCACCTGATGTTTCGCCAAGCTTGATAAAATGGTCGCGCTGGTCGGCAGTGATCCGCTTGAGCGCGATAGCCTGGTCAACCAATTTCTCGATGTTTTTCTTCTTCATTACCAACATTTCAGATTCCAGTTTAGCCAGTTTTTGACCATTAGCCTGCAATGTGGTGATGGTTTGCAAAACCTCGTTTTCGGTTGCCGTTTCCGGCAAACCAAGTTTTAATGCAATTGTTTTCATGTTAAAGGATTGATGAATAAATTTGAGAGTATTCCCGCTTTCACCTGCGGATAGGTTTAGTTTTATTCCTTCACTGTATAGTGCCAGGGCATCGTCATTGGCACCAATATCAACCACGCTCACTTCGCGTAATATCGATTTACTTACGGTCATTCGTAATTGTCCCGGAAGCAGTAGTGCTTTATCATCTGTTTGCTCTACTATGTCAATACCTGGACTTACCATTTTAAGGATCCCTGCGTCCCATTTTGCCTTGATGCGAAGGGCAAATGGATCAGTTTCGTCAAACTTTAAATTTCCGAGCAATTGATCATCCTCTACCCGTAAATTTTCAACGATACCAATTGGCAATACTTCATCCTGGCTGCCTTTTGTAGGCCGCTGGTGCATCCATAGCAATAATGGATTTCGCTTAAATTGCGTGGTATCAATTCCCGCTGTAAGCACACGGGTTTTATAACTGTTAAGCTTGCTGTTGCTTATTACAACTTCATATCCCATTTCATTAGGTTTTGTTATGCAAAGAAAAACACACTACATTTTATTATCAATTAATGCTGCCATGTTGTCAGTTCTATTTTTATAACACCCAATTATCTATGCATTTTTGTACAAAATTCTTAATGACATTATAACAGTATGGCCAAATCTAACAACGATTCAAAAAAAGAATTTGCCCGCATCTTATTTATGCAGGGCGAGGCGCAGAATGTAATAGCCGAAAAAACAGGCTTTTCAACCGTAACCATAAACAAATGGGTTAAGGCTGGTGATTGGGAAGCCTTAAGGGCAGCAGCCACGATCACCCGGCCAGAGCTCGTTAATAAGCTGTTGCGGTCGATTAACAACCTGCTGGACGAGGTGAACAATACCAAAGATCCTAAGTTGCTTGCTGCCTTGGGCGATAAGCTGTCAAAATTTGCTTCAACCATCGAAAAACTCGATAAAAAAGCCAATGTGGTGGATGCTATTGAAGTGTTTATGGCTTTTGGCAGGTGGATGCAATACAGGCAAACCGTTGACCCGGAAGTTACCCCGGAACTGATCAAAGCAATAAATAAGTTTCAGGACTTGTACATCAGCGAACAATTAAACAAGTAGCATGGTACGAATCGACAAAAACGCATTAGCCAAATGGCGTGAGCACTGCCGGCTTGTTCAGGAGGAAACCACCGTTAACGTTAACGAACCCGAAGCCATAAAAATAGCTCGTATTGAAAGAGCCAGAAACGATTATGCTTTTTTTGTTGATTACTACTTTCCGCATTTTGCAAAAGTTAAATCGGGTAGATTTCATGTAAAAACTGCCAACCTGATTAAAAACACAACCAACCTGAAAGCCGTTCTTAAATGGGCAAGAGCACATGCCAAGTCAACCCACATCGACATTATCATCCCGCTGTGGCTCAAAGCTCAAAAACAGCGTCAAATCAATGTAATGGTTCTTGTAGGCAAGAGCCAGGACAACGCCAATACACTGCTTAGTGATATACAGGCAGAGCTGCAATACAACCAACGCTACATTAACGATTTTGGCCCGCAATACAATGCCGGAAGCTGGCAGGAAGGCGAGTTTGTAACTGCCGATGGCTGTGCATTTTTTGCACGCGGACGCGGTCAAAGCCCTCGCGGATTAAGATACCGCGACAACCGACCCGATTACATTGCCATTGACGACCTTGACGATGACGAACTGGTCGAAAATGAAGCAAGGGTATCCAAGCTAACCGACTGGGTAAAGGAAGCCTTGTTTGGTGCGCTTGATGGCGGGCGTGGCAGGTTTATCATGGTGGGCAACCTGATTGCTAAAAACAGTGTGCTGGCTAAAATAGCTGCCACCGAAGGTGTTTTAGTAAGCCAGGTCAATATCTACGACAAAAAAGGCAATGTTACCTGGAACGAAAAATGGACTCCGGAAGAGGTGAAAGCAATGGAACAGTTCATGGGATACCGGTCGTTTCAGAAGGAATACATGAACAACCCCATCACCGAAGGAGCAGTGTTTAAAAACAATTGGATACGCTGGAAAAAACTGCCAGCTCTCAATAAATACGAACACTTGGTGGCTTATTGCGATCCTTCTTTTAAAGGCAGCTCAAAAAACGATTATAAAGCCATTAAGTTGTGGGGGAAAACAGGAAACGAACTGCATCATATAGCCGCATTTGTTCGCCAGGCTTCTACAAGCGAAATGGTAAGGTGGTTCTACGACCTGCATGAACGATTGCCCGAAGGTGTGATTTGCGACTATGTGATGGAAGCAAATTTTTTACAGGATATAATCCTAGATGAATTTACAGTTGAAGGCAATGCCCGTGGGTATCAACTACCCATAAGAGGCGATCACCGCAAAAAGCCCGATAAGTTTCAACGAATAGAGGCTGTGTCGCCACTCTGGGAGAGGGGATTTGTATGGTACAACGAAAAGATGCAAACCGACCGCGACATGCTTACCGGTATCGAGCAACTATTAGCCTTCGAAAAAGGTAGCCGCACACACGATGATGCTCCGGATGCAGATGAAGGAGCAATTTATCTGCTGCAAAAAAGAACACGAATTGAAAGTTTTACGCCAACAATAGGCAAACGTCAAACATCCAAAAACTTATGGTAAGAATTATCAAAAATTTCATCTTTGAAATCAGGCTGAAAGCAGCCATCAAAAAAGCCAACAAAATAGCACGACTTACAAAATACAGGTGCTTTGTAATGCTTATAAACGGCAAACCTGTTGTTTATGCAAAAAAAGACCTAAAAGAGGCTATTGCCAGAGGTAAATTCATTAAAGGTTTCACCATACAGCAGGCCGAAAAAAAGGCACTGTATATAACAACACTTTAACCATGTCATTTTTAACAACAGAGGATTACAAAGCTGTTAGCGATGAACAAACGCTGCAAGTCATACAGCAAAGCGATGAACCTAATCGCCAGCGTGCCGAAAAATACGCTATTGAAGAAATTAGCGCCTACCTGCGCGGTCGCTATGATATGCAGGCTGCTTTTGCCACCACTGGTAATGAAAGAAATGCACAGCTCGTAATGATTACCGCCGATATTGCACTCTATCACCTCATAGCATGGCTGCCTAAACGCATGGGGTTCGAAATAAGAGAACTCCGTTATAAAAGAGCAATTGAGTTTTTAGAAGCCGTACAAGCTGGTAAAGCTTCGCCTGATTTGCCTCCGATTATCAATCCCGAAACAGGAACCGACAGCGGAATACCAGTAAAATATGGCTCATGGCCTAAATCAACTTACGATTATTAATAATTAAGGCAATGGAAAAATACACCAACGAAATGATGCTGGCCATGCAAAATGCAGCTGGACGCGAAAAAGTTAAATCAATGCTTATCGAATTGGCCATTCGAACTCAATACCTAACTAAAAAAGATATTGCTACCTGGAGGCAGGCTTGGCAAATGGCTATTAACGTTGAGAACCCTCAACGTGCACAACTATATGACGTCTATTCAGATGTTGAAATTGATTTACATCTTACAGGTGCTATTGGACAGAGAAAAGGCATGGTGCTTAAAAAAGCCTTCCGCCTCACAGATAAATCAGGCAAAGAAAATAGGGAAGCAACCGAAATACTCGAAAACGAATGGTTTAAAGACTTTGCCAAACTGGTGCTTGATAGCCGCTACTGGGGTCATTCGCTTATTCAATTTGGCGACCTGATCACTATTGCAGGCAAAAAACGCTTCGATAACGTGGCACTGGTGCCGCGTAAACATGTTTTGCCCGAATTTGGTGTAATTATCCGCGAACAGGGAGACGAGCCCGCTAAAGGCCTCAATTATCGCCAGGGCAAAATTGCTAACTGGTGTATCGAAGCCGGTAATCCATTCGACCTTGGTTTGCTCCTAAAGTTATCGCCACAGGCTTTGAGCAAAAAAAACATGCTGGCATTTTGGGACAGCTTTGGCGAACTCTTTGGAATGCCTATCCGGATTGGCAAAACAATAAGCCGCGATGCCAAAGAAATAAGCAAGGTAGAAAAGATGTTGTCGGATATGGGTGCCGCTGCATGGGGTTTATTTCCTGAAGGCACCGAAATTGACATCAAAGAAAGCTCGCGCGGTGATGCCTTTAATGTGTACGACAAACGCATCGACCGTGCCAATAGCGAAATGAGCAAAGGAATACTCAACCAAACCATGACCATCGACTCCGGAAGTTCGCTAAGTCAAAGCCAGGTGCATCTCGAAGTTTTTGCTAATGTTGTTGAAAGTGACGCCGACTTTTTGCGCGACATCATCAACAACCGGCTGCTGCCATTCATGGTTATGCATGGTTTCCCGGTTGACGGTATGCGATTTGAATGGGACAACAGCGTTGAATATACTCCGCAAGAGCAAATCAACATTGAAACAATGCTTATAAACGGCGGCTACGATATTGACCCAAAATACTGGATCGAAAAATATAACATCCCTGTTACTGGTAAATCGCAACCTTCCCCTTCCGATTTTTTTGGATAAGCCCCGGGTGGTACACGGGGCTTCATGCAGCCGTTTCTGACTTGTACCACGATCATCATGGACACCTTCAGCTGGCCGATAAAAAAGCACCATCGCTCAACAAACGCATTTTTGATGCTGCTGCCAAATGGCTGCATCAAAACAAAGGCTTTAATGCCGAAAACCTAAACGATGAAAAACCTGCAGCACTGGTAAACGAAATTAACCGTGTTTTTTCGCAGGCTGTAAAAAATGGCTTATCCTCCGGTATTAAACACGAAATACCCTCGGCTCTTATACAAGCCCTGGATAAAAACGTTTTTGTGTTTTCCGGGCTCAAAGCTTACCACGAACTCAAGCAGGCTTCTACTATGCTTATCGACGAAAACGGCGGCATAAAACCCTGGAACACCTTTAAGCAGGATATGCTTAAGCTGCACCAAACCTACAATTTAAACTACCTCAATACCGAGTACAACTTTGCCACACAAACAGCGCAAATGGCTGCAAAATGGAACGATATTGAAAAGGACGGAGATGAATATTGGTTGCAGTTTAGAACCTCAAAAGACGAAAAAGTAAGAGCATCGCACGAAGCTTTGCACAATACTACCCTGCCACCTTCCGATAAGTTCTGGGATAGCTATATGCCACCACTCGACTGGAACTGCCGCTGCACCGTGGTGCAGGTGCTTGCAGATAAGTACGCCAAAAGCAATAGTGCTGAAGCTGTTGCAAAAGGCGAAACTGCCACCACACGCATCGACAAAAAAGGAGTGAACCGTGCCGCTATGTTTCGCTTTAATCCCGGAAAACAAAAGGTTATTTTCCCGCAAAACCACCCTTATTTTAAGGTGCAGCAGGAAGTGAGTAATACGATTGATGAGCTTTACATTAATGCTCAAAAAATTGAGCGCAAAAAGGTTGATGACAGTATTAAGCAATGGGCAAAAACAAATATTCCTGAACAGGGTATAAAAATTAATTCTGATAAACTTATATCAGGATCTGCAATCCTTTTAAGAAAAAATGTAAAAAACATAGCTGCCCATCTGGCAAACCCCGACTTAAAAGTAATGGCCATACAAATACCTGAGATACTAAAAAGAGTTAAACCAATTACCCAGGCGACTTTAAACGAATCTATCAGACCAAAATCAGAGGCTAATTTAAAAAGTAAAAGACAAAGAGGTGTTTCGCAATATAATTATTACAGCTTTGAATATAAGGATGAAACTTACAGGCTTAACATGGAGGTGATAAATGGGTTAGAGTTCCCACACAGTATAAACAAAATAATAGATGCCGACTAATCAACTAAAAAGGGTTTCATCCCCTCCCGTATTATAATCGGCATCTATCAGATCACAAAAATAATATAATTATCCACCAAATGTCAAGTATCATGCGAAAAATTAACAAAATCATCATTCATTGCTCGGCTACACCGCAAGGCCGCGATGTTTCGGTAGCCGAAATTGAACGATGGCATCGTGCCAGGGGATTCAGCCAAATTGGATACCACTACATCATCTCGATCAATGGCATTATCCAAAAAGGACGTAACATTGAATTGGCCGGTGCACACACCCAGGGCCACAATGCCAACTCCATTGGCATTTGCTATGTGGGTGGCATGGATGCTGCCAACAGCAAACCAAAGGACACCCGAACACCTGCCCAAAAACGAGCACTCAAAACTCTTGTTGCAGAGCTGCGAAGCCTTTACCCGGGTGCAAGCATTCATGGCCACAACGAGTTTGCCAACAAAGCCTGCCCAAGCTTCAACGTGCAAAACGAAAGCTGGTAAATGCCATATGAAACACGACTTTGTAAAAAAAATGCTGGCCGATCTGCGCGTGGAACTCCTCGATGAGTTTGACCGTAACTTCGAGCGAAAATCTTTTTTTACCGATCCGGCCTGGAAGGATCGCAATTTTGGCCGCAAAGGCTCACTACTTACCGTGCGTGGTGGTGGCGGACTTCGCGGTTCTATTAAGGCAACAACAGGCAAAAACTCCGTTAACTTCAGCAGCAGCCTGCCCTATGCTGCTATACATAACATGGGCGGAACCATAACCGTTACCGCCAAAATGAAACGCTTTTTTTGGGCTAAATACTACGAAGCCAGCGGAAAGGTAAAACTAAAAAAAAGCGGTGGCATAACCAGGGCATCATTGCGTTATAATGAGGAAGCCGAGTTTTATAAAGCACTCGCCCTGATGAAAACTGGGAGCAAAATAACAATCCCTCAACGGCAGTTTATTGGCCATCACCCACAGGTTGACGTAATTGTGAAACAAGTGGCCGATCGTAATTTTAAACTTATTGAAACCCATATTAAATCACTTTTAAATCCCAAGTAAAATGCGAAAACAAATCTTGAAAGCTGTTATTGCACAGCTAAAACTTATCCAGCAAAACGAAAACGGCTATTTTGTAGCCGATGCAATTGACACTGACAAAGCAGTTATCAAACACTTCGACCTGTGGAACCAACAGCTCGAATACCTTATCGAAGAGCAGCCATTTGATACACCAGCTGTGTTTATCGAATTTTTGCCCATCAGCTGGCGACACCAGGCACAGGGCACACGCGATGCCAACATCACTATTAACCTGCATGTGGTAACAGCCCGCAAATGGCCTACACGACCCGACCAGGCTTATACCGATGATGCTTTGCGCTTTTTTGAACTGCTCGATACCATCAACCTTTGCCTGCATGGTTTTAAAGGCGAAAACTTTGGCTCGTTTACAGCCCTGCAAAGCACCACCGACACCAATTTTGATGAGCTGATGCACAGCACCGAGCAATACAGCACCATGGCCACCGATGTTTCGGCTGCTAAAACCCAGCACAAAGTGCAAGCTGCAGTAGTTATCGAAATGTAATAACCCGCAAACCATGAACATCCAAAACTTATTTGCCAATCAAACGGCAATACTCTTTGTGTTGTACGGCCTGCTGTTTTTGCTTATCATGTTTATACTGCTGCGCGAAGGCATGCAGGAAGCCTATATGCACGGCAACCATTCAGCCGAAAAACGGGCCCGGCTATCAAAACAATGGCACACTATCGGGTTCTGGCTGCGTCTCATGGTGATAGTGCTTGTTTACATGGTCAATTTTAACCTCTGTGCCGCCGCCACAGCCATTATTTTGCTTGGCCCGGGCTACAACATCACTATCAATATTTATCGTGGCCACGCCTGGTATTACGTGGGCAAGGTAGCCGCCACCGATAAGCTGATCAGGAAGCTTTTTTGGTTTGTCGATTTTGATAAAGCACTTAAAAAATAGTTTGCACCAAACGCCATTTTGTTTGCATATTGCGCAAACTTATTAGCATATACGCAAAAAGCCACCCCAAATAGGATGGCTTTTTTTTGTTATCCGGCTGCCCCCTTAGCGCAGCACCTTCATTTTTGAATCCTTGAATTTTGAATCTTGAATCTTCGAATCTTTGAATTTTGAATCTTGAATCTTCGAATTGCCCCCTGTTTCCTCTGCAGCCTGCAACAGTGCCATATAAGCCTCGTGATTGGTGAGCATGGCGTGTAGCAGTATGCGGTGGCTTTCGGCCACTTGCCGCATGGCAGCAAGCTCGGCCTGTTTGCGTTGGTTGCTCATGCCTGGCCTCCTTTCTTCCTTGCATTTTGGTTGCCAAGGGCTCCACCCCGTTTGTTGCTTAGTTTTACGGCTGGCAGGTGGTTGCCCGGTTGTAGATCTGCATCACCTGTCAGGCGTTGTGCCATCAGTGCCGGCTGGTGATAAAGCATAAACTCCTCGCGGTTTGACCGTGCACGGCTATAAAGCGCCATAAGTATGCGCGGACTGCGGTTGTATCCGTTGAGCGTGTTATGTATGGCCTGTACGCTAACACCAAGTTGCATGGCTATTTCTTTCTGATCGCCACGATTGAGGCTCTCGCCTATTAGCCACAGCAGGTTGAGCACTTCGGCATTCACCAGCTCGCCGCGGGTGCGCCGCCTCATGGCCGCCGGTGTTGCATAGCTGCCGGTGCGCCTTATGCTGGGCAGCACCTCGCCCGTTACCCATTTTCTGAATGCCTTCGCCTCCGGCTTTCGACTTTGGAAAATTAAGGAGTAAAGTCCGGATTCGTTGACCAGATTAACTTGCCGTTTCTGACCTGATGTCGGTAATACCGACACCAGCTTTTCATCACTATCTAACCTGCCGATTGCGTCCCTGCTATTGGCAATATCAAGGATGTCGCAAACCTCTTTGCCGATAAACCAGGGCAAACCTTCGATTAGTAGTGGGGTTAGTTTTTTGTCGCTTGCATTGAAGCGCATGGGTTCGCAGTATGTTACTGCGTTGTTTTCATTCTTTTTGAAACTCATTGTAAAAGAATTTAAGTACATAAAAAAAGCAAAGCCGCCTTAGGTGTGAGTTTCAATTTTTCGCGGGGCGAGAAACCAGCGATGCCTTTCGGTCATCACCACCTTAGCAGCTTTGCAATATGTTAAACTAAATGTTTCAGGATATTACCCCTGAAGAAAAATTGAAACTCAAGGGCAAATATACAACAGTTTGTTAATTTGTCAAGTTTTTTTTTAAAAACCGGCAGGCAGTGTTGTGCTGCCCCCTTAGCGCAGCACCTTCATTTTTGAATCCTTGAATTTTGAATCTTGAATCTTCGAATCTTTGAATTTTGAATCTTGAATCTTCGAATTGCCCCCTGTTTCCTCTGCAGCCTGCAACAGTGCCATATAAGCCTCGTGATTGGTGAGCATGGCGTGTAGCAGTATGCGGTGGCTTTCGGCCACTTGCCGCATGGCAGCAAGCTCGGCCTGTTTGCTTTGGTTGCTCATAAGCGGCCTCCTTCCTGAAAAAGGATAGGAGCGCCAAAATCCAATGGAAGCACGGGCTGCATCTCTTTAATGGTTTTGCGATGATTATCGAGGCTTTTATGCATGGCCATCATATTAGCCATTTCTTCGGTGCAATACCATACTTTGTCAAGCTTAATAAAATGATTTGGATAACGATGACGGCGGTAATATAAACTTCCGCTGGAGCTATAACCCAGTTTTAACGACAGCCGCAAAAAAGGATATAACCTGCGACCATTTATCTCGCTGCTTTTTACACCTTTGGGCAACAATCGGCCTGTTTTGTAGGCATCGCGCATTTCATTCTCCACCGCTATAAAATAACGCCTCACCCGGCGGCCTACCTCGTTGCGTTCTATCATAGCCAACTCCTTGGCCATGTCGAGGGTGAGATTGTACTCAACTGATCTTCGATTACCGCCCCATCTAAACAATTTTTGATTACTAAAATTTGAGTAAACAAAATAGTCATTCCCTTCCTCAAACCCAAATTCGCTAATCCGGTTTTTAATCCAGTCGTTGAATCTTGATGAAACTTGTAACTGCTGATGCAATAGCCTGGCATCAATTAAAAGGTTGTCGCCGTTACGCGCAATAACCAGTTCATTTAATTTAGTCATTTTACTGAATTTTATGACATGCGGGCTAATAAAAAACGGCAGCCCACTTCCCGTTGTCAAAGTCCTTCAGTAGGGCTTGAACCGGCCATTATAACCGGATCACGGGGTTAGGCTGCCGTTATATCGCAGGGGGCATAAAAAAATGCCCTACAAACGGTGTGCGGGCAGCTTTACTACCCTACTGATGAAACTTTGACACCGCAATGATACGAAATAATTAGCCATGTTGTCAAGTTTTTTTTTAAAAACCGGTGGGCAGTGTTGTGCTGCCCGTGCCGGTTTGGCTTACATTTGCAGTGCTAACCTTTAAAAATGTAGTGTTATGAATTCAACTGAAAAAGAACTTCTTATTGATTATCACCAGACTTGCATTTATTTGCTGAATAATCAGTGGAAGGATGCCGCTGAAATTATTGGTGATTATGTATTGATTACGTCATCAAATCCGAGGCGTCATGAAATCCCCGTCAAAAAGGCTCTTGTCCCTCTTTTGACTTCGATACCCGGGGGAGTATTTCCGGGGTTTGAAGAGTTTAAGGCCTTTATTGAAAAGATTAGAGAGTACCTGGATAGCGATAGGCTTTTCGACCCCACTTTTAAACTCAATTAAGCTTTTTACATCTGCTATGTATTGTTTCATTTCAGCTGTAAGCGGAGCACCCGTGTTTAATTGTTGTATCACTTCTTTTCGCATTGAATTGTGTTTTTTTGTGATCATTTTTTTTGAGTTTATTACGGTTTATATTAAAAAAAAACAGCCTGATAACAGCCCTGTATATGCCATTTGGGGCGGCACATACATGAGCGTTAAATGCAATGGCTACATATTGCTACTAATCAGCTTTTTTCTCTGAAATATTGGGATGAACAGCAGCCAGTAGGTTGTAACGATATGAACTTCTAAATGGAGCTTTTTATCATATTTCGTGTTGAAATCTTTAACCCAATATTTCTTTTGAACTTGAGTAATTCTAATCATCTTTATCTAAGTTTTGCCGCCACTGCATTTAACAAACGGTTTTACGCTATGCCGTGACGGTGGTTAATAATTTGTAGTTCATGTTGGCACAGCGTAAAGCCGTCCAACGTTATCAGTCAATTTTCATCTGCCTTTGCGGTAGAACATAATGTCGCATCCTGTGCTTTGCTGCAGCTGTTGCCTGAGGGTTTCGAGCTTGTTTTCATGTATGCGTAGTCTTAAGCGTTTAAATTCACTTTTGTGGCCATTATACTGCCAATAGCCTTTTATTTTAATCATTGATAATAAGGTTCAGTTCCATCAGTTTGTTAAACTCTCTATCGCGGGCTGCTTTGGTATCAAACTTACGGAGAGTTTTCCAGTCGGTTTGCCGGGCATCTTTATACTTGATGCGCGGGCTTGGCACGTCTTCTTTGCGGATAATCGTAAAGCCTGCACGGCATACTTTAAGTTGGCTTTTTGCGTCCATTTTTAAAACAATTTTAATTGTGAAGGATCTTCAGTTTCTGATACTGTTTTTCGTGGTTTGGTAAGGGTCATATACCGCCAAAAATTGCGCTCGCTCATGGGGTATATCTTAACAACTACATTGCGAAACACCCAGCGTTTGTTTCTGTCTTGCCGCCCTGGTTCGTAGTGCTGCTCAACCAGCTGTCGCACCTTTTCGGCCTTTCGCTTTGTGTTTTCGCCCACGCTCATAGCTACGCCTGCTTGTGTATTTGGTAATTAATACGGTTGAGGGTGTTGGCGGTATAGGCATCGAGGCTGTCGTTCATCAGCAGCTCGCTAATCATTACCTGAAGCATCAAAGCCTGCTGTATATCGAAGCTTATTTTTTGTTCTGATTCCAGCTTCATAAGCTTCTGTTGTAGTTTTTGAACCAGCAAAACTGCAATTTGCACGTATGCTTTTAATTCTAAATCAGCATCCATAAGGTTTTGCGATACAACCCATGCCTCAAGGGTTTTCTTAAGCACCAGCAGCTCTTCTTTGCTGGCCTTTACTTTGATTTTGCTATGCGCAATCGCCAGCAACAAGCTGGTTTGAAGCTGCGCCCTGTTATAGGTATCTAAGGTATGTGTCATGGCAGGGGAGTGTTTGTTTTCTTCGAAAATTCAAGTAATTGATCAGTAACATCAATGTATTCTTTAGTGCTAATGCTACCCGTACCATTGCATATATAACAACAGCAGCGCACAGGTCGGTTATGATATTCATTATAATCTTTGTAGCCTTTTCCCAAACAGGCATGGCATTCTGTTTTTACATTTGTTTGTCGGTAATATCGATCCATTTTTTTAGGCGTTGGTTTAAAATAATAACAGTCATCTAATACTTTATAAAGCAAGTAAATACAAGCAATAAATACGAGGCCATATACAGTTAAAAAACTTATCAGTTGCCAGTCCATAGTAGTATATGTTAGTTGTTCCACAATTCAGCATTGAGATAAGTTTCCGCATATTTTTTAGGTATTCCGGCATACAGGCTTTGTTCGTATTTTGCTATGTAGCGGTATGCCTTTAGCTTGTCGGTTTTTGATAGCCTTTTCCACACCTTTTCGGAGCGTTTACGACTGCTTCTTACCTTCTCGTCATATCGATTCCAGAACTGATCGAAGCTTACTTCCTGGTGAATTTCGGTAAACACCGCTGTAGGGCTTTTAAGCAACACACGTTTCACATCGTCCACATGGATAGGAAGTTTGGTAAGCAGGAATTTTTGCTGAGCTGCACTCATATTTGCCCCGCTACTGTCAAATTTTTGCAAAATGCCATCATCGTTAAACTCAATGATCACTTCGCCCTGGAAGCTGGCAGCTGTAAAGGTGAATGTTCTCATTTCATTTTTGATTTTTTGTTTATGATACTAAGCTCAGGCATGGCCAAACCACGGGCTATCTGCAACTCAATCATAGCTCCTTTGCTATGCAAATGATTAGGCAAAATCAATACCATGTCGCATTGCACCAGGTTAGCTATACAAATGCGCATGGCTTTGTTCCAGTCGCTGGTTTCAGGTACCAGGTTGATAGGGTTCACCGGTATCATTCCAATATTCTTAAGCTCCTGCTCTGCCAGGCCAAAATTGTCGCGCACCTCATCACGAGGCAGCCCGGTTACCGGACCAATGATGTACACTTTTTTGTTCATAAGGCTCATTTTATTTATGTTTATAAAAGTTTTGTAGCCCCGCAGGGAATCGAACCCTGCTTTATCCTGTTGGAGGCGGGTTTTGCACCCGCGAGCCTCTGGTAGGCACCGCCATTTTTTGCGTCTCCGGGGCTTGCCATTGCTAAACAGCGCTCATTGATAATGGAATGTATTGATCCTTGTCGGTAGCATCTTTGCATTTGGCTTTTACATAAGTGGATGTTTTGGCCGGTCTGTAAGCATCACGAATGATATTCACAGCTTTAATGAGTTCTTTATCGCCTATGCGATCAGCATGTTTCGACAAATCAAGCACCCGCGATGCTTTGAGCACCCCATCTTTGTTTGGCTTAAGCAAATCGCGCACTATTCCCACCAGCTGGGCACTTTTTTCGTCCCTGGCCAGTGTGTCTAGCCATTTATTGATCAACTCAATACCTACGCTTACGGTTTCGTCCCAGCGGTCGATAATGTTGCTGCCAATTATTACACTCATGACGCCATCGCTTGATGTAAAGGTGTGGCTGCCCTGCGTTAACAGCTGTTCATCACTCAGGTTGAATAGCTCTTTCTTTAAAGCCATCACTTGTTCAAAATTTTGATACACCTGTTCTTTTACTTCCAGCAGTTTATCGGAAGCTTCCTGAAGCATTACAAAGGTTTTGCGCACCACCTCGTCTTTTATAGCTTCATAGGCTTCTCTTTCTTTGCGTAGCCGTTCCTGCTCAAGTTTTGTTTCTTCAGCAAGTTGCTGCATCAGCTCGGCACGTTCGGCGGCACTTAGTGCCTTTAGGTCTATTTTATCCATTGAAATGTTTTTTTAGGGTTTCTAACTTCATTTTCATTTCCCTGCTTTGGCTGGGGCGTACCGTGATAAATACACGTTTTTCAATATCAACATAGCCGGTAGCACCGCATAGATTGCAGGCCTTACCTTGTATGGCTCCTTCGCCGTGGCAGTCTTTGCATACTGCTTCGTAGGTAATGTTGATGACTCTTTCATGGTTACTACTCATAGTTTATTGTTTTGGTAAATGATATGTTATAATCGTGCACAGCCTGCTTTTTATCTTGCTTCTGGCGTTGCTTCAGGTTATTTATCTGCAGCAGCAAGTGGTTGCGCTTGCGCATATGTTGCTCAAAGTCGCCACGCATGGCAGCAGCTTTTTCTGCTTCTGCACGTTGCATCAATTGCTTCAGTTGATCGTCCATTTTTTAGTTGAGTATGCTTTGACGTTCAATTTCGCGTTCAACCGGATCCTTTTTGAGCAGGATAGCCCTCAGGCGTTTAGCGCAGGCGTTCAGCTCATCGCTGTTCATTTGGTATATCAGCTTACCGGCAATGCGGGGCTGCATCAGGTAGGCGTTTACACGCTCCCAGTCGCCATTATTTTTGTATATCCCAAGCTTGGTAAGCAAGTCCAGGATAATGCTCCGCTGCCTGCGCACATGGTCAGTGGCAGGGGCTTTGTTGGTGTATTGGTCAATCAGTTCGTTAAGGCTCTCAATGCTCAGATCAGCAGTGCTGCTAACGCCATACTGGCTCAGAATGCTGTCTCTGTACTGGTCGATGCCTTGTTTGATCCAAATGGCACGCAGGCGGCGCACCTTGGCTTTACGGATGTCGTCTGTCATATCAGTAATGTTAATTTCGGCTCCGGACTCGAGCAGGCGCGAAAATTCGCGCTCGGCTGCCTGGCCTACAAAACCGCCACGCAGCTGGCCGAACTCAAAAATATTGATTCGTAAGGATCCGGGATCGTAGGTGTAGGTGAAATGTGTTTTTGTTTTCATGGCTATAACTATTTTAATTTATAAATCGGTTTCTTCTAGTTCGCCCCAATATTTACGTGCACCTGCAGGCCATATATCTAAATGTCCGCTGCCATTATCACTAAATCGGCTAGTGATAAATGCGCGATAGCCTTCGGTGTATATTTTTACATGGCTGTCAAATTGAATGTCAACGGCAAGCCCGCCTTTGGGTTCTTTTCCTTTTGCGTGTGCTACCCATATTTTCAGCTTATTTGGAAACAACTTGCAAAACTTTTCGTAATCGCTCCATCGAAATTTTGTGTACTTGACACTGTCGATAATCATCACGTTTGGAGAGCGTTTGCGCTGCATACGTATCGCAAACAAATCCATAGGCTCACCCACCATGATTAATTTATCGCCTTGTTTCAGGCCTGCACGCTTGTAAGCAGATGCTATACTTGCGCTTGGCCACTCTTCAAGACTGTTGTATATTACCTTCTCGAACTGGCTTATATAGCGTGCCAGCTGCATGTTAAAGGTCGTTTTGCCGCTCCCTGAATGCCCCCAGATTATCCAGCTTCCGGCACGCTCCGGAGTTCCAAATACATCACGCATTTCGCCCTCAAATGGCAGCCCTGTAAACTTATAACTAAGCACATTATCAACCGACAAAGCACGGCTCAATTCTATGTCAGCCTTTTTACTCATTGTGCAGCCTGGTTATTCATGACGCGAATCATGTTGTATGCATTTGTTAGGGAGTGACCACTTGCTTTCACAAGTTTCTGCACATCACTGCCTTTTGGCGCATTGGCCTCAATCACCTGGGCAACTTGTTCTCGTTTAAATTCATCCAGGGCTTCGCGGCCTTGTGGGGTGATCTGCCTGAATTTGCTTCCGTAGCGGCGAAATATCTCTGTATATCCAACCTTTTTGTTATTAATTGACCGGTTGATGGTTGCCTTTAATCCATCGGCACCAAGCATAAACCAGCCAATATTGCCTTCTGTAGCATTCCACAATGCTTTTAGTTCCAGGAATGCATCGTATCGCAAATCGCCTGCCTCATCAACTATAATGATTACACTTTGAAGCGAATTGAGGTAATACACCAGGTCGTTATATACTTCTGAATATTTACTGGTGTGGTTGCTGCCAAATTGCCTTGCCAACTCGCGAACAAACAGCTGCTTACTCTTAACTTGTGAACAATCGATGTACACAGCATTTTTGTTTTCGCTTGCATAGCGGCGGGCGGCATAAGTTTTACCAATATCAGCTAAGTCGCATAGCATTACACTAATACGCTCCTGCTGGCAGGTGTGAAGCAGCGAATGTATGTAGCTATAGGTGGATGTTTCAACCGTGCGCCAGGGCAATTTGTCGCCTGTGTGCAAATCATTAAGCCTTGCCAATGTGATAAAGCGGCTGTCGGCTATCACATTATCCAGTTCGCCATTCTTTAGCCGGCTCCATTGTGCCGGGTTGATGCCTATTTTTATGGCATAACGCTTGCCAGTAAGCCCGCTGGCCTTTTCTGCCTCAACTAATTTCGCAATTATTTGCTGTTTAAATGCTGTAGTAATCATATATAAATGGTATTTAATTAAAAAAGTCATCAATTGCCTTACGGGCGTAGTCTGTTACCACCTCGGGTTCAACAGTTGCTGGTTTTGGTTCTATTATGCGTGCCGGCTTGGTGGCTACAGTTTGCTTTTTCATTATTTCAAGCTTGGCATATTCTTTTGCCGCACCGTTCACGTACTTGTCAAACTCGGCTACATAAGCATCCTGTTTTGCTTTTGCCGCCCAATCCTTATCGGTACGCTCTGCTTTGGCCTCGTTGTATGTTTCAAGGCGTTCGCATGTGCATATAAATTGACCATTCTGATACAAATACACCTCGTTTATTGCGCCCTCGCCATCCGGCATCCAATAGGCCATCACCTCGCGGTTGTTTGGAGCCAGCATTTCAAGCACATTAGGGTGTGGAAGCATATATTTCATCTTTTGCACCGAAACATATTGATTGCGTTGTATGCTGGTAGCTGTTTCGAAACCTATATAGCGATAAATAAACTGTTTGTTGAGATTTGGCAGGTCTGGGTTTAGGTTTTCAACCAGCACCTGCATGCGTGTCATTCCGGGATATACATCCTGCTTGGGGTGCAATGAATTGTTGTATTCCAGCGTGTCAATTATGTCATCGGCTATAAGCTTATCCATAGATTTCATGCGTTGCTTAAAGCCGTCATCAACCCTGTCCAATGGCACCCTATTATACTTGCTTTTGAGCCACCAACGGCCAATGCCAGGATGGTTATTCTTTTCTACCTGATACTTTACGTAGCGGTTAAAATGTTCGGCACGTTTTTCCTGACTATTCCCTGGTGCACAAATTGTAAGGTATGGGAACATGTCCTGTAACTGGACAAAAAACTTATTAACAAGATGATTTTCAACCTCAACTTCCATCGGAATGCCAAAGCCGTTTCGGTCTATAAACACAAACATATCGCGCATACAGTCCAGGAACAAAGCCTCATCCTTATCCATGCTATACGCTGATCCAACACGGCAGCCAGAGGCTACATCGTAAGAGTAGTAAGCTTTTACTCGCTTCATGGTGTTACTGTCCTTCCATACCAGGTCGCGGTCATCCATACTAATCTTGCTAAAACTAAAGAAGGGGCTATGCCGATGCCTGTGTGGCCGCTGGGTGTCGTTAAAGTCTTTGCCGCCAAGCCTAAGCTTATCAATGCGTACCTGGTTGGCCGGTTGGCTCAGTTTTGTCCACACTGCACTTTCTGTAAATACCTTAACCTGTCCATTGCGGTCTAAATAGTTCTCCGGCAAAAACTCCTCGCCTGTTTTTTTATCGTAAAGCTCTATTTTGCCGGCCATAAATTCCTTGTAAATTTCTACTACCTTGGTATTGTACGGACGGGTAGGCATTGTTGAGATATAGCGCAACAGGTTGAGCAGGTTGTCGTCAATGATTTCGGCGTTTTTGTTGCCTTTTAGTTTTTTGATAAAGGCAGCATAGCTTATTTTGCGGTATTGAAAAAACTTTTCCTGGAGCCGGAGCCTGTTGGTAGGCAGGTTATTGGGCCAGGCTTTCAGCAAATCACTCTTTAGCACATTGGCCACGTTCGAAAAAAACGCCATCTTATTAGGCTTCTTGCCTTGCTTGGCTCGTGCGCTCACATGCTGCTGATAGTGCATATCCACAGCATTCAGTATTGAAGCGTTATTTGTCCAGAGTTTTATATTATCGACCCTTTCGGTAGGTATGGGCGATCCATCCGGATAGCGGTAATCGGTATAATATTGCAGGGCCAGGCCATCTGTTTTAATGCTGTCGAGCAGCGGGTTGCGCATCGCTATTTTTTCCGGATCGGGATAGTCGGCATAGATAGCCTTGCTGTATTTTGGCGGTATGCTGGCCAGCTCTATCAGCGCATAGTTGCCCTCGCCCTTGCCCTCTCTTACTACATTAATAGTTCCTCTATAGGCTTGCTTTAAATAAGCAGCATAGCTCACATAGTTATACTCCACAATATCGCCCTGTCCGGGGCCATCAGCATACACATGGTAGTAGCTGTGTGCCGGCATGCAGAGTATATTGTTATAGTATTCCATTTAGTGAACTTTTATTTGGTTCCCGGGGGCTGATTCGATCCAGCCGCTCATGCTCGGCCCCGGGATTTGCTACATTTGCAGTGCTAACCTTTAAAAATGTAGTGTTATGAATGATTTTATTAAAAAACTCGACTTTGCTCATGACGTATACTGCCCTATTTGCGGCACAAAAGCTTCGTATGTACTTACAGGAGGCCATGGATTTAACTCTATTTATTGTCATGAGGAACTGAATGAATTAATCGACAGAAGGATCGCTATTGTTTTCAAGCGTCTCGATACGGGTGGCAGCAGCACCACCAAGATAAAATGACCCGGAAAGGAAGTTCTTTGGTATCTCTCTCAGCTCATGAATGATTTTTTTAATCAGCTCTGCTTTCGATTCAGCTTCTATATCTGCCATAACAGCAACTCTGTGGGCAATTTTGGGTTTACTCATGATGCTCATTGATTTATTGATTAATGATAGGGTTGTCCTGTGCATTGGCCAGTTGGGCCAGGCGGCGGTCGAGCTCGGCACGCTCTTCCAAAATTTTGACGGCTTCGGCTTTTACACTATCTGGCATTTTGCACCAACCACTTAGCATTTCACGAATGTAACGCTGGCTGTATCCGGTTTTGGCAGCTATTCGAAGACGGTTAGCCTTAGTGATTTGACTGCCTATTTTCTGATTTTCAGGAAATTTCTTGACAAGCTTGGTCATATTTATGTACTTTTACAGTGTTTTAATAGTGCAAATATACAAAGGATTTCGCCATTAGCAAGAAAAAATGCAAAAAATATCGCCAATAAAGCAAAGAATTTTGCAATTTGTTGAAAATTCAGGACTTAGCAAAAGAGAGTTTTATGCTAAGACTAGTATTTCTAGAGGAACTCTTGAGAATCCAAGTGGCATAACCGAAGATATTATTTCAAGATTTATCGCCACATATCCAAATATATCGCCATCATGGTTAATAACAGGTGAAGGATCTATGTTAAAGAGCCATAAGGATCCCCGGTCAAATCATGTTACCACGAGCGATCTTCCACCAGGCCCATGCCGCGAGTGTGCCTTGCGCGATAAGCTGATAGCACGCCAGGAACAAACCATAGAGCTGCTAAGCGACAAAATAAACGACTTGCAGCTGCAACTATCCAATAACGATACTAACAACGACAACGGCCACGGCTATAAGCAAACCGGATAATAAAATTGTGGGCACATATCGCCCCGCTCCCTTAATGCGTTTTTTTTGCACGGAAGTTTTGCCTTATATAAAGTGTGTGTTGGCTACTCTATGGTAAAATAAGCCTTTTATAGTTCGTTATTTCGTTTATACGCTGTTTTTCAATGTGTTATGTTTGTTTTTATTTATTTTAAACCTGTTTTTTCAGGTAACTAAAGGGGGTTGTATTGCTGTTTTTTAATTGTTTCGCTGCATTGCAGATCACTTAAATCTATATTATAAACCCGTTTTTTAGGGTAAAATGTCCACCTAAGTGTCCACCTAAGTGTCCACCTAATTTGTTTTTTGTCATTTTAAGTTTATTTCAGTACTGTTTAAATTGCTAAAGGTTGTACTGTTTCTATGGCATCATAGGCTATCATATAAATAGGCAAAAAAAAACGCCACAGTTGGCGTAAATAAAGCAAAAGGCATGGTTTCAGGCTTGTATTAAAGCCTAATTAAATCACGCTTAAATCAAAGCTAAACACATACCATTCAAATCAGGCAATTATTAAACCTGAATTAAAGTAAATTATACATTTGGTTGCAAACACGTCTAAGTACCTTTATAGTGTAATGTATTGTTATTCAATAAAAAAAGGGCTTTTTTACTTTTATACTTTGATACATTTGGTTTTTGTGCCCTTATTTTTGCAAAAAATCAAGTGATAACTGTAAGTTTCAAGGAATCCGCTAACTTGCACCAAAAAACCAAAACACATGGCCCGAAAAGTTTTTAAAGGAATATTTATCCTGTTACTGCTTTTTGCATTCAACGCTGAGTTAATTGCACAACCCCTAAAGGAAAAACTGCTTGAATTAGGTTTTGAAAAAATTGACACCCTGCAAATCCAAAACAAGCGTTATGCTGAAGCCTTTGTTTTCTTTTTAAAACAAGCTGTTGATCCTAAAAATCCTGAAAAAGGCAGCTTTCAGCAACGTATTATTTTACGCCATTCCGATGTTAATAAACCTATGGTATTAGTCACGGAAGGTTACAATGCTGATTATGCTTTGTACCCATTCTATGAAGAAGAAATAGCGAAAAATCTGGATGCTAATTTATTGGTGGTTGAACACAGGTTTTTTAGTGAAAGCATGCCTGAAAACCAGGATTGGAAAGCTTTAACACTTGAAAATGCCACGCATGATTTACATACTATCACCACCAAACTCAAAAATATTTATTACTCACCCTGGCTTGCAACCGGCATCAGCAAAGGTGGTCAAACAAGTCTTTACTATCGCTATTTCTATCCCAAGGATGTTGCTGCAACTGTTGCCTATGTTGCTCCACTTAATTTTTCAGAAGCTGACCCCAGGGTTCAGCATTTCCTGGACACTGTGGGAACTGCTACATGCAGAAAGAAACTACTGGATTTACAGTTTAAACTCTTGAATAATCGTGATTTTTTCCGAAATCAATTCAAAGATTCCACTTCAAAAAGAGGCTTTACTTTTGAGCGGGCTGGTGGTATTGATCGTGCTTTTGAGTTGAATGTACTTGAAACTGGCTTTGCTTACTGGCAATGGTATCCATACACCTGCGAAAATTTTCCGGATACAACTGTTTCGAATGATGAAATTTTCAACACATGGATCGCTGCAACAGGCTACGATTTTTTCGCAGATCAAAGTCTCGAAGGCATGCAGGCATTTTTTTATCAGGCCCTCACCGAAATGGGATTTTACACCTATGACACAAAACCTTTTGGCAAACTCATTCATTATCAGAAAAAACCCGATTTCAAACACGGGCTTCCCCTTGGTGAAAAAGCAAGATTTCGAAAAGGATTAAATAAAAAAGTCAATCGTTTCCTTCAAAAATCCGGCAATCAAATTATTTATGTCTATGGAGGATTTGATGCCTGGTCGTCCACCGCTGTAATTCCATCTGGTAATACAGATGCCCTTAAAATTGTAAAGCAAGGTGGTTCACACACCACTCGTATCCGTCATTTTGACGAAGCAACACAAGAAAAAGTGTACGATACGCTTCGTGAATGGCTCGGAATAATCACTAATTAACCCAAACGAAAATGAATTTAAACACACTCGACTGGATCATTGTCGGAGTTTTCTTTGTGTTGCTCATTAGCATCGGGATATGGGCTTCGCGCAATGCAGGCAGAGGCTATAATGAATTCTTTCTTTCAGGACGTAACATGCCTTGGTGGCTGTTGGGCGTGAGCATGGTAGCAACCACCTTTTCGTGTGACACACCCAATCTTGTCACTGATATTGTCAGGCAAAAAGGCGTTGGCGGAAACTGGCTATGGTGGGCATTTTTATTCACCGGAATGTTAACCGTTTTTGTGTACGCAAAGCTCTGGAACCGATCTAAAGTGTTGACCGATCTGGAGTTTTATGAAATTCGGTACAGCGGTAAAATGGCAGCTTTTCTTAGGGGATTTCGGGCTATCTATTTAGGTGCATTCTTTAATATTATGGTTATTGCATCTGTTTCAATTGCACTGATCAAGATCAGTGGTGTGATGCTGGGATGGTCAGCAGGTCAAACCCTTATCATTGCTGCTGTTATCGTTGTGTTTTATAGTGCATTGGGTGGTTTAAAAAGCATTTTATACTCCGACTTCTTTCAGTTTAGCCTGGCAATGGCCGGAGCAATCGGGGCAGCCATAATCCTCGTAAACAAAGAAACTGGCGATCTGGCCACGCTATTTTCCCATCCTGCAGTCGCACCTCAATTAAATCTCATCCCTGATATTAATAACACAGAAATGTTTGTGTCATTATTAATAATTCCACTGGCAGTGCAATGGTGGAGTGTATGGTATCCGGGTGCAGAACCAGGTGGTGGTGGCTATATTGCTCAACGAATGTTGTCGGCCAAAGATGAAAAAAATGCCATTGGAGCTACCTTGCTTTTCAACTTTTTTCATTATGCTATGAGACCATGGCCATGGATTATTGTAGGCTTGCTTTCACTCATTGTTTTCCCTGATCTGGCATCTCTTCAGCAGGCCTTCCCAAACATCGATCCACAATATGTGCAGCATGATTTGGCTTATCCTGCCATGCTCAAAAGGCTCCCTAATGGCTTTCTTGGTCTTGTGGTGGCTTCACTAATTGCTGCTTTCATGTCCACAACTGCATCACATCTCAATTGGGGGTCGTCCTATATCGTAAATGATTTTTATGTTCGTTTTCTAAAACCTGAAGCTACACAACAGCAACAGGTTATCGCCGGTAGAATTACTACGGCTGTTCTTATGTTTTTCGCGGTTTTACTGGCATTGATGCTTCAAAATGCTTTACAGGCTTTTCATATTTTGCTTCAGATTGGTGCCGGCACAGGGTTGATTTATATCCTGCGATGGTTTTGGTGGCGAATCAATGCCTACACCGAACTAACCGGTATGCTTGTTTCTTTTATAGTAGCACTTGGGTTTTTGGCAGCAGAGCGTTTCTGGGGTTACAATCCCGGCGAAACCTTTAAAATTCTTGCAGGTGTGGGTATTACCACCATTTCGTGGCTTATTGTTACTTACCTCACTCCTCCGGCAGATAAAGAAATTTTACGCGCCTTTTATAAACGTATCCGGCCAGGCGGACCAGGCTGGAAAAAAATAGTGGTTGATGCTGAAAATGAAGGCATATCTCTCGAAAAATCCAAAGGACTCAAATGGGACGTTCCGACAGGAATACTTGCCATGATTTGGGGAGTTTTGTTTGTGTATAGCACCTTATTTGCTATCGGCGAATTGCTTTACGCAAAATATTTAACTTCTATTTTCCTCATTATCATTGGATTAGTTTCGCTTTGGTTGCTGACAAAAACCTGGAAAAAACTTCGACTGGAATGAATCGGCCAATGAATGCAGGACATCTGGGCTTGTTTGGGGCTTCGTTAATTTGGGGGTTTGCCTTTGTTGCTCAACGCCAGGGAATGGAATATATGCAACCACTTACTTTTAATGGAATTCGATTCTTGCTGGGCGCACTGAGTTTAACGCCGCTGTTATGGTTGCAAAAAGGCATATTTAAACCACTGATTAATACGAAAGCAGCGCTTATCATGGGTTTGCTTGCAGGAATCCCATTGTTTGTTGCTGCTTTTTTCCAGCAGCTTGGACTAAAATACACAACTGCTGGCAATGCAGGATTTATCACCAGCCTTTACATTGTTTTTGTCCCATTACTTAGTTTTCGTTCAAAAAATCAATCAACCAGGCTAACCTGGCTTGGAGTTATGCTTGCTTTGACAGGATTGTATTTTTTAACAATATTTCCGGGAGCTTCCATGCAAGCGGGTGATCTGCTGGTTTTGATAAGTGCTTTGTTTTGGGCTTTACACCTGATTATCCTGTCTTACCTAAGTCCGAAATATGATTTCAGGCTCTTGGCTGTATCACAATATTTATTTACAGCTGTGATAAGTTTGATAGCAGGCCTGGCTTTTGGCGAACCATTAAACGCTTCAACTATCAGTGAAGCCTGGATCCCGTTACTATATGCCGGAATGGCTTCTGTTGGGATTGGTTACACACTTCAGGTAATAGGGCAGCGCAATGTAAGAGCTGATCATGCAGCCTTGATTCTCAGTCTCGAAGCCGCTTTTGCAGCTTTTGGCGGCTGGTTGATCCTTGGTGAAACACTTAGCCCGATTGCACTTATGGGGTGCTTGCTGATGTTGACTGGCATGATTGTTTCTCAGTTGAGGCTGAAATTTTTTATGCTATGATGCTTAACGAATAATGTCAAAACCTTTTCCATAAACGCCCATCACGGTGTTTAGCGAAACAAAGGCTTCAGGATCCTCTTCTCTTACAATTTTAAATAATCGGTGCGATTCCATTTTCTTAACAATCACCATCAAAATGTCGTGTTCGGTTTTGGTGTACCAACCTTTTCCTTTGATGAATGTGACACCCCTGCCAGTTTCATTTCCAATTCTGTCAGCTATTACATTCGCATTTCGCGAGAAAATAAATAGTTGAACAGATTGTTTGTTTCCGGTTAAAACCAAATCAATCGTATAACTGGCCACACCCATCACAACAAAACCATAAACCAGGGTTTCGATGCTTTGAAGAATAAGATAAGAGCTGGAAATAATAAAAACATCAATAAATAAAATGATTTTTCCCGGACTGATATTCCTGTATTTATTTACAAGCATGGCAACAATATCCGTCCCTCCGGTGCTTCCACCCTGAGTGAAAATCAAACCAACACTGGCACCTCCCAGAATTCCACCTACAATTGCCGATAAAAATTTATCACTAACAAGAGGCTCAGGGAAATAGAGCTGAAGCATCGAAAAGAAAAAGGAGAGCACCAGTATAGAATAGATGGTCTTAAGGCCAAAACCAAATCCCAGAATTTTTAACGCAATTAAAACCAGTACAACATTAACAGCCAGAATAGTGATACCTGTGGAAAGTCCGGTGGACCAGTAAACTAAAGTTGCAATACCACTCACTCCACCTCCGAGTAACTCGTTTGGGATCAAAAAAGCTGTCCAGCCAAAAGCCATCACAAGCAACCCAAATGTGATGATCACATAGGATTTGATATGATGAAATACAGATTGTTTCTTAGCCATAGCAGGTGAATTTAATACACTAAAATTAATCAGTTTCAACAGCAATCAACCAAACTTCCAAAACAGTTTGTCAATTAAACTTAAAAAAGCTGACAACCTATTGATTATCAGCTTTAATAAAACCGTACCCGAGGCCGGGCTCGAACCGGCACGGCCGCAATGGCCAAAGGATTTTAAGTCCTTCGTGTCTACCAATTCCACCACTCGGGCGGGCATCGGTTTGATGAGTAGGAACGTTTACAAAAAATCCCGAAACGTTTCGGGATTTAACTCAGAGCGGAAAACGAGACTCGAACTCGCGACCCCGACCTTGGCAAGGTCGTGCTCTACCAACTGAGCTATTTCCGCGTTTCAAATTTGGAGTTGCAAATGTACAGCATTTTTCAATTAGAGAACAAATTTTTTTGAACTTTTTTGTTCCGAAAATCATTTTTACTTCCGCATAAAAAACTTTTGAACTAAAATTTATATTATCATCAAAAATATCTAATTTTGCAGCGCAAATCAGAATGATTTGTCTGCGTTGGTGTGGAAAGATTTGATTGATTGCAACCACAGAAAAAAATGCTAAAGCAATATTTAGCCCCCAGCCAATCATACTTTCAGCTGATGTAGATTTAGTTTTTCAAATTAAAGGAATAATGGGATATTTATTCACTTCTGAATCCGTTTCCGAAGGTCATCCTGATAAGGTTTCGGATCAAATTTCTGATGCTATTCTAGACGAAATTCTTCGCCACGACCCCGATTCAAAAGTAGCCTGCGAAACCCTTGTTACAACCGGGCTGGCTGTTGTGGCAGGTGAAATTAAAACAAATGCTTATGTTGACGTACAACAAACTGTACGTCAAACTATTGAAAAAATCGGATACACCAAAGCCGAGTATCAGTTCGACTCCAAGTCCTGTGGAGTATTATCGGCCATTCACGAACAATCCCCCGATATTAATCAGGGTGTAGAACGTGCCAGTGCCGAAGAGCAGGGTGCTGGAGATCAGGGTATGATGTTTGGTTTTGCCTGCAAAGAAACCGATGACCTAATGCCGGTTACAATGGATTTGTCGCATATTTTGTTGCATGAGCTGGCTGCTATCCGTCGTGAAGGGAAAAAAATGAAATATCTCCGTCCGGATTCCAAATCCCAGGTTACCGTTGAATACGCCAACAACTGGAAACCGGTACGTATCGACACAATCGTGATTTCGACACAGCACGATGATTTTGCTGAAGAAGAAGCGATGCTCAGACAGATTGAAACGGACATAAAAGAAATTCTCATTCCAAGGGTTAAGAAAAAACTATCGAAACACGTAAAACGCTTATTCAATGAGGATTACAAATTATTTGTAAATCCTACCGGTAAATTTGTAATCGGAGGGCCTCATGGCGACAGCGGACTTACAGGCAGAAAAATCATCGTAGATACTTATGGTGGTCGCGGAGCACATGGTGGCGGTGCCTTCTCGGGCAAAGACTCGTCCAAAGTGGATCGTTCAGCTGCTTATGCAACACGTCATATTGCAAAAAATCTGGTAGCAGCTGGCGTAGCTGATGAAGTTTTGGTACAGGTTGCCTATGCTATTGGAGTAGCCCAACCCGTTGGTTTTTATATCAATACCAGAAACACAGCTAAAGTAAAGGATGCCAATGGAAAAAGACTTACTGATGAACAAATCGCTTTAAAGGTGCAGGAGCTTTTTGATATGCGTCCTTTTGCCATAGTGAAACGATTTGGCCTCAGGAATCCGGTATTTAGTCCTACTGCAGCTTACGGACATTTTGGCCGTACCCCTTACAAAAAGGAAATTGAAGTATTTTATGAAGATGCGTTTACCCGAAAGGAAACCAATAACGGACAAACCCGTTTCTTTAAAGAAGTTGAATTCTTTGCCTGGGAAAAACTTGATTATGTAGATCAGATTAAAGCTGTTTTTGGTATTTAATACTGAACCTAATATTTGTAATTTTGAAAGGAGTTTTCTGGAAAAGGGAAACTCCTTCTTTTTTCTAAAAAACCTATTTTAATCTCAAATTTGTTGAGTTTCGAAAAACAATTAATTTTGACAGTCTGAATTACCCGGTAATCATCAATCATGCACATCGAAGCAGTTAGGTCGTATTGTTTGTCAAAACCTTTTACAACAGAAAGTTTGCCATTTGGAGACGACACCCTCGTTTTTAAAGCAGTTGATAAAATGTTTTTACTTGCAAATCTGGACGGCCCTTTACGCATCAGCATCAAAGCATTGCCCGAAGATGTGATTGACCGGCTGGAGAACTATCCTGAAGTGATTCCGGCCTACCATTTGAGCAAAAAACACTGGATGGCTGTGGAAATGGAAAATGTTTCTGATACGAGGAGAATAAAATCCTGGATAGATCAATCTTATGATCTCATTATCAAAAGTTTGCCTAAAAAGAAAAAACAAGATTTACATATTCCGTACTAAGATAACATCGCTTCAATGGCTTTGGCATATGTCGCTTTGGACTTTATTCCAACAAATTGCTGAACAATTTCGCCATTTTTAAAAAGGATTATTGTAGGAATACTTCTCACACCATATTTAGCAGCAGTGGCTTTGTTCTCATCAACATTCAACTTACCAATCCCGGCCTTGCCGTCAAACTGATCTGCCAATTCACTCACAAGCGGAGCAATCATCTTACAGGGGCCACACCAGGGTGCCCAAAAATCAACCAGAACAACTCCTCTATCAATATGCTTATTGAAGTTTTTATCGTTTAGCAAAACCAATTTATCACTTTCATTTTCAGGTGAGTAATTCTTTACAAGTTTATAACGCTTGTAGGTTGAATAAATTAAATAAAGGGTAAAAATCCCCAAAAGTACCCAGATCAATGTTGACATAAAAAATATTTTAGGCTGCAAAAGGATCTTTAATCCCTGACTGCGGAACTCACAACCATTTGTTTTTTCTGAATAAAACCAGCATCCATCCGGCAATAAAAAGCATTATAAACCAGACAATGAAATAGCCATATTTGAATGAAAGTTCAGGCATATAGTCGAAATTCATCCCATAAATACCAGCAATAAAGGTGAGTGGAATAAAGATGGTTGCAATTATCGTAAGTACCTGCATCACTTTATTCATGCGGTGACTGAGTTCAGACAGATACATATCCTTGAGACTTGTATTAAGTTCGCGGTAATTTTCGATGGTCTCATAAATCTGCATCACATGATCATACACATCGTTAAAGTATCTCAGGTGCTTTCTGTTAAGCAAATCGGATTCGGCTTTTAAGATAACACCAAGCGCCTCACGCAGTGGAAACACAAGCTTTTTCATAAAAATCAGTTCCTTCCGGTTGTGTTGAATCTGATCAAGAATTTGTTCATTCATATCCGTTATCAACTTCTCTTCAATCTGATCCAGGGCATTAGCCACATTTTCAACCACCTGAAAATAGTGATCTACTATGAGATCTGTCAGAGCATATAGCAGATAGTCAGGACCAGAAGATCTTAATCTGCCAGCTGGCACCTCAAAGCGTTTAAAGATAGGTTCGAAAATACTTAACTCACTTTCGTGAAAAGAAATTAATAGCTTTTCTTTCATTACAAAACTCACCTGATCAGCAATTATGTTATTCTCTTTGTCAACAGCGAGCGTTTTAAGAGTAAAAAAAAGTGCATCCTCTTCAACAATTGATTTTGGACGTTGTCCGGTGTTAAGTATGTCTTCCAAAAACAATGGATGTAACTTAAACAGCTCACCAAACTCTCCTATTAATGAGGCATTTTGCAATCCGATCACACGAATCCAGCTTGTTTTGGCAGGATCAAGATGATTTAAGATCTGGTTTAAACTAATGTCTTTCATCACTTCAAAGGAAGTGGCATCAGCTTTTATCAGATCGAAGGATGTTTTTTCTGTCTTTACCTGTCCGATATGAATCAGACTGCCAGGAGGAAGGCCCGTCTTCTTTCCTGAACCGGTTTTGCCAAGTTTTTTGGCTGACTTCTTTTTCCCGGGTGTTTTCATAGTAAACTGAATTCAACAAAGCTATCAAATTTTTTTAGGCAGAAAAATTGATTTAAGTTAAAAAAAACCGGCCAGCAAGGCTGACCGGTCTAATAACATCCTATTAAATGATACTTACTGAACGATATTTTGGAAATCAGGTTCACTATAATATTTCATGAACTCACGATCCCATTTAGCAGTATTTTTATAATTCTCGTCCTTTTGGATAGCTTTTATCAGGTTAGTGTACACTGCACTTGCATCATCGGTGCGGGCACTGGCAACTGCCATCAGGTAGAATCCTTCAGCCGTTTCAGGAGCACAACCAAGTGTGTTTTTAGCTGCGCTGTAGTCTTTGTTCAACAGTTGAGCCAAACCAAGATTGTAATCGCATTTTTCGCCCTGCATAAGTGATACAGCTTTTGCATAATCACCTTTGTAGATATTTACTATACCCATATTATAATTCACATCCCCACCAAGAGCTTTTGCTTTGTTCAGATGCATTTCTGCAGTTGCAAAATCGCGTTCCATAACAGCTACAACAGCGAGGTTATTGTGAACTTCAGCCGACTTATCCGTCATACCGGCTGCCTTCTGCAATAGGCGTTTGGCTTCAGCAACATTACCCATTTGCAATTCAACTTCTGATGCATTTACAACTGCACGCAAACATTTTGGATGTAAATCCATTGCAGAGGCATAGATTGCTTTGCGTGTATTCATATCTTCGGTGAGTGTAGCAGCATAAAGCAGTTCATTCAATTTGAGTGCTGCAGGATCAGAGATGGCCATTTCAGCAATTTCAGCATCTGTATGCTTTGGTTCAAAAGTATTTACATTGATAATGGCACGTCGGAGCGGAGGAAGAATATCAGCTTCAATTTCAGGATAGATCAAAATCATATTTCTGATTTCCTGCTCGCGTTGATCAGCACTGGCCGAACGTACTACATTGAGGATTGAGTTTTTATCCTTCAAGTTTGATGCTTCAACAGCACTCATGAAACCATTCCAATCGGGGCCATTTGCAGTTTCAACAAATGTAATTTCATTTGCTTTATTGAATGCCAGTTCATTTTTGTGTTTTTTAGCCAATTTGTCAAGTTCTCTTTTTACGAAATCAACCGTAGTTTTGGCACGACGACCTGATAAGCCCTGGTTAAATGTTTCTTCACCTTCGGGTGATGCCCAGCCGTCAATGGTGATATCTTTCAGCTCCCAACCTTTAAGTACGTCTGTTGTCATGGCAGCGAGTGCATCTTTGCTTTCCTGTTTTTTGTTCATTGGAAGATTCCAGTTCAGGTTAGCCAGATTCACCTGGAAAAACAAATCGGCAGATTGAGTTACAATAGTAACTTTTTCATATCCATGAGGCATCACACTGTTGCTCAGGTTGTCTTCGATTCGTTTTGAGGTGTAGATAACACCATCAGCAAGTTTGCGTTCATCGGCCATGTAGTAGTTAGTGTTTTCCATTACCTGTTCGCGAGTGGTATAAACGGTTCCCTTATTTGCATAAATCAATGGGGCAACCACCAATTCGCTAACATTCATATCAGGATTATAAGGAACCTTTCCGGTATAGGTGAAGCTTCCACCATTTTGATAACTGATTAAAGTTCCATCACCACTCACTGATTCTCCTTTGAAGGTAATCGGTTCAAAAGCAGTAGCACCACCTTCATAAGTCAGAACAGGTGTAAAGTTCATTACGGCGTTTTTCTTGAAATACTTAGGAGGGAAATTACCCTTGATAGTAACGATCACGCTGTCTCCTTTTTCTTCAAGCACTTCAGGAATAACCTGCAACTCAACCTTTCCGAAGTCGGAGGCCATGCCTTTAACATTGGATTTGCCAAATTTGTAACGTGCACCAATATTAAAATAGGAATAAACATCATTCTTAACTTGCATGGCGCCTTTGATCACACCATCAGCATAATCGGTGTCCATGTAGTTATAGGAATAATCGCCATAAATGTCCCATTTATCGCTCACATTGAAAGTAACATCAAATCCAACTGGAACGATAAAATCTACATTCCTGTCATTTATTCCGTTTCCACTACCACCAGTATTAACTCCTGCCGAATTTTTATGACCTGGCCTTGCAACTTCTAGTCCGGTATTATTGTCGTAAACGTACGACTGCCAATGCGCCATTCCAAATCCAAGATGAAGGCCGATATCAACCAACCGATCATTGTATCCACTAATTAGATTTGAAAGATTAATACCAACATTAAGATTACCCGCAAAGTAATCACTCTTGAAATTTAAATCCTGGCCAAATGGTGCATTAACAAGAATCTGTGAAGGTACATTATCCTTTTCACCTTCAAAAAATCCTCTTTCAATCTTTGCGTAGGCATCAAAAACCGGAGACAGCTGACGCCCGAAGGCAAGAGCTCCATTAAAGTTTAAACGACTAAAATCTGGTGCAAAGCCATACTTTGAAACGTCAGTATGAGAAAAAGTTGGCCCGATTTCACCTTGTAGGAACCAATAAGGTGAAAATGATGAGCTTTGCTTGCTTTCTTTCTCCTCTCCAGAGTCCTGTGCAATCATGAACAGTGGAACAGCTACCAAAAGCGACATAAGCAGCATTTTGGTCTGAAGTAAACGGTTTTTCATAACGTGATTTTTTAAGTAGTTATTCAATGTAATAGGATTGTCTTTAAATGCATTTATTGTGCAAGATACGATTTTTGTTTTTAGTGTTGCTTTTTTTTAATATTTTTTTGTGCAAAATTAGCAATAAATCACCAAAATGCAAGTAATTACAAAAATTTCAGTTATAAAATTAACAGTCATTTATCCATTTATACGGCATTAAAATCTAAAGGTTACCACCTTGTTCCCACTTTGTGAAGTAATACCATATTACTATGCCTGCGCAAACAGAGACATTCAGTGAATGTTTGGTTCCTGCCTGTGGAATCTCAATAGCTCCGTCACAAAGTTGTAAAACGGCATCTCCCACTCCTTCCACCTCATTACCAAACACTAGGGCAGTATGCTCTGACGTCTGTTTAGTATGATGCAACGGTGTACTTTTGTCTGTTTGTTCCACAGCTAACACTTGAAATCCCTTAGCCTTTAAATGATGAATAGCCTCCTCTGTGGTTTTAAAATATTTCCACCTGACCGATTCGGTTGCACCCAGTGCAGTTTTGTGTATTTCGCGATGAGGCGGACAAGCCGTTATCCCACATAAAAATACAGCAGTAACCCTAAATGCATCAGCTGTTCGAAATACAGATCCAATGTTATGAAGTGACCTGATATTATCCAACACAACAACAACAGGCATTTTTTCTGCCTGCCTGTATTCCTCCGGATCCATCCTGCCCAGCTGATCCAAACTCAGTTGCTTCATAACTTTTTAGGCAAAAATACGACAGAAAACCGAAAACAATCATCCTGACAGAACTGTTCAATTAAATACTCTGTTCTATCTTTGTTGGCTCAATACCGATCGAAAAACGATGAGCAAATCTGCCAAATCAGTTGTTGAAACACCTTTGATGAAGCAATACAATGCCATTAAAGCTAAATATCCTGAAGCACTTTTGCTTTTCAGAGTTGGCGATTTTTATGAAACCTTTGGAGAAGACGCCATAAAAACATCCGAAATTCTGGGTATTGTACTCACCAAACGGGCTAATGGGGCAGCCAGTGCTATCGAACTTGCCGGTTTTCCGCATCATTCGTTGGATACCTACCTGCCAAAACTGGTAAAAGCCGGACAAAAAGTTGCCATCTGTGATCAGCTTGAGGATCCAAAGCTTGCCAAAAAGATTGTAAAAAGAGGTGTAACAGAGCTTGTTACACCAGGTGTTTCGTATAATGACAATGTGCTGTCACAAAAAGAGAATAACTTTTTGGCAGCAATTCACTTCGATAGTACAGCCACGGGCCTTGCTTTTCTGGATATCTCAACAGGAGAATTTTATGTGGCTCAGGGTAATACAGAATATGTTGACAAACTGCTGCAAAGCTTCAATCCCAGCGAGATTGTTCTTCAGCGTAATCAGCGAAAAAACTTTATTCAAACCTTTTCTGACCGGTTTTACCTGAGTGTTTTCGACGACTGGGTTTTTACCCTTGATTTTGCCTTTGAAGTGCTCACACGTCATTTCAAAACCACCTCTCTCAAAGGCTTTGGCGTTGAGCAATTTCAGCAAGGGGTGATTGCAGCTGGCGCTGCTTTGCATTACCTGCTCGAAACTCATCACGATAAAATTGAACATGTTTCGGGGCTTTCGCGCATTGATGAAGGACAGTATGTATGGCTTGACAAATTTACCATCCGAAATCTGGAGCTGCTTTCGCCACTTAACCAAAATGCAAAAACACTGCTAAATGTACTCGACAGAACGGTTTCGCCCATGGGTAGCCGCCTGATGCGCAGATGGATTGCTCTGCCTCTCAAAAACCGGAACCTGATCAACGAACGCCAGGAAATTGTTGGTTTTTTTCTGGAAAAAGAAACAATTGCTCAAGAAATAACAGATGCCATCAGGGCATCGGGCGATCTGGAACGATTGATTTCCAAAGTTTCGCTTGGGAGAGTCAATCCACGTGAATTATATCAGGTGGCCAGAGCATTGCAGCAAGTGAACAAAATCAAAACAATCTGTCAGCAATCTGATCATGATTCCCTTCTGAAGATTGCAGAACAACTCAACCCCTGCCAAATAATCGGTGATCGTATTTTAAGACAGCTCACACCGGATCCACCGGCATTACTCTCAAAAGGCAACATTATAGCTGGTGGCGTATCTGATAAACTGGATGAGTTACGCAAGCTTTCCAGCTCGGGAAAAGATTTCCTCCAACAACTGCAGAAAAGAGAAATTGAACAAACTGGCATTTCCAGCCTGAAAGTAGGATACAACAATGTTTTTGGGTACTATCTCGAAGTTACTAATGTGCACAAAAATAAGGTTCCAACTTCCTGGATTCGAAAACAAACACTCACGGGTTCAGAACGTTATATCACAGAAGAACTTAAAGAATACGAACAAAAAATCCTGGGTGCCGAAGACCAGATACAACAGATTGAATTGGCACTTTATCAGGAACTGGTTGTGGCTACAGCAGCCTATGTTTCACCCATTCAACTGAATGCCGGTTTACTGGCCCATCTGGACTGTTTGATCAGCTTTGCCAGTGTGGCCAGGCAATTCCATTACAATAAGCCTGAGCTGAATGATGGATATGTTATTGATATCAAAGCAGGTCGTCATCCCGTCATTGAGCAGCAATTGCCACCTGGCGAATCCTATATACCGAATGATGTTTTTCTGGATCAAAAATCACAGCAGGTGATGATGATCACCGGACCGAATATGTCAGGAAAATCTGCTTTGCTGCGGCAAACAGCATTAATAGTATTGCTGGCACAAATGGGAAGCTATGTACCGGCTGAATCGGCTGCATTAGGTATCACAGATAAGGTATTTACGCGTGTGGGTGCCAGCGACAATATTTCTTCGGGCGAATCAACTTTTATGGTCGAAATGAACGAAACGGCAAGCATTCTGAATAATATTTCCGGAAGGAGCCTGGTGATCCTGGACGAAATCGGCCGTGGCACCAGCACTTATGATGGCATCAGCATTGCCTGGGCAATCACAGAATATCTCCACGATCACCCTTCCTACAGATCTAAAGTGATGTTTGCCACACATTATCATGAGTTAAATGAAATGTCAGCCTCTTTCGTCAGAATCCGAAACCATCATGTCGCCGTGAAGGAGATGGGCAACAGGATGATTTTTCTCCGAAAGTTAAGAAAAGGAGGTAGTGCCCACAGCTTCGGCATCCATGTGGCTGCTATGGCCGGTATGCCCCGAAAAGTGATAGACAGAGCAAATAAACTTTTAGTCATGCTCGAACAATCCCATTCGGGCGAAGCATTGGAAAAACAAAAACCCAACCCAAAAGCTACTGATGATTTACAGTTAAGTTTTATTCAGCTCGATGACCCACTTTTGCTTCAAATCAAAGACGACATACTCAACACAAATATTGAAACGCTAACGCCGGTTGAAGCATTGCTAAAACTTCATGAAATAAAAAAACTTCTGGGAAAGAAATAAGTTGAAGTTATTTTCGCACGTGATCAGTCTATAGGTTTATGTTCCAATCCGGATTGCCCATCAAAAACCCTGAGCTGATCTGATAAAACTGTTCCGCTGCTTCGGCATGAACCCAATGGGAGGCTCCTTCGATGGTAAGGATTTCGGCTCTTGGGAAATTGTGCCTGATATGTGGATAATCCTCGGGCAGAATATAATCGGATGCACCACCCCGAACAAATAAAGTGGGTTTGGTAAACACTTCTGCTGTTTGGATGGCATCAAACATTTGACCGAGGTTTGCTGCAATGCCTGACAGATTAATTCTCCATTCAAGCGTTTTTCTGTCTTTCCAGTGCAGATTTTTAAGTAAAAACTGTCGGATACGTTCCTGTGGCACTTTTTCGGCCAAACGTTCTTCGGCCTCAGTTCTGCCCGAAATCACGCTCAGATCGATAGATTGCATTGCCTGCACAATAGCCCTGTGATAAGGCCTGTCGTCATAAGCTTTGAGGCTGATATCCACCACTTCAAGTTTTTTTACCAATTCGGGATATTCAATTGCAAAACGCATGGCCACCTTTCCGCCCATACTATGTCCGAGTAGGATTGGCTTTTTAATTTCAAGTAAGTCAACCAGTTCAACAAGGTCATCGGTCAAAGCCGGATAATTAAAAACATCACTGTGTGGTGATTTTCCATGGTTGCGCTGATCAGGAATGATCACATCAAATCCTTCAGAAGCGATGCGCTTGCCAAAAGTGACCCAATTATCTGAAATTCCAAACAACCCATGTAATATGATAAGCGGCTGATCTCCGCTATTTCCATACCTTTTATACGCCAGTTCCATAAAAGATGGTTTATAGCTGCAAAATTACCGAATATAACTCAGTCGTCCAATCTTAGTTCAGTGCCATGACCTTTCAGGCCAAAATACCAGCGCAATCCATATACACCCAGGTAAGCAAAGGGTGTATCAAGCAAAGCAAATACCACTTTAAAAAGAAATCCATTCAGCAGGAGCATGCCAAACAAATGCCATTCAATTATTTCGAAAATGCATAGCAGAAACAAAACGGTAATTGTATCAACAAACTGGCTTGTAAAGGTGGATAAGTTGTTGCGCAACCAAAGATGCTTGCCGTTTGTAAGGCGTTTCCAAAAATGAAAAACCTGAACATCCAGAAACTGTGCAAAAAGATAGGCTGCCAGCGAAGCTGCAACAGCCAGATAGGTAAAACTAAATGCTTTGCTAAACTCTTTATCGCTGATAGGTGACCATTCCGTTGCTGGTGCAAGATCAGAAACAATAATAATCATCAAAGCAAAAAAACTGGCAAAAATACCTGCAACAACCACTTTATTGGCTCTTCTCTGTCCAAAAACCTCTGATACAATATCTGTTAGTAAAAAGGTGATGGGATAAGCAATTATCCCCACACTCAACTCAAAATTGAAAAGCCCAAGCAGATTCCAGTGAAAGAATTTTTGAAAGATCAAATTACTGGTTACCAAAGATGTAACAAACAAAGCTGCCAATATCAAATAAAGTGTTTCAGCCTTTTGTCTGTGTTTTGCACTAATAACCGTAACAGTGGCATGAGGTAAATCTTGCATTTCTAATTATGTTAGTCTATCTTTTATTGCATTTTTGCATAGACAAATAACTGACCAATTTGTTTGATTACAATGGGAAACAACTTTTTATTCCTTATTCGCAGAATCCATCAGGATGGTCACGGGTCCGTCATTGATCAATCCAACCTGCATATATGCACCAAACTCGCCTGTAAAAACATCACAACCCGAGGCTTCTCTTAGCTTTTTGACAAAATACTCGTAAAGCGGTACTGCCTGCTCAGGCCGGGCAGCCCTGATATAGGAAGGCCGGTTACCTTTTTTCGTGCTGGCATGTAAGGTGAATTGGCTCACCACAAGAAAACTGCCTCCAACTGTTTGAATATCAAAATTCATCAATCCTGCTTCATCAGAAAAAATCCTCAATCGTGCCAGCTTTGCACAAAGCCAATCGGCATCTTCAGTTGTGTCGTCATGTTCAATCCCCAGCAAAACAATCATTCCCATTCCAATCTCACTTTTTCTTATATTGTCAATTGATACATAAGCCTCATTAACCCTTTGTATTACTGCACGCATCCCAGATACAATTTATTCTTTACGGCAGTAAAATTAACATTATCCTTCAGAATGCCAAAAGCCACCTTTTCCATTCCATCACCAGATTTAATCATTATAACGCTAATCCGCTTTATTGTACTCCTTTTCAAGCGTTGAAAATTCGTAATTTCGCAGCCAAAATCCGACTTTACAAACCATTTAAGTCATTTGGCAATGACCAAACTCAGTGTTAACATCAACAAAATAGCTACGCTTCGCAATGCAAGAGGCGGAAACATACCCAATGTACAACAAGCCGCCATTGATTGCGAACTATATGGAGCTGAAGGCATTACAGTGCATCCACGCCCTGACCAGCGACATATCACCTATCAGGATGTTGAATTACTCAGGCCGTTGATTAAAACCGAATTTAATATTGAAGGCAACCCAACACCCGAATTTATCGATTTGGTTTTAAAACACAAACCCCATCAAGTTACGCTTGTTCCGGATGATCCTGCTCAACTCACTTCTGATCATGGTTGGGACACCATCACAGAAAAACCTTTTCTAAAATCAATTATCAAGCGGTTTAAAGAAGCCGGCATAAGGACATCCATTTTTGTTGACCCCGATGTTGAAATGGTAAAACATGCCTTGGATACCGGAACAGATCGCATTGAATTATATACCGAATCCTATGCCTGTGGGTATTTCAGCGACAGATCAGTATCCATCAAGCCATTTGTTGAAGCAGCCAAAGTTGCCAATTCCATTGGGCTGGGAATCAATGCAGGCCATGATCTCAACCTGGAAAATCTTGCCTTTTTTATTCAATATGTTCCAAATGTACTGGAAGTTTCAATTGGCCATGCACTGATTGCCGATGCTTTGTATTACGGCCTAAATAACACCATACAAATGTATCGTAATCAATTGATTAATCCATAATTCATTGTAAATAGAACCGTATCCTATCAGCCCGACCCGAACACAATATACCGAAACCAAAGGCATGCCCATTCAGCCATTTTTTGCTGACAACAGCATGCTAGCCGTTGCAGAACTTGATGAAGCTTATTTAGCCGGATTAGATGGTTTAGAACAGTTTTCACATGCCATTCTACATTATCATTTTCACAAGAGTCAGGCACCGAAGCTGAAACAAAAGCCCTTTTTGGATGACAAGGAATATGGGATTCTTGCGATCAAAGGCTCACACCGGCCAAACCCGATCGGAATGTTGACTTTTTAAATAGTAACAATTGAAGGACACCGTTTTTATTTCTATCATGCTGATATGCTGGACAAAACACCTATGATTGATATCAAACCTTTTGTTCTCAAATTCGACAACAGACTCCACGCATCGATGGGCCGGCTTGAGGAAAAAATTACTGATCACTAAGGCTTGTTTTTAGGCCATCATAATAGGCAACCGATGTAGAACCAAAGATTACGGCAACAACCTAAAGCTAAAACTATCAACAAATTAATGTGGATAAATTTGTTCAAACAAAAATTATGTTCTATTTTTGCACCCCGTTTTGGGAGAAGAAGGTGCGTAAAAGACACACGAAAACATTAATAGTCAAATGAATACACTTAGTTACAAAACTGTAAGCATCAGCAAAGAAAATGCCAACAAGCAGTGGTTTGTTGTTGATGCCGAAGGCCAGATTCTGGGTCGCCTGGCGTCAGAAATTGCAAAAATATTAAGAGGCAAGCACAAACCCAGCTTTACTCCCCACAGTGATTGTGGTGATAATGTGATTGTTATTAACGCCGAAAAAATTGCCCTCACAGGCAACAAAATGGAGACCAAGTATTATGTGCGTCATACTGGTCATCCGGGAGGCAAACGCGTTCGTCCTGTAAAAGAACAGCTTGAACGCAAACCTATTGCAGTAGTTGAACATGCTGTAAAAGGGATGCTTCCAAAAACAAAGCTCGGTGCTGAAATATTTCGCAACCTGTATGTATATGCCGGACCGGAACACAAGCACGAAGCCCAGCAACCACAAGAACTCAAATTCAATACAAATAATTAATCATGGAAGTTATCAACGCTTTAGGCAGAAGGAAAACTGCAGTTGCCCGTGTTTATGTTAAAAGTGGCAATGGCAGCATTACGGTAAATAAGCGGGATTACAAGGAGTATTTTCCAACAGGTATATTGCAATACGTTGTTGAGCAACCTTTTATGCTCACCGATAACATCGGAAAATTCGACGTAAAAATAAACCTGGACGGTGGAGGCATCAACGGACAGGCCGAAGCAGCCCGTCTGGCAATAAGCCGCGCCTTATGTGAAATTGACCCTGAGTACCGTCCGGTGTTGAAAGCCAAAGGTTTGATGCGTCGCGACCCACGTATGGTTGAACGTAAGAAACCCGGCCAACCCAAAGCCCGTAAGAAATTCCAGTTCAGTAAACGCTAAACCTTCAGCTTGCCTGCAATTGTGTTTAGTATCCAAATTGCTGAGACTTCTGGATAGAACTACTCAGCAATTGTATTTAGTGAATGTAAACATTTAACAAAAAATCTATGTCAAGAGTATCATTTGAAGAATTATTGGATGCCGGCGTACATTTCGGCCATCTGAAAAGAAAATGGAATCCAAACATGGCTCCTTATATTTTTATGGAGCGCAATGGAATCCACATTATCGACCTGTATAAAACACAGGCCAAACTGGAGGAAGCCGCTAATGCAGCCCGTCAATTGGCTCGTTCGGGCAAAAAAATCCTTTTTGTAGCTACCAAAAAACAGGCAAAAGACATCGTTGCCGATGAGGTTAGCAAAATCAATATGCCCTACGTTACCGAGCGTTGGCCTGGTGGAATGCTCACCAATTTTGCAACCATCCGCAAAGCCGTGAGAAAAATGGCCAGCATTGATAAGCTTACTGTTAGCGATTCGTATCAAAACCTTTCAAAAAGAGAAAGACTGCAGATACAGCGCGAACGCGAAAAACTCGAAAAGAACCTTGGTAGTATTGCCGATTTGAATCGTCTTCCTTCAGCCGTTTTTGTTGTTGACGTGATCAAAGAAAATATTGCCATTGCAGAAGCACGTAAACTCAACATTCCTACTTTTGCCATTGTTGATACCAACTCAAATCCGAACCTGATTGATTTCCCTATCCCTGGAAATGACGATGCTTCAAAATCTATTTCGTTGATCATCAGAACCATTGCCCAGGCAATGGAAGAAGGCCTGAACGAAAGAAAAATGGCCAAAGACAAGAGCCATGACGAACACGAAGAAGAAGAGGAAAACATCGAAAATCAGAATAAATTTGCTTATGACGATGAGGAACAGGACAGCAAGGCTAAAACTGGTAAAAAAACTACCGATGGCGGACGTGCTAAGAGACCCCGCAAAGCTGTAGCAAAAAAATAAATCTTTCATAAACCTGAAAATAATCACATGAATATTACTGCTGCTCAAGTTAATGAATTAAGAAAACTTACCGGTGCCGGTATGATGGATTGTAAAAAAGCTTTGGTCGAAAGTGACGGTGACATGGAAAAAGCTGTTGACATCCTGCGTAAAAAAGGCCAGAAAGTAGCTGCAAAAAGAGCTGATCGTGAAGCCAAAGATGGCGTAGTGCTTGCTAAAACAAATGCCGATCATTCTTACGCTGCTGTGTTGATGATCAATTGCGAAACCGACTTTGTTGCTAAAAACGAAGATTTCGTTAAAAGTGCAGAAAGCATTCTTGATCTCGCTATAAAAAACAAAATTGCTGACGCTGAAGGCCTGAAAAAGTTAGAACTCAATGGCAGGACTGTGGAAGACATCATTACAGATCAAACAGGCGTAATAGGTGAAAAAATAGATTTGGGAGCCTTTGAAAAAATCGAAGCACCTTTCACCGCTGCCTATATTCACCCTGGCAATCGTTTGGCAACTGTTGTTGGCCTGAATCAAAAAGATAACGAAAAACTTGCTCAGATAGGCCGTGAACTGGCTATGCAGGTTGCTGCTATGGATCCTGTTGCCGTTGACGAAGCTGATGTGCCTCAGGATGTTATTCAGCGTGAAATAGAAGTTGGCATGGAACAAGCTCGTAATGAAGGCAAACCGGAAGAAATGCTTGAAAAAATTGCCAAAGGTAAACTGAATAAGTTTTATCGTGAAAATACTCTGCTTAATCAGGATTTCGTTCGCGAGAACAAAAAATCTGTTCGTCAGTACCTGAGTGATGTTGATAAAGACCTCACTGTTACTGCTTTCAAAAGATTAATGCTCGGATAAAAGTTATAATTTTCTTTAAAAAAACAGGCTCCTGAATCTCAAGAGCCTGTTTTTTTTGTACTAAAACCAGCTAAACACCCAGCAAGTCCTTGATGCGTTTTGCAATAGTTTGATTATCTGCTCTTCCGGCAACCATTTTTGTAGCAATACCCATCACTTTTCCCATATCCCGGATGGAGCTGGCACCCGTTTGTAAGATGGCTTCCTTCAATAAGGTTTCCAGCTCTTCGTCTGATAAGGCCTTAGGCAAATAAGCCTCAATTATTTCTGCCTGATAAGCTTCCTCTTCAGCTAATTCAGGGCGGTTTTGCTCTTTGTAAACAGCTTCAGATTCTCTACGTTGTTTCACTAATTTTTGTAAGAGCTTCATTTCCACCGCTTCCGGAATCTCACCACTGCTCACATCTTTGCCTGTTTTTTCCAGCAATAAAGCAGCTTTGATGGCACGCAGGGCAGCCAGCTTTTTGGTGTCCTTTTGGCGCATGGCCTGCTTTAAATCATCATTAATTAATACTTCAAGACTCATAACACTTTTATTTAATCAACGTTGTCGTGCAAAAAACTATTGCCTGATGACAAACCCGATTGCTTTCCATCGCTGTTCAATTCATACCTCGACACCTCTTTATCAGGATTATCAGCAGTGTCTTCAGTGAGTTTTGTTCCACGTCGCAAGTAGGCCGGCTGACGTTCAAGTTCTTCAAGTCCTTGTGGTGTATGCAATTTCATACTCATGGCTTTCAGTCTCGACTGACGAATCATTGAATTTCTGTCCAGATCATCGGCTGGTATTTTTTGTTCAACCTCTTCAGAAGAAACTACTTTCACAGCTGGTTTGTCTTTAACTCCAGTATCGCTTTCAGGTTTTTGTTTATCCAATTCAGGCTTTATATGCGAGGCATCAATACGTTTCACTTCATTTGGAACTTCATTCTCAAAAGGTAATTCTTCTTTCTTTGAAGCTGCAATGGAATCATCTTCATCAAGTGTATGAATTTTTACGTTCGGCCTTGGCGAGGATTTCTCATCGATAAAACTAAAAATCGTATGCTCAACCGTTTCGGTATTACTATCAGAATTACTTTTATCTTCTTGATCTTCAGTATTATTATTTTCTTCATCATGTAAGTGATGGCGGATAACTTTTCCGTTATCAACAGCAGCATTTTTTCTGGCATCAAGGCCCTGGATATTACGGGATACTGTTTTGTTTCCATACAAATCAGTAACTGAAACCTTGCGCGAACTCATTCCAATTGGAATGTCCTCATCATTATCAAATCCGGTGGCGATAATTGTAATGGCAATATTATTACCCAGCGAATCATCTTTCCCATTTCCCCAGATTACTTCAGCCGTATTACCACAGGTTTGCTGAATATAATCAGTGATTTCAAGTACCTCATCCAACGATACTTCATCTTCGCCGGAAGTAATATAAAGCAGGATGTTTTGGGCTCCGGCTATGTTGGAATCATTAAGCAAAGGAGAACGCATGGCATCTTCAATCGCTTTCAATGCCCGGTTTTCGCCTTCGGCTTTGGCAGATCCCATAATCGCTTTACCACTGCGACGCATCACGGTATTCACATCTTCAAAGTCAACGTTGATATAACCCGTAACCGTAATTATTTCGGCAATCCCTTTGGCAGCTGTTGTCAGCACATCATCGGCACGTTTAAATGCTTCGGTGAGTTTCATATTACCATATTCCTCACGAAGTTTATCATTGCTGATAATCAACAATGTATCCACATGTTTACGCATTTCCTCCAAACCTTCAAGTGCTTGTTGCCGGCGTTTACGACCTTCAAAACCAAATGGAAGAGTAACAATTCCAACGGTTAAGATATCCAGCTCGTGTGCTACCTGAGCCACCACAGGAGCAGCTCCGGTACCGGTTCCGCCTCCCATACCGGCCGTAATGAAAAGCATTTTGGTATGATGCTCAAGCAGCTCTTTGATTTCATCAACTGTTTCGAGCGCAGCTTCACGACCCACTGCCGGAATGTTACCTGCGCCAAGTTCGCGCTTCCCCAGATGAACTTTAACAGGCACCGGGCTGGTATCAAGGGCTTGAGAATCGGTATTACAAAGGATGAAATCGACACCTTTGATTCCTTGATGATACATATGTGTAACGGCATTGCTGCCACCGCCACCAACGCCTATAACTTTGATGATATTCGACTGATCTTTCGGGTGTTCAAATTTTAACATTTCTGGCATGGTATTTAGATTTTTAAAATTACTTACTAGATTGGTGTTTATGAATTGGCTTAATGATAGTTTTCAACAAATTGAGGTTAATAGTTTTTATTCGATTAAATCTCTGTCGAACAGCTTCTTGATTTTATCCAGGTAATTACTGCTTTTTTTATCAATGGTTTGCTTTTGTTTGGATTTAGGCTGTGACGGATCGAAAGCAGCTTTCAGTTTTTCCATTTCTTCTTCATTAAGATGCCGTGATATTCCTTCGATCACCAAGCCGATACCTGTTGCATACATAGGGCTGGCCAACTCTTCGACAGTGCCTTTGGCCAGGTGTTCGTTGGGATAGCCGATCCTGACATCCATTCCTGTTACAAAAGCTGCCAGTTGATCGATATGCCGCATCAAAGCGCCTCCACCGGTAAGTACAATGCCGGCAATCAGTTTCCGTTCGAAACCTGAATTTTTTATTTCGTAATGTACATGTTCAAAGATTTCTTCCAGACGAGCCTGGATAATTGATGCCAGATTGCGGAAAGAAATCTCTTTGGGAGCACGCCCTCTGATTCCGGGGATGGAAACAACTTCGTCGTCCCGGTTTTCGCTGGCAAGCGACGACCCAAATTTTATTTTTACTTCCTCAGCATGTTTTTTGATTATGGTACAACCCTCCCGTATGTCTTCGGTAATGATATCACCTCCAAAGGGTATCACAGCCGTATGACGGATAATCCGGTCGTGAAAAATGGCAATATCGGTGGTTCCGCCCCCGATATCCACCAACACCACACCAGCCTCTTTTTCATCATCGCCCAAAACAGCCTCGGCAGAAGCGATAGGTTCAAGAATAAGATCAACCATTTCGAGACCAGCCCGTTTCACGCATTTTAAAACATTTTTGGCTGCAGCTGTCTGGCCAATAATTACATGAAAATTTGCTTCCAGCTTACTCCCCAACATGCCGACCGGATGCTTGATACCCTGTTCGCCATCCACAATATATTCCTGTGGAATCACGTCAATAATTTCTTCGCCAGCCGACATGCTTAGTTTGTACATATCATTGGTCAACTTTTCAATCTCCAGCCTGTTGATCTCCTCTTCACTGTTCTCCCGAATCAAACTTCCGCGATGCTGAAGGCTTTTGATATGCTGTCCTGCAATACCAACATTCACATATTTAATATCAACACCAGAACGGGCAGAGGCTTCGTCAACAGCTTTTCGGATAGAATTAACGGTATCTTCAATATTTGAAACCAGTCCACGTTTAACGCCAATTGACTCAGTTTTGCCATGTCCAATAATTTCAATCTTCCCATTCTCATTCTTTCTGCCCACCAGGCAGGCAATTTTTGTGGTTCCTATGTCCAATCCTACAATAATGTCAGATGTTTTCATGGTGCTATCTTTTTGTACAAACTATTTGATTTTCAAATTTTAAATTTACCAGACGGTAATCTGCCAATTCCGAACTGAGTCCTTTTTGAGTATAAAACGCTTTCAGGTAAATGAGTTTTTCATCCAGATTAGAAAGGTCGCCAATCAAAACAGTAGCACTTCCCAGCTTGGGACTTAACTCAATCTCGCCTAAACTATTGATATAAATCTGATCAATCAGACTGCTCAAAAACACATCATTACGAAGTTTTTCATTAAGCTGAAAAGCCGGCCAGAGAGAAGAATGAATGTAAGCCGAGTCAGAGATACGGGCGGTTTTGTAACCTACTGCCGGAAAATTCAAATATCCATTCACAATTGGGACACGTGCTGCAAATTCAGGATTTACAGGAAAAATCACACCATCAGCATCAATATAAAGCGACTGATTCTTACGATTGTATGCCCTTAAAACAGCAGAACGCTCGTGCACAATCACTTGCAATACGCCGTTAAGCGTTGTGCTTACATCGGCTTCTGCAATCCAGGGGTTTTGCTGCAAATTGTTCTCCAGGTCTGCCATTCCAATATCGCGAATGCGTTTTGACTTCAAGGAGTCAGTGAGTTTATATATCGTTTCTTCAAGCTTTTCGTGGATCAAAAACCCACTCTGCTGTTCACGCATGATGTTTATTTCCAACCCATTAACCGGACTATTCAGGTAATGCTGCCTTGCCAGCCAGGCAAGCAACAAAACCCCCGCAATGGTGATTGCCCAAAATGATATGGTGAGTATGCGCTTTACCATTGGGAAATCATTTTTTCGAGAGGTTTAACAAAACGGTCAATATCACCGGCACCCATGGTTACCAATACTTCAGGACGTTGCTGGTCGATCAGTTCGAGGAGATGTTCTTTCCTGGCAAGTTTCTTGTCAGTAAGATTAATCATTTGAAGTAACTTTTCTGAACTAACTTCAGGGATGGGCAGTTCGCGGGCCGGATAAATATCCAACAGGATCAGATCGTCAATGGCCTCCAAACTTCTTGCAAAATCAGCCATAAAATCGCGGGTGCGGCTATACAGATGCGGCTGAAATACTGCAGTGATCCGCTTATTTGGAAAAAGTGATCGCACTGCTTGCAGGCAGGCTTTTATTTCTGTTGGATGATGCGCATAGTCGTCAACATAAAAATATCTTTGATTCACCCGGATGTCGAAACGCCTTTTAATTCCCTTAAACGAAGCTAATCCGGCTGCGATCGTCTCCGGAATAACTTTATAAAGCCAGGCTACAGAAGCTGCAGCAAGTGCATTACTCAGGTTATGCTTTCCGGCTAAAGGCAAAAAGGCTTTGATTGTGTTTTTATCAGGAAAAACAAGTTCAAAATACTGACCTTCAGGCCTTACAACAATATTTTGAGCGCGAGTGGCCGAATGTTTCGAAAAGCCATAGCATAATAAATGAGCATTACATCTTAGGTTTTGATCTTCCTGCAGAACCAGGTAACCGTCCTCTGGTAATCGGTTGGCAAACTCCCGAAAAGCATCACATAAATAGGTTGCATCACCATAAATATCGAGGTGGTCTGCCTCTATTGCAGATATTACTGCCATATCAGGTTTAAGATACATGAAAGAGCGATCAAATTCATCAGCCTCAACAACGAAAACATTCGGATTTTCGTCGAGGACAAGATTGCTGTTGAAATTTTTAGAAACCCCACCAATAAAGGCTGTTATGTGGATACCAGCCTGATGCAAAATCCAGGCTGTAAGGGCAGTGATTGAAGTTTTTCCGTGTGTGCCTGCAATGGCAATTGTAAATTCAGATTCGGAGAGAACACCTAATAGCTGTGCCCTTTTGAGCAGTTGGATATTTAATTTTTTTACCCTGTCCAACAATAGACTGTCGTTTGGTATGGCAGGAGTAAACACCACAAGATCAAGCTGATCAGGTAATAATTCAGGATCATCCTTAAAAATAACCGGAATACCTTCAGCTATCAATTCATCTGTGATTTCTGTAGCTGTGCGGTCGTAACCGGAAACCCATGCTCCTTGTTTTCGGGCATAACGAGCCAGGGCACTCATGCCGATGCCACCGATACCAAGGAAAAATATGCGATCTCCGGTTTTTATTTTCATCTCGAATCAAGTATTTTTTCTATTTCATCAACAATGGCTTCATCTGCATCAGGGAGCGCAAAAGCTGCGATGGCCCTACTCATCTGCAGCCGCTTCGATTCATTGGCAGCCAAAGCCATCATAGCCGGCACAAGCTCACTGTCAGCTTTGCTATTAATGATAATCTCAGCAGCACCAACCTTGTTCAGCCGTTTTGCATTACTGGTCTGGTGATCTTCGGCAGCAGTGGGCAAAGGCACAAAAATCACTGCTTTTTGAACCACTGCCAGCTCCGAAATAGCCATAGCACCTGCCCTGGAAACTACAAAATCAGCGGCAGCATATGCCAGGTCCATCCGATCAATAAAGGCTGTAACATAACAATTTTTCCAGGTCAACTCATTTATTATCTGAACAGCTTCTGCTTCAAAAAACTTTCCGGTCTGCCAGATCATCTGAATTTCTGATTGTGCCAAAAGTGCCAGGTTTGCTTTTAAGGCTTTGTTGATTGCCAAAGCGCCCTGACTTCCACCAACAATCAGAGCAATTGGCTGCGAATCTTTCATTCCAAAAAACCTTAATGCCTCCTCTCTCTTACCCACAATTTGGACTGCATGTTTTCGGAGCGGATTACCAGTAAGTGCCGTCTTTTCGGCCGGAAACCATTGATTCATATAATCGTAAGCCGTGCATATTTTATTCACTTTTGACGCCAATAAGCGGTTTGTGATGCCAGGGAACGAGTTTTGTTCCTGGATTAATGTCGGAATTTTGAGTTGAACAGCCGCACGTAAGGTGGGTCCGCTGGCATAACCACCAACACCGATCACTATATCCGGCTTGAAGTGTTTAAGTATGTTTCTTGCCTTTATCAAGCTATGAACCAGTTTAATAGGGAAAAGGAGATTTTTGAAGCTCAGCTTCCGCTGAAACCCGCTGATCCAAAGCCCCTTGATGGCATAGCCTGCCTGAGGCACACGCTGCATTTCCATCCGGCCGCGGGCACCCACAAAAAGCAGTTCGGCATCAGGCATTCGCCTGCGCAGAGCATCGGCAATGGCGATGGCCGGAAAAATGTGGCCACCCGTTCCTCCTCCGCTAACTATAAACCGTTTCGGCGACTTCTTCATCTTGTTCAAACTCCTCTTTTTCAAGTTCTTTTCGTGCAATTTCTTTACTTACACTCAACATAATTCCAATTGACAAACTGGTAAACCAGATGGAAGTACCACCCATACTTACCAGTGGTAAAGGCTGACCAGTAACAGGAAGCAAACCAACTGCCACACCCATATTTACCATAGCTTGAAATACCAGGCTAAAGGCAACGCCAATGGAAAGAAATGCACCAAAGCTTTGTGGTATCTTCGTCACGATTACTACTGCTCTGAAAAGTAATATCAGATAGAGCAAAACCATAAAACCACCACCTAATAACCCATATTCCTCGATGATGATGGCAAAAATAAAATCTGAATAAGGATGAGGCAAAAAATTTCGTTGTGTGCTGTTACCGGGAAGTTTTCCAAAGAATTTTCCATTGGCAATGGCAATCTGAGCCTGCTCGATCTGATAGTTGTCGCCAGTGTCATTTGTAAAGTTTTCAATTCTGCTCTTCCATGTCAAGAGCCTGCCTTGTCGGTCTTCGGGCAATTGTAGTAATATCAGGATAAAAATTGTAAGTGCAACCAATCCGATACCGATCAATGAGAAAATATATTTCAGATTTACCCTGCCGATAAACAATAATACCAGGCTTGTGGAGAAAATCATAGCCGCTGTGCTGAAGTTTGCCGGAAGTACGAGAAAAACTACTAACAATACCGGAATCATCAGCGGAACAAATGCTGATTTAAAATCTTTTATGTGATCCTGCTTTTTTGTAAGCATTCGCGCCAGGTACATGATGAGGGTGAGTTTGGCCAGGTCGCTGGTTTGAAATGTCAAATTAAATGGCAGTGGCAAAACACGCTTGGCTTCGTTGAGGTTAAGCCCAAAAATAAGCGTCAGAAGCAGCAATGGGATTGCAATCCACAGCGCCACCTGAAACACCGGCGAAAAATAAACATACCTGATCTTGTGCATCAGATACATAAAAACAAAACCCAAAAACAAGATCACAAAATGCTTGAGCATATAATATTCCGTATTGCCGTCCTGATATTTATAGGCCAGCGTACCGGTAGAACTGTAAACGGCCAGCAATGAAAAAAGCGACAGCAGAATCACTACTGACCAAATCACCTTATCTCCTTTTATATCGCTCAAAAATTTGTTTAACATCTTTTTGAATTATAAAGCTTTGACTGCATTTTTAAATAAATCCCCTCTTTCTTCATAATTTTTGAACAGATCAAAACTGGCACATGCAGGTGATAAGAGAACTACATCACCTTTTGAGGCAATCATTGCGGCAGCCATTACCGCCTGATCAACCGATGTAGTTTCAATAAGCGGCTCAATCAGCTCACCAAAAAACTTTTTGAGTTTGCTGTTGTCTGCTCCCAGACATATAATTGCTTTCACCTTTTGCTTTACCAATGGCACCAAACTGTTGTAATCATTGCCTTTGTCCAGCCCGCCTACAATCCACACAACCGGTCTGTCCATGCTTTCCAAGGCATACCAGGTTGCATTTACACTTGTTGCTTTTGAATCGTTATAATAAGCTATGCCATGCACATTGGCTACAAACTCGATGCGATGAGCGATATTCTGAAAATCAGAAAGGCTTTGTTTTAAAGTTTCTTTTCTGATATCCAGTAATTTGGTAGCCACACCTGCTGCCATTGAATTGTAAGTATTATGCTTACCCTGAAGTGCTAATTGTTCGAGTGTCATATTAAAATCTTGTTTATTTATCTTGATGTTTATTGATTCTTTTGCCAGAAATGCGCCTTCTGTTGTAAATGATTTTTGAATGCTAATAGGAAATTTCCTTGTCTTTATATTATTGTTTATCAATAGTTTATTTATAACATCATCATCAGCATTGTAAATGAAAGCATCCTTTTCAGTGAGATTTTTTGTGATACGCCATTTCGATACTGCATAGGCTTCAAAACAGTTTCCATAGCGATCGAGGTGATCAGGGGTGATATTGAGCAGCACAGCAATATCTGGCCTAAAATCAACGATGCCATCCAATTGAAAGCTACTCAGTTCCAACACAAAATATTCGTGATCGGCCTCAGCCAGTGCAGCTGCAAAACTTTTCCCAATATTACCGGCAACACACACATCAAAACCTGCATGCTGCAGGATATGACCTGTAAGTGCTGTTGTTGTTGTTTTGCCGTTGGTTCCGGTTATCCCAATGATAAATGCCTGGCTAAACCATGAGGCAAATTCTATCTCCGAAATCACTGGTATTCCTTTTGATCTGGCAGCCAGAACCACAGGAGCCTGATCAGGAATACCAGGGCTTTTGATAAGCAGCTCTGCTTGCAGGATGCGCTCTAAGCTGTGCTCACCTTCTTCAAATTTTAGATGATGAGATTTAAGTTGTTGCTTATTGGCTTCTGCAATTTTTCCAACATCAGAAACAAACACCTCCTTACCCATTTTGTGGGCAAGCAATGCTGCACCGAGGCCGCTTTCGCCGGCTCCCAGCACAACAATGTTTTGATATTTTGTTTCTGAAAACTTCATGTATTTATCTGATTTTTAGAGTTATAATCGTTAAAACTGCCAACATGATCCCTACAATCAAAAAGCGCATTACGATTTTAGGTTCCGGATAGCCAAGTTTTTGATAATGATGATGCAAGGGTGCCATTTTAAAAATTCGCTGACCAACACCCAGTTTTCGCCGCGTGTACTTGAAATAACTTACCTGCAACATTACCGAAAGACTTTCAGCCAGGAAGATGCCGCACAAAATCGGGATCAGCAGTTCTTTACGAATCAGAATGGCAAAAACAGCAATAATGCCGCCTAATGCCAAACTGCCGGTATCGCCCATAAAGACCTGTGCCGGAAAGGCATTGTACCAAAGAAATCCGATGTTGGCACCCACAAATGCACTGATAAAAATTGTGAGTTCACCAGTATCTGGCAAATACATTATATTCAGATAGTCGGCGAAGATGATATTGCCCGAAACCCAGGCCAGAATACCCAGCGTAACACCAATTATGGCCGAAGTGCCCACTGCCAGTCCATCCATGCCATCTGTGAGGTTAGCGCCATTGGAAACCGCAGTGATAATCAATATCACGATGGGGATAAAAACCAAAAACGCCCATTGCCGGTAATCAGGTCCCAGCCATTTCAACAGCACTGCATAATCAAATTCATTGTTCTTGATAAAAGGAATGGTAGTTTTTGTCGACTGAATTTCAATAGGCGAAAACTTGCTGGCAGCACCTTTTACGGGCATTTCAACAACCAACTGATCAGCTGTTGCAATTTTTTCGCGCATCACAACCGAATTATCAAAATACATCACCAGGCTTACCACGAGACCCAATATCACCTGGCCAATAATTTTCACTTTAGGAGGCAAACCCTTTTTATCCTTTTTGAATACCTTGATGTAATCGTCAGCAAAACCAAGCCCGCCAAGCCACACGGTAGTAAACAGCATGAGCAGTATATAGGTGTTGGCCAAATCGGTAAATAAAAGCGTTGGCACTACGATCGAAGCCAGAATTATCAAGCCTCCCATTGTAGGTGTTCCCTGCTTTTCAATTTGTCCTTCCAATCCCAGATCACGAACAATTTCGCCCACCTGTTTGCGATTCAGGTATTTGATCCAGCGCTTACCAAAAAGCAGTGAAATAATGAGCGAAGTAATAACAGCCGCTGCCGCCCTGAAGGAAATATACTGAAACACTCCCGCTCCCGGGAAGTTAAATGCCTGATCCAAATATTCAAATAAGTAATACAGCATAGCTATTTCATTCTTTCGTTAAGTACCTTACTTAGTTCCTTTTTATCATCGAATGGCTGTCGGATGCCATTAATTTCCTGGTAAGTTTCATGACCTTTGCCGGCTACCAAAATGATATCGCCTTTGGAAGCCAGGGCCACTGCAGTTCTGATAGCTTCCCTCCTGTTGGTTACTGCAAGTACCCTGTTGTAATGTTCGGCAGCTACTCCTTTGCGCATCTCCTGAATGATTGTTTCTGGATTTTCCGTTCTGGGGTTATCAGAAGTCAGGATCACTTTGGTGCTTGCAGCAGCTGCCAGGCGCGCCATCTCCGGTCGTTTGGTTTTATCACGGTCACCCCCGGCACCCACCACTGTAATGAGTTGTTCGTTATGCGTCCTGATGGCATTGATAGTTTTTAATACATTATCCAGTGCATCAGGTGTATGCGCATAGTCCACAATACCGGTTATGCCCGTTTGATGGTAAATCAAATCGAAACGGCCTGTTGCCGAATGCAATTTGCTCAGGCTTTGAAGAGCCTCCGCCTTTGCGATGCCCAGCAAGCGGCTTGCTGCATAAACTGCCAGGAGATTATATGCATTGAATTTGCCAACTAAATGTGTCGAAACCTCTTCGCCATCAAGCAGTAAAAGCAATCCTTCAAAACTGTTCTCCAATATCTTTGCCCTGTAATCGGCTGCTTTTAAAAGCGAATAGGAATAACTTGCCGCTTTAGTGTTTTGAATCATAAACTGCCCGTTCTTATCATCCGTATTGATCAGTGCAAAAGCAGTTTTTGGCAACCAGTCGAAGAAAGCTTTTTTGGCATCCCGATAGGACTGAAAATCTCCGTGATAATCGAGGTGATCGTGCGTAAGATTGGTAAAAATGCCCCCAGCAAATGTCAACCCGGCAACCCGAAATTGAGCCACCGCATGAGAGCTTACCTCCATAAAAGCGTACTGACAACCTTTATCGGCCATTTGGCTTAGCAAGGCATTGATTTGTAGCGGATCGGGAGTTGTATGTGTTGCCGGAAACACTTTTCCGTTGATTTTATTTTCGATGGTTGAAAACAGTCCGCAGGCATAACCTAAATCTGAAAAAAGGGCATAAAGTAAACTGGCAATGGTAGTTTTACCATTGGTACCCGTAACTCCGACAAGTTGAAGTTTTCGTGAAGGATTGTCGTAATAGTTACCGGCAGCAACTGCCAGGGTATAAGCAGCATTTTCAACCTTTACATAAACAACACTGCTATCAATTTTTTGAGGTAATTTTTCGCAGATAACAACCGCAACATCTTTTTTTAAAACCTGATCAATGTAATCATGTCCGTCTGTTTTACTGCCTTTGATTGCGATAAAAACGTCACCAGCTTTGCATTGGCGCGAATCAAAATGCAGGTTATTTATTGGCCTGCTTACCTCGCCTATAATTTCCCGTACCGGGCATTTATATAATATGTCTGACAATATTTTTGTCATTACAAATTCACCAGTTTAAGTTCAACTTCCCTATTCTTTGTTGTTGGTGTTCCCGCTTTTACCGATTGCCAGGCAACCTGTCCCCTTCCATTCACCAACACTTTCAAACCCATATTTTCCAGCATAAAAACAGCGTCACGCACATTCATTCCACGTACATCAGGAATGGCATCCGGACTTATTTCAGCAGGCTCCAGCCTCAGCAAAGCCGTATCAGCCCTGGCACTCACCCAATCATGCATGGCAGCCTGATCAGAAACACTCAGTCCAAGTTTGTCCGACAAATGGGTTGCATCAGCCTTATTAATAAGCTTTTCATGAAAGGCAAACACAGCATTCGACTTATCTATCTGTTCGGTCTCTTCATGTATGTCCAGGCGAGTGGCATAAACCTTATCTGCGATTTCCTTGAATACAGGAGCAGCAACCGCACCACCATAGATCTTTCCCGATGAAGGATTGCTTACAACTACAATGCAACTATAGCGTGGTTTTGAGGCAGGAAAATATCCAACAAACGATGCTGTATAATTGGTTTTGTTATATCCCTGGCTTCCGCTGGCAATTTGAGCGGTACCGGTTTTTCCGGCAATCTGAAAAGGACTTTTATTTAAATATCTTGCTGTTCCTCTTTTAACCACTCCTTCCATCAGGCTTTTCGCCGAATCAATAGTAGCCTGCGATGCGATAGATTTGTTAATTATTTGTGGTTCAAACTGCTCAATGGCTCGTCCGCCCTGCCGTATTTCCTCAACAAACATGGGCTTGACCATTTTGCCGTTATTGGCCACGGCATTGTAAAAAGTAAGAATCTGAATAGGTGTAAGACTTAATTCATAACCAATTGACATCCAAGGCAAAGTAGTTCCGTACCAGTATTTCTTATCTCTTGGATGTTTGATGTAGGGCTTGCCCTCACCCGGAATTTCAAGGCCAAGCGGCTGGTTGAGCGACATCTCGTACAAACGTTCTACAAATTTTTCCGGCTTGTCTTTGTAGGCATCCCAAACCAGTTTGCTGATGGCCACATTGGATGATTTTTCGAAGGCCTCACGAACCGTAAACCTGCCGTTGCGAATTGGATAAACATCGCGCATGGTCCGGCTGTAATAAACCATATAACCCGACCTGCCCACATCCATTGTATCTGACAAACGCACCTTTTTGTCTTCAAGAAGTGCTATCATTGAGGCCAGCTTAAAGGTGGAACCTGGCTCTACACTTTCAGCCAGTGCATAGTTGTATGTTTCCTCATAACGGCCTGTTTTAGGATTGATACTCAGGTTTGCAATGGCTTTGATTTTTCCGGTTGACACCTCCATTAAAATAGCACAACCTTCTTCGGCATTGTTCTCCAGCAGATTCCGGCGTAGCGCATCTTCGGCCACATCCTGTATGTTGATGTCGATTGTTGTAACGATATCTTTCCCATTCTGAGGTTCCACTTCGTTGCCATCAAAAAGTGGTTTCCAGTCGCCATTATTTATTCTACGCTTTACCTGTTTACCGTCAATTCCTTTAAGTACGTTATGATAAGCCCCTTCGATGCCAACAAATAATTCTTCCTCCTCGTTTTGATAGCCAATAGTCCTGCTGGCCAGCTCCCGAAATGGCTTTTCGCGTTTGTCGTGCGGAACCAATATTAATCCCCCTTTGTACTTTCCCTTTCTCAAAATCGGGAAGGTACGCAGCTGCTTCACCTGTGAATAAGTCGCCCGATTTTTAAGCTGTAGATAACGATTACCCTGCTTGCGTGCTCTAACCAATTGATTGAGATAACTTTGCCTTGATTTATCCTGAAACAGATTTGATAACATAAGTGCCAGTGAATCCACCTTGGAATCAAAAAGTGGCTGATCAATCAGTGGAGAAGCTACATCCATTCGTACTTCAAAAACAGGCACCGAAGTCGCTAAAAGGGAACCGTCATCCGCCAGTACATTGCCACGTAAGGCCTCCACATCAAACACTTTAATCTCTTGTTGTTGAGCTTTTTCACGTAATTCATCACCAAATTTTATCTGTAACCAGGCAATACGAACTACGATGGCAATACCGAAAATCAGCATAAATGCATACATCAGATAAACCCGCCACAATATATCTTTCTTCTCATCCATCATTTGCGATCCTCCTCTCTGATGATGATTTTGCGAACGGGTTCGACGGATTCTTTCAGGCCACTTTTACTCAGTTTGGAGGCGATAGTAGATTGTTTGGTTCGCTGCATCAGTTCCGATTTAGCAAAGATGTATTCGTAATAAAGTTCTTTCAATTCGCGATTCAGGTCGTCAATCTTTCGGCTCATGTCCTCGGCATAATAGCTGTTACCAATGTAAATCAGAGCTACTGCTGCCAAAAAGAAAACATAGTTTATCTGCCTGCGTACCCAATTGTAAGCCAGAAAATCACCCCCCAAAACATCCATAAAAAACCTGCCCGAAAAGTTTTTCTTCTTTGCAGCAACAGGTTTTTCTTTTGTAATTTCCTGCTTTTCAACCAATGTGTTTACTTTCTTAGTCATCTGCATTGCGTTGGGCTATTCTGAGTTTTGCACTTCTGGCGCGATTGTTTTCCTTTATCTCCTCCGTGTTTGGTACAATGGGTTTTCGACTTATCACCTCCCAGGGAGAAAGCTTCTTTCCGTAGAAATCCTTCTCAATAATTCCATTCGCATTTCCGGCACGCATGAAATTTTTCACCAGCCTGTCCTCCAGCGAATGATAACTGATCACTACCAGGCGGCCACCAGGTTTGATAACATCAGCACATTGTTCGAGAAATTTTTCCAGTACCTGTAATTCCTGATTCACCTCTATTCGAATGGCTTGAAAAAGTTGCGCCAAAACTTTATTCTCGCGATTACGGGGCAAAAACGGTTCAACAATCTGCTTCAGGTCCTGAGTTGTTTGGATAACAGCACTTTGCCTGGCAGTAACAATGGCCCCTGCCATTTGCCAGGCCTGTTGCATCTCGCCGTATTTTCTGAAAACATCAGTAAGTTCCTGCTGATCAAACGTATTCACTATTGTTTCGGCTGTGATTTCCTGTTGTTGATCCATACGCATATCCAGCCGACCATCAAAACGAGTTGAAAACCCTTTGGCTGCTACATCGAACTGATGAGACGAAACACCCAGATCGGCCAGCACCCCATCAAGCTGTTTGGCACCATGCAGGCGAACAAAGTTCTTGAGGAACTGAAAATTCTGAGGTATAAAAACAAAACGTGGATCATCAATTATATTTGCTTTGGCATCCACATCCTGATCAAAACCAAACAGCCTGCCACCAGCACCCAACAGCTCCAGAATGGCACGTGAATGACCTCCACCACCAAAGGTAACATCTGCGTACAAGCCATCAGCCTGCACCTGTAAACCTTCAACGGACTCGTGAAGTAATACTGGTTTGTGATACATGTTTACAAACTCGTTTGGTCGACGCTTCCTAGTTTTTCTGTTGCCAACTTTTCGAATGCGTCCTGATCAAGGCTGTTGATTTGTGTTTCGTAAGCAGCCTTGTCCCAAAGCTCCATGTTACTGGTCAGGGAAGTCAAAATCACTTCCTTTTGCAGCCTTCCTGCTTCAATCAGATTTTTTGGGATCTGTAAACGACCGGTTCCGTCCAGTTTCACCATCTTGGCACCGGCATTGTACTTTCGTACCAATTCAACATTTGACCGCACAAACTGATTCAAAGTCCGAAGCTTCTCCTGTGTCTTCATCCAATCGGTCATCGTATAAAGCTCAAGGCACTGGTCAAACAGACCCGGACGAAGCACAAAGCCTTCCTCCGCAAGCCCGCCCAACTGTAACTTGCAATCTGCCGGAAGCATCAGTCTGCCTTTTGCATCCAGCTTACAATGATATTGTCCGATCGGATAATTCAAAAAATTGACATTTTGTGCGATAAAATTAGTGCATTTTTTCCCACTAACTCCCATTTTATACCACAAAAGTTATCAAATGTTTCAAAAAAGTGAAAAAAAATTATCAGTACATACCTTAGTCTCTGATAATGTGTAACTTAAAATTTGTGAACATTCGCAAAAAGGTTTAATCTTTGATAATGAAGCAGATTTATGAACAGCTAAAACTAAATCTACTGAAAACCAGTAATCTCAGTGAACAATTCTTTATACGACTTATTTATTCAATGAATATTGAATTTCCGATTTTTCAAAGTAGTTTTAAATTGATGATTAACGATACATTTTCAGTATTTTTGCTTGTTCAATTAACATTCCGGATGAAAGAGCACCCGCAAACTACTCAAGCACAGACTGACCGGCTGATTGATATAGAAGCTGTATTCAGGCAAAAGAACCCTAAGCTTTTTAAAGCTATTCCGGGTTTTGTGTTTCAGTATCTGAAGAGGGTTATCCATCAGGATCAGATCAACGACTTTATTCAGCGTTCAAAACATCTGTATGGCCTTGATTTTGTGGACGCTGCCATTACAGAGTTTAACCCAACCGTTATTATCCACGGACATGAAAACATTCCTGTTAGCGATCGAATCATCGTAGCTTCCAATCACCCGTTGGGTGGATTAGATGGTATTGCTTTGATGCAGGCTGTTGGCCGGGTGAGGCCCGATATTCAGTTTCCGGTGAATGATATACTGCTCTATGTGGACAATCTGAAGCCCTTGTTTATTCCGATTAATAAACATGGGAGCAATGCTGAAAATATTCGCATACTGAATGATACTTTTGCTGGCGATAAGGTGATATGTTACTTTCCTTTTGGGCTGGTTTCCAGAAAAAAAGGCGGTAGAATTTATGACCTGGAATGGAAAAAGACCTTCCTGAGCAAGGCAAAAAAATACAAACGTAATATAGTTCCCGTGCATATCGTTGGGAGAAATTCCGGCTTTTTTTACAACTTGTCTAATTTTCGCAAATTCCTTGGAATAAAAGCAAACATTGAAATGTTGTATCTTGCGGATGAATTTTTTAAGCAATACAACAAAAAAATCATTATTACATTCGGTAAACCTATTGATTATAAAGTTTTTGACAAACGAAACACCGATCAGGAATGGGCAACACAATTGCGTAATTATAGTTATCGTTTAAGTACAAACCCAAACGAAATCTTTAATCCTGAAACCTCATATACGCTCTATTAATTTGAAATTCAAAGTCATGAAACCGTTAATAAATCCGGTAAATATAGATTTAATTCTGTCAGAGCTCACTTCCGAGCGTTTTTTTCGAAAGACTAACAATGGAAACAATGAAATATATATTGTTTCTGATCACGATTCACCACATTTAATGCAGGAAATCGGACGCCTAAGAGAACTTACTTTCAGAGCTTCGGGAGGCGGAACCGGAGAAGAAGTAGATATTGATGCGTATGATCTGGGTGAAAATGGATTTAAACAGTTGATCGTATGGAACCCTGATAATCAGGATATTGTTGGAGGCTATCGGTTTATTGAATGCAAATACCTGGAGATGGATAGTGAGGGTAATGTGCAAACCCCCACCGCAAAGCTTTTTGGTTATTCAAAAAAATTCATCAACGACTATCTGCCCTACACCATCGAGTTGGGGCGTTCGTTTGTTCAGCCCGAATATCAGCCCACCAAAAATATGCGCAAAGGAATGTATGCGCTTGATAACCTTTGGGATGGCCTCGGTTCGTTGATTCATCTCTTTCCCGAAACGCGCTACTTTTTTGGGAAAGTTACCATGTATCCGCATTACGATAAAATGGCCAGAGACCTGATTTTATATTTCCTGAATCACTATTTTCCGGATGATGATCAACTTGTTTATCCAAGGATTCCATTGGGCTTTCATAATCCAGTGGATAAGTTAAAAGCTTATTTTACAGGCAAATCATATCAGGAAGACTACAAAAAACTAATGAAAATCGTTCGCGAACGAAAAGAAAATATCCCTCCGCTCGTAAACGCCTACATGAATCTCTCTTCTACCATGAAATGCTTTGGTACAGCCCTTAACGACTCCTTCGGAGCTGTGGAAGAAACTGGTATTATCGTTACGATTGGCGACATTTTTGATATAAAAAAAGATCGCCATTTACACTACGATCGCCATGAAAAACCCAGGCACCTGAAATGATAATTCAACAAGCCCGTTTTCTTCAAAGCAACACAAAAATTAACAAGCTACCCGATGCTGTTTATCCAGAATATGCCTTTATTGGCCGTTCGAATGTGGGTAAGTCGTCGCTGATTAATATGCTGACCGGGAAAAAACAATTGGCTAAAATTTCTTCAAAACCAGGTAAAACCATCACCATCAATCATTTTTTAATTGACGAAAGCTGGTATCTGGTAGATCTGCCAGGCTATGGTTTTGCGAAAAGATCAAAAGAAGCCAGAGAAAAATGGGCAGTAATGTTAAGACAATATCTTAGGCAGCGCACCAATCTGGTTTGCTTGTTTTTGCTCGTTGACAGCCGTCTGGAACCTCAGGCAATAGACCTCGAATTTATTAACGAATTGGGTGAGGCAGCTATTCCATTTGTCATTGTTTTCACAAAGACCGACAAACAAAGTAATCGAAAGACAATTCAAAACGTAACAGCATTTGAAAAAGCCTTATCTGAATCCTGGGAAGAATTGCCAAAAAACATACTTAGCTCTTCGCTTAATGGAAACGGGAAAGAAGAAATATTAACAGTTATAGCTGCGGGAAATACAATTTTTAATCAGATTGACACCTCCACCAGCACATAGTTCTTTACAACGTGTTCACCTTTCTTTACATTTACTGATTTCACTTCGCCAGCGAATGGTGCTCTTATTTCGTTGAGCATTTTCATGGCTTCGAGCACAACCAGAGGATCACCTTCGGCAACCTTTTGCCCTTCTTTCACATAAACTTCGGTAATGGTTCCGGGTATAAAGGCGGTCATTACTCCTGGTACCAACTCTGTATAGGATTTCCTGCTACTGTACTTTTTCGTAAGGTTTGTTTGGTAAACAACATGATCAATAATCAGCGATTGATAGTTTATTTTGTCTGCAACAACTTCTCCTTTTTTCATAGGCTTTGATTTTGTAGAAAACGCTATTTATTAATAATCCATAACACACGATAAAAAGCAGTTAAAATGGTGGAATACCATGCTTTTTCATAGGTACTTCTACAATTTTATCCTTTGAAATATCCAGGGAATGAATCAACATCCTGCGTGTTTCAGCTGGCTCAATCACAGCATCAATATAGCCGTAAGCTGCTGCCACATATGGATTTGCAAATTTCTTCTTATACTCTTCCACTTTCATCTTACGCATTTCATCCGGGTTTTCTGCTGATTGGATTTCTTTCCTGAAAATGATATTGGCGGCACCTTCAGGACCCATAACGGCAATCTCAGCAGTAGGCCAGGCGAAAACAAAATCAGCGCGCAGGTGATGCGAACACATGGCGATGTATCCGCCTCCGTAGGCTTTTCGCATGATCACTGTAATTTTCGGAACTGTAGCTTCTGAATAGGCATACAACACTTTGGCTCCATGACGAATAACACCTGCATGTTCCTGGTCAATACCGGGCAAATAACCCGGAAGGTCAACGAGCGTTACAAGCGGAATATTAAAAGAATCGCAATAGCGGATAAACCGTGCAGCTTTGTCTGAAGAATCCACATCCAGCACACCAGCAAGCACATTAGGCTGATTGGCCACAAATCCAACTGTATCGCCATTTACACGACCAAATCCAATTACTATATTTGCAGCAAACAACTCCTGTACTTCCAAAAATTCGGAATCATCTGCCAATGATTTTATCACATCCCGAACGTCATAAGGCAAGCGGGGATCTGTTGGCAGGATGGTATCAATTTTATAATTTCTGGATTTGGGTGCTTTTTTGGGGAATCGCTCTGCCTTTTTCATGTTATTCCATGGAATAAAGCTTACGAGCTGTTTGATCTGGCTAAAACATTCTTCTTCGCTCCGGGCATAAAAATGTGCATTACCGGTAATTTCGGAATGAACGCGTGCACCTCCCAGTTCTTCCATCGAGATTTCTTCGCCAAGCACAGTTTTAATAACTTCAGGGCCTGTGATAAACATTTTAGAGATACTTTCTACCACAAACACAAAATCGGTAAGTGCCGGCGAATATACTGCGCCACCAGCACATGGCCCCAGAATTACAGAAATTTGAGGAATTACGCCTGATGCCTGCGTATTACGATAAAAAATCTCACCATAACCGGCCAGAGAATTCACTCCTTCCTGGATACGCGCACCACCTGAATCGTTGATTCCAATCAATGGCACTTTTAACTTCATGGCGTGATCCATTATTTTGGTGATCTTTTTGGCGTGCATCCACCCAAGTGAACCACCTGCAACGGTAAAGTCCTGGGCGTAAATACAAACCGGATGCCCACTAAGCGTACCCGTTCCGGTGATTACCCCATCACCGGGCAGGTATTTTTTGTCCATGTCGAAATCTTTTGCGGCATGTTCTACAAACAGGTCATACTCGTGAAATGATTTTGGGTCGAGCAGGGCAATGATTCGCTCACGGGCGGTGAGTTTCCCAATAGCTTTTTGCTTTTCAATGGCTTTGTCACCTCCTCCCATAAGGGCATCGCGCATACGGCGTTGCAACTCAGAAGTTTTCTGTTTAATCCCCATACTGGTAATTTTTGGTTCAGTAATCCTGATTAGATTTCTACATCACTTTTACTTTTCTTCGGAAAAGCTGTCACTAAAAACAGCTGCCCAATCATGCAAAAATAAGCCAAATATGAAAAATAACAACTTTTCATTTTTATTCACCGAAAGTGACGTCTTTTACCAACCTGAGAAATCCAATGATACTGTCGGACCGACACCTTGTATTATGTCACTCATATTAAGAGACAAAAATTTCAATCGTTTTCGAAAAAGAAAAAAGCCGGAAAATAACCGGCTCTCTGTCTTAAAAAATGAATTGATTTTTTTAAGTTTATCTTCTTACAATCAGCTTTTTAGCATAGGCTGATTCATGGTTTAACACAAGATTATAGAAATAAATTCCTTCTGGTAAATCAGCCACCGAAACTTGAATTTTGCCTTTAACACCAGTGAATGATTTTGATAAAACTTCCTGTCCCACGATGTTAAACAATTTCAAATCAGCTGTTTCAACTCCGGTAGGGAAATCGTAATCAATGGCAAACTGAATTGTTGCGGGATTTGGGTAAGCCTCACTAATAGTGGCTTTCAGTAGTAAATCATCCAAAGAAGTTGGTGAAATCACATAACTCACAAAAAAATGCACCTGATTTTCTGGTTCGTTTTCATTGAAAAAAGTGTATTTAATTGTTGAAGTTCCGGTATTTAACTGGGGAAGGTAATGACCAGCGAAAACCCAGTCTGGTGTCATTTCACCGGCCAGAATAGTATAAGCATTGGGCGATTCCGTTACGTCGTCCGGATAACAGGCTTCCCAGCACAAATAATTTGTTGAGCCCTCAACCACATCAATATCCTCCCTACTTGCTTTTACGGCTATGTCGCGATCCGAATTGTTTTTGACCATCACATGAGATAAATATTCTTCATATTCATTATCTGTCATCTCACCATTTACATAAACGGTAGAACCATTTTCAATGTCCTGTCCATCCCAATGTAATGTTAAAACCTGAGCTCCGGCAAACGTTCCTGAGATTAACAATACAGCTAAAAATAAAATTTTCTTCATATCAAAAAGTTTTTTTAAAATAATTTACATACAAGAATCGTGCTAAAATATCTTATTTGTATTACTTGTAATACAGACAACTTTTGGGCTAAAAATGTTGTCTGTATGCACAAGAATAATTTGCAAGTTTAAATATTTTTTTAGTTTTGTTGCACCTCAATACTTAAATTTATCCTTATGAAAAAACAATTTACACTCATTATGCTTGGCTTATTGATGCCATTTCTTGCCTGGAACCAGGTGCCGCGTATGTTACTTTCCGAAAATTTTACGAGTACCACTTGCGGGCCATGTGCTGCTCAAAATCCGGCTTATGACGCCCTGCTCAATGCCAATCAGGATAAAATTACCTCGATAAAATATCATATGAGTTGGCCGGCTCCGGGAAACGACCCCATGTATTTACACAACACGGTTGATAATAATGCCCGCCGGACATATTACAACATCAATTCTGTACCTCATCTTTATATGAGTGGTAATTTGTTTCATGGAATGCCCTCTCAGGTAAGCCAGACCATGATCAACAATTATTCGGCAAACAATCCTTCACCTTTTGAAATTTTTCTGCAGCATCGCGTGTCTGATGATCAGGACAGTGTATATGTGACGATGCAGATTCGTGCTGATCAGGCTGTGAGTGGCAATTTGGTAGCACATATCGCAGTAATTGAAAAAAATGTGAGTTTTACATCGCCTCCCGGCACAAACGGCGAAACTCAGTTCCACAACGTAATGAAAGCTCTTATCCCTTCGCGAAATGGCACCAGTCTGCCGGATTTTGAGGAAGATGATTATTATATTGTGGAAGCTGCCTGGAAACTGGCTAATGTATATGATATCAACGAAATAGCTGCAGTTGGTTTTGTGCAGGACAACACTTCCAAACATGTGCATCAGGCTGCCAACAGCAGTATCGGGCCGCTTACTCCTTTTTATGCCAATGATGCTGCGGTGATAAGCATCAACAATACTACCAGCGTAAATTGCAGCGGCACCATGGAACCTGTTATTCAAATCGTAAATTATGGTTCTACTCCACTTACAAGTGCCACGATGGAATTTTTTGTGAATGGCGAGTCAGTGCATACCATGGAATGGAACGGCTCGCTTGACTTTCTGCAAAAAGCTACAATTGACGCAGATGAGATTGAATTTATCCTTCAGGATGAAAACACCCTGGAAATTAATGTCACAACAATAAATGGCAGTTCTGACGAATATCCTAAGAATAATACCATTAGTTATGAGTTTATACAATCGCCTAATATAAACGGAGAAGCTGTCAGTTTATTCATTTTGCTCAACAATGCCCCGGAAGAAACCAGTTGGGAATTGTTAAACCATATTGGTGAAGTGATTCAATCAGGTGGTCCTTACTCAACTCCTAACAGCATAATAAATCAGCCACTCGAAGTATCCGATCTGGGCTGCTATGAATTTGTAATCTATGATGCTGGCGGAGATGGCCTTTGCTGTGGACAGGGCACCGGATATTATGCCATAATTGGTGGAAGCGAACCGTTGTTCACCGGACAGTCATTTACCACACACGAACGCAATCAGTTTGCATATGGTTATGTGGGTCAGGATGAATTATCCGAATCTGCTAAAGTTAATATCTACCCCAATCCGATCGAGGCAGGAAACACAATATATTTTGACTTGAACAAAAGTGCTGAAGTAAAAGTTAACCTGTTCTCAGTCACCGGGAAACAATTGGCTGAACTTACTATGGGAAAGCTGAATGCCGGAACTCATTCACTTGGCCAATTAACCGCTAAGCTCACCAAAGGAATGTACATCCTTACGTTGGAATACGACGGCCAAAAACAGATCGAAAAAATTAGTATTCAATAGGACTCAAGTAGTTTAAAGTACACATAAAAAAAGCCGGTTGCTCTCTCAGCAACCGGCTTTTTTTTAATCCTTCCGCTTTATAGATCCACCTTGTTAATCAGTGAATCGTCTGCAAAGTTTGGAAGCGTTACTTTTAATCCTGGGTTTTGCTGCATTGCCCTTTTAATCGCAAAAACAGCTTCTTTGTTACGTGCCCAGCTGCGACGGGCAATACCATTATTAACATCCCAGTGCAGCATCATTCGCAGCCGGCGGTCAGCATCGGCAGAGCCATCCAGCAACATACCAAAGCCGCCATTGATCACTTCGCCCCAGCCAACGCCTCCTCCATTGTGAATTGAAACCCAGGTGGCTCCCCTGAATGAATCGCCAATTACATTTTGGATGGCCATATCAGCCGTAAAGGCAGAACCATCATAAATATTGGATGTCTCGCGATAAGGTGAGTCCGTACCTGAAACATCATGATGGTCTCTTCCCAACACCACAGGCGCACTGATTTGGCCTCTGGCGATGGCATCATTAAAAGCAGCTGCTATCCTGATGCGGCCTTCTGCGTCAGCATATAAGATTCTTGCCTGCGAACCAACTACCAGTTTATTCTTCTGTGCCTCCCTGATCCAATGGATGTTGTCGTTCATTTGCCGGCGAATTTCTTCTGGTGCTGTTTTTGCAATTTCCTCTAGTACTTCACAGGCAATTTTATCAGTTAGCGCAAGATCTTCCGGTTTGGAAGAGGTACATACCCATCTGAAAGGACCAAATCCATAATCGAAGCACATAGGGCCCATGATATCCTGCACATAAGAAGGATACTTAAACTGTCCTTTTTCGTTCAGAATATCAGCACCCGCACGACTACTTTCGAGCAAAAAAGCATTGCCATAATCAAAGAAATACATCCCTTTTGCTGTAAGTTTATTGATGGCATTAACCTGTCTGATCAGGGATTTTTTTACCCATTCTTTAAATTGTTCCGGCTCATTGGCCATCATTTGGTTAGCCTCTTCGTAGCTAAGGCCGGCCGGATAATACCCACCTGCCCAGGGATTGTGTAGCGAAGTTTGATCCGATCCCATATCCACATTCACTTCACGGGCAGCCAATCGCTCCCACAGTTCAACTACATTACCCAGATAAGCGATAGAATGTGGAATATTATGTTTTTGCCATTCCAGTGCCAGATCGATGGCTTCATCAGCATCGGCAGCAATTTCATCAACCCAGCCTTGTTCGTGACGTTTGTAAGCCGCTTTGGGATTAACCTCCGCAGTAATGCTAACCACGCCGGCAATGTTACCCGCTTTGGGTTGTGCGCCGCTCATTCCGCCAAGTCCGGCTGTTACGAACAATTTCGGACCTTGTTTATAGGCCGGGTGATTCTTCATCCGGCTGGCATTGAGAACTGTGATTGTTGTGCCGTGAACTATTCCCTGAGGGCCGATATACATAAACGAGCCTGCCGTCATTTGGCCATATTGCGATACACCCAGCGCATTAAATCGCTCCCAGTCATCTGGTTTCGAATAGTTTGGAATCACCATTCCGTTGGTAACTACAACTCGTGGGGCATCAGGATGTGATGGAAAAAGCCCCATCGGGTGGCCTGAATACATAGCCAGTGTTTGCTCATCCGTCATCGTGGCCAAATATTGCATGGTTAGCAGGTACTGTGCCCAGTTTTGAAACACAGCACCATTGCCTCCATAAGTTATCAACTCATGTGGATGCTGTGCCACAGCATGATCCAGGTTATTACTCAACATCAACATGATGGCGGCTGCCTGCTTGGATCTGTGCGGAAATGCTTCGATACTTCGGGCCGAAATGGGATAATCAGGCCGAAATCTGTACATATAAATTCTGCCATACTTTTTGAGTTCGTCCGCAAACTCAGGTGCCAATTCCTGGTGGTGTTTCGGATCAAAATAGCGGAGTGCATTTTTCAGCGCTAGTTTTTTCTCTTCAGCTGTAAGTATATCCTTACGTTTGGGAGCATGATTGATGTTGGCATCATAAGTTTTTGGCCGGGGCAAAACATCGGGAATGCCTTGTAATACAGCTTCCCGGAAAGCTTTTAACTCATTAGTCATGGCAATAATTTTTTATTGCAGCAAAGTTAATAAAAGCCTCGCTAGGATAAGGAATTATGAAAACAGACAAGCGATAAAAACAAAGAAAACCTTACTAAGAACCCGCAGATTCTTCCATAATTTGTAATAGAAATGCCCTGGCTCTGAATAACTGTGCTTTTACAGTTCCTAAAGGAAGGTTAAGTATCTGGGTGATCTCATCGTAGCTCAACTCTTCAAAATACCGAAGCGTTATCAAATTGCGGTAGTGAGGCTTAAGCTTTTCTACTATCTGGCGCATCATCCTTATTTTTTGCTTGTGCATCAGGTCTTCTTCCGGATCTGGCAGCATAGACGGGATTGAATCAATCAATTCTTCCTGATCTTCCGATTTCCAGAAAAGTTTATTAGCAGAAGGGATCCTGTTGTTACGCCGCATAAAATCAATACAATTATTGGTGGCAATGCGGTAAAGCCAGGTCGAAAACGCATAATCCGCAGTATATTGTTGCAGATTCCGGAAAGCTTTCCCAAAAGCTTCAATAGTCAGGTCTTCGGCATCGTAATGATTACCCGACATCTTAAGCATAAGAAAATAAATGGCATCCCGATATCTTTTTAACAATTCGGCATAAGCCTGCTGATCTTTGTGTTGAAGAGCCCTGTCAATCAGCACCAGATCGTGTTTGGCTTTTTCCGTTAACTGATCATTTATTTCCATTTTGGCTTGCGGACAAAAACATTTAAAAGCAAAAGCGAAGGTGTAAAAATAACAAAAAAGAAATCCATCACGGGAATAATCCATTTCAAGCCCTTTTCGCCAAGTTTTGAAGCAATTTTGGCAAAGATGATCCATTGGGGAATTGTTTTCAGGGCAAAAACAAACACCAAAACAGCAGGAAAAAGCCAAAACCAATCCTGATAGGAAAAAGCGGGTTCAACGAAAAACAAGGCTACCAATAAAACATAAAACAAGGAAGCACACATATTATAAGCCCCCAGTAACATTTTAATTTTAAAAGCATAAAACTTACCAGTCATCAAATGCCGGCGTTTCTGCCTGATCCATTCCGAAAAAGTTTTTTTAGGAACAGAAAGCATCCGGTTACTTGATTGAATCAAAACACGGGTGTTATGTTTGTTTGCTACCTGATGGATAAATAAATCGTCGTCACCTGAAGCAATTTTGTAATGTGATGTAAATCCTTTGTTCTTCAAAAACAAGGATTTACGATAGGACAAATTACGTCCGACACCCATATAAGGCAAACCGGCCAGCGCAAACGACAGGTATTGAATGGCAATATGCAGGGTGTCGAATCGAATGAGACTGTTTAATAAGCTCTTCATTTTTTGATATGGCCCGTAAGCCAAAAGCACTTCTGTTCCAGGATGATACGCTGCTGTAATGCTGCGGAGCCACTGATTGGATTCGGGAAAGCAATCCGCATCCGTCAAAACCAGCAAATCATGCTTTGCCGATTTGATTCCCATGCTGAGTGGAAATTTCTTTCCCTGAAAAAAATTCAGGCTTTGCGTCAGGTGGACTAGTTTTAGTTTTGGATTGTGGCGTGCCATATCATCCAACAATTCAGTCGATTCATCATCCGAACAATCGTTCACCACAACCACTTCAAAGTCAGGATAATCCTGATCCAGTATTTTGGGCAAAAAGCGTTTCAGATTATGATATTCGTTGCGTGCTGAGATCACAACCGATACCGGTTCGGGGGAGAAATCCGTTTTGGGTATTTCCTTTTTATATAAAGCCAGCCGTAAAAAAAACGCCCCATAAAATAACCACTGAATGAGCACCATCAGCATAAAAACAGCACTCAACACAAACCCAACCGAATCATAGTGTATCACCATGCATTAATAAGAATTGGTTATTGCAAAATTATCCAAACAAAACAGACCAGGCACAAAACTTTTGTCAAACTAATTAACAATGCCGAAAAAGTACAAGATTACATTCAGCAGGCTACAAACCATACCATCGTATAGATGACCAGCCCAAAAAAACCTGTACTTTTGCGCAAAATTCAAAGCATGGATTTCGTAATCAACGGGCTGGATAAAAAAAGTAGTGCTAGAGCTGGTACGATAAGCACGGCACACGGAACAATTCAAACGCCGATTTTTATGCCGGTTGGGACTGCCGGAACGGTAAAAGCAGTTCATCAGAGGGATTTAATTTCGGATGTAGAAGCGCAGATCATTCTGGGCAATACCTATCACCTTTATCTGCGTCCGGGATTAGAGGTGTTGCAGGCAGCAGGTGGCCTGCATAAGTTTAATGGCTGGAACAAACCCATACTTACTGACAGCGGCGGTTATCAGGTTTACTCGCTCAGTGCCAGACGAAAACTTACTCCCGAAGGCGTGACCTTTCAATCACATATCGACGGTTCGCGTCATACTTTTACCCCCGAAAGAGCTGTTGACATACAGCGGCAAATAGGTGCTGATATTATGATGGCTTTTGACGAATGCACCCCTTACCCTTGCGAATACGACTATGCAGCGCGTTCGATGGACATCACCCATCAGTGGCTGGGCCGTTGCCTGAAGCAGATGAAGGAAAGCAATCCGCTTTATGGTTACGAGCAAACGCTTTTTCCAATCGTTCAAGGCTCCACCTACAGGGATTTACGTAAAATATCGGCCGAAACCATTGCCGCTGCCGGTGCTGATGGAAATGCCATCGGAGGACTTTCGGTTGGCGAACCGGCTGAAGTGATGTATGAAATCACAGCATTGGTGTGCGATATACTTCCCAAAGACAAACCCCGTTACCTGATGGGTGTAGGAACTCCGGCCAACATACTCGAAAGCATTGCTTTGGGGATTGATATGTTTGATTGTGTGATGCCTACCCGTAATGGTCGCAATGGCATGTTGTTTACCAGCAATGGCATACTGAATATGCGTAACGAAAAATGGAAAAACGATTTTAGTCTGATAGACGAAAACGGAACTTCTTTCGTTGATAAACAATATACTAAGGCTTATTTGCGTCATTTGTTCGTAGCAGGGGAAATGCTTGGAAGTATGATTGCCAGTTTGCATAACTTATCCTTTTATCTTTGGTTGGTGAATGAAGCCCGAAAGCATATCCTCGAAGGTGATTTTGTCGGCTGGAAACAACAAATGATTCCAAAAGTGACCCAACGATTATAAATTATGAAGCTGATTGACTGGTATATCTTCAAAAAATTTATTGGAACATTTTTCTATGCTATCTCATTGCTAATCATCATTGTGATTATCTTTGATATCTCCGAAAACATAGAAGATTTCCTCAAAAACCAGGCGCCGGTCAAAGAAATCATCATTGATTATTACATCAATTTTATCCCCTATTTCATCAACCTTTTCGTTTATCTTTTCACCTTTATCTCGGTAATCTTCTTCACGAGTAAAATGGCCGGAAATACTGAAATCATTGCCATTTTAAGTAGTGGAGTAAGTTTTATGCGGATGCTCAGGCCTTATTTTTTGGCATCGCTTCTGTTAGGCATCTTCTCCTTTTATCTGGGCAATTTCCTCATACCCCAAACCAATGTTACGCGTCGGGCTTTTAAAGACAGGTATATGGAGGATTTGTCGAAGGACAAGGAACGCAACATACATTTACAGATTGAAAAAGGAGTATTTGTATTCGTTGAAAACTATAATGTTAAGCAACAAATAGCTTATCGTTTTACCCTCGAACATTTCGATAATGAAAAGATGACCTACAAGCTTATCGCTGATCGCATAGAGCTGGACACAACCAGAGGACCAAATGCTTGGAAAATAATCAATTACACCAAAAGATACATTGATGGAATGAATGAGCGGATCGAGAAAGGGATTACCCTCGATACCCTACTTAATCTGATCCCCACCGATTTGTACAAAATAAAGGAAGACTTTGAAGTAATGAATTTTTGGGAGCTTAAGGAACACATCAATAAAGAACGGCTGAAAGGAAGTCCGGGAGTTGTTAATTATGAAGTTGAGATGCAAAAACGACTGGCATCGCCTGCTGCCATTCTGATTCTGACTTTTATTGGGGCAGCCTTATCCAGCAGAAAAGTAAGAGGCGGCATTGGTATGCATCTCGGGTTGGGCATTGCCATCACCTTTTCGTACATTCTTTTTATGCAGTTTTCAACTGTTTTTGCCACCTTCGGAAATCTCTCACCGGTGTGGGCTGCCTGGATACCCAATTTGTTGTATGCCATAATGGGCGTTTATCTGATCATCAAAGCACCCAAATAAATTGAGTTGAAACAAAACATCACGAGTCAGTAGGCAATGCTTACCTTTGTAATCGCAAGAAAATAACGCTATGGCATTTATCAGTACCGTTACCTCCTGGTTTATCAAAAAGAGGATGCATCAGATTGATCTCTTCATCAAATATCCGCATGAAGTTCAGGCAGAATGGTTTAAACGCTTGATAATGACCGGTAAAAATTCTGAATACGGAAAAAAATACGACTTCAAGAGCATCAAAACACCAAAAGAGTTTGCACAGCGCATTCCGATCAACAGCTATGAAGCCATCAAACCCTATATCGACAGATTGCGCCAGAGCGAACAAAACCTGCTCTGGCCGGAAGAAATTAAGTGGTTTGCCAAATCATCCGGCACTACAAGCAGCAAAAGCAAATATATTCCGGTAAGTAATTCTTCGCTCGAAGAATGCCATTTCAAGGGAGGTAAAGATATGCTCAGCATTTATATCAACAACCATCCCGAAACCGAGATCTTTGATGGCAAAGGTTTGGTAATGGGCGGAAGCCATAACATCAGCGAAGTGAATAATGCTTCCTATTATGACGGTGATTTGTCGGCCATCCTGATTCAAAACCTTCCTTTTTGGGTGCAGCTGATGAAAACACCCAACCTGAGTATTGCCCTGATGGACGAATGGGAACAAAAGATTGAGCTGATGGCCCGCGAAACCATGCAGCACGATGTTACCAGTATTTCGGGCGTGCCAAGCTGGACATTGGTTTTGATCAAACGGATACTGGAGCTTACCGGCAAACCCAACCTCTCGGAAGTTTGGCCAAACCTGGAAGTTTTCTTTCACGGAGGTGTCAATTTTGAACCCTACCGCGAACAGTTTCAGCAACTGATCCCACATAGCGGGATGAATTTTATGGAGACTTACAATGCCTCGGAGGGCTTTTTTGGCATTCAGGATCAATCCAAAAGCAGGGAATTATTGTTGATGCTCGATTATGGCATTTATTATGAGTTTATTCCTATTGAAACTTTGGAGGATGAAAACCCAAAAACACTGGCCTTGCATGAAGTGGAAACCAACCAAAACTATGCGCTTGTAATCACAACAAATGCAGGACTTTGGCGATATCTGATTGGCGACACAGTTACGTTTACCTCTTTAAATCCTTACAGGATAAAAATCACCGGCCGCACAAAAAACTTTATCAATGCCTTTGGCGAAGAACTCATTATCGACAATGCCGAGAAAGCACTGGCCATAGCAAGCCGCAAATGCCATGTGAATGTGCTCGACTACACCGCTGCTCCCCTTTATTTTAGCGGAAAGGAGTCGGCCGCACATGAATGGCTGATCGAATTTGAGGAAGCTCCTGAAAATCCGGATTTCTTTTCCGAAACCCTTGATAATGCGCTTAAATCGCTTAATTCCGACTACGAAGCCAAACGCTACCACAATATGGTGCTTAGGCCACCGATTGTAAAAGCGGTCCCCCACGGAACCTTTTATAAATGGCTCAAAAGCAAGGGAAAGCTGGGAGGACAACATAAAGTACCGCGCCTGTCGAACAACAGAACCATACTCGAGGAAATACTTAAGCTATTGTAAAGCTTTCAAAAACTTATTAATTTCGCTCTCAAAACATTTACCATGCATATCGCCATAGCCGGGAACATCGGTTCCGGAAAAACTACGCTAACAAAGCTTTTATCCAAACATTTCAACTGGGTGCCCCATTTCGAAGATGTTGAAAACAATCCCTATCTGCACAGCTTTTATGAAGATATGCAAAGGTGGTCGTTCAACCTTCAGGTATATTTTCTCAACAGCCGTTTCAGGCAGGTGATCGAAATCCGCAACAGTGGCAAAACCATCGTACAGGACAGAACCATTTATGAAGATGCCTACATTTTTGCACCCAATCTCCATTCCATGAATCTGATGACCACCCGCGATTTTGAAAATTACAGCTCGCTTTTCGAATTGATGAGTAAGTTTATTCAGCCACCCGATCTGTTGATCTATCTGCGGGCCAGTGTGCCAACACTCGTTAATCAGATTCAAAAACGTAACAGAGATTACGAAAAATCCATCCGCCTGGATTATCTTAAGCACCTCAACGATCGCTATGAAGCCTGGATAACCAAATATGCCATTGGCAAACTGCTGATCATTGAAGTGGATGAGATTGACCTGGAAAAACCCGATGACCTGGGTATGGTAATTGAAAAAATTAATGCCGAGCTACACGGCTTGTTCTAAAATCCTGAACAAGAAAGCCATGAAAATCCTTGCTGTTATCCCGGCCCGTTATGCTTCTACCCGATTCCCGGGCAAGCCACTGGCCATGATCCAGGGAAAAACCATGGTCAGAAGGGTTTTTGAACAAGTGAAAAAAGCCAGGTTCATTACCGACCTTGTTGTTGCAACGGACGATGATCGCATTGCCACAGAAGTGAAAAATTTTGGCGGTAACTATGTGATGACAAGCCCACATCATCCCAGCGGAACCGATCGCTGTTTTGAAGCCCTTCAAAAGCAACAAAATCCTTTTGATGCGGTGATCAATGTGCAAGGCGACGAACCCTTTATCCATCCCGAACAAATTGAACAGCTTGCCCGGTTAATCCAGCCCGAAGATGTATCTATCGCCACTTTAATTCAACCCATCAGGGATAATTCACAACTATTTGATCCTAATGTTGTTAAAGTGATCACCAATCCATCCGGAAAAGCAATTTATTTCAGCCGGCAAACGATTCCCTTTTTGCGCAATACGGAGAAAGAGCAGTGGCTCGAAAGTTTTGTTTTTTACAGACATATTGGTATTTACGCCTACAAGACAGAGGTGTTGAAACAGATAACAAGTCTGCCTCCATCTCCACTCGAAATGGCCGAATCGCTTGAACAACTTCGCTGGCTGGAGCATGGCATAACCATCCAAACCGGACTTACCAACCATGAACAATTTGGTGTGGATACCCCTGCCGATCTGGAAAAACTTATCAACAAAATTTGATCAACAAAAATTAGAGTTGTATCTTAGCACACTAGTTTTCAATAAACCCAAGTTTGCAAATCTGATCGTTCCCTTAGTAAAATGAAGATTGCCAGTAGCATAGCCGATTTGTTATTTGAACACGAATGTGTTGTGATTCCCGGTTTGGGAGGTTTTATTACCAAAACACATCCTGCCTCAGTGCATCCGGTAAAGCATCAATTCAAGCCTCCTCACAAAGAAATTGTTTTCAACCAGCATCTTCGTGCCAATGATGGGATGTTGTTGAATCATATTGCACATAAGGAATCGCTGCCTTACGGCGAAGCCAAAAAGAGGATGGACAAATTTGTGTTGCGCTGCCTCGAAGAAATGCAGGCCGGAAGACGAATAAATTTCAGGCAGATTGGCAGCCTTTCGATGGACGATAAACAACAGCTTGTTTTTGACCCTGATCTCAGCCAAAATTACCTGGCAGAATCTTTTGGCCTGTCAGGCTTTGTTTCGCCTGCCATCAAAAGAGAAAGCTTTACGAAAAAACTGGAACAACAAATCAAACAACAACGCGATGAAAAATCGCGTAAACTGAGCAGTGACCTTCCCAAAGCCGATGCCATTACCCCCAAAAAGCAAGTTTTCCGGGCTTCGAAAAGGAAAAATCCATACAAAAAACAATTGGTCTTTATTGCTGTTTTGGTAGTTTTTATGCTCAGTGGATGGTTGTATATGAATAAACATCTGGTTCAGCAATATTATCGTAACTACGCAAGCCTTGTCCCGTTTTTTTATTCCAGCCCCAATGAATATGTAGCCACGAATATGGATCGGTTTGGGATGATGTCAGTCGTGGAAAAGAAAAGTCCGGTTAAGGTAAATGAAGCCGGGCTTACTGCTGAAAATTTGCTTCTGAAAAAAAATACGGAAGTAGCTGAAAAAACAGATGAGTTGACCACCTTAACCGCTGAAGCCGACAACACTTCTGAAGCAGAAATTATCGAAACGCCGGTTATTGAAAAAACAGAAGAAGCTTCAACTGAAATTTCAGCGGAAACCTTTAATGCAAGTCCGGAAGAAATTCCTGTAGAGGTGGTTGAACCAATTGCTCCGGCTCAGGCTGTAACCGAAACCCAGGCAAAGTATTTTATCATCGCAGGGGCTTTTCGCGAAAAAACCAATGCCGATAATCTGGTAGCAACGCTCAGATCCAAAGGTTTTGATGCCGTATTTGCCGGCCAAACAGGTAGCGGACTGCATCGTGTAGCTTTTGAAGGCCACCACAGCAAAAACGAAGCACTTTCGCGTCTTAATGCCATCAAAGAAGAAGAAAACGAAAATGCCTGGCTGTTCAGCATGTGATTTATCGCCTGCCTTGGTTGTTCAACAAAGCGTTTATTATTCATGTTTTAATATTTTCGAATTTAGTGGGCAAGAAAAGAAAACTACAGCGTTTTGCTGAGAATGAGACTTTTGAAAACTTTTTTCAATATAATTTCGAACAAATACAACAAAGCAGCTTCCCCTTAAAAGGAAGTTGGAACAGGGATTTTTTCAAAAACGACAATCCCATCGTGCTCGAACTAGGCTGTGGCAAAGGCGAATATACAGTGGGATTGGCACGTTATCGCAGCGGATATAATCATATCGGAATGGACATCAAAGGAGCCCGCATGTGGCGTGGCCTGAAAGATGCTGAGGAGCAAAAGCTAAAAAATGTAGCCTTCATCAGAAGCCGGATTGAACTGGTTAGTCATTTCTTTGGTCAGGATGAAGTTTCTGAAATCTGGATTACTTTTCCCGACCCGCAACCACAGCTATCCAGAGTTAGAAAAAGGCTCACCGCGCCGCGATTTCTGGAAGAATACCGTAAGTTCCTCAACAAAGACGGCTTTGTGCATTTGAAAACCGACAGTGATTTATTATACGATTATACCAGGGAAGTGATTCGCGAACAAAAGCTTCCTGTTTATGCGGATATCCCTGACCTTTATGCTGACAAACAAGAACTTGAAGTGAAAAACATTCGCACTTTTTACGAACAGATGTGGCTCGAACAAGGTCTTAAAATCAAATACTTACGTTTTGGATTATTCAACTGACGACCGGATCTCTTTTTTTGAAAAAGTGTATGCTGTAGTAAGTCAAATTCCATTCGGAAGAGTTACCTCCTATGGGGCGATAGCGGCATTTTTGGGATCACGTCAATCATCACGTATGGTGGGCTGGGCGATGAACCAATCACATCGCAGCGGATTGAATGTCCCGGCACACAGGGTTGTAAACCGTAATGGCCGGCTCACCGGAAAAAATCACTTCGGGCAACCTGACCTGATGCAAAAACTGCTTGAACAGGAAGGCCATCGTATTGAAAGTGATACCATCCTAAACTTTGAAAATGTTTTTTGGGATCCGGCGCAGTGGCTACTGTAAAAAGTTGATTTTAACAGAAAGCATTTAAAGGGCGTTGCAACAGTATTTAAAGGGCGTTGCATAATCCTTTAGATTGGTCATGGAGACTGTACAAAAATCATTCATGCAATTATCCTGTAGCCGGTGGTAAAGCAGGTTTTGCCCAACACTAACAACCTTTGGGGTTTTGGGTTTAGCTTCTTTTTCTTTGCCCCCATCCCCTACCTGGCGGCAGATCTACCTGGCAGCAGATCTACCTGACGGCAGACAGGCAGGCAGGCAGGCAGGCCCATTAATGGGGGCTCCAGCCCGGTGGTGATTTGAAGTGATTATTTAAACAGTCTCTGTGCCAGGACCCGAATGGCTTGTGTTATGACCCGAATAGCTTGTGACGAACAAGCCCTGGTGCCCAAAAGAAAACTGTGCTGTCCGGTATTTTAAGCAATTACTTATGTTGCTGATAATTAATTTATTACACTTGCATTTTTAAACCGTAAAAAAGATACGTTTGAATTGATCAAAAGATGCGCATGAATTGATCAAAAGATACGCATGAATTGATCAAAAGATACGCTTGATTTTTTTGATTGTCTTGTATGGTTTTTTTGAGGTATAATTGGGCTATGCTTTTTTAAAAAAACAAGTTCAAAAATTATGCATCATTCATGATACGACTAACCGAAAACATCAAGTTTAAATTGATATTGATGTAAGGTTATGGATCAGGATTGCGTCTAAACGAGATTAGTGCCGTTAAGCTAAGTGATATCGATAGGGAGCGCATGCAGTTGCGTGTGGAAAACGGAATAGGGCGCAAGGATCGCTATACCAAACTTGCTGCCAAAGTATTACCAATTTTGGGTGAATAACTTGCCAATGAGCCAACGGATGATTTCTTATTTAGGGGAGGGTTTGTATTCTGATCGTTCGATACAGCAAGTTGTAAAACAAGCCGCTGAAAGAGCAAAAAATCAAAAAAGGGTAACCCCTAAAACACTGCGACACACCTTTGCGACGCATTTGCCGGAGCAGGGAGTTGACTTGCGTTACATACAAGAAATGCCTGGCCATGACAGCAGCAAAATGACTAAAATATACACCCACATCACCACAAAAGGATTTGAAAATATCGAAAGTCCGATGGATGGTCTGGATATTTAATAATTTTTTATCTTTATGCATTGAAAAATATGAAAACCATAAAGATGGGACATAGACACAAGGTGAATATATACGCAATACTGCGTGTATTTACTCGTTAGCCGTCACCCTAAAAAGACAGACCGTGCAAAAAAATATGACGACCGAAAGAAAAAAGAATTATATTTGCCAAATAATGTCAAGACAAAATTATGTCAACAATCTTTGGTAATAAAATCAGAACACTTCGAGAGGAGAAACAAATCCCTCAACGACAGTTAGCTGCTGCGTTAGAGATTGACACAGCAACATACTGCAAGATTGAAAAAGGCGACAGACGAGCGAAACGAGAACAAGTAACAATACTTGCGGACTTGCTTGAAGTTGACTCGAAAGAGTTAATACGTTTATGGTCGGCAGACAAGGTTTACGACATTATTGCCGAAGAAGAAGAAGCGACACAAATTTTAAATGTTGTTGCCGAAAGTATTGTTCAATATAAACGTAAATCAACCAAAGTATGAAACCACTTTTAAAATACAGAGGAGGAAAGTCAAAAGAAATACCTCATTTGATTAAACACATTCCACACTATAGCGGACGTTATATTGAACCGTTTTTTGGTGGTGGTGCATTGTTCTTTCATTTAGAGCCTAAAAGAGCAATTATAAATGACATTAATTCAAAACTCATATCATTTTACTTAGGCGTAAAAAACGACTTTGACACACTCAAAAAAGAATTATCGCAAATAGAGCGGGTTTACGCCATTAACCGCAGAAACTTTGAAGAACTGAAAAGTAAAACACCTGACAAGCGAGTTGAAGATGAAAACGAACCACTCTATTATCAAATCAGAGATATGTTCAATGAACTGACAGAAAAAAAATACTCTGATGCTTTGCTTTATTTCTTCATAAATAAAACTGCATATTCGGGAATGATACGCTACAATGCAAAAGGAGAATTTAATGTGCCTTATGGACGATATGCAAACCTAAATACTTCATTGGTAACAAATTCTCACAGCAAATTACTTGCTAATACAGAGATTTATAATCTCGACTATTCCGAGATTTTCCAAATGGCAACTAAAGACGACTTTATGTTTTTAGACCCGCCATATGATTGCGTTTTTTCTGATTATGGCAATGCTGAACACAAAGACGGATTCAATGAAAAAAATCATATTGAATTAGCTAACCAATATAAAAAACTAAAATGCAAAGCACTTATGGTTATTGGTAGAACACCGCTAACAGAAAAATTATATTGCGACTACATTGTGGATGAATATGGCAAATCATATGCGGTAAATATTAGAAACAGATTTAAGTCCGAAGCGAGCCACATTCTCATTTCTAACTATGGCAATGAAGCATTAAAAAGAGAACCAAAATTAATATTAGAAGAAGAATCTGTTTCCAATGGCTAGAATTGACAGTAAAGTAATTTTTGTAACCACTTCCCCACGGACACCTGCAAAGATGATTCCTGAAATTGGGCTTTTGAACGCCCATTTCGCAGGACAAAGATGGAATACCGAAACTCAAAGAGCTTTTATGGAGCTATTGAGAGAGGAAAACTTTTTCAATGGCGAAGGTGCAAATGACCCAGCATTTAGTGCAAGAGACAGAATAAACAGAGCACCAAAAGCACTTGGTTTTGTAATTCTTTCCCCAACAATTCAACTTACACCAGCAGGTGAAGAACTTGTAAACTCAAGAAGAAAAGACGAAATATTTTTAAGACAGTTACTCAAATTTCAAGTTCCTTCTCCATTTCACAAACCAACCGCAAATTCAGCAGAATTTTGGGTGAAGCCATACCTTGAACTATTCAGGCTCATTCGACATTTTGGCTCATTGAAATTTGATGAGTTAAAAATGTTTGGCTTACAATTAGTTGACTACAGAGAATTTGATACAATAGTTGAGAAAATCAATCAATTCAGAATAGCAAAGGCTCAAAACGAAGGAAATTATAAGCGTTTTCGTGCTGAATATTTTGACAGAGAATTAAGAGAGATTTATAGCGTAGATATTAGTTCAGGAAATACAAAAACCCGAGAAACTAATGACGCTTCAATTGCAAACTTCTTAAGCACAAAAGCAAGTAATATGAGAGATTATGCTGATGCTTGTGTTCGTTATTTGAGAGCAACAGGATTAGTAAATATTTCTCATATTGGTAAGTCTCTTTCAATTGTTCCAGAGAAAATTCAAGAAGTTGATTATTTCTTGCAACACACAGATAGAGAACCTTGCTTTATTGATAACGAAGGTCAATATGTTGCTTATCTTGGTAATCCACTTATTCCAACGCTTCTTACAGACAATAGAGAATTATTAGAACAAAAAATTAGAGCAGAGTTTCCGCAACTTGAATTTTCTGCAACTGCAACCTTACAAGAACTCAAAAACTTATTTGCAGACCAAATAGAAAATCGAAAAGAGCAAATAATAACAGAACAAGTTGCAGCAATCAAAGACTACCGTCTGTTTGAAGATATTTCCACAACATTTGACCAAATACTTGATAATTCACTTTACGATACGCCACTTATGTTGGAGTGGAACACTTGGCGAGCAATGACTATGTTGGACGGTGGTGATATTAAAGCTAATCTAAAATTTGACGACTTTGGAAATCCAATGTCAACGGCACAGGGTAATATGGCTGATATTGTTTGCGATTATGGAGACTTCGGTTTAACCGTTGAAGTAACTATGCAAGGTGGACAACGACAATATGAAACAGAAGGAGAGCCAGTAACAAGACACCTTGCAAAATATAAACGTGAAACTGAAAAACCTGCTTACTGTTTGTTTATTGCACCACACATAAATGACGCTTGTAAAGCCCATTTTTACGCATTACACAAAATGAACATTCAATATTATGGTGGGACTTCTACAATCGTTCCATTACCATTGAGTGTTTTTATTAAAATGGTTCAGGACTCTCATAATGCAAACTATGTTCCCGAGCCAAGACACGTTCAACGATTTTTCGAGCGTTCAAATGAATTAGCAAACTCGACAGACAATGAAGTAGATTGGTATAACGGCATTACAGAAGAAGCACTAAATTGGTTGACAGAATGAAGGGCGAACGGCTAACAAATAAGGCTTAAACGCAACCGTAAGCCTGCTTTTCCCTGATGCCTGTTGGACTCATACGTTTGCGATTTAAGCCGATGTTGAACGGAACCTCCTGGTTGGTCTATTATGGGGATTCAATACGGGGGAGGCTACATGAGGTTTAGTTCAACACGCGGTATAAAAAATTGCCGGGATAGTAGGTTATTCAAGGGTTGTAGTCCGCTTCAATTTTCTTGTAACTTGACAGGAAATTGCCACCCAGTCGGCTACTATTCTTATACTTACCGTTAGCGTCAATCATTTCAAAGGATAGCAAAAAACTAAAAACATTAAAAATGGAAAAGAAAAAAAAGAGAAAAATAATCATTAGTGCTCTACTGGGTTTTATTCTGTTAATTGTAGGGTTTTTAATTGCGATCCCTATGCTGGTAATAAATCCAATGGTTAATAGGCATGTTAACTTCGATGAGGTATGGAAAGCTGAAGATTTTGGAATAGAAGCGGAACATTTTTTTGTCAATACTGATGATGGGCTGAAAATTTCAGCTTATAAAGTTGATGTGGAAAAGCCAAAAGCAATCATTATTTGCTTGTCAGGAATTCATAATCCATCTGCAACTATATATTTTGGACATGCGCGTTTTTTTAAAGAACATGGATATGCTACTATTCTTTTTGATATGCGAGCTCATGGAGAAAGTGATGGAGATATAATTTGTTTAGGATATAAAGAGTATCTTGACACAAAAGCAATCGTTCAATACATAAAAGATGATTCCGAATATAAAAATGTTCCAATCGTTATATTCGGATTGTCAATGGGTGGTGTGACTGCTATCAATTCTATTGGAGAAATTCCAGAAATAGACGGTTTAATTAGTCTTTCAGCCTATTCGTCATGGGAAGAAATTTTTTATGAGTTGATGGCTTATCAAAGTCCTGATTTTTTAGCAAAAATGGTAAAACCATTTGTTCCACTGGTTGTATTTACAAAATATAAGGTAAATATCTGGTCAATAAAACCTATCAGGGAAATTAAAAAACTAGGAAATAGACCAGCCCTACTTATGCATTCTCGAGAAGATTCTCAAGTGCCATTTTCTAACTTTGAGAGAATAATTAAATATTCTCCTTCGCATATTGAAACCTTTGTTCGTGAAGGAGACATACATACTATAACAGAAAGCTTTACTGAACCTGATAAAGATATAGAATATGCCACAAGAGTATTGGGTTTCCTTAATAAACATTTTCCTGACAGATAAAAAATGCCAGCCGCTAACATGCGTTATAAAAAATTGCCGATTTAGTAGGTTATTCAAGGTTTGTAGCCCGCTCCAATCTTGTAACGGTTTGATAAGTTTGAAGCCCGCAACCGTCTACTTTGCATATACTTACCATTACCACACATATAAAATGACACGAACAACAACAATATTACTTCTCGTTCTAACAATCTTTTTTGGTTGCTCAAATGGAAAGACCGAAAAAACAATTCAGGAACTCGGACAGACCATTCAAAACGGAGACATTATCTTTCAGACTTCACTTTCAGACCAAAGCAAAGCGATTCAACTTGCGACAAATTCAAAGTATAGTCATATGGGAATTATTTACGAGGATGATGGACAGTATTTTGTTTATGAAGCGGTTCAGCCTGTAAAACTGACACCATTGAAAGATTGGATAAATCGTGGAGAAAATAGACACTATGTTATTAAACGATTAAAGAATGCTGATAAAGTATTGACCCAAGAGACCTTGACCAAAATGAAACAAATCGGAGAAAAGTATAAGGGGAAAAACTATGACATATATTTTGAATGGTCGGACGACAAAATCTACTGTTCAGAGCTTGTTTGGAAAATTTACAAAGAAGCTACAGGAATTGAAATTGGCGAACTTGAACATCTTTCAGACTTTGATTTGACAAACGAAATTGTCCAACAAAAAATGAAAGAACGATACGGAGACAACATACCGAAAGAGGAGAAGGTGATATCTCCAGCAGCAATGTTTAACTCAAACAAACTGGCGACAATTAAAAAGAACTAAAAAATACGTGTGGTAACAGCACCTACCCAAAAGTGGCGGGTCAGTGGTTAAATCAAGCTTTGTACATCTATCAAAGTTTGTGCTTAATTGAAAATAAATCGCTTCGAAATCGGCACCTTCGGGTAGCTGCAAAACGTTGACCTGAACCTGAAATCTTACCAGATGTTTGAAGGAACTGATTTGCACGCCATTGAGGGCGTAAGCTTTTCAACCGTGTTAGCATTGATGAGCGAGGTAGGTGTAGAAGGGATTCGGAAATTCCCCTCAGCCAAGCATTTTTGCTCATGGCTAAGGCTTGCACCTAACAACAAAGTAAGTGGTGGGAAGGTGCTTTCAAGTAAGGTTCCTAAAGGAAGCAACCGACTCAAAATAGCCTTGCGGAATGCTGCCAATGCCATTGGCAACCTCAAAGATTCAACCCCATTGAGAGACTTCTTCCAAAGAATTAATTTCCGAAAAGCCGTGTATCGGCCATTAGTGCAACGGCCCGAAAACTTGTCGTCATCATCTGGAATAGGGTAGTAAAAGGCACGCCTTACTACAACCCGCGAGGATACCTCTATCTCGATCAAAAAAGAAAACTTGGTATGGTAAAGCGTATTAAAAAACAAATCGATAAATTTGGACTGACTAATGAAGAACCTGGAATTGTATCAACTTGATTTGTAATGAGATGAGAAAACGTTAGTCAGAATTTAAAAATGACAGCAGAATAATGAAAAAAGCAAAATATTTAATCGGGATATGCTTTAGCATGGTTGTCTGCACCATATTGCGTGCCCAAGGCACCTCTATTCCATTTGAATACTACCAAGGATTAATATTCATGGAAATTGAGACAACAAATAAAGACACGCTATTTTGTTTATTTGACACAGGTGCCGAAATATCAGCAGTAAATGAAGCGACAAGCAATAAACTGAAATTGCCCGTAATTGATTCTACTCAGGTGACAGGCTCTAACGCCACAATTGATGTAAAGATCGTATGTATGACCAAGCTTACCCTAAAGAATCACAAGGTAGACAGCATAGCCCCCACTAAACGCAACCTTTCTCATAGCCTGACCCCCAACAACAGAATACTTGACATGATATTAGGTTACGATTTCTTTAAGGAGTCAATTATCGAAATTGATTTTTCAAAACACGAAATCAGCATTATTAAGGATACCGCATTGTTGACATATACAGCATACATTCCTTTCTCACTTGACCATAACATACCGAGATTTTCAGGTATGGCAAGTGGAAAGGTAATCCTTGACTTTAGACTTGATACCGGTGCCAGTCTGTTTGATACTGACGATATTTATATCAACGTCACAACAGATGATTGGCAGAGAATACAGGAAATTAATCCAAATCTTAAACCTGAATTTCACTTAATTGCAACAGGGATAAACAATGAACAAATAGAGCTTCCTGTAATACAGCTGGACAAAGTTGCCATAGACATTCTGGAAATTGATACACCTTACATCATTGTTCAACCAAAACAAGGCTATTTTGCTTCGCCAGATGCTGTTGGTTTCGTAAGCAACAATCTGCTAAGTAAATATGGCTGTGTCGCCATAGACTACATAAATAATAGACTTTATTATCTGCCTTTAAAGAAACAAGAAAAATAAATAACTGCTGCCAATAATCAGGAGTTCATGTGGTCGGCACAACCCGGCATGAACTCCCGGTTGAACGACAGTTCGACAGGCTCACTGCAACGTATCTCGACAAGCTCGATACACCGCATTTCGACAGGCTCCCTTCGATCTACCTGGCGGCAGACAGGCGGGCTCTGGGCATCGCAATGCAAGAATCCCCAACCAAAATCAATTACTAAAGAAATTGCCCGGGGTTTAGTAGGAGAGCGAGATATGAGACGGCAAACGAAAGCTGCACATTCCGGTGATACTGACCCCCATTCCGGCATACTGACCCCCTACAATAGGTCAGTGAGTCAAAGAGCGTAGAATGGGTACAATATTATCTTTTTTTTCTTAACGATTCACCCTTTAAATCGA
>JAQVLA010000022.1 GCA_028704385.1 Bacteroidales bacterium | reverse complement strand
AAACTGTTGCTGGCTAACCCAAATACAGGAGAACTGATACTGTTTGATGCAGATGGAAATCAGCTGATGAAAGAAAAAGTAAGTTGGGCTAACAAAAGTATTTCAGTAGAAGATCAAAAAGTCATACAATCAAAGGCAATTGAGGAATATAAGGCACTTCTGAGGGGAAATGATACGCAAATCGAATTGAATCAAAAGGAGTATGAGCAATTGATTTCGGATATGGAGCATGATCTTAATAACATTACTAAACCCATCTTTAAGCCCTATTTTTCAACGATAATCAAAGATTCCGAGGATAACATCCTGATCTTTGAAATTCCTGAGGAAGAGCATGCAAATCAATTCCATGTATGGGTTTTAACCAACGAAGGCAATTTTACTAGCTCCTGTACATTTATGGCAGACGACTACAATCTGAGCATAAGTGCTTCAAAGATGGTGTTTCACGAAGGTCATATTTATGGCCTGCAAATTCTAAAAAATGCAGAGGGTAATCCACTCCGACTGGTAAAATTTAAACTGGAAGCTGATTAAACAAATTGCAGAGCTTAATCTGTGGATTTATTCGTTGATCCACAGATTAGCTTAATGGTTTATGGTATGGTTAGTAAGGAATTGCGGTCTTTTTGCCTATATAGTTACAGCGAAATTTAGAGCAGATTACTGCATCTCGAAAACCACAGAAACCCTTATTAACTTAAATGTGTGTTGTGCCGTTGTGCTCATTATTCATTAATCAATTTATGTATTCTTGGTTGCAAAATCCAGATTCCTATCGAAAAGAAACAGATTAAAAAAAAGTCTCCCAAATATTCTGAAATCTTAGCCTCCTTTTTTAATTCCGCCGATTTCAAAGTCTTAGCAGCAAATATCGTAGCATATAAAGAACTGAACATTGCGGCAAAATGTAAAGGCATTACAAGCCATCCATTTGTAAACAAGTAACAAATCGCAAAAACAAAATATGCAACCGGATAAATCACAGATATTTTAAACAATATCAATTTAGTATCATTCATTTTTGCTTTATCGGTTTGCAACTTTGTCCCGATAGACCATAACCATAAATAGATTGGTATTCCCAGAAATATGGATAACCAAAATACGCTTGCAGCATTCTTTTTTAACATATCAATCAATCATTCAAGTAGAACTCCAATTCAGTAACATTTTCCTCGTAAAAACTCATTTGCTGGAAGACTATCAATCACATAAATTCTATGGAAATTCATTTTCCACTGACAAACAAGGACTCCATAATAGATTCATGTCATTTTTATCCTTATAAATCTTATTCTTGCTTTTCTTTTTCACTAATCCTTAATCATAACTTAGTTGCGCTTCGGTTTCATGCATGTGGCTCAACCTATTAATAATCAAACTCAGGATTCCTGATCCTCATCAAACAACAAGCCCTCATCAATGAGTTTATCTTCGGCAGCAGGTAGTTCCTGCACAGCGCGCAGCTTTCGCGTTAAAACATTGGTGCGGGTTGTTACCAAACGATCAATCTCGCTATTGGCTTCCGTAATTTTTTGCTGGGCTTTTTTGAGCACATCACCAAACTTCCCGAATTCGGTTTTCACCTCGCCTAAAATGCGCCACACCTCGCTGCTGCGCTTTTGAATGGCAAGCGTTTTGAAGCCCATTTGCAAGCTGTTAAGAATAGCTGCCAGCGTTGTAGGTCCGGTAACGATAATCTTAAACTCGCGCTGCAATTGCTCCACCAGATCGGTATGCCGGATCACTTCGGCATACAAACCTTCGATGGGCAAAAACATAATCCCAAAATCTGTGGTATAAGGTGGATCAAGGTATTTGTCGCGAATATCTTTGGCAAATGTTTTAATGGAACGAACAAGAATCTTAACAGCTTCATCCACTTTGGCCATATTTCCTTCGTCGTAGGCAGTTTGCAATAAATGATAGGCTTCCTGAGGGAATTTGGCATCGATGGGCAGGTAAACGCTTCCGCCTTCATCATCGCGGCCCGGTAGTTTGATTGCAAATTCAACATGATCGCCGCTCGAACGCTTGGTTTTCACGTTTGTTTCGTACTGTTCGGGAGCCAGAATTTGTTCCAGAATATTTCCCAATTGTATTTCGCCCAGCACGCCTCTGGTTTTCACATTGGAAAGCACGCGTTTGAGGCCACCAACATCATTGGCCAGGGTCTGCATCTCACCCAATCCTTTTTGCACACTTTCGAGTTGTTTGCTCACCAGTTCGAACGATTGTCCCAGGCGCGTCTCCAGTGTTTTCTGAAGTTTTTCGTCCACGGTTTCGCGCATTTTTTCAAGCTTCAATTCAGTTGATGTGATCAACTCGGCTTGTTTCTTTTCCAGGTCGCCAAACTTTTCGCGTTGCAAATCATTGAATGCCTTTACGTTTTGCGAAAAAGCTTCCTGAAACTGCCGCAAGGATTTTTCCAGTTGTGCTACCTCGGCATCGTTTTGTTCTTTTTGTGCTTTACCCAAATCCGACAGTTTTCGTTGAATCTCTTCATTCAGCACCTTTAAATTCTGAGCCAATTCCTGACGACCCATACGACTGCTTTCTTCATTTTTATTGGTCAGCAACGAAAGCTTTTCCTCCAGCGTTTGATTGAGGTTGAAAATAGATTGCCGGCTTGTTTCGCTGATGTTTTTCATCTGTTCCTGCTGCGATCGGTTGATCTCACGCAGGGTTTCAAGAAATTGTTCCTGAAAATTTTTCAAATTGGCCGCCAGCTCAGTTCTGTTTTCTCTGAATTCATTGTTTAATTCCTGCTCAAAACGCTGGTTGTTTTTTTCAATAAAATCCAGTCTGGAAAGTAATGGATTCAGGTCAACAGCCTTATTTTTACTGCGAAGGAGCATCATCAGAATGACAAGGAGCAACAATAAACTAAGCGAGGCAATAATAATTTCGGGCATGGGAAATGATTTGAGTTTTAGAACAATCTAACAAGGACAAATGTCGGAAAATTCTGCAAATTTCGGGTTCAATTTAAATTTCATCTGAGTTTTAAGTTTCTCAGCAAGTTCGTATTTTTGCATCCTAAAATTTCAAAAAACAGAATAATATGGGCAGAGCGTTTGAATACCGCAGAGCAGCAAAGGAAAAGCGTTGGGACAAGATGTCGAAAGTATTTCCCAAACTTGGGAAACTAATCACAATTGCAGCCAAAGAAGGCGGCCCCGACCCCGATTTGAATCCCAAGCTGCGGCAAGCAATCCAAAATGCCAAAGCCGAAAATATGCCCAAAGACAACATTGAATCAGCCATCAAACGTGCAGCAGGTAAGGATGCAGAAACCATGGTAGAAGTGGTTTATGAGGGTAAAGGTCCGCATGGCGTTTTGGTTGTGGTTGAATGTGCCACTGATAATACCACGCGCACTGTGGCCAATGTTAAATCTTATTTCAACAAGGCTGGCGGTTCATTTGTTCCTTCAGGATCATTGGATTTTATGTTTTCGCGCAAAGCAGTTTTTGAGTTTAAAGTCACCGAAGAAATTGATATTGAAGAACTTGAACTCGAATTAATTGATGCAGGACTGGAAGAAATTGATGTGCATGAAGACGCAGCGTTCGCCTATGCAGATTTTACCAATTTTGGCAGTTTGCACGATGCACTCGAGGAAAAAAAGGTTGAAATAATTACGTCAAAGTTGCAACGTTTTCCCAATTCACCAGTTCACTTCACCGAAGAACAAATGGCTGATATTGAGAAGTTTCTTGACAAAGTGGAAGACGATGATGATGTTCAGGCTGTATTCACGAATATCGAATAAATCATTTATCCTTTCGTGGCTCGTTTGAATGGCTTATTGCGGTCAAAAAGATAGCGGTAGGTGATATGGGTTTTGTATATTTCACCACCAATGCTTTCGACTACTTTCATCATCGGTTGATTGAAATCACCTATCCAATTCATTTGTAACTCTTTGTAGGGAAAATTCTTTTGTAGCGCCACTTTTTGAAAGGTGATAACCAGGCCGCCATCAACGCCTTTGCCCTGATGCTCTGGTACGATCCCGAAGATTCTCCCAATGATTCTGTCGGATCGTTTAAAGATTTTTAAGTCTATAAGCAACCTCAACTTATTGAACCAGTTAAGTTTACCATTAAATTTTCGGATGATCTGATTCAAATCCTGCATCATGATAAAAAAGGCGATGGGCTCATCCTTATAATAACCATAATACACCAAACGCTTATCCAGTATGGGTTTTAGCTGGTTGAGCAAAGCCATCGCATGGGCATGAGTGATTTTTTTGACCCCCGGAATACTTCCCCACGCTTTGTTGTAGATGATCATAAAATCTTCGGCAAACTTGTCGATGTTTTTCCAGCTGATCATCCTGAATTCGTAGTCGGGATTACGAAACAGACGTTCGGCCTTCTCCTTTACAACCGGACTCAATCCACCGTCGTTAATCAGTCTGCGGTAGGTGTACTGATTAAAAAAGTTTTGAAATCCATAGTTTTCAAAAAGTTTGTTGTAATACGGGAAGTTGTAGGGCATATTGTAAAGTGGTTCGGTAAATCCATCGGCCAGGCAACCCCAAAAACTATCGCGGTCACCAAAATTGATCGGGCCATCCATGGCTTCCATACCGCGCTTTTGCAACCAAATTTTTGCTGCTTCAAACATGGTGTTGGCTGCTTCCTGATCGTCAATACAATCAAAAAAACCACAGCCACCCGTTGGCTGATCGTTGTTTTTGGCAGTGTTTGGATCGATGAAAGCCGCAATGCGCCCAACGACCTGATTTTTTTCAAACAACAAAAACCGCACGGTTTCGCCTTTCCGTAATAACTTGTTTTGTTTTTTATCAAATAATTTAGTCACATCCTGATCAATGGGACGCACGTAATTTGGATCATTTTTGTATAGCACGGAAGGAAATTCCAACCATTTTCTTTCTTCATCCGTCGTTAGGACTTCTTTGAGAATAAATTTATGAGACATATTAAACAGGCATTATTGATCAGAAGCGCAAAAAAACGAAATTTTCAGGCACCCACAGCAATTTAATTCAGCGCATCTTTGTAAGTTTTTATAGCTCTGTTGCGGGCAAATGCATGATTTACAATTGGTTGAATATAATTATGCCCCTGCCATTCCGGCACCCACTTTTTCACGTATTCACTTTGAGGATCAAATTTCTTTTGTTGTTCGTATGAATTAAATACCCTGAAGTAGGGAGCTGCATCGCAACCGGTGCCGGCTGCCCATTGCCAGTTGCCATTGTTGGAGGCAAGCTCGTAATCGAGTAATTTTTCGGCAAAATATGCCTCACCCCAGCGCCAATCGATAAGCAAATGTTTGGTCAAAAACGAAGCAACGATCATCCGTACCCTGTTGTGCATAAAACCTGTAGTGTTCAACTCGCGCATACCGGCATCTACCAAAGGATATCCTGTTTTTCCTTCGCACCAATTTTTAAAGTCTTGCTCATTATTACGCCACTGAACCCGATCATATTTTGCATTAAAATTCTGCGTTTCAACATGCGGAAAATGAAACAGAATCTGCATGAAAAACTCGCGCCAAATCAATTCATTCAGATACGTTTCACTAATACTATGAGCCAGCAGTACGAGTTTTCGAATGCTGATAGTTCCGAATCTGAGATGAACACCGGCTTTGGTAGTTCCGTTTATGGCTGGAAAGTTGCGGGTTTCTTTATAGTTTAAAATTTTTTCTTCTTCAAGTAATGCTTCAGGTAGTTGTATATTAGATATCTCAAATCCAAGTTGTTGTAGACTAATCAAATTGCCACGCTGTTTCAAAAAGTTTTCCTTCAACTTTTCAGATGGAAAGGCAATTAATGGATTTTCAAGCAGTCTGGTTTTCCATTTGCGCGAAAAAGGTGTGTAAACGGTATAGGGTTTTCCGTCATCTTTTACCACTTCATTTTCCTCAAAAATCACCTGATCTTTAAACGCCTTAAAATCAATCTGTTTTTGGTTTAATAATTCGCGAACAGATCTATCCCTATGCAAAGCATAAGGTTCATAATCTTTATTGACATACACAGCCTTCACTTCATGTTTTGCAACGATTTCTTTAAAGATGTCAACAGGTCTGCCATGTGTAATATAAAGTCCGGAATTTGAACTTTTTAATTCCTCATTTATCTGCTGAAGCTGCTGATGAATAAAAGTAAGACGGGCATCTTTTATCGATCTTAATTTGCCCAAAATCTCACTGTCGAAGATAAACAGTGGCAAAACCGGAAATCCACTGTTCAAGGCCTCGAAAAGCGCATGATTATCGTCCAGACGAAGATCGCGCCGGAACCAAAAAACTACTACTTGTTCTGTTTGCATACAATATAAAATAAAACCGGTAATATTAGGATATTCAGAAAGTTAAAAGCTGATCACTCTTTTAATATCCAGGCATCCTTATAAGTGCTGCCAAGCTTTTCTTTGGATTCAGTAGCTTCCTTCAGATTATCAAACACATCCAATGCAATACGAATACGTTGATCAGTTCTGAGAATCACGGCGTTCTTGAAGCCATTTTTTTGATATCTTTTTATCGCTTCCTTAGCATCCGCTTCCTGCAAAAAACTACCATATATCAGGTAATAGCGTTCAGCAGCATTTTTTTGTTTCCCCTGCGCGATTTTTGATTCCCTGATATCTTCACAGTTCTTTGGTTTGCCGGCAGCATCTGCACGTTGCCCAAACCAAACACTCACATAGTTGTCGCTCATGCCTATTCCCATGGTTTCCCATCGCTTGGTACTCTGTAAACCTGTTGTGAGTAACATATCTCTGGTTTCTTCATTTTTAAGCCATAAAGAAAATATACTATCAACCGAAATAACCTCTTCCTGAAAATAACTTAGTTCATAGCCCCTGAAAGGATAGGAGGTGAGTTCTTTGGGTTTGCCCCACATACATTCCTGATTTACAAGATATTTGTTATAACAACAGGCTGTCCAGTTTCCTTTGTCCGACCAACTGGCTGTAAGGCAAATGCTGGTGTCAGGATGATTTTCCTGCAAATCCTTTACATGCGTTTGCGCAACAAAACTCAATGCAGCGGATAAAGGAAGTACGGGCTTCCTGTTTTCCTTTCTGAAAGCGTTGATATGTTCTGCAAGTTTAAGTTCGGCCTGACTCAGACATACCTGATCTGCCCTGAATTCCTGAGCAAACAAGCCCGGAGCAAAAAGAAACAACAGAATTATCAGCAGGATCGACTTCATATCATGAATGTAGGTGTCAAAGATAATGAATCTGGCTGAAACAATTTATTGATGCGCTTTGATATAAGCTTCGATTAAGGAGTCATACATAGCAATAAGTTGTTGCAAAACCGGGTGATCAATTATAAAATTTTTAGAAAATCCGGCTATTGCCGCTACGGGTAAAATTTTTGGAGAAGTTCCGGTCAAAAAAACGGCTTCTGCTTCCATTAAATCTGCAACTGCAAGATTCTGTTCAAAGATTTCCATGCCAATACTTTCAGCCATTTCAAGCACCTTTGATCGCGTTATTCCTCCCAATACCTGATCGGAAGGAGCAGTATATATTCCGGCCTTTTTGATCAGGAAAACATTTGATTTCGTACCCTCTGTTAACCTGCCATTTGATATTAAAAGCAGTTCAAAAACTTGTTGTTCAAGCTTTTGTTGCTGAATTCGTTGCTGAAAATCAGCACGCCAAACTTTTGCATTCGGATTTTTACGTTCCTCGTTTAACATACCGACTACAACACCTTGTTTATAAAGTTCAACTGCAGGATAAAAATGTGGTTGAAACCAGGCTGCGTAAAACAATTTGTTGGTTGTTCGGTTTCCAGCAACACACTTGATATTACCTTCTGTGACTTTATTATTAACAATCAATGCCTTGAAACTCTGCTTCATAAATTTTTCGCTGACTGGCAAAGTAATGGTAGCAGCCTCAGCGGAATTTTTCAGCCGTTGGATATGATCTTCCAGAAATAATGGAATACCTTCTACAACGCGTACAACTTCATACACAAAACCCGATTGGTTTGCGCTTTCACCATTGAAATCACAAGTGCTGCGCAATTCTTCGTTGAACACAAAATAGTTATGCAAGCAAATGTCCATTGCAAAACAACCTCAACGGGATTCAAGATAATCGTCGATAATTTTCTTTGCTCGTTCTGCATGGGCCGTTTCCACATAAAGGCGTGCAGAATCTTCGGGCGAACCTGAAACCCAGCCGGCTATAACGCTTTCACTTAAAGAATCCCTTAGGATGCTGGTTAAGTTATTCTCTTCCAATAACTCAGCCAGATAACCCGCTTCAATTATTGAGCCGGTATAGACTAATTTCAAATCTTCTGACATGGTGTCCTCCTTTGTTAATGCTAAAGGCTAAGATACGAAAAATTCCGGCTGAAATCCAATCCATGAATTTATTAAACAATCTTTTCAGGCTCTGAATTTAACCTGAATATCGCAAGTAGCATCGCAATGGCAGCCAACCATTGAACAGGCGTTAATAAACTGTCGTTGATGAAGTAATCAAAAATCACTGCTGATAAGGGAAACATCAATTCGCTGATAGTTGCCAGTATCGCTTTTACTTTTCTTAAACCATAATAATACAGGAAGATAGCACCCGATCCTGTGGTAAGTCCGATGAGGATAATAAAAAACCAGTTTTCGGTAGTTGTAACGCCAAATTGTGCAAAGTCGCCCCAGATTATCATAAAAGCCAACATAATGATTGAAGTGAAACCATAACGGTAAAAAGTGGAGGTTACAAAGCTGTAATTACCCAGTATCTTTTTGGATAAAACCGTAGAACTTCCGAAGGAAAATGCAGCAAGAAGAGCCAGCAGTGCAGCATAGATTGTATTTAGATCCGTGTTTGTGTCGGGTAATCCCCAGCCAAAGGTGAGAAAATAGCCTGCCACAATGGCGAGTGATGCCCAAAGTAAAAAACGTTGTTTCAACTTCTCACCTAAAATTGTTCGTGCCAGAAAAATTGCAAAAACAGGTTGCAGTTTTTGCAGGAGTACCACAACTGACAAATGATTAAAATTGAGTAAAAACAATGCTTTCACGATGGCTAAAGTACCGATGGCACCTCCAAGTAAACTTATTAAGAAGAAAAGAAAGATATCCGAGATGGGCATTTTAGGTAAATAACGGTAATGCCTGAATAAAAAAAGGTTCATCAATAAAAAAGGAAAGGCGTGCAAAATGAAAACTACATAACCTACTTCCAGATTGAAAAGGCGAGGGGTTAAAACAACTCCATCAATGCCCCAAAGCACCGCGGATATTGCAATGGCTATCGATCCTTTGAGAATAACAGAGCGTTCAGAATTTGCCATAGACTTTCTATTAAGGCGCAAAAATACGGATTTACACTGCTGCTGCGAAAAATCATTTCAATATTGAATCAGATTTGTACTTTAGCCGCTAAAATTACGTTATGGATTTTCAACTGAAAGATCGTTTTTTCATTGTAACCGGAGCCGGAAGCGGATTTGGAAGGGCCATCGCAACACAACTTCTTGCCGAAGGTGCCAATGTGTTGGCTATTGCCAGAAGCAATGCTGTGCTGGATGAGTTTAGATTACAACAAGGTGAAATGCTAAGTACCTTAGCACTTGATGTTTATGAGGAGGATGCCCCACAACAAATAATGGAATTTTGTAAAAATCGCTTTATTGATGGTGCTGTGATAAATGCCGGAGGCCCACCTGCTAAAAAAGTGATGGAAACTTCGCTTAGCGATTGGGACGCAGCCTATCGAAGCCTGGTGCGCTGGAAAGTTGATTTTACACAAAACCTTGTGCCGGTTTTTCAAAAACAGTGTTATGGCAAAATGGTTTTCATTGAAAGCGTCTCGGTGAAACAACCGGTTGAAAATCTTGTGTTGAGCAATTCACTTCGTGCTGCAGTAACCGGTTTCGTAAAAACCCTTTCGCAGGAAATGGCTGCCGAAGGTCTTACATTTAATATTTTATCTCCCGGATATCACAACACCGCTGCCATGCAACGCCTTTTCGCGAAGAAGGCGGCTCTTGAAGGAATCACTGAAAATAGCGCAAGACAACTATTTGAAAAGAGTATTCCGGTCAAGAGAATGGGAAAAGCTGAAGAATTGGCTGTCTTGGCTTGTTGGCTGCTATCTCCCTTATCAGGTTTCGTAACCGGGCAAAGTTTTAGTCACGACGGCGGTTTGGTACGTGGGCTGTTCGGCTAGCGGTATTCCTGTACAATTCTGAATTTTGACACTAAACTTGCCAAATTTCAATGAATTTGTAAAGTTAACTTGCCAAATTTATTCAAATTTGTTAATTTTGCTCAAAATTCATAAAGATGAAATGGTTTGACCGATTTTATGAAAAGGAAAAACATTTTCTACAAAAAGGGAAAGTTAATCTGCTATACGGCCCCAGAAGAGCTGGGAAGACAGCATTAATTCTGAAAATGCTTGAAAATTATAAATCAAAAGTCTTTTCAGGGACTGGCGATGATTCAAGCTTACGCGAAGTATTTGGATCTCAGAATAAAGCAATGATTTTAGGCCTATTAACAGATTATGAAGTCATCTTCATCGATGAGGCACAGCGAATTCCGGATGTTGGCTGGGGTTTAAAAATTCTTGTTGATAACCTCCCTGAAACTATTATCATTGCGACTGGCTCGTCCAGTTTTCGTTTGTCTTCTGAAGTTAGTGAACCCTTGACTGGCAGATCAGCTACAAATTTATTATACCCTATTTCACTTATTGAACTCGCTGAACAATGGGGAAGAATGGATGTATATCAACAGATCGAAGAGTTTCTGTTGTTTGGACTGTATCCTGAAACCCTCCAGCTGCCAAATCACCAGGATAAAACCTCTTATTTGCAAGAATTGAAAAGTGCCTACCTGTTTAAAGACATTCTTGAACTTGACAACCTCCGAAATTCTGACAAATTACTCGACCTGCTGCGCTTATTAAGTTTTCAGATCGGTAACGAAGTTTCTTTAAATGAATTATCAAATGCCCTTGGAATTGCCAAACAGACTGTAAGCAGATATCTAGACTTGCTGGAAAAAGCTTTTATCATTAAGAAACTTGGAGGGTTTTCGAAGAATTTGAGGAAAGAGGTGATCAAATCGAATCGTTACTATTTTTACGATAACGGAATTCGAAATGCAGTAATCAATAACTTTAACTTGCTAACAAGCCGAAATGATATCGGTATGCTTTGGGAAAATCTTATGTTCATGGAACGCATAAAATCACTTCATTACCAAAAGGTTTTCAGCAATAATTATTTCTGGCGTACTTACGATCAAAAAGAAGTGGATTTGGTTGAGGAACGGAATGGAAACTTGTATGGTTACGAATTGAAATGGAGTGCCAAATCATCAAAAACTCAAAAACATTGGCTAAACGCCTATCCTGAAGCATCATTTGAAATCATCAACAAAGAAAATTTTATTCCCTGGCTTATAGATCCTGAAAGTAACGTTTAAAATCTTAGCTACCTGAATACCTGAACCAGGCAGCACATGCACCTTCGTTGCTCACCATGCAGGGACCTACAGGATCGGCAGGCGTACAGACTTTTTTGAAAAGTTTACAATCCGGAGGTTTTGCTAATCCTTTAAGGATGCTGCCGCAAATACATCCTTTATCACTGCGGGTTGGTTCAAGTGTTACTTCAAATAGCTTTTCCGCATCAAAAGCAGCATATTTCTCTTTGATTTTCATGCCACTTTGAGGTAATATGCCAAGTCCGCGCCACCAATCATCCCGCAATTCAAAAACCTCTTCGAGCATCGCCAGTGCTTTTGTATTACCTTCAGGTTTCACGACACGGCTATATTGGATTTCAACTTTTGGATGTCGGGATTCGAATTGCTTAACCAGCATTAAAACAGATTGCAAAATATCAGTTGGCTCAAAACCACTTATTACAACTCCTAAGCCATAATTTTCAGCAATAAAGTCATACATCTTTGAGCCCGTTATAGTGCTCACATGTCCTGGGCCAAGATAACCATGAATTTCAACACCGGTATCAATCAAAGCAGCCATGGGTGGTGGCATGATCTTATGGGCACTCAAAACCGAAAAATTGAAAAGCCCTGCCATTTCTGCCTTTAATACTCCGGCAGCAGTGGCAGGGGAGGTGGTCTCGAAACCAATTCCCAGAAAAACAATTTTCTTTCTTCGGTTATGTTTGGCAATTTCAAGGGCATCCAACACTGAATAAACAATTCTGATATCTCGTCCGGTTGCCTTTTCCTGATCCAAACTGGAGCTGGAACCCGGCACCCTGATCAAATCACCATAAGTAGTTACAATCACTTCAGGCAAACGTGCCAAAGCAATGGCATGATCAATATAGGCTCTGCTTGTCACGCAAACCGGACAACCCGGGCCACTGATCAGTTCAATTGTGGGAGGCAGAAGGTCGGGAATCCCAAAACGCTGAATGGCCATAGTGTGCCCGCCACAAACTTCCATGATGCGCATCTTATGCTTAGAGGCTTCCCTGATTTGTCCAACAAGATGTTGAACAAGCTCTTTATTCCTGTATTCGTCAATATACTTCATGCCTAAACGATGCGTTTGCCTGTTTGCTGTTCTTCTTTGTCAAGCTGTTCGTTAAAAGCTTCAAACTCATCAAAAAGCTTGAGGGTTTCCAGAGCCTCTTGCTCACTGATTTTCTGAAGCGCAAAGCCGGTATGCAGCAACACATAGTCTCCAATAGCTATTTCATTCAAATCGAGCATCGTAAGGCTTGCCTCGTAAAAGGCTTCACCAACTGAGCACTTGGCCATTTCACCAATGATTGCTTCGATACGGGCTGGAATACTTAAACACATAAATCCGGTTTTCTTTTCTGTGGCTCAAAAGTAGTTTATTTTTCAGTTTGGGGAAGCCAATCCAAAAGCTGATATTTCAAGTTCTTCATTTTCTTCAACCTATTCACTATAGAATTATATCATTGAAAAGTTTAATTTTGTGACCATTAAGATTAGTACGAATAATATTAAAGTGGACATCATGCAAAACTTTCACAATTCAAGAATAATAAGTTTTTTATTAATGCTCTTAAGCCTGTCTATTTCCTATCCGCTTCAGGCAGCATGGCTCAAGGATCAGCCGGTTGAAGTAACACAACCTGATGGCAGTGTTTTAAATCTTTTAACTACCGGTGATGAATTTTATAACTGGTTGCATGATGCTGCAGGTTACACTATTGTACAAAGCGAAACTGATGGGTATTATTATTATGCAGAGCTTATCAACGATCAACTTGTTGCCTCAACCTATCGGGTAGGAGCGATCGACCCAACTGCTTCTGAACTATCCCCGCGAAATATGATCAGCACCGAAAAGCGTATGGCGATCCGTACTTATATGGAACAGGAAATGCGATTTGTTGAGCCAGACAGAAACTTCGATCGGGCCATTGGAGATTATAATAACCTTGTGATGTACATCCGTTTTGCAGATCAGGACGAATTCACCTCAGATACCTCACTCAATTACAATCGGTTTAATGACTCAAGTTCCAATGCCAATTCAGTTTTGAAATATTTTGAGGAAGTTTCTTACGGTCAGCTAAACTTACTTTCGTATTTTTTCCCGGTTCCACCGGACAATTTTATCCTTTCATATCAGGACGATCATCCCCGCAGTTATTATATGCCGTATAATGCTGTTACCAATCCTGATGGCTATATTAATGACAATCAGAGAACGAACAGGGAACACACTTTGTTGGTGAATGCTGTTGAATGGGTAAATATCAACTCACCCGTTCCTGGCAATTTGAACCTGGATTACAACAACGATGGTCAGGTAGATAATGTGGTATTTATCATCCGGGGCGGCACAACAGCCTGGTCCACATTACTTTGGCCGCATCGCTGGAGCCTTTATTCGCAGGATGTTTACATCAACGGAAAAAAGGTTCACGACTATAATTTTCAGCTCGAGACCAGTCTTTCGAGCAGCGGGGTAGGGGTGTTGTGTCATGAGTTGTATCACAGTTTAGGGGCACCAGACCTCTATCGCTATGTAAATGATGATATCACACCGGTTGGCCCATGGGATATTATGGCAGCCAATAATAATCCACCACAATATATGAATGCTTTTATGAAGATGAAATATGGTGGCTGGATCGATGATATACCCTGGATTACGGAGGCCGGAACCTATACACTAAATCCGTTACAGTCGGCTGAAAATAATGCCTGGCGAATTCCTTCCAATAATTCTTCTTCAGAATATTTTGTAGTGGAATACCGACAAAAAGAAGGCACTTTTGATGCCACGCTTCCCAAATCAGGTATGTTGATCTATCGTATCAATACCTATGCAGGCAATGGAAATGCACAAGGACCGCCGGATGAGGTTTACGTCTTCAGGCCAGGGGGAACTCCGACAGCTGATGGCAACCTGAATGATGCAGTTTTCGGATTTAATTATGGCAGATCCGAATTTACTGATTTCAGTAATCCTTATGCATTTTTGCAAAACGGCATTTTGGGTGGGATTACGCTTTATGATGTTTCACAAGTTGGTGAAACAATGACTTTTAAAGTTGATTTCCCTGGCGAAGTAACAGCAAATTTCACCTCTGATGTAAAGGTAGCCTGTGTGGATGATACAATAGGATTTTACGATACATCTACCGGAATTCCTGATAATTGGGAATGGCAATTTGAACCTCAGACTTTTGAATTTGTTTCAGGGAACGAAAATGATAAGAATCCGGTAATCAGGTTTTTAGAGGAGGGACAATACAATGTTCGGCTGGTTGTAGGTAACGAGTATGGTGATGATGAAATTATGTTTGAAGATTATCTCACTATCGGTGCACAGGCAGGTCATTTTCAGGAAAATTTTGAATCGTGGAATTTTTCGGAAGGATCGTGGATGATCGAAAATCCGGATAACAAAGAGACCTGGGAATTATTTAATGTAGGGGGCAATGAGGGGGCGGTTGCTGCAGGTATCAATTTCAGAACCTATTACGCTATCATGCAACGAGATCGGTTGATCTCCAAACCATTTGATCTGAGTAATTTATCAACAGCCTATATGAGTTTTGATCATGCTTATGCACAAAATGCCAATCACACCCAGGTTACAGATTCATTGATTATTTTAGTTTCAAGCGATTGTGGAGCGAGTTGGGAACGTCTTGCAGCATTTGGCGAAGATGGTGAAGGAAGTTTTGCTACCCGCCAGCCTACCGAAGAGGTTTTTTGGCCAGAAGAAGTTACTGACTGGTGCGGAAATGGGTGGGGATCGCCCTGCAATACGATCGACCTGAGCCCCTGGGCAGGAATGTCGGATGTGCGTATTGCTTTTGAAACGGTTAGTTTTTATGGCAATCCGCTATTGATCGATAATGTGGTGGTTTCGCAATATGTGAATATGGCTGAAAATTCAGTAATTGATCATTTGGTAATTGCACCAAATCCTGTAAAAAATGTTTTACTTATTCGTGATTCTGATGATATAGAAACGCTCAATCACTTCACCTTATATGATCTTACGGGAAGATTGATTCATTTGCAATCTTTTATGGGTGAGCTTTCCATTCCCCGAAAATCAAGTTGGAAAAGTGGTGTTTACCTCATCGAAATTAAATCAGACAAGCGGCTGTATCAGCAGAAAATTGTCATTGAATAATCAGACATGCAAACCCATTCAAAAGTTTCTATAGTAGCTATAGTTGCTGTAACTTCCTTTATGGGTACCTTTCTGATCTCTGCTGTAAATATTTCATTACCGGCAATTGAGTCGCATTTCGAAATGAATGCAATAGCACTCAGTTGGGTGATCACTTCTTTTTTGCTGTCGAATGCCATGTTTTTGTTGCCGGCTGGTAGATGGGCTGATCTTACCGGAGTAAAAAGAATGTTTAAACTTGGAGTGTTATTGTTTGCCCTTTTCTCAATTGCCAGTGGTTTGTCTTCGTCGGGCTGGTGGCTGATATTTTTCAGGTTTTTACAGGGATCCGGAGCTGCACTTACCAGCACAACAGGACCGGCTATTCTGGTTTTGGCTTTTCCGCAATCAAGTCGTGGTAAGGTGTTGGGAATCGCTGTTTCAGCGGTCTATCTGGGCTTGGCTTCCGGACCCTTTATCGGTGGAATGTTAACCCAGCTATATGGCTGGCGTTCTGTTTTTTATGTAGCCTCGCTTTTGGGTATTTTTTCTGCCATTGTAGCGTTGGCTTTTCTCGGAAAAGACGAAACAAAAGCAGATTCCTCAACCAAAAAAATTGACCTAAAAGGAACCGCATTGTACATGCCCGGGCTCGTTGCCTTAATTTACGGGGCATCACAAATGCCAGCACTAACAGGCTGGTTGCTGATGGGTTTTGGAATATTAGCGCTAATTTTCTTCTGGAAATTAGAATCGCGCTCCCCAAATCCTGTAATCGACACCAAACTCTTTACCAAAAACAGGCTATTTGCTTACTCCAACCTTGCCTCACTTATAAACTACAGTGCCACTTTTGCCATCGTATTTTTATTAAGTATTTACCTTCAGAAGACCAAAGCACTCAGCCCGAGTGAAGCCGGAACAATTTTAGTTGCCCAACCTATAATGATGGCACTTTTTTCACCACTGGCCGGAAGGCTCTCCGATCGCATCCAACCCCGATTTCTCACAACAATTGGTATGGTAATCTGTACGCTCGGCTTAATCGGGTTTGCCTTTGTGAATGCTTCAACACCGGTATGGCTCATCGTCGTCAATCTGCTCTGGCTTGGCTCGGGTTTTGGTTTGTTTTCCTCACCCAATATGAACACCATCATGAGTGCAGTAAACAGAACCCAATATGGTCTTGCCTCCGGAACTGCTGCCACCGGACGGGTTATCGGACAAATTGTTAGTATGACGGTTGTGGCTGTACTGTTTTCGATGACTATTGGCAATCAGGTTTTAAAAAATATTGATGACCAGCAATTTATTGATATTATAAGGGCCGGATTCATCATTTTCTCTGTGATGAATTTGTTTGGTATTTACTTTTCCTATTATCGCGGACAGGTTCAAAGAGACTAGAGCTTACACCACTAAAATGTTTTAGATGCTCAACATTCCGTCTGCTTGATCTTGTGATTCACTGGATTAAACTATCCACATTGATTTGATAAATTTCTATCCTAAAATTCAACATTTTTTCCAGACCACTTATACTAAAACAACTAAATCCTTAGTTATAGGATGAAAAAAGAATTATGCGGAACCTTATATGTCTGATATTCGTTCTCATTTCGGGATGTTTATTTGCTCAAATACCAGCTGAATCTGAACATCTTAAAAAAGATTCTACCTTTTTAGCCATGCAAAAAGAATGGGAGCAGATTGCACTTGAAAACCAGCAAAAATTAATGATGTATCTGGACACCATTCACCCCGGCAGTTTAATTTTTTTTAATGCCCGCAACACTGCACTTGAAAAGCTGCCAGGGCTTTCAAACTTTAAGACAATCAAAAAAATAGACCTCTCAAATAATTCACTCTCGAAGGTGAACCTGAAAAACCTGAAAAAAACTTCCCTTACAAGTCTTAAAATTGAAAGCAACAAGTTACAGCGCCTTTATCTGCCGGTGTTTGACAGTCTAAGACTGATTTCACTACACCGAAATAAGCTAAAAAAGATTCCGGCAACAATAAAAAAGCAAAAACAACTTAAGGTACTCGACCTGTCAGACAATCAGATCAGGCGAGTGCCGCGTTTCATTAAAAATCTTGATAGTCTGGAGGAGATCAACCTCAATCACAATAAATTACGTTTCAATAAGCGAACTGCACGGCGTCTGGCACATGTGAAACGTATTTTGGCAGGCGGAAACAATATCGCTGCTCTGCCCGGCAACATTGCAGTAATGCAGGGTGTTGAACGATTGAATTTAGGAAAAAACAAACTGAGTGATCTACCGGAAGGTTTTGCTGAATTATCCCAACTCAAAAGTTTGATTTTTTATGAAAACAATTTTAAAGTCATTCCAGCTCAGATATTTCAGCTACAAAATTTGCAGGAATTGGATTTTTACCACAACAAACTTTCGAAGGTTCCTGCAGCCATTAAAAACCTTCGCCAGCTCAAACAGCTTTTCCTGGCCTTTAACGAGTTGGAGTCACTCCCCGAGGAGATTCAACACCTTAAAAAACTTCGATACTTATATGTGCATCACAACAAATTACCTGTATTTCCGGCCTGGATTGCAAACATGACACAACTCGAACGCCTTGATTTAAGCTTTAATGCCATTTCTGATATTCCTGATTTAAGTAGTTTGACTCAATTAACAGATCTTGACCTCCAGCAAAATTTAATTGGACAGTTTCCATGGGAATTGCTGGAATTACAGCAGATCAGCCTGCTCTTATTGAAGGACAACCCTTATACAATAACCCATGCCGAACGCGAACAACTAAAAGAAATCAAGGCCAATATGACCCAGCAAGGGAAAAAGCTGAATTATTAAGTCCGCCTGCAGATTTGTGATAATCAGGCAGCATTATTGCAAAAAATACCGACATTTGCTTCAAAAATTTTGTGAGATATTTCATACATCTGGCGTACAACGGCCTGGCCTATCACGGTTGGCAGCGACAGGAAAATGCACACACGGTGCAGGCGGAGCTCGAAAAATGTCTCAGTTTGAAGATGGGTCAAACTATCAGTTTGGTGGGGTGCGGCCGTACGGACACGGGGGTTCATGCCAGAAGTTTTTTTGCCCATTTTGATATAGAACCGGATGGAAATGAGGTTGATTCCGAAAACTTCCTGATTCAGCTTAATCGGTTCTTGCCTCCCGATATTGTTGTTTACAGGATTTTCAAAGTGCCGGATGAACTTCATGCCCGTTTTGATGCCTTTTCACGAAGGTATCGCTACTTTCTGCATACGAAAAAAGATGCGTTTAACCCATTTTCCTATTACTTTCCATATAATTTGGAAATTGACAGGATGAATATTGCTGCTCAAATCCTTTTAAATCATGCAGATTTTACCAGTTTTTCAAAATTACATACACAAACGCAAACCAATAATTGCAAAATTGAATATGCCTCCTGGTCGCAATGCAATCATCAATTGGTATTTGAAATCACTGCCGACCGGTTTTTACGTAATATGGTACGTGCAATTGTTGGCTCACTCATCGAAGTAGGCTTGCTTAAGCGCAGCATAGCCGATTTTGAAGCACTTATTTTGGCTAAAAATCGCAATGCTGCCGGGTATTCCGTTCCGGCACATGCGCTTTTTTTGGAAGAGGTAAGTTATCCTGCCGGTTTATTTAAGGTTTAGCAAGTGATAATACCTTTCGCGGATTGATCTGAGTTTATCCAAATCGATGTCCTCGCGATAAATCCGGACAAGTTCCAAAATGTCGTTTCCTTTGAAAACACTAGCCCTTGCTGCGTCAAAATTCAGTATGCTGATATCATATTTGGCTTCAGCAGTAAGTCGTTTAAACTCGGTCCAGCCAATAAATTCAGGAATTATAAAATAGCCGTGATAAGCCTGATAAGCATCAAAGAATAAACCATTTCCCTGTTCCTCCAAATAGAAAAACTTCTCTAAATGGATCAATGCATGATCCAGCAACATGCCTTTATTGTGCTTTTTTAAGGGCAAACCAGCTTCGCGATAATGTTGCTGTAAAATACTGATTTGGTTATATTGCGGCAGGTTTCGAACACGCAATGCATGCATTTTTTGATTGGATGGCACTGTGATCGATGCCCATACTGCATCAACTGTTAGCTTCGATTTTTTATTCACTTCCAGAATAATTCTTTGAAGCTCCATAAAATCAACAGGCTCATCGAGTATAAAATACAGGTATTGTGGTTTTTGTATATTAGGAGCATCCGCATAATAACCAAAGAAAGGATTCACGGATTCCAATACACAACTATCTTTGATCAGCAGGTCACTTTCCAAACTGCGTAAAGTTTCCTCCTTGGTCAGGGAACCAATATACTCCTGAATTATTTTTTGTTTCATTTGGTTAGATTTTTTTACGGTTCTAAGATACGAAAACACTTTTCCAAATCAAAATAAATTCTTCAAGACAAAAAAAAAGACGTTTACAGATAATCCATAAACGTCCGTATTAAGATGAAAAAAATTTCAGCTAAAATCTGTAAGCATTATCTTCAATCAATTTGTTGGCAATCCTTCTGCGAGCTTCTTTCACATTGAACCCAGTTGTTTGACAATGCTGATACAAGGCTTCCCTGAATAAACTTTGCTGTTCGGGCGATGCATAACTAACCACAGCATCCCAACCTGATTTCTGAACGATTGCTGCTACATCATGCATCAAAATATCGAGAATATCCCTGTAAACAATCATTTCGTTTTCTGGCTTTATTTTCTCCAATCTGTTTACCCGGTAAAGCGTTGATTCGGCCACATAAACCTGCATCAACATATCAGCCAGGTTCATCATCACTTCTTCTTCCTCTGCAATTTTTCGGCCGAAAGTTTCTGTAATTGAAGGAATAAGCATCAGGATAGCCTTTTTCAGATTTTGCAGGGTGGCCATTTTATCCCCATAATATGAATTTCCATTGAGGGCAACAGCTTTGTTGAGGTTTGCAGCAGCAGCATCGGCCAATGGGCGTAAGTTAAATTCACTTTTTGCACCTTTCTTAAGCAATGCGTCAACAGCAAGTAAACGATTGATTTCGTTTGTGCCTTCAAAAATTCTGTTGATACGGGAGTCGCGATAAGCCCTGTCAACCGGTGTTTCGCTGGAGAAACCCATACCACCATAGATCTGAACTGCTTCATCAACAACAAAATCAAGTGACTCTGAACCATAGACTTTAAGCAACGCACATTCGGCCGAAAATTCTGCCACTCCCTCAATGTTGGCTTTGCCATGTGGCTGACCCGCAGCTTTTAACTCATAAATCTGATCCTGAATATCTTTGCTTGCCCTGTAAACTGCTGATTCTGTCGCAAAAGTTTTAACGACCTGTTGTGCCAGCTTATGTTTTATGGCACCAAAATTAGCTATGGTCTTTCCAAACTGCTTACGTTCGTTTGCATAATTAACTGAATGTAAGATAGCGCGTTTGGCACCTCCTACAACGGTTGCAGCCAATTTGATACGGCCCAGATGCAAAATATTTAAGGCAATACGATAACCTTCGCCCCGTTTGCCAAGCATATTTTCAACCGGTACTTTTACGTCATTATAGAAAATCTGCCGTGTTGATGAGCCTTTGATACCCATTTTCTTTTCTTCGGGATTCATCGTTACACCCTCCCAGGCACGCTCAACAATAAATGCACTTAAAACACGATCGTTGTCAACCTTGGCAAAAACGGTTTGTATATCAGCAAAACCACCATTGGTGATCCACATTTTTTGGCCATTCAGGATGTAATGTTTTCCATCTTCTGATAATACGGCTTTGGTTCTGCCGGAGTTGGCATCCGATCCTGCACCCGGCTCGGTAAGACAATAGGCTGCCATCAATTCCCCTGAAGTTAATTTGGGAATATACCTGGCTTTTTGATCTTCATTTCCATAATAAAGAATCGGAAGCGTACCGATCCCGGTATGAGCCATAATAGCAACAGAGTAGGAGTGAGCTGCCCCCAATGCCTCATTGGCGCGCATTACCGTTAGGAATGACTGTTCAAAACCCTCAAATTCCTCAGGAACAGATAAGCCTAAGAGACCCAACTCACCGGCTTTCTTTAGTAAGGAAGCCATTAAACCTTCTTCCTGACTGTCGATTCGGTCAAGATTTGGAAAAATTTCTGTCTCCAAAAAATCCTGACAGGTCTCGATGATCATATTTGTTTCTTCGTCAAATTCTTCCGGAATAAATACGGCATCTGCTTCTATGTCCCTGATCAGAAATTCGCCGCCTTTGAGAGGTTTTGTTTTACTCATATTAACTTGAAATTTAGTTTGCAGGCAAACTTACTTATTTTAGGCTTATCAGGAAGATATCAGCCTCTAAACGAGGCTAATTTAAAATGATTCTAATCCGATATTGTTTTCGAAATAGTTCAGATCAATTTTTCTGATGTTTGTTGCATTCAAATTAATACCTTCGCTAAGAATTTTATCAGCTATCAGACATCTGAATTGAAGCTTAAACAGATGAATAATAAGAAGTTATCAGTGTTTGCATTTTTGAGTTTCTGTTTGCAGGCTTCACTTTCTGAAGCGCATACTTTTAATTCAACCCGGCCTGGAACCGGAACTGGCGTTACCTTTGTCTCTGGCAAAATTGATCTGGTGGAGGCAGGTTTTGAATTTAGAAAAAGCAATCCGGAAGAAAGTCATGACTTTGAAACAAACGCCTTTCCTGATTTGTTATTAAGGTTTGGTTTATCCGAAAAAATGGATTTAAGTATCGACGTAACTTATGTAGTAATTGATTTGCCAAAAACAGCAGATTATAAGAAAAGAAGTTGTTTTACCGATCATACAACAGCTGGCAAATTCAAGACTGGTGAATATACTTTAAGTGAAATACTGACATCAACTTTAGCCGAGGATCACTTACTGATAGATTCTTCTAAGGTTAGCTGCAATGACCCCAGTGTATGTTTGCATCTGCTCAATAGCCGGGATTTTTCTGTAGGATATAATCCTTATGGAGAATATTTCCCATTGGAGAATTTTTCTATATCCGCACACGCTGGTTCCAGCAATCTTCTAAATTCTGATTTACAAGTCGGTACCATTACCAAAACAGAAATTTCAGACGATCCTTATCTCTGTGGCTTTACGTTAAACCGGTTAATCGGTAAGAATTAATTTAATCTTTGATACATTTATGCTTTCAACAATACTTATTCTGGACGAACTCGATCAATGGAAACCCTATTATGATACTGAAAGTATCTTAACTTCAGGTGAATACCTTAAGAATCAAGAGCTGAACCAGAAGCATTTTTTTGTAATCAACCTATGTAGTAAACTCGATTATCACTCCGAGGGTTATTATTGTTCATTATTGGCCCAGGCCAGAGGACATAAGGTACTTCCGGATATCGAAGTGATCAACAGGCTTGAGTCAGGCGCCGTAATGCGACTCGACTATCAAATGCAAAAGTTGACCCACAAATGGTTCATGGCAAACAATAAGCAGGAGGGTGACAGGGTTTTGCTCGATATTTTTTTCGGGACCTGCACTGAGCCCGCCATGGAAAAGGTGGCACGATACGTCTTTGAGCAAAATCCCTGCCCGATGTTAAGGGTTCAGTTTGCTGTAAGAGAAAAGAATCAAATTGAAAATATAAAACCTCTCGGACTGGATGATCTTACTGATGATCAGCAAGATGCTTTTGCTCAGGCCCTTGACAACTTTAGCAAAAGAGTTTGGCGCCAGCCACGTAGCAAAAGGCCTTCACGTTATGACCTGGCTATACTTTATGACCCCAATGAAACACTACCCCCCAGCAACAAAACGGCCTTGAATCAGTTTATAAACCAGGCCAGAAAATTGCAGATCAATGCCGAACTGATCACCGCACAGGAAGCACACCGGCTGATGGAATATGATGCTTTGTTTATTCGCCAGACCACCTCTCTTAATCATATCACTTACAGGCTTGCCCAACAAGCGCAACAAGCTGATATGGTCGTAATTGACGATCCACTTTCAATTATCAGATGTACAAACAAGGTGTATTTGAAGGAGCTACTCGACAAGGAAGAAATCCCGACACCAAAATCTGAATTGATATTTAGGTCAGATCCATACAGCTGGGCCGAAATCACCCAAATATTAGGCTCGCCCATTGTGTTAAAGGTGCCGGATGGCTCATTTTCGCATGGCATGGGTAAAGCCGCTTCGGATGAAGATTATCAGAAAATTCTGGATGTTCTGTATCAGAAAACAGCCATCGTCCTGGCTCAGGAGTTTTTACCAACCAGCTTCGATTGGCGTATCGGAGTCTTGAATGGATCGCCCTTATTCGCCTGTAAATACTTCATGGCCAGAGGACATTGGCAGATATATCACCACAACGATTCCGGAAAATCACAAACTGGTTCTTTCGAAACAGTTCCGGTGCATAAAGTACCCAAACATGTTTTGAGAAATGCCCTGGATGCCGCCAACGCTATCGGAAAAGGCCTTTATGGTGTTGATGTAAAAGCGATTGAGGATAAATCCGTAATCATAGAAGTAAATGACAATCCTTCTATTGATTCCGGTGTGGAGGACGCAATTTTAGGTGACGAACTCTATCGCATGATACTCAGGGAGCTTTTAGACAGACTGGAACGCAAACATTATGCTCATGGCAACTGAAAAACTTGTTAATGCACACCTGGAACATCTCCCGGCTATCATACAGATTGAGCAAATGAGTTTTGGAACAGATGCATTCAATATCAGGCAAATGCGTTATCTTATTCGTTCGCAAAATCCTTTTTACATTTTTCTCCACAACAAAATTGTTGCAGGTTATATGATACTGCTTCTACGCAAAAATGTTTCTGTAATCAGAATATACGCAATTGCAATACATCCTGATTTCAGGGGTAAAGGCCTGGCTTCTTCATTTTTGGACAAAGCCATACAAACTGCTTCAGAAATGGCTTGTTCAAAAATTTCACTTGAAGTGAAAACCATTAATCAAGCCGCAATTTCACTCTATCAGCAAAAGGGTTTTAAGGTCAGTGAACTGTTAACTCAGTACTATAAGGATGGGGCCGATGGATATAAAATGGTATTGACTCTTTAGAGATATTTTGAAACAGTTGCATAGAAGTTGATTAAGTCATTTTTTTTATTTATCTGATATTCATCGATATAACGAATTGTTTACACTGATAACCAACAAGATATTTTCAATAATTTAAAGTCATTCTAAATTATTGTTTATGTTTGCGCATATTATTCTATCAAAAAATTCTATGAAATCTTTTTTAAGTTATCTCGCAATCGTGTTGTTTTTGCCAGTGATCAGCATTGGACAAAACGAAAAATCAGCACCAAGTTTGATTAAAAAATTGCCGGCACCCCGAGTTGTGCCAAGTATTGCAAAACAGATCCAAAATGGGACTTTTGTAGCACAAGATCCTAACGAACCCTTACGAATGGGACAGCCCAAACGTGCCGGAGCGAATATGACCGTGCCTGGAAAAGGCTTACCCAAAGGCGATGATCCGCTTGTTTCGCAGCAAACAAAAGTTGCACGCAAAGCGGGACGCGATCCGTTGATGGTTTTTAATGCTAATGTATCGAGCTATACACCAAGTGACCCAACCGGAGCTGTTGGCCCTAATCACTATCTGGGTGGATGGAACGTAGGCTTTCGTATTTTCGACAAGAATGGCGAACCTCTTACCCCGGCTGCGTCTTTGGCTACGATTTTTCCGGGCAACACATCCGGCGACCCCATCATGCTGTACGATGCAGCTGCCGACAGATACATCATCACCGAGTTTGATTTTTCGCCAAATGGCCTCAATTTTGCTATTTCGGCTGGCCCTGATCCTGTGAATGATGATTGGTATGTATATACTACAGGCCTCACAACAGGACAATTTCCTGACTATCCGAAATTTTCGATCTGGTCTGATGGTTATTATGTAACTGCCAATATCGGTTCTACCAACCGGGTTTTTGTGATCGAAAGAGATGCAGTGCTGAATGGAGAAACCCCACAATTTTTGGGTTTCCCGCTTCCCGGAATTCGTACCTCAGGTTTTTACAGCCCTCAGTTTTTCAATGTAACTAATGGTGACCTTCCACCGGCTGGAAATGCCACTGTAGTTTATCTTCAGGATGACGCCTGGAGCGGTGTTTCGGAAGACCATATCAAACTCTGGACTTTGAATATTGACTGGGAAACTCCTGCCAACTCAGAAATTTCACAAGCCATTGAAGTGCCAACAACACCATTTATCTCCGTTTTTGATGGTGGTTCTTTTTCGAACAGGCCACAACCATCCGGACCTAATATTGATATTTTGCAGGCTACTGTGATGCAACAGGCGCAATACCGCAGATTTCCGGGATATAATACCGCATTATTCAACTTTGTTGTTGATACTGACGGATCATCAGCTGAATTAGCCGGTATTCGCTGGTTCGAGATGCGTCAATATGGCGATGATGCTCCCTGGGAAATCTATCAGGAAGGAACTTATATTTCTCCCTACAACAATAAAGATGCTTTTTCGGGCAGTATGGCCATGGACGGACAGGGTAATATTGCCTTAGCTTATACAACGGTAAGCACATCCGAGAGCATTGCCATCTATTTTACCGGACGGTATGCTTCTGATCCCCTGGGAACAATGACCGTGGACGAAACCTTGATTGCACAAGGAAATTCCAATAATCCATCGAATCGATTGGCCGACTATGTACATTTAACGCTGGATCCGGCAGACGATATGACCTTTTGGCATATTGCCGAATATTTCAATAATAATCAGCGAACTGATGTGGTTGGTGTATTTCAGATTGCTTCTGATCTGGCCAATGACGTTGGCATTGTTGAAGTTGTTGAGCCTGTTAGTGGTGAGCTTTTGGAAGAACAGGCAATCACCATTAATATTTTTAATTTCGGAACTGAAGATGTGGATAGTATTCCTGTTGGCTATTTCCTGACAGGAACAGACACCATCTATGAAATGTTTGCAGAAACACTTCCTGCCGGCGAATCAGTAAATTATACTTTTGCAGCTACTTTTGATATGAGTGCTGTGGGTGAAACCTTTGATCTCACAGTTTTCACAGCCCTGGAAGCTGATGAGAACCGCTTAAATGATAGTCTTGCTGTTTCCATTATACACCTCTACAGCAATGACATTGGAGTTACTGAAATCACCAGCCCTGAATCAGGAACAGGCCTCACTCAGGAAGAAAAAATAAGCATCAAACTTACCAACTTTGGTGCTGCAGATCAAACAGAGTTTGAAGTGATATACGATCTGGATGGCACGATAGTAACCGAAACTTTTATGGATACGCTTTATGCCAATTCTGAAGCAAGTTACGACTTTGAAACCGCCGCTGATTTTTCAGCTTTGGGAGCTTATAACCTGCTGGCATATACCTCATTGGAAGGTGATTCCGATTTAAGTAATGACACCACTGCGGTAACCATAATAAAGTCGAATTGTCAGCCGGAATCTAATTGCGGATCAGGAGATGCTATTCTTTATGTTGAGCTCCGGGATTTGATCAATGAGTCGGAATGTAGTGAGAATGGCTATAATGATTTCACCGAAATGAGTACTGACATCGAAACCGGCTCATCCAATGAACTGATCCTGACCGTTGGTTATGGAAATGAGTTTGTACGTGTATGGGTTGATTTTAATGATGATTTTATTTTCGACATGGATGAATTAATCATTGATAACCACGAAATTGCTGATGGTCAAAGTAGTGGTGAATATACTGATACACTCACTTTTGTCATCGCTGAAGATGCTCAACTGGGTGAACATTTGATGCGCATCAAAACCAACTGGAATGCCGGCGTACCAGATGATGCCTGTGCAGAAACAGAGTATGGCGAAACAGAAGACTATATGCTTAATATTGTTCTGCCAACAGGAACTATTGCACTACCCGAAATGGATAGCGAACTTGAACTTGTCCATTTGGGAAATAAGCAGTATGAAGTGTCATTTATTTCAGAAAAGCTTACTACCCAAGTGTTGATAAATCTTCACAACAGTCTGGGGATTAATCTTGTAGAAAACAAAGTGCCCTACATCAATGATCGCTATACTTACCCACTTGATATGTCGTATGCATCACCAGGTGTGTACATAATCCGCATGGGAACACACAAATATGGTAAGGTGAAAAAATTAGTTATCAATTAGAATTTCATTGCTTCTCCGGCACGTCCGGAGAAGCATATTTAATAATTTAAAACTCAAATCAAATGAAAACAAACATTAAAACTTTAAGGTCGTTACTGAAGATTTCGGTAATGACTTTTGTTGTTTTTGGCCTGGTAAGCATTAGCCAACAGACCTTTGCTCAAATCTCGACGAGCAAAACACAAAAGAAAGAAGCTTCCGAAAGCAGCCTGAAGAAAGAAACTGAAAAAAAGGCTACCATCGGAACAGAAAAAATTGAACAAACTAAGTCAGAATCTAAAGCGAAAGAAGAGAAATTGCGTAACGAAAAGCTGCGCAAAGAAGCACTCGAAACTCAAAAAAAAGAAGAAGCCAAAAAGCAACTCAATCAACAAGATCCTTCAGATTCAAAACAAGGTTCTAAAAGCACCCTTGATGCCAAAAGTGATGAGTTGAAAACTTCAAAGAACAGCGAAAAACAAGTGATGAGTGAAAAATCCACTGAAATCGCTAAAAGAAAAGCTGAACTTAATGAATTGAAACAAAAAGGAAAAATTACAGAAGAAGAGTATAAAACTGCGCTTCAGAAAATTGAAATGAAGGAAAACAACTTAGATCAAAAACTGAAATCAGATAAAAAGTAATTTGTTCTGAATTCATAAAGATCTCCCTACCGCAAAACCGCTTCAAAGCAACAAATGAAGCGGTTTTTTTAGTCTTTTAACTCCAGTATTACCGATTCGTACCAATCGTTTAACTCAGCCTTTTCATCCGGTTTAATGGCAGGGTTTTTTATCAGTTCGTCATACTCAATAAGCAACTGCTTTGCCCTGGAAGAATCGCCTGACAAAGCATAAAGTTCCGCTTCAAAAAGCTTTAAACCGGGTTCCTTTGGATAATATTTCAATCCGGTTTCAATAAAACAGATGACCGTTTGATAATCATTCTGATTAAAGTAATGACTTGCAAGTGAATAAATATGTACCAGTTGTGGCGACAAAGGGTAGGGGAGATTGATAAAATCATTTTCAAGTTCTTGTGCTGCCTGAATGCCATGCAATGAATCCTGTTTCCATTCAAACCATTCGCCCATAATTTGATTATAATCACTAAAAAATCTTGTCAGAAACACAGGGACCGAGAGCGCATAATTAGTAATATGATTTGCAGCGGGAAAAACCTCCATCTCCCATTTGAAATCTTCCTTCACCAATAACTTTTCAAACGCATCAGCCATTGAATTGTTTGATTCAAGATAGGGTTGTTCCTCAAAACTCTCTCCGCTCGTCATTAAGTAGTAAACCATATTAGTATCAGATTTTGACACCAGATTGAGCAATTGTGTTTTCACCTCATTTGATTCAAAAAAACCACTAAAACTACCAGCAGCACTAATCCTTTCCGGATAATTGGCTAATAGGTAATTCACCAGCCAGGCAGTTCGGGAATGGCCGGCAACCATCAAAAAACTAACCGGAGCTATTTCATTTTCAATAAGCGGAATCAACTCATTAAAAATCAGGTTAGCTGTACATTCCAAGCCATTCAGGCCGTCTTTATAAATCTCTGTGTCAGTTAATCGCAAACGCTTTTGAGGATCAAAAGGCAGGCCGGCAACCAGTATTCCGGGAATTTGTGCTCCAACACCATGTAATAAGTTTATGCCCTGCAGGTGATATTCAAAGCCTGTTCGGTTTTGCTGATCGAACAAAATAAGCAAGGGAAACGACTGATTAGTTTTAGTAAAATACAATGCATCCGGAACGGCCACTTCAAATGAGAGGCTATCCTGCCAATACGCTGAAAAAATTGTATATTGATAACTATGATATACCTGAATGGGTTGTTGTGCCTTAATCACAAATGATTGAAGCATTAAAATGGAAATGATGAAAATCCTTGTCATTAAGCTGTTTTTTTTTGGAAAACGAAAATACAATAAGTTTTCAATGGGCATAAAAAAAGGCAGCCGTGTAAAAACGATTGCCTTTTATAATTGCAGCTTATTGACTTTATTTCAGGTCAAAACGATCCAGGTTCATTACTTTGCTCCAGGCAGCAACAAAATCCTTTATAAATTTTTCGTGACCATCCGCACAGGCATATACCTCTGCAAGAGCGCGAAGTTCTGAATTAGAGCCAAAAAGTAAATCAACGCGTGTTCCTGTCCATTTGGCCTTTTCTGTTTTGCGACAACTTCCTTCGTAAAATTCTTTATCATCGGATACGGACTTCCAAACAGTTCTCATATCCAACAAATTAACAAAGAAATCGTTTGACAAAACGCCAGGTTTATCAGTAAATACACCATGCTTTGAACCATCAAAATTTACATCCAGAACCCGTAAACCACCAATCAAAACGGTCATTTCCGGAGGTGTAAGTGAAAGCAATTGCGCACGATCGATCAACATTTCCTCTGAAGATCCCATATATCTGTTTTTGATATAGTTACGGAAACCATCTGCCTGAGGCTCCAGGTACTTAAACGATTCAATATCGGTTTGTTCCTGTGAAGCATCTGTACGGCCTGATACAAAGGGCACAGCGATATCAACGCCAGCGGCTTTAGCCGCTTTTTCAATGCCAACAGTACCACCCAATACAATAAGATCGGCAATGGAAACCCGTTTTTCACCCGATTTGCTGTTAAACTCTTTTTGAATATTCTCGAGTGTTTTCAACACTTTTTCCAATTGCTTTGGATTATTAACCTCCCAATCTTTTTGAGGTGCTAATCTGATTCGTGCCCCGTTGGCACCGCCACGCTTGTCGGAATCGCGATAGCTTGAAGCAGAAGCCCAGGCCACCGAAACCAGTTCCGAAACAGAAAGGCCTGATCCGATAATCAATTTTTTAAGTGAAGCGATGTCAGCATCATCAATCGATTTATAATTGACAGCCGGAATTGGATCCTGCCACAGCAAATCTTCCTGTGGAACTTCTGGACCGAGATAGCGTGATTTTGGACCCATATCACGATGAGTCAATTTAAACCAGGCACGTGCAAAAGCATCTTCAAATTCGGAAGGATTTTCTAAAAATCTCCGTGAAATTTTCTCATATGCCGGATCAAACCTCAGCGAAAGGTCGGTAGTAAGCATAAAGGGTTGATTTCTTTTGCCAGGAATATGTGCATCGGGCACGCTATTGGCACCAGCTTGTCCTCGAGGTTTCCATTGATAAGCTCCACCCGGACTTTTTGTCAATTCCCATTCATAGTCAAAAAGATTCTCGAGGAAATTAATACTCCACTTTGTTGGTGTTTTTGTCCAGGTTCCTTCCAGGCCACTGGTAATGGTATCTTCGGCATTACCTTTTCCGAATTTGTTTTTCCAGCCCAAACCCATCTCTTCCATCGGAGCAGTTTCCGGATCTGGGCCAAGATTGGTACTCGGAGCTGCACCATGTACCTTCCCGAATGAATGTCCGCCTGCAATCAAAGCAACGGTTTCTTCATCATTCATTGCCATTAATCCAAAGGATTGACGGATATAATGAGCCGCTTTAACCGGATCCGGCTCACCATTAGGGCCTTCCGGATTTACGTAAATCAACCCCATATGGTCAGCAGCTAAAGGGCCTTCGAGCTTACCTTTTTCGTTATGTCGCTGGTCGTCGAGCCATTTACCTTCCGAACCCCAATAAATATCTTCTTCAGGTTCCCATATATCCTCGCGCCCTCCTGCAAAACCAAAGGTTTTAAATCCCATCGATTCCAGGGCTACATTGCCGGCTAAAATCATAAGGTCGGCCCAGGAAAGCTTTTTCCCGTATTTTTGTTTGACAGGCCATAATAATCTACGGGCTTTGTCGAGGCTCACATTATCGGGCCAGCTATTTAAGGGGGCAAATCTTTGGTTTCCGGTTCCGCCACCACCACGTCCATCCGTAACGCGATAAGTACCTGCACTATGCCAGGCCATGCGAATAAAGAGTGGGCCATAATGACCCCAATCTGCCGGCCACCAGTCCTGCGAATCGGTCATTAAATCAGTAAGATCTTTTTTGACAGCTGCCAAATCAAGACTCTTGAAGGCTTCGGCATAATTGAAATCGCTTCCCATCGGATTCGACTTTGAGGAATGCTGTCGTAAAATGTTAAGGTTTAATTTGTTTGGCCACCAATCACGATTGGATGTGCCGCTACCTGCAACCGGATTTGCCTTGTTGCCCGTTACCGGACATTTGCTTTCGGCTGAGGAAGCATGAGGGTTTTTGTTTTGATGTTCCATTTTGTAAAGTGTTTATTTTGTTTGTTGCAAATGTATTAATTGTATATTTATTTAATTCAAAATTTCTATCGATAATATCTATGATACGATTGCAAATCCTTATGAGTTTAAAAGATTGTGAATAAATCCGTTGTGATCAGAAAACTATTTCTGCTTTTTATCCCTTTTCTTTTTTGGCTCAGGTAATTGCTCCCAACTGATTTTAACAAGTTCCTGCAACCATTGTTTATTATCCAGTTGCCCGGTGATGAGAAAACTTTTTTTTGCTCCGGGATAAGGTGAAGCTTCCTGAACATTCCCAATAAATGCTGCGCCTGCTTTTGTGGGTTTGATAAACAATTGATTATCACATACCAAACCGAAAATTTTAGATTTGTAGTACACAGCATATTCACCAAACATTTTTCTGCAGGACAGATCCTCAAGTTCGTCCAACTGATCCATTACATACGCGATAAAATCTTCTGAAGTGGGCATATTTTTCCTTATTTAGTTGTTTCGCCTCCCATTTCGGTAAATACATGATCTACCGGCTCCCATAGCTCTATCTTGTTTCCGTCTGCATCCATGATATGGACAAATTTGCCATAATCGAAAGCTTCGATGCTGTCAAGTATCGTGACGCCATTGTTTCTGAGGTTTTCAACAAGTTTTTCGATATGTTGCACCCTGTAATTGATCATGAATTCCTTTTTGGAAGGTTGAAAATATTCAGAGCCTTGTTTGAAAGGACTCCACTGCAAATAATTGATTTCATCAGGGCGATTGGCATTCCTGAATTCAAAGGAAGAGCCCCATTCATTTACCGCCAAACCGAGATGATCAGCATACCACTGTCTGGTTTTTTCTGGATTATCCGAAAAGAAAAATATCCCTCCGATGCCTGTTACTCTTGGTGTTGAATCCTGTTCAGTATTGTTTTGGATGGTTGAATCGTTTTTTGGCTCTTCTTTCATGGTATTCTTATTTTTTGTGTTACATCCGATGGATAATGTCATAATGATTAAATATAACAAGCTGTATTTTAACATGATCTGTACTATTTATTCGCAAAGATAAGCAGTAAACAATCGAGAAGATGATTTCATTTAGAATTTAAAGTGAATCTTAGGCCTATGATTGTACTAAGTTAAATTCACAACCAGCATTTCGGCATGAGCAAACTATACATTTTTTATTGATTGATACTGACAAGCGGGTTTTGTAATCCGGGATGGAAGATAATACACCCTTTTTTGAACACTCCTATGAAGCACTCGAACGGCTTGTGTTACGACACAAATGGCTTGTGACGAACAAGCCCTGGTGCCAAAAAAAACTGTGCTGTCCGGCATTTTAAGCAATTAATTATGTTGCTGATAATTAATTTATTACACTTGTATTTTTAAACCGTAAAAAAGATACGTATGAATTGATCAAAAGATACGCATGAATTGATCAAAAGATACGCATGAATTTTTGGGTTGTCTTGTATGGTTTTTTTGAGGTATAATTGGGCAATGTTTTTTTAAAAAAACAAGTTCAAAAATTATGCGTCATTCATGATACGACTAACCGAAAACATCAAGTTTAAATTGATATAGATGTAAGGCTATGGATCGGGATTGCGGTTAAACGAGATTAGTGCCGTTAAGCAAAGTGATATCAACAGGGAGCGTATGCAGTTGCGTGTGGAAAACGGAAAAGGGCGCAAGGATCGCTATACCAAACTTGCTGCCAAAGTATTACCAATTTTGGACGAATAGTTGGCCAATGCGCCAACGGATGATTTATTGCTTTGGGGAGCTGCTAGGGGTTTGTATTCTGATCGTTCGAAACAGCAAGGGGTAATACAGGCTGCCGAAAGAGCTGAAATATACACCTACACCACCAGAAAAGGATTTGAAAATATCGAAAGTCCGAAGGATGGTTTGGCTATTTGAGAATTTAGTATCTTTACTCATTAAAACGACTAAATACCATGAAGATGGGACATAGACACAAGGTGAATATATACGCAATAGTGCGTATATTCACTCGTTATCGGTCAGTGTAAAAAGACAGCCAACGCACATTCAAGCACATTTGGTTTTGCTCGACACACAAAGCCGACCCTTCGCAAAACCAAAAGAGCTTGAAATAAGCGAAGCAATCCACGAACACCAATAAAATAATAGAAATGACGTGAGTAATTTTTCCCAACGCACGGACGACTGAACTAAAATAAATTGTATTTTTGATGAATTAGTCCAAACAATAACGACAAGATGAATTCTTTTGGAGAATATTTACGAAACAGACGAGAACAACTGGGACTTCCTCTTAGAAAGGTTGCAGCCGAACTTGACATAGACACTTCAATTCTGAGTAAGATTGAGCGAAGCGAACGTGTAGCGACAAAAGAAATGTTGCCGACACTGGCTAAGACTTTGGAAGTGCAAGACAAAGAAATAGAAATTGAATTCATCAAAGCATTTATTCTATCGGACTTAGGAGATTTAAATTTTTTGAAAAGCGGCTTGGAAGAAACGCTGAACACCATTAAAGGCCGAAAGTAAATATGAGTTTAGAATATAAAATAGACCAAACAGACCTGACTTTCTTCACAAATGAAGAAGGACATACTTTATTAAGCAGGTTTAAATCAACACTAAAAGACACTCAATTATTTGACGTGTTGGTTGGTTATTTCAGAGCAAGTGGCTTCCATCAATTGTATGACGCATTAGAACCAGTTGAAAAAATTAGAATTCTTGTTGGGTTAAGTGTTGACAGAGATTCATACGAAATGATGCAATACCACGAACAAAGTTCAACGATTGACTTTGAATCGCATCAACGTACAAAAAAACGCTACCAACAAAACTTAAAAGAAGAAATTGAAAACAGTGATGAAAATGAAAACAAACTTGAAGTAGGAGTTCGCAAGTTTATTGAGTTTTTAAAAGCCGACTGCCAAGACCCTGCAATGGACAAAGCATACAACGGAAACGGCAAGAAATTAGAAATCCGTGCATACCCGACAAAAAACATTCACGCTAAAGTTTACATTGGCAAGTTTAAGCCAGAAGACCGTGACTATGGTTTTGTCATTACTGGTTCAAGTAATTTTTCTGAATCGGGTTTTGTGGCAAACAGAGAATTCAATGTTGAATTGCGAACCAAAAGAGATGTACTTTTTGCTGAAAACCAATTCAACACACTTTGGAAAGAATCAGTAGATATTTCAGAAGACTTTATTGACACCATTCAAAATAAGACTTGGCTGAATGACCAAATTCTGCCTTATGAACTTTACCTAAAACTTATTTATGAGTATCTGGAAGAAGACATCAATTTGGCTGATGAATTTGAGCCATTTCTTCCAGATGGTTTTATGAAATTGAAATACCAAAATCAGGCTGCTATTCAAGCAAAAAAGATTTTGGAAACGTACAACGGTGTTTTCTTGGCTGACGTGGTAGGTTTAGGGAAAACCTTTATCACTGCATTACTATTACAACAATTGCAAGGCAGAACGCTTGTAATTTGTCCACCTGTGTTGAAAGACTACTGGAAAGATTCTCTTTTTGATTTTGGTATTAGAAGTTTTGAAGTGGAATCTTTAGGTAAGTTGGAACACATCATCAAAAAGGGCTTAGAACGTTACGATTACATTGTTGTCGATGAAGCACACCGCTTCAGAAATGAAAATACTCAGTCATATGCCAATCTGCTTGACATCTGTCGTGGCAAGAAAGTTATTTTGGTAACGGCAACACCGTTGAACAATACTGTTGACGACATTTTTGCACAATTAAAACTCTTCCAAGCACCTAAAAACTCTACAATTCCCGGAATACCAAACCTTGAAAAATACTTCGCAGGATTTAGGACTAAGCTAAACAAGCTCGAAAAAACTGACCCTGATTACAAGAAACTAATCAAAGAAGTTTCGGATGATATCCGAAACAGCATTCTTCGTTATGTGATGGTTCGCAGAACTCGTAAAGATGTAATGACCTATTTCAAGCAGGATATGCAAATGCAAGGATTAACTTTTCCTGACTTAGATAATCCGCAAAAAATTGTTTATGAATATGAAGGAGAATTGGAAGAAACATTCATTGAAACCATCAAAAAATTAGCTGAGTTTACTTATGCCCGATATACTCCGTTGCTTTATTATATCGGAAACAAAGCGTTGAGCGAATTTGAAAAGCAACAGCAACGAAATGTTGGTGGCTTTATGAAAGGTGTTTTGGTAAAACGTTTGGAAAGTAGTTTCCACGCTTTTCGTCAAAGTGTTGACCGCTTCATTATCTCTTATGAAAAATTCATTGAAATGTACCACAATGGTACAGTTTACATCAGCAAAAAAGTTGATGTATATGACCTAATTGAAAGCGACAATATAGAGAAATTAGAAGCTTTTGTTGAAGATGAAAAAGCCCACAAGTACGATTCAAAAGATTTTAGAAAAGAGTTTGTTACAAAATTAGAATTTGATTTAGAAATTCTGAAAGAAATAAAAAAGCTTTGGGCAAAAGTTGATTCCGACCCGAAACTAGAACAGTTTATTCGTGACTTAAAAGAAACCAAAGCACTCAAAAGCAATAAACTGGTAGTTTTTACCGAATCGAAAGAAACGGGTGATTACATCTACGAAGCATTGATTGATGAATTCCCTGGGCAAGTAATGTTCTATTCGAGCACTGGTGGAAGGCACACAGATACAAAATTAACTTCCAACCATACGATTTCGCGTGATATAATCACTTCCAACTTTGACCCCAATCGTAAAGGAAAGGAACAGGCTGACAACTTAAAAATATTGATTGCAACAGATGTGTTGGCTGAAGGTATCAACTTGCATCGTTCTAATGTATTGGTGAATTATGATTTGCCTTGGAATCCGACAAGGGTATTGCAACGTGCAGGTCGTGTAAATCGTTTGGGAAGTAAATTTCCAAAAGTTCATATTTTCAACTTCTTCCCTACTACCCAATCTGATGAACATCTAGGATTGGAAGTAAACATCACCAACAAAATACAAATGTTTCACGACATTTTGGGAGAAGATGCGAAATACCTGAGTGATGGTGAAGAATTTGGAAGCCAGGAACTATTCAACACGTTGAATAGCAAAACCTCCTATACAGGTGAAGACGGTGAAGGCGATTCGGAATTGAAGTATTTAGAATTGATGCGAAAAATCAGGGACGACCAACCCGAATTGTTTGATAAAATAAAGCACTTGCCAAAGAAAGCCCGTTCAGGTTTTAAAAAAGAAAATCTGGAATATGATGCATTGGTCACTTTTTTCAGAATTGGCAAACTCAAAAAGTTTTACATCAACCAAAGCGGCAAATCGGGAGAGATTACCTTTTTTGATGCTGTGAAAGAATTGGAATGTAAGCCCGATACCCAACGTGCCAATATTCCAAACGATTACTTTCATTTATTACAAACCAACAAAACACGCTTTGAATTAGACACTACCGTAGGTGATGAACCCACCAAAGGAAGTGGTGGACGTTCAAACGCCAAATACATTGAAACCCGATTGAAAGACAAGTCTTTCAAAAACTTCAAAGGATTTACCGATTCCAATGACGAATTTTTGAATGGTGTTCGTGAAATGTTGGCTCAGGGAACCATTGCCAAAAAAACAGCACAGTTAATCAAAACGGAATTGGAAAAAACCACCGACCCATTGCAAATATTGCACATACTGGAAAAGCATATCCGATATGTGGCCATTCAAGGAGCACAGAACGCAAAAAAATTTCAAAAACGTGAAGTTATCCTTTCAGGGTACTTAATCGAGTAAGCAGTATGGATAAGAAAACAGCACAAGAACTCATAGAAAAAACATTTAACAATGCTTTCAGCGAAGAGCAGTTCACCGTTTTTACCAAAAACCTATTGAATGATTTTGAAGATAAGCACAATCATTACAGCGGCAACCTGATTTGGGACGACTACAAGGAACATATCAACACCTACAAACGCATTGGTAAGTACATTGACCCTGATGGCGAAGCTTTAGATGTATTGATTGTAGAAGTAAAAAGCGTCATCAAATTAGAACGTGCCAGAACCGCACTGCGTAATTTTGTGATCAAGCACCTGAGCAAGTTTGAAAAAGACTATGCTTTGGTGGCTTTTTACAGCAAGGAAGATAATGGGAACGATTGGCGATTTTCCTTCATCAAATTGGAGTACCGTTCTGAACTAGACGAAGAAAAGGGCAAAGTAAAAACCAAGAAAGAGTTTACCCCTGCCAAACGCTATTCGTTTTTGGTGGGCAAATACGAAAAAGCTCATACCGCCAAAAATCAGTTGTTGCCCCTTTTACAAAACATTTCCAACAACCCCACCATCGAAGAATTAGAATCCGCCTTTAGCATTGAAAAGGTTACAGACGAATTCTTCAACCAATACAAAGACCTATACATTAAACTCTACGAGCATTTCGAAAATGACAGCAAAGTAAAAGCAGCCATTACAGAAGCAGGAATTGACAATGCTCGTTTCACGAAAAAACTCTTGGGTCAAATCGTGTTCCTGTATTTCTTACAGAAAAAAGGTTGGCTGGGTGTAGCTCAAAATGAACGCTGGGGAACGGGCAAAAAGCGATTTGTACAAGAACTGTTTGAGCAAGCACAAACCCAGAAACTCAACTTCTTTAAAGACAAACTGCAATACTTGTTTTATGAAGCCCTTGCTAAAGAACGTGATAATGTAAACTCTTACTACAAACGATTTGATTGCCGCATTCCTTTCTTGAATGGTGGTTTGTTTGAAGCAGATTACAACTGGCAGGAAGCCAATATCAGCATTCCTTCTACCCTATTTCGCAATGACGAGAAAAACAAAGCAGGTGATATAGGCACGGGTATTTTAGACGTATTTGACCGCTACAACTTTACCATTAAGGAAGACGAACCGCTTGACAAGGAAGTAGCCGTCGACCCCGAGATGTTGGGGAAAGTGTTTGAAAATATGCTCGACATTACGGAGCGGAAAAGCAAAGGTGCTTTTTATACGCCCCGTGAAATTGTGCATTATATGTGTCAGGAGAGTTTGATACATTATTTGGACAATGCGCTGGAAGGAAAGGTAAAAAAAGAAGCTGTTGAAACCTACATTCGTGAAGGGCATTTTGCATTGGAAAATGACGAACGGGTAGCAACCAAAGGCGAAACCAAAACATACCAATACCAACTGCCCGAAAGCATACGCCTAAATGCCGACCTGATTGACCAAAAGCTAAGTGACATCAAAATTTGTGACCCTGCCATTGGTTCAGGAGCTTTCCCTGTGGGGTTGTTGCACGAATTGGTAAACGCAATGCTGGTGTTAAAACCGCATTTGAGTTACGATTACCTGGCCGAAAAACTGAAAGGCTTTGGTTTTACCCACCGGGAAAGCATCAGTGATAGCCGCTATATTTATCGACTGAAACGCCACATCATACAGGAAAGCATTTATGGGGTAGATATTGACAGCTCTGCTATTGACATAGCCCGTTTGCGTTTGTGGTTGAGTTTGGTGGTGGACGAAGACGACCTTGACCCGATTGAAACCCTGCCTAACTTAGATTACAAGATTGTGTGTGGCAATTCATTGATTGGGTTGCCAGATGGTACTATGCGTGATTTAGAGGTAGAAGCCGAACTGGAAAAATTAAAAGAAAAGTTCTACGACATTACAGATGAGAAAGAAAAGAAAGCACTCCGCAAACAGATAAACACCAAAATAAGAGAACTTTTAGATTCTGCCGAGCAGTTTGCAGGCTACAAAATAGACTTTGACTTCAAACTCTTTTTCTCTGAAGTATGGCGGGAGAAAGGGGGCTTTGATGTGGTGATTGGGAATCCGCCATACGGTGCTAATTTCACTGATGAAGAAAAAAATATATTAAAAAGGCTGTACCCTAAAATAAAAGGGCAGCCCGAATCTTACGAATACTTTATTTTTCAAGCCATTGAGTATCTCTGCAATAAGTTCGGCTGCTTGACATTCATTAATCCAACCAATTTTATTGAATCCAAACGAGCCGAAGACCTAAGGGTACATATGCTAAACAATGGCTTGATTTCAATTATTTCAAATTTCAGATATAATGTTTGGAAAGATAATGCTTCTGAAACGCTAATATTTTTCTTTGTAAAAAACAGAAAAGGAAAAACAAAAGTCATTCATCCTAAAACTCCAATAGAATTTGCAGAAGGAAAGCAATACACTTTATTAAATCAGGATGATTGGAGAAATAATCCAGGAAATAGGTTCATTATTAGGGGAGATAACTCATTGCTTAAACGTTTGTCTGAAAATTCGATTGAACTAGGTTCTGCTTGTGACGTAAGTCAAGGTATTATTGTCTACAAAACAAGGGAAGATAGTGCTAAGAATTTATACATTTCAGATGAGCCAAAAGTTGGATGGGTCAAACTCCTTGATACAAAAAGCAAAATTGAAAAGTATCGGATTTTTTGGGGCGGTAGATATTTAAAATACGGTGATTGGCTATGGTGTCAACGAGATGAAAAATATTTTACCGAACCAAAAATATTGTTCATAAGACTCAGGAATAAATCATTGAAGCGAAAACTTATAGGAGCTTTTGATAATGGAATTTACTACAACAGGGATAATTTCAATAATATAATATCTACATCAGAAGAATTTCCAATAAAGTATGTTCTCTCAATTTTTAATAGCGATGTAATTAATTATTGGTATAAATCCCTTTTTGACAATGTTAATATAAATCCCGAGCAAGTACGGTTAATTCCATTAAGGGACGGTTCTAAATTGCTTAAAACTTGCGTTTTCAAAATCATTGATTACCTATCTGTTTTATCAGAAAACCAGCAAAAAATCAGCTTTGATTTCTTCGATTCAGCTTTAGAATCCTTGATTTATGAACTCTACTTTCCCGAAGAAATCAAATCGGCAGGCAAAGAAATCCTAAAGCATTTGGGAGACCTGAAACCCATAACAGATGATATGAGTGAGGAAGAAAAGCTGGCTATCATCCAAAGTGAGTTTGAGCGTTTGTACGACCCGAATCATCCGGTTCGATTTGCCATAGAGACTTTGGATAGTGTGGAAGAAGTTAGGATTATTAAAGATGCACTAAAATGAGCAAACTAACCAATAAAATAGAAGCCCACGACCGCTCCATCAGCGAAGTACTAGACGACAAAAAGTACACCGTAGATTACTTTCAACGGGAGTACAAATGGGAAGAACGCCATATTGAGCAATTGGTTTCAGACCTTACGTCATCTTTTCTGAATGAATACAAACCCGAGCATAAACGCAAGGACATTGAAAACTACAATTCATATTACTTAGGTCCATTTGTAGTAAGTGTGAAAGATGGTCAGCGAAGCATTATTGATGGTCAGCAACGCCTTACTTCCTTGACCTTGCTTTTGATTTATCTCAACAACCTGCAAAAAGAACTTGGAATATCTGAAAAATTAGAATCCTTGATTTTCTCTGAAAAATACGGTGAAATGTCGTTCAACATTCAGGTGGATGAACGCATTACTTGTATGGAATCGCTGTTCAAAACAGGAGAATATGAACCTAAGGAATCAGATGATGAGTCCACAATCAATATGGCAGCCCGCTATTCGGATATTGAAAAGGCATTTCCTGAAGAAATCAAAAATAGCGTTTTGCCATTTTTCATAGACTGGTTAAAATACAATGTGGTATTGATAGAAATTATTGCCTACTCAGATGAGAACGCCTATACCATATTTGAAACAATGAACGATAGGGGTTTGAATCTTACCCCAACCGAAATGCTCAAAGGCTTCATTCTGTCAAAGTTTGAAGACAGCAAGAAACGGCAAAAAGCAAATGAGCTTTGGAAAACGTCAATGCAGGAACTGCATACCTATGACAAAGATGAAGACCAACGTTTTATTCAGGCTTGGTTCAGGGCACAATATGCAGAAACGATTAGACCTGGTAAAGCAGGTTCAAAAAATGAAGATTTTGAAAAAATAGGAACACGTTTTCATAGTTGGTTTAGAGATAATTTGGATAAAGTCGGTATCGAACAGGACGATTCAGAAGCTTTTCAAGCATTTATAGATAATGACTTCAAATTCTTTTTGAATGCCTACAAAAACCTTTTAACAGCTGAGCGTAAACTTACTGATTCGCTACAACATATATTTCACATCAGAAGATGGGGAATTGCCAACTCGCTTAGTTATCCGTTGCTGCTTGCTTCATTGAAGTCAAGTGATAATTCTGATACAGTATTGCAGAAAATGGATATGGTGGCACGGTATATCGAAGCTTTTGTTGTACGCAGGTCGGTCAATTTCAGAAAGTTTGCTTCTAGTTCCATTCGTTATACAATGTACACGTTGGTCAAAGACGTAAGAAGAACGGAAATACACGAACTAAAAGCAATTTTGAAACGCAAGTTGGATGAAATGGAAGAGCCTTGGACAGGAATTCAAAATTTCCGCTTACACGGACAAAACAGGGTTTTTGTCAAATTCCTACTTTCAAGAATTACGTCTTACGTTGAGCAGCAATCAGGATTCAATTCATCCTTTGAGAAATACTATCATAACCCCGGTGGCAAATCTTATGAAGTGGAACACATTTGGGCTGACAAATTTGCCAATCATAAAGACGAATTCGAGCAGGAGGCAGACTTTCAAGAATACCGAAATCGTATAGGTGCTTTGGTGCTGTTACCAAGGGGCACAAATCAATCGTATGGAGCCAAACCATTTAGCGAAAAGTTAAGTCATTACATCAAGGAAAATTTATTGGTTCAAAGTCTATGTCCGCTTACTTATCAAAACAACCCCAATTTTCTTTCAATGCGAAGCAGATTAAATCTTCCTTTTGAGGCACACGAAGAGTTTAAGAAAGCTGATATCACTGAAAGACTAAAGCTATATCAAGCTATTTGTGAGTCTATTTGGGGAACAGAAATTTATAATAATGAAGATTAAGAAAGTTGAAATAAAAGACTATAAGGCATTCTACGGCTTGAATGAGTTTAACGTAGAAGGCAAAAATCTTTTCGTCTATGGGGAGAACGGAAGCGGTAAAAGTTCTTTTTACTATGCCTTGAAAGACTTTTTTCAATCTTCAACGGAAACCTTGGTTTATGACGAAACCGAAAATATTTTCCTGACCAAAGCCCAAAAAGGGAAAGGCTTTATCGAAGTAACATTTAACCCCGATAAGGACGGAACTGCCACAGATAAAAAATACACAGTTAAGAAAAGTTCCAAAAACACCTATGTGACAGGCGACACTAGCATACGTGATGCCATCAAACTCAAAAGTTTTTTGACTTATAAACACCTTCTTAGCATTCACCACATCAAAAGAGAAAATGAAATAGACTTGTTTGAATTACTCGTTAAGGGTGTTCTCAAACATTTCAAGAGTGTGGCTATCACAGGAACGAAGGAATTGGGCGAACTCTGGGATGATGTAGAAGTAGCAATTGGCAAAGAAACTAATCAGGCATTTAACATCACCGCCAAGAAAAAGGAAGTTGATGAAGCCATTGACAAGTTCAATGCGGCATTCAAAAAGCTGTTTGATAAAACGAGCATTGAAAACATAATGAAGTTTGCCCAACCTATTTTAGACAAGTTTGGGCACAACATTGAAATAGAACTGAATTACACGCAAGCTAAACCAAATGCTGCCTACAATGCAATTGAACGCAACCACGTAAGAGCCAAAGTGAAGTACTTGGGCAAGGAAATCCAAAAGCCACATATTTTCTTGAACGAAGCAAGGCTTTCAGCCATAGCAATTTCCGTCTATTTGGGAATGGTAAAACGACACGTTCAAGGCATTCCCTGCAAGGTACTTTTCTTGGATGATATTTTTATTGGTTTGGATATTTCAAACCGTTTGCCATTACTTAAAATTCTTGACACAGAATTTCCAAATTATCAAGTTTTCATAACTACTTATGACAAGCCTTGGTATGAGTTTGTAAAATCAACATACTTAGATGGCAACAACGCTTGGAAAAGTTTTGAATTTTATGCTCGTAGAGCAAGAAAAGGATTTGAAATACCTATCGTAAGAGAGAATAAATCAAACTCACACATTCAGAACTATATTGATAAAGCTGAAGAGCACTTTAACAAAGCCGACAACAAAGCCGCAGGTGTTTATCTACGTTCGGCATTTGAGTTTATCCTGAAAAGATTCTGTTATGAGAAAGTTCCAGTTACGTTTTACTTGGACAGCTCAAAAATGAAAACAGACACATTTTGGAACGCAGTAAAGAAATTCAAGCAAGATAAACCAACAAAATGCGGACTAACACCAGCTATAACAGCACAAATTGACCATTACACAAACCTAGTATTAAACCCATTAAGCCACCACGACATTAACAAGCACGAGATAACATCAGAAATCCAAGGAGCATTAACTACAATAAAAACTTTAAAAACGGAACTGAATGTATAAGCCAACGCTTCACAGCCACACACATTGCCAAGTCGCACCAGCCGACACACAAGCCAAAACTTGGCAAAGAGTGTGTCTGTCCCAACGCAAGACCAAAACGACCGATAAACCAATGGACGAAAAGAACACCGAAGCGATAACAGGCGTTTGGCTCAATGGCGGGTGAAGTGGTTAATTGAACATTCTACCTCGCATCAACTTTTGTGGTGTATTGACAGTTTTGAGCTCCGAAATCCGCCACTGCGCCAAGCGCCGGAAGGTTGGGGCCAATGTAAAAATCAACAACAAAACTTCTATCGGCCGGCAGGATTTACTATCTTTGCATTATGACAAAATTAAAAGAAAATAAAAGTCCACTTGGGGAAGTATTTGGATTTCCAATTGAAAATGATAGCCCCAAAGCTCAACGTTATCGAAATCAAAAACTTTGTCCTTATAACAACAAAGTGCCTAACTGTACTAAAGACAAAGCAAACAATCCTCTTGGTGTTTGTAGTGTTTGGCATAACGGAATTTCAGTGATTACCTGCCCAACTAGATTTAGAGAAGATTGGGTTATTGTTGAAAAAGCGGCTGAATTTGCGTTTGGCACAAAAGCCAATTGGACTTCTCTGTCTGAAATCAAACTTGTTGACAAAAACGGGCAATCAGCAGGCAATATAGATTTTGTACTTGTTCAATACAACGATAAAGGTCAACTGATAGACTTTGCTTCACTGGAAGTTCAGGGAGTATATATTTCAGGAAATCTTAGAAACCCATTTGAAGAGTATATCAAAAAACCTACGAGAGACTTTGATTGGCCTAAAGGATACAATTATCCCAAGCCCGACTATCTATCTTCCTCTCGAAAGCGACTTATTCCACAAATGCTTTACAAGGGTGGAATATTTCAATCTTGGAAAAAGAAACAAACCGTAGCACTACAAAAATCATTTTTTGAAACTCTGCCTTCACTGCCAACAACAACTAAATCAAAGTCTGACATTGCTTGGTTTCTGTATGACCTTGTGTTTGATAAAGAGCAAAAGCAAAATAATCTTGTTCTAACTGAAACAGTTTACACTGAGTTTGAACCTGCACTTTTAAGGGTTACCACTCCTGAACCGGGAGACATTTCTAACTTCATTAATATTTTACAAAACCGTCTTGACGAACATTTGGATAAAAATCCGCCAGATGCTCCGTCATTAACAGACATAATAAGTAGTTAATCATGGACGGACAGTTATCAATATTTGAAACCAAACAGGAAAAAACAACTTCCAAAGTTGTGAATGTGTCTTCAGTTCCGCAAAGAAGTCCATTTAGATATCCTGGGGGAAAGACTTGGTTAATTCCTGTCGTCAGAAAATGGCTTAAACAATCAAAGGAAACAAAAACATTGATTGAACCTTTTGCGGGTGGTGGTATTGTCAGCCTTACAGCAGCATTTGAGAGTTTAGCTGACAAGATTGTAATGGTTGAACTAGACCATGAAGTAGCTGCTGTTTGGGAAGTAATCGTTAATGGTGACCATAATTGGTTGGCAGATAAAATCTATTCATTTGACCTTACCTCTGAAAATGCTAACTTGATACTTAAAAAGGAAGTTAAAACCATAAAGGAACAGGCATTTAGTACCATACTTAAAAACAGAATATTTCATGGTGGTATCATTACTAAAGGTTCAGGCCAAATTAAAAACGGTGAGAACGGAAAAGGAATAAAATCTCGTTGGTATCCGAAGACTTTGCGAGACAGAATTTTGGCAGTAGCACATGTTAAACCAAAAATGAAGTTTATAACAGGAGATGCATTTGCTGAATTAGAGAAAATTAAGAATGACGTAAATATTTATTCATTCATTGACCCTCCATACACAGTTGCAGGAAGACGACTTTATACTCACTTCGAAATTGACCATGATGCATTATTTGCTTTAACTTCTCAACTTAAAGGGAAGTTTATGCTTACTTATGATGATACAGAAGAAATAAGGGGGTTAGCTGTAAGATATAACCTTGACTTTAGAACAATTCCAATGAAAACGACTCACCATATTCAAAAGAATGAAATCATCATATCGGACAATTTTGATTGGTGGAAATAAAGAACACTGGCCCCAACATCGTATATAAAACATTTGGCAGTCCGTGAGTTATCGAGCGTTTCAGCTCGTATCAAAAGTACTTGTAACTTGAAAGGAAAGTGCTTCGAAATGCCAAACGTTTCATATAGGTAAACGTCAGACTGTCTAAAAACCCTCTTCTTAACCACTATTAAATAATATTAAAAATTCATTACAAAAAGCATCAATAATCCAATAATAAGTTGTACATTTAATGTGTAAATAACACATGCAAATGAAG
>JAQVLA010000042.1 GCA_028704385.1 Bacteroidales bacterium | reverse complement strand
GGAACCATACCAGCCATGTCTATCCTGAATCCATCCACCCCTTTGGCTGCCCAAAAGTTTAATATCTCGTACATCCTAAGCCAGGTATCGGGAGTTGGATCTGTAATTTGGGCACCGGTCCTAAAGTCTTTTCCGTAGTTCAGCTTGATGGTTTCGTACCAGTCGTTAAGTGATGGCGATGCCGTAAAGCAATCATTACCAGTTACTTTTGCCGGATTTTCTTCAAAAGTTAAATTGCTTTTAATGGGAGAATCAGGCTTTTCAGGGAGTTGTAAATTTTCTCCGGGCAGGTAATAATAATTGTTTGCCGGACTAAATGCCTGTGAGCTGTCATCGTGCGCACCGAGATCAGGTATTTCGGGAGGTTTTGCCAGTGATTTATAGGCTCGTGCCACATGATTGGGTACAAAATCAATGATCAGCTGCAAGCCTTTTTGATGAATGCGTTCGACCAGCGATTCAAACTCCTCCATGCGATTATCGGGATTGACGGCCAAATCAGGACAAATATCATAATAATCGGTTATGGCATAAGGCGATCCGGCAATGCCTTTCACCGTTTGTGGATGTGCAGCTGGCAAACCCTGCCCGGTAAAGTCAGTAAGCGTGGCGTGACGAATGATTCCGGTGAGCCAGAGGTGTGTGATTCCCAAATCTTTTAGGGCGTCCAGGGCTTTTTCACTGACATCTTCAAACTTCCCACATCCATTTTCAACTATTGAACCGTAAGGTTTTACACTTGTATTTTGATTGCCAAAAAGTCGTGGAAAAAGTTGATAGATGTTTATCATGTCCGAGGTTTGGGCTATCAAAATTACACTTTATTCGACTGCTGGTCAAACGAAATACTACTTAGACCGGAAAAGGATAAACAATCGTTTGCTGAGTGGGTTTTCAGGTTAATAGAAAAAAATACAATTGAAAACAACGACCTTTGCTTTTTGAAACTTCGGGAATGAAAACGATAAAACTTGAAATTTGTGCCAACAGCCTGGCTTCGATGCAATATGCACAAGCATACGGGGCATCAAGAATAGAATTATGTCAGAATCTGGAAATCGGTGGTACCACACCTTCTTATGGCTGTTTGAAGATGGCATCACAACTCAAAACAAAGGAAGTTCGGGTGCTGATACGCCCGCGTGGTGGGCATTACTGCTATACTGAATCTGAGATTGAACAAATGATACAAGATGTTGAGCTTGTGAGATCGCTTGGTTTTGAAGGAATTGTGATTGGAGCTTTGCAAGCAGATGGTACACTGGATGAAGTTTTTTTGAAAGAAATCTTCGCAGTTGCCTCCGGGCTCAAACTAACATTTCACAGGGCCATTGATGCCTCCGACAATCCTGTTGAAAACGTTGGAAGGCTGGTTGAACTGGGATTTGATACCGTATTAACTTCCGGCACGAAGCCACAGGCTGCTCAGGGTATTGTAACAATCAAAAGGTTACAACAAAACTTTGGCCGCCAAATTGAAGTGATGGCTGGTGGCGGTATAGATCAGCATAATGCAGTAAAAATCTTACAAAACACTGATATTCGTGCCATCCATTTGAGCGCCAAAAGTCATTTGCCTCTGCCCAATCATTGGCCTGCAGGAAAAGACCAAACTGGTACAGTGATGCAAACACTTGCGACTGATCCAAAAAAAATTAGCCAGCTAATTGATCAGCTGGCACTTGGAGGCTACAAAATAAGTTGAAGTTTTTATTAAAAAAAACACCCTGTTACTCAACCTTTTTGAATAAATATCGTGTTAAGAAAATCCCGTTGGTATTGTTTTGATTCCCTGAAAAAACACCGGATGAAATATGTTCCAACTCCCATCCCTGATTGGTTAATTCTTGTATTTCGTTGGTGACTGTTTGATCATTCTCGCGGATATTATTAAAATTGATGCCTGTCAGACTAAAAAAATTGTTGATTTTAACTTCATCTGTTTTGCCATTTTCATCAATAGTGATCATTCGTGATCTTCCGGCACCTCCCGGAATTACAGATTCCACAACTGTGATCTGCAACCATTTTACTGCTCCCGGCTGGGGTGCAGGCGACCGAAAACTAAATAAGATGCTGCTTATTGCAATCAGGACGATGCCCAACATAAAAATTTGATTTTTCTTCATGATGTATAAGATTTAATTTAATTAATTGTATTTCAGAATATAATCGTACTTAACAAAAATTGATTTACGTTTCTTTTTATCATATAAAATTGAAACGGAATCTCTGCCTTTCATGCTTTCGTTAACAGAAACTTTGAGCAGTTGAACGGCTTTTTTCTGACGTGACTGTACCTTTCGACCCTCGGGGGTATTTACATAGATGTTTCTTTTCAATTTCATGCGACGACCTTTAAAAACCGGTGTAAAATCAACGTTTACCGTGAGGCCGTCTTCACTTGCATAAAGCTGGATCGATTGTGTTTTTTTGTTCGTTAAGGTCTGCTCAAGACTTTGCTCTGCTGGCAGGCTTTTCCCTAATTGTTGCAAACTTACTCCATTGATATTCAATTGATAAGTCTCCTGCGCATGGATAGAGACTGCGAAGATTAATAAGAGCAATAAAAGTGCAGCATTTTTTCGCATAGGATTAATTTTTAAGTAAAACATTAATTATAGAATTAGGTGCAATATTAAAGTTTTTTTTCAGAATTTACACAGTAACAAGTCGTTGAAAATAAAATTCATACAGGCTAAATTATTACTATTTTAGCCTGCATTGGAAACAAAATCTTGTACCATTGCCGGTGAAGCGTCAACTGCGCACTGAACCTCTTAAGCATTTAACTTGTCTTAGCCACGAAAATGCAACTAACGGTGAGAATATTTTCGAATAGATCTAATTCAACTTTACTGCAAGGTTTTGTTGTTGTGGTAATTGCAATGTTTATGCTTGGATGCGTTAAAGTGAGAAATATTGATATTCAGCATCTTGGTTCAGGTTGGAAGGTATATGCCGACACCCTGGATACACTTTATCAGGTAAAGATGCCGATGAATATTTTTCAGCTGCTGCATGAGTATGACAGGGCACCTCATTACCATGCCTTCGAAGCTGAAAAAGAACTTGAAGCACTTTCGAAGAAAACCTGGATAGCTGAATCGGTCTTTATCCAGGAGAAGGAGATTCTTAAGCACAACAATTTGATATTGAGTCTGAAAGGCCTCAATACTTATGCTAAAGTTGAGCTCAATAATAAGGAAATTTATGTTGCTGACAATATGTTTGTAACACATGAAATTCCTGTAAAAGGCCTGTTGCACGATGGCCAAAACAAGCTTAGAATTGTTTTTCCGCCACAATCACTTTATCCTGATAGTCTCGGCAGAACAGTCGGGGTTAAATTGCCTGAGAGCAGGGCTTTCATGCGAAAAGCTGCTTATCAGTGGGGTTGGGATTGGGCTCCAAAGATTATTTCACCTGAAATAAGTGAAGTACCTGTCCTGAAAGGCTGGAGCAAGGTAAAGGTGAATGTTGTTTCAGTATTGCAAACGCAGGTCGATCCGGAGGAGGCAAGCCTTACTTTGGTGAGTGAAATTGAGGCTGACCAACACAGGTCATATAAAATGATTTTATTGCATCAGGGCAGAAAACTGATTGATCAGAATATTCACCTGGACGAAGGGATTAATAAGTCGGCCATTGATTTTAGTATTTATGATCCACAGCTTTGGTGGCCTGCCGGCTATGGCAGTCAACCCCTTTATACGTTTGATATTCAACTGTTGGATGGGAATCATGTCATTTATTCCACAAGCAAAAAGATAGGCCTCAGAAGTATTGAGGTTTCACAAAGACACGACAGTATTGGTCAATCCTTTACTTTCGTGGTGAACGGTATTCCCGTCTATGCAAGAGGGGCAAACTATGTGCCCCAAGATCTTTTTGTGTCAAACATCAATGCTTCAACCACCAGGAATTTATTGCAGTCCGCAGCCGGCATTGGTATGAATATGATACGTGTCTGGGGTGGTGGCATTTATCCGTCTGATACCTTTTATGATCTCTGCGACAGCCTTGGCCTGTTGGTTTGGCAGGATTTTATGTTTGCAAACACATTATATCCATTTGATACTGAGTTTCTAGCTAATGTAAAGATGGAGGCAGAGCAGCACATCAAACGGCTGCGCGACAGAACTTCGCTGGCGCTGTGGTGTGGTAATAATGAAGTTGACGAAGGCTTTCATAATTGGGGATGGGAAAATCAGCTGGGTTGGTCAGTTCAGGAAAAAGACAGTTTGTGGCAGGGCTATCAATTGCTTTTTGAGCAACTGCTGCCAGATCTGGTTGACGAATTGGATCCGGAGACCTTTTATTGGCCCAGTTCGCCTTCCACAGGCTGGGGAAGGCCCGAAAGTTTGCTTAAGGGAGATGTGCATTATTGGGGCGTTTGGTGGGGTGAGTTGCCTTTTGAGATGTATCAGCAAAAAGTTGGTCGCTTCAATAGTGAGTTTGGATTCCAGGCCATGCCTTCCCAACATACGCTTAAACATTTTGTTGCTCAGGATCAATGGTATAAAGAATCGCCCGGACTTGCTTATTACCAAAAACATCCTCGCGGAAATGAGCTGATTCAAAACTATATGAAGGCTGATTTTCCGGTTCCCGAAAGGTTGGAGGATTATGCTTATATGAGTCAGCTTACACAGGCTTATGGCGTTGGAATGGCTGTTGAAGCTCAACGACTATCGAATGGGCATAGCAGCGGAACCCTGATATGGCAGCTCAACGATGCCTGGCCGGTGATTTCTTGGTCAATGATAGATTATTTTGGCAGACCTAAAGCATTGTATTATCATTTGAAACGAATTTATCGTCCAGTTTTGATTGGGGTTAGGTCATCAAAAGAATCTCTTGATGCACAGATTGTTAATCATGGCAGAGATACAATAAATGCCAGAATGCGGGCTGATTTGACTGATTTTGAAGGCAATGTTTTGCATGCATTTTCTGTTCCGGTGCATTTGAAACCGGGAGAACAAAAAACCATAAAACAAATCGTTCCGGTTGATATGTTTCAAAATATTGACAAAGCTGAGGTGTGGCTTAAAATATTGTTGAATGAATCCAACCGAAATCTGGCTTCTTACAATTACTTTTTTGTTGCACCCAAATCATTAAAATTGCCTGAAGCAGAAATATATATGCACCTGATGCCCCGCAAAGAATACGTTGAAATTATATTAAAGGCAGATCGTTATATCCAGTATCTCGAGCTTATATCCAATGACGAGGACGGAAAGTGGGAGAATAATTATTTTGATCTTGAGCCTGGTGAAACAATCTCGATCAAGTTTTATCCTTCGGGCAGAGTGCCTTTAAATGAATTGCAATTTGAAAAGAGGTATCTGAATACTTTTTTGAATTAACCTACTTGTTCTGATCTTCTTTTTCGAGATTTCTCTGAAAACTTATCGAAGGAGAGTGAAATTGTACTGCTTTGAGTTTCCCGTTGTCGTCAGCAATTTTTTTAAGTTCTACTTCATTGTCAGTTAATAAGTTAAATGTTTTTATCCCGGCTTCGGCCCAGCGAATAGCCTGAGAGCGTTCATCAGGTTTTTGCTGTGTGATATGCACTGTCGATTCCGTTTCTTCAGCGGAATCTACTGGTGTTTTGTCTTTTGAAAATAATCTGACAAATTTGCGGCTGGTGTTGGCCAATATCAGTCCTGCCAGGGATTTTCCCTGATTATTTTGGTTCTCTATCCTGGCGAGAAATACTCTTCCGTTAAAATAGAAATGCATGTACTGCCAACTGTCATCATACAAAATCTGCCCTATTGGCGACCAACTAACGGATTCAGAAGTTCTCGGCATCAAAAGCGGGGTAGTCTCGGCCACCAGATCTTCAACCGGAGCAGGAATTATCATTTCCGGCCTTTCAAACGCCCGATGTGTAAGAAGTTGATTATTTGTGATAAGATCTGATGATAGGTTGTCAGCAAGCTGTAAATAACTCATTTCCATGATATCGGTATCACGTTCAGGATTACTGACAGGTTCTTTTATAAACCACCAACCAACACTGATAAGGAGCAGCAAGCCAGCTGCCACCCCGATCCAGTAATTATTATTCAGAATTACCAGAGCAGGAGCGGCTTTTTTAAGCTCATTTTTATTTGCGTAAGTAATAGTATTGTCAGTTTTTAGGTAGGTAAGATTAAGAAGTTTCAATTCGAGCGTGAGTGCTTTATTTTTTTTAATGGATTGCTCAAATTTTTGTTTTTCAGTCTGGCTCAACTCTCCTTCGAGGTAGTTAATAGCAGTAAGGTCAAAGCCCTGGATACCAGCCGTGCTGGTCAGATTAAAGCCCGGATTTTGCCTGAGGTTGTGTTTGCCTTCAAAATACACCGTTTCGGCAGCCAGTTGTGGCAATTCTTCCGTAAGGTCTTCCCAGCTACCCAGCTCCGGATGAGCAGCAATAAACTGCTTGAGCAACACCACTTCCTTTTCAGAAAGCTGTCCTTCTGAATAATCAAGCAGAAAGGCTTCGTAGTTATGTGTGTTGATATTCATCATGCGGGTATTTCCAAAACGTTTTCAATCTTTTGCAGGTATTTTTTCAGGTTCATTCTGGCCCTGAAAATATACACCTTAACTTGTGCTTCCGAAAGCTGTGTGATTTCGCCAATTTCCTGATAGCTGTATCCTTCGTAATCGCGCAACATAATCACTGATCGCTGTATTTCCGAGAGTGTCTGCAGGGCTTCGTCCAGCACTTCTTTCAGGTCGGAATAGCTGTTATAGCTATGCTGCAGATGGCTGTGCTGTTGCTCTAACCTGTCTGATCTTCCATTTTTTCTGATTTCGTCAATCATGGTGTGGTAGGCAGTCGTAAACAAATAAGAACGTGCTTTTTCGAAAGGTATCTCATCTACGCGTTGCCACACTCTTGTAAAGGTTTCCTGCACGATATCCTTGGCTGGCTCTTCATCACGTATGTTTTTGAGGATGAACCGATAAAGGCCATCAGCATATAGGTCAACACAACGATTGTATTCTTTTCGCGTCATGCGGTAAATTCAGCTTTCAGCTTAATAAACGAAATAGCGGCCTGTAAAGTTACAGCAGAAAACAAAAATAATCAACTTGCAGCGTTACAAGCCTAATCCAGTTTGAGCACAGCCAAAAAAGCAGATTGAGGCACTTCCACATTACCTATCTGCCTCATCCGTTTCTTTCCTTTTTTCTGTTTTTCGAGCAATTTACGTTTGCGGGAGATGTCGCCTCCATAACACTTGGCCGTAACATCCTTGCGCAATGCTTTGATCGTTTCGCGGGCTATAATCTTGGAGCCTATAGCAGCCTGAATGGCAATGTCGTATTGCTGTCGTGGAATGAGTTCTTTTAACTTCTCACAAATTTTGCGTCCAAAATTGTAGGAATGGTCGCGGTGAATCAAAGTAGAAAGGGCATCAACTGAGTCACCGTTAAGTAAAATATCCAGCTTCACCAGGGTAGCTTTTTGGAAGCCTTCGATATGATAATCGAACGAAGCATAACCTCTCGATATAGATTTTAGCTTGTCATAAAAATCAAATACTATTTCACTCAAAGGCATTTCAAAGGTGAGTTCAACCCTGTCAGAAGTAAGATAGACCTGATTTTTTAGCACACCCCGCTTTTCGATGGCAAGTGTCATAATATTGCCCAGATACTCCGATTTTGAAATTATCTGAGCAATAATGTAAGGCTCTTCAATAAAATCCAACTTATTTGCATCCGGTAGTCCGCTTGGGTTGTGTACCTCAATCATCTCCCCTGAAGTGGTATAAGCTTTAAACTTTACGTTTGGAACGGTTGTGATCACATCCATATCAAACTCCCGATCCAGCCTTTCCTGAATGATTTCCATGTGCAGCAGCCCCAGGAAGCCACAGCGAAATCCAAAGCCAAGGGCAGCAGAGCTTTCCGGTTCAAAAACCAAGGAAGCATCATTCAGTTGAAGTTTTTCGATGGAGGCACGCAGCTCTTCATAATCATCAGCATCAACCGGATAAATCCCGGCAAAAACCATAGGTTTCACGTTTTCGAAACCCGAAATGGCTTTGTCGCAAGGCCTGCTAACGTGGGTGATGGTGTCGCCAACTTTTACTTCGCGTGAGGTTTTGATTCCGGAAATAATATAGCCCACATCTCCTGTGCTCATCACTTGTTTGGGGATCTGTTTGAGCTGTAAAACACCAATTTCGTCAGCGTTGTATTCTTTACCGGTGGCCACAAATTTTACCAGATCGCCTTTCCTCATACTGCCATTCATAATACGGAAATAAGCAATAATACCTCTGAAAGGATTAAATACAGAGTCGAAGATAAGTGCCTGCAATGGAGCTTCGGGATCGCCTACCGGAGCAGGGACGCGCTTTACAATGGCTTCGAGTATTTCGGCTACACCGATACCTGTTTTGGCACTTGCCCGTAAAATATCTTCCCTGTCGCAACCAATCAGGTCAATGATTTGATCTTCAACTTCATCTACCATTGCACTGTCCATATCTATTTTATTGAGCACAGGAATGATTTCCAGATCGTGATCCAGGGCCAGATATAAATTAGAAATGGTCTGAGCCTGAATGCCTTGTGTTGCATCAACAACAAGCAAAGCACCTTCGCAGGCAGCAATAGACCTTGACACTTCGTAGGAAAAATCGACATGGCCGGGTGTATCAATCAGGTTAAGGGTGTACGTTTCGCCTGCCTGTTCATACTTCATCTGGATTGCATGGCTCTTGATGGTGATGCCGCGTTCGCGTTCAAGATCCATACTGTCGAGTACCTGTTCTTTTTGGTCGCGCTCCGAAACCGTGTTGGTGAGTTGCAATAGTCTGTCGGCCAGGGTGCTTTTACCGTGGTCGATATGTGCAATGATACAAAAGTTGCGTATATTTTTCATGGACTGCAAAATTACGATATTCCGCTAATCTCTAACATGGTGATATAAAAATACACTCTGACCTGGCCGGATGCATGGTACAGAACTTAACTCAGAGGGATAAGACGCCCGAAATGGTAATTAATAGTTAATTTTTATTTGTTCTAGTAATTATAGCCAACACTCAAACTGGATTTTTCAATCGGATAATGTCCCAGATAGATATTACCCAGGTTGCCGTCAATACTGATTTTATCACCGCTTCGTACCAGCCTGCCATCGAGCTTGCATTGCCTGTTGTTTTCGTCAACTGACAGGCTGTTGCAGTTTACCACGCAGGTTTTGCCTAATCTCACTGCCGTAACGGCGGCATGTGATGTAGCACCTCCACGGGCTGTGATCAAACCGTCACAGTTAAAAATCATGCCGATGTCGTCCGGCACTGTATCAGGTCGAATCAATATAAGTGGGATATCGGGATTTTCGATGCGCAGTTGCTCAAGGTCGGTTTCGTCAAACGCTGCAAGCCCATTAAGCGCACCACCCCCAATTCCAATGCCACGTCCCATCAAATCCATTGTATCGGGCAAATTAACAAAAGCATTGGTATCCAGCTCAAGGCGCAAATCCTGATCCCTCACCTGCAGAATAAACAAATCTTCCGGCTTGTCAGATTCAAACGTAAATTCAATTTCCTGCGGACTATAACCCAGGTTTTCGGTAAGCTCGGTAGCGATGGCATGGATGCGTTTATAGATTTCGGGCAAACTGGATTGCAGTGAAGGCCTACTGAGGTCGGCTTGTCGCCGCTGCGATTCGCTTATAGGTGAAGGTTTTACCAGTCCGGCAACGATATCTTCACCCTGGCTGCGCATATTGAAGTCGCCGTAAAGATGAACACCAGGCCGCTCACGATGTGGATTTTGCGTGAAAACCACTCCCGTTCCGGATTTATCATTCAGATTGCCATACACCATCTGTTGAACGATTACGGCGGTTCCCCAGTTATCAGAAAACTGCAGGTGACGCCTGTAAACATAGGCTCTTTCGGATGACCAGGAGGCAAAAACCATATCAATTGTCTGGATAAGCTGTTCGAACAGGTTTTCTTCAAAACGGATGTTATGGGTTGCAAGCACATCTTTGTAAGCCAATGCAATGAGGCGCATATCAGCCGGTTCAAACTCATTTTTTTGCTTCACCTGAAGCTTTTGTTTATAATTCAGCATCACCGAATCAAACACATCGCGCTCAATGCCATGCGCCATTCCCCAGCTTTGAATGAGACGCCGATACGAATCCCAGATCGACCAGCACATCTCGGGCTTTTTGCTGATGGCTTCAACCAGCATATCATTTAGTCCGACATTTAAAAAAGTGTCCATCGCACCAGGCATTGAAATGGCTGTCCCTGACCGAACCGAAAGCAATAAAGGATTTTTGGGGTCACCGTATCGTTTGCCACTGAGTTTTTCGAGTTGTTTCAGATATTTACGGATCATCTCGTGCAACTCCTTTTTCAATACTTTTAAGTTCAGTATCGTTTGATGTCGCCTGAAGACTTCTGTTGTGATCACAAATCCCGGAGGCACCGGAATACCTGCCAGATATAGGTTTTTGAGGTGATAGGCTTTGCTGCCCAAAAACACCTGATTATCAGTTTTGGGATTGCGCTCTGTGAATGGACTTATCACCATTTCAGAATTGTAAGTCATAATATCACTGATCAAACTGCCATCAAGTCTGTCGGCCATGCTGCGCAGCGATTGCAGAATGCGGGAAATGAAATTGTCGAGGGGCTGCACCAAAAAGGCTTCTGCGATCACATCGCGATGAAAACCTTCCGATTTCATGCTGAGGATTTGTTGTACTTCACGGTCAGTCTTGTCCTGAAGAGGATCAAAAATCTGAGGTATGACGATCTTCAGCGGATATTCGTATGATTTCAAAAAATATTTGATGATGATCCTTTTGACATCTTCGGCCAGAAACTGAAAGATGTTGATATACTGATCAAATGAAAAACTTCGTGAGGTAAGGCTGTATCGCAGCATCTGGAGATTTGAGTTGAAGCTTTGGTTGGTGATTCCGTCCAGCTCGAGGCCCGACCGGAAATACTCCAGGATGCCGTTGATTTCCTCAAGGGTGCTGGCCGAGATATAATCCAGGTTAAGTCCCGAAACCACTTTTTCCATCAACCTGGTTGCGACATTTTCGAGTCGAAAGGTAAGGCCAAGCGCTTCAAATTTATTCTCGCGATATACGCCATACATGGATGGAATTCCGATGGCGATATGTCGTTTGTGGTAGATATTTTCCCAGCTTTCGCTTTCCTGAGGGTTGAAAATGATGGCTTTAAGCTTTTCCATAAAGGAATAGATCAGCTTGAGCGAGTGACCATAATCCTGCTTGCTCAAGGCTCCTTGAAACAGTTCGATATCCTCGTCGGGGATGAAAGGATAACGACGCAGCAATGCGATGATGTTCACTGTTTCGAAGGAATATTTTTCGCGCAGGTGATCATACAGGACGCGAATATCATGTATGCGCTCACTGTCGCGTTTCACCAGTTCGGGATTTGCATCCACGCTGTCCATGGCTTTTTCGAGCAGGTCTTTAAATCGCTCCAAACTACAGCTTAACAAGCCATCGGCATCCGACTGATGCAGTTGAGCCATTTTGTTTACAAGTTGATGAACAGTAACAAAATACTCGCCTTTGATATCAACAAACTGATACACATTGTCGGGCAACGCATTTCGCAATTTCTGCAGTTCACCATCGTGCCAAAATCTGAAAACCCTTCGCGTGAGTTCGATCAGCGTATTGTTGCTTTCGGTATGTACCTGTTTGCGTAAAAAGTGAATCAGCTTGTCCTGCCGGCCGCAAATTTCGTCCATCGTTGTGGTGACATTCCGTATTTCGCCTTCAGCGCCAATTTCGTTGAAATATACCGGAAAGATACGCGTGAGCTGCTTCACCTTTTTGTAGTAAGGTGCGATATTGGAATTGAGGATTTTGGTTATTTCCCGTTGAAAAAGGTCTGTATCGCTGATAAAAATTCCGCCCAGGCGCAAATTAACGATCAGAGCCGAAAGCAGTTTTTCCATCAGCGACTGTGAATATTCAATCAGCTGAAGCCATATCCGGATATTCTTGATATGATTCTCATTCACACTGAGTTGCCAGTTTTCGGCCACAAACACCATTCCGGGTGAGGCAAAACCGAAGTCGATGAGCTTTTTCTCGAAATGATTGATCAATTCTTTGTGTTCGGTCTGATCCGTATCAATGACTTTGAGCCCCAGCGTAAGTTGAAAATCGAGTACAGCTCCCAGGTGTGTTTCGCGAAGTTCTTCGGCCAGCGAAAAGATCAGGTCAATAAAAGGAATTACTTCCTCCCGTTTGAGTTCGTCTATGGCATGACGGATCATCTTATCCAGGTTCCAGATCATGCGCTCCTGTTTACTGTTGAGCCCGGGCAGATGAAGCAGATAAAACTGATATTGAAATTGTTTAAGGAAGCTGTCGAGTCCGGAACCTGTTTCTATAAAATGCTTCGAAATCATTTCATAATCAGGAGCTTCAAGCAGATCGTCCCAGTTATTGATCGAATCAAGCTGTTGCTGCAATTTTTGGAAATAGGTTTTCCCCAATGCATCTTTCAGCAATTTTCTGTTTTGTGTATTTAGGATTTTTCCTTGAGCGCTGATCCATTTTTCGATCTGTGTGCTGTTTTGCCAATAGTGATAGGTTTCTGTTTTGATCTTTTTAAGCAGAGCAAAGGCTGTATCTTTAAGTTCTCTATTGGTTTGTGCATTATCCAGATGACGTTTAAAGTGCAGCGTTCCGCGAATGAAACAATCCTTGTTCTGGTCGAAACGGTTGGCCAGCACCTCAAGGGCCATCACGGCAAGTTGGTTCTGATGCGAGGCATTTTGCAGTATCAGGCTGATGAGTTCGAGCAAAGTACGGGCGATAAGCAAATGCAGTTAGCAGCTGTTTTTTTCTGTAAGCAGCTGATCCATCATTTCGATGGGCACACTCAGCGCATTTGGAGGCATTTCGGGTTTGGCATAAAACCAAAAATCT
>JAQVLA010000041.1 GCA_028704385.1 Bacteroidales bacterium | reverse complement strand
GTCGAAATATTTCTTTCAAGATACTGAATGCCAGTATTTTAAATCACTTTTTAAGAATTAGTTATCAAAAAGTTATTAACATATATTTCTGATATTCAATTGTTTATAATTTTTGTCATGTACTAAATACAAGCAGACAAGTTTAAATTGTATCCCAATCCAACCTTAGATAATATTCAAATAAAATCGGACTACAGAATTGACAATATTGAGATAATTGATAACTCAGGAAATATAGTCTTACAAACAGAAAAGAATGATTTGAACATTTCATCTCTAGCAACCGGGGTGTATTTTGTGAGGATTTATTCTGATAATCAAATCATAATGAAGAAGATCGTTAAAGAATAACGCAAGCCAACACGCGCGGTTTGAAAAATTACCAAGACAGCAGGATATTCAAAGGTTGTAGTCCCCTGCCTTTGCCGGCAGGAAGGCGTTTCAACTTTTCGTGTAACCTGATAGGAAATCGCCCGCAATCGGCAACTTTTCATACCGCCAACGTTACACAGCATTATTTTGCAATTATTTTTGATAGATGCAAGTATAAACATAGTAAAACAAGATGGGTATGACAAAAGGATTAGAAAACGCAATGAATTCTGAAGATTCAGAAAAATTGTTCTTTTATTATAAGCACGATGGAGCAATTGATTTTGAAAAGAAAATAATTGCTGGCAAGATTCTCAACGAAAGAGGTTTCGACAGACAGAAATTACTTGATGAGAAGCAACTGATTATCGGTTCAATAATGGACCAAATAAGATGCTATGCGAACACTGATCACTTACTATCGAAGAATAAAAGGAAAATAAATAATATTACAAATGAAAAGAATTCATATTTTAATAATTAACTTCTTTTTCTTTTCTGGTTATCTATTTGCCCAACAAACATTTGAGAAAATAATTACAGAACCTGAGGACCAAGTTATTAATTCAGTAATTGAAGATAATGATGGTAATTATTTTTTGGCTGGAAGGTTTAATAATATTGAAGCAACACGAAGCAGTGGATATATCATTAAATTGGACAGTTCAGGTAATTTAATGGAACAAAATATTATTAGTCCAGGTGACAATATTTCATCTCTTTTTTTTAATATTCATTTCTTTAATTATCATTATTATATCATAGGAACTGAAATAGTTAACTATCCTGACACATCAAAATTATGGTACTTGAAGCTTAATTCAAATCTGGAAATTGAAAATGAAAAGTTTCTTGCAATTCCTCATGGTAGATGGTTTTCATATATGAACTCAATAATAGATTCTGACGACAATTTTGTTATTACCGGCTATACCACAAGAATGGATGACGTATATAACTATAATCACGATGCCTTTTTTTACAAGTTAAACATTAATGGTGACTCATTATACTCAAAGTTTTATACTTCAAATATTCCATTATATTTTTCGTTTGATATTATGGAAAGCCCTGACAGCTCTCAATATTACGCATTTGTTAGTCATTTTGAGAGTTCCTCTGGGGGGCAAAAATTAATTTTAAATAAAAGTTTGGATAGCCTAAGCATTAACCCCATCCCTTTGGGTATATACGACTATTATTCGCCAATAACTATAAATGAGACTGAATTTTTACTATGTGGCAAAGGAAGCCCAGATCAATCGGAACTTTACGCATTAAATGTAATTTCAATAAATGAGCAAACAGAATTGATCGACTACAACTCTTTTAAAAAGCAGAGTGGCATGAGAGAGCACCCATCTATGTTTAAAGGAGTTAGTAAAAACGGTAATAATATCTATATTGGGGGTACTTCCAATCTTGATTATTCTAATCCATTCTGGAGTACTTTCAATTCATGGTTTCATTTAGTTAAAATTAATCCCGATATCACGACAATCTGGGAATACTGGTATGGTGGCGATGCCTACTATTTTCTTTACAGCATTCTTGCTACAAATGATGGAGGTTGTTTAATGGTTGGTAATCGATACGATGATGCCACACAAGAACAGGAAAGGGACATTTACGTCGTGAAAGTTGATAGTAGCGGACTGATAACATGGACACAAGAAATCCCTATTGACAAACCAGAAACATCGATTTATCCAAACCCGGGTACAAGTCAGTTGAATATTAAAACTTCCTGTAATAAAATGAACTTTGAACTACTAAATTTAAATGGTCAAGTTGTAGTTAGAGAAATGCTTGATGGAAATAATTCAATTATAAACGTAGAATTGATAAAACCAGGCATTTATTTTTATAGACTTGTTGACAATAAAAACAAAACAGTCGAAACGGGAAAATGGATAAAACACTAAATGAAGGATGAACTTAATGCTTATAACAAAAGCTAAATGCAAGCAGGCAGATAGTGCTGTTTTGGCTCGTATTACACTTAATAAACATCATGGTTTGTTGAATGTTGATCGCTCTGAAACGCGCGCCTGCACTTAGCCACGACGTTGTGGCGCATTATAAAAAAGACACGACATAAAATAATAATTGATAATGAGAAAAATACTGATTGGATTATCACTTTTGATTTCAGGCGTATCTTATGGACAAAAAGATTCTCAAATACTACATAATGAAAAAGTTGTAGGAAAAAACTTAATTAACAATACTGAAATAAAAGGAACAGAATACCTCTTTCCTGAGAGAATTCATGAAACTTTTCTTGATACAACAAACGGATTCTTAACAGTTCAGTTACGTGGATTGAGAAAAGAAAAATGGTTGTCGAATGGAGGCAATATTTTACAGTATGATTTGAATAATAAAAGCTTATTGTGGAGTAAAAAGATTGCTTATCAAACGAGTAATCTGCAGCAATTTAGCAACACGATGATTTTTACGGTTGCAAATAAAAGTAACTGTTTGGACATCAGAACAGGTAATGAAATTTGGGAAGTGAAAAATAGTATTTATTTTGTTGATCCAGTAGATAATATTGGAATCGGTTATCGTTTTAAAACCATGACTGGTTATTCGAATGAGCTTGAGGGGATTGATTTGAAAAGTGGTGATGTAATTTGGAAAAGAGATTTAAACAGAGAATATGGCTGGAATGATGTTTTTTATATTAATGATTCCACAATGATTGTTGTTGCAGCAGGATTGCATGCGATAAACATCAATAACGGTCAAGGCTGGGATTATAACACAATTACTGGCAAAAAGGATTATACAGGAACAGCTGCTGCAAATGCTGTTGGAGTAGCAGCTGGATTACTTACTGGGACATTCGTCATGACCACAGGACACAATTTAGTTAGAGATGTGGTGTCAAATAGCCTCGTTGACAGTTCGTTCATTTATTTTGCTTCAAAGGAACAATTATCAAAAATTGATAAAGAAACTGGAGGAATCGTATGGGAATATCCTTTCCCAAATGATTTAGCAAGTAAGTCATCGATTTTTATGAATGACAGTATAGTTTTTATGGTGAATTTTGGTTATGCTTTTATGGGATACCGACAACTGGATTTTGGAAAACCCTTTATTGCTGCATTTAACAGAGATACTGGTAAACAAAAATTTTTGACAATAATAAACGAGAAAAAGGATCCTATTTTTGGATTTAAAGTTTTGCAAGATGAAATATACCTGGTGTTTGAAAATAGGATAGCCAAATATTCGATTCAAACGGGAAATCAAATTATTGAAAAAGAGTTTCCTGAAAAAGATTTTGGAGAATTGAAATATTTTGTAGGGAATCAAGTATATATGGCAAATGAAAATGACGAATTGATAATTCTTCCTCAATCTGATACTTCTAAAGTATTTGTTTATACGAATCTCGGAAAGACATTGGCAATTGACAATCAATTAAACGTTTCATATATGATTGATTATGATGATTTAAATATTTATTTTTTACATACAACTGACTTAAAATTTATTGCAAAAGATAACCAAACATTGATTATTGATAACGATGGTGAGCGAATTGCTGAGATTGAAGCAACAACAAATGCCTTTTTGATCGGAAAAACCTTGTATGATAAACGTGACAAGAGTTTTATAGCCATTGATTTGAGTGAAATAGTAAAAAATGAATAGATTAAGTGTCAAAACAGTTATAGCTTAAATCACCAGCACACATCAGCATTAACCCATCACTATTGAAGGTAGAATACGTTCGCAATTATGCCAATACGACCATCCACCAAAAACCCTTAAATTGCACCGCAAAAACGCACATGCCCGATGAAGCTTAACAAACTGAAACCACGCAAGGCATTGAACAAGGCTTTCCTGAAGGTGAAACCCAACCGTACTGCCATTGAGGCTTTTAAGTCCAACCTTATCCAACTGCTAGAAAGAACCAACGACACCGAATCGGAGGAGTTTCATAAAAATCTGGTCAGCGATTTCCTGAAGAAAACCTGGTACGAACCCAAACATTTCATCAATACCAAAGGCCGAAACGACCTTGTGATTCACAATGGCGAGGATACCAAAAGCAGGGTAGGGGTGATCATCGAAGCCAAAAAACCTACCAACAAAAGCGAGATGGTCACCACCGAAAAGCTCAATGCCAAGGCTTTTCACGAATTGATGCTGTATTACCTGCACGAACGTATCAGCCTGAACAACCTGGAAGTAAAACACCTGATCGTAACCAACAGCTACGAATGGTTCATTTTTGATGCCAGCACTTTCGACAGGCTTTTTGCCCAAAACAAAACGCTTGTCAGGCAGTTCAACGACTTCATCGAAGGGCGGCTGGCCGATACCCGAACCGACTTTTTCTACAAACAGATCGCCGAACCCTTTATAGCAGCCCTCGAAAGCGAAATTGTCTTTACGCATTTCGATTTTCAGGACTATCAAAAGCTGCTGCATAAGGCTGGATCAGCAGCTGATCCCGATAGCCGCCCCGATGATCACAAACTGATTGCCCTGTTCAAGCTGCTTTCGCCCGAGCACCTGCTTAAGCTGCCTTTCGCCAACGACAGCAACAGCCTCGACAAACGCTTCTATAGCGAGTTGCTGCATATCATCGGCCTCACCGAAACCAAAGCAGGAAGCAAAAAACTGATCGAACGCAATAAGCCGGGCGAACGACATACCGGTTCCCTACTCGAAGATGCCATTATTCAACTCGACAGCCTTGGAAAGATCAACCGGCTGGAAAATGCCGGAAGTTTTGGAAATACCTATCAGGAAAGGCTTTTCAATGTGGCGCTTGAGCTTTCCATTACCTGGATCAACAGGATACTCTTTTTGAAATTGCTGGAAGCACAGCTGGTATCCTACCATAGGTTCGACAAGCGCACTGCCGGCCAGGAGGATAAATCGTATGCCTTTCTGAATACGGAGAAGATCAAAGACTACGACGACCTGAACAGCTTGTTTTTTCAGGTGTTGGCAAAGCAGCACAGCGAACGTAACGAGGATGTGAGTAAGGCCTTTGCCAAAGTTCCTTACCTCAATTCTTCCCTCTTTGAACCCACCGAAATAGAGCAGCAAACCATCTTTATCAGTAACCTGAAAGATGATAAAACCATCCCTGTAATTGGCTCTACTGTGCTGAAAGACCAGCAGGGCAAAAAGCGCACCGGAAGCTTGAATACCCTAAACTACCTGTTTGAATTTCTGGATGCTTACGACTTCAGCAGCGAAGGCCAGGAAGAAATTCAGGAAGAGAACAAATCCCTTATCAATGCTTCGGTGCTTGGACTGATTTTTGAGAAAATCAACGGCTACAAGGACGGTTCATTTTTTACGCCGGGTTTCATCACCATGTATATGAGCCGACAAACCATCCGCAAAGCCGTTGTGCAGAAATTCAACGAAACGAAAAACTGGAATTGCCACGATCTGGACGAGCTTTACGATAAGATAGACGACCGCCGCGAAGCCAACGAAATCGTCAACAGCCTCAAGATCTGTGATCCGGCCGTGGGTTCCGGGCATTTTTTGGTCTCTGCCCTCAACGAGATGATTGCCATCAAGCACGACCTGAAAATATTGCAGGATCGCAACGGCAGACGCCTGAAAGAATACCAGGTGGAGGTGGTGAACGACGAACTGATCGTGACCGACGAAGAAGGACAGTTGTTCGACTATAACCCCAACAGCCCGGAAAGTCAGCGCGTGCAGCAAACCCTCTTTCACGAAAAGCAAAGCCTGATCGAAAACTGCCTTTTTGGGGTGGATATCAACCCGAATTCTGTAAAAAATGCCGCCTGCGTTTGTGGATCGAGCTGCTGAAAAACGCTTATTACAAGAGCGATACCGAACTGGAAACCCTGCCAAATATCGACATCAACATCAAATGCGGCAATTCACTCGTAAGTCGTTTCAATATACAGTCTGACCTGAAACAGGCTCTCAGGAAAAGCAAATGGTCGATTGCCAGTTATCGGGTGGCAGTGGATACCTACCGCAACGCCCAAACCAAAGAACAGAAATGGGAGATGGAACGGCTGATAACCGACATCAAATCCAATTTCAGAAGCGAAATCTCGGGCAACGATCCCAAGCTGAAAAGGCTAAACAAACTCAGGGGCGAACTGCTGGCGATGACCACCCAGCACCAGCTTTTCGAAATGACTGAAAAGGAAAAGGCCGCCTGGAACAAACAACTGCAAAAGCACACCACCGACATCCAAAAGCTGGAAGCCGAGATAGAAGCCATCAAAGCCAATAAGATTTTTGAAAACGCCTTTGAATGGCGTTTCGAATTTCCGGAGGTACTCAACGAAGAAGGCGATTTTGTGGGCTTTGATGTCGTGATTGGGAATCCGCCGTATGGTGTGAATTTCAATAAAAAAAATACAGATATTTACAAAGAAAGTTATGAAACCTTCAACACAAGGGGAGAGAGTTATGTGTTGTTTGTGGAAAAAGGAAATCAAATTCTGAAATCAAATGGGCACTTAAGTTACATCATTCCAGACACATTGTTGAATTTGGGTTTCACACGAGAACTAAGGAGCTATTTGCTAGAAAAAACAGTTTTGGAAGAATTAGTATTGCTCCCATCAAATGTTTTTAATGATGCCATTGTAGATACCATTCTCCTATTTTTCTTGAATGCAGAGAAACCTTTGAATGAAGAGTATTCAGTTTTGATCAAGAAATTCGGTAAAAAAGATGAAGACGGAAACCCAACCAATGCTCCACGTGTCTTCAATACCTCAATTTCATATTGGTCGGCAGAGCTTGGTTTTAATATGCAAAGCAACCAAGTAGAACTAGAGGTAATTCAAAAGGTGGATTTTCTATTTCCGAAAATTATAGAGTTTGCAGAAATGTACTCAGGAATCAAGGTTTATGAAGTAGGTAAAGGAAAGCCGCCACAAACACCTGAAATTAGAGATAATAAACCATATACATCTACTAATAAAATATCAACCACTTGGTCTCCATTTTTTGATGGGAAACATGTAGGTTATTATACGTTGCTTTGGGAAAATAATAATTGGATTGATTATGGAGTCTGGCTTGCTGCTCCTAGAGAGGCAAAAAACTTTGAAGGTGAAAAAATACTAATTCGTAAGATAACCAGTGACCGTTTGATATCAACCTATGTACCCTATACTTCTTACTGTAACACACTTCTTTTTGTATTGAAGCTAAAAGACAGGGAAGCAAAACATTCATATCCTTCATTGTTAGGCGTGTTGAACTCAAAATTCATTGGATGGTATTTTCGAAAAAAGTTTCAAATTGCAAATGATGATACTTTTCCACAGATTATGATTCGTGACATTTTGCAATTTAGCATTCCTAATGTTTGGAATGAAATAACTATTAATATTGAAAATTTGGTTTTACAAATACTTTCCTTAAGGCAAAAAGATTCTCAATCCGAAATTATAGATTTCGAATCCCAAATAGACCAATTGGTATACCAACTTTACGGTTTAACGGAAGAGGAGATTGCGATTGTTGAAAGTAGCTGAAAACAACATAAAGGCGTGGGTTTTATTCCAGGCAAAATGTAAATGCCAAATGAGAAAAAAAGAAGTTATGATCAAAATAATGAACGTGTGTAATAAACTAAATTAATTGAGATGAATAAACTAAACAATTGTTTCAGAGCCTTTGGGCTTATGGCAGCTATGGTCTGTCTGTTGTTATCAGGAAATCAGGCTGCGGGACAGTCATTCAACTATGGCGTACAAATTGGTGTGGGCTCGTTTAATGAAAAGTGGAATTCAGAATTTTTTGAATTCACGGAATGGAAGGAAGCAAAATCAGGCATCATTATCAAAGGTTTTGGTGAGTTAGAGCATGGCAGCCTGTTCAGCACCAGGCTGGAACTTGGTTTCCTTAAGAAAGGCTACAAAACCGATCATATTTTTGAATATGAAGGCGTAACTTACGAACTGCCAAACTTCAGCTTCAGTTATAATACCCTGACTATTGGTCTGAGTGAGAAAATTACTTTCCTGGAGTCGAAGCTGCAGCCTTATGTAAAAGCAGGGATTAATTTTCAATATGTGTTAGAATCTAATTCTCACGGTAGATCCCTTTTTATTGTAAGTCCAGTTGGACATCTGTTTCCTATTGAAGGATTGGATTGGAATCACACACTTAATGGCAATTTGGCCATAGGAATGCTGTTTAATCGCTGGCTGTTTTTGGAAGTTGATTACAACCAAGGCCTGACAAAGGCCATAGATGAAAACATCATGCAAATCACCGAAAGGTATTTTAGTGTTTCTATTGGCGTTAATATCAATCAATTGTATTAGGTTTACCTATTGCCGGAAGAGGAAATTGCAATTGTTGAAAAAAGTAGTTAATCAAAAGGAATACAAAGGATCCTGTTTGTGCAAAGGAATAAAGTATAAAGTAATTGGTGATTTTGAGCATTTTTACCTGTGTCATTGTCGCTATTGCTAAAAAGACACAGGTTCGACACATGCGGCAAACTTATTTTCAACATCGGCACGGTTGGAATGGGTAATAAGGGAAGCCAGTGTGTTATAAATTAAGGCCAAGACCCGTAGGGACGACATTATATTTATATCTGACAACCGTGAATCCGATTGTAGAAAAAATAAATCCTGATCACCACACCAACAACCAATTTCCCAAAGGAAAACAGAAATATCAAGCCTTCATGCTAAACGAGGAAAGAGAGTAGGACTTTCACCCTTTGGTTTTCAAAGGACAATAAATGTCTCAAATCTTAATTAACAAAGTTTGCTCTCTCGTTTCAATGGAGATGCTACGGTAATATAATGACTTAGAGGTATTTCACAATTTCTTCGATCAGACGGAAAACAGTTGTGGAGGATTCTTCAGTGGCAGGGCTGGTGTGTGGATATTGTTTATAAATTTTCTTAGCTCTTTTGATGGCAAGTGTTTGACGGATCTTGTTCGTTTGAGGGTCAGTTCCCTGTAGTAGGTTAAACAAAACCGGGCTTATTATTTTAGTGCCTTCACCATCGTAATGTGCTTGAAAGGGCGTGAGGTATTTATTTAACATTTCATTGTAAAGCGACCGGTGCAAAGGCATTCCCTGGTGATCATTAAAATGTAGCAAAAGCCAATATTCAAAGGCTTGATTAGAATAGGCTACCCCAAAACGCTCCTTTTCGGCCATTTTTATTGCATTGTTGAAGTTTTGGGCACTATGCTCGTCTTTGTCAAAAACCACCCACACCTGATCGTAATCATCCTGTTTTGCCAATTGTTTGGCTTGCCTCACAACTGCTATTGTGTTATATCCTTTTCCAACCGCTTTGATGGTAGCAGAAGTGAGCCTGAATTGATTGAAATAAGAAGGCTCCGTATTTTCGCCTTCACAAACAATTAAAAAGGCAGGTTTAATTTTCTTTGTAGCTGCCCGACGGCTTAAAACTGGCTCTTGCTTGCGACGGGCTTTGGCATCCAGCATTTGCTGCCTGTGCCGTTGTTTGTTCTCGGATTCACGACGTTTTTTTATTCCTTCACGATTCATGTTTTTCAATTTTAGTATTATATGAAGGATTTAAGTCGTGAATCACAGGAACAGCACCATATTTTCCTTTGAGGTAATTGCGCTCGAATTGTTCATCATTACGTGCTTTAAAATCGGCCAGTGAATATAATTTAGCAGCACCGTAGCGGTCTTTTTCGACAAACCAAATTTGATCGCGGCGAAATAAATCAGTACTCAATAAATTGGTATCATGTGTGTTAAAGATAAGCTGTGCATTATTTTTGTTTATTTTATGGTCGTTGAAAAGTTCAACGATGCGTCTTACCAAATTCGGATGCAGTTTTGAATCCAGTTCGTCCACAGCCAGTACCCATCCTTTTTCGAGAACATCAATAATGGGGGCGGTAAGTGCAAAAAACTGATTGGTACCCGAAGATTCTTCAGTTTCCAGGTCGAGGCTTGCTTTGCCAACAATAACTTTGTTATCATCGTAAACGTTGTGGAAGGCATCCACAGACGCAAAGCGCAGTTTACGTCTTTTGATCAGCTCAACAAGCTTATCAGATTCATCCTGCAGTTTACCGCTGTTTAAGAGCTCCTCTGGCTCAAACGATTTGAGGGCCATGTCTTGAATACCCATATCTGCCTTTGACAAGAGATTTAAGATTTTGGTTTTTAGGAAATCGTTTTCAAGACTCATCATAGAGTACCCACGGTAGCCTGCATTATCCAGCGCTGATATTACACGAAATCCATTGAACCAATCCAGTACCTGACCAGCAAGCTTACTATTAAACTGTGCAGCAACAGAAATCATCAATGCATTTTCGCGTACCATTTGATCGCGGTATAAGGTATCACCAACAGGAAATTGTGTTTTGTGAATTGCGAATTCCTGGTTTTGTCGGTAAAAAATTTCGACCTCTTTTGTTTTTGGTCGGTGAAAAAGCCATTCTGATAAAACACGTTCTTTATTCACTTCGAATCCATAGCGATACATTTCGTTTTGATGAATGAAAATGATTTCGAATTCGGTCGGCTCGTTGGCTGCCCTGCTATTAAAAAGGAAAGGCTGCACTTGAATAGGATCGCCTTTTTGTGTGCTTTGAGAGGACTGAATTACGAATAGCCTCATAAACTGTAAAGCTTCCATGAGTTTACTCTTTCCGCTGGCATTTGCGCCATAAACAACAGCACTGCGCAACAGTTTGAGGTTGAAGTTATCACATTCGTGGATATTATCCTGAGCCCGGGATTTGTCGTAATTGTTGGCGATCATGGTCAGCTCGGCTTGTTCATGAAAGATTTTGTAGTTTTTGAAGGTGAATCCGACTAACATAATTGTATATTTAGAGATTTATTCGGTAAAATTACGACTATTATCATTAGAACTGAAAAATAAACAACTAATTTGAAAAATATTTGGTTTTATTTATGAATTGTGAATCGTTACTTTAAATTTTAAGCTTTCTTCTAACTTGATGTTTTATGGTGAGCGATTGTGAAATTCGAATGGAAAAATAAAAAACCTTTTCACCACGCCAGCAACCAATTTCCCAAAGGAAAACAGAAATATCAAGCCTTCACGCTAAGCGAGGAAAGTATGGTATAGCTAAGGAAACTTAATTTCGGTAGAGCGCGTTGGCCATGCGGAAAGGCGAGGGTGGGGAGCCTGTGAATGCCAAAAAGCCTGAAAATTCATGAAGGGGCCGCAAAACGGCATTTGGGCTTTGACAAAAGCCCACTCCTTCATTGAATTTTCGGCTTTTTGGCAGAGTGCGTGGGCATTCCTTTCCGCAAAGACTTTCGCCCTTTGGTCTTTCAAAGGGCAAAAAAATGAAACATATTGACGTCACTAAAAGGCGTTTATATCACATTAATTAAAATCATTGCAGCAAATATTACCGGTGTTCTGCCGCTATCTATTACCGAGGATTGAAAGACTATGAAATTCGAATTGAGAATAAGAAACCTTTTCACCACGCTAGCAACAAATTTCCCAACGGAAAAACAGAAATATTAAGCCTTCACGCTAAGCGAGGAAAGAGAGCAGGACTTTCACCCTTTGGTTTTCAAAAGGTAAAAAATGTTTCAAGTTTTAATTAACAATGATCGCACTCCAGTTTCAATGGAAGTGCTATGGTAATTTAAGAATCTTTTGTCTGTTTTGTTGCTTGTTCGAAATCGTTTCAACCATATAAACTCCTTTGCTTAAGCTGCTCAGATCAATTTGTTTCTTCGGCAGGCGTGTGCGTTCCGACTGTAAACATGCACCTGAAGCGTTGTAAATATTGATAATAACTTCATCATTTCCTTCTTTGTCAGTCGTCCACCAAATAAAATTCCCGGCAGGGTTTGGGTATAAATCAACAAATGGTTTTGTGGATGTGGCATCCGGAAGCGCATTAATAAGGTTGTCGAAGTTCAGATTATCAATAAATAATTCTGAGTTTCCCTGCATAACAGGCATGCCGGCTTCGCCAAAAATCCAGTTATAAGCACTAAAGCCCACCGAGGCACTGTCGGCCATTTCGTAAGGCGAAAAGGGAATGTCAAAAGCTGTCCAGTCAGGTACTGCTGCGTTCACTCGAATAAAAGCAGTCGAAACCGTATCTCCTTCCAGGTATAAAACCGCCCCAATTACTGCCATATCACCGTTGACAGGTAGATACTTGTAAAAACCGGTGAATGAAATAGGCTGAGTGGTAATTGGAAAAGAAGGTGCCCAGCTTCCCGGAGACGGAAAGGTGACACAAAAGCCAAAGTCTGTCAATTCAGGATTTGAAACAGCATTGTTTATCAATCTAAGTGAATAATTACCAATGCCTTGTGGAAATACATCGGAGGATTGAATGGGATTACCTACAGGCCATCCGTTTGAAGCGAGGGGCCAATCCTCAAACCCTGGATTTGGGATTTGTGCGTTTACAATCACTGCAAACAGGCTTATGGCTGCCAATAGCATGATCGACTTTTTCATTTTGATTTTTGTCAGAGTTTATCGTGCTGACCCCGCACTTTAATGTACTGGTTATGGTGGTAGAAAAATTGCAGACCTACTGAAAACTTTTACTTCAAGATGTGTTACGTCAATGAACGATTGAGATACAATAATGACAACGGTTTTTGTGAGCGTCAAAAAAGTATAGTAAAAGTAGGCATTTTCAACACAAAAAGCAAGACTCAGGGATGTATAAATTTTGAGCTGATTTCCTAAAAAATAACTATTTAAGATACTGAATATGAAGGACAGGGAGCGTTTTGTTTTTTGGTCATGAGAATCCTGATATTTTAAATATTGACGTGATTTGCTTCCGTAAACCATAAATAAAATCACAAATAGTTATAACCAAATGAGATTATATTCATAAAAAGTTATACTCTTGAAAAACAAAATGTGCCTAAGAATCGTAAGAAAAAGGCTCTGAAATGGATCATTACGGGGAACGTGATTGTTTACTTCAACCCCCGTGAATATTCGGCTTTATTTGGCATAGCGTCATTCATTCAAAACCTGCCCAACCGCAACAAATTAAACCTACCTTTGCAGCCGCCTAAGCATCAAATAAAAATAATTCATGATTACCGTCACCGACCTCAGTATTCAATTTGGTAAAAACATTCTTTTTCAGGATGTTAATTTAAAATTCACAGCCGGAAACTGCTACGGTATTATCGTAAACCTTCGGCGTACTACATTTGAAAATTCTAAGATTTTCTAAGTTTATTGCAGCATCGTTGGAAAAAGTTGGACAGATAGTTGGTTTATCTAACTCTTTCTAATGAAGTTTAGATTTTATTGGA
>JAQVLA010000001.1 GCA_028704385.1 Bacteroidales bacterium | reverse complement strand
CCTTAAACCTGAGGCCGGCAAACAAAGAAGTCATTGTTTCGGAAACAAGCTTTTTTGAATAGTCGAGGTTTGCTCTAAGCAAAAGCCACGATAAAGGAGTAAACTGCATTCCAACCGACCATTCATAGGTATTATCATGTTGCAATTGGTCGTATCCTTCGCCATTCATCAGTGCAGTATAAACCGATATTTTCTGATTTAGCTCATATTCCATTCCAATACCAATATCAGCGGTTGGGGCAAAACGGTATGCATCCAGGAATACCTTTTCAATGTATCGTCTGGCCCAATACTTTTCAGGGGCATTCATGCTGTATCGTGGAATAATTCCTGCCTTAATGGCTAATTTATTATGTGTATATGTGAGCGAGGCTATCTTGAAATAGGCATAACGCTTCAATAAAGAATAAGGCGAGTCGTCGTTTGGGCTTCCGATATCAAGCACTATCGAAGCTTCCCATTCCGGATAAAGCCGTTGGGTATATCCCAGGTATGCTCTTTTCAATTCAAAAGAGGTTTGTTTATCCGAGCCATCCAGGGGGCTCACAAAATTTGAAAAGACCCGCATCACCGGACTACCATGTGGTTTGAAGCCGACAGAATCCTGGCTACAAACCGTCAAGGCTCTAAAAATCAGAATTAAAACTAATATTTTACGCATTGGCAAATGCTTTTGAAGCAGCGAAAATATCTATTTCCGTCCAAATAACTACTACCACAGCACTTGATAAATTAATGATAAGTTAACAATGGTAGTAAAAAGGTTTTTTATAATTTCGCTGTTCAAAACTCAGAAAGCTTAAAACTGTGGAAAACATTTATTTAGCCCTGGTAATAGTTCTTTTCATTCTGGCTATTTCCGATTTAGTCGTTGGAGTTAGCAATGATGCGGTCAACTTTTTAAACTCAGCCATTGGAGCTAAAGCTGCTCCTCTATGGATCATCATGGCTATTGCCGGCTTGGGAGTGCTGATTGGCACTACCTTCTCGAGCGGGATGATGGAAATTGCACGAAGCGGGATATTTCATCCTGACAAGTTTTACTTTTCTGAAATCATGTTGATATTTCTGGCAGTAATGATCACTGATGTGATATTGCTTGATACCTTTAACACTTACGGACTGCCCACCTCTACCACGGTTTCCATTGTTTTTGAATTGCTTGGAGCCTCAGTAGCCATTGCCATGATGAAGCTTTATGATAGCGATTCGGGTATGAGCGTGGGTGATTATATCAACACATCCAAAGCACTGGCCATCATTTCGGGGATTTTATTATCTGTGGTTATTGCTTTTAGTTTTGGTGCATTGATACAATTTTTCACACGCTGGCTTTTCTCCTTTCGATTTGAGAAACGCATGAGCTATTTCGGGGCTTTATATGGTGGTTTTGCCATCACGGCTATCATATATTTTATGTTGATAAAAGGTGTTAAAGGCGCTTCCTTTATTACTGAAGATGCTGGTATTTGGATCAAAACCAACACTGTTCAAATTATCAGCATAAGTTTTATTGGTTTTACTGTTTTGCTTCAGCTCTTAAACTGGATTTTCAAACTCAACATACTCAAAGTCATCGTATTGGCAGGCACCTTTGCCCTGGCGATGGCATTTGCCGGAAACGATTTGGTAAACTTTATCGGAGTGCCGCTTGCGGGCTTTGAATCTTTTAAAACCCTGATCAACAATCCGGGTGTTGATCCGGATTTTTTGCTCATGAGCTCACTCAAAGGGAAAGTGCAAACCCCTACCCTATTTTTATTGCTCGCCGGCTTGGTGATGGTGATTACACTTTTTACCTCTAGAAAAGCCAAAAGCGTTGTTAAAACGACCATCGATCTCAGTCGTCAGGACGAGGGCGACGAACGTTTTTCTTCTTCGCAGCTATCACGCACCATCGTAAGGATGACACTCAAACTCTCCGAAAGCATTTCTTCCATAATTCCCGATAGGATTCTGGCCAATATTGACAAACAATTTACCATGGTCAGCCACGAAAAACACCAAAAAGACTATCCGGCTTTTGATATGTTACGTGCTTCAGTAAATCTGGTTGTAGCCAGTATTCTTATCGCACTTGGTACTTCACTAAAATTACCTTTATCAACCACTTATGTTACTTTTATGGTTGCTATGGGAACTTCACTTTCTGATCGGGCCTGGGACAGGGAAAGTGCGGTTTACAGGGTTACCGGTGTTTTTTCGGTGATTGGTGGCTGGTTTTTTACTGCACTTTCAGCTTTTACGGTTGCTTTCCTGATCGCTATATTCTTCTATTTCGGAAATATGTATGCCATTGGTGCTATGGTTCTTGTTTCCATTTATCTGGTTTATCGTACACACAAAATACATACTTCGCGTGAAGCCAGCAAAACAGAAAGCTCAAAAGAACTTGATAAGATCAACAACGAAAACATTCTTGAGCAGTGTAGTTTGAGCGTTAATACCATATTGCATCAAACCCAGCTTGAATACAAAAAAACCATTACAGCACTCACTGATTTCGATGTGAAAGCCTTGAAGAAGATTTCACAAACGACTGAGAATATTGAAAAGGATGCCAAGAATAAAAAGAATTCTGTAACTCTGATCATTGCCAAACTTAAAGAAGACGCACTTGAGAGCGGCCATTATTATGTTCAGGTATTGGATTATCTGCGCGAAATACTTCATAGTTTAAATTTTGTTGTGAAGCCTGTTTACACGCATATCAATAATAATCATAAAGAACTAAGTAACGCACAACTTTCCGAGTTGAAAGTATTAAGTCAGTACCTTGGAAACCTCTATACACATATCACTACAGAAATAAAAGATGGTAATTTCAGTAATCAGGAAAACATTGCAACCGAGCAGCAAAAACTTCTTGGTTTGATTGATCTTTTCAGGAAAAATGAAGTGAAACGTATTAAAAAAGAAGCAGGAAGCACGCGTAACAGTTTACTCTTTATGACAATTTTACAGGAAACCAAAAATCTGTGTTTATTCAGCTTCAACCTGTATAAATCTCAACGCGATTTTGTGCATTATTATACCGAAAAGAACCGAAAATTCTAAAAGAATTGATTGTTATCAATGGCGGACAAACCGGCCTTGACCGGGCAGTACTGGATGCTGCGCTGGAAGCTGGAATAAAAATAAAAGGTTATTGTCCAAAAGGCCGATTGGCAGAAGATGGTGCAATTGATTTGAAATATCCACTTACCGAAATTCATGCTGCCAGTTATAACAAACGAACCAGGAGAAATGTGGTGCTGGCTGATCTAGTGCTTATTATTGTGATGTCAAAACCTGACGCAGGAACTGCATTGACAATCCGGTGGGCTGAAAGACTACAAAAACCACTGAAAATAGTAGTTCTGGAACAAAACAATAAGACTGAAGAAGAAATACTGGAATTTATTAAATCCCCATGCCGTAAGATTCTTATTGCAGGCCCCAGAGAAAGCAATGAAGAAGGGATCTACAGCCAGACGTTTCCCCTATTACTTCAGAGTTTCAGAGCACTCACAAAACGATCTCGTCCGTGAAAATCCTGATGAATTTGTACCTCCCCGAAACCCAAGTTATTACAAATATCAGCGATCTCTTTTCCAAAGGCTTCATTGATCTCGAACCACAATTCGCCTCGTCTGGCTAGCGTCTGATTGGCCAATTTGGCAATCACCCTGTAAAACAAAAATGGATCCTCGTCCGGTACAAACAACGCCATTTCGGGCTCATAATTCAACACATTTTTTTGCATATAAGCACGTTCCGACAGGCGAACGTAAGGCGGATTGCTCACAACAATGTCCAGTTTTTCTTCCTCTGCAGGATTCATTGCCAGTATATCGGTCTGATGAAGTGAAATATCTGCATTCAATTTTTCTGCATTTGTTTTTGCCAGGCAGATAGCTTCATTACTTATATCAAATGCTTTTACTTTTGCCTGCGACAGCGCCAGGGCCAGACTAATGGCAATACAACCCGATCCTGTTCCTAAATCCCAGATTGAAAGCGAACTCCTGTTTTGAAACCGCCTGACGATTATATCAACCAACTGCTCAGTTTCCGGACGCGGAATTAAAACACCGGTTTTTACATGAAATGTATGTCCAAAAAATTCCGTTTCACCTGTGATATATTGAACCGGTTTGTGTTGAAGCAACTCCTTAACAGCAAAATGAATCTTTAGCATTTCAGATTCTGAAAGACGCAAATCGCTTTGCACAGCAAGCTGCGAGCGATCAAAGCCAAAATAATGTTTGATTAAAATCAGTATCAGCCGGGAAGCTTCGGCCTGGCCATAAATGCGTTCCAGTTGGTTTTGGTAAAAGTTGCGAATGGTTCTAAGCTCGTTTGATGGCACTTTCATGCAAACGTAAATTAATGTTTGGTTGCTGCAAAATTATAGCATTCACTATTGTGATGCATCTAAAACCTTACGAAAAAAAAAGCTGCGATTCGAAAATCACAGCTCTTTATTCAATAATTCTAAAAATAACTAGCGCATAGGATATTTCTTAAAAATTTCACCCGATTTCATCAGGATATCAACGTATTGTGCACGTTTGTAGGTAAACGGATCCTTAAGTTTTGCCCTGGAAAGTTTCCCTCTGAAATCATCCAGCGATTTGTACTGATGGGTGGCCATCCAGGCTTCCATCTCATGCAACATTTTTGTGATTTGTTTTGGGCCATTTTTATAAATGGTACTCACAACCTGCACCGTATCTGCTCCGGCAAGAATCATTTTAATTATGTCGGCACCCGTAAAAATCCCCTGACTGGCACATACGCTTCCCTTTATTTGATCATAAAGCAATCCCGCAAATCTGAGTGCCAAACGATTATCCTGTTCGCTACTCAGGTTATAGGGAAAATGATGACTTTCGGTTTCAATATTTATATCAGGCTGGAAGAGTCTGTTGAACAATACAAAGCCATCCGCACCCTTTTTATCCATTTCAGCAATGGTATAAAGCGGGTTGGTATAGAATGCACTCAATTTTACACTAACAGGAATTTTTACTGCTTTTTTAACCACTTCAATGATGTCGAGTTCTTCATTCAGAATGCCTCTGCCATCCACATCAAACTCGGTGGGTACAGCATAAAAGTTAAGCTCCAGGGCATCCGCTCCGGCTGCTTCCAGCTTTTGGGCATATTCAATCCAGGTTTCGTCATATACGGCATTCAAGCTGGCAATCAAAGGGATGCTTACTGCCTTGCGTGCTTCGGCGAAATGGGAAATGAATTCATCAGGGCTGGCTTCGAACAGATCTTCCTGAAACAATCTTGTCATTTCGGCATTACGTTCGTTATAATCCGTCATTTGCTGATGGATCTCAAGATTCTCGAGATGTATCTGCTCTTCAAAAAGTGACTTGTAAACGATTGCGGCAGCTCCGGCTTCTTCGAGTTTTTTGAGCATTTCGATATCTGTTACCAAATTGCTGGCACCAACAATAATGGGGTTTTTTAATTCCAAACCCAGGTATTTTGTATTCAAACTCATAGTGTTATAGATTTATATAATATTTACAAATTAGTCATGAAGTATTTGGCGTGTAAATGTACATAAATTTCCAAAGACCATTTTATATCATGCTAATCTAAAATCATTATAAATTAGGGGGTTGGATACGGTATTGCGTCGAAAATGACCATACGCAACAGCTTAATTTAGTAATTTCGCCCTGATGCTTTTTAAGGCCTCGATATATTGTATAAGCCTAAATTCTAATAAGATATGAAAATGAAAAAAAAGTTTGTAACCTGTGATGGTAACTATGCAGCATCGCATGTTGCCTATATGTTTAGCGAGGTAGCTGCCATTTATCCTATCACGCCATCTTCAACCATGGCTGAGTATGTGGATGAATGGGCCGCCTATGGCAAAAAGAATGTTTTTGGCGAAACGGTGCACGTTGCCGAAATGCAATCAGAAGGTGGTGCAGCAGGTGCTGTTCACGGCTCGCTGCAGGCAGGTGCCCTCACCACTACCTTCACGGCATCGCAGGGACTTTTACTGATGATTCCGAATATGTATAAAATTTCGGGCGAATTGCTTCCGGGTGTTTTTCATGTAAGCGCCAGAAGTCTTGCAGCTCAGGCACTTTCCATCTTTGGCGATCACAGCGATGTGATGAGTACACGACAAACCGGATTTGCCATGCTGGCCACCGGAAGTGTTCAAGAAATCATGGATATAGCGGGTATCGCTCACCTGGCAGCCATCAAATCACGTATTCCTTTCCTGCATTTCTTCGATGGATTCCGTACTTCACATGAGATACAGAAAGTAGAATATTTTGATGTTGATGATCTGAAACATCTGGTCGATTGGCAAGCTGTACAGCGTTTTCGCGATCATGCACTCAACCCGGAGAATCCGGTGACACGTGGAACTGCACAAAACCCTGACATTTATTTCCAGTCGCGCGAAGCTGCAAACCGCTTCTACGATCCAGTTCCTGATATGGTAGAGGAATATATGCAGGAAATCACCAAACTTACCGGTCGCGAATATCACCCTTTCACTTATTATGGGGCTCCTGATGCCGAGAATGTAATCATTGCGATGGGTTCGGTTACCGAAACCATTCGCGAAACCATTGATTACCTCCTGGCAAAAGGTGAAAAAGTAGGGTTAATTGCCGTACATCTTTACAGGCCTTTCTCAGCGAAATATTTCCTGAACGTAATGCCCGAAAGCGTAAAACGTATCGCCGTACTCGATCGCACCAAAGAGCCGGGAGCCAACGGCGAACCACTTTATCTGGACGTGAAAGAAATTTATTACGGACAACCCAATGCACCAATGATTGTTGGTGGCCGCTACGGACTCAGCTCAAAAGATACTACACCGGCCATGATCATTTCAGTGTTTGAAAACCTGAAAATGAAAGAGCCTAAGAATCAGTTCACAGTGGGTATCGTTGACGATGTTACTTTCAAATCATTGCCATTGCTTCCGGAAGTAAGCATTGCCCCCAAAGGAACCTACGAAGCAAAATTTTATGGAATCGGTGCAGACGGAACAGTTGGTGCCAACAAAAACTCCATTAAAATTATCGGAGAAACTACGGATAAATATGCGCAGGCTTATTTTGCTTACGACTCGAAAAAATCTGGAGGTGTTACTACCTCACACCTTCGTTTTGGAGACAAACCCATACGTTCAACTTATCTGGTAGGCACGCCTGACTTTGTGGCTTGTCATGTCCCGGCTTATCTGGGCAAATATGAGATGCTCAGAGGCCTAAAGAAAAACGGAACTTTCCTTTTGAACAGTATATGGGATGCCGAAGAAACCAAATCGAAACTGCCTAACAGCATCAAAAAATACCTGGCAGAAAAAAATATCAGTTTCTATATCATCAATGCCACACGTATTGCCGAAGAAGTTGGATTAGGAGGCCGTACCAACACCATCATGCAATCGGCTTTCTTTAAGGTAGCCGAAATCATTCCATACGAACAGGCCGTTGAAAAAATGAAGGCCTTCATCCTGAAATCCTATGGCAGGAAGGGCGAAGAAATTGTGAAGATGAACTATGCTGCCGTTGATCGGGGTGGTGAAGTTGAAAAAATTGAAGTTCCGGCCGAATGGGCAAAACTTGGCCCTGATGAAGTAGCCAACAATGGCCATGCGCCAGACTTCATTAAAAATGTAGTACAGCCTATCAATGCCATGTTAGGAGACGACCTTCCGGTAAGTGCATTCCTTGGTCGCGAAGATGGCACTTTCCCTGCCGGAACAACGGCCTACGAAAAACGTGGTATTGCCGTTAGTGTTCCCGAGTGGCAACCTGAAAATTGTATTCAGTGTAATCAATGTGCTTACGTTTGTCCTCACGCTGCCATCCGTCCATTCCTTGTTAATGAAGAAGAAGAAGCTGTTTTGCCAGAAGGAACTGAACTGCTCGAAACCAAAGGAAAATTTGCTCCGCTAAAATACCGTATTCAGGTTAGTCCGCTTGATTGTACAGGCTGCGACAACTGTGTGGATGTTTGTCCTTCTAAAGAGAAATCACTGGTGATGAAACCGCTTGAAAGTCAGGAAGCTGAGATCGGTCGCTGGGATCATTTCGCAAAAAAAGTGACTTACAAAGACACTGTTGTTGACAAATTCCAATCGGTTAAAAACAGTCAGTTTGCACAACCTTTGTTTGAGTTTTCGGGTGCCTGCGCCGGTTGTGGCGAAACGCCCTATATCAAAACCATCACTCAGCTCTATGGCGATCGGATGATGGTGGCCAATGCCACAGGCTGTTCTTCCATCTATGGAGGCTCTGCTCCCAGCACCCCTTATTGCACCAACGAAAAAGGTGAAGGACCAGCCTGGGCAAACTCTTTGTTTGAAGACAATGCCGAATATGGCTATGGAATGGCAACAGCTGTAAACAAGCTCCGCGAACGCATTGCCCTGCGTATGAGTGAAGCCATGAAAGGCGAACTGGACACCGAACTGAAAGAAGCTTTCCAAAACTGGATTGAAACTGCTGACAAGGCAGAAGCCTCACGCGAGTCATCCGCCAAACTGACCGAAGTGCTAACCGGAAGAAAAGACAATCTTTCCAAAGAATTGCTGGCACTGAAACAATTCTTTGTTAAAAAGTCTGTCTGGATTTTTGGTGGTGATGGCTGGGCTTACGATATCGGATTTGGCGGCCTGGATCACGTATTGGCAAGCGGCGAAAACGTGAATGTTCTTGTCCTGGATACCGAGGTATATTCAAATACCGGAGGACAAGCGTCCAAATCTACCCCAATGGGTGCTGTTGCCAAGTTTGCAACCTCAGGCAAAAAGGTGAAGAAAAAAGACCTGGGTGCCATGATGATGTCTTATGGTTATATTTATGTTGCACAGGTAGCCATGGGGGCCAGCCAAAATCAGTACCTTAAAGCCGTGAAAGAAGCGGAAGAATATAATGGTCCCTCTATCATCATTGCGTATGCACCTTGTATCAACCATGGCCTCCATATAGGAATGGGCAAAACACAATTCGAGGAGAAATTTGCGGTAGAAAGTGGCTATTGGCATCTGTATCGTTACAATCCTGCCCTGGAAGAAGAAAGAAAGAATCCTTTTCAACTCGATTCCAAAGAACCGGATTGGAGCAAATTCCAAAGCTTCATCGGTAGCGAAGTACGATTCTCTTCCCTAAGAAAGACCTTCCCCGATCAGTCGAAAGCACTTAGCAAGCTGGCAGAAGATAATGCTAAATGGCGCTATAACTATTACAGGCGTCTGGAAGCTATGGATTACAGCGAAAAATAAACCCTTGCATAAATATTTCACAAACCGGATCAATTTTCGATCCGGTTTTTTTATTTTAGCGCAATAAAACACTAATCTCAATCAAAATGAAAATTAAAGTCTTAGGATTTCTGCTGCTCGTCCTTTCTTTTGCTGCCTGCGATGGCCCGCAAACCCATCACCATCACGATAACACACCAGCACATGGCAATCATCCGGCCATGTATGCTACCTTGTTTGTGCAACAGGCAGCCGAGTACAAAGCCCTTTGCTATCAGGCATTTAACATTGCCACAGAACGACTGGACGCACGCTTGCAAATTCCAACAGATAATTTACTTGCCATAGTGGTTGACATTGACGAAACTGTGCTCGACAACAGCCCGTATCAGGCACAAGGCATACTGGATCATTTTGACTATCCGGAAAGATGGGACGAATGGATCAATGCTGCAAAAGCTGATACTGTTCCAGGAGCACTTCACTTTTTAAAATATGCCTCCGAAAAAGGTGTAGCAGTGTTTTATATTTCCAACCGCAGAGAAAAATTCAGGGAAGCCACACTTCAAAACCTGAAGAAATACGGCTTTCCGGATGCTGTGAATGAACATCTTTTACTCCGCAATGAAGAGAATGACAAAGAACCGCGCAGACAGCAAGTGCTTCAGAAATACGAAATCGTGCTGCTGATGGGGGATAATCTGGGCGATTTTCATAACGCTTTTGATACTAATGATGCAAGTGCCAGAGATGCATTCACCCTGAAAAACATCCATAATTTTGGTAAAAAATGGATCATTTTGCCTAATCCGGTTTATGGCACCTGGATGAATGCCCTGCCCGGGATGGAAGAAAGCAGAAAAACAGAAGACAACAGCTTTCTGGAAAAGGGACTAAAAGGGTTTTAAAGATTATTCCGAATCTGTAAAACAAAAGTTTTTCATAGAAAATCAATACGGCTTTCCGGTAAACGGGTAAGTTAAAGATGAGAATATCAAGGTGTTGATATATCTCATCTTTTTAATTCGCGGAAAAATATTTAGGTTTTATTTGCTTTATCAAACTTCATTATTAAAAAAGGACGGAACCTAGCCAGACCTTTTTTGGAACGACTTAATAAGCATTGAAACAATCTTTTAACCGTTCTTCTTAAACCTAATAAGCCATGATCAATTCCATTCGATTTTCTCTTGTTGCTATTCTCATTAGTATGTTGTTTTTTAACTTTTCCTGCTCAAAAAAGGAAGATAGTAAAGCCGACGACGAACAACCCATCCTGGAAGCCCAAAAAGATATTGTAGCAGCCCAGGAATATCTGGGAATCTGTTATGGCCCTTATCATTACGATGGTCAGGCTCCAGGAACACCGATCAGCAAAGCTCAATTGGAGGAAGACCTGAGTTTGATCGCCCGGAATTTTACTTTTTTACGCACTTATACCGTAGCAGATGGCATGGATCAAATTGTTGGCGTTGCAGCTTCAAAGGGGCTTGAGGTTGCCCTCGGGGTTCATTGTTATCCCAACAATGAAGCACAAACCAAAGCGGATATCAACAAAGCAATCCAGCAAATAAAGGCTTTCCCTAATACTGTTTTAGGACTGATTGTAGGCAATGAAACCAACCTTAGAGGCCCTAATTTTATTGAACCTGCTACAGTGGCTAATTATATGAAATATGCCCAGGAAAAGCTAAGTGCCGAAGGAATTGAACTTCCCATTACGTCCTGCATCACCGGTGTAGGTGCCGACAGCCAAAACAACTATCCAAACGAAGCCTATTGTGGCCCGATTCTGCAACAATGCAAAGACCTAAACACTCCTGACAACAGGGTAATTCTGATGACGATTTATCCCTATTATGGCAATGGCCAACCTGATAACATCCATGGCAATATGGAATGGTCCTATCAGCATGGCATGGCGAATGCCGAAAACAATTTCGGGCTGGGCGTAATTATTGGCGAAATTGGCTGGCCTACCGGTGTTGGCAATAATGGCACTGCAACAGGGCGCGAAAATGTCCAATTTGCTGAAACAAATTTTAAAGCCACCCTGGAATGGGTAAACGGAAATAATTTCAAGAAACAGGCTTATAACAGCTTTTGGTTTGCCATGTTTGATGAACCCTGGAAAACCAACGAACCAAATGGTGTTGGGCCTTCCTGGGGCCTGTATGAAAAAAACGGCAAACAAACACCCAAGTTTCCCATTCCCGCTTTGAATTAAGGAAGCTTTAAAATCACAATGAAAGCAGGATGTTAACCTTCATCCTGCTTTTCTATTCTTTTAGCGGATGAATTTTCATTCAAAGGGTTTTTCTACTCAAGTCAACAATTTGATTAATATGAGCCATAAATTGATACAATTGATTTTTCAGATACAATATTAAGTGACTCCATTTAGCTTCAAATAGTTTATACAGAGCTCATTAAAAATCAAATATTCTGTCAGAAAATAAATCCCTATAAATCCAATTTTGTGCTTAAATTTTAGGTGCTTAAATTGGAAGTAGAAATTGTCCAAATTGTTTACCAAAGGTAAAATTTTACAAGCTTTCAAGTTGACAGCTTTTGCTGAACCCTCTATCATTTCTACTTCTTCGTGCATAAATTTTCCTAATTTTGCACCTTCAATTATAAATAACAGTTAAACACATGGAGATCAGCAGCAAATATAATCCTGCAACAACCGAAGACAAATGGTATGCCCATTGGATGAAAAAAGGCTACTTTCATTCCGAACCTGATGAACGCGAGCCTTACGTTATAGTCATTCCTCCACCAAACGTAACGGGTGTGCTGCATATGGGGCATATGCTCAACAATACCATTCAGGATGTGCTGATCCGTCGTGCACGCATGAAGGGCAAAAATGCTCTTTGGGTTCCGGGTACCGACCATGCCTCCATTGCCACCGAAGCCAAAGTGGTGAATAAACTTAAAGAACAGGGAATTCAAAAAAACGAGCTTAGCCGCGAGGCTTTCCTCGAACATGCCTGGGAATGGACCCACAAACATGGGGGCATCATCCTCGAACAGCTCAAAAAGCTGGGCGCCAGCTGCGACTGGAAACGCACCAAATTTACCATGGACGAGGATATGTCAGAATCTGTGCTTCAGGTTTTTGTTGACCTATATAACAAAGGCCTCATCTATCGGGGCTACCGCATGGTAAACTGGGATCCCGAAGCCAAAACCACCGTTTCGGATGAAGAAGTGATTTACAAAGAGTCGCAGGGCAAGCTGTATTACCTGCGCTATCAAATTGAAGGCGAGGATGATTACGTAACAATTGCCACCACCCGTCCCGAAACGATCTTAGGTGATACTGCCGTGTGCTATCACCCCGAAGACGAACGTTTCCAGCACCTGAAAGGCAAGCGCGTGATCGTTCCCATCGCAAATCGAAGTATCCCACTCATCGCTGACGAATATGTAGATCGTGAATTCGGAACGGGATGCCTCAAAATCACACCGGCACATGACCCCAACGATAAAATGCTTGGCGACAAATATCAGCTCGAATTTATCGATATCTTCAACGAAGATGCTACCCTCAACGAGCATGGCCTGCACTACAAAGGCTTGGATCGTTTTGCCTGCCGAAAAGCCATCGTTAAAGAACTGGATAGCCTTGGAAATCTCATAAAGACAGAAGATTACCAAAACAAAGTAGGCACTTCAGAACGAACCGGATCGGTGATAGAGCCACGCCTTTCTTATCAATGGTTCCTGGCGATGGAAAAACTGGCTGAACCAGCCCTGAAAGCCGTGATGGAAGATGCGATATTATTGGTACCCGAAAAGTTTAAAAACACTTACCGTCATTGGATGGAAAACGTTCGCGACTGGAATATCTCGCGTCAGCTCTGGTGGGGACATCGTATCCCGGCCTGGTATTATGGCGATGGGATGCAGGATTTTGTAGTTGCCATGAACGAAAATGACGCCCTGAAAGCTGCAAGAATAAAAACCGGAAATGCCACTATGCAATTAACCGAGTTGCATCAGGAAGATGATGTGCTCGACACCTGGTTTTCCAGCTGGCTATGGCCAATCTCCGTCTTCGATGGCATTCGCAATCCTGATAATCCTGACATCAAATATTACTACCCTACCAATGATTTGGTTACAGCACCAGAAATACTCTTTTTTTGGGTGGCACGCATGATCATGGCAGGCTACGAATGGCAAAATGAAAAGCCCTTTAAAGCGGTTTATCTTACTGGTATTGTACGTGACAAGCTGGGACGGAAAATGTCGAAAAGTCTCGGCAATTCACCCGATCCTATCGAGCTGATGAACACTTATGGTGCTGATGGGGTGCGTGTGGGCATGTTGCTCACCTCGCCTGCCGGCAACGACCTACCCTTTGATGAAGCACTCTGCGAACAGGGACGTAACTTCAATAATAAAATCTGGAATGCCATGCGCCTGGTAAAAGGATGGCAGTCAGACAGCCAACTTGATCAGGATGAAACAGCTGCCCTGGCGGTAGACTGGTTCAGAGCACGGCTCAACCAAACGCTCATTCAGATTGAAGATCACTTCAGCAAATACCGCTTGTCAGAAGCACTTATGGCAGCCTACAAACTTACCTGGGACGATTTCTGCTCCTGGTACCTCGAAATGGTGAAGCCTCAGCAGGGACAACCCATCGATACGCAAACCCTCGAAGCTACCCTGGAATTCTTTGAAGACCTGATGAAGCTTTTGCATCCTTTTATGCCTTTTATCACCGAAGAAATATGGCATCTGCTGCGTAAAAGGTCAAATGGTGAGGATCTGATAATTGCACCTATGCCTGTATCAAACACCATTGATGATAAACTGCTGTCCGATTTCGATTTCACTGCCGAACTCATCAACGGTATCCGCAAACTCAGAGCCTCAAAAAATATTCCATTCCGTGATGCCCTTGAAGTGCATATCGTTGATAAAAACGGAGATTATAATACTCGTTTCCAAAACGTTATAGCAAAACTCTGTAACCTGAGTCAGATCAACCTGACCCACACTCCTCCAGAAGGTGCTTTTGGATTCGTTATCAAATCTACTGAGGTATTTGTACCATTAATTGATGCCATCGATCCGGAGGAGGAGTATATAAAACTGACTGAGGAACTCAATTATACACGTGGCTTCCTGATTTCGGTTGAAAAAAAGTTGAGCAACGAACGTTTTGTGAGCGGGGCTCCCGAACAGGTGGTAATTCGCGAACGTCAGAAACAGGCAGATGCTGAGGCTCGTATCAAAGTGATTGAACAACAGTTGAAGTCCTTAACCTGAAAAATGTAAAACCTAAATTATGTTAAACCTTGTGATTACCTGAACATAAGGCTAAAACTCTGGTTTTACTGCTAATCAAAACTTAATGCGTCAAGTGCAGTTTTTTATCTTTTTCAGTATCGTACTCACAGTTTATGGATTAATAAACTGGTATATCTTCAGCCGCGGACTAATGAGTTTTGAGCCTGGAACCGGTCTGAGACGTGTATTTATATTGGCTTTTTGGTTCCTGGTCATCAGTTATCCGCTTGGCCGCATACTCGAAAAAATCTACCTTTCGCATTTAAGTGATTTAATTACATGGGCAGGTGCCTTTTGGCTGGCTGCTATGGTTTATCTGCTTATGGCAGTGATTGCTTTCGACCTCTTGCGGATGGTAAATCATTTTACACCCTTTTTTGATAAAATAATCCCTCAGGCATTACTTGACAGACCTTACTTTTTTACCATTGGCATAGCCACAACGGTATTCCTGCTGGTTTTTGCCGGACATCTCAATGCGCTGCTTCCACGTACCGAGCAGCTTACCATCAACCTGAATAAAAAACTCCCGCAGATGGATCAGATTCGCATTGCCATGGTATCTGATATTCACCTGGGAACAGTGATTTCGACTAAAAGACTGAGCAGTATTATCGAACATCTTAACTCGGTTGAGCCGGATGTGATTATGATCCCCGGCGATCTGGTTGACGAAGACCTGGATCCGGTGATCAGGCAAAATCTGGGAGCCCTGTTTGGCAAACTCAATGCACCACTGGGTGTTTATGCCTCAACGGGCAACCATGAATATATTGGCGGTGCTGATGCTGCGGTAGACTATCTCAGTAAACATGATATCATCGTGCTGCGCGACACTACAGTTGAAATCATTCCAGGACTTTGGGTAATTGGTCGTAACGATATAGAGAGTGACCGCTTTGCTGGCGAAAAACGTAAATCACTGGCCGAAATCACAAAAAATATTCCTTCCGGAGATGTGCGGATTGTGCTAGATCACCAACCCCGTGCATATAAAGAAGCACAAGAGCAAAACACCGACCTCATCCTGAGCGGCCATACCCATCACGGACAACTGTGGCCCTTTAATTACATCACCCAGAGCATGTTCCCCCTGAGTTGGGGTTACAAACAATTCGGGCAGATGCATGCCTATGTTTCCAGTGGTATTGGCACATGGGGGCCTCCGGTGCGTATCGGTAACCGCCCCGAAGTAGTAGTAATTACTTTGAACGCAAAAGTTAAAAACTGAGGTAGTTCACGACTTGTTTAGTCATTAAAAAATGTTAAAAAACCATTTCGGTTTCCCATTCTTTTCCACGGTTTAAATTTCGGCCTGCTACAATTCTGGTTTCCACATTTAGGATCTCCCCACTTACTCACCTAATAATTAGGCATTTAAACTTAAAAGTTGAATTGCTGTGAATTTTGTAAAACAAGCAAGTGCTTCCTCTAAAAACAGATGAAATGCCAGGGGTCGATTGTCTGCTTAATTGGTGAATTTTAATACATTTGCACCACTCTAATAAAACCTGATTACCATGTCGTTTGATCCTGAAAAATTCGTTGGTGAAGGCCTCACTTACGACGATGTGCTGCTATTACCTGCATACAGCGAGGTATTGCCCCGCGAAACAGACCTGAGCACACAATTCAGCAGAAATATTCAATTGCGTATCCCTATCGTTTCGGCTGCCATGGACACCGTTACCGAATCAACAATGGCCATTGCCATGGCACAGGAAGGCGGGATAGGTGTGCTACATAAAAATATGACCATCGAAAAGCAGGCTGCCGAAGTACGCAAAGTAAAACGTGCCGAAAACGGCATGATCATCGATCCGGTAACCATGCGCGATGACGCCACTGTGCTGGATGCGCTTAAAATTATGGAAGAGTTCCATATTGGAGGCATTCCGGTTGTTGACAAACACAACAGACTTACCGGTATAGTCACCAATCGCGACCTGCGTTTCGAAAGACGTATCAACAGGCCTATTTATGAGGTGATGACACGCGAAAACCTCATCACAACAACAGAATTTACTGATTTTGAACAAGCAGCTGATATCCTTCAGGAACATCGTATTGAAAAACTACCTGTGGTAGATAAAGATTACCGGCTTATCGGCCTGATCACTTATAAGGATATCATCAAAATAAAAGCCAGACCTAATGCCTGCAAAGATCAGCGCGGCCGGTTGAGAGTTGCTGCTGCCGTTGGAATCACTGCCAACACCATCGAAAGGGTTGACGCACTTGTTTCGGAAGGAGTGGATGCCATAGTGGTGGATACTGCTCACGGTCATTCAAAAGGTGTGGTGGAAATGGCGAAAAACATTAAAAAGAAATACGGACAAATTGATTTGGTAATAGGCAATATCGCTACTGCCGAAGCCGCACTCGATCTGTTGGCTGCCGGTGCCGATGGCATAAAAGTGGGTATAGGTCCAGGATCAATCTGTACAACCCGCGTAGTTGCCGGAGTTGGCGTGCCGCAACTTACAGCAGTTTACGATGTGGCAAAAGCGCTCAGAGGAAGCGGTGTTCCGGTGATAGCAGACGGCGGCATCCGCTTTACAGGCGATATTGTAAAAGCCCTTGCCGGTGGTGCCGACAGCATCATGGCCGGATCACTCTTTGCCGGTGTGGACGAGTCGCCGGGCGAAACCATCATCTTCGAAGGACGTAAATACAAAACCTATCGTGGAATGGGTTCTATCGAAGCGATGTCAGAAGGTTCAAAAGACCGCTATTTTCAGGATGCCGAGGATGACATAAAAAAGCTTGTGCCTGAAGGAATTGTCGGCAGGGTGCCTTTTAAAGGAACCTTATCGGAAGTGATTCATCAGCTGGTCGGCGGGCTGCGTGCCGGGATGGGTTATACAGGTTCCAAAACCATCTCCGACCTTAAAAAAGCAAGATTTGTAAAAATAACTGCTGCCGGAATGTACGAGAGTCATCCGCACGATATCACCATAGTGCGGGAAGCACCAAATTACAGTCGTAAAAACTAATAATTGTTAACCAAATAAAATCCATCGATAAGATATGAGAACAACAATGCGCATCTTTTTTTTAAGCCTTTTGATGGGATCAGCATTCCTGTTGCAGGCTCAAAACAAACTTGATAAAAAAGTACTGATGACCATTGCCGATGAGCCGGTTACAGTAAAAGAATTCATGGATGTTTATGGCAAGAACAATGTCAATAATCAGGTGATTGATAAAAAATCCCTGGAAGAATATCTTGAGCTGTATATCAATTTCAAGCTCAAGGTTAAAGAAGCAGAAAGTCTAAAAATGGACACTGCCAAAGCTTTTATCGAAGAGCTGGAAGGTTATCGCAAACAATTGGCAAAGCCGTATTTTACAAACGAAAAAGTAAGCGAGGCTCTTTTGCAGGAGGCTTACGACAGGAAACTTCAGGACGTTAGAGCCAGTCATATCCTGTTACGTCTGGATAAGAATGCCTTGCCCGAAGACACCCTCAAAGTGTATCAAAAAGCAATGGACCTCAGAAAGCGGATCCTCGCAGGTGAAGATTTTGCACTAGTTGCTGTTGAAGCTTCCGAAGACCCTTCGACACGCGATCGTGAAGAGATTCCCGGCAAACAATCCTTCAGGCCGGGCAACAAAGGCGATCTGGGGTACTTCTCTGTTTTTGACATGGTTTATCCCTTCGAAAATGGTGCTTACAATACTCCTGTGGATGAGGTTTCGATGCCTGTACGTTCCGATTTCGGCTATCATCTGATCAAAGTTGCTGAGCGCAGTCCTGCCCTCGGCACAATCGAAGTTGCCCATATCTATCTCAGCATTCCGGTGAACGCACCCGACTCGCTCGACAAGGAAAAATCAGAACGCATTCAACGTATCTACGAAGAAATACAGGGGGGCATGAAATTCGAAGAAGCGGTGAAAGCTTACTCTGAAGATCGTGGCTCGGCACAACGCGACGGCAAACTGAGTAAATTTACGGTAAACCGCATCGTACCCGAATTTGTTGAAACAGTAAAATCCCTCGAAGTAGATGAGATTTCAGCACCGGTTAGAACCGTTTATGGCTATCATATCATCAAATTGATCGGAACAGAAGCACCCGGCAGTTTTGAAGTTGAAAAACCAAAATTGAGCGAAAGGCTTTCCAAGGATAGTCGTGCCAGGAAATCAGAGCAGGCAGTGATTTCCCAGATAAAAAAAGAAAACGGATTCAAGGCTAATGAAGCCAATATGTTAAGCTTTATCAGCCAGCTCGACAGCACCTTTGTGAGTGGCAAATGGGAGGCTCCAGAAGATTTGAAAAACGACAACAGTCTCTTCAAATTGGGTAAACAAAACTTTACCAATACACACTTCATTGAATTTATTAAAACAAAACAAAGTAAACAGGACAACCTGAATGCAGCCCAGTATGCACGTCAGCTGTTTGCGCAATTTGCTGATCATAGCTGTCTGGAATATGAGGACAGTCAACTTGAAAAGAAATACCCCGAATTTGCCGCCCTCATGGAAGAATATCGCGATGGCATTCTGCTTTTTGATCTGATGGACAAAGAAGTCTGGTCAAAAGCCGTGAAAGACAGCACCGGGCTGGCAGCTTTCTACGAAACCCACAAAAACAATTATATGTGGGGCGAAAGAGCGGACGCTACCGTTTATATGATTACAAAAGATGAAGATGTCGCCCGTGTTAAGGAAATGCTTCAAACTGACATATCTGACGAAGCATTGCTGCAAAAACTTGATCAGGACAGCATCCGCTCGGTAAGGATTAAAACAGGTAAATTCGAAAAAGGGGACAACAACTTTGTGGACATGACAAAATGGGAACCAGGCCTTTCGGATGAGCTGAAAACCAATGTTGATAAAGGTAGTGTTTTTGTGAGGATTCATAAGATTATTACTCCCGAGCCCAAAGCCCTGGATGAAGCACGCGGAATAATCACTTCCGAATACCAAACAGAGCTGGAGAAACAATGGGTCAAACGCCTGCGCGAAAAATATCCTGTAAGCGTGGATCAAAAAATATTTGAAAAAGTTAAATCAAACTATTGATGAGGCTGCTGCTATTAGTTGTTTTTGCATTTCTTGCTTCATGCACCTCCGTCAACGAATCAGGCAAAGGTGAGGTAGTTGCCAGGGTATATGGCAACTACCTCTACGAAGCTGATCTGGAAGGTCTGGTGACAGCAGGGATTTCAAAACCTGACAGCATCATGCTTGTAAAACGATTTATTGACAACTGGATCCGAAAACAATTACTGATCCGTCAGGCTGAAAAAAACCTGACAGCAGCACAAACCGAGTTTCGCAAAAAACTTGAAGATTATCGAATCTCTCTGCTTATCTATACCTACGAAACAGAGCTTATCAAAGAAAAGCTTGACACATTAGTCACTGATACAGAAATAGCTGCCTATTACGATAATAACAAACAGAATTTTGAACTGCGTCATAATCTCGTGAAAGCGATCTATGTTATTTTACCCATTGATTCGGAAATGAAACCCGCTTTCAAAGAATTTTTGGCTGATCCCGATACCTTATTACTTGATTCGCTCGACCTGCTGGCCTCCAGTCATGCACTTTCCTATTATAACGATACATTAAACTGGATTCGCTTTGATGATCTGATCATGCAGGTACCGCTCGAAGTGCTCAACCAGGAGGCATTTCTTAAAAGTAAACAATACGTTGAAATTGATGATCCTCCGTTTAGTTATTTACTCCGGGTTGAGGATTATCTGCTTAGCGAAAGTACGTCACCCCTTGAAATTGAGTACGAAAACATCAGAAATATTCTACTCAACCAAAGAAGACAAAAATTACTGCGCGAGACCCAAAACGGACTTTATGAGCAGGCATTACGGCAAAAAGCTTTTGAAATTTATTAAATCGAAAAAATACGATTAGTTTTTAAATCACCGCTAACTTCATGATGCAATAAGTCATTTGGAAAAACGGTTTACTCAAAACAAAAAAATTACTAAAGACATACGATATGATACTCAAAAAAATAATACCTGCTTTCGCCATTTTGGTTATGCTTTTTACGCTTCAGACCAAAGCACAGCAAAAACAGGTGATCGATCAGGTGGCTGCAGTAGTTGGTAAAAATGTGATCCTGCAGTCCGATATCGAAAACCAATACATTCAATACCGGCTGCAGCGCGGCATTAGCGGTAGTGCCGAAACCATCCGCTGCCAGATACTCGAAGATTTACTGTTCCAAAAATTAATGCTCAACCAGGCCGAGATTGATAGCGTGGAAGTAACTGATGACCAGGTAAATCAGGAAATGGAAAGACGATTACGCTATTTTATCAACGAGCTGGGCTCGCAGGACAAGCTTGAGGCTTATTATAACAAAAGCATCAACGAAATTAAAAACGAGCTACGTCGTCTTGTAAAAGACCAGATGCTTGTACAGGAAGTACAAAACGGCATTATGAACAAAGTGGAAGTTACGCCTTCTGAAATCAAAAACTATTATCGCACCATGCCATCCGACAGCATCCCGATGGTAAATACCGAATACGAAATCGCCCAGATAGTTAAAAAACCCCCCATCAGTATTGACGAAAAACTCAAAGTGAAGGAAAGGCTTTTCGAACTGCGCAAACGTATCCTGGCAGGAGAGCGTTTTTCTACCCTGGCAGTGTTGTATTCAGAAGATCCGGGATCAGCCCGCAAAGGAGGCGAGCTGGGTTTTTACGGCCGTGGTGAGTTATATCCCGAATTTGAAGCGGTTGCCTTTAGCCTGAAAGATGGAGAAATTTCTGAAATCGTTGAAACAGAGGCGGGTTTTCATATCATTCAGATGATCGAACGTCGTGGAGAATATGTGAACGTCAGGCATATCCTGCTTATGGCAAAAGTATCGCCGCTTGCTCTCGAAAAAGCCAAGAACGAATTGGATACCATTGCCATACAAATCCGAAATGCTGAGCTGACTTTTGAAGAAGCAGTGGAAAAATACAGCGATGATGAAGCCAAGGGCAAAAATGGATTGCTCCTGAATCCCTATACGGGCAGCACACTTTTTGATGCAGACAATTTGGATCAGCAGGTTTCGTTTGTGATTGACAAACTGCAGCCTGGCGAACTGAGCGATCCCGTACCCATGATCACCGAGGAAGGCAAAGATGCCTATCGTCTGCTGATGCTCAAAAGAAAAACAACGCCACATAAGGCTAATCTGCGTGATGATTACAATCGCATTCAGGCCTGGGCATTACAAAAAAAGAAACAGGAAGCAGTGGACAATTGGATCAGAGAAAAATCAAGTTCTGCCTATGTGCGAATCAATGAGAATTTCTTGGATTGTGAATTTGATTATAACTGGAAAAACGACTAAAGTTAGCACGAAAATATGTTCAAATCAGATAAAGAAGGTGCAGACGCCTTACAACTTAAATATCAAGAACTTAAAAAGGAAATCGGAAAGGTAATCGTAGGGCAGGACGAAATTATCCACCAAACGCTGCTGGCCATTTTCAGCCAGGGGCATGTTTTATTGGTAGGAGTGCCGGGACTGGCCAAAACACTATTGGTCAACACCATCGGAAAAGCACTGGGGCTTAGCTTCAGCCGCATCCAATTCACACCCGACCTGATGCCTTCTGATATCATCGGTACCGAAATTCTGGATGAGACCCGTCATTTCAAATTTATCAAAGGCCCTGTTTTCGCGCAGGTAATCCTGGCCGACGAAATCAACCGGACTCCACCCAAAACACAGGCAGCCCTGCTGGAAGCCATGCAGGAGAAACGCATTACCGTTGCCGGCCAAACACATCAGCTGCTCAAGCCCTTTTTTGTGTTGGCCACCCAGAATCCCATTGAACAGGAAGGCACCTATCCCCTTCCGGAAGCTCAACTCGACCGCTTTATGTTTAACCTTTGGTTGGATTATCCGGCTTTTGAAGAAGAGATAATGGTGGTAAAACAAACCACCGGAGGAGCTGAACAGACCGTAAATGCTGTGATGAATGAAAATGAGATTAATTATTTTCAACAATTGGTACGTAAAGTTCCTGTACCCGATAATGTGTATGAGTATGCCGTGAAACTTGTCGGGAAAACACGTCCCAACACCCCCGAAGCACACGATTTTACCAACAGATACATCAGCTGGGGGGCCGGTCCGCGTGCCTCACAATACCTGATTATCGGTGCGAAAGCCAATGCTTTATTCCATGGTAGATATTCTCCTGATATCGAAGATGTTAAAACTGTTTCCTTACCTATCCTGAGGCATCGCCTGGTACGTAACTACACAGCCGAAGCTGAAGGCATTGGTATGGAAGATATCATCCGTAAACTGCTTTGATTTGTTTGATCCGTCAAAAACATTTAATTTTATGGGCCTATGAAATCCCGTATGAAAATTTATCTCAGTATCGCTGTCATTCTGGCCTTGATACTGATCACGTGGTATGCAAGCCGCCCCGAACTGGAATCCGGTGCTGTGGTTGAGACAACAGTAAAAAAAGGACCTTTTATCATCAGTGTTACCACCACAGGAGAGCTCGAAGCCAAAAGCTCTGAGAATATTTTTGGCCCCTCACCTTCCAGCCTTCGCGAAGCCCGCTTGTGGCAGCTTAAAATTGATGACATCATTCCGGATGGCTCTATTGTAGATTCAGGTGATTATGTGGCACGGCTCGACCGCACTGAGCTCACCAATAAAATTAAAGACCAGGAAATTGATATCGAGCAATTCCAAAATAATTTTACCAAAACACAGCTTGATACTACGATGGAACTGAGAGCAGCACGCAACGACCTCGTTAATTTACGCTATGCCATGGAAGAAGCCCAAATTGCAGTAGATCAGTCCATTTATGAACCACCGGCAACACAACGCCAGGTGCAGATTGAACTCGACCGGGCGCAACGCTCACTGGATCAGGCCGAAAGAAATTATTCACTCAAATACGAAAAAGCCGTTGCCAATATGAGTGAGGTGGCTACTGCTCTCCGAAAAAAACAATCTGAATATGAAAAGCTGGTTGCCCTCAATGCGGAGTTTACGATTATGGCCCCAAAAGCCGGGATGGTAGTGTATCAGCGTGACTGGGATGGTTCAAAGCGGGGCATTGGTGCAACAATCAGTGCCTGGGAAAATGTGGTGGCAACACTGCCAAACCTTAGAGAAATGACCACCAAAACCTATGTAAATGAGATTGATATATCAAAAGTAAAATCAGGCCAGCGTGTGGATGTCGGCGTTGATGCTTTTCCCGAAAAAAAATTCACCGGCAAAGTAATTGAAGTGGCTAATATCGGCGAACAGATGCGCAATAGCAATGCCAAGGTGTTCGAGGTGAAGATAGAAGTAAACGAATTTGACTCTATCCTTCGCCCTGCCATGACGACCAAAAACATCATCATCACCGAAGAAATTCAGGAGGCCTTATTTGTTCCACTCGAAGCCATTTACAACCTCGACAGCATTCAGTTTGTTTTTACTGGCGGAAAACGGCAGCAAATCATTGCCGGCAAATCCAATGAAAATGAAATCATCATTTTGGCCGGCCTCAACGAAGGTGATAAAGTAAGGCTGAGTCCACCCGAAAAACCTGAGAACTACCGGCTTAGCCTGTTGGATCCTGAAGTAGTGGCCAGCATCAGAGATAGTCTGAAGAAAACTGCACCTGATACCAAAGAAGCTGCGATAAAAAAAGATACACTTCCAGCCGATCGGCCAGCAGGTGGTGACCGGGGAAAAGGAGCACCTAAAAGGCCTAATTAATTCTGAACCATGGAACGGTATCTGGAAATCTTACAGGTTGCTTTGGAAGCTGTTTTTGCCAACAGGTCACGATCTATACTGACTGCTTTGGGTATCATTTTTGGTGTAGCGGCCGTTATCGCCATGATGGCCATCGGCAACGGAGCCCAGCAGGAAATTCTGGATCAGATGAAAATGGTTGGAGTAAACAACATCGTTGTACAGGCCCGATACGAAAAAAATGGTTCAGGAGACGATGACACTGAAGAATCAGGTGTACAGCAACAGCGGAAGCAATATTCGCCAGGCCTCACACTACTCGATGCAGAAGGAATCAAAGAAGTGATTCCTACCGTGAAACGCGTAAGCCCTGAAGTGTCGTACGAAACCAGCATCATCAAAGATGGCATCCGTCAACAAGCCAAACTCAATGGCGTTCAGCCAGATTTTTTCGAGGTCTTTAACCTGACGATCACTTCCGGAAACATGTTCACCGCTGACCAACTCGAGAGCGGAAGCCCCGTTTGCATTATTGGCCCTGCAATAAAATCGAAATTTTTTGCACTCGAAGACCCTATTGGTAAACATATCAAATGTGGAAACATCTGGCTTAAGGTGATTGGAGTGCTCGAAAACAGGCTGGCATCACTTCAAAGCAGTCAGGATTTGGGGATTAGCGACTTCAACAACAATATTTACGCACCCATTCAAACCGTTTTGCTCCGTTTTAAAGACCGTGCCCGTATTAACGAAGGTTCTCTAAGCAATGGCAATCAAACGGTCATCTATTCAGGAAACAGTGTAATGTCTTTCTCAAGCAGCTCAAGCAGCGAAGATGATGCCAACTACCACCAGCTCGATCGGATCGTGGTACAGGTTGATGAAAGTGCAAACCTTACCTCAACCACTCAAATACTCACTAAGATGCTCAACAGAAGGCATTTGGGCGTTGAAGATTTTCAGATTACCGTACCTGAACTGCTACTCAAACAGGAACAAAGGACAAAAGACATCTTTAATATTGTATTAGGTGCCATCGCAGGAATTTCGCTGCTTGTAGGAGGTATCGGCATCATGAATATAATGCTGGCCTCCGTGATGGAGCGCATTCGCGAAATTGGGGTGCGCCGCTCTGTTGGTGCTACCAAAAGGGATATCATCTTTCAGTTTCTCTCCGAAGCAATTCTGATAAGCATTAGCGGAGGACTATTTGGGATCTTGTTAGGCGTAATAATGGCACGCACCATTATGGAAACCACCGACATCCTAACCATTGTTTCGGCCGGGAGCATTATGATTTCATTTGGTGTGGCTGCTACGGTGGGCATAGTTTTTGGCTATTTGCCTGCACGCAAAGCTGCACAACAGGATCCTGTGACCTCGCTCAGACACGATTAACCTAAAAACAATTGCAATGGAACATTCTAATGAACTTATCGAAATTTTTGCCGGAAGCCATATCCAGGCACTTACACTCAAATACGAATTGGAAGAAGCAGAAATTCCGTGTATGATCCGTAACGATCAGGAAGCTGGAAATTTAGTTGGAATTGGCTCAATACAATCTAACGTGCGCATACTCATCGAAGAAGATAGCATGGAAAAAGCGCGTCCGGTACTGGAGGCATTTCTTGAAAAAAACGCTGACTGAAACTTATACTTCAATCTGATTTTAGGAAAATATTAAAGTGGTAAGCATGAAAATCAAGTTTGGTGAAGCAATTATTATAGGTGTACTGATAATGCTGTCTTCAATGATATCTGCGCAAGGCACACAAGTCGATGCAAAACAATACCTTACACTCTCAGAAACTATCCAGCTCGTACAGGAACGCTCGCCCGATGCCTTAATCAATATACACCGTTTCAGGCGCAGTTATTGGGAATACCGTAGTTTTAAAGCCGGTTATCTGCCAAATATAACACTTACCGGAACCTTGCCTAATTTTACACAGTCCATTGATGCCATCACCCAACAGGATGGCAGCGAAAGCTATCGCGACCGAACAGTTGCGCGCTATTCTGCAGATGTCGCCCTCACACAACGTATCGGGCTAACGGGCGGTGAGGTGTTTTTGCAATCCGGACTGCAACGTCTTGACAACTTTTATACAGATACCTCCACCCGACAGTTTCATTCCACGCCGGTAAGCATCGGATTCAGACAGCCGATATTTGGATACAATGCTTATAAATGGGACAAACAAATAGAGCCACTTGTGTATGAGGAAGCCAAACGACAATACCTCGAAAGCCGCGAACAGGTTGCCATTACAGCCATCAATCATTTTTTTAATCTGTTGATGGCACAGGTGGATCGCGACATCGCCATTAAAAATCAGGCTAATTATGATACCTTGTACAACATCGCCAAAGGACGTTATGTGTTGGGTAAAATAGCCGAAAATGAATTGCTGCAACTCGAGCTGAACCTGCTCAAAGCCGATGCTGCTGTTGAAAATGCCGACCTGAATTATCAAAATATGCTTTTCAAATTCAAATCCTATTTACGTATTTCAAGCAACCAGCCTCTTGTGCTTATCCCTCCCGCAGAAACTCCCCACTTCGCGATTGACGTTAATGAAGCTATCAATGAAGCGCATACGAATACTTCGTCCGGACTTTCTTTTGAGCGCCGTATGATTGAGGCCGAAAGCCAGATCAGTATGGCTCGGTTAAATGGCCGGTTTGACGCTGAAATTTATGCTTCTTATGGCTTAACCCAAACTGCCGACAAAATTCAGGATGTTTATAAAAATCCACTTGATGAGGAACGCATTAGCCTTGGATTAACAATACCTATCCTGGACTGGGGACAGGCACGAGGCCGAATACGGATGGCAGAGTCCAACTACGATCTGGTGAAGACCAGCATAGAGCAGGAACGAATTGATTTTGATCAGGAAATCTTCCTGAAAGTTGTTCAGTTTGGAATGCAGAAAAACCAGCTGATGATCGCTGCCAAATCAGATACCGTTGCCCAAAAACGTTTTGACGTGACGCAAAAACGGTATATGATTGGCAAGGTGAACGATGTGCTGGAACTTAATAATGCGCAGATCGACAACGACAATGCCAAAGTAAGTTATTACAATGCCCTGAAAAACTACTGGAACAACTATTTTGAGTTGCGTAAATCAACTTTGTTCGATTTCGAAAAAGGTCAAAAAATACATGTTGACCCTGAAGAATTAATTGAAAAATAACCTTGGCTAAGAATGGTTTAAAACCGGATCATCACGCCAACTTGTTGTGGCCCTAGCAAGGGCGAAAACGTCAGGCTTTTTGAGGAAGCAGTGCGCTGGGCAATTTCCTTTTGTTTCTGATTGAATTTTAATACTCCTCTGCCAACAACATAGCCAAGTGCCATGCCAACTAAAACATCCGATGGCCAGTGCTCGCCGCTGAGTAATCTTCCGGAAGCGGTAAAAGTGGCCAGGCCATAGGCAGTAATTCCCACCCACATTTTGTCTTTGTAATATCCAGCCAAAACTGTTGCCACTGCAAAAGCACGTGTGGTGTGCCCCGATGGGAAAGCATCATGACCACTGAAGGGTCCATACCAGGTATCAGATTCATAACCAGCATTGGGTCGCGGACGGCCAGCCAAACTTTTCACAAGCCAGGCCGCTCCAGCACTCAACACAAAAGCCTGCAAACCAGCCAGTGAGGCTTCTTTTAGCCTGCAATCTGAATGCGATGTGCCAGCCCAATACATAGCACCCAAAACCGGGATTGTCAACAAACCATTTCCTCCCAAATCGCTGAAACGACTGAAATCTTTTGCAGCACTTTCAGTGAGCTGCCGATCAAAAAAATCAAAAGCCTGCTGATCCTTATTATAGAGCAGAACAGCTGAACCCACAAAACCAGCACTAACTAACCAATCAGTTGTTTTATAACGCGCCGGCTGTGTCAGGGTGTAAACACCTGCATTCCAGTATGATTTGAGATAGTTACCATTGGCTTTTGGAATACAATTTTCCTGAGCCGGAAGTTGCATAACCAGGGCAAGAAAAACCAAAAGCAACTGCATCCTGAAAATCCGCTGACTAATAACCATTATTCCAGGGTTTTCGCCTCATTCCAAAGGCCATCCATTTCTTCCAGGCTCATTTCATGCAGTTTTTTCCCTTGCTGTTCAGCTACTTTTTCGATATGGCTAAACCGGCTTTTAAACTTACGATTAGTGCGTTCGAGGGCATCCTCAGGGTTAATTCCCACATATCGGGCATAATTGATCAGGGCAAACAACAGATCGCCAAATTCATCCTCACGCCGGTGCAATGGTGATTCCTGATCAGCCTCAGTTTTCAGCTCCTGCAATTCTTCGAGTACCTTATCCCAAACCTGATCCTTATGCTCCCATTCAAAACCAACACCTCCCGCTTTTTCCTGCATACGATAGGCTTTTAAAAGGGCCGGCAAACTCTGTGGAACACCCTCCAGTACAGATTTCTTTCCTTCCATTAGTTTGATGCGTTCCCAGTTCTCCTTAACATCGCCTGCACCATTTACCTTTACTTCTCCGTAAATATGAGGATGACGGATAATCAGCTTTTCTGCTATTCCATCCAAAACATCTTTGATATCAAAAGCACCCTGCTCCTCCCCGATTTTTGCATAAAAAACAAGATGCAGCATCAAATCACCCAGTTCCTTTTTCACCTCATTAAGGTCGTGATTCATGATCGCATCACTCAGCTCATAGGTCTCTTCGATAGTGAGGTGACGCAAACTTTCGAGGGTTTGCTCGCGATCCCAGGGACAACCTGCACGCAACTCATCCATAATCTTCAATAAGCGTCCAAAAGCTTCCAGTCGTTGATCCATTGCTTTAAAAATTTAATGCAAAAGTAAGCGTTTCATCCACAATTGTAGCCTGATAAACCTTAAACCTTCAGGAGTTACCGGGCCAAATGCTTTATCTTTGCGCCGCATGGCTTTATATTTATGATATTCGTAAAAAGAATTGCCTTTTTATTTCTTTTTGGGTTTACCTGGATCTCCTTGTTAGCTCAGGGCGGGCCACCTAAACCCCAACACAACTTCCAGCTGGAAACCCGTATTCATGGGGCAATTTTCCTGCAACATCATTTTGAAATGACGCGCTTTGATGCGCATTTTCCTGCCTTTGAAGTAAGTATTCAACGTGCCACCTTTGGGAAGAAAAAATGGGAAGCCCTTTATCGTTATCCGATGATTGGCGTGTCATACTGGTATGCTGGTCTGGGAGGTTTCGATGCGCTTGGCAAGGCACATGCCATTTATCCTTTTATCAATTTTCCGTTGAACCCGGACATGAACAACAGCCTCAATTTCCGGCTTGGAGCAGGGCTGGCCTATCTTACCAATAGATTTCACCCTACTCATAACTATCAGAATTTCGCTATCGGTTCTCACCTTAATGCTGCAATAAGCTTGTTCTTTGATTATCGGTTTCAGGCCAGCCGTCGTTTGCAACTATTTGTCGCTGCCGGACTGACGCATTTTTCGAACGGCTCGATGAAAACACCAAACTACGGACTGAATATCATCAGCATCAGTGCCGGAGCAGCGTACAACCTGCGCAAGCCTAATCCATATCTCGATCTTAAACTCCTTCCGGAATTGTATAAATTCGAATTTGACGGCAAAAAATGGGTGTCTGTCGAGGCACAATTTGCCATGGGCTTTAAAGATATGACCCAGGAAACCGGAAAAAGACACAGCATTTTTAATGCAGCTGTCAATGTGATGAAACCCGTTTCGATGCGGAGTAAAATCGGGATTGGGTTCGACCTTACGAAAGATGGTTCTGACAAAGCACTTCTGCTCAGAAAAGGCGTTCCCGTTGATAAGGAAATCAAATTGTTAAAACCAGGTGCAAATTTTGCGTATGAAATGCTGCTCGACCGAACGTCGTTTTTGTTTAATATCGGTATGCATCTGGCCGGTGCCGAACGAAGCGAAGGCGATTTCTACCAAAAAATTGCGATCAAACAATTATTCACCGAAAAACTTTTCGGAACAATTGCCCTCACCGTTCACTTCGGAAAAGCAGATTATATTGGCTTTGGGATGGGGTATCGTTTCGATTTTAAATACTATTGAGCATGAACCGGAAAATTATTCTTGCCATATTCCTTCTGAACCTTTTTCTGCTGAGTGGATGCAAAAAAAGTCCGGGAGACTGCTTTACCGCTACCGGTGAATTAATTACTGAAACACGACAGCTCGAACCGTTTAACAGTATTGTAATGCTTGATAATATTGATGTTGAATTGGTTTCGGGGGACTCACCAATGGCTGAAGTAATAGCCGGTAAAAATCTGCTCGAAAAAATTGAAACCTCTGTGGTGGATGGTGAGCTGATCATTAAAAACAACAACCATTGTAATTTTGTGCGCCGCTATGATAAACCTTTAAAAACCAGGGTTTACTTTCAACAAATAGACAGCATTGAATACCGCTCAGTAGGAAATCTGATTTGTCTGGACACAATTATCAATCCAGACACCTTTAAAATAGATGTGTTCGAAGGAGCCGGAAACATAAATTTATTAATCAACAATTACCGTACTCACCTGAGTTTTCACTACGGAACAGCCTCATTAACTGCAAGCGGATATTCTCGACTTGTTTATATCTATCAGGTAAGTTTTGGCCCCATTGACGCCAGAAATCTAACGTCTGGCTTTGCATATCTTGGAAATAACAGCACCAATAACACCTGGATTAGGGCCACCACTGTACTCGAAGCCACAATCAACAGCATTGGAAATGTCTATTATTTTGGTGATCCACAAACCGCATTAAGTGGCAGCGGCAGTGGAGGTTTGATACGGCTCGGAGATTAAAATGTCCAATATCAGCTCAGGAGATTTAATTGATATACTTGACGGGTTTTAGGGGTAATTTTGTAGTGGTCGTCAATGCGATGGCCTACAAGCCACACAATTTCATCGTTTTCATTAACCAGCAGCCATACTTTTTCCTTTTCAAAAACACTGAGATGTTCATCGATAAAATAATCACTGATCAGTTTAGATCCTTTCATACCAATCGGCCTGAAACGGTCACCCTGTTGCCAGATTCTTAACTTTAACGGAAAATGCAACTGATCAAAATCGAGCATGGCACAAGAAGGGTCTTTATTGATCTTCATTGAGCTTTTCCATTCATATTGTTTGATTTCCAGATGAATCGGCTGGAATATTTCTTTCTCATTCGCATGCACTTCAAATATTTTTTCAGGCCTGATATCATTTGACTTTCTGATTTGTAATTCATTTCTGTCAATCAGAAGCTGATAAGAAGCTGAGAAAAACTGTTTACCGGAGGTTTGGTTTAATGAATCAAAAATCTGTCTGGCCTGATCGTAGTTAAAACCGAATGATTTCAGGTACTCGTAAAGCAATGCCAGACCTTCAGGATGATTCAGAAAGATATTTTTATTTACGGAGTGTTGGACATTATCGGTCCTAATCCTACTAAAATAATCTGTTAGTAAATGCCTGTAAAGCGCTTCTTCACGCTGTAACATTGTAATGGATTCCGACATTTTTCGGAGGTACTGCTGATCAAAGGAAGCAATCTCATTCAGCAAACCATGTCTGATTTTATTACGGAGATATATGGTTTCCTGATTAGAGCTGTCCTCTCGCCATTCCAGCCCGTTTTCGTGTGCATAGGCTTCAATTTCTTTCCTTCCTTGATCCAGTAATGGCCTTACCAGCAAGCCGTTGGAATGCAGCATAGCCTTAAGTCCGGTAATTCCGGATCCTCTGAAAAGGTTAATAAAAAACGTCTCCAGCTGATCATCGCGATGATGTCCCAAAACAATTTTAGTAAATCCATGTTCCTCCGAAAGTTTTGAAAACCAATTATAACGCAATTCTCTTGCTGCCATTTGCGTGGATATACTATTTTGAGTTGCATAGGTTTTCGTATCAAAGCGTTTGGTTAGCAGCTTTAAGTTATACTCTTGGGCCAAATCCTTAACAAACTGCTCATCGCCATCCGATTCGGCCCCCCGAAGCGAAAAGTTGCAATGTGCCAAAACAGGTTGAAAGTCCAACTGCAACAATACATGCAACAACACAACAGAATCTATCCCTCCGCTTATTGCCAGCAGCAGTCTGTCCTTTTTGGTGAACAGATTTTGTGTTATTATAAAGTTCTCAACTTCCGAAAGCATAAGCAAAAGTAACGAAATGATAGCTCAAAAAAAATCCTGCCTCTTCATAAAAGGCAGGAAGTTTTAATATCGGAAGAGTTTTCAGCCTATTTATTCAATAGTCCATGTGCCACCGCTATTCAGCAATTCATCAACAGATTTTATCGTACTCTTCTGTTTTTCAGATGAAATTGTGTCAACCATTTTTTGATCAAAAGTTTCAAAGTCAACTGATCTGACTACACCTAACGCAACCGGAAATTCAGGTGGCATCATTCTGGCGATCATCATATGAATACCCGGATCGGTTTCATACTGATTGTGAACTAAAATATCCTTTTCTGTTATACCGTTCTCTCCAATTGTAGCTATCTCAAGTTTGGAACCCCTGAGTACAATTCCTTTTTCATTATTTTTTCCAAAGAGCATTGGCTTATCATGTTCCAGCCACAACTGATAATCATCGCGGGTTTCGCGGCTTGTGATCAGATCGTGTACCTTGTTGGCAAAAATCACACAATTCTGTAATATCTCGACCAGTGAAGTACCCTTATGTTTAGCTGCTTCCAGAAAAACCTTTGTCATATTTTTAGGGTCTACATCCAGTACACGTGCATAGAAATTTCCCTGAGCACCAATTACCAATTCACCAGGATTAAAAGGCCTTTCGAAAGTTCCCTGCGGACTGGTTTTGGTTTTCGATCCCTTTGGAGTTGTTGGCGAATACTGCCCTTTGGTTAGTCCGTAAATTTTATTGTTAAACAACAGAACATTGATGTCGATATTTCGTCTGATGGTATGGATAAAATGATTACCACCAATAGCCATACTATCGCCATCGCCGGTTATCATCCAGACACTCAGTTTTGGATTCGATAATTTTACACCTGTTGCTAAGGCTGCAGCTCTGCCATGGATTCCGTGAATCCCGTAAGTATTCATATAATACGGAAAACGTGAGGAGCAGCCAATACCCGAAACTACTACAAAATCTTCTTTGGGGACACCCAGATTTGGAAACACGTTTTCAACAGCGTGAAGTATGGCATGATCACCACAACCCGGACACCATTTTACCATTTGATCGCTGGCGAAATCTTCTTTTGTAAGTTGAAGTACTTCAGGGTCTAATATTTGATTTTCCATGATTATCACTTTAAAAGTTCATTAAATTTAGCTTCCAGTTCGGCAACCATAAAAGGCAGTCCCTGAATTTTATTAAATTGTTCATATCTGAACTGAGGGTAGTTCATCCTCAAATACTTAACAAATTGTCCGTTATTGATTTCACAAACTACAATCTTTTTATACCGACCAAGCAGTGTTTCAGTATTTTTAGGTAAAGGCATGATATGCCGGAAGTGTGCATGTGCCAGGGATTTTCCCTCCGCAAGCATTTTTTCAACAACAGTTAACATCACGCCATATGTTCCTCCCCAACTAACAACAAGCAAATCAGCCTCATCTGGTCCCATAACGGTCTGTTCAGGAATATAATCTGCCACACGCATCACTTTTTCTTCACGCAGATAAGTCATGCGTTCGTGATTAAGTGGATCATGCGAAACCGTGCCTGCTACATCCAACTTCTCCAAACCACCAATGCGATGGCGCAAACCTGAAGTTCCTGGCAATGCCCATTTCCTGTTTAGTTTTTCGGGATCGCGTTTATAAGGCTTGTACTCCTCATCATCTGCATTTGCCAAAGGAGGATTGATAGGCGAAAGGTCAGCAACTTTAGGAATTCTGAACACTTCTGAACCATTAGCCAGTGAGCCGTCTGTAAGTAAAATCACAGGAGTCATATGTTCCATCGCCAGTTTGGATGCTTCATAGGCACTATAAAAACAATCAACCGAGCTGCGGGCAGCCAACACAATCACCGGAGCCTCACCATTACGTCCGTAAAGTGCCTGCATCAAATCACTTTGCTCTGATTTGGTTGGCAATCCGGTAGAAGGGCCGCCCCGCTGAACATCAACAATAACGATGGGAAGCTCCGTCATAACGGCAAGGCCGATTGCCTCGCTTTTAAGCGATAAACCCGGGCCGCTGGTGGAGGTAATTGCTAATGAGCCTGTAAAGCTTGCACCAATTGCTGATACAATTCCGGCTATTTCATCTTCGGCCTGAAATGCTTTTACAGAAAGATTTTTGTGTTTCGAAAGTTCCTGCAAAATTTCTGTGGCTGGTGTGATGGGATAAGATCCTAAAAACAATTCCCTTCCCGATCGCTCTGAAGCCGCCATAAAACCCCATGCCGTTGCAATATTACCTGTTATATTACGATATCGCCCTTTTGCCAGAGGTGCTGGTTCAACTTTAAAGGTATTACCAAATAATTCTATTGTTTCAGCATAATGATTTCCAGCAGCCAATACAGCTTTGTTGGCCTCAACAATTAAGGGATTAGCCTTGAATTTTTGTTCAAAATATTTGTCTATCAGGCTCGTATCTCTATTAAAAAGATACATCACAACACCCAGAGCAAACATGTTTTTTGTCTTAAGCGTTGATTTCATGTCCATGTTAAGGTGCTTCACAGCCTCTTTGGTCATTGAAGATATCGGAGCCTTGATCACTTTATATTTTTCGAGTGAGCCATCCAGCGTGGGATCAGTTTTATAGCCGGCTTTTTCAATTCCTTTGACAACAAAAGCATCTTCATCAACGATGATGATGGCTCCATCTTTAATCCAACGCATATTGGCTTTTAAAGATGCCGGGTTCATGGCAATCAGCACATCAGCCAGGTCGCCGGAAGTATGAACCGTTTTTTGTCCAAAATGTATTTGAAAACCGGAAACACCAGAAACGGTACCTTGTGGGGCACGAATTTCGGAGGGATAATCCGGAAAAGTAGCGAAATCATTACCGGCAAATGCCGTAGAATCAGAAAATAGGGAGCCCGTCAATTGCATCCCGTCACCCGAGTCGCCAGCAAAACGAATCACGACCTGTTCGAGCTCAACAACCTTACTGTTCTTGCTTGTCATAGCTAAGTTTTTTAAATTGCTACAAAGGTAAAAACTTTCATATTGCCCCAAGCTGAATCAGCATCTCCCAAGTGATCTGAAACGTTTGCAAATTTTCCAAAACTTCAATTTATAACATTGATATTCTATTAGTTACACTATTTCAATTTTTAAAGCCGGATAACTGCCGCATAGCTTAAATAGATTCAGTCTAAATTCAATATTATGCCATTACTGAATAAAAGGAGTGAAAGATTTTTAAAAATTCAACTCTAAATCCGTCTTATTCCCCTGGTTGTGCAACATTTATGCATACTTTTTCGAAAGAAATTATCGATTAATTTCCTGCGATTAGCAACATCCTCCTGACGGGAAAAAGACGCGATGCAAAATGCTAAAATAAAACAACCGTGCCCCTCAATTTAGATTAGCTATAAATTATACTTATTGCCTAATATAATCATCATAACTGCTATCTTTGCATCACAAACTTATTGTTAAATTTTAAAAACAGACAGTTATGGCTTACAAAATCACTGAAGATTGCACAGCATGTGGCACCTGTATTGATGAATGTCCGGTTGATGCTATTTCTGAAGGCGATATCTATGTGATAGATCCTGATGCTTGCACCGATTGCGGTTCTTGTGCTGATGTTTGCCCGGTTGAAGCAATCATTCCGGAATAAATTCTAAGGTAGCCGCATAAGTGCTACTCAACTTGTTGAGCTGTGTATTCAGCTAAAATTATTAAAGCCTGTTAAATACGGGCTTTTTTTGCGTCCGCAAAGGTTTTCGATAGAATGATTCTTAATAATTACCTAACTTTGCAGACTGTAATTAAGTGCATTTTTCATGGACGACTACACTTTTTTAAACGCCAACGATCCAGCTGTATTGGAATCTCTTTATCAGCAGTTTAAAAACAATCCCGATCAGACCGACCCTCAACTAAGACGATTTTTTGAAGGTTTTGATTTTGCTGTAAGAGATTATGCCAGCAGGCCTGGTGAGGTTTCGCTTGCCACGGGCAAAGAATTTAAGGTGATCAGGCTGATCGAGGATTACCGGAAACGCGGGCACCTATTCACCAAAACAAATCCGGTGCGTAAACGCAGAACCTATACCCCCAGCTTGGATATCAGCAACTTCGGCCTAACTGAAAGCGATTTGGATAAGCAGTTTGAAGCCGGTACCGAAGTAGGCCTTGGGGCCACCAGCCTCAAAAATATCATCCATATGCTTGAGCAAACCTATTGCCGATCGGTTGCTGTTGAATATGTATATATCCGAAATACGGAGATCGTTAGGTGGCTGCGTCAAAAAATGGAATCTGCACGTAATACACCTGATTATACTTTGTCCGATAAAAAATATATCCTGGATAAGCTGAACCGTGCAGTAAGTTTTGAAGCCTTTCTGCATAAAAAATTCCCGGGTCAAAAACGCTTTTCACTCGAAGGTGCCGAGTCGCTCATTCCTGCCTTGGAAGCCATCATGGAAAAAGGTGCCGATCTGGGTGTAAAGGAGTTTGTGATTGGTATGGCACATCGCGGCCGGCTGAATGTTCTTGCAAATATACTTCGCAAACCTTATGCAGATATTTTCAGCGAGTTTGATGGCAAGATGTACGAAGATGAAACACTGTTGGGCGATGTAAAGTACCACTTGGGTTACACCTCGGAACGAAAAACCACTACCGGCAAAACCGTTAAGCTCACACTGGCTCCCAATCCTTCGCACCTCGAAGCAGTTGACCCGGTTGTGCAAGGAATTGCACGAGCCAAGATCGATCAATACCATGATGGAAGTTTTAGTAAAGTTACCCCCATAATTATTCATGGCGACGCTTCTATCTCCGGACAAGGGATTGTTTACGAAATAGCACAGATGTCTGAGCTAAAAGGTTATCGCACTGGCGGCACTATTCATCTTGTGATCAACAATCAAATCGGATTCACCACTGATTACCTGGACGGTCGATCCAGCACCTATTCAACTGATGTGGCAAAAGTTACGCAATCACCTGTTTTTCATATAAACGGAGACGATCCTGAAGCTGTGGTTTACGCCATTCAACTGGCAATGGAGTTTCGTGAGAAATTTCATAAGGACGTGTATATTGATCTGCTTTGCTATCGCAAATATGGTCATAATGAGGGAGATGAACCTCGTTTTACGCAGCCTATCCTGTACAAAGTGATCGAAAAACATCCCAATCCCAAGATAATTTATGAAAAACAACTGCTGACCGAAGGATTGATTACAGCGGATGAAATTAAAGCACTGGAAACAAAAAATTTAGAGAAACTCGAACTAAGCCTTTCCGGAGCAAAAGAAAGGGAAAAATCGTTTATCAACAACTTTTTGGAGGATACCTGGAAAGGTATCCGAAAAGCCAACATCAGCGATTTTGAGCATAAAACCAATACAGGTGTTGATAAGGAAACGCTACTTACGATTGCCAAAAAACTTACATCTTTACCCGGAGACAAGAAATTTTTTCGAAAAACCAGCCGGCTGCAACAGCAACGCTACGATATGGTTTTCAAGGACAATCAACTTGACTGGGCAATGGCCGAATTGCTTGCTTATGGCAGTCTGGTTAATGAAAAAACACCTGTTCGGCTAAGTGGCCAGGATGTTGAGAGAGGAACTTTCTCGCATCGACATGCGGTATTGCGGGTCGAAGATTCTGAAGAACAATATATCCCACTCAGCTCGATTAGCAAAAATCAAGCGACTTTTGATGTATATAATTCACCCCTTTCGGAATATGGTGTGTTGGGATTTGAATATGGTTATGCCCTGGCCTCGCCCGAAACACTTACAATTTGGGAAGCTCAGTTTGGAGATTTCAATAACGGTGCTCAAATCATTTTCGATCAGTTTTTGAGTAGTGCCGAAGACAAATGGAATGTGATGAACGACCTGGTAGTTCTGCTGCCACATGGATACGAAGGTCAAGGACCTGAACATAGTTCGGCACGCATCGAGCGTTTTCTAAGTTTATGCGCCGAAAACAATATGCAAATTGCCAATTGCACTACACCTGCCAACTTTTTCCATATCCTGAGACGACAGCTTAGAAGACCTTTCCGTAAACCTCTTGTCATCTTTACACCAAAAAGTCTGCTGAGGCATCCAAAATGTGTTTCACCGATCGAAGCTTTCGAATCCGAAACCGGATTTCAGGAAGTGATTGACGACCCAACCGCCAAGCCTGAAAATATTGAAAAAGTTGTATTCTGCTCTGGCAAAATTTATTACGACTTGCTCGAAGAAAAAGAACGCAAACAAAACGAAACAATTGCCTTTGTCAGAATGGAACAACTTTATCCATTACCACGAAAGCAAATGCTTGCCATAATCGAAAAATACAAAAAGGCAAAAACACATCTTTGGGTTCAGGAAGAGCCGATGAATATGGGTGCCTGGAAATATATCCATCACGAATTTAAAGAAATTCCGCTTAAACTCATTGCACGTCCGGCAAGTGGCAGCCCTGCTACAGGATCGCCAAAATTCCATGTGATCCGACAGCAAAAAATCATCGACAAGACTTTCGAAATGTGCGAATGTCCTTTCGTTGACAAGGAATGTGGCATGTTGTGTATTGGTAACAAATGGCGCTCGTTCGAGCACGAACTCAAGGAGTTGAACGTGGATAAGATTGACAGTAAGTTTCATAATGCAGAAAAAAAGCTGTAATAAAAACACAACACTATGGCTATCGAAATAAAAGTGCCCAGCCCGGGAGAATCAATCAATGAAGTACAATTAGCCAATTGGCTTGTTGAAGACGGATCTTATGTTGAAAAGGATCAGGACATTGCTGAAATTGATTCGGATAAAGCCACGCTAAGCATTGCAGCCGAGGTTTCCGGAACCATCCATTTTAAGGCATCAATAGGTGATACACTTGAGGTGGGTGCAGTGATCGCAAGCCTGGATGCTGATGAAAATGCACCTTCAATCAAAAGCGAATCCAAAAGCGAACCACAAAAAACAGAGCCTAAGCCATCACAGCCTGAAAAAGTTGCTGAAAAAGTATCGGAACCCACAACTCCAATGACTGAAACACTTGAAAGAAATAGTGAAGAACCTCAATTGAAGTTATCACCTTTGGCTCGCGAGTTAATGAAAAAACAAAACATCAATGAGCAGGAACTCATTGAGTTCTTTAAACATTATCGCGTTGATTCAAAGGATGTTAACTTTTATCAGGAAAACAAAGACAAACATGCAGGCACCAAACAGCCGGTTGGGGTGCAGGCAGCCTGGGGAGGCACTCGTAAAGAAGATCGCAAAAAGATGAGCATGTTGCGCAAAAAACTCTCACAACGTCTGGTTTCGGTTAAAAATGAGACCGCGATGCTCACCACTTTCAATGAAGTGAACATGACTCCCATCATGGAAATCAGAAAAAAATACAAAGAAGTATTTAAAGAAAAACATGCTGTTGGATTGGGTTTTATGTCATTCTTCACCAAAGCAGTAACAGAGGCTTTACATCATTTTCCACAGGTTAATGCCCGGATAGATGGTGACGAAATTGTGTATTACGACTATGCAGACATCAGTATTGCTGTTTCGGGGCCAAAGGGTTTGGTGGTTCCTGTGATTCATAATGCCGAAACTTTAAGCCTGGCCGAGATTGAACGTAAAATTAAAGAGCTGGCAACAAAAGCCCGTGACAACAAACTCAGTCTGGATGAAATGACCGGCGGCACATTTACCATCACAAATGGAGGTGTTTTTGGGTCAATGTTATCAACACCCATCATCAATCCGCCTCAGTCAGCCATTCTTGGAATGCACAATATTGTTGAGCGTCCGATCGCGGTGAACGGAAAGGTTGAAATTCATCCAATCATGTATGTTGCATTAAGTTATGACCACCGCATTATCGACGGGCGCGAATCTGTTGGTTTTTTGGTGAAAGTAAAAGAATTACTCGAAAATCCGGTCAATATGTTATTTGGTTCTAAAGAAGCTGTCGAAGTGTTGCTGGGAGTATAAATCATGAGAAAAGAAGTAGATTTTTTGGTTCTGGGATCAGGAATTGCAGGACTAAGTTTTGCCCTTAAAGTAGCAGCGCACGGAAAGGTACTTATTGTAACGAAAAATAAAGCCAACGACACGGCTACCTGGTATGCACAGGGAGGAATTGCCGCTGTGATGTACAATCCTGATTCGCACGAAAAACATATCCAGGACACCCTGAATGCCGGAAGTTATCTCAATGATGAAAAGATCGTGCGAATGACGATTACCGAATCAACCGAACGCGTAAAAGAACTGATTGAATGGGGTACACATTTCGATACAGAATCCTCCGGAAAATATGCCCTGGCAAAAGAAGGTGGCCATTCTGAAAAAAGAGTTTTACATTTTCAGGATAAAACAGGTGCTGAAATTCAACGGGCCTTAATTGCCAAAGTCAGGCAACACTCAAATATCGAAATGCTTGAAAATCATTTCAGCATCGATTTGATAACACAGCATCATCTTGGACGAATTGTCAGGCGTTCGCATTCTGATATCCAATGCTTTGGTGCTTATGTCCTGAATCCTGAAAATGGTGAAATTATCACTGTTTTGGCTAAGAGTACCCTAATTGCCACCGGAGGTGCCGGTAACGTATATCAAACTACAACCAACCCAAAAATTGCAACCGGAGATGGCATTGCTATGCTTTACAGGGCAAAAGGTGTGGTTGACAACATGGAGTTCATACAGTTTCATCCAACCTCCCTCTACAACCCAAAAGAAAAACCTTCGTTCCTGATCACCGAAGCCCTGAGAGGAGCCGGTGCCGAACTAAAAGATATCAACGGTAAGGATTTTATGTATCGCTACGACAAACGTAAATCCCTTGCTCCGCGCGACATTGTGGCTCGCGCAATTGATAATGAAATGAAAATTTCAGGAAGTGAAAATGTCTATCTGGATGCCCGTCATATTGACGAAGCCGAAATCATGCACCACTTCCCTACGATATATGCCAAATGTTTGAGCATCGGTATCAACATCACTAAAGATATGATTCCGGTGGTGCCGGCTGCCCATTATATTTGTGGTGGTATAAAAACCGATGAACATGGTGCTACCAGCATCAAAAACCTTTTTGCTTCAGGCGAGGTGACTTCAACAGGGTTGCATGGAGCCAATCGTTTGGCATCTAATTCATTACTCGAATCGATCGTTTTTTCGCACAATGCAAGCCTCAAGGCCATTGAACTGGTACAACAAACAGATTTGCAGCGCGACATCCCCGATTGGAACGCTGAGGGAACTGTGATGAATGAAGAAATGATTCTGATCACGCAATCACGAAAGGAATTACAATCGGTGATGAGTAATTATGTAGGCATAGTGAGATCAGAATTACGCCTGAAAAGAGCACTCGACCGGCTGGAGATATTAAACCTTGAAACCGAAGAACTATACGAAAAATCGGTGGTCACCGTTCCGATATGTGAACTGAGAAATATGATCAACGTGGCCTATCTCATCACTAAATTTGCCCTTCAGCGAAAAGAGAGCATTGGCCTGCATTATCTCGTAAATTACAACAAACAATAAAAGCATGGCTTTGATCAGAGCAGTAAAAGGTATGACTCCCAGTTTTGGGAAAAACTGTTTCTTCGCCGAAAACGCAACAATTGTTGGTGAGGTGGAAATGGGCGACAACTGCAGTGTGTGGTTTAACGCCGTTGTGCGTGGCGATGTGCATTACATCAAAATTGGGAATAATGTCAACATACAGGACGGTGTGGTGATTCATTGTACCTACCAAAAAGCACCGGTAAATATTGGAAATAACGTTTCAATTGCCCATAATGCTATCGTGCACGGATGCACAATTCACGACAATGTTTTGGTAGGAATGGGAGCCATTATCATGGACGGAGCTGTGATCGAATCTAACTCGATAATTGCTGCCGGTGCTTTGGTGGGCAAAAATGTCAGAGTTGAATCCGGCAGCGTGTATGCTGGTATTCCGGCAAAAAAACTAAAAACCATTGACCAGACTCTGCTCGAAGGAGAAGTACATCGCATTGCACGATCATACACCATGTACGCCAGTTGGCATGACGAAAAAATCAAACCCCTGGAAGCTGATCAACAGAGTTAAAAATTTTAAGGGTAGCCTCACACTGATTAAATTTTGGCATTAAATTTGATGCCCTGAAGCGAACAAAACAAAACGCATATATGTCAATCTGGATCATATTTGTATTCTTTATGTTGCTGAGCTGGCTGGTAGGTAGTCAGTTGAAAAGCAAATTTACAGCATACAGCAAAATTCCGGTTGTTAATGGCATGAGTGGCAGGGATATAGCAAAAAAAATGCTTTACGATAATGGCATCACTGATGTTCAGGTTTTATCCGTCGAGGGCAGTTTGAGCGATCATTATAATCCTGTGAACAAAACAGTTAACCTTAGCCGCGAGGTATATGAAGGTCGAAATGTAGCAGCGGCCGCAGTTGCGGCACACGAGTGTGGACATGCTGTACAACATGCCACAGCCTATCATTGGTTGCAAATGCGAAGTACCCTGGTGCCTATTGTCAGTTTTAGTTCAAAATGGGTACAATGGGTTTTATTGGCTGGTATCTTACTCCTTCAATCCTTTCCGCAACTGCTTTTAGTTGGTATTGTCATGTTTGCCCTCACCACTTTATTTAGTTTTATCACACTACCCGTTGAAATTGATGCCAGCCGCAGAGCATTAGCCTGGCTTAATATCAGTGGTATTACCGATATCAATTCGCACCCCAAAGCACAGGAAGCATTGAGATGGGCAGCTTATACCTATGTAGTGGCTGCACTGTCATCATTGGCAACCTTGCTTTATTATATCGCCATCTTTTTGGGTGGCAGAAGAAATTAATTCACTAACCTTAATTTTTTAATTTTAACTTAAATTTTAACATTATGAAAATCAATCGAATTTTAATTGTTTTACTTATGATTGCTGGCGTAAGTCTCAGCTCATGTAAAAAAGACGATGACATCGTAAACCCGGAACCAACCTTGAACTTTATTGGCGGTGAAGGATATACATCAACAGATGTAACCATCAATGCTGGTGAGCAAATTAAAGTTGGCTTCAATGCAAGCTCAAACAATGAAACAAATGAAAAGCTTACAAACTTCAAATTAACGCTGACAGCTAACAATCAATCTCAAACCCTGGTTGATTCAACGTTTAATGAAGAAGCGTTCACTACTACAATCTTCATCGATTTTCCTGATCCGGTTACTGCTCGCTTGGAAGGTACGATCACCGACAAAGCCGGAAGAACAACTTCTGTTGCTTTTAACGTCACTGTTGAAGAAGCTGGCGTAAAAGTTCTGAAGCATACTGATGTAAAGCTCGGATCGTGGAATGACGAAATCGGTAGTTTTTATAACCTGAAGGAAAATACTGTATTTACAGTGTCACAGGCTGCCGCCAATCAGGCAAAAGTCGATCTTGTTTTCTATAAAGGTGTAAACGATCTGAACGCAATCGCTGCTCCAGCTGAAGAATCGCTGGAAACTATTCTCACCTTCGACATCTCTAACTGGGAAACCAGAAATGCAACATTGTTTATCAAAACTGAAATGACTGCCGAAGAGTTTGATGCTATTGGTGAATATAATGTATTCCCTGAATTTGTGGAAGCAGAAGCAAATACAAAAATCACGAATATGGTTAATGGTGATGTTTTATTTTTCAAAACTGAAGCCGGTGCCCTGGGATATATCAAAGTTGTTGATCTCTATTCACGTGGCGACCTCGGTGAATTCGAAGTGATCGTAATGGAATAATTTCTTTCGAATAATTAAAAAATGGCTGCCTCATTTCAGAGACAGCCATTTTTTTTGTGTATTGATGTGTCAATAGCACCTAAAACCAACCAAATTTAAAACTCAGGTTAAAGGAAAATGAATCGAGTGCATCTTTGTCAACCTCTGTTACTATTTCATCAAAATTTGCATCCAGGTGCTTGTACCTGAGTGACACCCCATTCGTAAACCTATAAGAGGCTCCAACCCCAATCCTAAAAAATTTCACTACATTAAATTCAAGATCAACTCCTGGTTCTACCACAAAAAACACATCGGTATCGGTATAATAATTATATCTGTCATGAAAGTTATTCCACCCATTCGATTCAACAACACTAATTCCTCCTGCTCCCAAAATAACAGGAAAACTCATATGAACCGGACTATGCGGCATCACTATCGGCTCAATAAGTAAACCACCGTAACCACCAGCCAGATATTTATCCTTATTATCATAAAGCTCATTTTTTTCAATATTGTTCATAAAACCATACCCGGCAAAACCAAGTGCAAATTTATGGTTGGCAATCCAGGCAAAACGGGCACCAAGCATCAAGGCATCCTTTGAATCGATCTGGCTGTAACCAACTGTAAATGCCCCATATCCTCCATGGGATACGCTAACATCAGGTTTGTTATTGAATAGCGTTCTCATCTCGCCCGAATATTCCTGGCCAAACATATTTAAGTTACTCAATAGCACGAATGCTATTACAATGATTTTTGAAGTTTTCATCATTTTTCTGATTTAATTAATTTACAAATTGATAGGTTAATCCCACTCCAAAGTCATAAAAGTGGGGATATATTCTGTTAAAAGACTGCAGTTCGACGAAAGGCTTTATTTCTGAAAATATAATTAATGGAACACCCGGGATGTGAAATTCTATTCCCAAAACGGCATCCGGTCCTATTACAAATCCACTGGTAAATTGATTTTCAACTTTTTTATAATCATCATATTCTGACCATCTGCGCACCTGGTTGTAACCATTTACAAAACCAAAATGAGCTCCACCTCCAAAATAAGCATACCATTGGTATTTAGAACTTCTGAAAATCGGTGTATATTTCTCAATAAGCCCGTACAGTTGCACCCCTCCGGTTCTGAATCCCAGTGTTCCGTGCAGGGCTACTGTTTCATTTTTAACAACTTTAGCGGTGAATCCTGACATCAATCCAAATCTTGCTCCCAACTGGTGATCGTAGCTTTGTGCAAACCCACTGACAGAAAAGGTAATCAACGAGAGCAATACAAAAAGTTTAAATAACATTTTCATTATTTGTAATTTTCGTTTTTTGAAATGAAATCTGAAAAATATCCTGCAATACCAGAGTTATTCCACAATCGGGCTGCATTTTATTCCCGAATAATTTTTCCGGAACCTGTAACACTGGCATTAATCAAAGGTGATCCGCTATAGTGGATGTTGCCACTTCCGGAAATACTTGCTTCAAGGTAATCATATACAGTAGTGTAAATGCTTCCTGATCCACTGATTCTGGCAAAGCATTCATACAAGCGCATTTGAAATGCCATGATACTTCCTGAACCAGAAATTCTGTAATCACCACTTTCGGCATCACCAAGTAGTTTTATCCGGCCCGATCCACTGATCGTAGCAGCAATTCGTTCTACTTTTACAACAAAATCAATCTCACCGGAACCACTCAACCGGCTGTTGAAATAATTACAATATACATCGCCATATATCGAGCCCGATCCACTCAAAACTGCTTCAAAATCAACCTCATCAATCATTCCGGTTGCAATAGTGCCTGAACCACTTAAATATACTGCGACTAAAACAGGTGAATAAACATAAACCTTTATTGCATAATTGTTACGAAGATTTTTGTGTGAATCTATCTCAAGTGTATTGCCACTTACAATTGTTCTGATATGTGGAATAAGGTTTGATTCTGCCACAACATCTACCCTAAATTCCGGCGCTTTGATGTAATAAACATCAAAGTTGGCTTCGTTGGCAATTTTGTTAAAACTAACTGTATTACGTCCTTCAGTAACTACTTGTCCGTTCCCGTCGATGCCGGCAAACTTCTTGCATCCCATCGTAAACAAGCTGAGTATAAGGATCAGGACAAATGCGCTTCCGCTATAGTTTATTATTTTCATTTTTCAGGTTTTAATTTTACAATGCTTAAAGACAAATTTTAATTTCAAGGGTCGCTATTCTGCTTAATTTAATTTGATTGCAAGTGATCCGGATTTTATTTTAATATCGAGTTTTAATGGATCTTTTCCATTTCCATAATTGGTTTCTGCCTGGTAGGTAAAATCCTCCAGGCTGATTTTTTCGGTTGAAATATTACCGATTTCTGTCGAATAGGTTACATAGGCCTTTTCATCGCTTAAAAGCTTAAGCAAAAAACTTTGGTCAGCCCCAATATTCAATTCGACATCTGTACTATTGCTCTGAAGTTCGATTTTTTCGGCCATCGTATTTATATGACTAAGCTTCATGCTCCCGTATCGGGTTACAAGGCTCACATAGCCTGAAATATTTTGTATTTCTGCTTTAGAAAAACTTGTTTCACCTGTGATAATACCGGCATTTTCAATCGTCAATTTATCACGTTTTGAATCCAAAGCCAGAAAATCAATTTCATCAATTTCCACTTCGCTTGATCTGCCTGAAAGGTTAATTTTTTCGCCTTTTCGCAAACTAAACACGCCATAACTCAATGAAATTTTAGCGTCTGAAAGTTTGTTTATCGTAACATCTCCAAAGGAAATATCCATTCTGCACGAACCACTGATGTTGTTGGCCCTTACGTCACCATTGCTAACATCCAGCTTTAGCCTCCCCTTGTGGTTGCCAAGGTAAACATTGCCATATTTAAGATTAATTCCCAGTGTCTGTGTTTCAGGCAGGTAAATCGTATATTCTACTGAAGTATGAGTGCCTGCTGAAAAGAGGTTTCCGGCAATATCGCTTACATCGGACCAGAACGAACTTTTTCCTGCGAACATAGTATTTACGGTAATGAAATAATTGTTTGCATTAAACTCAAAATCAATTGATTCAAAGTTCTTGTCGAGCCTTGAATACTTGTTGGAAGTAACCTTATAATTGATCACAAATTTCACAGAATCCACTTCCCAATTCTCGATTGTAATATTTCCATATTTATTACTCACCTCTATCTCGGTATTCGTTGTAACCGGAAAGGCTTTTGTTATGCTATTCTCCTTGGTGTAGGTTTGTGCACCGGCACTAAGCGAAAAGAAGAAAATTGTTAGCAGAAGCTGATTAAATATTAATAGGTATGTTTTCATCACTTATGTTTTTTCCGGAATTTTCACTTTGGAGTTGACTCAAAATATCTTGCAGGATACTTAATTTCAATCTGTATGTTTGAATCATAGCAGCAATTACATCTTCATTATCGGCATTATCCATCAGGTCTTGCTTGAGTTTTAAGAATTCCTGATCAAGCTCATCAAGTTCTGTTTGAATTTCATCGCGCAAGGAGTTATTGTCGGCTGTAGCCTTATAAAAACGTTCTGTTTCAACATTGATCTTTGCATTATAATAATATCCGGCTTCAAGTAAGTCGGTTAAAAGTGAAGGCTTCAACTGATCTTGGCTTAACAACCGTTCTGAACGCTGACTTTGAAAATCGTGCCAATAATAGCTGGCTACAAAAATTACAACAGCAGCAGCAATTCTCATACTCCATTTCACAAGGGGGTGATTCAAGGAAAGCCTTCTGTTTTTCATAAGGATGCTCCTCTCGCGAACGCCATTCCAGAGCAGTGGTGAAGGCTCAAGCACATCAAATTGCTCTTTGTTTTGGCTGACAAATTTTTCCAGTTTATCCATGATTAGCAGATGATAAAATTTCTTTTACTCTTCGTTTTGCTCTCATATATTGTGATTTTGAATTGCTTTCGCTGGTATTCAAAATCTGCGCAATTTCTTTATGATCGTAGCCTTCGAGCAGGTAGAGCGAAAAAATAATTTTGTTGCCCCGCGGCAGTTGTTCCATCGCGTTTCTCACAGCTTCCACACTCAAACCCTGAACTTCTTCATCATTGTTTTCATCAGAATCAAAAACGATCATATCGTCGAAAAAATCCAAATTGATTTTACTTCTTTTCACCTCATTGATGCACCTGTTAATGACGATTCTTTTCAGCCAGGCACCAAAAGCCGATTCATATTTGTAAGAAGAAATCTTTCGAAAGGCCTCTGCAAATGCGTCCTGAAGCATATCCTCTGCCTCTTCGACCGATCCCATTATTCTGTAACTGATATTATACATAGCCTTCGCATATTTGCGATACAAATCGTACTGGGCACGTACTTCGCCCTGTTTACTTTTTTCTATAACTTCCCTGTTTATTTCAGGATACACTTCACTATCTTAATTATGTTACTAAAGACAAGAAAATATCTCGATGGTTACAATTTTCTGAATATTTTTCAGATCTTTTTGAAAATAACTTTCCAAAGTGCTACAAAACAATACGTTAACACCGGTTAACATGGCTAAAACATGATATAAAACGGAAAACAATCAGCTAAAATACAGTCAGAGAGTATAATATATGGTGTTATTATATCATTCAACTTATAAAACAATAATAAATTACCCTGTACAGCTAATAAATGTCATTAATACTAAACTGATCAGACGATTGGAGCTTGCAGATGTTACTGTCATGCAAAAAAAAAGCCACCTGAAAATCAGATGGCTTAATCGAATGTCTTAAAAAACTGTCTACTTGATACCAAGTTTTGTTTTAACTTTTGCCGTCACATTATCAGCGCCAGTTCCGATATGAAGCAACACACCGGTAGCAGAGTCAATGATATAGGTGTAGCCGTTATCATTTCCAACATCTTCGATGGCCTTTTTCACTTTGTCGATAAGAGGAGTAAGCAATTCATTTCTGCGTTCGCTATAATCCATATCTGCATTTTGCTGAAAATCCTGAATCCTGGTTTGCAAATCCGTGAGTTCCTTTTCTTTTGACTGCCGGATCAGATTCGACATGGTAGCCAGATTGTTTTGATAATCTGTAAGTTTTGTCTGATATTCTGTCGCCATGGCACGCAGTTCGTTTTCGAGCTGTTGTTCAAATTGTTTCAGCTTGTTTTCAATGGTATCGCGTTCCGGCATCATACCCATAAGTTCGTTTGAGTCAACATATCCGATTTTAAGTGTTTGAGCCTGACCAAAGCTGGCTAAACCAACCAAAACAACGACTAGTAATACTTTTGTTAAAATTTTCATTTTCTGAATTCTGGAGATTAATAACTAATTTTTTCGAGACGCAAATGTAGAAATTATTTCGATAACTTACTTAAAAAAGCACAGTTGCAAATATAGCTTAACATGCTTTAACGCTTTTACTTTCTGTCTTCGCGTCTGACGGTTTGCATCACATTGCCAATTTCATCAAGCACATCGTCCGAAATATCGAATTTGTCGCTAGCATACAACATGGTTGCCCCTGCAGCTTTATCGAATACGAAAGCGTAATTACGTGTTTCGGCAATGTCCTGTATGGCATTAAAAACTTTTTCCTGAATGGGTTGCACCAGTTCGCTTCGTTTCTTGAACAAATCGCCTTCCGGACCAAAATATTTCATCTGAAGGTCTTTTACAGCCTGCTCTTTTTTGATGATCTCGTCTTCACGCTTACGTTTCATATCTTCAGGCAAAAGCACCGATTCTGTTTGATAATCGCGATACATCTTTTCAACAATATCGTACTGTCCTTTAATTTCGTTTTCCCAGCGTTCCGATAACACATCCAGTTCGGCCTGTGCATCAGAATACTCCGGAATATTGTTTAAAATATACTCTGTATCAACATATCCAAAGCGCTGGTTTTGTGCCTGTATCGCTGTCAATCCGGCAAACATTAAAACGATCAGAAATAAGATTGATTTATTTTTCATAGCCTTAAATTTTTAAATTACGTTTATCTAAACCAAAAAGCCTGCCAAAGTTTTAATCAAGTGACTGGTTTATTGAGAAATGGAACTGACTTCCGTTTGCATTAGGAATTCCGGGAATATCATCAAAGCCATAGCCCCAGTCGAGACCTAAGATACCAAACATAGGCAAAAACACTCTGATACCGGCTCCGGCTGATCGTTTCACGTCAAAAGGATTAAAGTTGTCAAATCCAAGCCACGAATTACCAGCTTCCAAAAATGTAAGTGCATAAATGGTAGCACTTGGATTTAGAGACAATGGATAACGGAGTTCCAGTGTGTATTTGCTATAGATATTTCCACCAATATTTCGGTCTTTATAATAAAAAGGTGTAATGGTTTCGTTGCCATAACCCCGCATTGCAACAATTTCGCGCCCATCAAGGTTGTTATATCCTGAAAGACCATCACCACCCAAGTAAAAACGCTGGAAGGGTGTAACTCCGATATCTTTGTTAAAATACCCCAGAAAACCAAACTTCAAACGTGTTGCAAGCACCAGCTTGGGTAGTGTTTCAACATAAAGTGAGGTGTTAAGTTTCCATTTATGGTACTCAACCCATTTGTATTTTTCGTTCTCGTCTAGCTTGGTATAATCCTTACCGCTAAATGCCGAATACGGTGGTGTGAACTCAAGTGACAAACTCACATCAGAGCCGGAACGCGGGAAAATAGGCTGACTGATGGAGTTGCGACCGAAAACTACATTATAACTAAACACATTGAAAAATCCCGTTCCGGTACCTACACTGAATATCTGAGAATAATTTTTCAAATCATAACGCATCAGATTGGCAGCCTGATAAAGCGTAAAGAAGTCGTCGGGCCAGCGGAGTCGTTTACCAATTCCAAGTGTAAAACCATCTATTTTAAAAGTAGCCCTGTTGGTGTCTGATTTAGGCAAACCATTTGAATACAAGGAGTGGTAATAGGAAACCGTCAGCGAAGTAGGCTTGCGTCCTCCAAGCCAGGGCTCGGTAAATGAAAGACTGTAACTCAGGTATCCTTTTCCATAGGTTTGCAGTCGTATTGAAAGTTTTTGTCCGTCGCCCGAAGGGATAGGACGCCAGGCATCTTTTTTAAATACATTTCGAAGCGAAAAATTATTGAACGACAGACCCAGTGTTCCGATTATGCGGCCATAGCCCCAGCCACCGCTAAGCTCTATCTGATCGGCTGAAGTTTCTTCAACCGCATAAGATATATCAACTGTACCGTCAGCTTGATTTGGCTGTACATCGGGTATGATTGTTTCAGCATTAAAATACCGAAGTTGTGCCAGCTCACGTGTCGTACGAATGATATCGGCGCGGCTAAACAACTGTCCTGGCAGGGTGCGTAACTCACGGATCACAACATGATCATTTGTTTTGGTATTCCCTTTGATTGAAACTCTGCTGATACGGGCCTGTTTTCCTTCGCGGATGCGTATCTCAAGATCGATTGAGTCATTTTCGACCAATACTTCGATTGGATCTGCCATGAAAAACAAATAGCCATCATCCATATATAACGAGCTTACATCCAATCCATTAGGATTGAAAGTAAGGTTTGTTGAAAGTAATTCTTTGTTATATACATCACCTGCCTGGATGCCCAATATTGTGCTTAAAAATTCGCTATCATATTTGGTATTACCAACCCATTTTATGCTTCTGAAATAATACCTTTCGCCTTCGTTGATCTTCAATTTCAATCCCAGGCTGTTATCCGCAAGCCTGTAAATTGAATCACCTGTAATACTTGCATCACGATAGCCTTTTGCATTATATTTTTCGATGATGGCAAGCTTATCATCCCTGTAATTTTCCTTAATAAACTTTGAGGATTTAAATATTCTGGGGCGAAAATTTTCGGTAAAATAATTACTGACTTGCCCAATCGCACGCAAAGGCCTCAGATTTGCTAACTCCCATGTTGTATTAACAACCATCGGGCCAAGTGGATTTAGAGGATCCAGTACCCCTTTCATCTTTGTCTCTTTCATTGCTGACAGCACCTGATCATCGGTAAGATCGCTGTTCCCGTCAATTTCAATTTCTCCGATTTTGACCTTGTTATTCTTGTCAACCTTGATCAGCATGTCCACATAATTCTCACGGGTTTCGTCAGGAATCTGATCAATTTGGACCTTAGTATCCAGAAATCCTTTTTCGGCAAAATGATCCTTGATAATATCTCTGGTTCTGACAAACAGGTGATCTGTGGCAACATCACCCCTGGTGAGGTTAATTTTGGAGCGGATGTCATCGGCCTCGCCCTTGCGCAGGCCTTCGAAAGAAAATCGTGAAACACGGGGTCGTTCCTTTAGATGTATTTCAAGAAAAATTCTATTCCCTACCACCTCAGTGGCATAAATGGCAACATCCTCAAATAAACCCTGATCCCAAAGTTTACGAATAGCATCGGTAATCGGATCGCCGGGAATTTTAATGTTCTGTCCGACAGTGAGCCCCGAAAGCATTATTAAAACATTCTGATCGAGGTATTTAACTCCTTCAACATTAATGCCTCCAATCTCGTAATCTTTAGGTTTAGTATAATCAAATGCAGAAAGGTCAGAACCGATCTGAATCTGAGCCTGACTCGAAACAGAACTTAAAAGACCAAAAGCTAACAATAAATATACCAACAGTTTAGGTGCCGATACCGGCAATACTTTTCTCCTCATTCCTTATTATTCTGCTTTGTAATTTGTTCACTGGTTTTCCCGAACCTTCGTTCGCGACACTGAAAGTCGATAATGGCTTCATAAAGATCCGCTTTCCGAAATTCCGGCCAGAATTTCCTGCTAAAATATAATTCTGCATAAGCAATCTGCCATAGCATAAAATTGCTTAAACGGGTTTCGCCACTGGTACGGATTAGCAATTCAGGGTCGGGCATGCCATAAGTAGTTAGCAATCGCTCGATACATTGCTGATCTACATTTGCGGCTTTTAATTCACCACGTTCTACTTCGTCCGCTAACTTTCGGGCTGCCTGAATAATTTCCCAACGGCTTGAATAACTTAATGCGAGGGTGAGCGTCATCCGATTGTTATGACTGGTTTGTTCCATAGCCCTTAACAAATGCTCTCTGTTGAGCTTAGGCAGGCTATCCAAATCGCCAATGGCATTGAGTCGAATATTGTTCTTGTTCAGAGTAATCACTTCATCTTTAATGGTTTGCAAAAGCAATCGCATTAAGGCATTGACTTCCATCCGCGGGCGCGTCCAGTTTTCGGTTGAAAACGCATAAAGCGTGAGGTACGAAACTCCAAGTTCGGCAGCAGATTCAGCTGCTTCCCGAACAGCTGTTACACCGCTTTGATGACCAAAAATTCTTGGCTTGCCCTTGCTCTTTGCCCAACGGCCATTACCATCCATGATGATGGCAATATGCTTTGGAAGCCGTTCAAGGTCAATCTTTTCTTTCAAGCTTGTATGAAATTGCTCTGACATGCAGTATTATCAGTGGTTAGTTTGATTAAAATTATCACAATTTTGTTTCCCTCTCAAGTCAAATTTGTAAGTAAGTGTTACACCCGCATAACTAAACCAATCCCTGTTACTTTCGTCACCACGTTTCATGCCGGCATCAAAACTTCCTGCAGGATCAGCATAAGCTTGTTTTGCAGCGGGCAGTTCGGCATAGGTAGTACTAACATCATCCAGATAATCGGTAAATGTTTTGTGCATACGCCATTCAACTGCCAATCCAACACGTTTGCCCAGACTATACTTTATGCCAACTCCAAAAGGAATTGAAAATGAAAATTTATTGTAGGGTGCAGGTCCCAAACGGTTACCATTTGAATCAGTATCTTGCTGTCCTTCAGTTCCTATGGATTGCAAATCTGTGCCATCGGGGTGTTTCGGATTGAACGAAAACACCGAGATGCCACCAAAAATGTAAGGGCTTACGTAATCTTTTTTGCTGCCGGTGAAATAATCGAAGAAATTAAATTCTGCAATCAGGCTAAAGTCATTCACCCGGGTTTCAAAAGCAAGCTGGCGTTTTGCGTTAAATTTAACAATGGTATCATTGCCAACAAGTTTGCCCATTGTGATGCTGGCTCTGAAAGACCAACGGGTATTTATATTATAACGTGCTATCAAACCAAAAGCCGGTTCGGGCTGGCTGAATTGTTTAGCTGGATTGATATCGCCAACATAATAATTTACACCTCCAAAAAGACCAACTTCCAGGTCCTGTGCCTGTTGCACACTTGGAAGAAGTAAAAATCCAATCAGTAGTAAACCTAAAAAAGCTTTTTGGCTATTCATCATATTGTTTCATACCATCCTGTTGCTGTGCAATAAAATAAAAATTACTGATTAACAATTTATTGTCGAATTGATGGTTTGCAAAATTATCATTTTTTTTAAGTCTAAGCCTCATTAATTTCTGATATCAAGCCCCCACAAAAGCTTATCCCTTATTGTTCCAAAAAAATCCTTGGCTTCCATTGCCACCATATTCAAATCAAAAGGTGCTTTTCGAATGATGATGTCAACTGAGTCGTCCATATCTGCCATCCGCGAGTCCATGCTAAGTGTATAAGAAGTGTGGCGGCCTGCTACGCGTAACTTAATCAGGCTATCATCGGGTATAACGATAGGACGCACGCTTAAATTGTGCGTAGCAATTGGCGTGATTACAAAACTGGACGACTGCGGAGCTAAAATCGGGCCACCTGCGCTTAAGGAATAAGCCGTTGACCCAGTTGGTGTTGCAACTATCAATCCATCAGCCCAATAAGCATTGACAAAATAATCATTCACATATACCTGAACGACAATGAGTGAGGTAGTCTCCTTGCGAAAAACGGTAAGTTCATTTAAAGCATAATTGACCACAGGAAACAAATCGTCAGGCTTTTCGAGTGCGATCAGGCTTCTTTTTTCGAGTGTATAATTGCCATTAATAACCTGATTTATTGCCCATTCAATTTCATTCTTTGAGATACTGGACAAAAACCCAAGCCTGCCCATATTAATCCCTAAAACCGGAATGCCTGATTCCCGTATCAAAGGCAGTGTATCGAGCAAAGTGCCGTCACCACCGATTGAAAATACCATATCAGCCGAAGCCGATAATTCCTGATGGGTATCAAAAACATCAACCGTAACACCTTGTAAAACAGATAATTTTATTAACTCATAAAAGGGTCTGTAAACCATTATATCAACATGATGCCGGAGTAACCCTTCGACAAGTTGTTTTAAAAATGGTGTACGATCACCTGTAAAATTCTTACCAAAAAGTGCAATTTTCATGGTTTATAAGATAGAAGCCACAAGCCGCAAGGTTACGAATTTTAATGCGTCTTATTGCCGGTTTAACATTTTTTACACTATGCTATTATGGTTTCAAACCTGAATTGATGTTAATTACAAAATAAATCCAATCAATGCCAGTCAATAAAAACAACCAAAATTTATATCGGTGCCATAAAATGAATAAAAAAACCAAATTCATTCAGGCGATTACGTGAATATTCGAACCTGAAAACCATATCGTAGTAGGTAACCAGGTCAAGGCCAATTCCTGTACCAATAAGCAATTGATTATTTAATGGATTGGAAGGTTCAGGAATCATAGCTCCTGCATATCCCATATCCAAAAATAAATTCAAATAGGCTGCATAATGTATCTTGCTGAATTTCTCAGTCGGGATAAGCGGCAAGTTGCGTACTTTCGGTTTAATAAAATTGAATTTTAGGTTGTTCTTAAAAATTCCAAAGTTGTCGCCATCAATCACATAAAGCTCATATGATCTCACAAAGTCGTTCTGAAATCCCAGTGCCTTACGCAAATAGTAAGGTTGGGTTTTACCGCCCGAAAATTTTGCTGTAACACTGGAAGCCCAATACCAGCGTCCTGAAATGGGAGTGTACCAGTCAAAGGTTGTTTTGGCGAAATGAAAATCAGGCGAAGTAGTTGAACAACCAAAACCAAACCTCATAAATTCAAAATCAAAGTAATGGCCTTCAATAGGATACGCCTTATTATCCCTATAATCATGTTTAAAAATATATTGAAGTGCCAAAAAGGATGATTTATGACCCTCAGCAGCCATAAAATCAGGATTAAGTCCAACCAGCGAATCAGCAAAAGAATAGCGATCAAAGCTCAGGTAGAGAAAATGTGAGTTACGGTATCCGATTCGATAACTAAAAATGGCCTTCAAAAAGAGTCTTTCCTGGGCATAACCGGTTTCATTTTTGTAATAAAGTTGTTCGTTATCAATAGTTCTGTAGGCAATTTCACGACTACGGGAATATCCGCCTTCAATCCCGATTCCAAAATTTTGTTTCGCAGTGAGGTAAGGAATTTCGTAGAGCAGGGAATAGTTCTGATTATATCCTGCACGTAGCAAGAGTTGTAGCTTTTCCATCCTACCTCTGAAGTTATTATGCGTTATAAACGCCCCATAATTGACCCGGTTAAAATCCTTGGTTTGCCACCACGCATTAAAATTTCTGTCGGCCAGCTCAAATATTGGCAAGGGCCAGATATACCAACGCTCTATCACGCTGATCTTAATGTTTATAAGAGCTTTGTCCTTTCCGTCCGGTATCAAATCAACATAAACAAAATTGAATAGTGACCGATTCATTAAATTCTCGCGCGATAAGGTAGCGAGCTCACACAGTTCTGAAAAAGTAAGCTTTTGTCCTGATTGAAACTCCAATTCCCTGAAAATAATTTTATCACGGGTAACATCGTTTCCGCTCAGGCTAATTTCTCCAACACTAATCTGTGAATGATCAGATCCTTCGCAATCATACAAATCGTTAACTACAACAATCTGGGCATTTACTGCTACAAATCCCATCAAAGCAAGAAACAAGAGGAAAACTCTCATATATTTAAGTAATTCATCAGCGATTCGTAGCGATCGCGAAGGTCATCCTGATCAGAGTGTTCACTATAAAAAGCGATGATCTGATACTGATAACGGTTAAAAGTTTGAAGAATTGGAGCAATATTTATTTTATTCAGCTTAAGTGAAACCTGCAAACTGGATGAGTCGTCATCTGAACGTGTAAAGACACTTAAAATTTTTGCGTCATTATCTTCCACCAGTCGTGCAATCTCCGAAAGCATATAATTATTTACCGGCATCTCCAGCACAACCACACCACCAGGTTCGGCCAATGCATAAGATTGAGCAAAATGTTCCAACAACGATTGCAAAGTAATACATCCTAAATAGTTCTGATGTTCATCCAGCACAGGAATCAGACTTAACTTATAATCATCCATCACCCTGAGCGCATCAAAAATATGTTGATATTCATACACATAGGGATTATTCAAGGACAATTTATGGCTCCCTATCGGCTCATCCAGGTGATTGTAATCATAAATATCAAATTCTGAAAGCAGTCCCAGAAAGCGCGACTCGTTAACAATGGGCACGTGCATTACCCTCAGATCCTCCATCCAACTGAGTGCTGTACGAGCTGTATCGCTTGTTCGCAAGGGCATAACACCATCAGTTATCATGTGTTTGGCTATCATTTCAAACCTTATTTTGATTCATTATCCAACAACATATTCAGGTAATTGTTATATCTGAATTCGAAAATTTCGCCAGCTTTAAGGGCTTCTTTAACAGCACAGCCAGGTTCATGCCGGTGTGTGCAGTTTGCAAAACGACATTGAAGCATACGCTCACGCATTTCCGGAAAACGCTGTGCAAGCGTCTCTTTCTCAAGATCAAACAATCCAAATTCTTTTATTCCCGGTGTGTCAACAATCCATCCGCCAAAAACCAAAGGATGCATTTCGGCAAAGGTTGTAGTATGTTTACCTTTTGCGTGATATTCAGAGATTTCACCAATCCTCAGATTCAAAGCCGGGTCGATGGCATTAATCAGGGCTGATTTCCCAACCCCCGAATGGCCTGAAAACAGACTGACTTTATCTTTAAGTGTTTGAATAAGCCGGTCGAGGCCAAAACCACTAACAGCTGAAACCTCAAGGCAGTGATAGCCAATTTTTTCATAACAGTCAATCAGCTTTTGCTGATTGCCAATAGCTTTTTCGTCCAAAAGGTCATACTTATTAAAAACCAGTGTAACAGGCAGATGATAGGCCTCTGCAGTGACCAAAAAGCGATCCATGAATCCGGTTGATGTTCTTGGATTTTGCAGGGTAACAACCAGCAGCGCCTGATCCAGGTTTGCCGCAACGATATGTGCAGCCTTAGACAAATTGGTCGCCTTCCGGATAATGAAATTCCGGCGATCTTCAATCAATTCAATAATTCCAGTTTCTTTCCCTTCCTCCATGCTGATTTTCACATGATCGCCCACAGCTATTGGATTGGTAGTGCGGATATCCTTAATCCTGTACTTGCCCCTTAACCTGCATAATCGCTGGTAGCCAGCTTCCGTGTAAACAGTGTACCAACTTCCGGTCGAACGAATGACAAGGCCTTTTTCCAATGGATTGATCGTTTAATAAAAAACAACTGTTTTACTGGCAATAAGCTGTTTTTCAATATTAATTCCGCCGACAAAAATAGTATTATTCTGATTCTGCTCCGCCATAAGTTCCGGTAGATAAAATTGTGAATCAACCAAAGAAAAATGCTGCAGATAATCCAGAAATTGTATCTTTGATGCATCATTGTAAACGTAAAAAACAACCCAAACGTATGACTATTGCTTCAATTTTATCTTATTTACAAGCACCGGTTCTGGCCATTTTACTGGTTTTGTACCTTAACAAAAAGTTTCAAATTAACTCGAATAAACATCTGTACCAGGCTTTCGGACTTGGGTTGATCACTGTTGTGAGTTTGTTTCTTTTTGATTTGCTTGCGGAGACTTTAGGTTATGATCAGCTTAAAAACCTGAAGCGCAGTGGTTTTTATAGCTTTGTGATTATTGGATTTGGATCCCAATTCGGAATTTTTATTGTATTACGTTATTGCTTTCTTCCTTTAAAGAGTTTTAACACTCCTCTTGATGGGGTGCTATATGCCATGCTAATCTCATTGGGATTTAGCACTTTAGCCGTTCCACTTTTTGATATTGGGTTATTTGCCAGGCAGCCCTCACCGGCCTTAATTTACTCACTTCCTTTGGCTTGTTTGTTTTTTAGCATCATCATGGGATTTTTTGTTGGCATGGGAAAATACAGAAAAAACAGGTTAATCGACTCCCTGACCGGACTTGGAGCAGCGAGTTTTTTCATGGGGTTTTACTATTTTGGATTCCTCACCTCAGAAAAGACGATTCTAATATTTTATGGAATAGGCATTTTCTTTATTGCGCTGCTCTTAGCGATTAAATCAACTAACATTAAGCCGGAAAAAAATTCACGCGATTAAAAGTCTAATTCGCTTTTTGATATCGTTTTCCGGGCAATGCCGTCAGGATACCATCAAATTCCAGACCCAGCAATACCGAAGCCATTTTTGAAGCGGTAAGTCGTGTTTTAACAAGCAGCTGATCCAGTTCCTGTGATGATTCGTTTTCGAAAGCATCCAAAACCAATTGCTCTTCCTCGTTGAAGGCTCTGAAAAGTTTGGTTTGAACAGCTTTTCCTTTTTGCGGAGCTTCCCAACCCATCATATACCTCAAATTAGCCGCATGTTCGATCATAGCAGCCCTGTTGGTTCGTATCAAAAAATTACATCCTTCACTATAAGTATCGCCCACACGACCCGGAAAAGCAAACACATCCCTGTTGTACGAACCTGCAATATCAGCCGTAATCAACGCACCGCCTTTTTTGGCAGATTCAACAACAATCAGTGCATCAACCATGCCAGCCACAATACGATTACGTTTGGGAAAATTTTCTCTGTCGGGGTTCGTTTTGCTGACAAAATCGGTGATCAAACCTCCATTCTCCAGCATTTTGGCCGCCAGGTTTTTATTTGCTGCCGGATATAAGCGATCCAGGCCATGCGCTAATACACCCACTGTAGCCAATCCGGCCTTTAAGGCAGAACGATGAGCATAAGTATCAATTCCATATGCTAACCCACTGATTACCACAACATCTTCAGTTTTAAGTTCTTCGGTGAGTTGCTCACACAAATGCCGGCCATAGGAAGTAGCATTTCTCGTACCCACAATACCAATCATGCGTTCCGCATTAAGATCGATGTTCCCCCTAAAATACAACATCATTGGGCTATCGGCGCAATGCTTCAGCCTTCGGGGATATCTTTTATCCAGATAAAAAAGCGGTGTGACTTCATGTTTTTGAATAAACTTCAACTCCTCTTCTGCCCTTCCAAAAACCTGCTGATTGAGCAATGTACTAATGGTTTGCTTTCCAACTCCGGGGATTTTCTCTAAACTGCTCCTTTTCTCCTTAAAAACCGCCTCTGGTCCACCACAATAAGCAATGAGTTTTTTGCCGTTAACATCCCCAATGCCGGGAATAAGCGTAAGGGCGATCTGATAGAGTAGTTGGTCTGTCATGGTCGCCAAAAATAAATCATTTATGCCATTTGAGCTATCTCCACAGGTAGAAAAATCTTGTACATTTGCACTAAAACCAGCTTTGCCAGAACAGAAGACAATTCTTTTTTGCCCGCTAAACTGGGGTCTTGGCCATGCCAGCCGGTCTGTACCTCTGCTACGTAGTTTACAACAAATGGGCTTCCAGATAATTATTGCTGCGGATCAGGCTCCACTGGCGTTTTTAAAAAAACAGTTTCCGGAATTGGAATGGATTCGTTTCAAAGGTTTCGAGCCGGGTTACGCCAAAAGTAAACAGCAGTTTTTGAAACTTTTACTTCAAATGCCAACCGCCCTAAGATACTATTATCGCGACAGAAGTTTTGTGGCTCGGATGCTGAAAAGCAGAAAAATTGACCTTATCCTATCAGACAATCGTTTTGGTGCCTGGCACAAAAAAGTCCCCTCGGTAATCCTTACTCACCAAATTAACCTGCAACTTCCAGCAGGCTTTCGATTTCTCAGGCCGGTTGCCAACAAGATGAATCACAAGCTTATAAAGAATTTCAACCAGTGTTGGATCCCTGATTTTGATCCCGGGAAAAATCTTTCGGGAGAACTTTCGCTGATTCCGGAAAATTTTATTCCTGCCGTTTATTTGGGCATTTTAAGCAGATTCAATGCCAATACCACAATCACAACAAAAAAAGACATTGATTTATTGGTTATACTTTCTGGGCCTGAGCCTCAACGAAGTTTGCTGGAACAAAGGCTTATCAAACTTCTTTCAGATACCGGTCATGAGTGTGTGATTTTACGTGGATTACCACAAAATCATGATAATATACAATTCTCCAAGAATTTACGATTGCTAAACCATGCGTCTGATGAGGAATTTGTTCAGTTGATCAGCAGGTCGAAAAAGCTGGTTTGCAGAGGTGGTTATTCAACCATAATGGATCTGGTTAGTTTAAAAAGGACAGCTGTACTAATACCAACTCCAGGCCAGACAGAGCAGGAATATCTGGCTGGTTATCTTGCCGAAAGAAACTGGTTTAAGACCATTGATCAGGAGCAAATCAGCCTTTCTGACCTTTTTGATGTGGCAACTCAAGTCCGGCCAGAATTACCGGAGAATAATCCTCAAAAACTGGCAACAATTTTAAGGGATCAGCTTAAGCTTCTTGGAATTTCGTAAATTTGCAGAATCATTCTAAATAAGCTATTCCATGCGAATAAACAAGGATTTAAAAATGGCTGAGGTTATTCATATGAACCATCACCTCCTGCCCGTACTCAATCGCTTTGATATTTATTTGGGATTTGGTGAGCGAACTGTTGAAGTTGTATGCAAGGATCACAAGATAAACCTCAACTTTTTTCTTGAGATTGTGAACACATTCCACGATCCTACCTATTTTCCGCTCAGGCATTTACAAAGTTTCAAAGCCAGTATGCTCATTGAGTATCTGCGAAAAACCCATTCCTATTATCTCGATGTCAAAATACCGGAGATAGGCCAATATATCAGCGAGATAGTTCAATGTTCAGGTTTTGAAGAAAACCACCGTAATTTAGTAAAAAATTTTTTTGATCAGTATCGGCGCGAGCTTACCAATCACATCAATAAAGAGGAACAAGGCGTTTATCCTTATGTATTACGCCTCGAAAAAGTACTGGATTCGCCACGATCATCTCAGGAAACGTTTGACGATTTACATAAATACAGCATTAATGAATATGAGGAAGATCATGATGATGTTGAATCAAAACTCTTCGACCTCAAAAACATCCTCATTAAATATTTGCCTCCTGTAAGCAATTATAAGTTGCTCAACCTGATTTTGCATGAAATTTTCGAATTGGAAAGCGACCTGAATAATCACGGACATATCGAAGACCTGATACTCGTTCCTATAGTTGAAAATATGGAAAAAGAATTTCACTCACGTTTTGCAAATCATGGCAGCAATGTCTAACCGAATTTGCATTTTACTGATCGAACCTTCATTTCTGATCAGGGAAGGGTTAAAAACCCTGTTGAGCAGTCAGGGGCAGCCATATAGAATTGAAGAATTTGATGCACCGGTAGATGATTTGGACAAACTGGTAAACCGGATTAATCCCGACCTGGTTTTATTAAATCCAAAGCTTGTAATACGATTGATTAATCTTCCCCGCAGAAACGAAAATATTTTCGAACCTTACTACATTGGCCTGATTGAGTCTGATGCCCCAACCCACATAAAAGGTAAATTCGATCAGATTCTTAATCTTGATGCTGAAAAATCTGAACTGAATAAAATAATGGAAAAATCACTCAGGCTGATACATAACGGAAATTCTGAAACCGAAAACACAAGCCTCAGCGAACGGGAAATCAGCATTTTAAAACTTGTTGCTCTTGGAAATACCAACAACGAAATTGCTGACAAACTCTTTATCAGTGCTCATACGGTAATGACTCACCGGAAAAATATTACCCGAAAACTTGGCATCAAAACAGTTTCGGGTTTAACCGTTTATGCCATTCTTAATCAGCTCATTAAGCTGGAAGAAGTACAGGGTGTTTGATAATCAAAACAAACCTTTTGAAATCTGAATTGTTATTTTAGTGTAAATTTGCAGCCGCTTGTGAATCATTTAGTTTTCATTAAAGTATTTGATGAAAGCTAAGAACTTATGGATAAGACAGAAAAATTATTAACAAGATAAGCAGTAAAAATCAATATGAAACCAGTAGGAATATTTTATGGTTCCACTTCCGGAACAACCCGTAAAATGGCAGAAAAAATCAAAAACGCTTTGGGTAAAGATGCCCATTTGCACAACATTCACGAGTCTGACGTAAAGACAATTACTCAATACGAAAACCTGGTTTTTGGAACCTCTGCCTGGGGTATTGGGGATATGCAAGACGATTGGGAGCACTTTATCGACGACCTGAATGAAATAGATTTCAAAGGCAAAAAGGTAGCCCTTTTCGGACTCGGAGATCAGGAAGAATATCCCGAAAGTTTTGTTGACGGATTAGGAACCATGTACTGTCGTTTGCCCGACAAATCTGTTGTTGTTGGCGAATGGCCCAAAGAGGGTTATAACTTTTATTTTTCGCTGGCCGAAAAAGACGGAAAGTTCGTTGGTCTGGTTCTCGACGAACACCATCAGGCCGATCTTTCAGACAAACGCATTCAGAAATGGGTGACAGATTTGAAAAAAGCCTTCATTTAATCCCCTAAATCAGGTATTGACACCATTAAAAAAAAATTGCTTTATTTGCAGCGAATATGACTAATGTAAAGGTATATAGAGGAGTTAAATTGTTGATAGCATTTTCCATCTTTTGGATGGTTATCGGCGATCTGATTACCTATCACCAGGAGGTCATGTTTGGTGTGAAGTTTTTTGACGAGCAAGATCCTTTTACCAAACCCAAATCGCAGGACGACGGCAAAACAATTAGTTTTAAGACATCCAAAGGCACGGATAAAACAGACAGCTGGAACAATAATGCCACACTGGCAATTTGTGAGACAAAAGAGCAAACCTTTGCCCGAAAGTATATCCTGCTTTGTTATGCCAGACTAATGGTAAAAGCTATCCTGCCTTTCCATCACACGATCTGCGGCCTGCGAGCCCCACCCCTAACCTGACTTTCCACTTTTTCAATCCCAATAACCTATTTGGAAATTATTAGCTTAACCTAACGAAACAGGTTGGGCAATTTATTATTTATCTTATTCAATTTGAACTTATTATGAAAAAATATATATTTTACTTTACTGTAATATCTCTCCTGTTCTTCAGCCTTACCACAAAGGCAAATCCTGTAAAAGATTCTGTATCAATGGGACAAGGCTATGCCAATGACGTTTGGTATAGTTTCGAAAATGGTGTTGTTGCTTCAGCAGAGCGCAATACCTGGGACATCGGATTTTATACCAACACCTGGAGTGCCGGTGTAATAATCAATGATGGCATAGGAACCGAACTCGTCACCTATGGTAATGGAGATACCTCAAGCTGGAATGCTATTGACACAACAGGAATGGCCGGCTGGAAAAGGCTCTACAATTCAGATACCATCTGGGAAGATGGTGCTTTTAACCGCAATGCACTTGGCCATCCCGATTATGGCTGGGGTATTTACAATATGGTTTCACACGATGTTGTTGGCGATTCTATCTACATCGTTAAATTGGCTAACGGATCCTATAAAAAACTCTGGATCGAACGCAAAAACAGCACAAATAACACCTTTTACTTCACCGTGGCTAATCTGGACGGAACAAATCAATTTTCTGAAACACTTGATGTTTCGCCTTACGAAGAAAAATTATTTGTGTATTACAATCTCTCGATCGGTATGGTGATTGATCGCGAACCTGCCAAGGACAGCTGGGACCTTATGTTCAGTCGCTATATGGGGATTGTTTTTGATAATGATGGGAATCCATCCAATTATGTTGTGGTTGGTGTTTTGAACAATGTTGGAACAGGTGCCAACGAAAATCATCCTGTTTCGCCTGATTTTGTTGAGTGGTATGCCCAGCCCATGGAATTTTACAAAACTGTGATTGGCAGCGACTGGAAATACTTCGATATGAACACTTTCAGCTATTCTGTGACAGATTCACTTGTATATTTTGTGCAAAGTCTTAAAGGCGATATTTACAAATTTGTACCTATTTCGTTCAGTGGGATGGGTGAAGGCAAAACCGTATTCAGCCATGAGTTAATTTCAATGGTTAATGTCTCTGAAAACATTGCTGATGCTGAAATTCGTATATTCCCTAACCCGGCTTCTGATCAGGTAAATATCGACCTTACCGGACTAGCAACTGAAAAAGTGACGCTTGAAATTTACGACTTATCCGGACGTTTGCTGCTTCAGCAAGAACAAATGAATTCCGCTAACACTTTAAAGTTCTCGGTGCAGGAATTCAAAAAAGGCCTCTATCTCTTACAAGTAAGAACTGCTGAAAAAGTCTATTCACAGCAATTAATAGTAAAGTAACCTATGATTAGACGAGTAAAACTCCTCCTAATCATACTGTTTGCTGGTTTTGTCGTAATCGGACAAAACCAGCAAACAGGAATCTTACTCAAAGATCAGCGAAACAACGAAGCCATTGCTTTTGCGCATGTGCTGTTTAAATCATTACACACAGGCAAATCACATACCGGGCTAACTGATCTTAATGGTTATACTGCAAACCCGCTTAACTCAACAGGAACGTTTACAGTTAGTTATGTGGGTTATCACACCCATACGGATACAATTAAACCCGGAGAGCTAAAAAAAGTGATGTTGCAATCCACCAGTATCAATATGGATGAAGTGGTGGTTACAGGGCAATATACCCCGCAGGCCGTTGATAAATCCATTTTCAGGGTAAAGGTGATCGGAGCACGTGAAATTGAACAAAAAGCATCTAACAACCTGAAAGAATTAATGGCTACCGAGCTTAATATTCGTTCATCCAATGATGGTGTTTTAGGATCAGGGATCACCTTGCAGGGTTTGGGAGGCGAGCATGTGAAGTTTTTAATTGATGGTGTTCCGGTTATCGGAAGAATGAATGGCGATATCGATCTGAGTCAGTTGAATCTGTACAATGTAGGCCACGTAGAAATTATCGAAGGGCCGATGTCAGTTATTTATGGTAGTAATGCACTGGCTGGTGTAATCAATATTATCACCAAAGAAAATAATTATACTAGTCTGCAAACCAATGTCGGAGCCTATACAGAATCGGTTGGCATTTACAATTTTAATGCCGACATCGCCTTGAAGAAAAACCGCTGGAGCGGATCGCTGGCCGGTGCGCGTAATTTTTTTGGTGGCTACAGTGTAGTAGATACCAGCCGGGCCAAGCAATGGAAACCAAAAAGACAATATAATGCAGATGCAAGCCTGGCATATAACCACAATAGCTTGCGTGCCAGAGTGACTGCATCCTACTTTAATGAATTCTTACTTCATAAAGGCGAGCTTTTACCTTCCTATTATGAAACAGCTTTTGACAATCATTTCACTACAAATCGTTTCACTGCAACAGCCGATATTCAGACTAAACTTTTCGAAAACCGATACCTGAATGTTCTTGCTTCTTATGCATATTATGACCGAATAAAAAATAATTATTTAAAGGATCTTACCACACTCGAAGAGTATCTTACACTGGATTCAGATAATCAGGACACTTCCAGTTTTGGTCAGTATCTGCTGAGAGCTGAATTTAGTAAAAGCACTGAAAATTCACCTTTTAACTACCAGCTTGGCATTGATTTGAATTATGAAACCGGAACCGGAAGGCGAATTTTAAACAAAGAACAGGTTCTGGGTGATTATGCAGCTTTTTTGAGTGTTAAAATCAAACCATCACTGCGATTGATGATTCAGCCCGGCCTGCGTTATTCTTACAACACAAAATACAAAGCTCCTTTGGTTTATTCGCTTAATGCCAAATACGACCTTTCAGAGGAACTCAGTTTGAGAGCCTCCCTGGCAAAAGGTTTCAGAGCACCATCGCTCAAAGAGCTCTATCTGGAATTTGTAGATGTGAATCACAATATCAGAGGCAATGAAAATCTTAAAGCAGAAGACTCTAAAAATTTTAACCTTTCGTTGAAATATCATCACGAAAAACCAACTTACGACTATGGTGCCGAGTTAAGTATTTTTTACAACAACATCAACAACAGCATCATATTGGCGTCTTTGGATCATTCTTCCTCATTATTTACTTATGTAAATTTAAATCAATACATAACACAAGGTTATCAGATCAATTTTAATAACCGCATATATCCCTGGCTCGAAATAAAACTCGGTATGGGACAAACGGGCAGAAATCAGATTTTCAATAATGTATCCGAAAACGAAATGGTGTATTCAACCGATGTGATGAGCCAGCTCAACTACCTTTGGCGAAAGACCCAATTGCGTTTCAATGTGTATTACAAAAACAATGGTGAATATCCGGAAATTTTTATAGGTGCTGATGATCAAGCATTAAAAAAAATAATCTCTACCTATCATACCATGGATTTGTCGGTTAGTCGCCAATTCTGGAAAAACCAGCTCACCATACAGACCGGTGTAAAAAACCTTTTTGATGTTAAAAATATTGATGTAAGAGGAAATACTTCAATGGGAGAAATACATTCCGGCGGAGGCGAAACAAGTATGGCTGGCTGGGGACGTACATTCTTTGTTCAGCTTAACATTTCATTCAAAAGATTTAACTGATGCGAAAAATATTCATGCTGTTAATTGTATTTCCACTGTTGTTCTCCTCCTGTTTCAAAGAAGATGAAAGGATTACACCACATGACAGAGGCAATAAAATTTCGGTCATTATTCCAATAACAGCGATTGAAGACAATCAGGTAAAATTATACAAGAATCAGGTTTACTTCAGATTAAGCGATTCAGCCATCGTTAGCAGCAACCACAAAACTTCATGGGATCTTGCTTTTGATGCCACGGAAAACGGATGCAGGATTTGGCTAAATACAGCCAACTATATGTTGGCCGGCGAAACCGCGACAACTAACCCTACAGAAGTAAATTCTGCAACCGGATTAACTATGTTATTTGATCCTTCCAGTGGCAATCCTGATTCCACTGTCTTGAAAAACTGGATTCAGTTCAGCGAAAACGATACCAGCTATTCCCAAAAAGTATATGTTATCGACAGAGGTTATGATGAAGCAGGTAATTTGTTGGGATACAGAAAAATAAAGTTCGACAGCCTTGTAAATGGCCGTTACTATTTTACCTATTCCAACCTAAACAACACAGCACTAACGCAGGCAATTGTGCAAAAAGAACAGGGCTACAACAAAGTGTATTATTCTTTTCAAAGCAGTGAGCAAATACAGGTGGAACCGCTGCAAAATGATTATGATCTGCTCTTTACACAATACACTACGCTGCTTTTTACCAATGAAGGCGAACCTTATCCTTATTTGGTTACAGGCGTGTTATTAAATCCTTTTGAAACCGAAACCGCCTTTGAAACAGCATTTCACTTTGATGAAATTGATCAGGCAGTAGCCGAAAACCTAAGTTACACCCGACAAATGGATCGCATTGGCTACAACTGGAAAGATGTGGAAGGTGATGTGGAAAGTGGTGTAGTAAATTATGTCGTTAATCCGAACTGGACCTACATCATCCGAACACAAAATGGCGATTTGTACAAAATGAGGTTCGTTTCATTTTATAATAATCAAGGAGTAAAAGGCTTCCCGAATATTGAATATCAACGGCTTTGAAATTCCAGAAGTAATACGTGCAGCATCAATCGATCTTTAAGGAATACTGGTTTTGAGCGTAAATAGGGATACAAACTAGAAATTTCCTTTACTTTTGTTTTAAAATAACAACTCATGCTAAACTACATTGTCTGGAATGTCTCACCCGAGATGTTCAGTTTTCCGGATTGGCTGCCCTTATTGGGAGGCCGTGGCGTTAGATGGTACGGAGCACTTTTCGCTGCTTCGTTTGTGGTGGGTTATTACATCATGCAAAAGATCCTTGAACGCGAAAAGATTGGCATCAAAGTACTGGATCAGCTTTCGACTTATATGATCGTAGCCACTGTTGTGGGGGCTCGTCTTGGGCATTGTTTGTTTTACGAACCATCGTATTATTTGGCAAATCCAATTGACATCCTCAAAGTATGGGAAGGCGGATTGGCCAGTCATGGTGCAGCCATCGGGATTATAATTGCCTTGTATTTCTTTAGTAAAAAACAGCATAAACCGCTGATCTGGATTTTGGATCGCATCGTAATTGTTGTCGCCCTGGCCGGCTTTTTTATCCGGACAGGCAATCTGATGAATTCCGAAATTTTTGGGCATATCACGACACTTCCGTGGGGTTTTGAATTCGTCAGAGCTTCTGATCCTGTTTTGAGAACCGATCCGCGACATCCTACTCAATTATATGAAGGACTGTTTTATCTGGCTACTTTTTTCTTTTTATACCGGAGCTATTTCAAAAAAGATATGGGGCAGAAACAGCCTGGCTTTCTCTTTGGTATTTTTCTGATCGCCATTTTTGGCTCCCGCTTGCTGATCGAATTTCTGAAAGAACCGCAGGTTGGCTTCGAAGCCAATATGACGCTTAACATGGGACAATGGCTTAGCATTCCTTTTATCATCGGAGGAATAGCCATATGGTACCAGGGTTGGAAAAAACGAAAAGTTTAAACACAAAAAAAATCCCCGCCAATTAAATGACAGGGATTTTTTTACTTTAAAAACTTTCTATTGATATCCCATCAGTTGCAGCTGACTTACAAAAGCATCGTCCAGCTCGGTTGCCAATTCCTTTTGACCATACTGTGAAGCCAACTGCGACAGACGTTGCAAAACAGCAAGTGCCTCCTGCATCGACTGATCATAATAGCTGTCAAAACGGCTATCAAGACTGGCATAATATCCAAGATCTTCAAGGTATCTCTCAGACATAGTTCTTGTTACCTGAATGGCTTTTTCGGTAGCACCGGCTTCAAAATAAATTTCTACCCAGGGCAACATATAAAAATCATAGGTGATCTTCTCGGGGGGAAAAAACTCCAGACTTTTATCCAAAACCACAACTGCCGAATCTTTCTTTCCTTCATTTATCAATGCCTGTGCAAGGCGCATATAACTTTGCTTCATCATGGTTGCATTGCGGTAACTTTCGCGATCAACCGTCACTTTTGGATCATTAAGGTTGCCCCATTTTGCTTTGTTGACCAATAAATCATAGGAACCATCGGTATAAACACCGCCTAGATTCTTATAATATTCTTTGGCCTTAACAGGCATAAACCGGTAAACAACACCTTCCATATGGCAATACTCATCCACATCCAGCACCTTGCTCACACTATTGGGATTGGCAAAGTAAATCGGGCGTTCCCAGTTATTGGTTGCGATTAAATCAAGCAGCATCAAATCATTTTTGAACAAAGCACTCTGACGAATATCCCATACAATCTCATCCACGATCTGATCGTGCATACTTTCGGGAACAGTGCCACTACGGATAACGGCTTCTTTGTCAATTTTTAATCTGATCTTCTTGGTAGGAACATAATTGATACGCTCTCCCGATTGCATAGGCAATTTGGTCTGATCACTTTCGTTGGCAACAAAGTCAATTACTTCCTTTAGATTTACCGGGCCTTTAATCCTTTCAACAACAAAAAGTACTTCATTCACCCCTTTGTTATATTGTTCTGGCTTCAATGTCAACGGGAGTCGGTCAGAATCGTAAACCTTCTTACCCAGCTGATGCACATACCAATCGCCGGATGACAGCATATAATTCACAACGCGCATATCCGTCCTGAAGCCTTCCACTTCCTGAACATACCAAAGTGGGAAAGTGTCATTATCACCATTCGTAAACAAGATCGAATTAGGCTCACATTGCGCCATATAAGTCATGGCAAAATCGCGGGCAGCTGTTTTACCGGAACGGTCGTGACCTTTCCAGCCTTCTTTGGCCATGATGGCCGGAACAAGTAACAATGACACCACCGTTACAATAACAGCAGCTATTTGCTTATTCTTTAGGAATTTTCTTATCATCTCAAAGAGCGACAACACACCAAAACCTATCCAAATCGCAAAAGCATAAAAAGAGCCGGCATAGGCGTAATCCCGCTCTCGCGGCTGATATGGTGTTTGATTAAGGTAAATGATGATGGCCAGGCCGGTCATAAAGAACAACAGAAATACGATCCAGGTATCGCGCGAATGCTTGTTTAGTTGATACAACAGCCCCACCAGGCCCAGCAACAAAGGCAGGAAGTAAAATCGTGCACGGGCAGGATTTTCCATACTTCTGGGCAGATCACTCTGATTTCCAAGCCGCATATTGTCAATGAAATTTATCCCGCTGATCCAGTTCCCATTTTCAAATTCACCCTGACTTTCTATGTCATTCTGCCTTCCCACAAAATTCCAGAAGAAATAGCGCATATACATATGACCAATCTGGTGTTCAAAGAAAAACTTCAGATTTTGTCCAAAAGTAGGCCGGTAAAGCACTTCGGTGCTGCCATCAGGCTTGGTCACCCGAATGGGAATACCTCCCCTTCCGGCAATCTGCTGATACATTTGGATATGACTGGGTTTTAGATTCGAATACATACGCGGAAATACCGTAGTAAAACGATCATCATACACCGATTTCGTCCCTCTCCGGTAATCAGTGATGATGTATTTACCCTTTTCATTATCTTTAATATAAACCGGCTTGCCATCCTCACGATCCACTTCAGGGGCATTGTAATATTGCCCATGTATCAATGGCCATGTGCCATATTGCTCACGATTCAGGTAGGCAAGCATGGTTATGGCGTTGTTCGGATTGTTTTCGTTGATAGGCGTATTGGCATTGGCACGAATCACCAGCATAAAGAAAGAAGAATAACCGATCAGGATAAACATAAAAGCCAAAATGGCTGTATTTAATACAACCTTTCCCTTTTTACGGGAATAGTGCAAACCATAAGCAATTAATCCAATCAACAGGACAAAATAAATTATCGTGCCTGAAGAAAAAGGCAAGCCGATTGTATTGACAAAGAACAGTTCAAAATTACCGGCAAGCTGGACGATGAGTGGAATAATTACGCTCATCACAAAACCCAATATAAACAAAGACACAAGACCGGCAATTACAAAGCCTTTCAGATTAGGTTTATATTTTTTGAAATAAAACACATACACAATAGCAGGTATGGCGAGCAGGTTCAGCATATGAACTCCAATTGAAAGTCCAATCAGATATGCAATAAACAACAACCAGCGAAAATTATGTGGCTCATCAGCTACCCGTTCCCATTTGAGGATAGCCCAGAAAGTAACCGCTGTAAAGAAAGACGACATAGCATAAACTTCACCTTCAACGGCCGAAAACCAGAATGAATCGCTGAAAGTGTATGCCAGTGCCCCAACAACTCCGGCTCCCAGCACAGCCAGCTGGTTTCCCTTGTTTTGGGCTGCTTCACCCAACATCAAAATTTTGCGGGCGAGCATGGTAATTGTCCAAAACAGGAAAAGAATCGTGAAACTGCTCGACAAAGCCGACATAATATTTATCATCAGGGCAACACGGGTCACATCCCCTAACGCAAACAAGGTAAAAAATCTTCCTATCATCTGAAACAAAGGCGCTCCCGGTGGATGACCCACCTGCAGTTTGTAGGCAGTGGCAATATACTCGCCACAATCCCACCAACTGGCTGTGGGCTCAAGTGTAAGAAAATAAACCACTGTGGCAATAAGAAAGACGATCCACCCAACCAGATTGTTTAACTTGCTAAAATTCATTGTCAGGGAAATTAATTAGGTTATCATTTTAAAGAGCGAAAGTACATAAAACCAATAAATCATAAATAGAATTTAATGAAGTTTAGTTTTTTTAACAGGCTTTACTTCGGATATCCTATTTAAAAGAAGGTATAAATAATTGGCCAGTACTTTCATTTGCTCAACCTGAAAGCCTCATAAATTGCTATATCAAAAGAAAAAGCTTCATTTTTTTTTGACAATCCAATTTTTTTCTACTTTTGCAGTCCGTTTCGCACGGTATTGTCCGATGGTGTAATGGTAGCACTGCAGATTTTGGTTCTGCCTGTCAAGGTTCGAATCCTTGTCGGACAACTTACGCAACAAAGCCTGCTACTTTGTGAGTAACAGGTTTTTTTGTAAACTGATTTTTCAAAAGTCAGACCGCATTATAAAATGAAAAAAATAATGCTGGTTTCCTGTAAATCAGTGAGCGTGAAACAAATTAAACTACTTTTGCAGTGGTTTTGCGGGAAAGAAAAAGAGTTTGAGGGGGCGCAAGTCCCCTCTTTTTATAGAATTAAAATGATACAAAAACAGGATATCGTTACACTTGCCGAACAATGCCTCGAAGGCACCGACAGGTTTGTTGTGGATGTTTTAATCAAACCCGACAACCTCATTTTGGTGTTTATTGATGCCGACTCAGCCGTTACTATCGATCATTGCGTAGAGCTGAGTCGTTTTATCGAAAAACATTTTGATCGTGAAGAGGAAGACTTTGAATTACGCGTTTCATCTTCAGGACTGGATCAGCCGATCAAAATGCTGCGACAATTTAAAAAAGCCATCGGACGATCAGTAATAATAAAATTTAAAACAGAGGAGATGGATAACCTAAGTGGCGAATTACTGGCTGCCGATGAAACTGAAATCCGGATTCAGGAAATAACAATCAAAAAACTCAACAAACTGAAAAAAACGGTAAAGGGTGAAATCCTTACCATTCCTTTCAGCGAAATTGAGGAAGTAAAAGAAGTAATTGATTTTAACTAATTTATAACGTTTAGACAATACCATGGACAGTATCAATCTGGTAGAAAGTTTTTCGGAATTTAAAGAATTTAAAAATATCGACCGCGAAATGATGATGCGCATCCTGGAGGATGTGTTTCGTTCGATGTTGATAAAAAAATATGGTTCTGACGACAATTTCGATGTTATTGTAAATATTGACAAAGGCGACCTTGAAATTTGGCACAACCGCGAAATAGTTGAAGATGAAGATGTTGAAGACCCATCCTCGCAGATTGCCTTATCAGAAGCCATCAAAATCGAACCCGACTTCGAAGTGGGAGAAGAGGTTTCGGAACCAATAAAAATCAAGGATTTTGGACGTCGCGAAATCCTTTCGATCCGACAAAATCTGGTTTCCAAGATTCTGGAATACGAAAAAGACAATGTGTATCAGAAATACAAGGAAAAAGTGGGTGAAATCATCACCGGTGAAGTCTATCAGGCCTGGCGTCGCGAAATCCTGGTTTTGGATGATGAAGGCATTGAGCTGATCCTGCCAAAATCAGAGATGATCCCCACAGATTTTTACAAAAAAGGTGATACCTTGCGTGCTGTTGTTTTAAAGGTTGAGATGCGCAATGGCACTCCTTATATTATCCTTTCGCGCACCTCCGAAATCTTTCTTCAACGGCTTTTCGAAGGAGAAGTTCCTGAAGTTTATGACGGATTAATTACGATCAGACGAATTGTTCGCGAGCCTGGTCAGCGTGCCAAGATTGCTGTGGAATCTTACGACGACCGGATTGATCCGGTAGGAGCCTGTGTGGGAATGAAAGGATCACGTATCCACGGCATTGTGAGGGAACTACGCAACGAAAACATCGACGTTATCAACTATACCAACAATCCTACGCTTTTTATCAGTCGTTCGCTCAGCCCCGCAAAAATCTCTTCCATCCAACTGGACGAGGAACACAAACGTGCCGAGGTATTCATGAAACCCGATCAGGTAAGCCTGGCCATTGGCAAAGGCGGATTTAACATCAAACTGGCTGGCAGGCTTACCGGATATGAGATAGATGTATATCGCGATACAGATGTAGATTCGGAGGATGTAGATCTTCAGGAATTTACTGACGAGATCGATCAGTGGGTAATTGATCAGCTGCATAATATTGGCTGCGACACAGCCAAGAGTGTGCTGGCACTCTCTGCCGAAGAAATTGCCAACAGAGCCGACCTCGAAATGGAAACCGTACAGGAGGTAATCCGCATACTTAAAGCAGAGTTCGAATAAAATACCTACTTTTGCAAATTCATAAAAATCATTCAAAAACTGAAATTTGAATATGTCCGAAGGTTCCATAACATCCGTACGACTGAGCAAAGCAGCCAGGGAGTTTAACGTGGGTACCTCGACCATTGTGGAGTTCCTTTCGAAAAAGGGACACCAGATTGACTCGAACCCCAACACCAAACTGAGCCCCGAAATGTATGCCCTGCTTGTGAAAGAGTACCAGTCAGAAAAGCAGGTGAAAGAGGTTTCCAAAAAACTGGGAATTGAATTGTCGGGTAGGAAAACCATCACTGCTGATGAGGTTGTGAGCGAACAGTACGACGATGATGATGAAGATGATATTGACACTGAAGAACTGATAATCAAAAATGTATCAGCAGGATTCAGTGAAAAGATTACTGCCAAAACAGGCACCAAGGATAGTCCGAAAAAGGAAGCTGATCCAATTCCTGCTCCTGCAAAAACGGTTGAACCGGAAATAGCTGACTTTGAAAAAATCATTCAGGAAACAAAAGCTGAAAAAACTGTTCAGGAAGCTCCACCAAAAGCTGACAAAGCAGAAGATACATTACCCGTTGAAACTTCTGAAGCAACTCAGAAGCAGGAAGAAACGGCTGAAGCACCCGTTGAAATAGCTTCAACAGACCTACCCCCACGCAAAGAATATGAAACAGAGCAAGCAGCGGCTCCTGAAGAAAAACATGCTGACACTGATACCCCTGCCGAAACTATCGCTGAAGAAACAGATTCAACTGAAGATGTACTAGAAACTGCTCCTGATGAACAGGCCGGAAAGCTCAAAGTGCTTGGGAAGATTGATTTATCAAGCATGAATATGCGCACAAAGCCTGACAGAAAATCCAAGGCACAAAAGAAAAAGGAGGCTGAAGAACGTAGAAACAAAGAAGCTAAACCTGATCCGACAAAAGGAATAAAAGCCAAGACAGAAGATCAAAAGGAAAAAGAAACTTCAAAAGAAGTAACTCCTGAACCTAAAATACAAACTGAAAAGCCATTGGAAAAGCCGGAAGCTCCGGCATCAGTAAAACCTGCCAACTTTATGCCAACTGAGGTCAGAAAGCTGGAAGGACCCAAAATACTTGATAAGATCGAACTGCCAGAAATTCGCAAGCCGAAACCCAAACCGGTGGCCTCTTCTTCTGAAGAAAAACTATCTTCGAACCAGAAGAAAAAGAAACGCAGAAGAATTAAAACCAATACTGCTGAAACCAGTCAGCAACAACAGCCACAACAGCAGCAGAAACCCTTTCCCCAGAAAGGCAAAGATCAGTCGAAAAGAACTGGCAAGCCGGTAAGAAAAGAGGAAAAACAAGAGCTTACTGACGAAGATATCCAACGTCAGATCAAAGAAACATTGGCCAGACTTACACCTACAGGCAAGTCGAAAGCTTCGAAACACCGTCGTCAGAAACGCGAGTCGGTTTCGCATACCCTGGCCGAAGAGATAGCCAAACAAGAACAGGAAAAAAGCATTCTGAAAGTAACAGAATTTGTTACGGCCAACGAATTGGCGACAATGATGAATGTTCCTGTTACTCAAGTCATCTCAACGTGTATGAGTCTGGGCATGTTTGTTTCGATCAACCAAAGGCTCGATGCCGAAACGCTGGCACTGGTAGCAGAAGAATTTGGCTATAAGGTAGAATTCATAAGTGCCGATGTACAGGAAGCCCTAATGGAAGCAGAAGAAGAGGACAATCCGGAAGATCTTATCGAAAGAGCTCCCATTGTTACTGTGATGGGCCATGTGGATCATGGTAAGACACTTCTGCTCGACTTCATTCGTAAAGCAAATGTTGTTGCAGGTGAAGCTGGAGGAATTACGCAACACATTGGAGCTTATGAAGTTGCAACAGAAAGTGGCAAAAAGATAACCTTCCTCGACACGCCGGGTCACGAAGCCTTTACAGCAATGCGTGCCCGTGGTGCAAAAATTACTGATGTGGCTATCATTGTGATTGCTTCTGACGACAGTGTGATGCCGCAAACCATTGAAGCCATCAACCATGCGCAGGCGGCCGGAGTGCCAGTTGTGTTTGCATTTAATAAAATTGACAAACCAACAGCCAATCCTGACCGCCTCCGCGAACAGCTGGCTAATATGAATGTGCTGGTTGAAGAATGGGGAGGTAAATTCCAGACACAGGAAATCTCTGCAAAATCAGGTCTGGGAATTGATCAGCTACTCGAAAAAGTATTGCTCGAAAGCGAAATACTCGAACTGAAAGGCAATCCCAAGAAACTTGCAAAAGGAACAGTTATTGAATCATCTTTGGATAAAGGACGTGGTTATATGGCAAAAATCCTTGTGCAGGACGGCACCATGCGGGTAGGCGATATTGTATTGGCCGGAGCTACCTTTGGTAAAGTAAAAGCCATGTTCAACGAGCGTAATCAGGCCATCAAAGAGGCAGGCCCAGCCACACCGTTGCTTCTGCTTGGACTTAACGGCGCTCCACAAGCCGGCGACACATTTAATGTAATGCATGACGAAAGAGAAGCAAAAAACATTGCTTTCAAACGCCAGCAATTGCAACGCGAACAAGGATTACGTACACAAAAACATATCACACTTGACGAAATCGGCCGTCGTATTGCCATTGGCGATTTCAAAGAGCTGAACCTGATCGTTAAAGCTGATGTGGATGGTTCTGTGGAAGCCCTTTCCGACTCGCTGTTGAAACTATCGACCGAAGAAGTTCAGGTGAATGTTATTCACAAATCCGTTGGAGCAATCAGCGAATCGGATATCATGTTAGCATCAGCGTCAAATGCCATCGTGATTGGATTCCAGGTACGTCCGACCTTACAAGCTCGTAAACTTGCTGAGAATGAAGAAATTGACATCAGACTTTATTCCATTATTTACCAGGCCATTGAAGAAATAAAAGCAGCTATCGAAGGTATGCTTTCGCCTGAAATTGAAGAAGTTATTACTTGTAATATTGAAATCAGAGAAGTATTCAAAATTACCAAAGTAGGTACGATTGCCGGTTGTATGGTGCTCGATGGTAAAATAACACGTAATACCAAAATTCGTATCATCCGTGATGGCATTGTAATCTACACCGGGATGCTTGGTTCGCTCAAACGCTTTAAAGATGATGTGAAAGAAGTTTCAGCGGGTTACGAATGTGGATTGAATGTAGAAAACTTCAACGACATTAAGGTGGGTGATATCATCGAAGGTTATCAGGAAAAAGAAGTATCGCGAAAATTATAAAACAGTTTGATCCCCTACACAAAAAAGGAGCACCTGATTTTGATGCTCCTTTTTTTTTCTACATTCTGATTAACTGTAATCTGTCCGGTCCTGTGGATACAAGCTTTACCGGAACATTCACATAATCTTCAATAAAACGAATGTAGTTTTGCAATGCCAGGGGCAATTCGCCAGCCGATTCAATATTTTGCAACGGAGTATTCCAACCGGGTAGCTCTTCATAGACTGGTTCAAGTTCCTGCGTGCAGGCATCAAATGGTAAATGCGTTATCACTTCTCCTTTATAGCGATACGCCACGGCCAGTTTTAGCTGTTCAAAACTATCCAACACATCGGCTTTCATCATAAAAAGTGCGGTAACACCATTCAACATTACCGCATATTTGAGGGCAGGCAAATCAATCCAGCCGCATCTTCTCGGGCGACCAGTTGTTGAACCAAATTCGTTGCCTTGTTTGCGCATCAGTTCGCCATCTTTGTCGAAAAGTTCTGTCGAAAAGGGGCCACTTCCCACGCGGGTGCAGTAAGCTTTGAAAATGCCAAGTACTTCTCCCACCTTATTGGGCGCAATACCAAGGCCTGAGCAAAGACCGGCAGAGGTGGTATTGGAAGAAGTCACGAAGGGATAGCTGCCAAAATCAATATCCAGCAAGGTACCTTGTGCTCCTTCGGCCAGAATACGTTTTCCGGCTGACAATTGTTCATTGATAAAATATTCGCTATCAACAAGCTGAAGCGATTTGATATATTCAAGTGCTTTGAGCCATTGCTTTTCGTAAGCTTCAAAGTCGTATCCGTCAATTTTATAGGAAGCATAATCAAAACCCAGTTCTTTAACCAGTTTCAGGTGCATATTGCGTTGATTCCCGTAACGGGACTTAAAGCTCTCCAGGCAGCTGTCGCCTATTCGGATCCCATTACGGGCAATCTTGTCGGTATAGGTCGGCCCAATTCCTTTGAGCGTTGACCCAATCTTGCCTGCTCCTTTGGAAGCCTCCTGGGCAGCATCCATAAGGCGATGTGTGGGCAGGATGAGATGTGCTTTGCGGGAGATATACAAATTTTTAGTTACATCAATACCACTCTGATTGAGTTTTACGATTTCAGCCTGCAGTATCAGGGGATCAATGATCACACCATTTCCAATGAGGTTTATACAATCCGGATTGAAAACACCGGATGGAATGGTATGTAACACAAACTTCTTTCCATCAAACTCAATGGTGTGACCTGCATTCGGACCACCCTGAAATCGTGCCACCACATCATATTCAGGAGTGAGTACATCTACAATTTTTCCTTTTCCTTCGTCTCCCCATTGGAGACCAAGTAACACATCAATCTTCATTATACATGATTTTTTGAAACAAAAAAATACCGGCAAAACAGCACAAATAATGCTGTGCATTTTACCAGTGAACAAATTTACATTAAAATGCAGCTGAAATTACAAGTAAAATCCTCTTAAAGACAATTTATTCTTTGACCTTGTCCTTATCCTTTATTTTACCGTAAAAAGTAAGTGAATGATGGCTGATTTCAACACCAAGAAGTTCTTCCACGGATTTTTGAATCTCCTGCAGTCTGGGATCGCAATACTCCAGCACCGTGCCATCTTCGATATCTACAAAATGATCGTGCTGTTTGAATTTGAAGGACCGTTCGAACTGTGCACAATTATTGCCGAACTGATGTTTGGTAACCAGATTGCAATCCAACAGCAATTCAATGGTGTTATATAATGTTGCACGGCTAACCCTGTATTTATTATTTTTCATTCTGATATAAAGCGTTTCTATATCGAAATGACCATCGGTTGAATATATCTCTTTGAGTATGGTATAACGTTCAGGAGTCTTACGATGTCCGCGCTGTTCCAGATAATCAGTAAAAATCTTTTTTACTGTCTCAAAGGTTTCGTTCATATTTTCTTTCATCATCATAGGAAAACTGTGTAAGCCGAATCAAAGCGTAAAAATACAACAAAAAAAATTCTAATTAGAATGAATTTAAATAAAAACAAAATATTAGGAAATATACGCTTGATTGTCAGCATTCAAAGCTCTAAATCGTGTATGCGATCGAGACGAGTTACTTTTTTTATTTCTTTGATCTTTTTCAACTTATCAATCAGATCTTTAAGGTTTTGCGCATTGTGAACATAAACTGTAACGGTGGCATCAACAACACCCTTTGAGCTTTCGAGTTGTAGCGACCGAATATTGAGATTAAGCTGCATGGATATTACTTCGGTGAGGCGGTTCAGAAAACCTACACTGTCAATTCCAATGATCTTTAATCCCGCCAAAAATGCAATGTCTTCCTTATGTTTCCATTTAGCCTTAACGATATTATTACCAAACTGCGACATCAAATTGATTGCCTTTGGGCAATTTACGCGATGAATGTGCATGGGTTCGTTTGGAAATACTATGGCCACCACATCATCACCCGGAATCGGATTGCAACACCTTGAGACTGTATAGTTGAACTCACCTTTCTGATCCTTAATCAACGACTGGTTGGGATTTACGGTCGGATTAGCTGAATCATCTGATGCTGAAGCAGGTTTTGATCTGTTAAATGGGTTGGTGATATAACGCATGAGCCCGCTACTGTTTTTTTCTTTAAAGACATTTCTCACACGCTGAAAATTGATCTTATCAATGGCTGCGTAGTAATACAGATCAACCAATCCGCTAAGTTCTTCGTGTTCAATGATTCGGCTGATATTGGCTTTGACAGGTTCCAGTTTAAGCTGCGTCAGATAGTTTTCAAGCTTTTTGCGTCCTTCATCCCGGTAGCGTTTTCTATATTCTCTGATGCCTTCTTTGATTCTGGATTTTGCTCTTGCAGTCACCACCAGGTCAAACCACTCTTCGCGGGGTTGCTGCACCCTTGAAGTGATAATCTCTACCTGATCTCCTGTTTTGAGGGGGTGATCCAGTTGCACCAGTTTATGGTTCACATTAGCACCAATGCAGTGATTACCGAGTTGAGTATGTATATTATAGGCAAAATCAAGTGCTGTTGAACCCTTTGGCATGGAGATCATTTCGCCTTTGGGTGTAAAAACAAAAATTTCGTCCGAAAAAAGGTTAAGCTTAAAGTTGTTGATAAAATCCAGGGCCGAATTGTCATCCGTAGTGATAAGCTCTCTGATCTTTGTAAGCCATTCATCAAGGCCACTTTCGGCATGATCCGAATCTTTATATTTCCAATAGGCGGCATACCCCTTTTCGGCTATTTCATCCATACGTTCAGTCCTGATCTGGACTTCGATCCATTTGCCTGTTTTACTCATTACGGTTGCATGCAACGACTCGTACCCATTGGCTTTGGGAAGCGAAATCCAATCCCGTAAGCGATCATTGTTAGGCCTGTAAAAACTTGTAATTGTGGCATATACGCGCCAACACTCAACTTTTTCCAGCTCAATCGGACAGTCCACGACAAAACGAACCACAAAAGTATCGTACACTTCCCCGAACGGGATCTCCTTTTCTTTCATCCGCTGCCAAACCGAGGAGGCTGATTTCTCGCTCAACTGTATCCTGAATTTCATACCCATCTTAAGTAGTGAGGCTTCAACCGGCTCTATGAAATTTGCTACATTCTGCTCCCGTTGTGTTCTGGCGTGCTCCATCTTTCGGCTTATCGCCTGATACACTCCGGGCTCGGTATATTTAAGTGCCAGATCTTCCAGTTCACTTTTTATGGCATACAATCCCAGCCGATAGGCCAAAGGAGCGAATAAATAGGAGGTTTCAGATGCAATTTTCCATTGTTTTACGGCAGGCATGGCATCCAGTGTACGCATATTATGAAGCCGGTCAGCAAGCTTAACTAAAATAACACGCACATCATAGGAAAGGGTAACCAATACTTTACGAAAGTTCTCGGCCTGCATACTCACTACATCTGTCCCCTCAACCATATCATCAATCTTGGTAAGGCCATCAATGATCCGGCCAACCTGCTCGCCAAACATGGCCTGAATATCAGAAAGCTTATACTCCGTATCTTCAACTACATCATGCAAAAGTGCACAGATGATGGAAGTTCTGCCAAGCCCAATCTCACCAGCTGCAATGGTTGCCACTTCCAACGGGTGATAAATATAAGGTTCGCCCGATTTCCGGCGCATATCCTTATGGGCATCAGCAGCCAGGCGAAAAGCCTTGCGAACCATCCAACGATCGGTAGTATCCTTGCGGGTATGCCACACCTCTATCAGGTTGCGGTATCGTCGCAAAATCTCCGAACGTTCTTCCGGACTGTATGTTTCGAGCAAAAACTGCTGTTTGGATTGCATAGTCACAAAATTAATCATTTCAGCAGCGCAAAAATGCAAAGCTTCTATTTTTCTTAAGACAATTAAGCAGCCTCAAACCCTGATAAAAATGTAGCATTTTCATGATATTCTCAACTCCAAACGGTATATTTGCAATTGCATTATCAAAGTTTTATCCACTCGTCCATGCAAAAAAACATCGGCATCTTCTTCATTTTCATGCTTTTGTCGCTGAACCAGGTTTTGGCCACACATCAAAGAGCTGCCGAAATCAGCTACAAATGGCTGGGGGGTTTAACCTATGAATTTACCATCACCATGTACACCTACACCCCAAGTCCGGCAGATGACGACAGGACATTTCTTCCAATCAAATGGGGTGATAATACGATTGATGATATTCCACGCATTACCTTTGTGGCGTTGCCCAACAATTATACCCTGAATGTTTACCGGATGAACCACACCTATTCAGCAGCCGGAAAATTTACGATCAGCGTGGAAGATCCCAACCGTAATTTTGGGGTGATCAATATCCCTAATTCTGTGAATGTGCCGATGTATGTGGAAAGCGAGTTGATCATCAATCCTTTTTTAGGAAACAACAATTCGGTAAGACTGCTTAATGCCCCTATTGATCAGGGTTGTGTGGGAAAACTTTATGTTCACAATCCTTCGGCATACGATCCAGATGGCGACAGTTTAAGTTTCAGGCTGCTAAATTGCAAAGGGGCAGAAGGCCTTGATATACCCGGATTTACGCAACCACAGGCCAGCAACAGCTTTTCAATCAACCCTGTAAGTGGCGAACTCTATTGGGAAAATCCCGTTTTGCAGGGTGAGTATAATGTTGCTTTTATTGTTGAAGAATGGCGGGCAGGCATCAAAGTTGGCTCGGTAATACGGGATATGCAAATCCTGATTGGTGCCTGCGCCAATAATCCACCCGAAATTATCAGTCTGGATGACACCTGTGTTATCGCAGGAAATATGCTCACTTTTGACGTAACTGCCATTGATCCTGACGGAAATGCATTGAGTTTAACAGCGAGCGGAGGCCCGTTTGAACAAGCGCAGAATCCTGCAGTCATCATTCCGGATTCTGCAACCGGCATGCCCGAAGTTACGACAAGTTTCTTCTGGGATGTGAATTGCAACCATATCAATAAAACACCCTATCAGGTTTTGTTCAAAGCCCGAGATGTGCATCCGGAGGTAAGCCTGACCAGCTTTAAAACAGTTTTTATTCGCGTGATTGCACCACCCATCGAAAATCTGACCGCCGAGGCTCTTGGCAATGGCATCGACCTTAACTGGGATCCAAAGCCATGCGAAAACGCTGTTTCGTACCGGATTTACAGGCGAAATGGTTCCTCCGGATTTGTACCCGGATACTGCGAAACCGGCGTTCCTGCCTATACCGGCTATCGATTGATTGCCGAACATACAGAGATGGATCTACAACATTATCGGGATGACAATGATGGAAACAGCCTTGTGCCGGGAATTGATTATTGTTATTTGATAACTTCAACCTATCCCGATGGATCAGAAAGCCTTGCCAGCAACGAAGCCTGTGCTGCCCTCAGACGCGACCTGCCGGTGATTACACATGCCAGCAACGACAGCCTGAACCTCAATAGTGGAAACGTCTTACTGGCATGGAGCCCGCCCACCGAAATCGACAGCATACAGTTCCCTCCACCTTATCGCTATAAATTATTGCGCGATTACGAAGGAGAAACAACAACACTTTTCACCGGATTTGGTTTATCCGACACACTCTTTAAGGATAACAGCATCAATATCAATCAGCTTGACATACAACCCAAATACCGTGTAAGCCTAGAGAATGATCAAAATGGCTTTATTGGTAGCAGCCCTAATGCCAGTCCGATTGATCTACAGATTGACCCGACTGATGAAACATTATTGTTGCGCTGGACTGCCCTTGTACCCTGGCTCAACGACAGCTTTGCCATATACAGACAAATGCCGGGAGAGCTTCAATTTAAACGAATTGCACTCACAAATAGGAATAATTATGCTGACACCGCACTGAACAATGGGGATAGTTATTGCTATTATGTGGTTTCCTATGGCGGATATTCCAGTCCGGGAATCATTCATCCTGTCATCAATTATTCGCCAATCAAATGCGCTGTCCCAATTGATAATGTACCTCCATGTCCACCCGAACTTCGTGTTGAGACAAACTGCGAAACGGCAGAAAACACTTTGATCTGGCATTATCCGGGGGCAGATAGCTGCAAAATGGATGTGGCAAGCTACCTGATCTATTACACCCCACAGGCTAATCAGGCATTTCAATTGATTGACTCTGTAACAAATCAGCAGGATACAAGCTGGCTACATCAGGGATTAGACTGGGTTACAGGCTGTTATCACCTGAAGGCAAGAGATATAAATGGCAATCTGTCAGAAGCTTCCAATATCGTCTGTGTTGATTTTGATAGCTGTCCCTTGTATGAGTTGCCGAATGTTTTCACGCCCAATGCCGATCAGTATAACGATTTGTGGCAACCTGTTAATTATCCTTCTTCCAATCCAAAAGCCAATGTTGAAAGCATAAAGCTTACTGTGTTCAACCGCTGGGGCAATACAGTTTTCGAAACAAATGATCCACTGATAAACTGGGATGGCAAAGACCAGCAAAGCGGTAAGGATTGTGTTGACGGGACATACTTCTATGTATGCGAAGTTTGGTTTTTGAGCTTTGACGGCCCTGTAAAGCAAACCCTTCAGGGAGCGATAACGATTTTGAGATAATATCCGTTCTTTTATTCACAATAAAATTCAACAATATGGAATCAAAAAGACAAATTGGCCCCGACAATGGAGGCGTTTACGGACTCGGTATGATTGGTGCATTGATCTATTACATCAGCACGGCAGGCAGTTTTTGGATGGGAGCTTTCGGTGTTCTGAAAGCAATTCTGTGGCCGGGTTTTCTGGTTTATGAAACCATGAAAAGCCTGGGAATGTAAACTTCAACAGCACACGAAAGCCTATAATCTGGTTTTTATAATCTACACTTAACAATTATTGCTCCTTGAAAATACATAATCAAGTCAATAACCTACTGCATCTGCCAGGCATCATTCTTTTCATGCTAAAAGCTTTCCGGATTCAAAAAAGATTCATTTCAAGGCATTTAGAACCACATTTAAAGGATGTAGAAAGCCAAATAACTGATGAAATAACGCCTTTAGAATTAAAGAAAATAAGACATTATTATGGTTTTGCGGTTCCTGCCGTACTGGGAGAAGGTTTTTATCTGCTGAGAAATGGTTCATTAAAAAATAACGAACGGCTTGCCCTCACTTATTTAGGTGCGGCAACAGGATTATACGATGATTTTTTTGATGACTTAAACACCTCAGAAGGCCATATCCGGGAATTAACTTTAAATCCGGTTGAACCTGCAGCACAAAATTTAAGAGAACTGCTTTTTATCCGGTTTTATAAGCTTGCCCTTGAACATGCACAAAACCCTGCTTTGATCAAACAAGCTGCTATGGAGGTCTTTGAATCGCAGCTCAGGAGTAAAAAACAACAGGAGGCAAATCTGTCAGCACACGAAATAAGTGCCATTACTTATCTGAAAGGAAGTATGTCGCTTCTTTTTTATCGCGCGGCACTTGATGAACTTTGCTCAAAAAGTGAAGAAAAAATGCTGTGTGCGCTGGGTCAGCTGCTACAACTGGAAAATGATATTTTTGATGTTTACAAAGACCGTCAAAACAATATTTCGACCCTTGTAACTACTGCACAAAACATAAGTAATATCCGACATACTTTTTTTAACCTCATGCATGAAACCTCCAGGCTGCTCGGACAAACCACATTTAAATCGAAAAATAAACGATACTTTATGCGGTATATGAGTCTGATCATCATAAGAGGGTTGGTTTGCCTTGACTGTCTTGAAAAGAACGAAAGGTTCACAAAGAATACATTCGCTGTTAAGGAATACAAGAGAAATCAACTCATCTGCGATATGGAAAAATTAAAAAATATCATGCAAATGATCGGGTATTATTCGCGGGTTGATTTGTCATTACTCAGGGAACCAAACCAAAGGCATACTTAAAAGTCTCACTCTTGAAAATACACCCTTTTCACCCTTCGCGAAATGCGGGTAAGGATTTCGTAAGGAATGGTTTCAGCAGCTATCGCTAACTGTTTCAGCTTAAAAGCATCATCAAAGACTACTACCGGATCGCCTTCAACGGCCTCCACATTGGTGAGGTCGATCATACACATATCCATGCAAACATCACCCAAAATTGGCACCTTTTCACCGTTAACCCATAAATTGCCATGCCTGTTTCCGAGGCGACGCGGCAAGCCGTCGGCATATCCCACAGGAACAATTCCAAGTCTCACAGGCTGATCAACAAACGTAGCCCGATTATAGCCCACACTCTCTCCGGATTTTAACATTTTGATCTGCGAAATCGTTGACTTAAGTGCAATCACCGGCATCAGGCCCTCCTCCTCTGCAGTATTGGCCGGCACTCCGTAAAGGCCAATTCCAAGACGCACCATGTTGAATCCGGCATTTGGGAAACGGATAATACCGGAAGTATTCAAAATATGCCTCGCTATCTCGTATGGAAAAGCCTTTTGAAGTTGCACACTCAATTGATCAAAACGGGTAATTTGCTCACGCGTGAACACGTCAAACTGAGGCTTATCACTAGCCGCCAGATGCGAAAAAACAGATTGAATCCGTAACATCGGGTTAGCCTGCAAACGTGAGATCAAGGTGTCGAGCTGATCCGGACAAAAACCCAGCCGGTGCATTCCCGTATCAAGCTTGATATGGATTCGAACCGGTTTATTGGCAGGCAAAGCTGTACGTGAAATCGTTTCTTCGAGCAAATCCAATATTCTGAAACTAAAAACTTCCGGCTCCAGCTGATACCTGATCATGGCATCAAAACTATTCTCTTCGGGGCTCATCACCATGATGGGAAGATTTACACCAGCCTTACGCAGCTCAACGCCTTCGTCGGCATAAGCCACAGCCAGATAATCGAGCCGGTGAAACTGCAATACATTAGCCACCTCAAAACTTCCGCTGCCATAACTAAAGGCTTTCACCATTGCCATCAACTTGATGGAGGTATCCAGATGCGAACGGTAAAAGTTAAGGTTATGCACCATATGGTTCAGGTTGATTTCAAGCACAGTTTCGTGCGCCTTTTCCTGCAATTGTTTGCTGATTTGCTCAAACTCAAAGATACGTGCACCCTTCAACAAAATCGTCTGATTACTGAAAGCTGCAAAAGGATAATGATGTAAGAAGTCGGCGGTGGACTGAAAAAACAATTTATTACCGCTAAAACGTTCCGATTGCCGGCTGATGGCAGGACCTATGCCAATAAGTGTATCAATACCTTTGGCTTCTACCAGCTTTGCAATATAAGTGTACAGGTCAACCTCATTACGTCCGCTCTGCAAAATATCTGAAAGGATAAGGGTTTTCTGGGGATGTTGTTTTTGCTGCGCCATAAAGTCAAGGGCTATCACCAGGGAATTTACATCCGAATTGTAGCTGTCGTTGATGATAGTACAATTATTAATGCCCGATTTCAGCTCAAGGCGCATGGCAATAGGAGCCAGCTGAAACATACGCTTTTGGATGGTTTCGTGCTGATAGCCAAGCACCAGCATAGCTGCCCAGCAATGGAGGGCGTTTTCGATGGAAGCCTCATCCGTGAACGGTATCTGTAGCCTAAACTCCTTTTCCTTGTATTGACCGGTAATCGCTGTGTGCTGCTCAAATTTTTCGAGAGCCATCACACGCAAATCAGCCTGAGTTTTCCTGCTCCAGGTAAAGCTTTTTACACTCCTCAGGATTTCGGAACGGATAATAACGGATTGGATGTCGGCATGATCCGCACAATAAATCAGGATATCAACTTTGGTGAACAGCTTCAGTTTTTCGCCTACCTTCTGATTTGTCTGAATAAAGTTTTCACTATGCGCCTGCCCGATATTGGTAAATAGCCCGATGCTGGGTTTGATAATATTTTGGAGCTTCTCCATCTCGTCGGGTTCAGAGATACCAGCCTCAAAAATGGCCAGCTGATGCTGTTTGTCCATCTGCCAGACCGAGAGCGGCACACCAATCTGCGAGTTATAACTTTTCGGGCTTCGGATGATTGTCCTGTCAGGACTCAAAAGCTGAAACAGCCATTCCTTCACTATCGTTTTTCCGTTGGATCCTGTGATGCCAATTACCGGAATATCAAACTGCCGGCGATGCCATGCAGCCAGCCTTTGCAGGGCTTCCAGACTATCATCCACTTTAATAAAGGCAGCCTGATCCATGCTTTCCCATTCGGGATTATCCTGGCTCACCGCAAAAGCCCTGAGGCCTTTGTCGTAGAGCGAACGGATGTATTTATGGCCGTTGTTTCGGTTGGTGACCAGCGCAAAAAAAAGACAGGCTTCTGCAGTGATTAATTGACGGGAATCGATAATCACATCTCTTATTTGGAGATCAGCAGGGCCGTAAGACAGGATTTTACCCTGCATGATACCGGCCAGACTTGTTATAGAATAACTTTCGTGTAGCACAGTACTTAGTCAATTCTGTTGGTTGGAAGCGGGTCGCGGGTCATCTCAGCGAAGGCTGTCCTATTTCTCAGGACATCAATAGCGAGATAAATTGCTTGTCTGAACGACTCTTCCGAGGCAATATTTTCACCAGCCAGCTCATACGCTGTGCCATGTGCAGGCGAAGTGCGAACAAGTGGTAAGCCGGCAGTAAAGTTTACACCACCATCAAAAGCAATACTTTTAAAGGGTGCCAAAGCCTGATCGTGATACATGCCCATCACGCCATTGTATTTTTTCCAGGCTCCTGAGCCAAAAAACCCATCAGCCGGAAAAGGCCCGAAAACCAACACCCCTTCTGCCCTGAGCTTTTCCAGGGCAGGATTGATCACTTCGATTTCTTCACGCCCCAGCAAACCGCCATCCCCGGCATGTGGATTGAGCCCCAACACAGCAATTTTTGGCCTGCCAATAGCAAAATCTTCGATTAAACTTTTTTGTAACAGCTTGATCTTACGAATGATCAGCTCCTCATTGATCTTTGCCGGAACTTCCTTCAAAGGCATATGTCCTGTGAGGGTTCCAACCCGCAAATCATTCCAAACCATCAGCATCAGTGGTTCGGTATTACCAAAATTAGCACTCAGGTATTCGGTATGTCCGGGAAAGTTAAATTGCTTCGACTGTATATTTTGTTTGTTGATGGGAGCCGTAACCAGCGCATGAATCTTGCCATGCTTATGGTCATGCATCGCCATTTCAAGTGCCTGAAAGGCCGCTTCGCCGGCTGCTTCCGTGCTTTGACCCATATCGATTTTCAGGTCGTTTTCGGTACAGTTTACGATGTTGATCCTTTTGGGATGAGCCTGATCAGCATCTTTCACCAGGTTGAGGTGCACATCATTCAGGTTGAGGTGTTTTTTGTAAAATGAGGCCACTTTCGACTGCCCGTAGATGACAGGAGCAAACAGCTCAAGCATCCGATTATCTGCCAGCGCCTTGAGTATCACCTCATAACCTATCCCGTTGAAATCGCCATGAGTGATCCCAATTTTAAAACGTAAACTTTCCGGTTCGCTTCTATTCTCTGCTTTCATACCCCAATGATTTTAAAGCAAAAGTACGTGATTTTTCTTGATGCTGAAAACATGCTTTGTGAGCAGGATAAAGCATGAGAAGATACTACAAATGTGCGACAGCAAAGAAAATTTGCTAGTTATAAATTAATAAGAAGCCATTGCCAATACCTCTCCTTTGTCAATAAAAACCGATCGCATGGCAAGCAAAAAGAATGCACACATTGACGAAATTTTATAAGCCTTCGATTTGAGTTCTGAAAAGTAGCTTTGAGTTTTGGGTTTATTATTAGTGGATGGACACCGATTGCATTTCGGCAGGCTTAACTGAGGCAAATCCGCGCCAGTGGGGGGACAATTTGTAATCGGTTTCCGTTCAATTCATTTTTGAATTAGTTGCTTCTTTTGCACAAGTATTTTGTGTCCTTTCTAAGCCTTGATAAGAACCTTTTCACTTTGCTTAAATAAACTTAAATAAGGGCAACAATACCAACCACAGCAACAACGAAAACCATACCAACACCTCAAACCTCACCCGCTCCTACTCCACCGGCATCAGACTAACCGCTGCACCTCCACCGGGAGCAAGTTCAAGACTCAGGATGTCGCCTTGTTTCAGCTGCTGTTTTACGATCTTATAAGCCGTTGGATTTTCATCCCAATGGGCATCGGCAGCATCAAGATAAAGCCGGGCTTCGTAGGTTGTACCGGCATCCAGAAAATCGAGCTTTACTTCCAGTTTGCGGGCTTCCTCATTGGTGATAGCCCCTAAAAACCAATTGTCTGAATCCCTTTGCTGACGGACAATTGTAACGTACTCACCCACCTCGCCGTTGAGGGTAAGGCTTTGTTCCCAGTCAACAGCCACATCGCGGATAAACTGAAAAGCAGGGTGATCGGTGTAGGCTTCAATCAAATCCGGAACCATCTGTATAGGGCTGTAGATCACTACATAAAGTGCCAGCTGGTGCGAAAGGGTGGTGTTCACCTGATTATCGGGTTTCCAGGGATCGAGCTTGATATTGAATATGCCGGGTGTAAAATCAATCGGGCCGGCCAACATGCGCGTAAAGGCCACAGTAGGCAGGTGATTGGGCGGATTGCCTCCGTCAGAAGCCCAAGCGTTGAATTCTTGTCCACGCAAGCCTTCACGCGAGATGGCATTGGGCAGGGTGCGCCGGATACCGGTTGCTTTGATGGGTTCGTGGGCATTGATGGCAATTTTGTACCTGGCAGCGGTTTCGAGGGCACGGTGATAATGGTTTACCATCCATTGTCCGTGGTGATACTCGCCTTTTGGAATGATCTGGCCTACATAACCTGTCTTCACCGCGTGGATGCCAAGCGATTCCATCAGCCGATAAGCTGTGTCCATCTGCTGATCGTAGGTGCGCACAGCTGCTGAGGTTTCGTGATGCATGATCAGCTCCACCCCTTTCGACTTGCCGTAACGTACCACCTCGGCCAGATCGTAATCGGGATAGGGAGTCACAAAGTCGAAAACGCCTTCGCGATCTTCAAAACCAATCCAGTGCTCCCATCCGGTATTCCATCCCTCGACCAGGATTGCATGGATATTGTTTTCAGCAGCAAAATCAATCAGTTCTTTGGCATATCCGGTTGTGGCTCCATGCTTTCCGTGAGGTTTAAGGCCACCAAAGGAATTCATATCCTGTGTGGCAGCATAATCCCAGGTTTTGCTTCCCAGATGCATATCCCACCAGATGCCAACATACTTGGCGGGCTTAAACCATGACACATCGCCTAAGCGATTGGGCTCGTTGAGGTTAACGATCAGTCGTGAATCTATCAGTCCGGCAGCAGTTTCGCTGATCTGAATGGTGCGCCAGGGTGTGTTGAAAGCACCGGTACGTTTTACTTTATAGCCCAGCCTGTCCGATCCAACCAGCTCACTCACCAGATTGAAATTATTCGTGTCGATTTTAATGGTCATATCGGCATAGTCAGTCAGGTTGGCCTCATGAAAGCTCAGGTAAATTCCTTCGGCAGTCTTCATGGTTACCGGTGTGTTCACCGCATTAAAAGGGATATGTGTTTGTGCCAGATCATTGTGACTTCTGAGAGCCAAAGCATCAATTTCACTCAACCTGGTGTGATGATACAGGTGCTCATAAATATCCCAGTCGCCCGGAATCCACCATACCTGATGATCAGCTGTCAGGTTGAAATGGGTATGCTCGTCCATGATGATGGTCTCCTGATCGTTGGGTAAATCAGGAAACAAATACCTGAAACCCAAACCATCATCATACAGCCTGAACTGCAGCTGAAACTGCCGTGCAGCTTCAGATTGTTCAACTACAATTACCAGCATTTCATTGTAATGATTACGAACCATACGCTGCTCGCCCCAGGGCATCTCCCAGCTATCGTTAAGTTCGGAAAATTCTGCTTCTTTCACTTCCAGCTGATTAAGCAAAGGCTCCTCATCTTTAAACTCAAAACCCAGCCAGGAAGTATCTATAAGCAATTGGTCCCCGAACCTTACAAGATAGCCCAACTCACCGGCCTTGCCCGAAACAAGCTCCACCTTAATTTTCCCATTGGGAGATTGCACACGCGGATCAACTGTTTTTTTCATATCGCAGGCAGTTAAAATCATAGCTATGGCCAAAATGCCGACAGTTAAGTGTATTTTTGATGAAGATGAAGCTTTCATTGGAAATAGTATTAGATTTTTCACACAATTAGCTGTTCAAAGATAATGCTTTGCAGAACAAATAAATTGGTTCTGTTTCATCTCTCCGACAGAAAACTCACATTAACAGCCCAAAAAGGACTTACACCCATTGTAGTTCAATTAATAGAAATCTTTGCAATGGTTTGCAGATTGCAAAATGTGATGGCATAATGTTGCTTAATATTTAAAATATTTGTACTTTTAAGGCAAAAGAAAGGAGACCAGTATGAAATACAACTACACCTGCCCAAACTGCAATGGTTATTTATTAATCGAAAACCGTTTAATACTGACGGCATGCAAAGAAGGAGAGGACCTTAATGAACATGGTTTTATATTGTTGATGAACCCTGAGATTGGAAATTACGAAACCATTCATCACAAAAAAGTGAAGGTAATTGAAAACGAGAAGTACCATTTTCACTGCCCCATCTGCCAGTACAAACTACATTCGGATCTGAACGAAAACCTGGTGATGGTAAATTACACTGACGAAAAAGGCAAGCATTTCGAGCTTCACTTTTCGCGTGTGGCAGGCCAGAAAAGCACCTATAAAATCATGGGACGCTCAGTGGAAACTTTTGGGATAGATGCCCCCCATTATCTCGACTTTCTGCACCTGATGGACATGTCCTAAACCTGTTGTCAGCTGCCATAGTTTTTCAGGAAAGTGAACATCAGCCTCACACCTATTCCTGTTCCGCCAATGCCGCGGTAATTATCCCGTTTTTCGATAAACGCAGGGCCGGCAATATCGAAATGAATAAAAGGGTAATCCGTGAAATGCTCCAGGAACTTTCCAGCGGTGATGGCACCTGCTTCGGGGCCTCCGATATTTTTTAGGTCGGCAATTTCGGAGTTAAGCTGCTCGCGGTATTCGTCCCACATTGGAAACTTCACCAGCCTCTCATTTACTACCTCACCACTATCGGCGAGCTTACAAAATAAATCTGTGGCTCTCACTTCCATTGCCACAATCCCCTGACTCCCGATAGCTCTTGATGCAGAGCCTGTTAAAGTAGCAAAATTAAGCACCAGTTCGGGCTCAAACTTTTTGGCATACGACAAGGCATCGGCCAGAATCAGGCGGCCTTCGGCATCGGTATTGAGCACTTCTACAGTGGTTCCGTCGAACATGGTTACAATATCACCGGGCACATAGGCATTGCCATCGGGGCGATTGTCGGTGGCAGGCACCAGTGCCATCACATGCAAGGGAATTTTGGCTTTGGCAAGGGCAAAAATCGAAGCCGATACCACCGCAGCCCCGGCCATATCACACTTCATGGTATCCATAGCGTTGGAGGGTTTCAGACTAAGGCCACCTGTATCGTAAACTACCCCTTTACCCACCAATATGACGGGTCTTTTATTTCTTGCGTTCTCAGGCTTCCACTCCAGTATCGTAAAGGTAGGCGGGTCGATGCTGCCTTTATTTACTGCCAATAAACCTCCCATTTTAAGTGCCTCAATCTTCTGCTTGTTAAAAACTTCGGCCTTAGCACCTACAGTACGCAGCTTCGCACTGATTTGGCCGGCCAGATCTTCAGCACTGAGCTTATTGAGTGGTTCGTTTACAAGGTCGCGTGCCCAGTGGTTTGCTTCAATCAATATATTTAACTCATCTACCATTTTTTGCTCCAGGGCCTTCGACACCAGAAAAATATCCCTCAGGCTGTTCTGCTTTTCCTTTTGATCTTTGCGATATTTCAGGAACTGATAGTTGCCCAACCCCATGCCTTCTGCTACTGCCAAAGCTTCGTTTTCCAGTCCTTCGTCAGGAATAATTTCTACATTCGTCAGGCCGTTTTTGTTCAGGTATTGTCCCAGCGTAAAACCCTGTTTGCGACTGGCTTCCAATCGTTTGTTTGTTTCGGTTTCCTGATCCACAAAAAGCAAACTTATGCCCACCGGATAGCGTTCAAGTGTGATCAGCTCTCGCTTTAGCTCTTTGCGCTGCTTTTCAACCCAATTATTTTCTTCGGTCGTCAGTCCGGTCAAATCCCCCGATATACTTTTGGACAGCACCAATAGTTTATGAGTTTCCTTCTTTTCAGTTGCAGTATTTTTCAGTTGTATCATCATGGTGTTGTTGAATTTTATTGGCTTGTAAAAGCGCAAAGATACAAATGTTGCGCTTAGCACGTTCGCTAATCGCTAACGAACCGATCTTTCAGGAAGCTCATGATCTTTGTGGTGGCACCCAACTGTTTGTTCACATATGTCTTGCAAACTGCCGAGGCCAGATTGTAAAATGCTTCATCTTGTATCAACTGATCAAAACGAACCTTCAAATCCCGGGTTGTGCTGATGCTGAAGGCTCCACCTTCGGCAAGCAGGTCAATGGCTTCGGTAAATTGTTCGTGATGTGGCCCAAAAATCACGGGACAGCCAAAAGTCACCGCTTCCTGGATATTGTGAATAGCCTTACCAAAACCACCTCCAATATAAGCGAAGCGGGCATACCGATAAGCCCGCGAAAGCAAGCCAATCTGATCGATGATTAATAGTTTATTGGCCGGATCAAATTGTCTTCCCGAGAACAAGCCTGCCGGCATTTTTAGTCTGTTTTTGAGCTGATTGATATGCGCCTCACTTACATCATGGGGTGCAAAAATCAGACAGTAGTCGTCCGGCAAATCAGAGAGTAGTTCAATAAGTAAGGCTTCATCAGGTGGCCAGGTGCTTCCGGCGATGATACACTTCCGGTCAGCGATAAACTGTTCTATTTCAGGTATTGGCTCAGCCTTTGCTGCGATATTTGCCACCCTGTCGAAACGTGTGTCACCGGCAATGCTGAACTGGTTGATGCCAATACATTTCAAAAGGGCTGCAGACCGTTCATCCTGCACAAAAAAATGCTCAATAGCTGCCAAATGCTTCCTGAACCAGCCCCCATAACTTTTAAAAAAATGCTGATCGTCTCTAAACCTGACAGAGAAATAAAATACCGGTATTTCGTTTTTCTTCAACACCTTCAGGTGATTAAACCAAAATTCATATTTGATAAAGAATGCTGCCCTGATCCTAAAATTCTTCAATAATTTTCGCGCATTGGCAAGGGTATCAAGCGGCATATATATCACCTGATCGGCCAGCTCGTAATCTTTGCGGATTTCATAGCCTGAAGGAGAGAAAAAGCTCAACAAGATCTTCATTTCCGGAAACCTGGCTCTCACTTCTTCGATCACAGGCCTTCCCTGCTCAAACTCACCCAGCGAAGCCGCATGAAACCAAAACCAGGAGGTATCGTCCTGAATGACCGGAGCAGGGAATTTTTTTCTGCCCTTCACAAAGGCTCTGGCTTTGGCCGAGCGGAGTGCCGCGATGCGGGCGGCCAATCCGTAAAAAAGTATAAATAGGGTGTAAAGCCATCTTATTGGCATGACAGTGAAATGAGTTTTGTATGCCTGATCATCACAATTTTTAATAATAATAATACTGTTGCGGAGCCCGCTTATAGGTTGGAATCATCCAGCTGATGCGGATTCCAAAGTATTGATCAGAATAGCTGTTTTCGTCTTTTCGCATCAGGGCAAAATCATAATCACGCAGGCTTTTGGCCGAAACCTTCGTAAATTCAAGTGCTACACTCAGATTCAAAAGACGCGAATTGCTCATCAGCAAATAACCAATTTCACCTCCATAAGCTATTCCGCCACGCATCCGGTCGTAACCCAGCGCATAGTCGTCCATCAGTTGTGGAGCAGTTCCAAACTGTGTTTCGATGCGGATACGATGCATCAGATAGCCCAAACCTGCCTGTACATAAAGTCCGGAATTTGGATTTGGTCCCAACACATTAAAAAGTTTACCTGCTTTAAACTGAAGATGAAATCCCCGTTCGAACAAAGCCAGACTGGTATAAAGCCCGTTACCATCAATTACTTCACCATCACCGGTACTTATACCACGCAGGATCTCCGCACGATTATTCACCTGGTTACCAAAGATAAAATGCCCGAAAGCTCCAAAAAGCCAGTTTTTGTCTGTTTTATAACTCACTCCGCCACCAATGGTAGAGTTGTTGCCAAAATACTCATTCAGATCGCCTCCCGGAATCTGAAACGCATAAGTAGCCTGAAACAAAACTGTTGAAAGGGTGGTATCACTTACCCTTTTCTGTGCATGTGAAAAGAGACTAATCAAACTAAAGAAACCAATCAGAAGAAGCAGTTTTCGCATTACCGGATTTATTAGATGCGACAAATTTAAACAATCCTGCGTTTGTTTATTGCACAATTGAGTATCAGATATGCTTGAGCACAAAAAATCTGCGTACATCTGCGAAATCTGCGGGAAACCATTAAACAATCCTTCATTTATTGCATGCACAATTAAATATCAGATATGCACGAGCACAAAATCCGCGTACATCTGCGAAATCTGCGGGAAACCATTAAACAATCCTTCATTTATTGCATGCACAATTAAATATCAGATATGCACGAGCACAAAATCCGCGTACATCTGCGAAATCTGCGGGAGACTATTCTACCACCATCTTAGAAATCAGATTCCCTTCCAAATCCAGCTGTCGCCTGATAGCCGAAACAGTAATACAGGAATGTACAGGCAATATCCCGATCAAATCCCCCGGTTTGTACTTTCGGCAAAATTCCTTTGGAAGCTTCACAATCCCGTGTTCCTGCGACAGACGAGCCAGCAAAGCGCCTGCTATCGGCTGAGTCCAGCCATTTTTGGTGAAGTTTACCACATAACCATACATCCTGAAATTGTTGTCGGCAGCGATATACTCACCCGAAAAATGAACCGATCCGCCATAAATGACGATTTCTTCCCGCTCAGGATGCACAGCCACAACCGGACAAGCCATCGCCACGGCAACATCCTCCAGGCTACAGGAGCCAATGTGATATTGCATCACATCGTAATACACAAAATTCCCCGGTCGCCATTCATCAAAGCCTTTCAACTCATCCAGCATGGAGCAGGAGGGCGTATCTCCCCAACTTAAAATCAAATCTTCCTGCTTAATCTTTGACTTCAAGGCATTCATTTTCAAACTGATCTGATGTGCCATCTCCTGTATGGCAAGCTTTCCGCCTGTTTGATGATAAAAGTGTCCGGCATGGGTAAGTAATCCCGTAAGCTTCAGTTTTTTAAAAGCCTTTAAAGCCGTTACCATCTCCAGGATAGCCTGTTCATTTTCAAGGGCAATACCTGTACGTCCTGCTCCGGAATCGATCTTGATATAAACACCAACTTCATGTTCCAGCATCGCATTCAGCCGGGTTGCAACCGAAACGTCCTCCAGTTGCAGATACAGTTTAATACGTCCGGCAAGTGTGTTGATATTTTTAATTTCCGGCAAATTAACCGGAAAAGCAATCAGGATGTCATCCCATCCATGATCAGCAAAATATTGTGCCATACTCACCGATGACACTGTAATGCGATCTACCCCTGCCTGCCTGAACCATTGCCCCACCACACCCGACTGATGCGTTTTGAAATGAGGCCTGAGCACGGCCTTATTGGCTTCAGCCTTAGCGTTCATGCGATGTATGTTTGCTCTGGCACGCAAAGCATCAATGATCATTGTAGGTTGCGAAATTGTGGATTGTTGCATGAAACTGGAAATTATCCAACAAAAATACAACATCAGTGCTCAATCCTTGCTAAATGCCTAATTTTGTCTCCCGTTTCATTCATTCTCAGGGAAAATTACATGACAGCTAGCTACAATTATCACAGGCTTCCGAATGGCATCAGGCTCATCCACCGGCAAAAAACCGGTCAGATCGCGCATCTGGCACTGATGGTTAACACCGGCTCGCGCGACGAACACGCCAGGGAGTTTGGGATGGCGCATCTGATTGAACACATGGTTTTTAAAGGCACTAAAAAACGTAAGGCTTTTCACGTTTTGAGTCGCCTGGAAAATGTGGGCGGCGAACTGAATGCCTATACCACCAAGGAAGAGACCTGTATTCATGCGTCATTTCTAAATACTTTTTGCGACAGAAGCATGGAGTTGCTGGCCGATATTGCCTTCAACGCCAGCTACCCGGCTCATGAACTTGCGAAAGAAAAAGAAGTGATACTGGATGAGATCCACTCTTACAAAGACTCACCCTCTGAACAAATTTTCGATGATTTTGAAGACCAGCTTTTCGACGGCCATCCAATTGGTCATCCTATTCTGGGAACCAATGAATCAGTGAAAAGTTTTAGCCGAAACGATTTACTTCGTTTTATAAAACGCAATTATTCCACTACCAAAATGGTTTTGGCACTGATAGGTGATGTGCCTTTTTCAACCTTCGTGAAACAAGCTGAAAAATACTTTGGCATTCCTGCTTCAAATCCATCCTTTCCGTCTCGCGAAATTTTTTCAAACTACCAGCCCAGGCAGCAGCAACAAAGCAAAAACAGCTTTCTGAGCCATTGCATCACAGGTAATATAGCTCTTGATCGCAGGCACCCGCAAAAGCATAGTATGGTGTTGTTAAACAATATCTTAGGAGGACCAGGCCTCAACAGCCGGCTCAACCTGAACATACGCGAAAAGTACGGTTTTGCCTATTCCATCGAATCACATTATACCGCTTACTCTGATACCGGTGTTTTTTTGGTTTATCTGGGTATCGACCCAAAATCAGCTGATAAAGCACTCAAACTGGTTTACAAGGAACTATCCAAACTTAAAAATCAAAAACTGGGATCGCTTCAGCTTCATCGCGCCCAGCAACAACTGATCGGACAGCTTTCCATTAGTTTTGAATCCGGACTTTCGGAAGCCCTTTCCGTTGCCCGCAGTCATCTGCTTTTTGATCAGGTGGATGATATGCGTGCCATCACCGGGAAAATCAGAAATACCAATGCCTCCATGATGATGGAATTAGCACAGCAAATATTTGATATCAACCAATTCAATACTTTGATATATCTTGGCAACCAAAATATTGCAAATGACTAATCAAACTCTTAATCACTACTTGTTTATTTTTATACTCTTTTTTGGTCTTTCAATTTTATCCGGTAAAGCATTAATGGCCCAGCAAAAGCAGCCTAAACTGGCAGAATTTGGCACCGAACCCCTTAATATAAACGCTGAAAATCTTCAGGAAGAAGTGTTTTTAGTAAAAGAATCCGGAGAAGATTCCATTTTCAAAGTGCAGCTAACCAGTTTAAGCAGTTTTTATCAATCAGCCAGACTGATCATAAGCATGACAAACAACAGCAATCAACACATTGATCATCTTTGGTTTCAGCTGCGATTGTTAACCTCAAAAGCGGAATTTTTGTTTCGCGAGCAGCCGGTAATGTTTACCAACATAAGCCCCGATCAAACTGTAAGTTACGAAATACTCTGCGAAAGCATCTCGCCCGAAGATATTGGTTATGTAGTACTTCGACCCGAATTGATTGAACTAAACCGTGAAGAAAAACCTTTGAATACCAGCCTTTTTGTTCTTAACAATGCAACCCGTTTCCCTTTAAAACTTGTATTAAACACCCGTTTTCAATGATCCCTCTTGCCGTACAGGAATATATTGGGCAACACAGCAGTCCGGTGGATACGATTTTGGATACTATTTACCGACAAACATACCTCCGACATCTCTATCCGCGTATGTTGAGTGGCCCGCTCCAGGCCAGACTGCTCGATCTTATCTGTAAAATTCACAGGCCAAAGACAATTTTGGAAGTGGGAACATTTACGGCTTATGCCACCATTGCTATGGCACTTGCAACAGCAGACGATGCCCATCTGATCACCATCGAAGCCAACGAAGAGCTGGAAGATACAATCCTCGACAACCTGCAAAAGGCAGAAGTCTTTCATAAAGTAAGCCTGAAAATCGGAAATGCCCTGGAGCTTATCCCAAAGCTAAATACAACATTTGACCTTATCTTTTTGGATGCCGACAAACTCAATTACCCGGCCTATTACGAATTGCTTGTTAAAAGACTTACTATTGGTGGCATCTTATTAACCGACAATGTTTTATGGGACGGTAAAGTGGCTGATCCATCTATCACTGATCCCGAAACCACGGCCATAAGAAGTTTTAACCAGCAGGCTGCTGCAGATGAAAATGTGGAGCAGATCATCCTGCCGATAAGAGACGGTCTAAGTTTGATTCGAAAAAAATGCTAGCATTTATTTCTCAAAATCGCTGCTATAAGCGGCCATCAGCTCTTCTGCCTTTTCGACCATTGCTTTTGAGCCAACAAAAAGCGGGCATCGTTGATGGATATCATCCGGATGAATATCCAGAATGCGTCTGAAGCCATCAGAGGCCTTGCCACCAGCCTGTTCGGCCAAAAAGGCCACCGGCACACATTCGTACATCAGCCTGAGTTTGCCCTTAGGGTTTTTCAGGGTTCCTGGGTAAATATATATCCCACCCCTTAACAAATTACGATGAAAATCAGAAACCAGCGAACCGATGTAGCGCGTGGTATAAGGCCGTTTGGTTTCGGGTTCGTCTTCCTGGCAGTACTTGAGATACTTTTTAACCCCATCGGGGAAATAAAGGTAATTGGCTTCATTGATGGAATAAATGCTACCCAGCTCAGCGATTTTTATATTTTCGTGCGAGAGTATGAAAAGCCCGCAGGTAGGGTCGTAAGTGAAACCATTAACTCCCTGTCCGGTGGTGTAAACCAACATGGTGGATGAACCATAAATAACATATCCGCCGCAAACCAACTCAGTGCCTACCTGCAAAATATCTTCTTTCGTGATCGTAGTGCCAACGGATTTGCGTTTGTAAATGGCAAAAATTGTCCCAATAGGCACATTCACTTCAATATTGGAAGATCCGTCGAGTGGATCCAAAGCCACAATATACTTGGCATTACGGGTGGTTTCATCATCAAAAACAACTACATCATCATTCTCCTCTGAAATGATGGCAGCGCATTGTTTGCCGTTCCTCAAAGCCTTGATAAACTCGTTGTTGGCCAGCACATCCAGTTTCTTCTGATTTTCGCCCTGCACATTCACTGAGCCCTCAAAACCAAGAATACCTGCTAATCCGGCCCGGTTAACATCCCGATTTACAATCTTTGCAGCAATACCAATATCATTTAGCAAACGTGAAAATTCGCCGGTGGCGTAATTCAGATTTTCCTGCTGGTCATAAATAAACTCTACTAAAGTCTTCATAATATTAAAGTTGGTTGAACGAAATTACAAACGATTGCGGAAAATTTTAAAAAATATCCGGCCAGTAAAATAGCCGGAAAATGCGGAAAAAATCCAACAGCAAAAATACTACCTTTGTCTTTGGAAACCTAATAGAAATAAATGATTAACAAAGTTTTTAAGTTCGGTGGCGCCTCGGTAAAAGATGCCCGATCCGTTCACAACCTTTCAGTAATCCTCAACAAATATAAAAATGAAAATCTTGTGGTTGTGGTTTCTGCTATGGGCAAGACCACCAATGCACTCGAAGAAATACTCAAAGATGCATATGCTAAAGATACTGTTAAGCTAAAATCCGGATTAGAAAGATTAAAAACTTTTCATAATCAAATTGTTAAGGAAATTTTTAATATTCCAAAAGCTTCATCTGTACTTGAACAGTTAAATGAGCTATTTGCGCTGCTCGAACAAAATCTAATCAAAATACAGCTGCCTTATGTCCAAAATTATGACGCCACGGTGAGGTTTGGCGAATTATTGTCAACAACTATTCTCAACGCCTATCTTACTGAAAACGAATTTAATGTAGAACTTCTACCAGCTGATAAATACATCATCACCGACAAGAGATTTCGTTCGGCAGGAATTGTATGGCCTGAAACGATGGCCAGGATCAAAGCGTTGGATATAACAAATACAAACAACAAAATCTTTCTAACGCAGGGCTTTATTGGAGCCACAGTGGATGGCATACCTACTACGCTGGGTCGTGAAGGATCTGATTTTACTGCAGCTGTTTTTGCTGCATGTCTTAATGCCAAAGAGGTGTGGATTTGGAAAGATGTTCCGGGCCTGCTAAATGCCGATCCCAAACGCTTTAGCAACACCAGCAAAATTGCGAAGATATCTTATTCCGAAGCCATCGAACTGGCCTATTATGGGGCTACCATCATCCATCCAAAAACCATTAAACCCTTACGAAATTCAGGGATAAAGTTGTTTGTGAAATCTTTTGTGGATCCGGACCTGCCAGCAAGTTTAATTGAAGATTTACACCAGGCCGGACAAAACGTTCCGTCCTTTATCGTTAAGGAACAGCAATGTTTGATAAGTATAAGTGCGCGCGACTATAGTTTTATGGACGAACAACTGCTGCATAAACTTCTCGGTGTGATAAACCAATTACAAATTCATGTTAATCTCATCCAGATTTCTGCATTAAGTCTTTCATTCTGTTTTGATGAAGATCAGGAAAAATTAAGCCAACTCTTAAACGCACTAGAAAAAGATTTCAATGTGAGGTATAATGAAAAGCTAAGTCTTTTCACTGTAAGACATTACAACTCAAAAATTGCCGATTTACTCAATCAGCATCATCAGGTTTTGCTGGAACAACGAAGCCGGACAACCCTGCAGCTTGTTGTGCCAAAGCTTCATTATCAATTGATTGACAGTTGGATAAAAAAACCCTGAGTGAATATCACCCAGGGTTTTTGATTATCATTTTCGTTGTATTAGTTTACAAATACACGACTTGTCTTCTCAAATCCGTTTCCTGTCACTTTGATGAGGTACATTCCGGCTTCCGGGTTAAAATGAATCTGTTTTTGATTCAGACTTTTTAACTGCTGTTCAAGTACAGTTTGTCCGGCAGCATTCACAACAGTAACCGAAGCAGAACCCAGCTCTTTTGATGTCTCAAAGCTGAGCACGCCATTAGCATACCGGATGCGTAATTGCTTTTCAATAGCTTCGTTTACACCAACAGGCCCCCAGTCTTCAACCAGCACTTCATCAATAAACATTCCCATGCCATTTGCTGTATTTGCATGAAAAGCAAAGAAAATGTGCCCGTCGATCTCAGGGATGATCAAAGCATCACCAAGAAGCCAGTTAGGTTCGCCAAACGAAGGATTCTCAAATACCACATTTTCTGCAAAATCAGCAGTATCGGCATTTGCTGCCCACATCATCCTGATATACTCCTGAGAGGCAGGAGAGAAACTACGATAAGCAAAGCTTACCATATATTCTTTACTGCTTTCAACTTCCAGCGGTGCACTGATCAGGTAGTTATTCATCGGAGCAGCCAAACCATCACTGGTAAAGCAGGCGAATGCTTTTGAGCTTTCATAACCAATCAAATTTGTGGTCTTCCATTCCATTGATCCAAAATCCATCGATTGCCATTTGTCCGGCATTGCAGGATGCGCAGCTTCTTCCACGTTTTCGAGGTAAGGATACTCAGAAATAGCCGACATCGTGGTAAAGCTATAAATGTTATTACAGCTCTCATTCGGACCCAGATTATTTCGCGGCTGAATCATCAGGTAGTAGGTAGTTGAAGGCTGCATATGGTAAATAAAATGATTATCTGCTACTGTTTCACCATTGAAAATATTGGAAGGAACCTCAACACCTTCACCATCTGTTCCAAAATAAAGGTCATATCCGGAGGCAAAAGCTGCAGGATTCCATGAAATTTCATGGTTCAGGAAAGCATCAACACCACCATCAAGCGGGCTAAGCAATCCTGCTGAACATTCCGGAAGACCCGAAAACTCATCAATGCCACTGATTATCAAAGAGAACACCTGATCACTATTCATCGTACCATCGTGATCTACTATAACCGTGTATGTTCCGGCAGGTGCATCAGCAATATAAACCATTTCAACATTATCCAGGTTATTCTTGGTATTCGTAGTTGCTGCTGCTGAAGGATTTTCCGGATCCAGCATATACGGGAAGAAGATATTTCCATCCTCATCCTCAACCCTCAGGTCGAGGTCGTTTACAAGAATTGGTGTACGCGGATTTAAGGCAGGTGACGGAACGGTTCCGTGAGGATCGGTCCAACTGATAGTAACGCGAAGCGGATTGCCACCCGAAACACTCACCTCGCGTGTGTAAGCACCTCCAACGGGAAGTGTGATTTCATCAATGGAATTTTGCATCACATCATCTTCAATGATGATATTGGCTGCACGTTCGGCATTCACAAGACCCCAACCAAATTTATAATCCGGTCCGGGAGTGGTACCGGCTTCATCAGCCGAATGTATTACAAGCCCTTTAAGGGTGGAAGCACGCATTGGGTCTTCGTGTGATTGCTGATACAGTTGCTGAAGCAGTGCCATGGTCCCGGTCACATTTGGAGCCGACATGCTTGTTCCGTCATAGCTCGAATACGAAGTGTTCGATCCTGATGTGGAAGAATAAACACTAACACCTTTGCCCACCACATCGGGTTTGATACGACCGTCATCAGCAGGTCCCCAGCCACCAAAGCTACTCATCACCACACTTCCGGGGCCTGTATAATTAAACACTTCATAAACAGCCCCTACGGTAAGAATATTCTTGGAAATGCCTGCACCACCAATGCAATCATAACCATCAGTGCCACCATCTTTTTCCGGATTACCACCTTGTCCGGCATTGCTGGGTCCTTCACCGCGGTCGTTGCCTGAGGATTTTACCATAAGGAAATAAGGGGCGTTGTTGGCAATCATATCCCAGGTGCGGGCCTGTGAGTTATAAAATCCAAACATATGATCTTCGGTAGGCGAAACGGAAGAGTTACCATACCACTCCCAACCATTGTCATAATTCCATCCTCTGATCTGTCCCCAGCTGTGATTGGCTACCTCCATACCTGCAGCAGCTGCATTACTCATCTCTCCTTCAACACCGTTCCAGTCGTGAGTTTTGAGCTGTGCCAGTGGTGCCATGCCATGTGCATTGTTGTTCACCCCACCTGCAATAATGGTTCCTGAAACATGGGTAGCATGAGCCGACATCGAGCTGGCAGCATCGCCCAGTATAATACGGGATGACCCTGTTTGGTTAAATTCCTGGTGCGTATTTCGTACCTTGCCACCATCCCAGATACCGACCTTGTCGTAACCTTCTCCCTCGATGATAACACCAACCGAACCACCCTCCCAAAGCTGATTGGCACGGGTGGTGATGGCTGCCCCAAGATTATCGGTCTTAAAATAAACTGGTTTGCCATCGGCAACATCTACCAATTGTATTACAGTACCATCTTCCAACTCGCGCCAGATTTCAATATTATGCGCTTTTGCATAAGCTTCGGCACGTTTTTGCATTTTTTTCCATTCACGATTTTGCTCTTTGGCAAGCTGTTCCAAAGCAGCTTTGTTGGTTGCATTTTGAGCAGAGGCCGTGAAAACAAAAGCCATACTCAACACAACCGTTAACATTAAACTTTTTAAATGAATTTGCATTGATCTTAAAATTAGATTGAAAACTTTGGTAACAAAAGTAAGTATTTTTGTGAGAAACAGTACTTTTTAAGATTTGGCTTTAAGAAAAATGCTGACCGTCTACTGGAAGCCCCACCACTGAAACATTTTATGAAACGTATCGTCTTTTGTTTCTAAAGTCAGCATTCGCACTAAATGAATGAAAATTGCAGCAACAGTCTCTCTCCTGAAAAATCCGGAAAGAAATTTAGCGTTCGGCAAACAACGCAACTTGCTATCTTTGTAAAAAAATTAAACATGCAATCATCTATCGTTATACTGGCCGGTGGTGGTCCGGCACCCGGAATAAACACCGTTATCAGTACAGTTGCCAAAGTGTTTTTAAAATCCGGATACAAGGTTATCGGGCTTCATGGTGGCTATAAAAGTCTTTTTGCCGAAAATCCTGAGATGATCAATTTCACCTTCGAATTTGCCGACGACATTCAGAAGCAGGGCGGATCGGCACTCAGGATGAGCCGTTACAAACCTAAAGACGCTGAATTTAACACACGCATTTTCACGAAATATCAGGTAAAATTGCTCGTCACTATAGGTGGTGATGACACTGCTTCCACAGCCAATCGCATCTCTAAATTTCTGGCTGAAAATAATGTGAAAATCCAAAATATCCATGTGCCCAAAACGATTGACAATGATTTGCCGCTGCCGGAAGGCTCACCAACTTTTGGTTATTATTCAGCTAAAGATGAAGGCGTCAGAATTGCACAAACCATCTACGAAGATGCCCGAACCAGCGGAAATTGGTTTGTGGTTTCGGCCATGGGACGCGAAGCCGGACATCTGGCCTTTGGCATTGGTGCTGCCTGCCATTACCCCATGATTATCATACCGGAAATGTTCAATAAAGTGCCGGTTACCTTTGATCGTATTACACGACTGATTATTTCGGCCATGGTAAAACGCAAACTACTTGGCATTCCTTACGGTGTCGCAATTGTGAGTGAAGGTGTATTTCATTTTATGACCAATCAGGAAATTGAAAACTCAGGTGTAAATTTCACTTACGATGATCATGGCCATCCGGAACTTGGCAATGTGAGTAAAGCACACATATACAATATATTGCTTCAGCACAAACTTAAGGAGATCAAGCTGAATATTAAAAGCCGTCCGGTAGAGCTTGGCTATGAACTAAGATGTGTTCGGCCAACCGCCTTCGACCTGATGTATTGCGGATTGCTGGGTTATGGAGTTAAAGAACTGTTCGACAGGGGTATAACAGGTGCGATGGTTACTTCCAATCCGGCAGGTGAAACAGCACCTCTCTATCTGAAAGATGTTGAGGATGAACATGGTAAGGTAAAACCTCGTTTGGTCAATATGGCTGGCGAAAAAGCAGAAATGGTATTTAACAATGGCCTGCAGTACCTCACAGAGGAAGACTACGCTGATGCGGGGGAATACCTTGATAATCCAGAAGAATACGATTTTAAGAAGATCCTGAACTGGTAAGCCATTGTTGATAAAACAGCCTCAGATCAAGTTCAGATCCTTAATTTTATCCGCTAACACTGCCGAAAGCTTATAATGCGATTCGTTTGTCCAGCCGGCAATATGCGGGCTGAGTAGTACACGGGGCATGGCAAGTAATTCTCTGAAAGCGTCCGGCAAAGCATCGGCCTGAAGGTCTTCGAAAGAAAACTTTTCAAACTCGAGTACGTCCAGACAAGCTCCGGTTACTTTTCCCGATTTCAGGGCTGCTATCAGGTCTGCCGTATTTACATTGCGACCGCGCGAGGTATTGATCAGCACAACAGGTTTTTTGAAATGCGACAGAAAGGTCTGATTCACCAGGTAATCAGTTTCGGGAGTTAATGGGATATGTAAGCTAACAATATCAGCACGTTCAAAAATCTCTTCCATTGCTGCTTCTTTCACAAAGCTGTTTGAGAAGCCACTTTTATATTTGTCGTAAGCCAGTATCTCAGCTTCAAATCCCGAAAGTTTTCGTGCCGTAACGCTTCCCGTATTGCCATAACCAATCAGGCCGATGGTTTTGCCTTTGATTTCGGTTCCCCGGTTTTCGGCTCTTCTCCAAATGCCCTGCCGTACCTCCTGATCCACCTGTGCCAGCTTGTTAAACAAGGCCAGCAACATGCCAATGGCGTGTTCTCCAACAGCATCGCGATTTCCTTCGGGAGCGTTCAGGCAAACAATACCAAGCTTTTCGGCTAAGTCAACATCAATATTTTCCATGCCCGCGCCTACCCTTGCAATGAATTTTAGTTGTGTGGCAAGTGGGAGGATCGTTTCGTCCAGTGGTATTTTGCTCCGCACCACAAAACCCACGTATTGGTGGGCAATTCGTTGGTAAAACTCAGGATTTTTCTGCTCAAAAGCCTCGCAAACAAAGCCCTGGGCTTCCAGCCTGTCCTGCAAAACAGGATGAGCAGTATCAATAAATAATACTTTCCCGATACCCATAGATTAGCTGTTTATTTCAGCAGTAAAGCTACAATTTTATTCAACTCAGTAGCAGCATCCCGTATCAGGGATTCATCGGATGGAAATGGCAGTGCGGCTTTTTTGGTTAGTTCCAGGGTAGCCAGGGCAAGTGCCTGTTCGCTGCCCGAAAAACGTGCATAGGTATAATCAAACTGCGAAGAAACATCAAACGGACTCACCAAAAATGGCTTTGAATAATCTGTTCCAACAAGCTGAATACGGCCTGTTAAACTAACAGATTTTTGTAATTCATACTGTACAACTTCAGCTGTAACAGCTTCCTTTTGTTCGGTATAACTTGTCTGACCTGATTTATGAGGTGATACTTCAATTTCTTCCAATATAACTATCATTCTGTAAGTTATCCCGACAGCCTGCTCTGGTGTCCGGATCAACTTTTGCTGCCAGGACGATTCTGCAAAAGTAGTCTTATCAAGAACCTTTTCTTCAAATCCAGCGGGTAAGCTTACGCCTGTCTCATTTTTGAAACCAATTAATATGTTATCAGCCATCGAAAACACTGCCCTGCGCATCTTCTTATCCAAATCCGGGAAGGCCGGATTAAGTTGCTGTACCTTTCCCAATAAATCCAGAGCTTCGCTGTTGCTGGCTGCATCATTTGATTCGAGAAGCTTTACAGCCAGGCCGTTATAGTATTGGGTAGTCTTGATCCTTGCTGCCAACACCTCCTCTTCCAAATCAAGAGGTTTGTAGTCCAGCTGCTGCTTAAGCTCTTTGGGTAAGACCTTTACGGCATCAACCCTTTGACTGATTTTGTTCAAACGGTCATACACTTCAGGCCAGATATCGGGTGATCCACTAGCTTTTAAAGCACTAACCGCTTCATGATCTGTTTGATTCGATTGATGATAGACCTGCTTAAGCTGCGTTATTTGTGAGGCACTTATCCGGCCCTTATGTGCCTTATTAATAAGCAAGGCAAATGCCTGATCGTATTGTTTTTGATCTATCAATTTTTGAGGCGAGCTGCATTGAATAAAACCTATAAGCAACACCAAAAACAGCAGTTTACCACTTCTGCACACTGACATTAAAAATCTCATGATACATTAATTTTTTCTGTAATACAAAACAAACAATGAGCTCAACTGATTGTAAAGCAGCATAAAACCAGCCGGGCATAAATATCCGGAAATGTAAAAACATACAAATTTTGAACCAACTTTTTTGTTTAAGGATTAAAGTAGTATTTTCGTTGTTTCAAAAAAATGCAGGTGTAGGATCTGCAATGCCATTAAGATCATAATATGTGGACAATTCTTACCCGTTTCATTTTACGGAACCGACTCGCAAATTTAATCATCATTGTTTTGTTTACTGCATTAATGGGGTGGTTGGGCACACGTGTGCAAATGAGTTACGAAATGGCCCGAATGTTACCCGAATGCGACTCAACGATAATCCTTTATGAAAACTTCAAAAAACAGTTTGGCGAAGATGGCAGTGTGATGTTTGTCGGGCTTCAGGATGAGAAGCTTTTTGAGCTGGATCATTTTCAGGCCTGGTACGATTTAACCGATGAGGTTCGTAACATCGAAGGTGTTGAGGAAGCTATTTCTATTGCCCGGATGTTTCAGCTGGTGCGTAACGACAGCCTTAAAAAATTTGATTTCGTACCGGTTATCAGTGCAAAGCCTCAATCGCAGGCTGAGATGGATTCGCTGAGAAATCAGATTTTTAAGTTATCCTTTTACGAAGGACGGCTTTTCAACAGCGAAAATCATGTAAGCATGATGATGATCACCCTCGACAAAGATGTGTTAAATACCAAAAATCGTGTTGCCCTAATCCATGAGATAGAATCCACCCTTAATAAATTTTCTGAACAATACGACATCCAGCTATATTACTCGGGGATGCCATACATCAGAACAATCACCTCCGAAAAAATTCAACAGGAGCTCGTGATGTTTGTGTTTCTTTCGCTGCTTATCGCTTCCATCATTTTGTTTGCGTTCTTTCGCTCGTTCCGAGCGGTATTTTTCATCATTGTAATCGTGCTGATCGCCGTTGTGGTCATGTTCGGAACCCTCTCGATCTTTGGATTTAAAATCACGATCCTCACCGGGATTTTACCTCCTCTGCTGATCGTAATAGGTGTAGAAAATTCTATTTTCCTGCTCAACAAATACTACAACGAATATTCGATCCACGGCAATAAAATAAAAGCTTTGAGCAGGGTAATACGCCGGATTGGAGCTGCCAACATGCTAACCAATGCCACTACAGCTGCCGGATTTGCGGCCTTCACTGTCACCGGAAATGCGTTGCTAGTGGAGTTTGGCATCATTGCTTCGATCAATATTTTACTCGCATATCTGATAAGCCTGTTTCTTATACCAATTATTTTCAGTTACCTGCCCCGGCCTAAGCCACAACATATTCAGCATTTTGAAAAAGGCAACGTTAACAAATTATTACAAACGATCGCCTGGGTTATACTTAACCGACGTAATGTGGTCTATATCATTACCGTGATAGTTTTTGTTGTTGGTATTCTTGGTGTAGTAAAATTGCGTACAACAGGCAATATGGTGGACGACATCTCGCATAAAAGCCGTTTGTACAAAGATTTGATGTTTTTTGAAAAACACTTCGTTGGTGTGATGCCTTTTGAAATCAGCATTGATACCAAAAAGAAAAAAGGACTACTTCGTGCTTCTACCCTTCAAAAACTGGAAGCCCTGCAAGACAGCATGGCGCTCTATCCTGAGCTCAGTAAACCCGTTTCGATGGTTGAAGTGGTAAAGTTCTCCAAACAGGCCTTTTTCAAAGGCAATCCGGCTTATTACGAACTGCCCAACAATCAGGAACGTAACTTTATTTTATCCTATGTACCCAATTTAGGAACCGGCGACAGCAAATCCATCATCAATGCATTTGTTGACTCAAGCCTGCAAAAAACGCGTATAAGCGTACAAATGGCCAATATTGGCACCACAGAAATTGATACCCTGCAAAAACGACTCAAACCGACCATAAATGAAATTTTCCCGCCCGAAGATTTTGAAGTAGCAATCACCGGGGGAAGCATCGTATTTTTGGAAGGAACTAACTATCTGGTCAAAAATCTGATCTCCTCCTTTTTACTGGCGTTGCTGGTCATAGCCATATTGATGGCACTTACTTTTTCATCCTTCAAGATGGTGATAATTTCGATGATCCCCAATCTTATTCCGCAACTGCTAACCGCAGCCATGATGGGTTATGCCGGTATTTCAATCAAGCCTTCTACCATATTGATATTTAGTATTGCATTGGGTATCAGCGTTGACAATACCATCCATTTTCTGGCACGTTATCGCCTGCAGCTTATCCTAAACAACTGGAAAATCAAGGAATCGGTGCTGGCCGCCCTGCTTGAGACCGGATTCAGTATGATCTATTCGGCAGTAGTGTTGTTTTTTGGTTTTGCCATTTTCATTCTCTCCTCCTTTGGAGGCACCGAAGCATTAGGTTATCTGGTATCCTTTACCTTGTTGTCTGCCATGTTATCTAATCTGTTTGTGCTGCCATCTTTGTTACTTACATTGGATAAACGTATCACAACGAAGGCTTTCAGAGAGCCGCTGATCGAAATTTTAGACGAAGAAGACGATATCGAACTTGATGATCTGGAAATTGAAGTGATAGAGGAAACCAAAAAGGAATAACTTTGTTAAGATTGCTTTAGACCTTAAAAGCTAATAAAACACAATTTGAACAAATGAAAGGAATCATTCTTGCCGGCGGATCCGGAACCCGATTGCACCCGCTCACCCTGGCAGTGAGCAAACAGCTGATGCCTATTTATGACAAACCCATGATATATTATCCATTGTCGATTCTGATGATGGCCGGAATACGGGAGATACTGATTATTTCCACTCCGTATGATCTGCCTCATTTTGAAAAGCTGCTGGGTGATGGCCATAAGCTGGGATGTGAATTCTCGTATGCCGAACAGGCTGTTCCTAATGGACTTGCACAGGCTTTTGTGATTGGCGAAAGTTTTATTGGTAACGACAAGGTGGCTTTGATTTTGGGTGATAATATTTTTTATGGCAGCGGACTGCAACAGCTACTCATTGAAAACAGCGACCCGCAAGGCGGTGTGGTGTTTGCCTATCATGTTTCTGATCCCGAACGTTACGGTGTTGTCGAATTTGACAAAAACCAGAAGGCCATTAGTATCGAAGAAAAGCCTAAAAACCCCAAATCGAATTATGCCGTCCCGGGATTGTATTTCTACGACAACAGCGTGGTAGAAGTCGCCAAAAACATAAAACCAAGTGCCAGAGGAGAGTATGAAATCACAGATGTTAATAAGCATTACCTCGAAAACAATAAGTTGAAGGTTGGTGTGTTGGGCAGGGGCACGGCCTGGCTTGATACAGGTACCTTTAGTTCGTTGCTGGAAGCCTCACAATTTGTGGAAGTGATCGAAAACAGGCAGGGATTAAAGATTGGCTGTATCGAAGAAGTGGCCTTTCACAAGGGATTCATAAATGCAAGCCAACTTGGTTCATTGGCACAACCGCTGCTTAAAAGTGGATATGGCACCTATTTGATGAACTTACTTAAATAAGCTTATGACTCGTATACAACAACTTCAGCAAGAGATAAATACACTCATAAGTAGTCAAACGTTCCAAGGCAATCCACCCGCCCTTTATGCTCCAATAGCCTACATCATGGGACAAGGCGGAAAACGCCTGCGCCCATTGCTCACCCTGATGGCCTGCGATCTTTTTGAAGGTAATATTTCAGATGCTCTATATCCGGCACTGGCTGTTGAGATGTTTCATAATTTCACACTTGTTCATGATGACATCATGGACAAAGCCCCGCTTCGTCGCGGCAAAGAAACAGTATATAAAAAATGGAATGCCGATATCGCCATACTTTCGGGCGACACCATGTTTGCCCTGGCTTATCAATATACTTTAAAAACAAAAACACAGCTTGTTCCTTCCATCCTGCAGGTTTTTAGCAAGGCTGCCATAGAAGTTTGCGAAGGACAACAGTTGGATATGGATTTTGAGAAAAAGGAAGAGGTTAGTATTGCCGATTATCTGGATATGATCAGGCTAAAAACAGCGGTTTTGCTGGGAGCCAGCCTCGAGATTGGGGCAGTGGTTGCACAGGCGACACCCAAACAGGTAAAGGCAATTTATGATTTTGGTATCGCGCTGGGCATGGCTTTTCAGCTCAAAGATGATCTGTTGGATGTTTATGGCACACAGGCAGAATTTGGGAAAATATCTGGTGGTGATATTGCCGCTAACAAAAAGACCTACCTGCTCCTAAAAGCCCTTCAGCTGGCTGATAATCAGACAAAAGCAAGCCTAAACCGACTCTATAAGCCCGATAATAACATTGAAAAATCCAGTAAAATCAATGAGGTTAAAGCCATCTTCGCACAACTTAATGTAAAACAAGAAGTTGAAAAGGTAATGCAAACTTATTATCTGCAAGCTGTTGATATCCTGAATAAGATTGATGCCGACAAGACTAAAAAGAAGGAGTTGGCCGATTATGCAAGCTTTTTGTACAGCAGAGATTATTAAAGTGCCTGATATTGCTGCTCAAGTGCTTCTTTTTCCAATTGTTTGATCTCCCATTGTTCCATCAATTGCCCGAGTTGAGTTTTTTGCTTATCATAAATCTCGTACCAGGCCGGATCACTGGTTTGTTTATGCGCTTCGGATGAGGCCAGCAAAGCATCCATTGTAGCTATTGCCTTTTCCTGATGGTGAATTTTTTGTTCGAGGGTCTCTATCTCACGCTGGCATTTTCGTATGATTTTATCCAATTGCTTTCGCTCTTCGTACTGTATTTTATTATTGGATTTTGGTGCACTTTCAATTCGTTTTTTACTTTGTGCAATTTCGAGCTCACGAAGATGTTCCAGCTTCTTCTTCTCCAAAAATGCAAATACATCCCCATCGTGTACCTTAATATTTGGTTTCCTGAACTCGTAAACCTTATTGGTTAATCCCTGCAGAAAATCCCTGTCGTGCGACACAATCAATAAGGTGCCCTGATATTGCAACAAAGCACTTTTTAATATGTCTTTCGACATCATATCCAGGTGATTCGTAGGCTCGTCCATGATCAGCAGATTCACCGGAAAAAGCAACATACGTGCCAACGACAGCCGTGCCTTCTCGCCTCCCGACAACACCTTAACCTTTTTGTCAACGGCTTCGCCACTGAACAAAAATGCACCCAAAAGCGACTTGATCCGGGTACGCATCTCGCCTATCGCCACTTCGTCGAGGGTTTCGAAAACCGTCTTTTCCATATCGAGCATATCGTGCTGGTTTTGGGCATAATAGCCCACCTTTACTTCGTGCCCGAATTTTAGCTCTCCGGAATAATCCAATACTCCGGCCAGAATTTTTGAAAGGGTGGATTTTCCTTCTCCATTCCGGCCAACAAAAGCAATCCGCTCGCCTCTTGGAATGAGCAAATTGATATCTTTCAAAACCTGCAAACTGCCATATGCCTTACCCAATCCAATGGTTTCGAGTGTAACTTTTCCGGAATGCGGTGCCGGTGGAAAACGAAAATGAATGGCCGAGCGATCCATCTCGTCCACCACAATTTCGTCCATCTTTTCGAGTAGCTTCACTCGGGATTGTACCTGTTTTGCTTTGGTAGATTTATACCTGAAACGCTCAATAAAACGCTCTATCTCTCTCACCTCACGCTGCTGATTGGTATAAGCAGCCATATCTGTTTCGATGCGTTGCTGGCGGGCTTCCACATAAAAACTATAACTGCCCTTGTAGTCATAAATTCTGCCATTGCTGATTTCGATCGTACGTATCGTGATGGCATCCAAAAAAGTGCGGTCATGCGAAACCATCAAAATTGCCCCATTGTAGTTTTGTAAAAAACCTTCCAGCCATTGGATCGCTTCAATATCCAAATGATTGGTAGGCTCATCAAGCAACAACAAGTCGGGACGTTGCAGTAGGATTTTCGCCAACTCCACACGCATCTGCCAGCCGTTGCTGAATTCGGACATCCGGCGCTGCATGTCTTCATGTTCAAAACCCAGCCCTACGAGAATGCGTTCGGCTTCCCCTTCTATGGCATTGGCACCAAGCAAGGCGATTCGCTCGTTGATAAAGCTCAGCTTTTCGATGAGTTTATGATAAGCATCCGATTCGTAATCCGTCCGATGCTGGAGCTCCAGTTCCAGTTTTTTGAGGTGTTCTTCCAGCTGATTCTGTTCTTCAAAAGCTGTCATGGCCTCCTCTATAACAGTAAGTTCGCTGATAAGCTCTTTTTCCTGTGGCAGATAGCCAATGCTGGTGTCTTCTGGAACAATCACATCGCCTTTGTGTGGGTGCTCCAGTCCGCATAAAAGCCTGATCAAAGTCGTTTTGCCAGCTCCGTTCTTGCCAACCAGGCCGATTCGATCCTTTTCACGGATCAAAAAAGTGATATCCGTAAAAAGATCATCACCCGTAAAATGCATCGACAAGTTTTGGACTGAAATCATAACGATAGAATAATGGTTGGCAAAAATAAGGAAATCTCCAATGTTTTATTGAAGGCTTTTGGAGTTTTAAAATAAAAATACGATTCCCAAAAAAGGATTTTATTATTTATTAAATATCATTTACTCCAATAAATAATACAACATATCTATATGTATTTCAATACTTTAAATAATTGAATAATATTACGGCACAAATATTGCTTAATCCCGCCAACAAAATAATATATATGAAACGAATCATACTGCTTATCACGCTTGTTACCCTTGGACTAGTCTCCTGCAAAAAGGATGTAGAACAACAAGCCGGGCCAAAACCGGTATCTACAGAACAATTAAAAGTTCCAGTGGATTTTAAATGGACCACCACTAAAAATATCACACTCACAGTATCGGGTAAAACAAACGGCCTGATCGAGATCATTTCATCCAAAGGCGTTATCTATTGGAAATCCTATATAAGTGCCAATCAGGAAAATGAAATCAGGTTTAATGTACCCAGCTATGAAACAGCCATTAAACTAAGGCATCAAGGACAAACAGTTGAACTTGAATTACAATCAGATAAATTGAATTATTCATTTTAACTAGTTGGTTTCCTGACAAAACAAAAAGAACTATTATGAAAACAAAAGATATTTTAACCCAAAATAAAACACTTTTGAGTGGCCTATTGTCTGTGTCAATCTTACTTGGTTTTTTCCTTTTTATTCCAACAGCTGAACTTCATGCGCAGGAAAGCCTTAAGGTGCTGATCAGTCCTCCAAAAATGATGGAATCGGACGCCATTGGCGGCACACTCATTTCGGAAACTTTTGAAAGTTTTGCGGTTCCGCCTTCCAACTTTAACTGGGCTCCTCAGCCAAATGGTTACACTTCGGCTGTAGGCACCTATTATCAAACTGGTGGCAATTCGTATGTAAAAACCGATGACCAATACGGCACTGGCAGCCCAAAGTACATGTCGATTCAGGTTGGTGGTAAGGTGATGCTGAATTTTGAAGAGCCTGTCAACTATTTTGGTTTTGCCTGGCCTGCCGGTGACGGAAAAAACACGATTAAGATCATCCGCCAGGGTGAGGTGATCGGCACCTTCGAAACCTCAAATGTAATCTCCCTGATACCAAAATCGAATACGTATAAGATTACATCCATCAATGGAACACAATACATCACCGGTCAATATTACGGGAAACCAAATACCGGACAAAATAACAACGAACCTTATGCTTTCCTGCATTTCATTTCGACACCGGATCTTACCTTTGATGCCGTTGAGCTCACGATGGGAGCCGGAGGAGAATTCGAAAATGACAACCATACCATCATGATTGATGGTTATCCGCAAATGAATGGCAGCTGGGTGGAGCTGATCAGTATTGATACACCCACCGCAACCGATGATTCAGGATCGGGAATGCCGGGAGAGATCATTACGCTGGATGTGTTGGAAAACGACAACCCCGGTGATGCACCGCTTGTTCCCGCAAGCGTTCAAATCAACGGCACTGCCAATCCCGGCGAATCTCTTACAGTAGCCGGTGAAGGCGTATGGTCGGTGAATTCCTCCACCGGAGCTATTACTTTTACTCCGGATCCCGCACTGGTCGGAAGCCCCACTCCCATCCAGTATTTCGTGAAAGACGAAAACAATTTTGCCTCTAACCTGGCTACTGTAACTATCACCTACCCAACCGGCCCCACCGCTGTTGATGATTTTTCGACTACTGATGTCAATACACCGGTTACCATAGATGTTTTAGACAATGATCTCGCCGGATCAACACCTATAGTTACTAACACTTTCAGCTTCGTTGGTGGCACAGAACCAGATCCTTCAGTGGGTACTTTTACATTTAATTCCTCAACTGCTGAGGTCAGTTTTATCCCTGCCAATAACTATACCGGCACAGCCACAATTGATTATCAGATCTGCGATCAGAATAACCTGTGCTCAATAGCTACGATTGAAGTAATTATTGTTGCCGGAACGACAAATCTATACCCCGCTACCGGCTTTGGAACACTTGCTTTTGAAGACTTGTGGCCACACAAAGGCGATTACGATTTTAATGATCTGGTGATTGACTACCAGTTCCAGATCACTAACACTACCTCAAATTTTGTAGAAAAAGTAGAGGCCAGCTTCATCGTCAAAGCTTTTGGTGCTTCCTACGAGAATGGTTTTGGATTCCAGTTAAGCAATGCCATTGACCCCAACGACTTAAATGTTAGCGGATTTAGCCTCACGGAAAACTATATCACGCTTAATCCAAACGGCACCGAAGCAGGCCAGTCAAAACCCACCATTATTGTATTTGATAATACATACGGTCAAATGGAACATCCCGGAATGGGAATTGGTGTAAATACGGAACCCAACGCTCTTTATGTAGAACCAGTAACACTCACGGTTACAATTAATTTCCCTTCAAACACTTATACACTTAATCAGCTGGATATCAGCAATTTTAATCCCTTCCTGATTGTCAATATGGACAGAGCTGTTGAGGTTCATCTGCCTTATTACCCACCCACCGATTTAGCTGATGTAAACCTGTTGGGCACCAACGAAGACGACAGTAACCCCACAAGTGGCAAGTATTACGTGACGAATGGAAATCTCCCATGGGCCATTAATATTTACGAAACCTTTGACTATCCCATCGAAAAACAAGACATCATTATGGTTCATTTAAAATTTGCCGAATGGGCCACCAGCGGTGGCGTGTTGTTTCCTAACTGGTATCAAAACATCAGCGGTTTCCGCAACGAAAGTTTGATTTATACTGCCCCCTGATACAGCGCACTAATTTTTACTAAAACCCCCAAAGCTTCTTATAAACTTTGGGGGTTTTGTTTTTGACTGGCATCTCAGTCGTTAAGTTGGATGCTTCCGCCATATAAAGTTTCACTGATATGTGCCGGATTATTAAGATCCGTGAGTGCCATACTCGAAACCATAAAAACGAAAACCTCTACTGTTCGACCGATCCAGTTATCGGGCAGGGTGATCACTGCCGCTTGTTGAAGTCGTGTTGCACCACTAAGCGGCTCACCCGTCGGATATCCATCTATCAATCGTACCAAACTGTATCCCGATTTAGTGATGCTAAGGTATTCTATTGTATTTTTGATATTACCGGGATGCTGGTTTTATGAGGAATATGTGAAATGGCTGGGTATGTAAGCAGGACAAATATGGGAACCCACTGAGTTTGATTTGGAAGACACCCAATTGTATCTTGAAGAGATGTTTGAGCGCGAATAGCTGATCGGCATTTGATTTTGAAATAAGCAAAATTCAAATGCAAGTTTAATCGACCAAAACAAACTTGTCTTTTGTTATTTTCTGGTTAAAAGTTAAAAGTCCACTTGTTATTTGTCTGGAATTAATACATTTGAACAACTGATTGCTTGTTGACAAAAGATACTCAGCTTTACTTTCGATATCTATTGTCTCTTGATATTGAGGAAGTTGATTTCTTTTGACTCAACGCAATGTCAAAGCGTTTTTTTTGACTTTGAGATTTAGCTTAAAAAGCATTTACTCAATCAGCAGTAATTTGTTGTTTTATTTTTAAACCTTAAATTATCAAATCCAATGAAAACCATCAAAATTGAAATCAAATGGGCACTGATTTTTGTGATCATGTCGCTGCTATGGATGTGGCTTGAGAAATTAAGCGGACTGCACAGCACCCATATCGACAAGCATATGTACCTCACAAATTTATTTGCCATACCTGCGATTCTTGTTTATGTGCTGGCTCTGTGCGAGAAAAAGCAAAAATACTATCAGGGCAGGATGACTTATGTACAAGGCTTGGTATCGGGGCTGATCATCACCGCTGTGGTAACGCTTTTTTCGCCCCTCACCCAGTGGATCACCTCCACCATCATCACGCCTGAATATTTCCCGAATGTGATTGAGCATTCGGTAGCAACCGGTTATCATTCCAGCCGTGAAGAAGCGGAAGCCTATTTTAGCCTGGAAAATTATATGAAACAAAGTGTGATAGGCGCTTTGGTTATGGGTGTAATCACCTCGGCGATTGTTGCCTTGTTTGTACGCTCTAAAAAACAAAAATCAATACATTAATTTTATTTAAGCTAAAAGCATATACCATGACAACTGTTAACATTTACCTGAATTTTGAAGGCAATTGCGAGGAAGCCTTTGATTTTTACAAAACTGTTTTTGGAGGCGAATTCTCCTATATCGGCAGATTCAAAGATGTTCCGTCTCAGGAAGATATGCCTGCCGTGCCCGAAGAAATGGCCGACAAAATTCTTCACATTGCCTTGCCCATTAGCAAGGAAACCATGCTCATGGGTAGTGATACCGGTGGCGAGTGGGCTCCCGCTTTCAAACAGGGAAATAACTTCTCCATTTCGGTTTCTACAGATAGCAAAGCCAAAGCAGATACGTATTTTAAGGCTCTTTCGGATGGAGGGAAAATAATTATGCCAATGGCAGATATGTTTTGGGGCGATTATTTCGGCCATTGCGAAGATCGTTTTGGCGTGAACTGGATGGTAGCCTTCGACCCTAATTTGACATCATCCTAACCAAAAACCCCGCGTGGTTGATCTGTACTTTTGGGAGATGTTTTTATCTAAAACGGTAATATTCGGTTCATAAACAAGACCCCAATTTTACTTCTGTATTTATGCAATGGATGATTATTCAATCATCAACAGTATTTTTTTTGAATGAAGCCGGGAAACAAGAAGAAGAACATAAACACCTGTTTTGTGATAAGCCCGGCATGAAATTAAACGACCCTGATTTTGCTCAACTTTCCAAACACTTTATTCCATTTGTTAAAATAGATGCTTTATTTAAATGACTGGATTAGTTATCCATTCTATCCGGTATTATTCACACAAATCAGCTCAATTGCTTGAATAATGTAACAAACTACCCACATTTCGTCCCTACTGTTACTGTCCTGATAGAATAAATGTGTGTGAAATAAAACATTCAAGTTTCATTAGGAATTACATTATCTTTTTTTACAGGACAATAACAAACACTTTTAATTAATTACTTAAACCTCAAAAGTTTTAAAAACCTTTGTGGTTTAAGCAATAAAAAAGGGGAGCACCTTCCGGCACTCCCCTTTTTATTTTGAAGTTTTAATAACTTCTATGTGGTTTATCTAACGATTGTCAGACGTTTTGTTACAACACCTTCGGTGGTTTCGATACGAATCAAATATACACCAGATTCATAAGCACTGGTATTCAGAGGATAAGTATTATTACCTTCAACACCAAGATCGATTACCAGCTGACCAACGGCATTCATCACAGTGATGCGATTCATCTGTGCAGATTCAATCATAACATTGTTAGTAGCCGGGTTAGGATAAACGCGGGTATTGTTCAAACCGAATTCGCTTGTATTGGTAATGAATACATATACAAAGTCATCCTCTGGATTTTCGAGTGCCATAGCGGGCTCTGATTCGCAGGTTCCGTTCGTATAGGAATAGGCGGCAGTGACCTGATAATTGTACCCTTGTTGAGCTTCAACATCAGTATCAAAGTAACTGTAAGCCGTAACACCTTCTTCAAATGGAACAGTAGCAATGAGCTCGTAAACATCAACATCAGCTGTTTCACGATAGATATTAAATACATCCAATTCGCGATCAGCCTGTACTGCAGAGGCAGGAGCTGCAAACTGTGCACTTGGTTTTCCTGTAATTTTCAATGGTTCGGTGTTGTTGCTGTAGTCGTCAACAGGTTTTTCCATTGGCAAGGCAGCAGTTGCACCAGCAACATTGGTTACATAACCGCGGAGGTTCCAGGTATATGGTAATGCATAGTCAGTCAGATGTTCCCAAAGCACGCCATCCAGCGTGATCAGGTCACCGTTAGGCTCATTCTGAGTAGGTCCGCAACCTGCAGGATAATTCACTCCATCTGTCGTGTAAACGGCAATCCATAGCTGTTTGGTAACATCAATAAGAACTGCCTCTGTCAGGTCAACTGTTTCATAAACTTCGATACCCAAACCACTCAATGGCTGTGAATGAAGCAATGTAGCAGCATTATTTCCTTCGTAAATACGCAGCTCATCCGTTGCAGCTGTTCTGTTGTAGATTTCAATTTTGGTGAGCGAAGCACCAGCGTAATCTGCCAACTGATCAGGATCGAACTTGATAGCCCAGGTAAAGGAAGCAGGGCCACCAATACCGTCAACATTAGTTCCATCATCATAATACAGCCACTCTGCTATTGCATCCTGTGGTGAATTCCATCCGATAAGTGCTCCAAATTCTTCTATTGTCCACTCATAAACACCAGTGAGGTCCTTTGGAGGATCGCATGGGAAGGCAACTTCCACGTCAACACAAGTTCCGAAGCATGACTCAGCACCGCTTTCGTAAACGAAGGTAACGCAATAAGTGTACATACCATATTCTACGTCTTCGTCAACATAGCTGGTTCCGGGAACCATTTCAGCGATAAGCTCACCATTGCGATAGATATTGGCACCAAGCAGAACGCCCGGATCAATAGTTCCACCGCCTCCGCCGCCACCGCCGGAGTTGTCAACAATTTCATAGCCAAAGGCAATGTCTGGAGTTCCTTGTGCAGTACCACCCAGGATTACTTTATCATTGATAAGGTCTTCAACAATGTAAAGGCCACCAGCGATATAATCGCCCAGGTCAGCACTAACACTGTGTGAAACACCAGTCAGGGATCCGGTTGCAATATTATATTGCTCAACCTGGCAACCACCACCTGTTGTTGTACCCGTAAAGAACCACAAATACGGGCCACCTTCGCTAAAGTTATCGTAAGCGTTACCATACATACTTGGCATTCCTGTCAAGGTATTTAAAACGGTACCTGTTTCAGTGAAAAGAATCATATCTGTTGCCCAGTTATTAGCCCAGAATGCATCATTATCAGCATCGTAAGCAATAGCTCTTACTGCTGTTGGAGCAGTGAAGCTGGATACCAGGGTATGATTAGTGAAGTCCATCTTATATACTGTAGTAGCACCGCTACCTCCATAGAAGTAGGTTCCATCATAGGCAAGGTCTCTCAAGCCTGTAACACCAGGAATGGTGAAGGTTTCGATATGATTACCATCGAGATCGAATTTAACAAGTTGATTATTTGCCCATTTAGTTGCATAGATAAACTCACCATCAGATTCGGCACCGGCCAGGCCAGTTAAACCAGAAGGAGTATCCATATCAAAGTCATACAGCAGATCCCACATTTCGCGGCCCATTTCAACGGTTCTGATTTCGGCATCAGCATCTGCTTCTGCATTAAGATGACGTGCGATAGCTGTATTGTTCCCATCACGGGCATACATATCACGGTTTGCAGAATTGCTCTGACGGATCAGACTTTCGGTATCGAAGGCCAGAGATCTGCTTTCACCAGATACTACAATGTTATCTACAAAGAAGATATACCAGAGACCTTGATTGTCACCATCAACAGCCTGGAAAGCAAGTTTTACATCCTGTCCTGCGTAGCTGTTAAGGTCGATATCGTATGGGAAGTTGTAGTAATTCCATCCACCACTAAGTGTTGAAGCATCCCAAAGTACAGTCCAGGTAGAACCACCATCGGTTGAAATCTTCACATAATAGTGATCCAGGTAAGTACTGCCCTGGTAAACAACGGACCAGAAACTCAACTCGGCACCAGCCGGAACATTGAATTCTGGGGTAATCAACCATTCATCCTGATGGCCATAATCCCACCATAATCCAGCATGATAAGTTCCAAATGGAGAGAAATCAGTACTGATATAATTGTTTACAGTCCAATAAGATGGTGTAGGCCCACCAGTGGCAGTATTGGTTTGTTCAACCGTCCAGCCTTCGGATAATGAACCACTTTCGAAGTCTTCTTCAATACCATCACCACCTGGTGGTGGAGGAACAACTTCGTCCCAGTTGAGGGTTACATCCTGACCGTTCACTTCAGCAGTGAGTTCTTCAGGTCCGGGGAAGTTTTCACAACCATAATAAGTCCAAAGATAGCTCATCTTAGGCGACATACCATTGGAATAAATGGCTGCAACTTCTGCCAGGTATTCTTCACCTTCAACTAATCCAAGACCTTCAACATCGTATTGATAGTAAGTCTCGGGAGTATCGGTAATGAATAAACCTTCGTGCCATACCTTGTAATACTCAAGCTCACGGGTTCCGGGAGTATAAAGCATTACATTGTCGATATTCCACCAGTTTACATTCCAGGCTTCTCCATCAAACACAAATGCGATCTGGAATTCATCCGCACCAACTCCATGCGCATTAGTAAGTGTTACAACATGATTATTGGCAGGAATATCAGCAGTAGGATTCCATTCTTCCACCAGATACTCCTGACCATCAGCGATGGTTACAACAGAAATAGTGAATGGTGTAGCATAATGATCTACAAAGTGATCAAAGCTCAGCTCCAGTTCAGTTTGTGTGAGCGTGCTCATCACAGGCGACTTGAAGTAGAACCTGTTTGTAGTATTTGGACTCCAGTAGAAACGTACCTCAGGAGCAACACCGCCAGCCAGGTTGGTTTGGCTCAATTGCCAGTTACCAGTGGCTGGTTCAGTTGTCCAGGCATCAATTCCTTCAGAGAAGTCGTCCATAAATGGTTCGAATGGTATTACGCTTCCACCTCTCCAGGTTGCAAAACCTGTTGGTGTAACATACAGATCAGAAACAGGAAGTAAGGCTTCATTAAGCGTCCATACGAAATCTTCAGGACCATCAATCAGATAATCGGCAATTTCGATCGGTTCGAATCCGTTTTTGGCAACATAAATATCATAGATACCTTTACGGAATTCTTCCCACATATAATATCCTGTTTCATCCAGCATTACATCATAAACCAAACCAAGATCGGGTTCTGAAGTATTGGTAAACATCACGTTTGTTCCGTCTGGCAGATCACCACTATTGGTTTGAACGGTTACACTGACCTGAGTGATCATGTCTTTATCCAGACAATTGGAGAATACCATTTCTGATAAGTTATCTTCATCATAAACAGCAACTACACCCCATTTATAAACACCGGCTTCCAATCCACCCCAGGTATTGTCGTTGAACAAGGTGTCCAAAGTAAGACCAAGGAATTGCAGATCGCCAGTTTCACAGGTAGTGCGATATACTTCATATCCAAAGAGTTCGCGTTCGGGTGGTGTGGTATTGCTCAAAACGGGCATTCCACTGCGTGTAACCTGATCAACGATGGCTACATTATCAACTGCCCAGTACCATGTCCAGCCTCCATTGTCAAAGAAATGGAAACGAACCTGGAAATTCTCATTGGCATATGCAGTCACATCAATTACACGATGATCAGGGTTATTCCATGCACCGGCATCAGCAACCTGATTCAATACTGTAACCCAATCGGTACCATCAAATACATCAACCTTGGCATATTCGCCAGAGGTAAGGAAGTTATAGTACTGATCGAAGATAACGTACAATTCCTCAGAGGTTGAAGCATTGATAACAGGAGAAATCAATAGTTCATCCAGGGTGAATCCGCTACCGGCTTCGTCGGAATCAACGAAAGCAAATGGAGTTCCATCCAGTGAAGCACCTGTACTTTGTGGATTCCCTGCAGGGGTTTCCATATACCAGGTATCCGTTGAAGTACCACCATCAACTATTGTCCAGCTTGAAGGAATACCATTATCAAAGGTCTCCAGGATAGGTTCAAATGGTGCATAGGTTGGGTTGTGCCAGGTAATCAAGACATTATCATCCGAGATTTCTGTTGCAACCACATTGATCGGCGGGAATGGGAATTCCATCAGTTCGAAGTTGTTGGTAACTGTTGCATTCAACACAATTACAACATCTTCGAGCGTTTCCGTTGAGTATCCCATTGCACTTACAAAATAGTCATAAGTACCAGCTATCACGCTGCCTTCGTAAGCACCCGTTGCATCGGTGAAATATTCGAACGTCATATCCGGATCATCCACATTAACAAGCAACACAGATGCACCCTGGATAGGATCACCACCGAGATAAGCAGCCTGCATTACCATACCGTCAACTGCGGCGTTGCCGTCGATTTCGATCTCTTCAGAGCAAGTTACACCCTGACAGGTTTCGGCACCGCTGTCATAAATATAGGTTACACAGTAAGTGTACATACCGAATTCGAGGTCTTCATCGAGGAACATGTCAACAGCTCCTTCAGTAAAGTCAAGTTCGGCATATTCTTCGCCATTGCGATAGATTCTCAAAGCTGAGATGGTATCCAAAGCAGCAGCGTCCACATTCGTCCATTCGAGCAGGATGTCGAGTGTGCCTTCAACCTGAGCGGCTGCGAAAGCAGAAGGAGCATCATAATCTTCGCATGGAACATAGATAAAGTCGAACTCAGCTGTTGGTGACTGGCCTGTTGAGAATACAGAAGCAACACCAGCAGTGTATGTTTCGTAAGGAACAAGTGTTGAAACATCATACTGATATTCGCTATCCGTTGTTTCATCAACCAATTGACCATCCAGGAATACCTTGTAATTTTCGAATGAACGGCCAGCTTTGGCTCTTGGGCCATTGAGCATTACATCATCAATGTCCCAGTAATTAATTCCAAAGGTTTGTCCATCGAAAACCCAGGCAATTTGAAACTCACTGGCACCAACTCCATGAGCAGCTGTCAGGTCAAAAAATACCTGAGTTGCCGGAATACTTGCAGTTGGATTCCATTCCTGGATCAAATATTCTACACCATCAGCAATCGCTACCACTCTGAGTGACCAGGTATAAGTAGTACTATTATAATGACTTACGTAATGTCTGAATGATAATTCAAGCATACTCATACCAGCAGTACTCATCACAGGTGTCATCAAATAAAATTCATCAGTACTTGATGGGGACCAATAAAATTCCATTTCAGGTGCAACACCACCAGCTAAATTTGAATTATCAGCTCCCCAGTTTGTGGTTTCAGGAGATTTAGTCCAACCTTCAGGTAATTCATCTGTGGCAAGTCCATCAAAGCTTTCCATCAAAGGAACAAAAGGAGAATCTCCACTTCCACCTTCCCAGGTTGCAAAAGCTGTTGGAGTAACATATAATGCTGAAGGTGTAGCCAGAATTTCTTCCAGTAACCATGCGAATGAAGCATCATCAAAGATTTCTACACCGGCCTCATTAACAACAGCATAGCCAGGTAGTTTAACTTCGATGTCGTACACACCGCGACGGAAATCGTTCCAGGTAAACAAGCCTGAATTGTCAAGTGTGGTATTGAAAACCAGTTCAAGATCCGGCTCTGAAATATTGGTAAAGGTAACAGAAGTTCCACCGGGTGATTCATTGGAATTGAGTGTTACAGCAACATCAACTACTACTTCCATGTCCTTATCCAAAGTATTGGAGAAGGTAGGAATAGAGCTTTGGCCTCCATCGTAATTGGCTGTTACGGCCCAGCGATAAACACCCCAATCTATTGTAGCCCAGTCGAAATCTACAAAATCAAGCTGAGTTGTATTTCCTATTTCTTCCAATATGCCGGGTTGATAAACCTTTTCGCGCCATACAGTATAATCTGCAATTCCTCTGGCGATAGTTTCCGGACGGAATGGTTTAGCACCAACAACATCAAATGATTCTAAAGAAGCACTTGCATTGGTATTGTATCTGGGTTCCTGATATTTGCTAACAAGTTGCGTAACACTTCTGTTGGCAGCATTGGTAGCAAAGGCTCTCAGGCTCCAGGTAACATCATAACCCAGGTCAGCACTCATATGTAGCCAACTACCTGTAAAATTAACCCAATCACCTTTAGCGTTGTAAATGGGTGTTGAAGCAGCTACTCCACCGGTTGGACTTGGGCTGTACAATGATATCCAGAGTTGTTGTGCGACATCAATCGGTACCGGAACTGTCAGATCAACTTCATTCCAGGCTTCCAGCGTAAGACCGGTTAAGTTCTGGGTATGAACCAAAGTTGCAGTTCCTGCTTCCAGATCGCCTTGATAGATGTTCAGTGTATTTACATCTGCAACAGCAGTATTGAAAATGGCAATTTTGGTTAAAGAAGAGCCATCCAGTTCTGCCAGGTCAGCAGGGTCAAAACTGATAGCCCAGGAGAAAGGTGCACCTGCTCCAGCCCACCAGTATTGCGTTGCAATACCATTGTCATCGTATGACAGCCACTCGGCAATCAATGGAGGTGGAGGAGGAGGTGTTGAACCGCCCCAGGTAATCTGAACCATGTCTTCATCCAGTTCAAAAGCCACTACATCCGCTACCGGATATGGTGATTCTGTAAGATAAAAATCGTTCATAAGTGTCCCACCATGAATTACCGTTTGTCCGGAAAGTGTTTGATTATCATAATCAGTAGCACTTACGGTATAGCTGTACAATCCTGCATAAACCAGACCTTCGTAAGCACCATCCGCGTCAGTAGCATAAGTATAAATACCATTGGCACCCTGCAAACGAACAGTAGCCCCTTCGATAGGATCATTATTTAATGCTTCAAATACATATCCTTCTACACTTCCGACTCCTAAAGTATTAATATTAACAATATTGGAAGGATCAGATTCTCCTTCATCAAATACAGCGGTTACGTAATAAGAATAGGCTGCGTTACGTGCCAGTCCTAAATCTGTAAAGCTTTCACCTACTACAGGATCAGTGTTAATCATCACTGCATCACGGTAGATATTGTACCCAATTAACGCGCGATCCAGCGGACTTGTCCATTCCAGGGTAGCACTTACAGTAGCAGAAGTTTCACCCGGATCATTAACCGTAGCGGTAAGATCAGCAGGAGGTGTAATGGAAGTTGTGAATCCCCAAACTTCCCCACCGGTAGTACCATTATTATTCCGTACGTTTACCTGCCAGAAGTATTGCATATTGGGATTTAAGGTGGTCAGTGTATAAGACTCTTCCAAATCCGTTGTCCAGTCAACCACAACGGTTGCCGGAGGATAGGTAGTTCCCAGAATCAACTGATATTCAATTACTCCGGCACCAAATGCCCATTCCAGTTCATCTCCATTAATTATACCAGTTGCACCATCAGCAGGAGCCAGGTAAGTTACTGCATCAGGAGCTGGCATTAGGTTATCTACTACATCAAGGGTAAAGTCGGCACCTGTAGTACTTACAACCAGATAATAAACCCCTTCAAAAAGTTCCAGACCGGTAGCTCCTGTAGTGCCTTCATAAATGGCATTAGCAACATCAGGACCACCAACACCTTCAAAACCTGAAGCGTAAATTGCCATTTTGGCATCATCGGCTGTTAGGGTAATATCAAGCAAAACATCACCACTATTCACATCAATTTTATATACCACATCCCAGCCATCTTCGTCTTCACCCGGGAGTAGGTAGTTATTAACGAAGCTGCCCATCGCCACAACGTCAGGGAAAGTAACAGCATTTGCATCAAAAGCTGTTTCCCATACATCACCTTCAAGCGGCACATATGCATTTCCACTATATGGAATAACTGCAACAGCCCGATCCGATGGTGTATAGAACAAAGCAAGCAAACCATTATAAGCTCCGGGAGTTGCTTCAACATTATTAGTACGAATACCAAAGGCGTCAGTAGTTTCTCCTTCATCAAGCACAAAAGGCAGTTCGGGGCTTGAAGCACTCAAAAAGCCATTATAGTTATTATCAAGGTCAACCGCAGTAAAAGTATAACTACCTCTTCCAGGGTTATTAATCATACCAAGGCTGGCTGGTCTCATCCAGGCTCCAATCGGACGATCTCCCATCAGGATTTCATCAACCAAAAACTGCAGCCCTGGTTCAACAAAGGTTACATTGAAATCGTCAAAATCAAGATAAAAATCTCCACTATTCCATACAGCATCAACAACAAAAATAGCAGTTTCGCCTGAATATGCACTCAAATCTATCTCAACAGCTGCGTAATCTAATGATTCAACATGAGTCAGCGGATCAAACACCCAAAGAGGAAGGAATGAATTCCCGAAATCTGTACTCATATAAACACCAAAGTCAACATTTGCTGCAGGTGTTGGTGTAGAAGGATAGCCAGAATAATCAACAATCCTGTACTGAAAACTCAAAGTGCCATCATCGGCAATGTCAACAAAATTAGTACCAAACTGACCGGTAGAGTTTAATGACCATAGATTTCTGGTAAATCTGCCAGTATTGTTAACCCCTCCAGTTGTTCGGGTGCTAAAATTACCTATCCAGTTATCAGGTATTTCAAAGCCCGCATACGAATCAAAGTTTTCGTATATTGAGGCAGTAACAACTGCTTCCTGAACTGCTGAGAGCACTTCAACCTCAAGAATCGGGTTATCCGGATCATTGGTGTTTATCATAAAATCACCTGTGTATAATCCGGCTGATGAAGGATCAAAGTTCACCGTGATAGTACCAACATCACCAGTTGCTACGGTAAGAGGTAAACCTGAAATGCCTACTTCAGGGCTGGCGCTATTAAATGTTAGTTCCAAATCGCCTGCGCTGCAGTTTGCAATTTCAAAATCCATTGAATAGCTGCCCAAATCATAGGTTACTCCAAAATCAAGAGAGGGATCACTTGCAAAATAGGGAGAATATAATTCGGGACCTTCAACATCATCAATATAAATCCCATTACCGTCTGTATTTGTGTGTTTAAAAGCAATGTAAACGCTCTGACCGGCATAGGCATCCAATGCATAGCTTTTTTGCTGGAAAACATCAGTATAATCAGTTCCAACGGCTAATGTTGCAATCACATCGGTAAAGCTGGCCATGCTGTTGTCAGTCGTTGAAACCAAAACAGCGAGATTATCAGGTGGATAATCAGAAGAAAAAGCATGTCTAATCCAAAAACTGATTTCATCCCCTACCAGCACATTCACCTTGGGAGTTACAAGCCAATCTTCTCCGCCAGTGGATTGATAAGTAATATACGCTGAGGCCGACCCAGTATTGCTATAGGTTGTACTCCTCACCCATTGATTCGCACCAAGCGGGTTATAGCGTACCCATCCCGATGGAGGAAAGGTTAAGTCTTCAAAACCTTCAGAAAGATTACCACTCGGGCAAACCGGGCTTCTGAAGTTTCGGGTAGGATTTAACTGTCCCTGATCAAAGACAGCAGCCGCTGACTCGATCGCTGACAATACATCCTGATCTGGTTTGACTACTTTGCTTTGAGCAAAAGCAGAACCAGACCAGACGAAAGCTATCAGCAAAACACTGAAGAGCCATCGTGCATAAGTAAGATTACTTTTCATAATAATAGAAATTGGTTAATAAATAGAAAAATTGGTCAAAATTAGAGGCTAAGGTATAAAGCTTTTTTTGATTTACACAAATTTTGGTGAATTTTTTTAAAACTTTTTTAACACAAGATTTAAAATATTATAAAACCGGATTCATTAATCAGGGTGAAAAGCCTAAAAACACAAAAGAGACCACCTATCGGCAGTCTCTTTTGTATTGATTCAGTTTTTAATAAAAACTGTCAGAATTATCTAACGATAGTCAGACGTTTGGTTGCAATTCCAGTTTCGGTATTGATGCGAACAACATAAACGCCTGCTTCGAAAGCAGCTACACTGAGTTGTGTGTTGTTGTTATCCAATTCAACATCATAAACTACCTGACCAACAGCATTGATAACCGTGATGCGGTTCATACCGTTAGCTTCGATAGTTACGTTATTGGTAGCCGGGTTCGGGAACATGCGGGCATTAATTGCACCCAATTCGTTGATGTTAGTAACAAATACATAAACGAAATCATCTTCCGGATTATTCAGCGCCATTGCTGGTTCTGATTCACAGCTTCCACCTTCGTAGGTGTAGGTAGCTGTTACCTGATAGTAATGTTCGCCAATGGCTACATCAGTATCGAAGTATTCAAAATCAGAAACACCTTCTTCGAATGGTACGGTAGCGATCAGGCTGTAGTTTGAATTATCGGCGCTGCGATATACATTAAATGCATCGAGTTCGCGGTTGCGGCTCATATCCAGTACGGCATTTTCGCCGGCACCTTTACCAGAAACAGCCAATGCTGCACGGTCGTCGCTGTTGTAATTGTCAACAGGGATTTCCATTGGTAAGGCTGCCATAGCACCTGCAGCAGTGGTAACAAAACCACGCAGGTTCCAGGTATAAGGCAGTGCAAGATCATTCAAATGTTCCCAAAGTACACCGTCAAGTGTAATCAGGTCACTATTTGGGTTTCCGGTGTAGTTACCACAACCAGCAGGAAAATTCGCGCCATCAGTGGTATAAATGGCAATCCAGAGTTCTTTGGTAACATCAATCAAAACAGCGTCAGTCAGATCCACTTCTTCCCAGGTTTCAATACCCAGACCGCTGAGGGTTTGCGTATGAATCAGGGTTGCAGCATTGGTGCCTTCGTAGATACGCAGTTCGTTAGAAGCGGCTGTTCTGTTGTAAAGACTGATTTTGGTGAGTGAAGCTCCATCAAATTCAGCCAGCTGTGCCGGGTCGAATTTAACAGCCCAGGTGAAGGTAGCAGGGCCACCAATACCATCAACATTCACACCATCATCGTAGAACAACCATTCAGCAATAGCATCCTGGGGAGATTTCCACTCAATCAGCGCGCCCCATGCTTCTTCTGTCCAGAGGTATTCTCCAGTGAGGTCTTTTGGTGCATCACATGGATAAACTACCTCAATATCAATGCAGTTACCTGCACATGATTCAGCGCCACTTTCATAAACAAAAGTAACACAGTATTCGTGCATGCCATAAGCTACATCTTCGTCAACGTAGAATTCGTCAGTCACCATTTCGGCAATCAGTTCGCCATCGCGGTAAATATTTGCACCAAGCAATTCGCCTGTTTCAAAATCTCCGCCACCGCCACCGGTGTTAGCTTCACCAACAATTGCAAAATCAAGTGTAGTATAATCAACGCCTAATGAAGCAAGGGTTACAAATCCACCCGTACCACCGAACAAACCGGCAATATCATTGAGCATTGCAACATTACCCGGAGTGGTAGAAGGATTCCACATATACTGATTCCATCTGCCTTCGGTTGTAGTAGAAGCGTTTGCGTAATAAGCATAAATGCTTACCCAATAGGTACCAGCCGTTAAAGTAATGGCTTCATCAAGTACAATCTCAACGAGGTCAGGATTGTTGGCACCGGTATTGATTTCTTCGAACAAGATATCACCAGGAGCACCAGCAGCATCAGCAAAGATAGTATATCCAAAGCCTTCAGGAACTGGAACACCACCTGAAGTAAATCCACGTGCCATCAGGGTAGAAACAGTCCACTCTTCACCTTCAGGAACAATAAAGTCGTCAGCTGAATAAGTAGGAGCATCTAAACCACCAAAATAAGTAGTAACAATACCCTGAGTAGTAGTCTGAGGATCTTCCCAGTTTGGAGTCCAGAGGATTTCGTCTTCTCTGTTGGTATAGCTTACACCAGCATAGCTCGATTGAGCAACAGCATTCTGTCCAACAGCAAGAAGATGTTGTGTATTTGCCTGTGTAGTAGCATAGCTATTGGATTTATATGCCAACTGATAGCTTTGGCCTGCCGGAACAGAAGCAGTGTAGGCTGCTCTGGAGCTTGTATTTGTAACCAATACATCATCAATTTTGATGAAGTACATATCTGTTACATCTGCATGTTGGAAGGCAATGTAAATAGTCTCTCCGGCATAAGCAGAAAGATCCAGTGTTACTTCACCCCAAGCGGCTGGAGAAACAGCATCGTGAATGGTTTCAGTAAAGTCAGCTACTGCATTACCTGTTGTAGAAACTTTAACATAATATTGCTCATCCGACCATGCAGCATCCTGAGCAGAAACCCAGAAATTAAGTTCAGATTCAGCTGTAACTTCTATTGCAGGAGTAACAAGCCAGTTATTTGGGTTCAAGGCACCTACATCATTTCTATAGGATGCACTTGTCATGCAGTAAAGACCGCTATGCGCTTCAAACACATCAAATTCAACTGCTGAATTGTCCCAGATATAACCATCACCATCCTGATCGTAGGTTACCCAGCCTGTTGGCAAGGTGCCAGCTTCGAAGTCTTCAAAGAAATCATCTCCAGGAGGAGGTGGAGGTGTAGAACCGCCCCAAGTAAGGGTCACTTCCTGTCCGTCAACTTCGCCTTCGAGATTTTCGGGACCAGGATAGTTTTCACAACCGTAATAAATCCAGGTATAGTTCATCTTTTCTGACATACCATTGGAGTAAACAGCCGCTACTTCTGAGAAGTATTCCTGGCCTTCAACCAACTCGGTAACATCATACTGATAGTAGGTGTTTTCGGTGTCAGCAATGAAATTGCCATCCAACCAAACCTTGTAATACTGCAATTCGCGACCAGCATAGCGATCTGTTACATCAGTAACAACTACGTTATCAACGGCTACATACCAGTTCCAGCCTGGTGAGAAGTAGTTGAAACGTACCTGGAACATTTCATTAGCATACTCAGTTACATCAATAGTTTCTGTAGTAGCAACGTCCCATGGCCATGCACCTGAATCAGTCTGTGAGAAGAACACTTCAACCCAATCATCACCATCAAACACATCAACTGAGAAATGTTCGGTTGTTGACAAATTGATGTAAAGATAATCGAACATAACATAAAGTTCGTCAGCATTCTCGGTGTTGATCACAGGTGAAATCAGCTGCTCATCCATTGTAGAACCTGAACCGGCACCATCAGAATCAGCAAACATAAATGGTGTTCCATCAAGTGAAGAACCTGCAGATTGTGGGTTGCCGGCGGGTGTTTCGTTGTACCATGTATCTGAAGTATTTCCACCGTCAATTACTGTCCAGGTTTCTGGTAAGCCTTCGTTGAAGTTTTCCATGAAAGGCTCAAAAGGAATCTCTCCACCTGATCTCCAGGTAGCAAAAGCCGTAGGCGTAACATAGAGGTCAGCAACAGGAAGCAACAGTTCTGTAAGCAGCCATTCAAAAGCCTCTGGACCATCAATTACATAGCCCAGCAGTTCGATCGGTGCGAAACCGTTCTTTTCTGCATAAATGTCATAAACACCTTTGCGGAACTCATCCCAGGCATAGAAACCGGTTTCGTCCAGCTCTACTTCGTAAACCAACTCAAGGTCAGGTTCGGAAATATTGGTGAACATCACATCAGTTTCTTCCGGGCTGTCGCCGCTGTTAGTTGTAACCGTAACACTTACAGTTGTGATCATGTCTTTGTCGAGACAGTTGGAGAAGGCCACTTCTGATTCGTTGTTGTCGTATTGAGCAACAACGCCCCATTTGTAAACGCCTGCTTCAACACCACCCCAGGTATTGTCAGTGAATTGCTCGTCCAGAGTGAATCCAAGGAATTCAAGGTCACCGGTTTCGCAAGTAGTGCGATAAACGTTGTATCCTTGTAATTCGCGTGAAGTTTCGTGAGCATAAACCGGGAACTTAGCATTGGCTTTGATAGCAGGAATCATTCCTTTACCACTTGACACTGATTTAACAGTTGAGTAATCTTTATGTCCGATAGTAGTGAAATCTCCCTGACCTAAAGCTACTTCACGGCCAGCTGAGGTGGTTACAAAACCACGCAGCATCCAGGCCAGGTTAGTTAATCCATATTCATCAAATGCGGTTGTCCAGGCTCCGCCATTGTAGGCAAAAAAGTCAGATAGGTTTTGTGAGCTATTCAAACTACCCGCCATAGGCTCATTGAAAACATCACCAGGACGTTCAACATACATACCAATCCATAGATTCTCTGTATTGTCAAATGGCACGGCTTCGTCCAATTCAACGATATTCCAAGAGTCAGCAACCATTGTTCCTGTTACATCCTGTGCATACAGAACGTTCATTCCGTCGCCAGACATAACTCTTACTTCGGTCAGGTAATCGCCAACAGAAGCCATTTGATAAACAGCAATCTTGGTAACATATCCTGTTCCGTATTCGGTAAGTAAAGCAGGTTCAAATTTTGAGGCCCAGATTAGACTGTAATCTGCTGCTTCAGCACCGATTCCTCCAAACTGTTGTACGTCATCATCATAGATCAACCATTCTTCAACAACGGGTGCTTGTGCACTCCAGTCAACGAGAACTGAGTTATCATTGATTTCGGTTGCAATAACACTTGAAACAGGATAAGGGAATTCGAGTAAAGCAAAATCGTTGGTAACAGTTTCGCCAAAGGCAACTGCAACACCTTCAATAGTTTGTGATTCAAAAGTACTTGCACTTGCTGTAACGGTATAAGTTCCTTCAACTACTTCACCGGTATAAACACCAGCAACATCAGTTGTAAAGTCGAAGCTATAATCGTCATTAGCAAAAGTGATGGTAGCACCTTCAATAGCAGCACCACCGTCAAAAGCAGTTACGGTACCGTTTACATATCCACCACCGGTGATTACAACATCTTCTGAACAAACGCCATCAACGCAAGTTTCGGCACCGCTGTCATAGATGTAAGTGAGGCAATAGTTATAGGTTCCAAATTCAAGTTCTTCGTCCAGATAAGTATCAACTGCACCGGCTGTGAAATCAAGCTCAACATATTCTTCACCATTGCGATAGATTCTCAAAGCTGAGATGGTATCCAGGGCTGCAGCATCAACGTTAGTCCAGTTAAGAGCTACATCAAGTGTTCCAATTACCTGTTCAGCAGTGAAAGTTGTAGGAGCATCGTAATTGTCACAGGCTACATACAACCAGGTAAATTCAGCAGTAGCTGATTGTCCGGTAGTGAATACAGCAGCAACGCCGGTAGTATAGGTTTCGCCATCAACGAGGGGTTCACCAAAGCCACCATGCTGGTATTCTTCTTCAGAAACTTCGCCAAGCAAAGTGCCATCAAGGAATACCTTGTAAGCTTCGAATGAACGGGTTGGAGGAGCAACATTGGTGATGCTAATATTATCCAAAGCCCAATAGTAAGCCCAATTACCCCCATCATCATAATGGAATCTCACCTGGAAGTCAGCATTAGCATAAGAGGTAACATCAAGCACCTTATGGTCAGGAGCACTAAAGTCACCTATTTCAGCGGTTTGGTTGAGTACATTCACCCAAGCTGTTCCGTCATAGACATCAACATTTCCAAACAACGAAGCCCATGAACCTGATCCGTGATTGTAAAATTGGTCAAACTCAACATATAACATATCCGCACCAGAAGCATCCATTACAGGAGTAACTAACATGCCATCCACATTAACACCACTACCAGCACCATCTGAATCTATCATTACAAATGGTGTACCGTCAAGTGTTTCTTCACCTAACCAGCTATCATAATATTCTAACCATTGCCAGTTATCAGCAACATCTGAATTAGGGCCTGCTTCAACAGTCCAGTCAGCCGGCATTCCATCGTTGAAATCAACCATAACAGGAGCAAAAGGCACATCACCACTTCCACCTGCCCAGGTAGCAAAACCTGTTGGTGTTACATAAAGATCAGCAGGTGTTGCGAGTAATTCTTCGAGCAACCATTCAAATGAGGTTTCGTCGAAAATATCAACACCGGTTTCGTTTACTGCAGCATATCCAGGATAACTTACAAGGATGTCGTAAGTGCCTTTGCGGAATTCGTTCCAGGTATTTACTCCACTTGCAGGCAGCAATACTGAATAAACCAACTCAGGAGATTCGTCCACATTGGTAAACTCAACGAGTGTACCGGCAGGGCTGTCAGCTGAATTGAGGGCAACAGTGACATCAACAACAGTGTTCATGTCTTTATCCATTGGATTGGAGCCAACAGGATCTGATTCGTTCAGGTCATAAACTGCAACTACATACCATTTATACACACCCCAATCCTGAACACTCCAGTCGAAGTCAACAAATTGGAGTTGTGAAGTGGTTCCGATCATTTCGATAGTTCCTGGCAGGTAAGCTTTTTCACGCCATACCTGGAATTCAACCAGTGCGCGATCGCTTCCCTGTGCAGTAGCATCAAAATTATTTTCAGCAAGGAAACCATTCCATGCTTTCTGGATTTGAGCTTCGCTCATGCCTTCTGATTCGAAAGGATAAACCTGAGGAACGAAGTTTACAGCATCAAAGCTCCACTCAATCAGAATATTTTCACCAAATTCGCTGGCAGTTACAACTGCAACAGGATACGCGGTTTCAAACATCGTAAAGTCAGTAGTTTCTATAGCACCATAGGCAACAGCAACACCAGTAACTTCTGCTCCAATGTAACCGTCAGCTGCCACAGTAATATCATAAGTTCCGGCAAATACATCAGCTGTGTAGTTACCAGTTGCATCAGTAGTTGTTGTATATTCCTGATCTTCACCAAATTCGTCAACACCAGTCATAGTAACAGTAGCTCCGGCAATATCATCACCTGTGTTAAGGTCAGAAACATTACCATCCAAAGTACCTTCTCCTGTTACCTGAACAGTGAAAGGATCAGAATGAGCTGATTCACCTTCGTCGAAAATGGCTGTTACAGTATAGTCGTAACCAACCATATTGTAGGCAGGTTCAACATCTGTATAAGTGGCTTCAGTAAGCATCACAGCATTTTGCTGTACACCATCGCGGAAGATATTATATCCGAGGAAGGCACGGTCAACAGGACTTTCCCAGGTTAAAACAACGTCTTCACCTTCGTAAACTTCAGCATTACCTGTAAGACCACTTGGAGGAGTTAAAGTAGTAGTGAATCCCCAAATGTCACCAGTTGTAGTTGCCGTATTATTACGAACATTTACCTGCCAGAAATACTGGAGATTAGGCTCAAGGTTACTTAGCTCATAGGTAGTAGCCAACTCATCCGTCCAGTCAACTACAACAGTTGCCGGAGGATAGGTAGTACCCAAAATAAGTTGATATTCCAGGGTATTAGCACCAAAAGCCCACTCCAGATCAGTACCGTTTATAATATCAACAGCACCATCAAGTGGAGCAACATTGGTAACAGCTTGAGGAGCGGGCATGGCGGTTAAATTAACTGCGACAGTCCATAAATCAAGTGAGCTGCCAACCAGATAATAAGTCATTCCAGCAAAAAGCTCAAAATCATTGATAACATCGATAGCTTGAACTAATGCATTAGAAGCCATAGGGCCTGCTTCGCCTCCAAAATCAGCAGCATAAAAGGCGAAGTTAGCTGAACCTGAAGCAATATTGAGATCAATAAGCATATCTGTTGCTGGCTGAAGCAAATAGATATAGTCATGATCATTTGGACCAGATCCAACATCATTTGACAAGACATAATTTTTATAATAACCACCAAATTCACGTGAAGAAGGAGCTTGTAAACTTACAGGCGCAGTTGGTGTTAATGTCAACTCAAATGGATTTTCAACAACATCGCCAAGAAGCGGTGTATAAGCATTTGCTGTAATAGGCGCAACTTCTACATCGCGCGTTGCATCAGCAAACTGAATTACCAACTGTCCGGCAACATTGCCAACAGCAGGAGTACCCTGCAATGAAACACCAATTTCAACTGTTTCACCAGCTGCAATTGTTACAGGAAAAGTTGGAAGATCCAATCCGAAATAATCAGGATTGTCTGTTTCAACATTATTAATAACAATTGAAGAAACAGTAGTGTTCTCCAATGTTACTGTTAGAGGCTCCATCCAGGCACCGATTGGTCTGTCACCAAGGTCGATCGGATCGGGAGAGATCAAAAGCTTTTGTGCAAATGCACTATTGCCGATAAACAGCAATCCTGCAAATACAATCAAAAGCCATCGCAGAAAAGTAGTTTTTCTGTTCATGGTTAAAATTGAATTAGTGAATAAATAATTGATCAAATAAAAAAAAACATTCGCACAGCAATGGCAAGCAGCTGCGACGTAATGGTCAGAGATTCTTCGTAAATGAAAAGGATAAAAACTATTATACTCCATTATTTAATTAAACAGGTTTAGTAAACTATCTTGAAATTTATACATATAAACTTCAAGCAGCAGTTTTTTTTACTGTTGTTTAAGTTAAAATTGGAGTTATTCTGTCCCTTGGTTGTGGTTAAGACAAACTCAAATGAAAGTTCCCCTACTGCAAAATTAATAAAAGCCTAATAAATACAAGGGTTTTATAGAAATTTATTCTTATTTCATGACCAAAACATCAGACCTTTAGATGTTTAGGACATTCAGAAAAATGTCAAAATTATTAATAAAAAAACCGGATCCCTGTTGGGATCCGGCTTGTATATGTCGAAATCAAAATTTCGATTTCATCAGACTAGCGTACGATAGTCAGACGTTTAGTTACAACACCACTTTCAGTATTGATGCGTACTACATAAACACCTGCTTCGTAAGATGCAACGTTGAACTGAGTTCTTACGTTGCTGATCTCTGAATCGTAAACTACCTGACCCACTGCATTGATAACCGTGATACGATTCATACCGGCAGCTTCGATGGTTACGTTGTTTGTAGCCGGGTTCGGGAACATGCGGGCTTCAGCAGCACCCAGTTCATCAACATTGGTTACAAATACATAAACAAAGTCGTCCTCTGGATTATCAAGTGCCATTGCTGGTGCTGATTCACACTCAGTATCGTCATCATAAGTATGTAATGCAGTTACCTGATAGTAGTAACCTACCTGAGCATCAACATCTGTATCATAGTATTCATATGTTGAGGTTGCTGCATCAAATGGCACAGCAGCAATCCACTCATAGTCGTCACCATCTTCGCTGCGATAAACGTTGTAAACAAATAATTCGCGGCTAGCAGTAGTTTCCAAAACAGCATTCTCGCCGGCACCGGTTCCGGATACAGTCAATTCTGCACGAACATCATTGTTGTAAACATCATTCGGTTTATCCATTGGCAAGGCAACAGTAGCGCCAACTGCGGTAGTAACATAACCACGGAGGTTCCATGTATAAGGAAGCGCATAATCTGTTAAGTGTTCCCAAAGAACGCCATCAAGCGTGATCAAGTCACCATTAGGTTGACCCTGAGCATTACCACAACCAGCAGGATAATTCACACCATCAGTGGTGTAAACTGTGATCCAGAGTTGTTTAGTAACATCAATGAGAACAGGACTAGTAAGATCAACTTCTTCCCATGTTTCGATACCTAAACCACTCAATGGCTGGGTATGCAGCAATGTAGCGGCATTGGTACCTTCGTAGATACGCAGCTCATCGGTTGCTCCGGTTCTGTTGTAAATGCTGATCTTGGTCAGTGAAGCACCAGCATAATCTTCCAGTTGAGCAGGGTCGAATTTGATTGCCCATGAGAAAGAAGCAGGACCACCGATACCGTCAACGTTTACACCATCATCATAGTATAACCATTCGGCAACAGGAGGTGTTGCAGATTCCCAGGTGATTAATGATCCAAATTCTGGATTTCCTTCATTATATTGCCAGAGATATTCACCAGCCAAATTGACAGGAGCTTCACAAGGAACTGAAAGGTCAAGACAATATGCGTCTTCGCAAGTCATCGCACCACTTTCATAAACATAACGCAGGCAGTAGGTAAATTCACCACCATTTACGTTTTGGTCAAGATAGAAGGTATCTTGTACAAGTTCAGCGATAAGAACACCATTGCGGTAAATGTTTGCACCAATGAATGGATCAACATCACGGCTGCTAACAGCATTTTGTGTAATCACCGGAAGTTCAGGTACATTATTTACAGCAACTCTGGCTTGGGCAACAGGAGCTTCAACAAGGTCAAAATTAACAGGAGTAGCTCTTACCGGGCCATAAGCAGTATAGATGTACATATCCATCAGGAAGTTACCAATTGTAGAAGATCCGATTGCAGATGGATTTGAAAGGCTTCCATAAACTGAACCCTGTGGGTTAGCAGCATCATCAGATGAAATACATGGATAAGCATCCGAAGCTATGTTACCGAGTGGTTCCATTAACAAAGCAACAGTACTTACACCACCGGTGGCAATATCTCCCAGTTCAACACCCATTTCCCAGAGGTCGTTTCCTGTGGTTGTGAGTGGTCCAACAGTTTCGATCAGGGTTTTAGTATCCCAATCGAAGATGTGGATGTTGTATTCCCATGTTCCGGTAGTACCCCATGAAGCATGGTGGAAATCAAGGCTGTTAACCATTGCATCCGGATAAGCACTCAGGTCGTAAGCAACACCATAACCATAACCAAACTGTTGGAAATAACCATTGCTTGGAGCACCTGGATTCTGGGTGATTTGTATCAGTTCGAGTGGTTCAACATCTGACCAGGTAAGCAGTACGTCGTTGTCGTTGATTACTTCGCCGTTATAAACCTGTGGGCCAGCGTAATCTTCGCAAGGAACATAAGTCCAAACGTATTGCATTCTTTCGGAGATACCGTTAGAATAAACTGCAGCAACTTCAGCCAGATAGTCCTGACCAGGTACCAAATTGGTAACATCATATTGCCAGAAAGTATTTTCTGTATCAACAATGAAGTTATTGTCCAACCATACTTTGTAGTACTGCAATTCGCGATCAGCATAGCGATCCATATTGTCAGTAACAACAACATTGTCAACAGCTACGTACCAGTTCCAGCCTGGTGAGAAGTAGTTGAAACGTACCTGGAACATATCATTTGCATATTCGGTCACATCAATTTCAGCTGTAGTAGCATCATCCCATGGCCATGAACCTGAATCAGTCTGTGAGAAGAATACTTCTACCCAATCATCACCATCAAATACATCTACTGAGAAATATTCACTTGTTGACAGATTAATGTAGAGATAATCAAACATCAAATATAGTTCGTCAGCATTTTCTGCATTGATTACAGGTGATATCATCTGCTCATCCATTGTAGAACCTGAACCGGCTCCATCAGAATCAGCAAACATAAATGGTGTTCCATCAAGCGATGAACCAGGAGATTGTGGATTACCAGCAGGTGTAACATTATACCAGGTGTCGGAAGTGCTTCCGCCATCAATAATCGTCCATGTTTCAGGTAATCCATCGTTGAAGCCTTCCATGAAAGGTTCGAAAGGAATTTCTCCACCTGACCTCCAGGTAGCAAAACCAGTAGGTGTTACGTATAGGTCAGCAACAGGTAACAAGAGTTCTTCGAGTAACCATTCAAATGCTTCAGGACCATCAATCACATAGCCCATCAGTTCGATTGGTGCAAAGCCATTCTTTTCAACGTAAATGTCATAAACACCTTTGCGGAATTCTTCCCATGCGTAGAAACCAGTTTCGTCCAGTTCTACTTCGTAAACCAATTCAAGATCTGGTTCAGAAATATTGGTGAACATCACATCGGTTTCTTCAGGGCTGTCGCCGCTGTTAGTAGTTACCGTAACACTTACAGTTGTGATCATGTCTTTGTCGAGACAGTTGGAGAACTGAGGTTCTGCTTCGTTATTGGTGTAAACAGCCTCAACAGCCCATTTGTAAACACCAGCATCCAATCCACCAAACTGATTGTCAACGAAAACAGTATCAAGGGTATAACCCAGGAATGTGAAGTCTTCGTCATCATAGCAAGGCATGCGATAAACATTATAGCCTTCCAGTTCGCGTGAGCTGGCAGTGTTTTTATGATAGCTCACTCCTTTGGGTTCAACGGTATTTTCATAAGCGATGTAAGATTCACTTAATGAGCCTTTGCTTTCGATAGCAATATGGTTAGTTTCATAGTCGCGAGTTACAACGCCACCCGGTTCAATCATCATATAATCCCATACTGTTGTAGCAGCAGCTGTTCCTTCTGCGATAAACATACCTACTTTACCTTCGGTAAGTGTGGTATTGTTAACAGTATAAACAAGGGTATTGTTAACGAAGAACTGAACGGTAGTACCCTGAGCCACGGCGGTAATAACGTTTGGACCACTTGTATTGATAGCGGATGAAGTCATCCAGCCAGTCCAGTCGCCCATCAGGTCACCGTTAAGCAAAGTGGCATACCACCATGACCCACTCTGGGTGATAGTGAAAACGTTAGCACTTTCGCCATTACCAACAGTTGGATCAACAACACCGGTACCACGAACATAGATACCCATAGCACCTGTTGTAGCACCAGTTGTACGTTGTGTTTCAACCTCAAACAATACATCACTATATTCTGCATTGTAATAAGCTGACCTCCATGCGCTTGTTCCACTAGAACTCAGATTAAGGAAACTGTTGGCGACAGTCCAGTTAGCAACTGGCTCATCAACAACCAACATACTTGGCATTCCATCATCGAAATCTTCAAATACGGTTCCGCCACCACCTGAAGTGCCAGGTGAGTTCCAATATACTTTAACAGCATTTTCACCTTGGTACTCAGCAACAACGCTATTTACCGGGAAGGGGAATTCAAGCAATTGGAAGTTTTGGGTAACGGTTTCACCAAAGGTGATTGTTACATCTTCTAACAATTGTGATTCAAAGTTTTCGGCACCTACCAGATAATCGTAAGTTCCGTCAACAACTTCACCTTCATAATAACCGCTTGCATTGGTAGTAAACTCAAAGCTAAAGTTATCGTTAAAGATGGTAACTGTAGCACCACCAATTGGGGCACCACCGTCAAAAGCAGTTACGGTACCGTTTACATAACCACCACCAGTGATTACAACATCTTCTGAGCATACTGCGTCAACACAGGTTTCGGCACCGCTGTCATAGATGTAGGTAAGGCAATAGTTATAAGTTCCGAATTCGAGTTCTTCGTCCAGATAAGTATCAACCGCTCCGGCTGTGAAATCAAGCTCAACATATTCTTCACCATTGCGATAAATTCTCAAAGCTGAGATGGTATCCAGGGCTGCAGCATCAACGTTAGTCCAGTTAAGAGCTACATCGAGTGTTCCAATTACCTGTTCAGCAGTGAAAGCTGTAGGAGCATCGTAATTGTCACAGGCTACATACAACCAGGTAAATTCAGCAGTAGCTGATTGACCCGTTGAGAATACAGCAGCAACACCGGTAGTATAGGTTTCACCATCAACGAGGATTTCACCAAATCCACCATGTTGGTATTCTGTTTCAGTTACTTCACCAAGCAAAGTGCCATCAAGGAATACTTTATAAGTTTCGAATGAACGGGTTGGAGGAGTGGCATTTGTTATACCAATATTATCAACTCCCCAATAGAACGACCAGTCGCCATAATATTCGAAGCGAACCTGGAAATCAGCATTAGCATAAGCTGAAACATCTATAACAATATGTGCAGGTGTTGACCATGTGCCTGAGGTAGCAGTTTGATCCAATACAACTACCCAGGAAGTACCGTCAAATACAGATACTTTTGAGAATGTTGGATAATAACTTGAATAATAATAATATTGATCAAACTCAACATACAAGGCACTTTCACCTTCGGCAGGATAAACAGCAGAAGTAAGTATAGTATGGGTAATACTTCCGCTTCCAGCTGCGTCAGAATCAGCAATTACATAATCATCGCCCATCATATACCTTCCGGAAGTTGAAGGAACTACCTGCCAACTTCCACCAGAAGCATTAGCTAATTCACCGTCTTCAACAGTCCAGTCAGCTGGTATGCCATCATTAAAGTCAACTACAACAGGAACAAATGGCACTTCACCGCTTCCACCTGTCCAGGTAGCAAAACCTGTTGGGGTAACATAAAGGTCAGCAGGTGTTGCGAGTAATTCTTCGAGCAACCATTCGAATGAGGTTTCGTCGAAAATATCAACACCGGTTTCGTTTACAACACCATATCCTGGTAAGCTTACAAGGATGTCGTAGGTACCTTTGCGGAACTCACTCCATTCGTACTCACCACTTGCAGGCAGCAAGGCTGAATAAATCAACTCAGGAGATTCGTCCACATTGGTAAACTCAACGAGCGTACCGGCAGGGCTGTCAGCTGAATTGAGGGCAACAGTAACATCAACAACAGTGTTCATGTCCTTGTCAACTGTATTTGAACCTACAGGATCTGATTCGTTCAGATCATAAACTGCAACTACATACCATTTGTAAACACCCCAATCCTGAACATCCCAGTCGAAGTCAACAAATTGGAATTGTGAAGTAGTACCAACCAATTCGATAGTTCCTGGCAGGTAAGCTTTTTCACGCCATACCTGGAATTCAACCAGTGCGCGATCACTTCCCTGAGCGGTAGCATCGAAGTTATTCTCAGCAAGGAATCCCTTCCACATTTTCTGGATTTGAGCTTCGTTCATACTTTCGCTATCGAAAGGATAAACCTGAGGAACAAAGTTAACTAAATCAAAGCTCCACTCTATCAGGATGTTTTCACCAAACTCGCTGGCAGTTACAACGGCAACCGGATAAGGTGTTTCATTCAGAACAAAGTCAGTAGTTTCGGTAGCTCCATAGGCAAGAGCCACGCCAGTTACTTCTGCAGGCAGGTAACCGTCAGCAGTAACGCGAATGTCGTAAGTGCCGGCGAAAACATCAGCGGTATAATTTCCATTGGCATCCGTAGTGGTGCTGTATGATTGATCTTCACCAAACTCATCCACACCAATCATGGAAACAGTAGCACCAGCAATGTCATCACCTGTATTCAGGTCAGAAACATTACCATTTAAGGTACCTTCGCCTGTTACCTGTGCAGTGAAAGGAGCAGAATGATCTGATTCGCCTTCGTCATAGATAGCGGTAACGGTGTACTCATATCCAGGAGTCATATTGTATGCAGGAGCTACATCTGTGTAGGTAGCTTCGGTAAGCATAGAAACATTTTGCTGTATGCCATCCTTAAATACATTGTATCCGAGGAAGGCACGGTCAACAGGGCTTTCCCATGTTAAAACAACATCTTCACCTTCGTAAACTTCAGCATTACCTGTAAGATCAGATGGAGGAGTTAAAGTAGTAGTGAATCCCCAAACTTCGCCGGTAGTTGTAGCACCATTATTACGTACATTAACCTGCCAGAAATACTGAAGGTTAGGTTCAAGATTAGAAAGGGTATAGGAAGTAGCTAACTCATCCGTCCAGTCAACAACAACAGTTGCAGGTGGATAGGTAGTACCCAAAATAACCTGATATTCCAGTGTATTGGCTCCAAATGCCCACTCCAGATCAGTACCATTGATAATATCTACAGCTCCATCAGCAGGAGCAATGTTGATAGCTGCTTCTGGATCTGGCATAGCATCTACATTAAATGAGCCACCCCATACATCCAAAGAGCTACCTACTAAATAGTAAGTGCCAGCAAAGAGTTCGAAATCGTCAATTGCATCAACTGCCTGAACTAAGGCATTGGTTGCCATTGGGCCATCTTCGCCGCTAAAGTCAGCAGCATAAATAGCAAAATTAGCAGAACCACTGGTCACATACACATCAAACAGCATGTCTGTTGCGGGTAGAAGCAGATATACATAGTCGTTATCATTTGGACCAGATCCAACATCATTAGGCAAGATATAGTTCTTGTAAATACCACCAAACTCTCTTGAATCAGCTATTGGCAAACTTGCAGGAGCCATCGTATTAACAGGCAGCTCAATAGCTGTTTCAACCACATCTGCAACAATTGGTTCATAGGCATTAGCCATAAATTCGGTTACGGTCACTTCGCGGCCAGCACCCCATTGCACTACGAAGTCGCCTTCGAGCAAACCAGGAGCAGCATTGCCTGTGGCAGTAATACCAATTTCAACAGTTTCTCCTTCTTCTAAAGTAATGGGGAATGAAGGAGCAGCTACGCCGAAGAAAGCATCGGCAGCAATTTCGGCATTATTGATAGTTACAGGACCTACACCTGTATTTTGTACGGTGAAATAAGCAGGTTCTGTCCAGGAATTGATTGGACGATCGCCCAAATCAAGTACCAAAGGAGTAACATCAACGCGTGGAGCTGGTTCAAAAACAGTAAAATCAAACCAGGCAAAATCTGTATAATCATAATTATCCCAGCTCACCAAGGTTACCAAACCTTGTTTAACTATGCCCCCGATGCCGCCATCACCAAAATCATCCCATACATCAATGGAATAATCGCCTGGCTCAAGGCCAACAATAACATTAACAACTTCAAAGGAAGAACTAAAAAGCTGCCATGAAGGATAATAATAGGCACCTTGGTCATAGCTCCAGATATTCCATTCAGCTTCATCGAACCAATTATCAACATCAACAGTGATGTCAATGTTTTGAGCTTCACGGTTAGAAGGTGTAAAAGTTCCGGCATTTTGTCGTTCGGCTGGCATTCCTACCAGTGTCGAAGGATCAACCGGAGCTCTGCGCGACGCTTGTTGCGCATAAGCATTAAGCCCGATTCCGGAAAGCAGGAAAACTCCTACCATAAAGGAACCAAGCCATCGCAGAAAAGTAGTTTTTCTGTTCATGGTTAAAATTGATTTAGTTAATAAAAAATGATGAATTGATTGTGTTATCGATTGAAATTGGACGCTGCGATCCGCAACAGTCCAGAGTAAATCCTTGTTGAAAAAAAGTTTTTGATAGGTACGCTGATCAGGATAGTTCATATTCAGCTTTTGAAGTTATACAACCTGTAATACACAAAATAATCGCAATAATTGCGCGTGTCTTTTTTAAAATGCCAGGTATTGATTGTTAGTTCTTTAATTGTTAATATTTTACTTTATTCCCTTTTTGGTTAGCATATTATTGGTTTGTTGGTTTATGCTAACTCAACCCTAAGACAATATCAGGCTTGTTTACCCCTATCGTTATTTAAAATAATTCTAAGATTTTTAGTTGTTGTTAAAATCGGCTGCAAAAATAAAAACTTGACATTAATATCAGCTTATAAATATTGATAAAATTCAAGTTAGTTTTAAGATTAACTATTCTTTAACAAACTTCAATACTTGTGTTTGATATTTACCAACTATTCTTAAACCATACACCCCCGGTATCAACTGAGAAGCATCAATGAATAGTTTATTTCCTTCTTCTGTTTCCGGTTGTCTCCTTTCAAAAACAAGCCTGCCTGATAAATCATAAATTCCAATGTAAATAATCGCTTCAAAGTCATGCACAACTGCCATCTGATTTGTGACCGGATTCGGGAATAGTAAAGCCTTCCCTTGCTTAACTTCCTCCCCAGGTGGATATACCGTTGAATTAATCTGTTTTAAAAATAAACTAAAATCAACTGCAATGGTTGTTTCGGATTCCGGGGTGAAATTTATCAACTGACTTGTAATCATATGATATCCTGGAAGGTCAGCGTGCAAACGGTAACTTCCATAGGGCAAACTATCAAAATAATAATAGCCTTTATAATCTGTGCGGGTGGAAGCCAATAATACATTCATCCCGGGATTATAGAGATGGATGCCTACATTAGACAATCCTTCGCTGCAATACTCCAGCTGATCGTTTCGCAGGTACCAGTCATCACAATATACATGGGAATCAGTAAACTGCTCTCCAGGTAAGTTAAATCTGCCAAAGATCCTATTGGTTCCTACAGGCAAGAAATTTTGTATCCTCTTGAATACCAGATCAACATCCTCTGTCCTGGCGTTAAGTTGAATATGGTGTGCCTTATCCCAAACAGCTGCACTCGCATAATACGCTGAACTTAAATTTGCATCCAATGTGTCCGGAACAGCCTGCAAAACATAAATGCCACTGTATAATTCAGGAAATACAAAGCTCCCCAGCTCATCCGTTCGAACTGATGTTAGTAAATTAAAAGCATTTGAATCAATTCGTAACGCCAGTATTTTCGCCTTTGGATATGGTGTACTTCCATCCCAGACTTTTCCTTTCAGAGAAAATACGCTTTCAAAATATATCCTGATAGTATCTTGTGTATTTCCACAATCGGATTGCGCCTGCAAAATAAGATCAACACTTCCGGCTTCATAATCAGCAGGTCCCGGATAATAAACAGGGTTTTGTACCGATGGGTCAGAAAATAATCCATCACCCAGACTAATCCACTGTAATTGATCGTAATACCAGGCTACTGCGCTTTGTAACCATAAAGTACTATCAACCCCAATCAGCGTATCTGCCCCTGTCGAAACAAAAGGTTCGTTCGTAAAAGTTAAACGGAACGTTTCAATGTATTCAGCATTTGCGGTGAGTACTTTCAATGATAATTTTACCCAGCCATTTTCAAGGTCCTCATTTCCGGGATAATAGTTTGTATGCAGCTGCAGCGGATTGGTAAAAATACCGTCGCCCTCTGTTATCCAAATCACTTGCGAAGGGCTAAAGGGGTTGTGTGCTTCGGTGATGCTAAAAACAGATTCGTGCTTGCATATCGCTGTATCAGAACCAGCATAGGGGTAAGGCTTGGCGAATGCATAAGGACTTTCGTATCCCAGATTTCCCAACATGGCTTTTGCTGTGCTTTTAACAGATGTAACTGCTATTTCATCCGAAAACACCAATTGTGGTAAACTGATGATTGTGTCTGAAATCATTTCCAGATTATCTGCAAAACCATAGTTTTTATATCCATTAAAATACACTTTATACCCCCTGGCATTTGCTTCGGGGGATGGCTTCCAGCTCAGCCTGACCTGATCGTTAACCCATTGCTTTTTCACCATATAGGGAGGTGCGAGAGGCGCAAGGGTATCAGGTTCAGCCAGAAAAGGCAAAAACTGAATTTCTCCTAATTCCGGATTATCCTCAGCATCAATAATCATCTGCTTAATCTCAGATTCGTCAATCGTTCCCCAATAATTTTCAGTTGCAATAATCGGTTGTTCAGTTAAATTCATCACAACCGTATCGAAATTATTATACATCAAGTTATTATGTAATAAGCTGGTTCTGTCTGCTTCTCCCAATAGCGTCACCTTATTCTCCTGCTCTGTGAAGGTGTTATAAACCAATTGATTATTCCGTGAAGCAGCAGGCATTGTTAAACCCTGATGATTCTCATAAAAACTATTGTACTTAAGAATGTTATTTGAAGAATTTCTAAAATTTATTGCAGTACTATTTTGCCAAAAAATATTATTCATCACAATCGTTGAATCCATTGCCAGGTATAACCCATAACCAAATCCGTTCCCATTATTGATAATAGCATTATTAAAAATGGTATTTGAACGTGACCCGGACTGCCCGCTATTGTCGATCCAAATCCCAATTACTCCCTGCTGTAGAACATTAGATTCAATGACATTACCATAATTTTTACCGCCATTACTATTAATTACTAAAATCCCTGTTGTTTCAGTTCTGAATACATTATTTCGAATAATATTATGATGAGACACACTGAATATTCCGTTTGCAATGATCTCTAGCCCTACGTAATTATCCAGGATATGATTGTTTTCAAAAATAACCTCGCGACAATTAAGCAGGGATATCCCTCTCCAGTAATTGCTTATTATTAAAGAGTTTGAAACACTTATATAAGCAGCATTTGTGATATCCAAACCGCGTTCAGCGTTAGTTATTACAACAAAATCAATAATTACCTGGCCGTCACCCAGAATGTTTTGTATCAATATACCCTTCCATTTCCAGCTCTGTGCAGGATTGGTATAGTCTGCCACAAAACGGATTGAATCTACTCCAAGCTCAGATTGGCCAACAGCATTCAGATATCCGCCGTCGATCAACAAACCTTTGCCCTGTTTGAAACGTAATTGTGTTCCGGCCTCTATTTGTAGGCTGATGCCCGAAGCAACCCGCAAGTCCTCTACAATAATATAGGTGGTGTCGGCAAATAGGGTTCGGTTAGCTATCAGGTCTCCGCCGATTTCGGTTTGCTGCCCAAAAAGTCCTTCAACTTTCCAGGTCAGCATAGCGACAAGCAGCAAGATAAAATACCCTAATTGCTTTAGTTTCATACGATGTTTTAATTAAAAATAGTAAACCAGTCCCAGTGAGATTCCCGGATAAGATGGTTTTGTTGTGATTGGATAATCCTTAAGCAAATCGTTAAAATGCATCTGCCAGCTCACTTCAGGAACAAGGTCAAGCTCATCCGAAATTCTCATCCTGGCAAGAAAGGCCAGCCGAAAAGTAAAATTCAGGGGCGAAAGTTCAAGTTTTTTCATATCCATGACGGCATACTCGGCTTGGGGTTCAAAAGCAAAACCTTTTTTATATATTACCGTCGCAAGCCCCAAACCGGCTCGGGCATAAAACCGTACGCCCGGTAACTGACCAACCAGATGCGCGGCATCAACACCCAGATGCAGCATCCCAATCCTGTTGGTAGTCTGATAACTGTATTTGGATTCCTCGAGCGGAACATAGGCCGAATCAACCACATGAAACCAGGTAGTATCTATTCCCGAAATGCTGTAGTAGCTATCCAGGGTATCCATCTCATAATAGCCACCCGTTTTGATAGTCCGGTTGTGTATGAAGTTTTGTGCGAAATCAAGATAAGTCAAGCTGGCCGAAAACATCCAGTTATTACTACATTTATTTAACCGAACACCCAGATGCTGCATTTTAAAGGATGGCTCCAGTGATTCGTTCCACAGATTTGCGAGCTGAGCTGTTTCTGCTGAACCTGCTTTAAAGTCAGTATTGAAGTAGTTTCTGCCATAATACAGTTCAACACTTTTACCGTTGATTCTGTTAGCGTCAGGACTAAATAAATTTTTCCGTAATTCCTTTATTCTGCCACGGCGGCTCTCAACTGGTTTATCAACAAATATCCTGATTGTATCACGTATCACCAGCGTGTCCGTTTGCCTGATTGTATCCAACACGATCAAGGTATCAGTTTTAATAACAGCATTTTGTATAAATACCGTATCCTTTGGTAGTTGTGAAGTAGTAACGGTAACAGGTTCAGGATCCTCTTGCTTTTCAATTATTTGCGATTTGTAAACATTATACTGATCCCCTATTTTTCGATAGCCGTAGCCTTCCGAATCAAGTAAATCATTAAGTAAATCCAAGACAGTAACCTGATCTTTACTATAACTGACCTTTTTATTGAAACCAGGATCTGAAGCATTGAAAGCCACTTTGATACCAAAACGTTCGTAAAGATTTTCGAGCACTTCGCCAAAGGCCATATCCTGAATCTGAAACGAAACCAGACTATCGGGCTGTTTTTGAGCATGAAGCTGATATATGGAAATATGCAGACACAATATAACAAACAATAGCTTAAACAAGCTGTCAGTCTTCAACCTGGCTGTGCTGCAACTAAATGGAATTATGGTGTTTTGTTCTTTTAGCATCACTTTTTAATGCGGTGGCTAAAGTACAAAAATACTTGAAAGGAATATTACAGGGCAAAAATTATCTGAGATAAACGGTTTGTCCGTCTCTTATAACTTCAAAACTAAAGATGGTTTGCAGCGACTCGATCAGCTGTTCTGAGGATTCTTTTTCAAATCGGGCAGTGATTCTCAGGTTGTGATGTTTGTCGGCCAGCAAAAATTTTACCGGATAGTGGGCATTGATTGTTTCAAGCGCGTCAGTAAGTGGTGTATTGATAAACTCCAGTATTCCGCTGTGCCAGGCCATAAAATTCAGGTCTGTTTGTTTTGCTCTGAAAAGTCGTTTGGTAGCAGCATCAAAAATTCCCCTTTCGCCGGGCAAGAGTATAAGCTGCTCAATGCTGCTGTTTGGATCCTGATCAAAAGTGAAGAGCCTTAATTTTCCCTCAATGAGATCAACAAAATACTGATCGGTTTCCTGTGCTGCTTTCAGATTAAATTTAGTACCCAGCACTTCAACACCAAAATGATCTGTCAATATTTGAAAAGGTGCTTCCGGATTGGATTCCACCTCAAACAATGCCTCACCTTTAAACGTAGTTTGCCGGATATCAGAATCAAAGCCTTCAGGATAAGCGATTTCGGATCCGCTGTTAAGAAATACACTGGAACCATCGGGAAGCTGAAGCGGGGTTTCGGTTTTTTCAATGGCAGCAAAAACATGCATCTGTGGTTGTGTTTCATTTTTCATAAAAAACAAAACAGCCAGCCCGAGCAAAAATACTGCTGCTGCACCGGCCACCCAGCTGTAAACTGATACCGGCTTTCTGGCAGCTTTATTGCGATGCGGCTGAGGCTGGTGCATGAATGCGATGCGCTGATTCACCTTATTTAAGGCTGTTTCAACATTTATTGAATCAGATAAGGTGTTTGCTTTGGAAAGCTCCCAGGCTTTTGTCTGCCCTTTAAACCAATGTTTGTGCTTATCAGACAACGAAAGCCACCGCTCAAACTGCTGTTGTTCCGCGGAATTACAGTTACCTGAGAGGTACTTGGCTGCAAGATTCTTATATCTGATAAACTTTCTCAATTTTTCGTTTCTTTTTTAACGATTCGTTAATACGACAAACTAAGTTACATTTTCCCCTATTTCAAAATTATTAAAAAAAATCTTTCTAAATAACCCGGAAAATTTCTACATAAGTCAGAATACCAAAAAACAAAACCGGAAGATAGTCCTTCAAAAAGTTTCTCAGCTGCTCCAAAGCTTTTGTCATTTGATTTTCAACGGTTTTCACACTGATGTTCAGCCGTTCGGCAATCTGTTTGTTTTTTAGCCCCTCGTGCCGGCTGAGTTCAAAAACTTCCCTTCGTTTTTCGGGCAGACTCAATACTGCATGTTTAATTTTCAGTTCGAGGTCAGATTCCTGCAATTTCTCCAGCGGACTCTCCGTACCGTTTAAAGTTAAAAAACCAATGTATTCCTTGTACTTATCCTGTATCTTCAACTGATTTAGATGATTCAATGCATGGTTTTTTGTAGCCCTGTACAAATAAGCCTGCAGCGAGGATTGAATATTAAGATCGTCATGACGCAACCAAAGCTTTACAAACATATCCTGCACGATATCTTCGGCCATATCCTGGTCTGCAACAAACCGAAGACAGTACACCACCAATTCACCATAATAGGTTCTGAAAATCTCATCAAAGATTTCTTTTTTGCCGGTCTTCAGACCCCTTATCCATCTAATCTGATCTTCTGTCATATGCTTGTTCTGCACTTCTGTCTCTGTCCGAAAAAATAGCCCAGATAAGGTGCAAAGTTATGAAAAACACCTCAGTGCACATCAGTAGAAATGATGGAATTGTCAGAAATCAGTAAACAATTAACAACCAATCTGATATCCTGGCTCTGATATTATTGACTTGTTCATTAAAATTTCAGTGTGAGGAAGATGCTTCAGCTAAAAAATCTTCATCAATGTTAAAATAAAATATCTTTGCGCACTAATTTCAGTTGGCTTACGGTAAACCTTTTGTTGAATCACAATTTATGCACATTGGCTCGCAAAAACCTGCTCAGGCTACATCGGCCTGGCTAATACTCTCAGGCTTAGTTGTTACATGGGGAAGTTCATTTATCCTTATAAAAAGGGGTTTAGTTTATTTTGACCCCATTGAGGTAGGGGCGATTCGGGTTGGGATCACCTTTTTGTTTTTGTTGCCCCTGGCACTGCCAAGATTAAAAAATCTCACTAAAAAAGACTTCCTCTGGTTGAGTATTTCAGGCTTTGCAGGTAATTTCTTTCCGGCTTTTTTGTTTGCTGCTGCACAAAGTGGTATCGACAGCTCAACAGCCGGCTTGCTCAACTCACTCACTCCGCTATTCACACTCTTGATCGGGTTGGTAATTTTTAAGATTAAAACCCGGCTGATACAAATCGTGGGGGTATTCATCGGTCTGATTGGAGCTGCAGGCCTCATCAACAGTAGTGGAGGCAACGATTTTTCATTCAATTTTGGGTATGCCTCGCTCGTAGTATTGGCGACAATTTTTTACGCACTGAATGTCAACCTGATCAAAGCAAAATTGCAACACCTCAACAGCATCACCATCACATCGGTGGCATTTTTTATTGTTGGAATACCTTCCTTGATAATACTTTTAACAGCAACTGATTTTATTCCAAAATTAAGTAGTGTTTCGGGAGCCTGGACAGGTTTAGGATATCTGGCCATACTGGCAATAGTGGGTACAGGAATTGCCATGATCGCTTTCAACTCCCTGATCAGAATTACAACACCCCTGTTTGCATCCAGTGTCACCTATCTTATTCCGGTTGTTGCATTGATCTGGGGGATCATCGACGGCGAATACCTTGACCTCAGCTTTTTACTCTGGGTTGGCCTGATCATCGGAGGAGTGCTGCTGGTAAACCGAAGCCGGGCAAAAACAGCATTCCAACATTCAGTAAATAAGTCAGTTAAAAAAATATAAGTTAAAAGTTTGATGGATTAATATTTTTTATACTTTTGCAGTTCAAATTTTTGAGCATAATCCGCAATTTCAAATCAGTATAATGTACGCAATAGTTGACATCGCAGGACAACAGTTCAAGGTAACCAAAGGTCAGCAGATCTTTGTGCACAGACTTGAAAATGAAGAAGGTAGCCAGGTAGCTTTCGACAAGGTATTGTTGATCGATAATGACGGACAAACCACCGTTGGTGCTCCGGTAATTGATGGTGCCAGTGTATCAGTAAAAGTGATCGAGCATCTGAAAGGAGACAAAGTTATCGTTTTCAAAAAGAAAAGAAGAAAAGGATATCAAAAATCGAATGGTCACCGTCAATACCTGAGCAAGGTAGTGATAGAGGATATCAAAGCGTAATAACCCGAAAATCTTAGAACAATGGCACATAAAAAAGGAGTAGGTAGTTCCAATAACGGACGCGAATCGGAAAGTAAACGACTGGGTGTTAAGATTTACGGCGGACAGTTTGCCAAAGCCGGTAATATTATCGTAAGACAGCGCGGCACAGCACACCGTCCGGGAAACAATGTTGGTCTTGGAAAAGATCATACCATTTTTGCTCTGGTTGATGGCACCGTTGAATTCCGTCGTAAAAAAGATGACAAATCATACATCTCTGTAATACCTGCAGAAACCGCAGCAAACTAACAGTTTTGTAAAATTATAACAACCCGGTTATGCCTGCATAATCGGGTTTTTTGGCTTATAGAATTTCCTTTATTACTTATGTTTCATCAACGCATTAGCCATAGAAATAGCTACTTTTGCAAAAATTCTGATTCAAGATGTTATTAGTACCATTTATCAAAGCCAACAAAGACGAAGTGATCAAACGATTGGCTGTTAAAAACTTCCACAATACAACACTGATTGATCAGGTGCTCGAACTGGATGAAATACGCAAAAGTATTCAACAGGAACTTGATGAGTTGCTTGCCGAGGCCAATGCAATAGCCAAACAAATCGGTCAGCTTTTTAAAGAAGGAAAGGCCGACACAGCCACAGCATTAAAAAACAGAAACAGTGAGATCAAGGAAAAAACCAAAGCCTTAAATCAACAACTAGCAGATACAAAAGATCAGCTGAACGAAAAACTGGTAGAAATTCCAAATCTGCCACACGAAAGTGTACCTCCCGGCAGGCAGGCCTCAGATAACATCACGGTTTATGAAGAAGGTGTGATTCCACAATTACCTTCCAATGCTGTTCCGCATTGGGACTTGATCACAAAATATGATCTGATAGATTTTGAACTGGGAAATAAAGTCACCGGAGCTGGTTTTCCGTTCTACAAAGGCAAAGGTGCACGGCTTCAGCGGGCGCTGATAAATTTTTTCCTTGACGAAGCGATTCAGGCTGGCTATCAGGAAGTTCAGCCTCCACTCATGGTTAATGAAGCTTCGGCTTATGGCACCGGCCAACTTCCAGATAAGGAAGGACAGATGTACACCATCGGCGCGGATAAGCTTTATATGATTCCAACGGCTGAGGTGCCTGTTACTAATATTTTCAGGGATGTCATTCTTCAGGAAAAAGAGTTGCCCGTAAAAACAACTGCCTATTCGAGTTGCTTCCGTCGCGAAGCCGGTTCCTGGGGAAAACATGTGCGGGGTCTTAATCGTCTTCACCAATTCGATAAGGTCGAAATTGTGCAGGTGGTGCATCCGGATGCTTCGTACCAAACTCTGGATAATATGAAAGCTCATGTAGCCAGTCTGTTACAAAAATTAGAACTACCTTTCCGCATCCTGAAACTTTGTGGAGGCGATATGAGTTTTACTTCCGCACTCACTTTTGATTTTGAGGTGTATTCCGCAGCACAACAGATGTGGCTGGAAGTGAGCTCAGTTTCTAACTTTGAAAGTTTTCAGGCCAATCGAATGAAGCTAAGATTTAAAGACAGCACCGGACAAACAAATCTGGCACATACCTTGAACGGCAGTGCGCTGGCTTTACCAAGAATTGTCGCAGCACTGCTCGAAAATAATCAAACAGATAATGGCATTAACATTCCGAAAGCTCTGCAAGCATATACCGGTTTCGATCGTATCACTTAGTTTGCTCTTTGCAGTAGTTCTGGTGAGATGTAAAAGTCCCGATTCAGAAAAAACTACTGTTATGCTGTATCAAATAGATTCACTGCAAATGATATTAAAAGAGCAAAATAATAAATTGAACCAGATGATCCGGCTAGATACTGACAGTTTGATTAGTGTTTTATCTGATTATCAGCTACATGACTCTAAAACCGATGCCTATGCAACTGCACGGTCTGAAAGCATCGAAAACGCTAAAAATGTACTGCAGTCGTTTGAATTGATACAACAGGATTTACTGACAGAAATTCAATCCCAATACGATCAGCTCGATCAGGTGTATCAGCTTGTCAGGCAACACCCGGCCGACAGCCTGAAACATCAGAAAATGATTGAGACACAAAAAGTTTTAACCGAGGAGCTGTATCACAAAAACTCCTATTATTTGAACCGCATCAATGCTCAGTTGTTACTAATTGAACAGTTGACAAATCAGCACAAAGCCAAAAACTGATATGCGCAAAGTTTTCCGAATAGTACTCCTGTCATTTTTTCTGTTTCAGATGTTAGCCCTTGAGGCACAACAGCCCGTGCAGGCACTTCGCGAACAGCAAAGTGAGCGGGTTTCAGACGAACGACTGGCAAATCAGTTTTACAGAAATCAGGAATGGGAAAAGGCCGGTTCGCTTTACCTTAAACTTTATCAAAACTACAAATCACAGCATTATTTCAATTACTACCTTAATTGCTTAATCCAACTGGAAGAGCTTGATGAAGCTGAAAATCAACTAAAAACTGAGATTAAACGAAACGATCGTGCCATCAATTTTCAGGTTGATCTGGGTTATATTTATTTGCTCAAGGGCGAGCATCGAAAGGCTGACCGTATTTTTGACCAGGTACTAAAATCTGTCTCGCCCGAGCGAAATCAAATTGCTGTAGTTGCTAATGCATTCAGGTCAAGAGGATTATATGAATACGCACTTCAGACTTACGATGTTGGCCAAAGCAACGAAACTGTCAGCTATCCCTTTTACCTCGAAAAAGCGAGCCTATACCAATTTCAGGGAAATTATGATCTGGCTTTTGAAAATTATCTGCTACAACTCGATTACCAACCACAGCATATCGATTTGATTAAAAGCAGGTTACAAAACGTCCTGATGATGGATATAGACAACAGTATGGCTGATTTGCTCCGCGAAAAACTACTCACAAGAGCACAATCACAGCCAGATAATTTACTTTATGGCGAGCTTCTGATTTGGTTTTCACTGCAACAAAACGATTACGAAATAGCACTCATACAAGCAAAAGCCCTCGATCGCCGACAGGGTGAGCGCGAACCACAAATACTGGAGCTGGCACATATAAGCATGGAAAACCGTGCTTATGCAGTAGCCTTGCAAGGCTTTGAGTATGTGGTGAATAAAGGACAAAACAGTGCTTATTACATTCCGGCTTATGTAGGATATCTTCAGGCGCGCTATTTGATCGCAAAGCAGCAAAACGAATACGATATTGCTGTTTATAATCAACTTGCCAAAGATATCAATCAGGCTTTTGGGAAACTTGGATTCAATACTGAGCTTTATCCACTTGTGATCACACAATCGGCTATTTATGCCTACGAGCAAGATAATACAGCCGATGCCATTACGTTGCTCGAAAAAGCTTTGGGCTTACCACTTAATGCATACGAGCAAGCACTTATTAAACTGCAATTGGCTGATATTTATTTGTTTACAGGCGAAGTGTGGGAAGCTACCCTGATTTATAGTCAGATTGAGAAAAAGTTAAAAGACGAGCCCATTGGCCATGAAGCACGATTTAGAAACGCTAAACTGCGCTATTTTATCGGTGAATTTGGCTGGGCTTCCATGCAGCTGGATGTCTTGAAAGCGGCAACCTCAAAATTAATTGCCAATGATGCCATGAAACTTTCCCTGAAGATCAGGGATGTATTAATGGAAGACACAACTGGCAAAGCCCTGAAAACCCTTTCGCGGGCCGAATTACTTAGCTTTCAGCAAAAGAACACCGAAGCTCAACAACTTCTCGACTCACTTTTGCTTACGGTTCAAAATCCGGTGATAACTTCCTATACGCTGTTTTCGGCTGCCGAACTTGCTGTGGATCAAAAAGACTTCCAAAAAGCTGACAGTATGTTTCAACTGCTTTTTGAAACCTATCCGGATAGTTACCTGGCAGATGAAGCCATTTACGAAAGCGGCTTGCTGCTCGAGCATAATCTTGAAAACCTGACCCTTGCAAGCGAACGCTACCAGCTTTTGATTGATAATTATCCGGCCAGCATCTTTGTGGCCGAAGCCAGACGCAGATATCGGGTGTTGAGAGGTGATAATGTATTGTAAATTATGGATGTAAGACCTAAAAAACATCTTGGACAGCATTTTCTGCATGATCACAATATTGCCGAAAAAATTTGTAAGCAGTTGCAGGGAAAGGCCGACCAAATCATTGAAATAGGCCCCGGCACCGGCGTTCTTACCCAATTTTTAAGTAAAATATATTCTGACAAACTTCATTTGGTCGAAATAGATGAAGAATCCGTTGACTATCTGCACCAACATTTTCCACAACTCAGCAGCAACATCCATCATACCGACTTTCTCAAAACCAGTTTGACTGATTTTGGAAATGGCAGTTTGGCGATAATTGGCAATTTTCCTTACAATATCAGTAGTCAGATTTTCTTTAAAATTTTGGAGCACCATTCCATTGTAAATGAAGTGGTTTGTATGATCCAGAAAGAAGTTGCCGATCGTATCAGTTCGCCACCCGGCAATAAAAGTTATGGCATCCTAAGTGTGCTTTTGCAGGCCTGGTACGATATTGAATATAAATTCACAGTTAACGAACACGTTTTCTATCCCCCGCCAAAAGTTAAATCAGCAGTCATCAGGTTTAGCAGAAACCAAACCGCCCAACTCAATTGTGATGAAAAACGTTTTAAAGTAATTGTAAAACAAGCTTTTAACCAACGAAGAAAAACCTTGAGAAATTCGCTTAGGAGTATGATCAATCCCGATATTATACAAGACAAAATTTTTGATAAACGTCCGGAACAGCTCAACATACAAGATTTTGTGCAACTCACACAATTGATTGAAGCGGCCAAATAAGACCTCCTACTCCATCAGCCGAAGTGTTTTGATGCGTTTCAAAGCTTTATACACAGTAAAAACTGCTGAAAGACCACCAACCGCCAATACGGTTAAAAAAACCATCAGCACTTCCTGCCAGACCAATTGAACCGGATAGGCATCAATCACAAAAGCACCTGCCTCAGATCCCAGCTTCAACAAACCAAAGTGCTCCTGAATCAAAACAAGAAGAATTCCACCCAACAGCCCGATTATTCCACCCAGCACCGAAATCATCAAACCTTCAGTAAGGAATAAACGTTTTAGAAATGTTTGATCTGCACCCAGATACTTCAGGATATTAATGTCTTTTCGCTTGTCAACGATCAACATGCTCAAGGAACCGATCACATTAAAGGTGGCCATGATCAAAATAAAGGTAAGAATAATATATATCGCCCACTTTTCCGAGCGCATAATGCGATATAAAGTTTCCTGCTGTTCATACTGATCTTTGACCAAAAATTCTGATCCAACGATTTGCTTAATCTCTTTCTTAAAATCCCTGACTGACATGCCTTGTCGGACAAACACATCTATCGAAGTGGCCATTCCTTCGTATTCCATCAGGCTGGCAGCCCAGTCGTACGGAACAATCACATGGCTTGCATCTATTTCCTGCTGACTGCTAAAAATGCCAGAAACACCAATCGTATTTTGATTGAAGGCCTGTTCAAACTGCATCACCGAGGGGTTGCCACGCGACGGAACCAATACTGACAATAAAGCCGCCGGATTCCGGGGATTGATATCAAGGTACCAGGCCACTCCAGAGCCTAACATGGCAAAGTGCTGACCTTTGTACTCAAGCATCAGGTTACCCTGAATGATGATGCTGTCCATCGCAGTAAACGCTTCATAACCTTCCGAAACACCTCTCAAAACGCCAACATTCTGGCGACTGCCATAACGAAACAAGGCATCTTCTTCAACAATCTTCACTATGCCCCGGGTAGCATCCAATGCCAAAATTCGCTCCATCGGAAAGGTATCCAGCTGTATGGTCTTACCACTGGCAGGCTCAATGACCAGATCAGCCGAAAGTTGACCTACCATTGTCGAAATCACTTTTTCGAAACCATTAAAAACAGATAATACAACAATCAGCGCAAAGGCTCCCACACCAACGCCAACCACCGAAATCCAGGTGATGATGTTAATCAGGTTATGGCTTTTTCGTGCCAGCAGGTATCGCTTTGCAAAGAAGTAGGTTGTATTCACCAGGCTGCTATTATTTTTTCCAGGCCAGTGCTATCAAACCTGTGCCGGTTATATGTTTTCGACTAACATCAATTTTATTTAAGATCAACGCAATCGGGAACACCAATAAATAGTATAAGGGAAGTATGATAAAGAAAAGCTTAGAGGCATTCAACATCAGTATGGGATACTTCATGGATAAACGCCAGGATATTTTACCAGGACAGCCATACTGATATCGGAGTTTTGTTTGAGCAAAACCTGCCCGTTTAAGTTTGTCTTCCAGATCAGCTATATTGTAACCATCGCGCACATGTTCGTCAATAAATCCCTGTATTCCTTCTGCCTGATGATCATGTTCGTGAACATCTGAGCCACCCTGATCCGAAGGGGTTGAAATCAGCAACATTCCGCCTGGTTTGAGAGCATTGAAATAATTTCGGAGTACCAACTCATCTTCTTCAATATGTTCCATCACATCCACACAAACAACCAGCTCAAACTGTTGCTGAAAACTTATTTTTGTGAGATCAGCTTCCTCAAAATGAACGTTTTTAAATCCAATATGATTAAAAAAATGATTGCAGTCGGCTATTTGTTCTGTTTTAACGTCCAGGCCTTTTATTTGCCAGTCGGGATGCTTGCGCGACATATAATAAACATACTGTCCAAAACCGGATCCGGCATCCAACACACTTATATCCCTTAGATTAGAAGTATTTTGTTTCAACTCGCGTTTAACATGCCAGGTGCGCAACAGCAATAAGTCGAGCATCCGGTAAAAAAGCTTACGTAAAAAGGGTGTGCTGTTAAATACTTTGCCAAGCTGACGTTTGATGGGATCGTATTGCATAAAATCAAACAACTGAAAAAATCAGTCTTCTTTTAATAAGTTTTCAATATTGTCGATATAGTCCAGTGAGTCATCCTCAAAAAAGCGCAATTCAGGCACAATCCGCAGCTGATGCCGAACACGATGACCAAGCAGACCTCTGATTTCTCGCGAATGTGTATTGAATTTTGCAACGATCTCACTTTTTTGCGGCTTCCCAAAAACACTCAGGTAAACCCGCGCCAGCGAAAGGTCGGGAACCACATGAACTTTGGTTACTGTAATAAGTGCTCCGCCGGCAATAGCCTGCATTTCCTGTTGTATGATTTCGCCAAGATCACGCATTAGCAAGCGCGAAACCTTTAATTGACGTTTTGTTTCCATAGGGCAAAAATACTGTAATTTATTGGTCTTAATCAAAAAAGAGCATGAACAATCACTCCCCGAATGGTATTTTCATTGTAGAGTTTGGTGAAAAATTTACACCAGGCAGAAGTAGCACACTTTGTCAGGCAATTTTTCCGTTTGTCTTGTTTTAAGCTCAAGTTTACTTACTTTTGTTTATCTGCAAGAATGATCTCATGCTCAAAGAAAAAATACACCATCTTTCGCTTGGATTTTATCAGGAAACTGTTGCCAACAGAAGACATATTCATCAAAATCCCGAATTAAGTTTTCAGGAAAAAAACACAGCCCGGTACATCAGTCAAAAACTTACTGAATACGGAATCGCTCATCAAACAAATATTGGTGGTAACGGCATCGTTGGCTTAATTGGAAAAGCCTCAGCTTCTGGTAAATGTATTGCTTTAAGGGCAGATATGGATGCATTACCGATTCAGGAAACCAATTCCCACGATTTTATTTCAAAAAATCCTGGAATAATGCACGCGTGCGGCCACGATGCCCACACCAGTATGTTGTTAACAGCAGCCCGTATCTTAAAACAAATAGAAGAACATCTGGAAGGCCAGATCAAGCTGATTTTTCAGCCGGCCGAAGAAAAGCTTCCGGGCGGAGCAGTGGGAATGATCGATGCCGGTGTGTTGAAAAATCCTGAGGTTCAACGCATTGTTGGTCAGCATGTTTTTCCCGGACTGGAAGCTGGCTTGGTAGGATTTCGCACAGGAGCTTATATGGCTTCGGCTGATGAAATCACCATCCGGATCAAAGGCAAAGGCGGACATGCTGCCATGCCCGATCAGATCAACGATACCGTTCTCACTGCAGCCCATCTGATCGTTAACCTGCAGCAGGTGACCAGCCGTTTTGCACCACCTGTTGTGCCTTCCGTTCTCTCGTTCGGAAAGCTTATTGCTGAAGGCGCATTTAATATCATTCCGGATGAGGTGCTGATCCAGGGCACTTTCAGAACATTTGACGAAAACTGGCGGGCAAAAGCAAAAAAGCTAATTCGAACCATTGCCACAAATACCGTTGATGCCGTTGGCATGAAAGCTGATGTATTTATCGAAGACGGATATCCTTTTTTGATGAATGAAGCGCAAACAACGCTTATTGCCAAAGAAGCTGCCATCACCTATCTTGGTGCTGATAAAGTTGTTGACCTGGATCAACGAATGACGGCTGAAGATTTCGCCTGGTATTCGCAGTATATTCCAGCTACCTTCTATCGTATTGGAACAGCAAACAAGGCCAAAGGAATCAACAGTAACCTGCATACCAGCACTTTCGACATTGATGAAGAAAGTCTTTTGGCCGGCCCCGGACTAATGGCCTGGATTGCCGTTGAACAACTGAAAAACCTATAAAACAGCAATCATGCTAATTGAAGACCGCTCATATCAAACCGTCTGGATGGAAGGAAGTTCCGTAAAAATGATAGACCAGAATGCGCTTCCTTTCAATTTTCAAATTCATGAATGTCTAACTTATTGGGATACCTGCATGGCCATAACCGATATGACGGTTCGCGGTGCCGGTGCCATTGGAGCAGCCGCAGCATTTGCCATGGCACAGGCTTTTCTGGAAGCGCCTGAAAAGGACAGAGAAGTATTTCTGCAAGAAGCGCGTGGCGAAATTGAAGGTACACGACCCACTGCCCGAAACCTCTTCTATGCTGTTGAGAGGGTTTATCATGCAGGGCTGTTGTCAGCCGAAAACGCCAAAACAGAAGCCCAGCGTATTGCGCTTCAAGATACGGAAGACACCAGAGCCATCGGACGACATGGAAACAAGCTGATCAAAAATAATGCACGCATCCTCACCCACTGCAATGCCGGATGGCTTGCCTTTGTTGATTTCGGGACGGCACTTTCTCCAGTTTATACAGCTAAAAAAGAAGGCAAGGATATTTTTGTTTATGTCGACGAAACCCGTCCAAGAGGTCAGGGAGCCCGCCTCACTGCCTGGGAACTGATGCAGGAAGGTGTTCCGTTTACCATCATCCCCGACAATGCCGCTGCCCATCTGATGCAACAGGGTAAAATTGACCTGGTAATCGTTGGTGCCGACCGCATCGCACGAAATGGCGACACCGCCAACAAAATAGGAACGCTGGGCAGAGCCATACTGGCCAATACTTTTGGCGTGCCATTTTATGTTGCAGCACCCACCTCGACCATCGACGGAGATTGCAAAACAGGAAAAGAAATTGTCATCGAAGAACGCAGCCAGGACGAAGTGCTGTATCAGGATGGGATTGATGCCAACGGAAACAAAGTGAAAGTGATGATCGCCGCGCCAGGCTCAACCGCTTATAATCCGGCTTTCGATGTTACTCCGGCTAAATATATCACAGGAATAGTCACTGAGCACGGCATCATCAAAGCCCATTATCAATCCATCTCAAGCCTGTTGAAAACCATTGAAGATGAACGAACTAAATCATTTTAAAAAAGAAATCGCCTACTTCATGCGAAGGCTTTATAAGCGAGGCCTCACCACCACTTCGGGCGGAAACATCAGTGTCAAACTACCCAATGGCATGGTTCTTATCACCGCATCACAAACCGACAAAGGACGTATGAAAGCCTCCGATGTGGGGATGACAGATATACATGGCAGAAATTTGAGTAACAAATTGAAACTAAGCATGGAAACAGGTATGCATCTGGCTGTGTACAAAAACAGACCTGAGGTTCATGCCATCGTACATGCGCACCCGCCACTGGCCACAAGCTTTGCCGTAGCGCATAAATCCATCAATGTGAACCTGATGGGCGAATCGCGTGCCGTTGTCGGGAAAATTGCCACTGCTCCTTATCAATTGATGGGCACATTGGCCCTGGCCGAAGTTGTTGCAACAGAAATCACAACAGCCAATGCCGTGCTCCTGGCTAATCACGGAGTATTGACAGTTGGCAAAAGCCTTCTGGAAGCCTTCGACCGGCTGGAAGTGGTGGAAAGCTGCGCCAAAGTGGAGTTACTCTCAAGTCTGATAGGCGGTGCACAACCACTGAGTAGCGAAGAAGTGCAGGCTATTGACAAACTGATGAACACATGAGCATACCCGAAATACTGGTTCAGAAGCACATGAGTTTGCCCAAACTGGGCATTGGCACTTGGGAAATGGGGGGCCGTCATAATCCCGATAAAAGTGAGGATCAAAAATTTATTCATGCTCTGCGATTTGCATTAGATCAGGGCATCCGGCATATCGACACGGCCGAAATGTATGGCAACGGACATACCGAAGAACTTGTTGCCAAAGCCATACAGGGTTTTGACAGAGAAAAATTGTTGATCACTTCCAAAGTTTCTGGCGATCACCTGGCCTATCAGGATGTAATTGAAGCTGCCCACAACAGCCTGAAACGACTGCAAACAGATTATATTGATCTGTATTTGTTGCATTGGCCCAATCCTGAGGTGCCCGTTGAAGAAACTATGAAAGCCATAAATGAATTGCTCGAACAAGGCAAGATCAGAAATTTTGGTCTGAGTAACTTTTCAGCAGCTCAAACGGAAGAAATATTGCGATGGACCGACGAACCAATTATTACTAATCAACTGGAATACAATCTTTTCACTCGAAATAACGGCCGCATAACCGAAGATGTAGAAGCAGCCATCATTCCTTTCTGCCTCTCAAAAGGCATCAGCATAACTGCCTGGCGACCCCTAATGAAAGGTGCATTTAACCCTATGCAACAACCTCTCATCAACGAAATTGCAGCCCGTCGCGAAGCCACACCAATGCAAATTGCACTGGCCTGGTTACTGTATAAACCCCTTATGCTTGCCATACCCAAAATGACCAGTGAAAAACATATTCTGGAAAATATTGCAGCAACAAACATCATACTGGACAAGCAGGAAATGAGGCTATTGGATGGACTGGCAAGTTAATCAATGACTAGAGTATATTCCTTTACTAAAACTTCACAGGAAGTAAGCTGTTTGCAAAGCCTTACAATCAGGACAGGATCACTACAAGGTTAACAAAATTTCCCTCAATTACGCCTGTTGATTTGAAAATATAACAATGGCCCCACCAGTGGAAAAAGAATTAGCAACAAAATCAGGTAGGTCGGACGTTTTTTTCTGATCACATCCCTGATAGCCTGAACAAGCAATATCAAGGCCAGTATTGATAAAACAGTTATTGCAGTATAATACATTGTTCAATGGATTTTATCACGGGATAAAAATAACAAAAACCGAAACCTTAAGCAAAAAAAAACAAAAAAATCCATTCATTTAACCACCTGGCGCAATTTTCAAACTGGTTGATTATCTATTTATTCAATCGCTTCCCGGCACTTCGTTCAATTACTTACATTTGCATAAGATCTGAACCCTATGAACGACCGTCCCGACCTACTCAAATGGCTGCCAATAACCCGCAAAGAAGTTGAACTGCGTGGATGGGATCAGCTTGATGTTATCCTGATTACTGGCGATGCCTATGTAGATCATCCCGCCTTTGGAGCAGCTGTTATTGGCCGTTTGCTCGAAAAAGCAGGATACAAAATAGCCCTGATTCCACAACCCAATTGGCAGGATGATCTGAGGGACTTTAAAAAATTTGGTAAACCCCGGCTGTTTTTTGGCATTACTTCCGGCAATATGGATTCTATGGTCAATCACTATACGGCCAATAAACGACTCAGATCAAACGATGCCTATACACCAGGCGGCGATTCCGGCTTCAGACCAGATTACGCAACTTCCGTTTACGGCAAAATCATAAAACAACTTTTTCCCGACAGCCTGGTTGTGATAGGTGGTGTTGAAGCTTCGCTAAGACGTGTAACGCATTATGATTACTGGTCAGATCAACTGAAACCCTCTATCCTGATTGATTCTGAAGCAGATTTTGGTGTTTACGGCATGGGCGATCTGGCCATCATCGAGCTGGCCAATGCCATTGACCAGGGTCGAAGTATTGAAAAAATCAAATCCATTCCACAGTTGTTTTATGCGGTTGACAAAAATGAATTGGTACCAATACATCCTGCCGGAGACATCCGGCTGGCAGATCACGCAACATGCCTCAACGACAAAAAAGCTTACGCTGCCAATTTCAGGCATATCGAACAGGAATCGAATAAACATCAGGCAGCGCGATTGTTGCAAGATGCGGGCGGAAAAACAATCGTGATCAATCCGCCTTATCCCACTTTCAGCGAAAAGCAACTCGATGCCTCTTTTGATCTGCCCTACACACGCACTCCACATCCTAAATACAACAAAAGAGGCACTATCCCGGCTTACGAAATGATCAGACATTCGGTAAATATGCACAGGGGATGTTTTGGCGGTTGCAGCTTTTGCACGATCTCGGCGCATCAGGGTAAATTTGTCACCAGCCGAAGCAAGGAATCCATCCTTAAAGAAGTGGATCAGATCACCCTGATGGACGACTTCAAAGGCTATATCAGCGATTTGGGAGGGCCATCGGCCAATATGTATCAGATGAAAGGCAAACACCAGCCCATCTGCGACAGTTGCAAACGCCCAAGCTGTGTGTTTCCAACCATTTGCAACAACCTTGACACCAGTCATAAACCACTTTTGGATATTTATAAAAGTGTGGATAAACATCCCGGAGTGAAAAAAGCTTTTGTGAGTTCGGGCTTACGTTATGATCTGTTTTTGACGGATAATCCTGAAAAAAACGACGCCATGGGTTATGATGAATATATGCGGCAGTTGTTTACCCGGCATGTGAGCGGACGTTTGAAAGTTGCTCCTGAACATACCAGCGATCAGGTACTGAAAACCATGCGTAAACCCAGCTTTAAGCTATTTTATAAATTAAAGGAAAAATTTGATCAAATCAATTTGCAAACGGGCCTAAAACAGCAATTGATCCCCTATTTTATTTCCAGCCACCCCGAAAGCCATCTGGAAGATATGGCACAGCTGGCTGCTGATACCAAGGCACTGGGATTCAGATTAGAACAGGTGCAGGATTTTACACCCACCCCCATGACGGTTGCTACCGTGATGTATTACAGCGGTTTTGATCCTTATACTTTGAAGCCTGTTTTTACGGCAAGAACTAAACCCGAAAAGACAGCACAGCAAAAGTTTTTCTTTTGGTATAAACGTGAAAACCAAAGTTGGATCCAACAAAAACTTACTCAAATTGGCAGAGAAGATCTGATTCAAAAACTACTCTCATTTGAAAAGCCAAACCATGAAAAAACCAGACCAAAGCGAAAATCAGTCAGATAATAAACTACGATGGGCAATAGTTTTGCAATCGTTGGGAGCATTTTTGCTGGCCTATATTTTTGTTTACCTTTTATCGGGTTTATCGGTTCTGTACATCGCTTATGATCTGGATATTCCAGCTCGCCTTTTTGGCACTAGTGTGGAATTTGGAATAACAGATACTGATCCGCTTTGGACCGGTGATGCAATAGTTAGTGTCTTTATGTCTAAGCCAGTTAGTAGTTTCATAGCCGCTACAATCAGTGTTTTACTTTTACTGATTCTAAAACCTAAAAAATTCTGGGTTCAGCTGTTTCATCTTTGGATATTCCTTCATGGTTTCAATTTTACTTTTGGCCTGTTAAGCGAGGACATTATACTTCAGAGGGGATTGTTCAGAGTGGCTAATGTTATGGAAATCAGACAAGTAGCTTTGATTCTAACCATAGGCATCTCCATCTTTTTTCTAATTAAGGCGGGAAGTTTAGCCGGAAAACTATTCTATGACAAGGTTTTTCAATTAAAACAAGAAAACAAAAACACAAAAACTATAAATTTTTTGTACAACTTTATAGTACCCTTTTTTGCAGGTAATATGCTGATACTTTTTTTAAACTTCAACACAGTAGAACTCAAAGATTTTTTACTAATTAGCTCTATGTTAATATGTTTGATCCCAATAAATTTTACTAAAATTTCAGGTGATAAAGCAGAATCCTCCACCCCACAACCAGACATAATCACGGCTTTAATACTGATGACCATAGCATCAACCGGACTTTTTATCACCTGGTTTTTACTTAAAGATGGTTTAGTGCTGGGTTGAAAAAATCCGATTACTTTTTCAGCCGGTTGATTTATAGCTTTTTTCTATCTTTCGACCGCTAAAACAAAAATCAAGTCTATGAAAACATTAAATTTACGATTGTTACTCATTTTTAGCCTGTTATCAGGTTTGCTATTTTCCGGGTCACATACGATCGCACAACGAAACAAGAAAAAACCGGAAGCTGCTGATACGCTCAAAACCTCAGATATTTCAGGCTTAAAATGGCGAAATATTGGCCCGGCATTTACTTCAGGCCGCATTTCAGATTTTGCTGTTAATCCCAACAACCACAGCGAATATTATGTGGCGGTTTCGTCTGGACACATCTGGAAAACAGAAAACAATGGCACAACCTATAAGCCAATTTTCGATAATTATGGTGTTTATGCCATTGGCTGTCTGGCCATGGATCCCTACAACACCAATGTAGTTTGGGCAGGAACAGGCGAAAACAACCACCAGCGCGCATTGGGCTACGGAAATGGTGTGTTTAAAACCGAAGACGGCGGTAAAAGCTGGAAAAATATGGGGCTGAAAGATTCGCGACAGATTGGGATGATACAAATTGATCCACGCAACAGCAATGTGGTTTATGTGGCTGCAGAAGGTTCTGTATGGGGCCCGGGCGGCGAACGCGGGCTTTACAAAACAGAAGATGGAGGAAAAAACTGGACAAAAATTCTTGATATTTCTGAAAATACTGGCGTTAATAACGTGCTGCTTCACCCCGAAAATCCTGATATAATCTTTGCAACAACCGAACAACGCAGAAGACATTTCTTTTCCAAAATTGGAGGAGGCCCAGAGTCAGCCGTTTACAGATCGACTGATGCCGGCAAAAGCTTTGAAAAAATCACCAAAGGACTGCCATCAGCACATTTGGGTGGCATGGGAATTGCCATTCCACAGGGAAATCCGGATGTTGTTTACCTGATTATCGAGGCCGCTGACGAGCAAGGTGGTTTTTTCCGCTCAACTGATCGTGGTGCTTCATTCGAAAAAATGAACAAATACACTAGCAGTGGGCAATATTATAATGAATTAGTTTGCGACCCCAGTGATCCGGATGTGGTTTATTCTATGGATACTTATACAAAAGTCACAAGCGATGGCGGAAAAACCTGGAGCAATGTTAGTTTGAATAAACGTCATGTGGATGATCATGCCATGTGGATTGACCCCAACGACAGCAACCACTGGATGATTGGCGGCGATGGCGGCATCTATGAAACCTTCGACAACGGCACTCATTATATTCACAAAACCAATTTACCAATCACACAATTTTATCGCGTGAATGTTGACAATACCGAACCTTTTTATTGGGTTTATGGTGGCACACAGGACAATAACAGCCTTGGAGGTCCGAGTCAAAACACCAGCAGAAACGGTGTTAGCAGCTGCGAATGGATTGTTACGCTGGGTGGTGATGGTTTTTGGCAAGCTATAGAGGAAGATAATCCCGACATCGTTTACTCTGCCTATCAGTACGGTAACATTTTCCGCTATGATAAAAAAAGTGGTGAAAAAGTAAAAATCAAACCCGAACCACGTAAAGACGAACTCCATTACCGCTGGAATTGGGATGCGCCATTTTTTCTGAGCAAACACCATAAGACCACACTCTATATGGCTGCTAATAAAGTGTTTAAGTCAGACGACAGAGGAAATTCGTGGCAGGTAATCAGCGATGATCTCACCCGCGATGAAGACAGAAACAAGTTCCCGGTAATGGGAAAATACTGGCCGTCAAATGCTGTTGCCAAAGACCTTTCGACCTCCCAATGGGGAACCATTGTTTCTCTGGCCGAATCGCCACTTAAAGCTGGTTTGCTCTACGTTGGAACCGACGATGGCCTGATTCAGGTGAGCGAAGATGATGGTGCAACATGGAACAAAATCAGCAGTTTTCCGGGAGTGCCAGAATATACCTACGTAAGTGATGTGCTTACTTCTAAATTTGATGAAAACATTGTTTATGCCACCTTTAGTAACCTTAAAAATGATGATTTTAAGGCCTATGTTTTAAAAAGTACAGACAAAGGCAAAAGCTGGTCAAATATCTCGGCCAATTTGCCTGACGAAACCGTGCACAGTATCGAACAGGATTTTATCAATCCCGATTTGCTTTTTGTTGGAACTGAGTTTAGCTTTTTTGTAAGCGTAGATGGCGGAAAAATCTGGACTGAATTAGGCAACGGGCTTCCGGATATTGCCGTAAAAGACATCGCCATTCAGCAACGCGAGCATGATCTGGCGATTGCAACTTTTGGTCGTGGCTTTTACATTCTCGACAATTACAGTCCGCTCAGGGATATTACACCTGAAATGTTAAAAGAAACTGAAGCAAAAATATTCCCGGTCAAAGATGCGCTTATGTTTATGTATGATGGCGGCCATAATGGTTCAGGATCAACTTTTTACACAGCCAAAAACCCTGAGTTTGGTGCCACATTCACCTATTACCTCAACGAGGTTCCGAAAACAAAAAAACAGGAACGTCTCAAAGAAGAAAAAGAGCTTTTCAAAGAAGGTAAACCCATTCCACAGCCCACTCAGGATCAATTACGGGAAGAAGAAGCACAGCTGGCACCATATCTGATCTTTACCATTCGTGATGCTGTAGGCAATGCAGTGCGTCGTTTGTTTGAAAAACCTTCGAAAGGCCTCAATCGCATAAATTGGGATTTACGATATGAAATGCCTCGTGCTCAGGATGATGACGATGCTAAATTTGAACCTACTGGAAAAAACAGATCAGGATATTTAGCGCTTCCCGGTAAATACAGCGTTGAGCTTGCTTTGGCTTTTGACAATGAAATCAAAGCCTTAGCCGGCCCGGTTAGTTTTGAGGCTATTACACTCAACAACAAAACGATACCGGTCACAAATCCCGAAAAACTGGATGAGTTTTATGCAGATCTGACGGAAATCAGAAAGACCTATGATGCCACCTCACGTTATTTTAATACGATGAAAAATCGGAACGAAAACATCCGCCAAGTGCTTCATATGATGACTGAACCACAAACAGAACTGGAAAAACAAACCCGTGAAATTGCTTCCCAATTGAACGAAATCAACTTTGTGATGAACGGAACTTCACCACAGGCCAGCTTTGAAGAAGTGCCTCCGGAACCTGTTTCGCTTCGTTATCGTTTGGGAGCCATTTTATCAGGCACCTGGTCCCATTCGGGCGATCCAACCCAAACTATGATAATGAATTACAATATCCTTGAAGAAGAACTAGCTCCGGTAATTGATCAGCTGAATGTCATTGATAACAAACTCATTTCCATTGAAAATCAATTGGATGAACTCGGTGCTCCATACACGCCCGGGCGAAAACCAAAGCTTAAATAAGTGCATTATGAATTAAGCCAAAAAAACTACCTCCATCTTAAGTGGCAGTTTTTTTGGCTTTTTTTAAATCGAATACTATTGCGAGACACAACTAAACAAGAAGATATGTATATTTGTGCCTTGTTGCTGAAAACATTCATTAAAAGACAACTTTTAAATAAAACGTTATGGAAAGAATCACTGTTATCGGAGCCGGAAATGTAGGTGCTACCTGTGCTAATGTAATTGCACATAAAAACCTGGCAAAAGAGGTTGTACTTGTTGATATCAAAGAAGGTACGGCCGAAGGAAAAGCACTCGATATCTGGCAGACCGCTCCTATTAATCACTTCAACACCCGTGTGATTGGTGTGACCAATGATTATTTAAAAACAAAGGGATCAGGCGTAATTGTAATTACTTCCGGTTTGCCCCGCAAACCCGGCATGTCGCGCGATGATCTGATCAAAACAAATGCTGCAATTGTAAAGGAAGTTACCGAAAAGGCAGTGAAATATTCTCCGGATGCGATCATCATTATCGTTTCGAATCCACTTGACGTGATGACGTATGCCGCTTATCTGGCCAGCAACAAGCCTTCGCGCAAAGTATTTGGTATGGCCGGAACCCTTGATACTGCCCGCTATCGTGCTTTTATTTCGGATGCACTCAATGTATCCCCAACTGATGTGCACGCACTGCTGATGGGCGGCCACGGCGACACCATGGTACCACTTCCGCGATATACCTCCATCAGCGGTATTCCGGTAACAGAATTGCTTGGCAAAGAAGAACTTGATAAAATAGTTGAGAGGACAAAAAAAGGGGGTGGCGAACTTGTGAATCTGATGGGAACCTCAGCCTGGTATGCTCCCGGAGCTGCTGCCGCCCAAATGGTTGAAGCCATTGTAGATGATCAAAGCCGCGTGTTTCCCGTTTGTGCAATGTTGCAGGGCGAATACGGCTTAAAAGATGTTTATCTGGGTGTTCCGGTAAAACTGGGACGTAAAGGAATTGAAGAAATCATTGAGGTAGAATTAAACAAAGAAGAGAAAAAACTTCTCCAGGATTCCTCTGAATCGGTTCAGAAGGTAATGAAGATTTTGGATGATATGAAACTCTTTTGATTGATATTTTAACCCTATTATACCCTGCTGAATATTTTCTGCAGGGTATTTTTTTAGTTTTTGGTCAGCAATTCCTTAACTTTGCTATCAGCAAGCCCATACCAAAGCGTGAAAAAAATTGTAATACTAAGTGGAGCAGGAATCAGTGCCGAAAGTGGCATCAAAACCTTTAGGGATGATGACGGATTATGGCAAAATCATCGCTTCGAAGAATTAGCCACTCCGGAAGCCTGGGCATCAAATCCTCAGCTTGTGTTGGATTTTTATAATGCCAGACGCAAACAACTACTGGAATGTGAGCCAAATGAAGCTCATTATGCCCTTGTAAAACTCGAATCCAAATATGAGGTGCAAATCGTCACCCAAAATGTTGATGATTTGCATGAACGTGCAGGATCAAAAAACGTTTTACATCTGCACGGTGAATTGCGCAAAGTAAGAAGCACAAAATATCCGGAACTGATATATGAACTCAATGGCTGGGAGCTTAAACTTGGCGACCAATGCGAGAAAGGTGCTCAGTTAAGGCCGCATATCGTTTGGTTTGGCGAAATGGTTTCCAATATCGAACCTGCTATCAAAATGGTACAAAAAGCCGATCATTTGATTGTAATCGGCACATCCTTAGCGGTTTATCCTGCAGCCGGATTACTTTATTACTCCAGTCCCAATTGCCAAATTACGCTTATTGATCCAAAAACCAGCACAACAAATCGAAATATAAAAATACACCTGATCAGAGAAAAAGCCTCCGTTGGAGTGCCTGTATTTGTAAACGAATTATTGAATTAATCCCATGAAAAATCTAATTATTAGTGTCTTTGTAATCCTGCTGATAGGTTCGTCATGCAAAGAAAAACAGGTTGTAAATCAGGATGACGTTGACAAACAACTCATTATCAATTATCTTGAAGAGAATAATATCACTGCTGAATCTACCGCTTCGGGTTTGTTTTATGTGATCAGGGAAAGTGGAAACGAACGCCATCCATCGGTAACCTCAACGATTACTGTTAGTTATGCTGGCAGACTACTCAATGGTCAACCATTTGACCAGGGTTCCTTCTATACAAATAAGCTCAATCTACTCATCAAAGGCTGGCAGCACGGCCTTCCATTGATTGGCGAAGGTGGAAAAATCACGCTGTACGTCCCTTCCGGTTTGGGGTATGGCAGTCAGTCATTGGATAAAATACCAGCCAATTCAGTATTGATTTTTGATATCTCGCTTCATTATTTTTCTGATTAAGATATAAACGAAATGTCACAATCAGATTCATCTTACGACTACTTTTTAACAAAAGCCAGAAGCTTTTGCGATTATCAGGAACGGACACTCCAGGAAGTAAAAAACAAGCTAAAAGGCTGGTCGATAAGTGATGAATTGTGCAATAAGATTATTCGTCAGCTCGAAGAAGAAAACCTGATCAACGAAGAACGCTTTGCCCGTTTCTATGCGCTTGGCAAACTGCGCAACAACCACTGGGGGCGAAACAAAATAATTGCCGGCATGCGCAGCAAAGGCTTACCCGAATTAATGACAGAAATCGGTTTGTCAGAAATTGATGAAGAAGAATACCGAAAAATCCTTCAAAAAGTGCTTGAATCAAAAAAAATAAAAGAACCGGATGATTACAAAAGACGGACAAAACTTGCCCAATATGCCTTTCAAAAAGGATTTCAACCACAACTCATCTGGCAGCTAATCAACGAATTGGATTTATAGTTAACCGAAAAAATACCGCTTAGCAAAATCTTGTTAATTTTGTACACTAACCCAAAAGAAGAAGAACAAAAATGATTCAATCCGAATCCCAAAAAGAATTGCGTAAGAGGCTCGAAGCCTTGAGGAGGTATCTTTGACATCAACCGTAAGTTGATGGAAATTGGAGAAGAAGAAGAACGCACACAGGCACCGGATTTTTGGGACGACCCCAAAAAAGCTGAGACTTTACTCAGACAAATCAAAGACAAAAAACGCTGGACCGACGCCTACCATCAAGCCGAATCGAGCTTTGAAGAACTTGAGATTGGTATGGAACTTTATGAAAGCGGTGATGCCGAAGAAATTGAAATAGATCAGGCGTATGAAAAATGTCTGAAACAGGTTGAAGAACTTGAGTTTTGGAATATGCTTTCGGGCGAAGAAGATAAGCTGCCTGCCATTATCAACATCAATGCCGGCGCTGGTGGAACCGAAAGTCAGGACTGGGCGCAAATGTTGATGCGCATGTATATGATGTGGGCCGAAGACAATGGCCACAAAGTGAAAGAACTTGATATGCAGGAAGGTGAAGTGGCCGGAATAAAAAGCGTTTCACTCGAAATTGATGGCGAATACGCATTTGGTAACCTGAAAAGTGAAAATGGCGTGCACCGCTTGGTACGGATATCACCCTTCGATTCTGCCAATCGCAGACACACCTCCTTTGCTTCAGTTTATGTGTATCCCATTGTGGATGATAATATTGACATCGTTGTCAATCCGGCCGACATCAGCTGGGACACCTTCAGATCAAGCGGTCCCGGCGGTCAAAATGTGAACAAAGTGGAAACCGCTGTTCGCTTACGACACGCACCTTCCGGACTCGTGATAGAATGTCAGGAAACCCGCTCTCAACTTCAAAACCGCGAAAAAGCCATGCAGATGCTAAAATCGCAGCTTTACGAAATTGAGATGCGCAAAAAGCAGGAAGCTATTGACGTGATAGAAGGCAGCAAGAAAAAAATTGAATGGGGCTCGCAAATCCGTTCGTATGTAATGCATCCGTATAAGCTTGTGAAGGATGTGCGAACTGGTTATGAAACCTCTAACGTACAGGCTGTTATGGATGGTGATCTGAATGGTTTTATCAAAGCCTATCTGATGGAATTCGGTAAAGATGTTTAATGAATGAAAATTAGTTAACCATGAAAATCTATCACAACCCACATTGCAAAAAATCCCGCGCAGGCCTTGCTTACCTTGAAGAAAAAACCAATGATTTCAAGCTGATCAACTACATCAAAGAAGGTATCAGCAAGGAAGAGCTGGAAGAAATCATCAGCAAAACTGGACTTTCTGCCGAAGCACTCATCCGAAAACAGGAAGAAGCCTATAAAAATGACATCAAGGACAAAAATCTTTCTGATACCGAGCTCATTATGGCCATAGCTGAAAATCCGAAGCTCCTTAAGCGCCCCATCATCATCAAAGACGAAAAAGCTGTATGGGCTGATCCTCCAGAAAATCTAAACAAAATTTTATGAAATCGCCACTTACCATCGAATCGCTCCCGCTGTGGGAACCATTAATGAATTTTGTAAGAGATATTTACACCCTCACAGAATACTTTCCTGAGTCGGAACGTAATGGATTGAGCCAGAAACTCAGAAACAAGGTAACTGATGTTCCAATGACTTTGGCAGCCGCTCTGAATGGCATTTCCACAACGGGAGTCTCAGAGGCTTTAGCCGCTCTGGCTCAAACAGAAACTTTGCTGATAATTTGCAAACATCTAAAACTTGCTACAGATGAGTCGGTAAGCGACTTTCAGACGAAGATAAGGGATTTAAAAAGCCATATCACCAGTCTGAATAACCGCTTGCAAAAACAATAGAAATAACCCATTTTTCAAACCAATAAAATACCAAGCAAAATGAATTATCGTATCGAAAAAGACACCATGGGCAATGTAGAAGTCCCTGCCGAAAAGTATTGGGGAGCCCAAACCGAGCGCTCGCGCAACAATTTTAAAATTGGGCCGGAAGGCTCTATGCCAAAAGAAATCATTTATGCTTTTGCCATTTTGAAAAAGGCAGCCGCCATCAGTAATATGAAGCTCGGTGTGTTGCCCGAATTAAAATGCGACCTCATTTCTAAGGCTGCTGATGAAGTGTTGGCCGGCAAGCTGGATGATAATTTTCCGCTGGTAATCTGGCAAACAGGATCGGGCACGCAATCCAATATGAATATGAACGAAGTGCTGGCAAATCGTGCTCACGTTTTGGCAGGAGGAAGGCTGGATGACTTAAAGAAGACCATACATCCCAATGATGATGTGAATAAATCTCAATCATCCAACGACACCTTCCCTACCGCAATGCATATTGCAGCCTACAAAATGATTGTAGAAGTGACAATTCCCGGAATTGAAAAACTTCGTGATGCTTTAAAAGCAAAGGCACAAGATTTTGACAACATCGTAAAAGCCGGCCGCACTCACCTGATGGATGCCACACCTCTAACGCTGGGACAGGAATTTTCGGGTTATGTAGCACAGCTTGATCATGGGTTAAAGGCCTTAGAAAACACCCTCAGTCATCTCAGCGAATTGGCTTTGGGCGGAACAGCTGTTGGCACCGGCATCAACACTCCAAAAGGTTATGCCAAGGAAGTGGCTAATACCATTGCCGGCCTCACCGGACTGCCTTTTGTGACAGCTCCCAATAAATTTGAAGCCTTATCGGCACACGATGCCATTGTTGAAACTTCAGGAGCATTACGTCAACTCGCTGTAAGCCTGATGCACATAACCAACAACACACGCATGTTGGCCAGCGGACCAAGATGCAGCATCGGCGAAATTATTCTGCCAGCCAACGAACCTGGTTCATCTATCATGCCCGGAAAAGTGAATCCAACACAAAATGAGGCCCTTTCGATGGTTTGTGCTCAGGTTATCGGCAACGATGCCGCTATTGCGGCAGGAGGCATGCAGGGTCATTTCCAACTCAATGTGTTTAAACCCGTTATGATTGCTAATTTGCTACAATCAGCCAGATTATTAGGTGATGCTTGTGTTAGCTTTACTGATCATGCTGTGGTTGGCATTGAAGCCAACGAGGCACGTATCAAACAAAATCTGGAAAACTCATTGATGCTGGTCACGGCACTGAATCCACATATTGGCTATGAAAATGCTGCTAAAATTGCAAAAAAAGCACATACAGAAAACACCACCTTACGTGAGGCTGCCCTGGAGCTGGGATTGCTTACCGATGAACAGTTCACTGAATGGGTTGATCCGACCAAAATGATTGGAAGGTAATTGAGCTTATTTTCTGTAGGACCTAAGATGTTTTATATACTAAACCTTCAAGGTTTTAAAAACCTTGAAGGTTTAATTTTAAAAAAAAGTCTTGAAAAACAATTTAGGCGCAAAACTTAATGTTGGCGGCAATTTTTTATTCATTCAAGGCTTCCCAAAGCATATCCTTAAGTCCTTTTATTCCCTCACCTGTAACGGAACTAATATAAATATAGGGCAAATCGGGCAGTTGTTCACTGATCTCATTCTTAAGTTCATTATCCAATAAATCGCTTTTTGTGATGGCCAATAACCTTGATTTATCAAGTAATTCAGGATTATAAGCCTCCAATTCGCCAATTAAAATCCGATATTCCTTAGCGATATCATCCGCATCGGCCGGGATCATAAACAATAAAACAGAATTACGCTCAATATGTCTTAAAAACCTTAACCCCAATCCCTTACCTTCAGAAGCACCTTCAATAATTCCGGGAATATCAGCCATCACAAAAGATTTGTAATCGTAATAGCTTACAATTCCAAGATTGGGTACGAGTGTGGTAAATGGATAATCTGCTATTTCGGGCCGTGCAGCTGATACCGTTGATAATAATGTGGACTTACCGGCATTGGGAAAACCAACCAATCCCACATCAGCAAGCAGTTTAAGCTCGATGATGATCCATTTTTCAAGGCCTTCTTCTCCAGGTTGCGCGTAACGGGGTGTTTGATTGGTAGAAGATTTAAAGTGCTGATTTCCCAGTCCTCCGCGTCCACCCTGCAGCAAAACTACTTCCTGACCTTCTTCTGTAATTTCAGCGATTTGTTCGTGGCTTTCAGCATCCAAAGCAACAGTTCCCAGCGGAACTTCAATAATCACATCATTCCCTCCCGCACCAGACCGCTGCTGCTTTCCGCCCGATTCGCCATTTTCTGCAAACAGATGCTTGGTATAACGCAAATGCAGCAAAGTCCACATTTGCGCGTTACCTCTTAAGATAACATGTCCGCCTCTCCCTCCGTCGCCACCATCAGGACCTCCTTTGGGCACAAACTTCTCGCGCCTCAGATGCGCCGAACCAGCACCACCCTTACCCGAACGACAAAATATTTTTACGTAATCAACAAAATTTGAACCTGCCATGCGAAAAATTTCTGCAAAGATACGCTTTCAAACTCAGGATGAAGTAAGATGCTTTTCGATGCGTTGTAAAATATGAAATACAGCCGGGCAATGGGTGCTATTAACCGCATGTAGCCTCAGATTTTCTGCAAATTGATTTCCATCAGTATGAGGATATTCCCTGCAAGCTCGTGGCCGGCTATCATAAACCAGGCAATGATTATTTTCGAGCAAAAAGGGACAAGGTGTTTGCGCCATCACCCGATCGCCATCCTCATCTATCCGCACATGAGCCATGTGGAATTCTTTTTCCTTCATGCCCAGTGATTTAGCAAGACGACGGATGTCATTATCATTTAAGATAGGCGGGATGGTTTTACAACAATTGGCACAATCCAAACAACTTAATTCACTAAACACCTCCTGATGTGATTGATCAGCAATCAGTTTCAATTCTTTAAGCTTAGAGACTTTAAGCTTTCGAGTTAATGCATTTTGCTTTTTGATATTAGCCTGTGATTTCCAGATTTCAATTAGTTTCAAGGGAAAAATTTTTGCAAAAATAAGTACAACCATTTAAACAGTATAAAACACTTTTCTTCATCAAAAACCCTATCTCTCAATTCCTTCAGAAAATCAATCATATTCTTTTGCGTGATTCTCGGAATGGAATACCCGGCAGTGCAATAATCAGCAGAAAGCCAAAAAAATGTGATTTACAAAAAGTATTGCTTTCTGTAAGACTGTCAGATATTTAGATGTTTCTATAATTTAGACTGAATATAAATAGCTGTTAATCAGTGCTTAAACGCTTTTTGTTTCAATTAGAATATCTATTTTAGTTCGCTCAAGATAGTTGTAAAATTCAATTTTAGTTAACAATGCGAATAACGCGAATTGCCCAAAGTCAGCAAAACTCCTTTTCCAATCATGCTGATTTATCTTTGATAAAACCTTTGCTTAAAAAATATAGCCAAAAGCCTGGAAGTCTAATCCTGCTCTTACAAGGAACTCAGGAAACCTATGGATATATTCCCGCAGAAGCCTTTACCATCATTTCTGAGGCAACAGGAATTGCCGAGGCCGACATTTATGGTGTCGCCACTTTTTATGCCCAATTCAGGCTTAGTCCGGTGGGTAAAAATATTATAAAAGTTTGCCATGGAACCGCCTGTCATGTGCAGGATGCCAACAAAATAACGGATGCAATACAGGATTTGCTGGGAGTAAAGGACGGCGAAACAACATCAGATGGAGCATTCACACTGGAATCAGTGGCCTGTTTGGGCTGCTGCTCATTAGCTCCTGTGATGATGATAGGCGAAAACACTTACGGGAAGTTAAACGGCAAAAGTGCTGTTAAGACCATCAGGGAACTTAAGAATCAGGTGTGTAAAGATAAGCCTAAGTCCGAAAAATAAGCGATTATGAAAAAAACAAAAGTTATAGTAGGATTAGGAAGTTGTGGCATTGCTGCCGGAGCTTCAAAAACATACAGCAAACTGGAAGCAATTTTAGCCACTGGTGAAATGGATTTCGAACTGGCCAGAACAAGCTGTATTGGAATGTGTTACAAAGAACCTTTGGTTGAGATTCAGGACGAAAATGGCAAAATTATCTATGGTGATATGACAGCAGAAACTGTAGAAACAGTTTTACGTTCGCATCTTTTAGATGGAAAAATTTCAACAGAAAAAGCCGTACATGCTGAAAAACTTAGCACACAAGAAGATACCTTTTTCGAAGGACAGGTAAAAATTGCTTTACGAAATTGTGGCTATTTTGATCCGGAATCCATCGAAGAAGCTCTGCAACAGGATGCCTACAAAGCTGTTAAGCAAATCATTCAAACAAAGAGATCGCAGGAGGAAATAATTCAAACTATTATTGACAGTGGTTTAAGAGGTCGCGGTGGTGGTGGTTTTCCGACCGGACTAAAATGGAAATTTGCCCATCAGAACGAAAGTGACGAAAAATACATCATTTGTAATGCTGACGAAGGCGATCCCGGTGCTTTTATGGATCGCTCCTTACTCGAAGGCGATCCACATGCAGTGCTCGAAGGGATGATGATAGGAGGTTATGCTATTGGAGCAACACAGGGTGTGATTTATTGTCGTGCCGAATATCCACTGGCTATCAAACGACTAAACATTGCTATCGGGCAAGCCAGGGAAAAGGCTTTACTCGGAAACAATCTTTTCGGAAGTACCTTTTCTTTTGATATCTATGTAAAAGAAGGTGCCGGAGCTTTTGTTTGCGGCGAAGAAACCGCTTTGATAGCAAGCATCGAAGGCAAAAGGGGAATGCCACGTAAAAGGCCACCTTTCCCAGCTGTTTCAGGTTTATGGACAAAGCCCACCAATATCAATAATGTGGAAACCTGGGCTAACGTTCCCTGGATTATCAATCATGGTGCTGAAGCCTACGCAGCTTATGGGACAGAAAAAAGCAAAGGAACCAAGGTATTTGCCCTCACCGGAAAAATCAAACATGGCGGCTTGGTTGAGGTTCCGATGGGTGTTACCATCAACGATATTATTTTTAAGCTTGGCGGTGGCATTCAGGGCAATAAAAAATTTAAAGCAGTACAACTGGGGGGGCCTTCGGGTGGATGTATTCCGGCCGAATTGGGTGATACCATCGTGGATTATGATTCTGTAAATGCAACCGGTGCTATCATGGGATCGGGTGGAATGGTGGTAATGGACGAAAGCACCTGCATGATCGACCTGGCAAAATTTTTCCTGAATTTCACACAAAATGAATCCTGCGGAAAATGTACTTTCTGCCGCATCGGAACCAAGCGGATGCTCGAAATGCTCGAACGCATTACGAATGGGAAAGGTGAAGATGGCGACATTGAAAAACTTGAAAATCTGGCTCATCAGATCAAGAACAATTCACTTTGCGGACTAGGCCAAACAGCTCCAAATCCCGTTCTTACAACGCTCAAGTATTTCAGGCATGAATTTGAAGTTCATATTTACGATAAAAAATGTCCTGCGAAAGTGTGCAAACCATTGCTGACATACACCATTGATCCTCATAAATGCACCGGCTGTACAGTATGCGCTGTAAAATGCCCAACCAATGCCATTGACGGAGGCAGAAAAGAAACTCATCATATAAAGCAGGAAATCTGCATCAAATGCGGAGAATGCCATTCCGTATGCAGATTTGAAGCCATACTAATCGACTAATCATACCGAAAAAAGAAACACTATGAGTCAATATTTCAATATAGAACTTAATGGTCAAATCGTTCAGGGTTTTCAGGGTGAAACTATTTATGAATGTGCCAGCCGTTACGGGATCGAAATTCCAACCCTTTGTCATGATCCGCGCATCAAACCTTATTCATCCTGTTATGTATGTGTGGTCGAAGTGGAAGGCATGCGAGGCCATCAGCCCAGTTGCTCCACCTATCTTATCGAAGGGATGAAAATAAATACAGAAAAAGAATCGGTGAAACAGGCACGCAAAACAGCACTCGACCTTTTACTGAGCAATCATTATGCAGATTGCCTGGGCCCCTGCAAACAGCATTGTCCGGCCGGGGTTGATGTTCAGGGATACATTTCGCTGATTGATAAAAGCAGGTATAGTGATGCTGTTGCCTTGATCAAAGAAACCAATCCGCTGCCAGCCATCTGTGGCCGTGTGTGCGTACGCCCCTGCGAAGCTGCCTGCCGCAGAAACCTTCTTGATGAGGGGGCTCCTGTTGGAATAGACTATTTGAAACGGTTTGCTGCAGATTATGATTTGGCCTCTCCAACGAAATTCATTCCCAAAATAAAAGCTGAAACCGGCAAAAAAGTTGCTGTTATCGGTGCCGGACCGGGTGGCCTTTCCACCGCACACTTTCTGAGGCTCGAAGGCCATCAGGTAGAGATCTTTGAGGCTGCCCCAAAATCAGGAGGCTGGTTGCGTTACGGCATACCCGAATACCGCCTGCCAAATGATATTCTGGATAAAGAGGTCGAAAACATTACTGATTTGGGTGTTAGAATTCATTATAACAAAAACCTGGGTGAAACCCTGTCCTATGCACAAATCCGCGACAACTTTGATGCTACTATACTTACAATCGGATCGCAAAAAGGAACGGCTGTTGGCTGCCCGGGTGATGATGCTCATAATGTTTTCGCCGGAATCACCATCCTGAAAAATATGGAAATGACGGGACAACGACCAGACTTTTCAGGTAAAACAGTTGTGGTAGTTGGTGGTGGAAATACAGCCATGGATTGCTGCAGAACTGCAATCCGTGGAAAGGCACAGAAAGTATTTGTGGTTTACAGAAGAACTGAAAAAGAAATGCCTGCCAATCCCATCGAGATTCACGAATCAAAACTGGAAGGTGTTGAGTATCTTTTTCTGACAAATCCTGTCGAAATCATTAAAGATGAAAATAATACACTGCAAAAAGTAAAGCTGATTCGCATGGCATTGGGCGAACCCGACGCTTCGGGCAGAAGACGACCACTACCGGTACCCGATTCGGAATTTGAAATTGAAGCGGATTATGTTTTTGCCGCTATCGGACAAAAAACTGATGTTAACTTCATTGACGACATCAATACAAACACCACTGAAGGTAAGCTGGTTGTAAACCGATGGGGCGATATCGAAGCCAACAAACATACTTTACAAACCGGTATCCCTTCGGTATTTGCTGCCGGTGATGGTGTAAGTGGGCCTGCAACAATAATTGAAGCCATTGCTCAGGCAAAAATTGCTGCGCATTCCTGTCATCAGTACCTGAATGGAATGGTGATAACACCTCCGATAAGGGAATTTCTGAGTAAAAAAGAAAACTTTAAAGTGCAGGACAAAAATGATTATATCGGTCATTTTCTGTATCAGAAACGTCATGAAATGCCCGTACTTCCTGCCGAAGAGCGAATTAACTTTAAAGAGGTGGAACTGGGGTATGAAAACGAAAATGTAGCTCAGATGGAAGCCAGTCGCTGCCTCGAGTGTGGCTGTTCTGCCTTTTTTGATTGCGACCTCAAAAAACATTCAACAACTTATCAGGCAGAACAAAAAAGTTTTCCTGGCGAGTTTCAGGAACATCACATTGATTTCAGACATCCTTTTATTGAAATAGATAATAACAAATGTATCCTCTGCAGCCGATGCATAAGAATTTGCCAGGAAGTGGTAGGTGCTAATGCTTTAGGCCTCATCAACCGTGGTTTTAAAAGTCTTGTGGCCCCGGCACTCGGACTGCCACTGCAAGAAACCAGTTGCGAAAGTTGTGGCATGTGTATAACTGCCTGTCCCACGGGAGCTTTAACAGAAAACTACAGCTTCAAACCCGGCCCATTGAAGCTGGAACCTCTTGCAACAATCGATATGTTTGGCTCGGAGGGATACGAGATAAACCTCTTGCATCATCGCGGACAATTTTACAAAGCCATGCCGCGCAAAGCCGAAATAAACCGGCCAAATTATATAAACCGAAGGGCGTTTTTCGGATACAAACTATTTAATAATCCCCGAAGAATCACTTCACCAAGGCTCAAGACTGCTAATGGTTTTAAGGAGATCTCCTTCGAAGAAGCATACAAAATAATCCACAAAAAAATCAAGTCAGTAGAACCCGACGAAAACGCATTTTTTGGAGGTGCCAGGCTCACAAACGAAGAATTATATCTGATTCAAAAGCTGGCAAGAGCCGGAACCAAAACCAATAATGTGAGTAGTTTTCACTATATGGGTCGTGGGGATGGCTATTTTCGCAACTCCAACGAAAATGCCTCCTACTGTGATATACGGGGTGCAAGTAAAATTTTTGTTGCTGGTGGAGAGTTACATCTTGATCATCCGGTTATCAATCATTTGATTTTTAACACCAAACACAAAGAAAACCTTGAGGTAGTGCATATTACTACGCTCAAAAACAGCCGTTTTAGCCATAAGGCAGACAAGGTTGTCCAAATTGATAATTACTTTTATTTTATTCAGGCAGTGAATCACTGGCTCATAGCTAACAACCAGCAAAACAGTCTGTTCATCAAAGATCGCACAGAAGATTTTGAAGCATACAAAACCGCACTTTTACAAGCTGATTTTAGTAAGTTACTGGAATTTGCCGGCACAGATGAAGAAACAATAGCAGGCTTTGCCAAAGAATACAACGAAGAAATGAATGCCATCATGATCTTTCAGGAGAAAGCTCTCTCGGCAAATGCCAGCATGGCGATGCACAACCTGGCCATGATTACAGGAAAACTTGGTAAAACAGCTAACGGCCTGATAGCCCTTAAAGAAAAGAACAATGCACATGGCATTTTCGATATGGGTGTGTGTCATAAAATTGGTGTGGGTGCAGAAACCATTCTCGATGAAGATTTGCAATACCGGATGCAGTATAAATGGAAAGTAGATGCGTTGCCTTTTACAGTTAACAGTGTTTATAAAAGTTTCAGGGGAGGGAAAATCAAAAATGCTTTCATCTTTGGTGAGGATCCGGTGGGCTGCGCCATAAATAAGGATGACATCAGGCAACAATTTTCGAGAATTGCTTTTGTGGTCGTTCAGGATCTCTGGATGAGTGGTACTGCCTGTATGGCCGATCTGGTGTTACCAGCCTCAATGCCATGGGAATTTGGTGGTACTTATACCAATTCACAGCGAAAAATCCAGCAGATCGAAAAACAACTGGAGGTTGAAATTCAGGACAACTCGTTTGTTCAGCTCGTGAAATTACTTGAAAAATTCGATGTCAATGGCATCCAGACGCCGGCACAAGCACTGGAAGAAGCGATCAGCCTTTTACCACGCAGAGGCGATTTCAAAGACTTACGTTTTGTTTTCAAGGAAAAGGACAATGAAAATCGTCAGTTCGATTTTGGTTGTGATTTGCTCAACAAAACAATAGATGAAGAGTTTACCGAAAAACTAAATTGGTAACCTAGCCCATTAAATCAAAAAAACCGGTTCTGATAAACGTACCGGTTTTTTTGTTTCCTATCTGTTTACAATTTTACAATATCATCTTCATCCTTTACAAACATCACCGAAACAGCTCCCAGTATCATCAGAACACCAGCCGTTACCAGCGCATAAATGGCATGACCGCCATACAAAAACTTGACAATCGGGCCACCAAAAATGCCATTGACAATCTGTGGAAAAGTGATAAAGAAATTAAAAATGCCCATATAAACACCCATTTTTCTTGCGGGAATAGAGCCGGCCAGTATAGCATATGGCATTGCCAAAATACTTGCCCATGCAATACCAACACCTATCATGCTCAGGTTGAGCATCCATTTCATTTCAGGAGAAGTAACCAACACAATTGACATCAATCCCAAACCACCAAGTATAAGGTTAATGGCATGGGTACGTTTGCGACCAAACCTGGCTGCGATAACCGGCAAAGCCATTGCAAAAATCGCCGCCACCGCATTATAAACTCCAAAAATCCATCCTACATAATCTCCTGCTTCGTTGAAAGCAGCCGAACCGCTATCGTCAGCCGAAAGCCCCCACACATGCTGAGCCAGTGCAGGAGTTGTGAAAACCCACATCGAGAAAAGCGCAAACCACGAAAAAAACTGTACAAGCCCAAGCTGACGCATGGTGGCAGGCATATGGGCAAAATCTTTAAATATATCTATAAATCGTGCTGGTTCTGCTTCTGGATCAGCTACATCATCGGCGTACATTTCCTGCTCTTCAGGCGAGTATTCCTTTGTAGTAACAACCGTCCAAATAATTGTTGTTATTAAAATCCCGGCACCAATAAAAAACGAAAGTTTCAGGCTCATCGGAACTTCACCTTCGGCAGCTATTTCCTTAAATCCAAACCAGTTTGTCATTAAATAAGGAAGCCATGAACCAACAACGGCTCCAATGCCTATCAACAATGTTTGCACCGAAAATCCAAGCGTACGTTGATCTGTTGGAAGCTTATCGGCTACCAGAGCCCTGAAGGGTTCCATTGCCACATTAAAGGAGGCATCCATGATCATCAGCATACCGGCTCCAATCCACAAGGCAGGCAGATATGCCGCAAACATGGGGGAATTTGGCATCAGAATCAATCCTATTGAAGCTAAGACTGCACCCGTTAAAAAATAGGGTCTGCGCCGGCCTAAACGATTCCAGGTCTGATCACTGTAATGCCCGATGATGGGTTGAACAATCATACCAGTGACCGGAGCTACTAACCAAAACCAGGAAAGGTGTTCTACATCTGCTCCAAAAGTTTGCAGGATCCGGCTGGCGTTGGCATTTTGCAAGGCAAAACCCATCTGGATACCTAAAAATCCAAAGCTCATATTCCAGATATCCCAGAAGGTTAGCCTTGGTTTAGCTTTTTTCGTCATGTGGGTGTGGTTTAAAAATTAAGACTGTGCTAAATTAACAAAAACACAGCTTATCCTTACAATAAGAACCGTATTTTCATACCAATCGTATTATGCAAACCGTTGTAATTTTTTGATTTCCTTAAAAACAATCCAACTACACTTCTTTTTTATTATTAATCTGCTAAATTTGCCCCTTCTGAACCAAAATCATTGTTATGGTTTTTAGCAGTAGCCTATTCCTCCTATATTTTTTACCTGCATTCCTTATTTTATATTTTCTGACACCGCGTAAACTTAAAAACTATGTGACCCTCATAGCGAGTATTGGTTTTTATGCCTGGGGAGCTCCTGATTTTATTTTTATCGTTATCGGAAGTATCATAATCGACTTTTATCTGGTAAAATGGCTGCATCAATCCTCAGGAAACAAAAAACGCTGGCTGACAGGAATTAGCGTGATGCTAAATATTGGATTGCTGGCTTATTTCAAATATGCCAATTTCTTTGTTGAAAATCTGGATATGCTTATCCAACAACTCGGAGGCGAAGCTGTAACTTGGACAAAAATAGCCTTACCTATTGGTATTTCGTTCTTCACTTTTCAAAAAATGACTTATGCCATTGATGTACATAGAGGTGTTCATCCACCTTTGAAAAAAGTTACTGATCTGGCCTTATACATCCTGATGTTTCCGCAACTGATTGCCGGCCCGATCGTACGTTTCAACGAGATAGCAGATCAGTTGGTTGACCGCCGAAAAAACGAAAATGCGGATAATCGTTTAACCGGATTCTTTCGATTTGCCGTTGGCCTGGGACGAAAGGTGATGATTGCCAATCCTTTAGGAGCCTACGCTGATAGTGTTTTTGCAGCTGATCCAACTCAATTGGCAAGCATCACTTTATGGATTGGTATTTTGGCTTATGCCTTTCAGATTTATTACGATTTTGCAGGTTATTCTGATATGGCCATTGGTTTGGGCAGAATGATAGGTTTTGATTTTCCGGAAAATTTCAACAATCCCTATATCTCACAAAATATTTCAGAGTTCTGGCGTCGCTGGCATATGACGCTTGGCCGCTGGATGCGTGATTATTTGTATATTCCTCTGGGAGGGAATCGCGTCACACCGCTGCGAATGTACTTTAACCTTTGGCTCGTGTTTTTGATTTCCGGACTTTGGCACGGTGCAGCCTGGAACTTTGTTATTTGGGGTGCATTTCACGGTTTCTTCTTGGTTGCTGACAGATTGTTCTTGCTTAAATTTTACAAGGCCATTGGCAAGTTCCCGAGTGTAGTAATCACTTTTGTAGTTACATTGGTTGGCTGGGTACTTTTCAGAGCCGAAAGCATGGACCAGGTGTGGCACTACACAGCCGGAATGTTCAGTTTCAGATCGGGTGAAACCTTGTTTGTGAATCAGGCCGTTTGGATGACCATGATTTTTGCGGCGATATTTGCCATCCTGGCCTATTCACCACGTTTGGAACAATGGCAGGTCAAGATTTATGGCAAAAATCAACCCTTTATCAATCTCATTTTAATGACATTTGGAGCAATCATTCTATTTATCATTAGCCTGAGTGCTATCACCTCAAGTGGTTTTAACCCCTTTATCTATTTCCGTTTTTAATGCAAAAGCAGGTCAAGCATATCCTTTTTGCAATACTAATGCTCATGTTGATCCTGCCTTTTATTCAACATCAATTCGATGTACCAAAAATCAGGTCATTAAAGGGAGCTTACACTATTCCTGAAAAACCCGGGTGGAATTTTATTAATTTTTTGAACAGGACTTTTCAGGACAGCATGAACACCTACATCGAGCAAACAATTGGTTACCGTCCACATTTCGTAAGACTTCACAATCAATTGCAATACAGCCTGTTTGATACAATCAATGCACGAGGCGTGATCATGGGCAAAGAAGGCTATCTTTTTGAAATGAATTATATCAAAGCATACTACGGCCTTGATTTTGTGGGAGATGAAAAAATTGCAGAAGACATAAACAAAACAATTGTAGTAAATAATTGGCTTAAAGAAAACAACAAAATGCTTTTGGTGGTGTTGGCACCCGGGAAAGGATCTTTTTTTCCGGAGTATATCCCTGATGAACTTAAACCTGAATCAAAAGGCCCTACCAATTATAATGCTTATTATGATGAACTTAAGAAGGCACAAATAGCAGTAATTGGTGGAAATCACTGGTTTAATGCAATGAAAGATACTAGCAGGCTGGCACTGTTTCCGAAATCCGGAATCCATTGGAGCTATTATGGCCTTGGAGTTATTTTTGATTCGGTGTTTAAATTAATGGAAGACAGACTGGACAGGGAGTTTATAAATTTTGAAATTTCTGATGTCAAAGTAACCAGGAGGTTAAAATCACCTGATCGAGATTTGTGGGAAGGCATGAATATCTTAATACCGTACAAAGATTATCCCATGCCCTATCCTGAATTCAAATTTGAAATCACTGATTCAAGCAAAATGCCAAGGGTGATCACGGTTGCAGACAGCTATTACTGGCAATGGTTTGAAGGAAATTATGCACTCAAAGGCTTCAAGGAAAACAGTTTTTGGTATTATAACAATCAGATTTATTATCCTGACGACCGATCACCAAAAGAAAGAGCTTTGGTATCGTTGATGGATACTGTGGTTCATACTGATGTGTTTTTGCTGCTGCAAACCGATGCCAATATGGATAGATTTGGCTTTGGTTTTATTGACGAATTATATGAATTGCTTAAGGATGGTGGAAGTGCCAACTTAGCAAAGCAACAGGCTATTGCAAAAATTGCAGAAAACCTCCGCAAAAACGAATCCATGATGGAGATGATTCGGGATAAGGCATTAAAAAGAGGCCTTTCAATTGAAGAAATGATTAAACTCGATGCAGTCTGGATTTATGATCACAGACAAAAAGAAAACAATCCCTGATTTTATTCTTTCCAATTCAGTGTTTCAATAAAATGATCCACATCTTTACGCAAGAAATTTATCACGGGTTTAAGTGAATCATTATTAGGCCGGATATTGAAATACAGAGCTCCCCTAACGAAATGCCGGGTACTGTCGGTCAGGTAAAACTGAAGCGGAGAGGCTACACTATTGCCCTGAACTCTAAAAAGTAAACCATATACCTTTCGTTCGGGATCAAGGATCAAACTATCCTGAATTGCACTGGCTTTGGGCAAATGCTTCATCAACATGGTGTGCATATCTTCGAGATAAACCGGCAGGTTGTTGTCAATTGATTTGTAGCTGATATGTAAGCTGCCTTTAAACTGAGGATAGTCAATCGTTATCCAGTTTTTCTCCCAGGGTGATTCATCATCCGGATACAAGGTAGCATAATCAGGGAGTTCAAACTGATAAGCAGGGATGGTGTCGATCAACGAATACGCTTTTGCAGGGACATCAATGCGGAAAAATCCACGGGGCTTAGGTGCAAAATCTGATTCGCAGGAAGCAAACAGAAATAACGTCAATGATATCAACAACCAAAAGACTTTATACATCAGATGCTAACTTTCTGATTACTTTAATCTCTTTAATTCGACGTGCATCGGCATCGGTTACCTCAAAACTAAAATCCTTGCATTTTATTGTCAGTCCCGGTTCAGGAATTCGTCCTTCCAATTCGAGCAACAAACCGGCAAGTGTATCCGATTCGCCCTGCACAGCTTCAAAATAATGCTCGTCAATTTTCATTACTTTACAAAAGTCGAGCAAGCTGGTCTGAGCCTCAAAAACCGTTGTGTTTTCATCAATCTCTTCATAAAAATCATCATCCGGCACCTTATCAAACTCATCACTGATATCGCCCACAATTTCCTCGATGATATCTTCGAGCGTCAATAATCCAGCTGTTCCTCCATATTCATCAACCACGATAGCCATATGAATTTTCTTTTGCCTGAACTCCTGTAGTAAATCATTGATTTTCTTATTTTCAGGAATAAAAAATGCAGGTCGAATCAAAGGTTTCCAATCCAGTTCTTCCTGATTCAGATAGGGTAATAAGTCCTTAATATACAAAATACCTACTACTTTGTCAAAGCTACCATCGTATGCCGGAATACGCGAAAAACCACTGTTTATGATCATTTCGAGCAATTCTTTGAATGGTGCATGAACATCTATTGCCGTAATATTAACACGCGATTTCATAATACTGCGTGCTTCTTTTTCACTAAAAGTAGCAATCCCTTTTAACATCTGCTTTTCTTCGGGAAGCGATTGCTCATCTGAAGTAATATCTATGGCATCTGAAAGTTCGCTGATTGAAATATTTTGCATCCTCCGGCTCAATCGTTTTTCTATAATCGTTGTGGAAGAGACCAACAGATAGCTAAACGGTCTGAAAAGTGCAACGATAATGTGTAAAGGACGGGCCATTAAGGTGGCAAACTTTAGTGGGTTTTTATTGGCGACTATTTTTGGTATGATCTCACCAATTAATAGGATCAGGGAGGTAATAGCTACAATTTGAACCAAAAATGCAATCAAAGGATTTTCGGATAATCGGAACAAACTATGTGTGAGGAAACTGGAAAGAATTACAATAGCCACATTCACCAGATTATTGACTATTAATACGGTAGCTAATAATGTTTTGGGTTTCTCGCGATGAGACAAGACAGACTTACTCAGCTCTGATCCACTATTCTCGAGGAGATGAATATCTGAGGGTTTTAGCGAAAAATAAGCTGTTTCACTGCCCGATACCAAGGCAGATAAAAACAAAAGCAAGGCAAGAACCAACAGTCCAATAAAGTTTGAGGCGCTTAATCCGGTAAAATCTGTGTTAAGTAAAATGGCGATTATACTCGCGTAGGGGTCAGGGTCAGGTGTGTCCAAAATCAATTAGTTTTGAATTTCGAAGCAAAAATAAATAATTTACAGGATAATGCAAAAATCCTCACCAATTAATAACATATAAATTACCTGATAACCAGCCTAAAAGGGAAGATCGTCTGTTTCCTGTGCAGGATCAAAGTCTTTGTTTTCATTCCTTTCATTTGATGGAAACGAACGCTCTTGTGTTGCTGACGATTGCGTTGTATTTTGATTGTTTCCACCTGCATTATAACCTTCGGTTCCAGAATTACTTTTGGAAATCAGGTTCATTTTTTCAGCCAGAATTTCTGTTATATACTTCGTAACTCCTTGTCCATCTGTATATTGCCGAGTTCTTATTTTTCCTTCGATAAACATCAGGTCACCTTTGGCATATACCCTGCGCTTTTCGTCGATGTCATTGGCCAGGTTTCCCCAGGCTACTACATTGTGCCATTCAGTCTGATCCTGCCATTGTCCGTTTCTGTCGCGATAGCGTTCGCTTGTAGCAAGTGTTACAGTCATCTTTTTTCCGCCATTGTCAAATGAAATCACTTCAGGATCTTTACCAAGTCGTCCGATTAACATTACTTTGTTTAGTCCAGCCATTCTTTGTTATTTTTTAACAGTTATCAAATAGGTTTTCATTTTCATATAAAAACTGATCTATCAAACGGGGCATAGGATAATTACCGAGCTCCGTTTGCGAAACCAAAGATAGCGAATTATTTTTCACATGCTCAAAACCATTGTTGCATTTTACTATATAAAACTGTGCCATCAGATGTTGGTGTGTGAGTATATGCTTTCTGATCCCGCTTATTGGAATAATTTCTGGTGCAACAGACTTTATTGCACAGAATAAATGCTCCTTTTCAAGTTCAGAGATTGATAAGATGCGGTCCGATTCAATGCATGGAAAATCATACAGCCCCTGCCAAACATCACCCGAACCGCGATACCTTAATAAGGTGTAACATTGCTGTTCATGTTTATGAAGAAAGACAAAATAATGCAGAAAACGTTTCCTGATCCTGACATTATTTCTTTTTACGGGCAAATGATCTACTTTCTTAAGCATAAATGCCATGCAATGTGTTTGCAAAGTACAGTTCTCACAATCCGGATTTTTTGGAACACACTGTAAGGCTCCAAACTCCATTATTGCCTGATTAAAATCGCCGGGATGATTTTTATCCAACAGACTTTCCGCCAAAAGCAGAAAGGTTTTTCTTGCTGCGGCCGAATCAATTGGAGTAACTTCATTAAACAACCTGGAAAGCATCCTGAAAACATTTCCATCTATCACTGCCACAGGCTCATTGAAAGCAATAGAAGAAATTGCAGCTGCTGTATAATCCCCTATTCCCTTTAATTTTTTTAATTCGATAGCCGTTTTTGGAAATACACCATTATGTTTGTTCACTATTTCCTGGGCAGCCAGCCGCATATTGCGGGCACGCGAATAATAGCCCAAACCCTGCCACAACTTTAGCACTTCCTGCTCTGATGCTCTGGCAAGCTGCTCCACGTCCGGCCAACGTTCAATAAAACGCATATAGTAATCAATCCCTTGATTTACACGTGTTTGTTGTAATATCACTTCTGATATCCAAATGCAGTAAGGGTCAGAAATTTTGCGCCATGGCAAAACACGTTTGTTTTTCCGGTACCAAATTAACAAGGCTGCACTAACTGGGTTCATCTTCGAAATTATTTATATAGAGTAGTTTAGCATAAAAAAAAGTTAAAATCCATTTCCTTATAAGAAAAATGTTTTTACCTTTGTCGTCCAAATAAAATTCACATTTCTAATCTTTTAAAGTTTTAAAGATATGACAAAAGCAGAAATCGTAGCAGATATTGCTAACAAAACAGGTGTTGAAAAAGTAGCCGTTCAGGCAGTAGTTGAATCCTTCATGGATGTTGTTAAAAATGCCATGGTGAATGGTGAAAATGTTTACCTGAGAGGCTTCGGTAGCTTTACTATTAAAAGAAGAGCTGAAAAAACCGGAAGAAACATTTCCAAAAACACCACAATCATTATCCCTGCACACAACATTCCTGCTTTCAAACCTGCCAAAACTTTTGTTAACGAAGTTAAAGGCGGCGTAAAATAATTTAGTCCGATTCATTAAAATAAATTGTTATGCCAAGCGGGAAAAAAAGAAAAAGACACAAGATGTCTACCCACAAACGTAAAAAACGTTTGAGGAAGAACAGACATAAAAAGAAATAATTTTCTATGTCAATGAATACAGATAACACAATGTCGGAAATTGATCCGGCATTGTGTTATTCGATTTTATCATTTTTGTACCATACTCCACTCCAAATATCATTTAATCAGGCTGCTCATGGGCAGCTATACATTTAAAAAAAATACATAGTGAACAGGGAACTCATAATAGATTCTCGTGCTTCGGAAGTGGACATCGTTCTTTTAGAAGATAAACAATTAGTAGAGCTCCATAAGGAGCGCACCAACAACAACTATGCAGTAGGCGATGTATATCTGGGACGTGTAAAAAAAATCATGCCCGGCCTCAATGCTGCTTTTGTAGATGTTGGTTACGAAAAAGATGCCTTTTTACATTACCTGGATCTGGGACCCCAGATTCGTTCTTTGAATAAATACACCAAGCTTGCACTCAATGGCAAACCTGCTCAGGTGAATATGGACAACTTCAGGCTGGAGCCTGATATTGAAAAAACCGGAAAGATCACACAGGTTCTGGCAACAGGAGCACAAATTCTTGTGCAAATTGCAAAAGAACCTATTTCCACAAAAGGACCCCGTATCTCGTCAGAAATTTCTTTTGCCGGCAGATACCTTGTGTTGGTACCCTTCTCTAGCCGGATTTCCATCTCACAAAAAATTAGAAGCAGCGAAGAGCGCAACCGTCTCAAAAGATTGATCCAATCTATCAAGCCCAACAATTACGGGGTGATTATTCGTACGGTTGCCGAAAATAAAAAAGTTGCCGAACTGGATGCTGACCTCAGGTCGCTGGTAGAGAAATGGGAAAAAACAACCCAAAAACTTCAAAATGCCAAACCTCCTGTAAAAATTATCAGCGAGCTCGATCGCACTTCTGCCATATTACGCGATCTGCTCAATGAATCTTTCAACAGTGTGCATATCAACGATAGCACCTTGTTCGAAGAAACAAGAAATTTTATCCAGACCATAGCTCCTCAAAAAATTGATATTGTAAAGCTATACAAAGGGAAAGCTCCCATTTTTGAGCATTTTGGTGTAGATAAACAAATCAAAGGCCTCTTCGGAAAAACAGTAACCATTCGCAGTGGTGTTTATCTGATCATAGAACATACCGAAGCCATGCACGTGATCGACGTTAATAGCGGTCATCGTGTAAACAAAGAAAACAGCCAGGAAGAAAACGCCCTGGAAGTAAATCTGGAAGCCGCAGCAGAAATTGCACGCCAGTTGCGATTGCGCGATATGGGTGGCATCATAGTAGTTGACTTTATTGATATGCATGATGCCAAACACAGGCGCGAGCTCTATCAAAAACTCAAAGACGAGATGGCACGTGATCATGCAAAACATACCATTTTGCCACCCAGCAAATTCGGATTAGTGCAGATCACCCGCCAGCGCGTGCGACCCGAAATGAATGTGCAGGTGCTCGAAAGCTGCCCCGTTTGTGAAGGTACGGGTAAGATTAAACCCAGCATTATCTTTACTGATGAGATAGAAAACAACCTGAAATACCTGCTTCAGGATCAAAACGAAAAAGCAATCACGATTGCAGTTCATCCTTTCATTCATGCATATCTTACACAAGGGATTTTCTCAATCCGACGTAAATGGGCATGGAAATACAAAAAAACCGTACGGGTTAAAGCAATGGCTAATTATCATATGCTTGAATACAAGTTCTTTAACCTGAATAATGATGAAATAAAAATTTAATCTGACAGTTAACAACTGCAAAAATTCTTCATGGAAACAGTATTAAGTGGAATAAGACCTACAGGCAAACTACATCTCGGCAATTATTTTGGTGCTGTTAAAAATTTTGTGAAGTTGCAGGAAACGCATAACTGCTTTTTCTTTATTGCTGATTATCACTCACTTACCACGCATCCTAAACCTGAAGACCTGCATGGTAACGTAAAACATGTATTGGCCGAATACCTGGCAGCCGGTCTTGATCCCGAAAAAGCTACGCTGTATATTCAGAGTGATTTACCTGAAATAGCTGAGTTATACCTTTTTCTGAATATGAATGCCTATCTGGGTGAGCTGGAGCGTGTTACAACTTTTAAAGAAAAAGCACGCAAGCAACCCGAAAATGTTAATGCCGGGCTGCTTACCTACCCCACCCTGATGGCTGCTGACATCATTATCCACAAAGCCGACAAGGTGCCTGTTGGTAAAGATCAGGAACAAAACCTGGAGATGTCCAGAACTTTTGCCCGACGTTTCAACCGGATGTACAAAGAGGATTTTTTTCCGATTCCGCAAGCCTATAATTTTGGCGAACAGCTTGTTAAAATTCCTGGGCTGGATGGTAGCGGGAAAATGGGTAAATCTGAAGGCGAAGGCAATGCTATTTTCCTGTCGGACGAACCTGATGCAATACGTAAAAAGGTAGTGCGGGCGGTTACAGACAGCGGCCCGACAGAGCCCAATCAGCAAAAACCTGAACCTATCGAGAATTTATTTTCTTTGTTGAAAGTAGTATCACAACCGGATATTGTTGCTCATTTTGATGAAGCCTACAACAGCTGTAGTATCCGCTATGGCGATCTGAAAAAACAACTTGCCGAAGATATTATTATCTTTACAGAGCCTTTGCGGGAAAAAATTAAATCCCTATCAGGTGATGAAGTTGCAATTAGCAAAGCTGCTCGACTGGGTGCAGAAAAAGCACGTGAAAGTGCACGGAAAACAATACGGGAAGTGAGGGAACTCATTGGTTTCAGATCTTTTTAATAAATATGCTGAATATGAGCGAAAAATGGGCAACACAATTTAATAATTTTATCACACTGAACATGCGACTCGGATTTGTTGCTTACCTGCTTTTTACATTATATCCTTACATAAGCAATCCCGGGTTCGAAAGCGAATTTCCTAACTGGATCATTCGCTGGGGTTTGATAATTATCCTCGGAGCAATATTATTACTGTCGATGATTCTGAGGCGATCCGATTTTTTCCGTTATGGGTTTTTTATAGTACTTGTTGCAGCGGTATTTAATCTTTTTGTAGTCTTCCTGAAACCGGGATCACTTAGTTATGCACTGGTACATTTTTATGTCATCGTCACTGCTGTATATTTTGTTTCCAGAGACATCCGACACAGTGCCCACCCCAAAAGAAAGCACCATCACAAGAGTGACAAAAATCATTAACTGATTTATGCCCAAAAACATTTCTACTGCCATCCCTGTCGAAAGAGCTGTTTTGGTTGCCATATCCACGCAACAACAATCCAGGGAAAAAACTGACGAATACCTTGACGAATTGGAGTTTTTACTCGAAACGGCAGGAGGTGTGCCTGTTGCACGTTTTATTCAGGCACTGGATAAACCCAATGTGGCTACTTATGTTGGCACAGGAAAACTGGAGGAAATTGCACAATATGTAAAAGCCGAGAATATTGACCTGGTGGTATTTGACGATGAACTCGGCTCGTCTCAATTACGTAATATCGAAAAAGTACTACAGGTGAAAATCCTCGATCGCACCAACCTGATCCTGGATATTTTTGCCAAACGTGCCCGCACTGCTTATGCCAAAACTCAGGTAGAACTGGCACAATATCAATATCTTCTCCCCAGGCTAACACGTATGTGGACTCACCTTGAACGGCAAAGGGGAGGAATTGGCTTAAGAGGCCCCGGCGAAACAGAAATTGAAACCGACCGACGCATCATCAGAGATAAAATCAGTCTTTTGAAAAAACGATTGGAAGAAATTGATGTGCAACAAGCCGTTCAGCGTAAAAACAGAGGCAAACTCATCCGCGTTGCACTTGTTGGCTATACCAATGTTGGTAAGTCAACAATAATGAATCTGCTAAGTAAATCTGAAGTTTTTGCTGAAAACAAACTCTTCGCTACACTGGATACCACAGTCCGCAAAGTAGTGTTTGATAATCTGCCATTTTTGCTTTCCGACACTGTTGGTTTTATTCGTAAACTACCTCATAACCTGATTGAATCTTTCAAATCAACCCTGGACGAAACCCGGGAATCGGATGTACTTCTGCATATTGTTGACATATCACATCCCGATTTTGAATCGCAGATAGAAACAGTAAACGAAACGCTGCAAGAAATCGGAGCCGGAAACAAAAAAACGATCATGGTTTTTAATAAAATTGATGCTTACAGCTGGGAAGAAAAAGAGGCCGATGATTTAAGTCCCGAAACAGCGCAAAACCTCTCACTCGAGCGCTTACAGAGCTCATGGATATCCAGAACCAATCACAATTGTATCTTTATTTCGGCTAAAAACAAAACAAATTACCAGGAATTCAGAACTTTGCTTTACAGGGAAATACGTGATATGCATGCCATCCGTTATCCATACGATGAGTTCCTGTACTGAATTGCCATACAGCCCCAAATTTTTGTCCTAATTTTGCTTCATGCAATTCATCGACACACATACCCATCTTTATCTTGAAGATTTCGATCACGATCGCCATGAAATGATAAACAGGGCAATGGATCGGGGTATCACACGTTTTCTGCTTCCTAATATTGATCAGATTTCGGTGGAACCTTTGGTAAACCTTTGCAAAAATTATCCGGCAAACTGTTTTCCTATGCTGGGCTTACATCCCACCTCAGTGAAAGAAGACTGGCAAACACAACTTTCCTATTTAAAAAATCAATTAGACAACCATCCGGAAAGATATATCGCTATAGGCGAAATCGGTTTGGATTTCTACTGGGACATGAGTTATGCCAAACAACAATTCGAAGCCCTTCGCATGCAATTTGACTGGGCAAAAGAAATATACAAACCGGTTGCTATTCACACACGGGAGGCTTTTCAGGAAATGCTGTCAGAAATAGAAAAGGCACAGAATGGCAAGTTGAAAGGTGTACTTCATTGTTTTACAGGAACTTTAGAAGAAGCAAAAAAAGCTATTGATCTGGGATTTTATCTTGGGATTGGAGGTGTAATAACCTACAAAAAATCGAAGCTGCCCGAAATTGTCAAGCATTTACCAATTGAGCGATTAATCCTTGAAACAGACGCACCTTTCCTGCCGCCCGTACCCTATCGTGGCAAGCGCAACGAAAGTGCCTATCTCTTTGAAACTGCTGTAAAACTTGCTGCAATACTGGAAATAGAACTGGATAAACTGGCAAAAATTACCACGCAAAACGCAAACGAATTATTTAATCTTCCTACAAAATGAACCTGGAACAAAACACCACTTTATTGGTAATATATACCGGCGGAACCATTGGCATGACGCAGGATCCCGTCAGCGGAGCCTTAACACCCTTTAATTTTAACGACATCTACGAACAACTTCCTGTGTTGCGAGATTTTGGCTATCAAATTGATTTTCATTCCTTTGATCCTTTGGTTGACTCTTCCAACATGAAGCCGGAATTCTGGATCAAGCTGGCACGCTTGATTGAAAAACATTATGAAGAATACGATGGTTTTGTGGTTTTGCATGGATCTGACACCATGGCCTATACCGCATCAGCCTTGAGTTTTATGCTCGAAAACCTGAATAAACCGGTAGTTTTCACCGGCTCGCAATTGCCCATGGGAGTAATCCGGACTGATGGCCGCGAAAACTTTTTGGCTGCCATCGAGATTGCCGCTGCCAAAGAGGAAGATCTGGCCATTGTTCCTGAAGTAAGCATTTATTTTGAAAATCATTTGATGCGGGGCAATCGTACTACCAAATTCAATGCCGAACATTTTAACGCCTTTGTAAGTGGGAATTTCCCTTTGCTTGCCGAAGTAGGCGTACACATCAAATACAACAAAAACATTATTCTAAAGCCAAACTTTAAAAAACTTAAACTCCACGCTTCACTTGATTACAATGTAAGCATCCTGAAATTATTCCCCGGGATCAGCGAATCCGTTGTAAACAGCACACTAAAAATACCAGGATTAAAGGCACTTATTCTGGAAACTTTTGGATCGGGAAACGCCCCAACCGATCCTTGGTTTATCAATGTTTTGAAAGAAGCAATTCAGAATGGTTTGATTATTCTTAATGTAACCCAATGTAAATCAGGCTCAGTTGAATTAGGCCTTTACGAAACCAGCCTCGAGCTACAACGCATCGGTGTGATAGGTGGATATGATATCACAACGGAATCGGCACTGGCCAAACTGATGTATCTCATCGGGGAAAACTATCCACACGAAAAAATAAAACTTTTGCTTCAGCAGTCGATAAGAGGAGAAATGACAATCGAAAAAAAATAGTCCGCTTTTTCAAAAATCAGTGTCTAATTTCTGTGATTCGACTCATCAGAAAACATTAGCTTTGTAGATTAATACCGAAATGTATAAACCAAATTATCATGAAAAAAATTAGTCTTATTCTCTTGTCTTTTTTGTTCAGCTTTACTTTAATTGCTGATCAATTGGTTCTTATTCCCATTCAAAATCAGGCGGATTTAAAATCCTATATCGAAAATCCCACCATTAATGTTCATCATATTGGTCAGAATTTTGTGATTGCCAGTACGGTTTCTGATGTTGTTCGTGAAGCAACAATACTGGATTACACAGCCTGGGAAACAGACGAAAATTATTTCATTGTCTATGGTCATCCAAATGACCTGGAAGCCCACTTCAGTTTCAATCAAATCCTGGCTTCAAAGCTTTTCTCCAGCGAAAAATTTGCGATAGTCAAAATTGAATCATCCAAAACCGCCACTCTAAAGCCTTTTAAAAACGATGGTATGGTACAAATCCATCCAACTATTGCCCGTTGGCCGGAAGCGACTAATTTATTGTCAAAAAGAAATTTTGAACCAGATCCTTTTATTGTATCCTTATTAGGGGAAGTTGATGCAACCAATATCACTTCAATAGTTCAGCATCTCGAAAACTATGGTACACGCAACGCTTACTCAAGCCAGAGTGTGGAAGCTCAAAACTGGATTAAACAAGAATTTGAGGCACTCGGACTTACTGTTGAACTACAGGATTTTTATATGCCATCGGGCAGTGCGAGCGACAACGTAATTGCAACACTTACAGGCACAAAGTATCCCGAAGAATACGTTGTTTGTGGTGCGCACTATGATTCATACAGTAATGGAGGAAATGCTCCGGGCGCCGATGATAATGCTTCCGGTACCGCTGGTGTACTTGAGTTGGCAAGGATTTTAAGTCAATATACTTTCGACCGGACGATCATTTTCTGCGCTTTCTCAGGTGAAGAATACGGTTTGTATGGCAGTGCAGCCTATGCACAATCGGCAGCACAACAGGGAATGGATATTCATGGCTACTTCAACCTTGATATGATCGGGTATTTACAAAATGGAAGTTATATCCACACCGATCTGATCTATCCCCCATCAGCACAGGAACTGGCTGATTTTTACATGGAGGTTTCAGCCGTTTATCTTCCGGATTTCCCTATCGAACAAGGCATGTTGGTTGGTGGCGACAGCGATCATACCTCTTTTAACAACAACGGTTATATGGGAATTTTCCCCTTTGAAGACAGTGATGACCACAGCCCGTATATCCACACCTCAAACGACCTGATTGGGCCAAGTTATAACAACGCAGAACAAGCAAAAATTTTCACACAGGCTTCGCTGGCATCAATTGTTACAATGGCCAACCGGCTCAACCCACCCCGTAATCTGGTCGCTATTCCCGGCGATTCAAAGGTAAATCTGGAATGGGCACCCTTGTTGGATGCTGCCTATTTTAGAATCTACAGAGATGATACAATCATTGACTCTACTGATGCAAATTCCTATTTGGACGAAGGCCTGGAAAACCTGCAGCTCTACACCTATTATATCACGGCAATTTATGAAGAAAGTGGCGAAGAATCCTATCCTTCAAACAGCGCAAGTGCAACACCTGCCCCACCATTGGCTTTGCCTATCTTTATTGATTTTGAAAACGGGCTTCCGTACTGGGAACTCACCGAAGGTTGGGGGCTTAGCACAGCAGCCTATTATTCGAGTAATCATTCATTAACTGAGAGCCCAATAGGAAATTATACCAATTCGACTGAATCCACAGCCACGCTCAACGCCTTGGATATGAGCAATATGACGGCTTCAACACTTTCTTTCTGGACCAAGTTCAACCTGGAAACCGATTATGATTTTATGTATCTGGAAATTACCACCAATGGATTGAACTGGACCATATTGGAAACATTTAACGGACATCAAAGCAGCTGGACACAGAAATTTTATGATCTTGAAGATTACCTTGGCCTTCCTTATGTTCAGCTTCGTTTCAGATTTGTTAGCGATGTGTACGTCACCGAAGAAGGGATGTTTATTGACGACATAGAAATCACCTCGACCTATGTTGGAATGCCAGAAAAGACAATAAAATGGAGGTTTTTCCCAAATCCTGCAAACGAAATTATCTATATTGATGGCCTCTCATCCACACACACACAATTTCTCATTTATAACACTGCAGGAAAGCTTGTAAAATCAGGTGTTATGAACGACCAGGATGTAGGTATAAATATTTCCGGTCTGAATACCGGATCGTATATTCTGAGATTATCAGATGGATTAAATGTAATTGAACATACGATTTTAATTCATACGAACAGGTAGCATTTATCTTAAGAAATTTAGAATGAATTAAAACTATAGATATAGCAATCAGAAACCTGTTATAATCTTAAAAAAAGTGTAATTTTGGCCTCTGTTTTTTCAGATGGCGAAAAAACATCTGGTTCTATTAAGGCAAAGGAGAGGTGGCCGAGTGGTTGAAGGCGCACGCCTGGAAAGTGTGTATACTCCAAAAGGGTATCGCGGGTTCGAATCCCGCCCTCTCCGCAATAATTTTTGGTTAAAATACAAATAGCTTAGATTATACTCTTGTTATTTTTGATATTATTCATACTTTTGTTGGTCGTGAATTCTTAATAACCAAAATAATATTAACCACTCAAACGGAGTTTAAAGTAGTAATCAACATCATTTTTAATTATGAAAAAAATCATTGCTTTACTAACAATCGCAGGCATGATGACTTTTGGTGCCAGCACAATCATGTTTGCTCAGGATTCAGAACCTGATACTACAGCACCAGATACCACAGCAGTGGTAGAGGAAGTTGTTGCAGAAGAAACAGTCGAAATGCAGGCAGAACCAGAGAAGCCACAAACTTTTCATGAAGTATTAAAAGAACAATTCATTGAAGGTGGTCCGGAATTTATGGGAATTATATTGCTCACCCTCATTTTTGGTCTTGCCATCAGCATTGAAAGAATAATCTATTTAACACTGAGCACAACTAACACCAAGAAATTGCTCACCTCTATCGAATCAGCACTCGATAGCGATGGTGTTGAGAAAGCCAAAGAAATTTGCCGCAACACGCGTGGTCCTGTGGCCAGCATATTCTATCAGGGTTTGCTGCGTTATGATTCAGGTGTGGAAGAGGTTGAAAAGTCTATCGTGTCTTATGGCTCAGTTATCACAGGCCGTCTGGAAAGCGGTGTAAGCTGGATTATACTTTTTATCGCACTGGCTCCTATGCTTGGTTTTATGGGTACAGTAATTGGTATGATCCAGGCTTTTGATGATATTGCAGCAGCAGGTGATATTTCTCCTCAAATTGTTGCAACGGGTATCAAAGTAGCCCTTTTGACAACTGTATTCGGTCTTATCGTTGCCATTATTCTTCAGATTTTCTACAACTATATTATATCGAAAATAGATAATCTGGTAAACGATATGGAAGACAGTTCCATTACCTTTATTGATATTATGAACAAACACGACAAAAAATAACAGCTATGGTTGACAAACTATCAAAATATGTAAGCCGGGTGCTTTATGTGTTGATGGCCGTGTCAGTAGTATTGGCTGTGCTGTTCTACGCGGAATCAATAGATGCATCCATATTTATGCGGTGGAGTTATATACTGCTGATTTCAGGAGTAGTCATTGCTATTGCCTCTCCAATTTATGCCTTTATCCTGGCACCTAAAAATGCTGTCAAGCTTCTGATAATTCTCCTACTGGTTGCTGTGTTGGGTTTTATATCCTATTCACTTGCCGGTAACACCTTTAGTCCAACAAAGTTGGAAGTGCTTAAAATCACAGAACAAACTTCACGCAATGTGGGTATGGGTATTATTTTTACCTATATCGCTTTTGCCGTTGCCTTGTTGTCAATTGTATTCTCGAGTGTATTAAAAATCTTTAAATAATCAATTATGGCTAGAAGAGCATCCCCCGAAATCAATGCGGGCTCAATGGCTGATATTGCATTCCTCTTGTTGATCTTCTTTTTGGTAACAACCACAATGGATGTGGATACGGGTATTACACGCCGTCTTCCTCCTCCGATTGAAAATCCGGACGAAGACATCAAGATTAAAGAAAGAAATATCCTGAATGTTCTGGTAAATAAAAATGACCGTCTTTTAGTCGATGGAAAACCCGGCGATATCTCAACCTTAAAAGATGTTGCCAAAAAGTTTATGATTCCGGTGTATCCTGATAATCCAGAGCATCCCGAAACTGAACTCAAAACCATCGATAAGCTTGGTGAGATTCATACCAGTAAAGGCGTTATTTCGCTGAAAAACGACCGTGGTACTTCTTATGAGATGTATATCAAGGTACAAAACGAACTGGCAAGAGCCTTTAACGAACTGAAGGATGAAATGGCACAGAAACATTTTGGGACCCGTTTTAGCAAACTCATCAATGAGGATGAAATACAAGCCATTAATGAAGCTGTGCCTGTACGTATTAGTGAAGCTGAACCCGAAGATATAGGAGATAGGTAATATGTCAAAATTCAAGACAAAAAAAGGTAAAGGTTCACCGGCAATTAATACTTCCTCACTGCCTGATATCATTTTCATGCTATTGTTTTTCTTTATGGTTACTACCGTGATGAGAGAGGTTAGCTTACGCGTAAAAATGAGACTTCCACAGGCTACCGAGGTGCAAAAGCTGGATAAAAAATCCCTTGTGATGTATATTTATATGGGACCTCCAACAAATTCAGCACTTTATGGAACTGAATCCCGTATTCAACTCAATGATCAGTTTGCCCGTGTTGAAGATGTACCCGAATTTATTGCACTCGAACGTGAAGCCCGTAATGAAGCTGACCGTAACTTCCTAACTACTTCACTCAAAGTACATAGCGAAACCAAAATGGGTATCGTAACCGATGTAAAACAAGAATTGCGACAAAGTGGTGCATTCCGTATAAATTATTCTACACTGAAAGGTCAATATTAAACTTGACTAATAAAATTAGAAAGGCATTGATTTGATCAGTGCCTTTTTTTTTGTGCAAATGAAAACCACTGCTGCCACTGAATTTTTTTAAAACGAAAACCTGATTAAAATTCCCGTTCAGGTGGGTATTGCACTTATCATTGTAACCGATTAATTCTACTCGCAATTAGTCGCAATCCGATGCAGTATCAAAAGGAAGATATTCTAATGTAGCGTAGGCTTGTGAAATTATAACTTTCACTCTAATAAAGTGGATAGAAATTTCCGTTTTGCATATACTATTCCTGTTAATACAAGCAAGAAGCTAACCACAACCATCCAGATGGTTTCTGACGCACCAAAACTCTCCATCTCAACCTGGATAAATCCGTTGTGGTTTAAATAGTATACAATAACAGCTGTGCCATTATTAACAAAATGCATCAGAATTGGAAGCCAAATGGACCTGGAATAGTAAAAATAATACCCCAAAAACAATCCCAGAACCACCCGTGGCAAAAGTCCATAGAACTGCAAATGCATCAGCCCAAACAAGATGGAAGCTAAAAATATTCCGATGTGCGCATTTTTAAACAAACGAATCAACAGAGGCTGCAATGCACCTCTAAAAACCAACTCTTCCCCAATAGCCGGAATTACGGCCATCATTATCAGATTAAATGCCAGCCCTGAAAAGGTAGTGACCTTCAAAAAACGCTCACTCAGCTCCGCTACCTGTTCTTCCTTATCGAGCATCCATTGCTCTATCGAAGCCAGCGATTCCGGTAAATGCAGCTGACTGTTCCATTCTCCCAAAAAATGTATCAATGGTAAACTTACAAACATGGTAAGAACACCAAATAATACAACTTCAGTGTTTTTTAAACCTTTAAAACCCAGCGATTGCAAGGGTCTGCTATTTGTAAGCCAGGCATAGAACAAGGGCGGAAAAACAAATAGGCCCAGCTGACCACTGAGCTGCATCAAACGGGCAACTTGCAATCCCCTGGCACTTTCCTGATCGAGTATAAGCGTATCAACAGGAAGTCCGTAAAAAACAGCAGCCAGTGCTAAACCTGCCAACATACCAAGCAAAGCACCGAAAAGCAATAAGCCTAGCAAAATAAACAACTTAAAGGCAGAGGAAGTCTGCTCAAAAACAGCTAACATCATACAGCTTATGTGGGTTTCATATCCAGAATGAGCAAAGTTAGTATTTTTGCAGGCTCAATTATTACCTAAAAAGAATACTGTGATTAAAATCGGTAATATTAAACTTGAAGAATTTCCTGTTTTGCTGGCACCCATGGAAGATGTGAGCGATCCGCCTTTCAGGTATGTGTGCAAGCTGTTTGGTGCCGATATCATGTACACCGAATTTATATCTTCTGAAGGTTTGATCAGAGATGCTGCTAAAAGTGTAAAAAAACTGGATTTTAATGAATTTGAACGCCCAATCGGTATTCAGATTTTTGGCCACGACATTGATTCGATGGTAAAGGCCGCACTTTATGCCGAGAGTGTTTCGCCTGATATTATTGACATCAACTTTGGCTGTCCGGTAAAAAAAGTGGCATCAAAAGGTGCCGGCTCGGGTATTATGAATGATATCCCTAAGATGGTTGCCATGACCGAAGCTGTGGTAAAAGCAGTAAAACTTCCGGTAACTGTAAAAACCCGTCTGGGTTACGACGAGAACAGAAAAGATATCGTAGAAATTGCTGAAAAATTACAGGATGTCGGCATACAAGCACTCACTATTCATGGGCGACTCAGAACCACTCGTTCCAGCGTTCCTGCCGATTGGACATTAATTGGTAGAGTAAAAGAAAATCCACGGATGTTTATCCCGGTTTTTGGCAATGGCGATGTGATTGATGGCCCATCGGCCAAATATTTCAAAGACACTTTTGGCGTTGACGGATTGATGGTTGCAAGAGGTAGTTATGGTAATCCCTGGATCTTTCATGAAATTAAACATTACCTGAAAACAGGTAAATTACCTGAAATTCCTGATATTCACGAAAGGGTCAGGATCAGTAAAATACAACTGGAACGTTCAATCGAATGGAAAGGCGAGCGTCAGGCTTTGATGGAAATGCGTAAACACTGGAGTGACTATTTTAAAGGCTATCCCAACTTCAAAGCTTTTAGAATAAAAATGATGCAAATTGAAGAGGCTGCTCCAATGTTTGAATTACTGGATGATATAGTGCTATATTATAACGGATTCGAATTTGAAAAACCCCTATCTGATTCAGAAGCTATTTCAGATCTTCCTTCAGCCTGCCATCCGTGAATAAATCTCTTAAACGGACTGGCTTTTGCAGGTGATAGGTCTGGAAACCAAGCATTTTGGTCGATTCAATATGCTCGAGTGTGTCGTCGATAAATAAAGTTTCTTCAGGAAGCATCTTATGCTGATCCAGAACAAACTCAAATATCTCCGGATTAGGCTTGCTGAGATGCAGATCGAATGAGAAATAGGCTTTATGAAAAAGCTGATCAAATTCCCGATAGCCAAATCTCAGTTGCAAATCCCTGACATACACATCATAATGAATTTCGTTCGAATTGCTCAAAAGAAAAATATTGTAATGCGATTTTGCCTGCTCAATGACTTTTATTCGCTCTTTTGGAATATCGAGCAATAAAGCATTCCACGCATCGTCGATACGCTGATCACTAACATCGAGCTTCAGAAATTTTCTGATCTTGTTTCGAAAAGTTTCTGGGGTTAAAATGCCCCGCTCAAACTTACCCATGATCTGATCTTTAAATTCAGGCATCTCGAGCAACTCAGGTTCATTAAATCCTAATTTTTTGAGTTCGTTCAAGGTTTGAACCGGATCAATGTCTAACACTACACCTCCAAAATCGAAAATGATATTTTTCACAGCCTTGAAGTTTTTCATAAGGAGAAATTTTTGTTGCAGAAATAAGAAGCAAATATGTAACTTTGCAGCTTCAAAAAAAAGGAATCTGTGTTTTTTCCTGTAAAAAAAATGCAAATTCAGGGCCTATAGCTCAGTTGGTTAGAGCAACTGACTCATAATCAGTAGGTCCCAGGTTCAAGTCCTGGTGGGCCCACAATATTAAAAAGCTGTTTTAATGAATAATTGAAACAGCTTTTTGGTTTCTCATAAAAATAGCAACTGACTCCCCGATAGCTATCGGGGCAGTAGGTCCCAGGTTCAACCCCGATAGTGATCGGGAGGTGCCCACAATAATAAAAAGCTGTTTTAATGAAAAATTGAAACAGCTTTTTGGTTTCTCATAAAAATAGCAACTGACTCCCCCGATAGCTATCGGGGCAGTAGGTCCCAGGTTCAACCCCGATAGTGATCGGGAGGTGCCCACAATAATAAAAAGCTGTTTTAATGAAAAATTGAAACAGCTTTTTGGTTTTAAAAAACTTTGTTTAAAATTGTGGTGCTATTTAAATTTATTTAATTCTCAACCTGTTATAATGTCAGGATGTTGTTATATCATTTACAGCCGGAAAATTAATCGTTTTTACGTTGGAGCCTGTCAAGGTAGCTTGGATGAGCGTATTCAAAAACACAATTCCCATTATTATGGAAGTCATCGGTTTACTGCTGTTGCAGGTGATTGGGAGTTATACCTTGAAATTCCTGCTAATGACTTTGCTCATGCAACACGTATGGAAAAAGCTGTTAAAAGAATGAAAAGTTCAATCTACATAAAAAACCTGAAAAAATATCCTGAGCTTATCACTAAACTCATCCATAAAACAAGCAACTGACTCCCCCGATAGCTATCGGGGCAGTAGGTCCCAGGTTCAAGTCCTGGTGGGCCCGCCATGCAAAAAGCTGTTTTAATGAAAAATTGAAACAGCTTTTTGGTTTCTCATAAAACAAGTAACTGACTCCCCCGATAACTATCGGGCAACAAAACATCTATTCGGATGCTTATTGATTCAACTTATACCTGAATTAGTTGGTTGTCCCTTTAATTACGAGTTTCGTAGTCACGGCACCATCAATATAAGCCTTTAGGATATACGCCCCTGTTTTCAGTCTGTTTGCAGGGATCAATACATTTTTATTATGGGGCTCCAAACTGAGAATACTTCCACCTGTAAGTGAATGTATTTGAAGCTTTTGGATCGGATTTACGGCTGATACGATTAGCTCTTGCAAAAATGGATTGGGATAGGTTTTAATCTGAGGACTTTTGGAAAGATGAGATATTTGTGTTACAGTTTCTGATTCAAAAGCCCCAATATCAGGACTGCTGCCTGTGTAATCCATCGCAGTATAATCTGCCACCACATATCCGTTCCATTCAAAATGCGCGATACCAGCATCAATCATGGGAGAATCTTCAAGTAAGCTAAAATCGCCGAAGTCTTCATCAGCAAACAACGGATCTACATCCAAGTTGCCCTGATGCCAGGTAATATCAGCATTGTGCTTGTTGCTGAAATTACTGTCCCAGCCTCGAACGTTTGAATGAACAAAATTCATTTGGCTGAGTTTTCCGTTGCCGGACAATGTGAAGTTAATCTCATCAGGACTATTCCCCCATAAAATGCTGTTTACCATCCACACAGAATCGCTTTGAAACTGACAAGCACCACCTTCGTCAGCCGTGTTATTTACAATTGTTGATGACAGAATCTTATAATCCGTTCCATATGAATAAATAGCCCCGCCCATTTTACCATGATGACCATTGATCAGACAATGGCGCATGCTAAGCTCACTGCTGTTGGCGTTAATAGCTCCACCCACATTAGCTACATTGTTACTCATGATTACCGAATCCATCTCGATCATACTCATATAGAGAAACAGTGCACCACCTTTCGTAAAATAAACGGAGGTAGGCCCACAATAGTTCTCATTCAATACAACTCTTTGCATTTTAACCGCACTATAAGAAGCAAAAATACCGGAACCATTGCCGCCAATTCCTGACTCACTGATATTTCGAATAATCTCTGTATCCAGTATATTTACCTCAGATTCGTCTATCATCATTGCACCTCCATTATTGCCTCCATTATTGTCGTTGAAAACACAATTTCTGATATCTGCCACGGCTTTGTTAAGCAATATTGCTCCGTTAGAATTTGTAGCCAGATTATAGGCTACATTGCAGTGATGAAAAATTACTTCGCGCACTTCCTGATTTGTAACCAGAATGGCACCGGTTAGCATTGCCGTATTGGTATTGACATCACAATTATATAACTGCAACACGGTATTATAACTTATGATTGCTCCTGCTCTGATACTTTGGTTTCCTGCAATAATTGAATTCTCCAAACGCAATTGACCATTTCTGGTATAAATTCCGCCACCCTCACCATAATTCACATCGCTGATATTATTGATAATGGAACAATTTATAACACTAGTTGTGCAATTCATCAGAAACATTCCTGCTCCTTCACCATGAAAGGAAAAACCATTAACTGAGTTGTTGTCAACTTCCGAATTCATAAGGGTAATCCCACTTTCGAATGCATAGATACCTCCTGCATTATTATGTTCTGTAACAAGATGATTGTCTTTGATAATAAGATAGTTGAAAAATGCTTGTTGCACATGCTCAACAAAAAGACCACCACCATGCAAACTTTCAAACCCAAATTCATGAGGATCAGCAAGTTCGCCGGTTCCTTTGGTGAGTGTAAATCCAATCAGACGCAGTGTATCTGTTGCAATGTCTTTCACAGTAACGACAGCACCTGTTTGGTTTCCATCAATTACCGTATTCTGTACGTCTTCAATTTGATTGGATAATAAAAACACAGAAGCTAAGGTAAGTGGCTTTGTGATGACAAGATTTTCGATATAAGTCCCGGTTTCCACCAGAATTGTGTCACCTGGGTTTGCTGCATCAACAGCTTGCTGAATGGAAACATACTGAGCAGGTACGTGAATAATTTGTGCATTTAGTGCCAACCCAAGTTGAAGCACTAAATATATAGTTATAAAATATCTCATAATTAGCTGAATTAATGTTTGTTGCTGTCAAAAGTAAATAATAATATTTTTATTTAGAATTCTTCCAAATAATTTTTTCGTTTCCGATGGAAAAGAAACCACGATATACTTAGTTAAGGCATTGCAAATAATCGACAAACTATTACTGGAAATCAGGATGTTTTTTTTAAGCCAACAAGCTCAAGCAGTTTATAAAGAACCTTAAATGGAATAAAAAAATTAATGCTTATTCTGATTCAATTTGTTAATCATATCTCAATATGTTATTTTCAAGAATCCACTAACAGCATCCAAAATCTTACCTTGCAATTACATCTTAAGACAGCTATGAAAAAACCTGTATTTTTGCTGTCAAATAAGAGAAATATGCAGATGAAGTCCTTTCGCTGGATTATATTTATTCTTTTAGCTTTCTTTTTGTCGAACTGCAACCCTGCTGCTAAACTCACCAGAACCCAGCAGGCACAACAGGCGTTTGAACAAGGCAAACTACAGGAATCACTTCAATTTTATGAAGAATTAATTGCTGCCGATGAGGCTTCCAGCTCAGTGGCCGAAAAAAACCACTACGAACAGGCTGCCGAAATAGCTGAAGCTCTTGGCCTTTCTGATAAAGCTGAATCATATTACAAATTGGCTATTTACCACAAAATCGCCAGTCCGGAAGTTTACCAAAAACTGGGAAAACTGTATCGTGAGCAGGGAAATATTTCAAAAGAATCTGGTGTTTTAGAGCCCTTGGAACAACTATTTCCACAAAGCGAGGAAGCTAATGAAGAGCGCACCCGCCTTTTTGAAATCTACACCGAAACTGCCCAATGGGAAAAAGCTATTGATTTATGGCCACCCAATCCGCAAGCCGAACAAGATGAACACTTACTTACTGCCTATTTTTCTGCAAAACAAAAAAGCGAACAACCCGAAGGACTGGATAAGATTGCCTTGCAACTTCTAAGTCTCAACCCAAATCACACAGAGGCCAGGAGCTGGCAAGCCATACAATTGTATGATAAGGCTGAAGCCCGTTATCAAAAAGAAGTTCAGGATTATGAAAACAACAAAACCCGCAAACAGTACAACATCATGCTAGAGGGTCTGGATGCCTCAACAGCAGATTTCAAAAGAGCACTCCCATTGTTCGAAAACCTGTATTCAGAAACACGCAATAAACGATTTGCCTTGTATATTGCCAATATTTATGCCCGTTTTGGTGATGCCACCAACGCAGAAAAATATCGCAAACTCAGTCAATAAAATAAACCATGAGCGAAATATATAACGATCAGCCCGCAAGAACAGAACTAAGTACTCTGGGAGAATTTGGCCTAATCGATCATCTCACAAAAGATATGCCGTTGCTGAATGAAAGCACTAAACTAGGCGTTGGTGATGATGCTGCCGTGATCGATCACAATGGATTTCAAACGCTTGTTTCAGTTGATCTATTGGTTGAAGGAGTTCATTTCGACCTCACCTATACCCCTTTAAAACATCTGGGTTATAAGGCAGCTATTGTCAATTTTTCAGACATGGCAGCCATGAATGCCAGTCCAACACAAATTGTTGTGGGTCTGGCGGTTTCGAATCGCTTTTCGCTTGAAGCCATCGAAGAGATTTATGCAGGAATTAAACTGGCCTGCGAAAAATACAAGGTAGACCTCGTTGGTGGTGATACCACTAGCAGTTTGTCTGGATTAATGCTTTCCGTAACTGTTATGGGGAAAGCCAAAGCGGAAGATATTTGTTATCGTAAAGGAGCCTCCGAAAACGATCTGCTCTGTGTTAGTGGTGATTTGGGTGGTGCCTATATGGGATTGCTTCTACTCGAAAGAGAAAAAGCCGCTTTTAAGGCCAATCCTAATGTACAGCCTGATTTGCAAGGATTTGACTATGTGCTGCAACGACAATTAAAACCGGAAGCAAGACTGGACATCAACGAGGAATTGCAAAAAATCGGAATCAAACCCACTTCGATGATTGATATTTCGGATAGCCTGGCTTCCGAAATCAAACATCTCTGCAAGGCTTCGAAACTGGGCTGCCAGATCTATGAAGAAAAAATACCGATCGATATCACCACTGCCAGCGTTGCCGAGGAGTTTAATATGATCCCCTCCATCGCGGCATTAAATGGAGGCGAGGATTATGAATTACTCTTTACGGTTTCAATCAAAGATCACGACAAAATTGCAGCCATTCCGGGTGTTACAATTATCGGACATATGACAGCCAGCGTAGGTGAAGAAGTGATGATAACTCCCGATAATCAATACATCAGCTTGCAAGCACAGGGCTGGGATGCCCTGAGAAAAAAATCCGCTGAATAGATAATTAATTTCTGACCTGCTTTATGGAGTTTACAGAAAAGAATAAACATCTGCAGGATAAGATCGCTGTAATACCAAATAATCCGGGCGTTTATCAATACTTGGATGAAAAAGGCACCATCATTTACGTTGGCAAAGCCAAAGATTTGCGCAAACGCGTGATGAGCTATTTCAGCAAACAGCAAACAGCTAAGTTACGCGTATTGGTTCGTCGGATTCGCGACATCAAATTCATCGTAGTAGATTCCGAAACTGATGCCCTGTTGCTCGAAAACAACCTGATCAAAAAATTTCAGCCGCGTTATAATGTCCTGCTCAAAGACGACAAAACATTTCCCTGGATTTGTATCAAAAATGAACCTTTCCCACGAATATTCCCTACACGCAATATCATCCATGATGGCTCTTCCTATTACGGGCCCTATGCTTCCGTAAAGATGATGAACACCTTGCTGGATTTGATCCGCCAGCTTTATCCCATTCGCTCATGCAGCCTCAACCTCAAGCCGCAACTCATTGCACAGCAGAAATATAAAATTTGTCTGGAATATCACATCGGCAATTGTAAAGGACCTTGCGAAGCATTGCAAACAGAAGCTGAGTATGATGCGATGATTAAGGATATCAAAGAAATCATCAAAGGCAACATCCAACTGGTTATCCGGCAGATGAAAAGCCTGATGATGGAATTTGCTGAAAAAATGGAGTTTGAAAAAGCACAGGCCGTGAAGGAAAAACTAGAGATATTGGAACGTTATCGCAGCAAATCAACCATTGTAAGTGCTACTGTGCATGATGTGGATGTGTTTTCGCTACTTGATAACGGCACTTCTGTCTTTGTGAATTACCTAAAAGTGATTGAAGGTGCCATAGTGCAATCGCATAGTGTTGAGCTCAAACGTAAGCTGGACGAGAGTGCTCAGGATCTGTTAACTCTCGCTGTGATCGACATCAGAAACAGGCTGGAAAGCACTTCAAAAGAGATCGTGTTATCCTTGCCACTGACTTTCGAACCGGAAAATTTGAAAATCACCATCCCGCAAAAAGGGGATAAAAAACAGCTTCTGGAGCTTTCGGAACGCAATGCCAGACATTTTGCGATGGAAACGGAGAAGCGACGCAGCCTGATTGATCCCGAACGGCATCAGAAACGCATCCTCAGCCAATTGATGAACGACCTGCGAATGCCCGTACCACCAAAAACCATCGAATGCTTTGACAACTCCAATTTTCAGGGCGACTATCCGGTGGCAGCCATGGTGCAGTTTGTGAATGCCAAACCCAATAAAAAAGGCTACCGACATTTCAACATTAAAACAGTAGATGGGCCAAATGATTTTGCCTCCATGGAGGAAATCACCTACCGGCGTTACAAAAGATTGCTTGAAGAAAAAAAACCGCTGCCCGAACTGATTGTTATTGATGGTGGCAAAGGACAACTCAGTGCTGCAGTAAAATCGCTTGAAAAGCTTGACCTTCGCGGAAAAATCACTATCATCGGCATTGCTAAAAGACTTGAAGAAATTTATTTTCCCGGCGACAGCCTGCCGTTATACATCGACAAACGATCCGAATCGCTTAAATTGATTCAGCAATTGCGCGATGAAGCTCATCGCTTTGGGATAACCCATCATCGCAAGCAATTTGAAAAAGGAGTGATCAAATCTGAGCTCACCAGCATCGATGGCATTGGATACAGCACAGCGCAAAAGTTGATATGGAAGTTTAAGTCTGTTAAAAAAATCAGTGTCACCCCGCTGGATGAGCTTGAAAAAGCAGTGGGCAAGGCCAAAGCTGAGATTGTTTTTAAACATTTTCACACATAAAAAAGACTGCCTGATAGTAACAGACAGTCTTTTTTAAACTTCTTTAGTGTAAGATTATTGAAGTGTAAAGCGCACCGGAAGGTTAAATGAAACCCTCACGGCTTTTCCACGCTGACGGCCAGGAGTCCATTTAGGCATGGATTCAACCACACGAACAGCTTCTTCATCACAGCCTCCACCAATACCACGAAGTACTTTCACCTTTGATACTGAGCCATCGGGCTCAACAACAAAGTTCACAAAAACCCTTCCCTGAATGCCACTTTCACGTGCCATGGCCGGATATTTGATGTTTTTGGCAATGTACTCCATCATCTTGGCCGGTCCGCCCGGAAATTCCGGCATCGATTCTACCACTGTAAAGATTTCGGCCTCAACAACTTCTTCCTCTTCCATTACCGGCGGAACATACACCTCAATCTCTGTCTCCTGATCCACTTCCACATCAATTACAATCTCGTCTTCCACCTCAACATCATCTTCTACAACCTGAAGCACAGTAACCTGTTTTGGGGGAGGTGGTGGCGGTGGTTTTACCTTTTGCTCAGTAATCGGGATGATTTCTTCCGGGATATCTTCAACGCTGCGTTCCATCAAATCGAGGGTACGCTTGTCGTAACTGCGATACTCAAAAGCAAAAAACACTACTGCCAATGCGATGATCAATCCAATCTGACGCATCAGAATTTTTTTGTTTTCAAGATCCGCTTTTGGTGATTTTTTAATTTCCATAGTCAATGATTTGGCTATTAATTTGACAGCTTCTCTTATGAAGCCGCTAAATTAATAAATATTAGGTAATACTTTTGCTCTCACGTTTATTTTTTCTGATTATCAATTTAAACAATATAACACCGATCAAACAACCGATAACATTGGCCAACAGGTCAAATATGTTTCCATGACGCCCAACAAACACATAGGCTTGAAGCAATTCAGTTAGTCCACTGTAAAAGAACCCAATTATCAACACATTTCTTGTAATCACAAAACGTTTTGAATCTTGCAAATATTGTGCCCGATATCCCCACAGCAACAAAAAAGTGAAAACACCGAAGATAAAAAAATGAACTAATTTGTCTGGTGAAAGCCAATCCCAGAACGACAACACTTTTGGAAAATAATCGCCGGGCAAACCTGTAAGCAATAAAATTATCAATGCCCACAAACTTCCCGGCCAATATTTTCTGGTTAATCTGTCCAAAAATCAGTTTAATCAGGCTTCAACAAGTGCTTTGTAGGCATCTGCATCAAGTAAGTTATTCAATTGAGCAGAATCAGCCATTTTCACTTTTACTATCCAACCATCACCATAAGGATCCTTGTTAACCGTTTCAGGAGCATCCTCAAGTGATTCGTTAACTTCTATTACTGTACCACTTACCGGCATAAACAGATCAGAAACTGTTTTTACTGCTTCTATGGTGCCAAAGGTTTCTTCTGCATCGAGTGTTTCATCAAGGGTATCAACCTCAATAAAAACGATGTCGCCCAATTCTTTCTGAGCAAAATCAGTAATCCCAATAAAGGCTTCATCGCCTTCCACACGGATCCATTCGTGATCCTTGGTGTACTTTAATCCGGCAGGAATATTCATATGACAAAAATTTTGGTTTTATTCTGGCTTCAAATTTACACTTTTTTACATGCCTGCCAGCTTAAATTCATTCTAAAATACATGAAGAAATCATAAACATTATTGTGCCAGGCTAAATCGCATCGTGACACCACCTGCTGTATTTGAATTTTTGAATTGACTGGATACAAAAGGATCCGACATATCGCGTCTGAAATAGGCCTGCATACTCAAACGATTACTAAAGGTATAATCAGCTGTTACGTAGATATTTATTTTACGCTGTCCGGCCGAAACCTGGCTGTTGCGCTCGTCAATTCGTCTGAGGGTGGTTTTGTCGGTTCTGAATCCGAGATCAACTTTTAAGATCAGATCATTCGAAGCGCGTGTAGCATTTCCACCTGTGACGGATGAAACGATAAACGACAAATTGCGTAACCGGTAGCCGGCTCCTATTATCAATTCATTTCCAACAACTTCCGTTAACTGGTTATTGATAAAACTCAGGGTAAGATTTCGTTGTTTCTTGTATTCCACCCTTGCAGTAAGGCTGTTGTGCAGCCCAACATCTATGCCCAGCAAAGGGGCAAATTGCTCCGAAATAGTAACCTGGCCAATATCATACTTTGGAATAAACATACTACTGTTTGCATATGTTTTGGTGGTGTTTTTCGGATCATACTCAACATTGGTGCGCCAGGTACTAACTGAATAAGCCGAACGATAGGCATGAGTCACATTAACTGTTTTAAACAGTTTCTGGATAAAAGGTATCTGCGTGAGCCCATTATAATTAACTGTCCAATTGGGGATTGGCATTTTTGGGAAAGGATTCAGGCTGATGGACCCCGGATTTTTACCTCCGTAGGCTGATAAGAAGGAATACAAGACTACTTCAGGTGAAATGGCTCCATAACCATAGGGATAGAACGCCTCGCCAACAGAATCGTAAATGTATCGCTCACCCTCGTCAACCCATTTGGCATTGCCATAGGCCAACCGGTTAGCAATTTCAAGCCGGTTAGTCAACAGCTTATCGAATAGCTCTGAGCTTTCATCACTTCTTGCTTTCACAAAAGAGGTAGCCCACATGCCATACGACATACTAAAGTTACCGGTTTCGGTTGGTGAGAATTTATTAAAATTACCCAAGGAATCAGCTCTGAAATATTCCTGAAAATTGAGTGCATAAGTACGATCGGCATTGATGTCAATACGCAGGCCTGGCAATGGCTCCAGGTTGATTTTGTAACTAAAGGTCTCCGTAAACTTTTTTGCAAAGGCACTGTTAAGCAGGGAGTCGCGCGTGAGCCAATCATTAGCAATAGCAAGTTTGCGAATATCTGCCTCATCTCCCAGCACAAAACCAAGTCCGGGAGCGGAAGCGGCCAGATTAAGTCCAAAAATATCAGGCTCGGGAAGGAAGCCCGGAAGGAATAGTCCGTTATTTTGAGAGTAATTTAGGTTAGCTTTTTTAACACTCATGGCCAGCTTAAGCACCTGATCTGCAACGATCTTGAAATAATTCACTGCAGGTTTGGCTTCTGTTGAATCAGCATTTTCCTGATCCTGCTGTGGTTCGGCACCCGGACGAACAGCTCCGGGTCTCGGTGCCGGCCCTCCCCTGCCGACTGACCTTTGCGGGGTGTTCAGCGTTTTGAGATAACCCACCTTATTATATAATTTTACAAAATCAAGGTTGCCATTCAGCTGTTTGGTGTTTTGGTTCTCAATACTGTTACCAATACGATCCTGTACCGAAAGCGGTGATGCCAGCCAGGTATAGGCTCCCTGATAACCTGCTGAAGCCGTAACCCAATTCAAAAGAGGGATTTTATTGATCGGAACAGTATAATTCAACCGCAAACTTTGATTATAACGTGTTTTGGTTCCAAAACTTAATATTTCGTCCCAAATCGTATCCCGGTTCATTTTCCATTCGGTTGTTCCTCTTTCGGGATTCCCGGCAGGTTCATAGATAAAGGCATTTGCTCCAGCTGAAAAATCAAGGGTCAGCGAACGGGTCAGGTCGAATTTAAAGTCGTAATTTCGGTTCCAATCCCATTGCTTTGCAAATATTGGATACGTGATAATCTCACCTTCACTTTTGTTTCTGAATTTCTTCTCATTATACTGTCGGTTCATATCCGTGCGGAAGGCGAAATTCTTGGGAAGGTAATAGAAATTAAAATCCTTGATCAACTGCATAAAGGGTTTGGAAGCCCATTTAGAGGCTTTGAACGGCTGAACATTTTTTGGATTAGCGGTAAAATTATAGCCTAATCCACCGCGATAAGTCTGTCGGATGTCATACTCCACATCAATATTTCTATGATATATCTCGCTGTATGAATACGAAACATTCCAATTTTCCACATCATAGATCCTGGGCTGACGGGTGGTTCCTACGCGGTCTTTACGCACATTTACAAAGTTGATGTTTTTGCGTTGGGTGTAGTCGTTCACCAATCTCTTAAGCGAATCCTGATCAGCTTTATTGTCTAAGGCATCCAACTCATCTTTCATCTTGATATCCGGATTGAGCGGATTATATTCCGGCTTGATGTGCGATTCGCCATAGTCGAAATGCATGGGTATGCGCACACCGCTTTCTTCGGGCAAAAACTTACCCAGGTCAATATCCGTTGCTATATCAAAATTGGTGACCGCTTCGCGTGCTGTTTCGTTTACTTTCATATCCAGACTTCCAAAGCCGGGCGTACTGTGTGAGCCCGAAACAACCACACGGCCCACATCGGCCAGCAGCGTTTCGATGCGTGCTGTAGCTGCCCATCCGCCCTTGTTGTTGAAATCGGTTACGCGCAATTCATTCACCCAGATGATAGCACTTTTTGGGTTGCCATCATCATTCGAAGTGAGGCTCAGCTGTTTGGGATTACGCACCCCAATCATTATCCCCATCACATCGCTGATGCTTGGATTCCCGATCACCTTAACAATATGGTCACCCAGTTGCTCAATATACGGATAGATAAGACTGATATCGCTATTGGGATTGCGCATGGCCATATTGCGGTTTTGCTTCACCTTGACCAGTTCGTCCAAATTAATATCCACCTCATTGGCTGCAGGCCAAATAACATTGGGATCAACGGTTTGCCAGGGCGTAAAAGTTAAAGGAATTTCATATTCATAATAGTTCTCTGTGAAATCGGAACCTAAGCGGATAAACACAGATAAATCACCATAATTCAGATTCTCATGCTCATGCAATTTCTCGGCATGAACGTACATCTTTAGTTTTTTATATTGACGAAAATCAAAATCGGTGGTTTTAAAGGCAGCACGCGAATCACCATCCAGCAGGTCTTCGATAGTAATTTGCATGGATTGCTCATTGAGGCTCACCAGACTGGTAGTTCCAAAGTTGATTTCCTGATCGATACCAGGAGGAATCACATACGGAATAGGTTCGCGGTGGCTATTCTCTTCATAATTCACAGCAGAGATATCAAACTTAGTATCATTGCCGTTATCGCCTACTACATATTCGCCTGGTGCATGTAGATTCTGGCGGTATTTGCGCCATTCGCCACGTACCAGCTCAAGGGTAGCAAAACGGAGCACCACAGGTTTTTCGAAGCCCCGCATAAACATACGCATGAAACGAATCGATCGAAAATCTTCGATGTTACCTACTACTTTCTCAGGTTGGCTAATGGGAATGCGAAACTGATACCAATTTACAGTCGTTGTTGTGCCATTATCCAGTGGAACATTTTCGGCGATATGTTTGTCAGCTATGAAATTTTGCCCGACAACCATATTATTCGGGTCGAGTTTGATGCGGTACTGGAAATAACGTTCGGCCTCACTCAGGGTATTGTCGCGATTGATATCTTCCACATTAGGCATTGTAGTGGCACTGGTTGGATAGGCTTCCGGATTTTGATCATCAGAAGGCGAGTTTCCTTCAGGACCATTAAAGTTTTTGTATCGCTCCAAAACACTGCTATAGCGCGAATCGGAATCCAGCGCCGAACCTCTGAAATACTGATAGTTATCAGCTGATGGATCGGCTAAAGCCTTTTGATATGCCTCCGATTGCGTACCAAACTGCTCGCGAATGATATCCAGGAAGGTAGGTTCATGAAAGTTGGCTTCATCTTCATCGTTAAGCCCGTCATATCCAATATCCTGATATTGTCGCGAGCCGGGATTGTTATTAAACGCCTCAACCAATGCCTGCAGGGAAGGCACACGTCCCCAGATTGTAGTATCTACATTTTCAACCACTTCCGAAATAGGAAGTCCGTTTTCGTATGATTTACGACCATCTCTTAAAATATCTTCAGAAATATCTCCCAGGTTGATATACAATTCGCCAGGATTTTCAGGGTCTTCCGAAAACGGATCCATCATCCAGAATTCGAGATACTCGATATTGGTTTGTTCAAAGTCAGAAGATTCGATGCGGCGCATGATACCACCCCAGCGCGACTCAGGAGCCTGTAATGTGCCATCTGCATTTAATCCTTGGGAGTAAGTTCCGGGCGCAGCATCATAATTATAAGGCCCTCTTTCTTCTGGATAATAAGCCAGGTTGAATACCGGGATGTTGGTTGGCGTACCGGAAGGGATATCCTTATTCGGAAACACCTCCCTTTCGAGCACCTGCCTTACGCTGTTTTTCGAAAGTTCGTTACGGTCCACATTGGAAGGCCTGAGGCTGCCATAGCGATCGTAGAAGAGCTGGTCAATGATATACCAGGCAAGTTTTGCCCTGTTTTTCCCGTAATCCAATCCGGTATTGGGAGCTGCTTCCGGAAAGATATCAAACTGACCTTGTGGCGTACTGGCCAGGAACCAGGTGTGCACCTGACGCAGGTCAATGGTAGATTTGGCTCCTTCGAAATCGTCGATATAGGATGTTCCGGTTTTTCCCACTGCACGTGCATGTCCGGGCAAAAAATGTGCAAACTCAGCATCAATATTGATTTTTGATACCTGTTTAGTACTGATACCCGGCAGTTTATCAATCATTTTTGTCAGCCAGCGCGATTCGGTACGATAGCTCAGATCGATGCCATAGATGGTGTTCGAAATGGGGTCATCACCATAATTTACTTTCTGAGTGAGTGGTCGCTCGTGCAGATTCAGCAAGGTGCCTCCTATCCTGAAATCGCGATTAATTTCGTGGTCAACGCGCAGACCCATCATACGTTTTTGCTGCAGGCTAAAGAGTGAGTTACTTTCCAGGTTTATATTGATGGGTGTTCCCGAACTCAACACTCCTTCGTTGATGATCCGAACCCGTCCCAGGGTGTAATCAACTGTATAATCCACATTTTCGGTGAGCGGCACACCGCCGGCAGTAACTTTAACCGAACCTTGAGGTACATTGAGGGCATTCAGGTTGATCTCGGATCCGGATTGCGATTTATAAAATCCTTCCAGAATAAACTTATTCTTCTCAGGATATTGTTCTGCTGCGGCTTTAGTTGCCGTATAAAGTGAATCATACGCATAACGATCAGCCAGGTCGGGGTCATTAGGAAAAATCTTTTTTCTGATATAGCTTCCAAAAGGCTCGAGTACGGTAAAGAAAATCCTCCCGTTGGCAGCATTAATCGTCCCTCCTTGTGTGGCCGCATTATCCAGAAAATCAAAAACACCATCACCCCCCTTAACAGGATTGTTCTGCTGGTTGAGGTTGTCCAGATTCATCAGATGGATAAGCGGAATCCCTTTTACATCCTCATTTCCCTCGGTAAAATATCCTGTTGCAACGCCATTTTGGTTACCTGAGTAAAGAATATTAAATGTAAAATCTTCGCGGTTTATCTGAAAGGCACGCATTGAATACACGTTTTTCATCATCAGGTTCCACATCGGCATATTGGTGTTGAGGGTAGTACTCTTAAGCAATTTGGCAGAGAGTACCTTTGGTGCATTGATGCCCTGATCAGAAAATTCGCCAACCTGAAAAACGCTGTCGTATCCGATAACGCTGTATTGATAAGCCACAGCCAGTGTTTGATCAGAATTGAGGGTGGTGTTAAGTGAAATGAATCCAAGTTTGCTGTTGAAAGTATATTCTGATGGATTCAGTTTTCGTGCATTCTCGATCTTTTCGAAATCCTGGCCTGAAACAAAATAGCCCGTTCGTCCGATACGCAATGGGTCACCAGAGAGGTAAGCCGTGAGTGAATTGATATTTCGAACCGCATTGGTATCCAGGCGTGTCATCAGATTATTGGACCGGTTGGTTGGCAGGGGCGGACCAAATGATGGATTTACCTGTTCATTAAAAAGCCATTCCCGCCGGCCTTCTCCCAAATCGGTAAAGGCAACAATATTGCGGTTGTCTTCAAGTGCCGGCCCAATATTGGTTACCCATACTTCAACTTTGGTGATATTTATATCGGAGGCTACTACAGGCAATGATTCGAGTGCCTTTTCATAATTATCCCTAAAATACTGGCTGATAAAGAAGTGACGGTTTTCTTCGTAATCAAGGCTGCTCATCTTAAACTCGCTGGTTTGAGCTCCTCCCTGCACTGTAATGTTTTTTGATTCGCTTTCCTGCTGCGAAAAAACTGCAGTAACCGTAGTACGCCCAAATTGCAATTTGGTTTTAATCCCAAAGAGTGCCTGACTGCCATTGATGAGGGTTGTATTAAGGGGCAGGCTCACATTGCCGGCTTCGATCAGTTTGATTACCTCATCTTCTTTTCCCTCATATTTAAGCTGAAGCCGGTTTTCGAACTGAAAAGTGGCCTCTGTATTATAATTTGTTTTGAACTCAATTTTATCACCAATTTTGGCGATCACGTTCATCTGAATCTTCTGGTCAAAGTCAAAATTTGTGGTTCGACGCTGGCGAACATTCAGCTGTGGATCATCTCTTTTGTTGCTCACAATTCCAAACGAAACCTCTGCCGTTCCCTGTGGACGAATATCAATGGTATTTCCTCCAAAAATCCTGTCGAAGGCTTCCCCTCCAATATAAATTGAAGGAATGATGGAACCTGAAGTCTCAGTGGTGGTACTGGCTGCCCTTTCGTTAAAATATTGCCGGTTACTTTGCCGGGTCTGATAATCCAGGTAATCTTTCTGCGACATGGGTGTGGGTGTGCGATAGGTAAAATCACCCACTTTGCTTACAAATATATACTGACCGGTGAGGGGGTCGTAAACTATTTCGCGTTTGATATTGGGCGGGTCATTCAGATAAAGCGGCGAACTGTTGTCGAGCTGGTGATTGGGGTCTCCATCATCAACAGGCACAGGATAGGGCATCACCCGGGTGGTATCGGGTGTTTGCGGAAAAATCAGCATATCCATAGGCCTGTCATCCAACTGCAGGGGTAACGATACAGCCTCTGAAACGACAAATAAACTAAAAAGTAATCCGGTAAATATTTTTCTAATCGTTTGCTTCAATGCGTCTTAACTCTTTGATTCTAAAACAATCCCAATTGCCTACAATAATTTCAGGGCTTCTTTAATCAGTTTCTCCACAGAAAATTCTGTGTTTTGTTGCAACAGCTTATCCAACACTTTATCGGCTGAATTTTTATTGAAACCCAAGATCAACAGTCCTGATAACGCTTCCGATTTGATGGTATTGTATAGCGGTTCTACTTTTTCGGAACTTATTCCTGCCCTGGCTACCTTATCTTTCAAATCGACCACAATGCGCTGTGCTGTTTTTCCACCAATTCCTTTAACGCTTTGCAACACATGCACTTTGCCGTTTGCAATGGCATCAAGGGTTTCTGAGGTTGACAAAGACGAAAGTATCAGGCGTGCCGTGTTAGCACCAACACCCGAAACCGTTATCAACAACTGAAAAAGGCTTCGCTCGGCCTGATCGAAAAAACCAAACAGCACATGAGCGTCTTCGCGTATGGCCATGTGAATATACAGTCTGGCATGGCTGCTGTCGGCCAGGGCAGTAAAGGTATTCAACGAAATCTGAATAAGATAGCCAATTCCTTCATTTTCAAGCACAACATAAGCAGGGTTTCGCTCGACAACTTTTCCGGAAATAAAATCGTACATAGTAATTGACTTTGTAATTTTGCATCCTAAGTCTGGTGGGCAAAAATACAAATATTCGTTCTTGTTAGCCGGCAAATTTCTTCTAAGTAATTGTTTTTGTGTTTGCATAGCTCCATGCCAGTCATCTGAAAACACACGTATTTAGAATACTTTAAAATTGCAATCATTACTTTTTATTTTGCAATCGGGCGCAATAAATCCGTAATTTTGAATAATTCAAAAAAACCCAATTATGGACAAGCTTTTTAACAAAGATGCACTGCATTATCACTCCTCCGGACGACCTGGCAAACTGGAGGTTATTCCAACAAAACCGTATAGTACCCAACGCGATTTATCCCTTGCCTACACACCCGGAGTAGCTGATCCCTGCCTGGCGATCAATAAAAATCCGGAAGAAGTGTACACCTATACCGGAAAAGGAAATCTGGTGGCTGTTATTTCAAACGGAACAGCTGTATTAGGTCTTGGCGATATTGGGCCCGAATCCGGAAAACCTGTAATGGAAGGTAAAGGATTGCTATTCAAGGTTTTTGCCGATATTGATGTATTTGATATTGAGGTAAACGAAAATGATCCTGATAAATTTATAGAAATCGTAAAAGCCATCGCTCCTACCTTTGGTGGCATCAATCTCGAAGATATCAAAGCTCCCGAATGCTTTAAAATCGAAGACAAATTAAAAGAGTTACTTCCCATTCCCGTGATGCACGACGACCAGCACGGCACAGCCATCATCACTTCTGCCGGCTTGTTAAATGCCCTTGAAATCAATGGCAAAAAAATTGAAGACCTCAAAATTGTTGTCAATGGAGCCGGAGCAGCTGCTATTTCATGCACCCGTCTCTATATCAAGCTCGGTGCCAATCCAAATAACATCTTAATGTTCGACAGCAAAGGACTCCTGCACAAAGGCCGCACCGATCTGAACGAGACCAAGAAAAAATTTGCTGTTGATTGTGAGCCGTTGAGCCTGAAGGAAGCCCTCAAAGGTGCTGATATGTTTCTTGGGCTTTCGGTTGGTGGCGTACTCAAACGGGAAATGTTACTTGATATGGCCGAACACCCGATTGTTTTTGCCTTAGCCAATCCGGTGCCTGAAATTTCTTACAACGATGCCATGTCAACCCGTGAAGACATCATTATGGCTACCGGACGCAGCGATTTTCCCAATCAGATAAACAATGTGCTGGGTTTTCCATATATCTTTCGCGGAGCACTGGATGTGAGAGCCACCGAAATTAATGATGAGATGAAACTGGCAGCCTCCAAAGCACTGGCACAACTAGCCAAAGAACCAGTACCCGAAGAAGTTAACATTGCCTTTAATGTGAATAACCTTAAGTTTGGGAGGGAATACATCATCCCAAAACCTACCGATCCGCGCCTGATCGAACGCGTTTCACCGGCAGTAGCAATGGCAGCAATGGAATCCGGTGTAGCCAAAAAGCCCATCAAAAACTGGGATAGCTATACTGAAGAATTGCGTAAACGATTGAATGTTTCCAATCCTTTGATCCGACAGATAAAAACCAGGGCAAAACACAATCCCAAACGCGTGGTGCTCGCAGATGCCGAGAACTATAAAACGCTCAAGGCAGCCGAGATTGTGCTCAACGAGGGGCTTGCCGAACCTATTTTAATGGGGAATTCGGCCAGGATAAAAGCCATCATTAAAGAAAACGACCTGGAACTTCATAATGTTGAAATCGTTGACCCGGGTGCCAACGATCAGGCCGGAAGGCGTAAACAATTTGCCGAGGCCTTGTTTCTGAAACGTCAGCGCAAAGGAATGACCTTTACAGCTGCCAGAAGTTTGATGCATCACCGCAATTATTTCGCTCCGATGATGGTTGAAGCCGGAATGGCTGATGCCATGGTTTCGGGCCTAACACGTAACTATCCCGACACCATCAGGCCTGCACTTCAGGTGATTGGAAGGCAAAACGGCGCAAGAATCGTATCGGGTATGTACATCGTTAACACCAAAAAAGGGCCCGTTTTCTTTGCCGACTGCACCGTTAACAAAAACCCCAGCGTTCAGGAATTGGTTGACATCACCCTTCAGGCATGCGAAACTGTTAAAGAATTTAAGTTTACGCCGCGTGTGGCATTGCTGTCTTATTCCAATTTCGGCTCCGCGGATGGCGAAGGACCTGAAAAACAACGCAAAGCCGTTAAATACCTGCATGAACATTATCCGGATATGATAGTAGATGGCGAAATACAAGTTAACACCGCCCTCAACCCCGAACTGTTGAAAGAATCTTTTTCCTTTTCAAAACTGATTGACGGCCCAGCCAATACCCTCATCTTCCCCAACCTGGAATCTGCAAATATTGGCTACAAGCTGATGCAGGAGCTGGGCAAATTTGAGGTAATCGGACCCATCCTCAACGGACTAAAAGAACCGGTTCACATCCTGCAGATGGGAAGCTCCGTTTCGGAAATCGTGAATATGATCACCATTGCCGTGCTCGACGCTCAAAGTAAACAGGAAAAGAATGGGAAATAAATTGGGCATTTGAGTGCTCTGCATTTAAGGTTAGTAAAAAGCCGAAATCATCTCTGCGATAATTTCGGCTTTTTAGACTTTTAAAACCCTATTTCAACTAATGCTTTACTCCACAATATGCTGTTCCTCAACCTGCAAAATCTCATTATCGGAGATACGATACAAAAAGGCAATCACTGAGCAGTGTTGTGCTTTGTAAGCTGCATTCAGCGTAAGGCTGTAAGTGTGGGTATAAACTTCATTGGCAACAATGGCTTCCGTGCCATTAACAGCCTCACCATTAAGTCCATTGATGTCTTGCCGCAAAACATGACGATGGTAATAATCTTCGATAGTGGGAACATCACCAACAGCAGTATTGTTATTGCGTTGAGCTCCCTGAATACTGTCTTCGGTGAGCAAAACTTGCAAAAAATACGTTTCGTTTGTACTGCCCAAAAACTTAGAATTAACAATTAACGCCAGATTCCTGGTTTGTTCATCAAAATTGGTTTGTATATCAATTGATGCCTGTGGCTGCACATTTTCGATAATGTCCATTACTTTTTCGCCCCATCTACCACTCGACAAAATGGCGGATCCCTGTTCAATCCGGCGATTAATCAAACCGCTTGGAAAACCGATAATATTGTATTGTTCACGCCATTGGTCTCCATAGCTTGTGCGCAAATCAAGATCAAAAGGTGGATTCTCGGGCTCGGCGAAAACTCCTGTATGCACTGCCATAATGATCAGCTGATCACCATATACTTCCTTCAAATCACCAGCGAGTTTTGCAGCAGCAGGGCAGTTTACACATTTATGACCAGTATAATCTTCCAATAGCACTTTCTGAACCAATTCTTCTGGCTCTCCGCCACCTCCACCATTCTGGGAAGTGTAGGGAGGTTCAATTTTGTCGCATGAGTTAAAAAATCCTGCAATCAATACAAACAATATCAGGCTAAAGTGCTTTATTTTCATTGATTTAAGTATCATGGCTTAAAAATTCGTTGAAATAGTAATAGTAAGTCCGCTGGATGCCGGAACCTGCCGACAAACGCCACCAACACACACCACACCTTCGCTCTGGCGTCCGTAAGTCAGTGCCACGCGTGTGGATTCTTTCAGATAACCCATTGAAACGGTGTAATAATGATTTCTCTTATCTGCATCGGGATGGCCATAATTATATTGATCAGCAACATTAAAAAACCAGCGGGGTGCAATGGCATATTCGAGCATGGCAGCCGCCCAATCGCCTTCGTCCTGCTCTGTAAACAAACCCTGAAGCTCCATACGAAGACTTTTGCGCGAAGTGAATTTATGTGTTAAATCAATCACTCCGATATGTGCTTTCACAGCTGGTTCTCCGGCATGACCTTCGATTGTGGCAATGTCGTAATGCAAATTCATGTATTGAATTACGGCTTTCCATTTGTTGTTGATTTTTTTCTCAATCTCGATATTAAAATCGCGGAAGAAAACGCTGTCCGATACCTTAAAGAAATCTGAGGTGTACCCCAATGTACCTGAAGTATTTACAAGAGTTGTATCATTTATCGGATTGCGAACGATATCATTCACCTGACTGAAATTCACAGCAATCCCGGTGCCGTATTTACCTCCCAAAGCGGTTCCTTTAGGAATTTTATAGTTCAACTGAAACTGCAAACCCATTTCGCCATTGGGCTGAGTAGCATAAGGATAGCGCGCTGCCAGACTGTAGGAATGTGTACGGTTAATCGGTGGAATAAAATTGATATCAACCGCATTACCATTTACCCGGCGATCGGATTTAAAGCTGAAATTATCCACCCTTTTCAGTTGTAAAACCACACCAAGTCCGGGCTGAGAATAGGATAACGATGACAAAACCGCCTGTCCTTCGTGATAGATAAAATTATTTATCGCCGATGGATCGTTGATTTTATAGGCATATTCCGTGGCGAAGTTAAATTTTCCGGCACTCAGGTTGAGTCGTCCGGCCCAGGCTCCAACATTCTCGGGCAAATTATAGAGCGGATCATTGTCTTTCTGATATTTGCTCACACCGCTGGCACCAACAAGCACACGTACAGCTGCTGATTCCCATCCTTTGATGGTTTGATTCAGGTCAACCTCTGCATCCAGGCCACGCACAATGCCACGATTACCGTTTTCGTATTTCTGCCAGAAATAACGTTGCGTACCATAAACCCCTTTAATCGTAATTCCGGCAGAAGGCCGAAGGATCACGCGCATCCCGTTGATGGAGTTGTCGTATCCCAAAGTCCATTCTTCGTAGGAACGTAAAATGAGGCCATTACCAAATTGCTCATAAAAATTCCCAACGGTAACCCCCACAAAATCGTTTTGATAACTTGCCCATAAATAAGGAAATCCATTGCCTTCCTGCAAGGGATCAAATCCTGCAAGCGGCGTTAGGAAAGCTTCATAACGCATCCCGGCTGAAAATTTTCCGAGGGTATAGGTGATGTTTCCATAACCATTCAAGCCCATTTTGCGCCCTCCGATAATCGAATCAGTGATGCCAAGTGCATCGTCTGGCCGGTAAAACTGCCCGTCAATCTGAAAGCTGCCGTTGATTTGGGCTTTATCGATAAAATCCTGTGCCTCTGCCGTGGTAAAGGCAATCAGAAAAAAAACAATCCAAAATTTACGCATGATTATTAGCTTCAGGATACTAACTTATTCAATTCCGGCTATTTTCTTAACCTTTTCGTAGAGTTCAAATTCAGCTCCTTCGAAATAGGCTGTGTGCTGCGAAACAATTTTGCCTTCACCATCAAGCAGGAAAGTATGCGGAATCATATTCACGTTCATCGCACGTTTTAGATCGCTATTTGGATCAAGCAGCACCTCAAACTCCCAGGCTTTTCCGTTCACCATCGGCATTACACGAGCAGTCGAACGGCTGTCGTCAATAGATACGGCATAGATTTTTACGCCTGTTTCCTCCTGCCAGTCGGCATAGTTTTCGTTAAAGGCATCCAGCTCTTTCTGGCAGGGTTTGCACCACAACGCCCAAAAACTTAAAATTACCGGTTTGCCATCATTGGTGATCTCAGAAGTGCTAAACGGCTTTCCCTCAAGGGTTTTAATTGTAACCTGAGGAATATCGGATTGCGCCAGCAAACTTAGATTAAAAAAAAGTAAAAGCGCAAAAAGACTAAAAATTGACTTTCTCATCATGTCAATGACTATTAGGTTTATTATGATTTGTTTCAGCTTAATCTGCACTCAAAAGACAACCCACTGTTGGCTTTGGTTGCACTATTGGATATAAACTTCAAGGATTTTGCAGGCAACTTCAGGATAGAGCGCCACCGCATGAATGAGGTTGGGAATCAGCACTATTTCTCCTGCTTTGAGGGTTATTTTTTGTTCATCTCCCCAATCCAGTACGCAGCTGCCCTCAACATTGAACAATATGACAAAGGAATCCAACTGCGAATAATCCTTTTTGATGCCCTGATCAAACTGCAACATATTCGTAGTAAAATAAGGCGATTCTATCACTTTGGCAGTTTGATTCAATTGGGCTTTGTAACTTGTTTTTGCACTTTCGGGAAGTCTGAAATCAATGGCATCCAGAGCTTCATCCGTATGCAGTTCGCGCATCTGTCCGGCAAGATCCACCCTGTCCCAATCATAAATGCGATAAGTGGTATCGCTGGTTTGCTGAATTTCGGCAATCAATGTGCCTGGTCCCAGGGCATGAACACGACCTGCAGGCATAAAAAATACATCGCCGGCCTGCACAGCCTCATAATTCATCACCGATTTCAATTCACCGACCTCCAGCACTTTAAGGAATTCCTCCTTATTCATCTCCTGATTAAAGCCACTGATCAGCTGTGCGTCTTTGTCGGCCTGCATCACATACCACATCTCTGTTTTACCGTAGCCAATCCCACGCTTGCGAGCCAACACATCATCCGGATGAACCTGTATGGAAAGCCAGTCGTTGGAATCGATCACCTTGAAAAGAATCGGAAACTGATCACCAAAACGATCGTACACCCTGTCACCTACCAAATCGCCCATAAAAACTTCCACGAGCTCGTTCAGCTCATTACCGGCCAGATATCCGTTTTCGACTACCGAAGGATTCCCTTCAACCCCCGAAAGCAGCCATACTTCACCGCAATTGGGAAGCTCGCCAAAATCCATATTTAATACGCTTTTGATCTTTTGCCCACCCCAAATCTTATCTTTGAAAATCGGTTTAAATTTTATCGGATAGATACTGTGCATGTTTTTCATTTTGGCACAAAAGTACGCAAATCCTGAAAGATGCTTCAACCGATCCTTTTCCTGATTTCTGCTACTTTTGTAGGATGATTGCAACACAAGAAACAGAAAAACTTGTCCGGCTGCGGCATGAACTACATGCCAATCCTGAACTTTCGGGCCAGGAAACATATACCTCAAAACGCTTACTTAAATTCCTGGAAGCCATAAAACCTGATCAAATTATTCAATCATTAGGAGGCAATGGATTTGCTCTGGTTTTCAAAGGTGAGGAGAAAGGTAAACGAATTCTTTTTCGTGCCGACATGGATGCCTTACCTATTCAGGAGAAAAGTGCGCTGAGTTATGCTTCCAAAAATGCAGGCGTGGCACATCTTTGCGGACATGATGGACACAGTAGCATTTTAGCAGGTTTTGCACTACTGCTGAATAAAAAACGACCTGAAAAAGGCGAAGTCATACTCCTCTTTCAACCGGCCGAAGAAACAGGACAGGGAGCCATGCAGGTAATAAACGATCCTAAGTTTGAAAACATAAAACCTGATATGGCTTTTGCATTGCACAATTTACCAGGTTTTGAACGACATTCTGTTGTTTTACGCGAACACACTTTTGCTGCTGCTTCTGTTGGGATAAAAATCCATCTTATCGGTCGTACGGCACACGCCTCACAACCCGAAACAGGAGTCAATCCTGCAACAGCCCTGGCAAAGTTGATGCTGGAACTGGAGCAACTCAAAAAACAATGGCAAGCCGAAAAAGCCTTCAAACTACTTACGATTACCCACGCCAGGCTTGGCGAAGAAGCTTTTGGAACATCTCCAGGAGAAGCTTTTTGTTGGGTGACCATCCGTAATTTTGAAGATGAAACACTGGAAGCCATGCAGTATCAATGTCTTGATTTGGCAACAAAAAATGCCCGTGAAAATCAACTTGATATACAATGTAGCAACCATGAGCCTTTTGCAGCAACTATAAACGAGCCACTACTGATGAGTCTGGTCGAAAATGCCGCAGCACAAAATCAATTGCCGGTTCATAAACTCAAAAATCCTTTCAGGTGGTCAGAGGATTTTGGGCAATTCGGACGCTTTGGACCAATCACTTTGTTTGGAATAGGCTCGGGCAAAAACCATCCTGCCCTACACAATCCGGACTATGATTTCCCTGATGAGCTTATTCCGACAGGCATTGCCATGTTTGATGCCATCTGCCGGCAAATTACAAACAGCTAAAGGCAAAATTGCCCAGCCGAAAAGTTTAACTTTGCGAATCATTTTAAGGAAGAAACAATGAAGCGAATTTGTGTTTTTTGCGGAAGCAGCATGGGATATCAGCGGATTTACCGCGAAGTGGCGGAGGAATTTGCCAAACAAATGGCATCCAGAAAGATAGATCTTATTTATGGCGGGGCTTCTGTTGGTTTGATGAAAGTGCTTGCCGACACGCTGATGGCGCATGGCGGACATGTTACCGGCATCATGCCCCAGCACCTGATCGACAAAGAGGTGGCGCACAACGGCATTCATCAGATGATTACCGTCAACAGCATGGCCGAGCGCAAAACCCAAATGCTCGAAATGGCTGATGCTTTTGTAGCACTTCCGGGCGGTTTTGGAACACTGGATGAGATCACAGAAGTGCTGACTTTGATGCAGTTACGCATGAGCGACAAACCTCTGGCTCTCTTAAATATTAAAGGATACTTTGATTACCTGCTGCGTTTTCTGGATCATGGTGTTTCAGAAGGATTTATTCGTGAAGAACATCGCTCCTCACTCATTGTTTCGCTTGAGCCAAAAGCACTCTTGCAAAAGCTCAACAGCTTCACGCCGGTGGAAATGGACAAATGGATCAGCGACCTCAAAACGGAAAGCCATGCCGGATAGGAAAATGATAGTTGTAGGTATCACGGGGACGCTGGGAGCAGGCAAAGGAACGATTGTGGATTACCTGGTCAGAGAAAAAAATTTCGCTCATTATTCGGTAAGATCCTTCTTGATTGAACAGATCGAAGCTGCCGGCAAAGAAGTGAATCGCGATACCATGACGCAAACAGCCAACGCGCTGCGCACCGCAAACAGTCCGAGCTATGTTACTGATCAGCTCTATCTGAAAGCCCTTGAGCAAGGTGCGCCCTGCATAATTGAAAGCATCCGGACACCGGGCGAGATTCAATCGCTGCGAGATAAAGGACCATTTTTTCTGTGGGCTGTGGATGCGTCACCTAAGTTGCGATACGAACGGATCCAAAGCCGAAAATCGGAGACCGATGCTGTAAGTTATGAAACATTTTTAAGCAACGAAGCCCGTGAAATGGACTCCACTGATCCAAACAAGCAGAACCTGAAAGCCTGCATCGAACAGGCTGATGAAGTGTTTACCAATAATGGCGATCTAACTGACTTATACGAACAAATAGAAAATGCCCTCCAAAAAATCAATTTATGAGCGAGAATCAACTTCCCAAAGCACCTTTGCATACTCGTCCCAGTTGGGACGAATATTTCCTGAAGCTGGCCGATACCGTTGCCAGCAGAGCCACCTGCGATCGTGGTCGCAGTGGCTGTGTAATTGTGAAAGACCGGCAAATTCTCGTTACTGGTTATGTAGGTTCGCCCCGTGGTTTGCCCCACTGCGATGAGGTTGGTCATCTGATGAAAAAAGTGATTCATGAAGATGGAAGTGTTACCCAACATTGTGTAAGAACCGTTCATGCCGAACAAAATGCTATCACACAAGCTGCCCGCCGCGGCATCGCGCTTGAGGGAAGCACGCTTTATTGCCGAATGACGCCTTGCCGCACCTGCGCCATGTTGATCATCAACTGTGGTATTGAAAGGGTTGTTTGTGAAAGAAAATACCATGCCGGAGCCGAATCAGAAGCCATGTTTAAAGAAGCCGGTGTAAATCTGGAGTTCATTCACAACGAGATACAACAATACGAAAAGCAATAAACCCTATTCCAGCTGCAGGCTATCCGAAGCAAATAACCCGACAAAGGGTTCTTCGCGAGCCCTTACGCTTGCCCTGAACATCCCTGCAGTGTTGAAAGGCATGCAAATATTTCCATCCTTATCTACTGCAATAATGCCACCTCCGGCATCCAGCTTCACCAGTTCTTGCAACACCACCTCATCAGCAGCTTCTTTCAGGCTTTGTCCGCCGTAAATCATTCTGGAAGCAATATCCTGCGCCACGCCATAGCGGATGAAATATTCGCCATGACCTGTAGCCGAAACAGCGCAACAGGCATTATCAGCCCAGGTGCCGGCACCTATCACCGGCGAATCGCCCAACCTGCCCTGATGTTTGAAATGCATTCCGCCGGTTGAAGTTCCAGCTGCCAGATTACCGGCTTTATCCAAAGCAACAGCTCCAACTGTGCCATGTTTTTCGCCAAGCGGAAATTCCTTCTCAAGCTGTGATGATTTTGTGTTTTCATACTTTTCGCGCTGCCTGGAAACCATAAACCACGAAGGGTCAACAATTTGTAAACCTTGCAAAGCGGCAAACTGCTCGGCACCCTCCCGTACCAAAAAAACATGCGGACTGGTTTCCATCACTTTGCGTGCTGCCAGAATAGGATTTTTTATATTTCTGACAGCCCCCACAGCTCCGGCATTTTTATCCGAACCCTCCATAATAGAAGCATCATGCTCAATAAATCCATTGGCGTTGAAAACCGCGCCGCGTCCGGCATTGAAAAGTGGATTATCTTCCAGAATCGTAATGGCAGCTGTTACCGCATCAAGGCTGGAGCCACCAGTTATCAGTATCTTTTCTCCGGCCTTCAAAGCCTCGAGTAGTGAAGCCCTGTAAAGACTATCCTGTTCCGGACTCATCAACTCTGCTTTGATCACGCCGGCACCTCCGTGAATGGCCATGGCATATTCAGGACGCAGAATTTGTTCAGCTGGCCGTTCACAGGCATTTAAACTCCATATAAACAGTATTGCAATAAGAACACGAAATATTTTCATGAGCCGGGCTATTAGGATGATTTGCCTTCAAAGATAAAACATTGTGGCAAAACGCATTTCATCAATCAGGACCGATTCAAAATCAGTTTCAGTAAATCATTAAGATCATACAAATCAAGCAGTTGTGCAGAGGTTAGGATAATCACAACAATAATCACCCACTTCACAAAAACAACACCTTTGTTTACAGCCATATGCGAAGCCACATAAGCCCCCACAATGTTTCCGATGGCATGGATAAGCCCAAATTTCCAGTTTACGGCATCATTAAAAACAAATACGCCCAGGGCGAAAATGGTGTAAATCAATACGATCAAAACCTTGATAGCATTGGCACGCACCAGATCAAAACCCACCCCAAGCACCAGTGCAGCCAACAAAAAATAACCCACGCCCACCTGAAACATCCCGCCATAAATTCCAATACCAAAAAAAATCAGCATTTGTTTCCAATCCAGTTTACGGCTCAAAAGGTCAGCACGACCGGAAAGAAACTGGGAAGGTTTAAAAAACATGAAGAAAATCATCAGCAACATCACCACAGCAATCGCCTTTTCGAAGGCTTCGCGGTCAATATCCACAGCCAGCTGCGCTCCAATCACCGATCCCAGCACAGCCGGTATGGAAAGGAGGAGTCCCTTGCGCCAGCTCATCACCTTTTTTTGATGAAACGCCTGCACTGAGGTGATATTCTGCAAAATCACTGCAATACGATTGGTGCCATTGGCAATATCAATCGGAAGCCCTAGAAGCAGAAAAACAGTAAGTGAAATAATGGTGCCTCCGCCTGCAAGCGTGTTGATAAACCCCACAAAAACGCCCGAAACGATCAGTGCAACAATATCAGCCCAATGCATGATTTTGTGATTTTAAGTCGCAAAGGTAGAGAAACCCCGCTAAAATGCTAATCGATTTATTACAATGACATCCCGTTGTTTTTGTATGCTCGTGCAATCATATTTACCACAAATTTTGCCTAAATACTTGTTACGAACAAATTTTCAAACCGACTATTACAAATTGATTTTGAGTAATTTAACAGGCTAAAAGAATTTATTGGCTGCTCTTGAACTGATTTCCACACACTCCCGAACTCCGTACCAGCTTTTCACGCATCGATCAATCCCTTGTTGATGGCGTATTTAATCAGCCCCACGATTGATTTGGTTTCCGTTTTGATGAAAATATTCCTTCGATGTGCTTCCACAGTTCGCTCACTGATAAACAGTTGCTCTGCAATCTGCGCATTGCTATGCTCCCTGGCTATCAGGTTGAGCACCTCCAACTCGCGTGTGGAAAGGATTGGCTTTGCATCCTCCATCAACTCGTCTTGTCCGGCTGCTGTGCCCAGATTATCCATGATAATTTTTTGCGTTACATTGCTCAGATACCGGCCATTGTTATACACCACACGAATAGCCTCTACCACTTCGTTCATATTGGTGCGCTTCAGGATATAGCCAGATGCACCCGCTTTGATCATTTTGGTTATCACAGCAATGTCTTCATGCATGGTTAATGCCACCACCTTTATATCCGGGAAGCCGGCTTTCACCTTTTCGGTGGTTTCAATCCCAGAGGCATCCGGCATGTTGATGTCCATCAAAATCACGTCTATCTCATTGTTTTGCAAAAAATTCAGGGTCTCTGTCATAGAATTGGCTCCGGCTACAAAGGCAATATCCTCCTCATCTTCGAGCAGCGACTTCAATCCTTCCACCATCAATTGATGATCATCTACTATTAAAACTCTGATAGGTTTGCTTTTCATGTGTGGGTTTCTTTAAGCGGGATTAGAATACTGATGATGGTTCCTCTGTGGGTATTGGAGTCAATATGCATCGTTCCGTTATGCTTCTCGATGCGCGATTTCATATGCGAAAGGCCATGACTTGCCAGCTGATCAATGGCAGCCGTATCAAATCCTTTTCCGTTATCTTCGGCCATTAGGGTGATTTCATGCTCGCCTTGCGTAATTTGAATGAACAACTGACTGGCTTCGGCATGTTTGATGGTGTTGTTCACAATCTCCTGTATCGTTCTGAAAAGCGTATTCTCGATTAGCTTATCCATTTTCCCGTTCAACCCAAAAGTATCAAAACTCATTGTAAGCCTTGTGCTCTGGTTCACTTTGTCAGAGATACTTTTGAGCGCTCCTTTCAAGCCGTGCTCGGATAATAAGGAAGGAGCCAGGTTGTGTGAGATATTGCGCACTTCGTCAAAGGCATCGTCGATGGTTCTCATCAAAGCTTCGAGCAGTTCATCTTTTTTGGTGGCCGAAAGATTCTTTCTTTTCTGAAGCACGCTGGCATGAAGTCCTGCGACAGAAAGCAGATGTCCCAGACTATCGTGCAACTCCTGCCCGATCCTTTTACGCTCTCTGATTTCTGCTTCGAGTGCTGCATCCGATTTTTTCTCCGTTAGCTCAATCACCGTTCGCTGAAACTTCACCTCCTGCCGGTGGCGGTGATTGAGATAAATGAGGTATAATCCCACCAGTAACATGATAAAGGTCAGTGATATAAAAAACAGCAGGTTATTCTTTTTGCTTATCGAAAGCTCTTTTTTCTCGAGTTCCAACTGCTGCATTTTGTTAAGTTGATTCAGGTAGTTAAGCTCCACATCATAGATCTGATGGATCACAGTTTGATTAATTACTTCCTGCTGCGTGCTGATATGCTTTTGAAAATGAAACAGTCCGTTTTTAAAATCTCCCTGTTCTTCATAAATCCCGGAAAGCAGTTGGTGTGCATCACTTTCGAGCGTAAGGCTTTCGTGCTCTTTCGCCATATTGAGCACCTCAAAAGCCATTTTGAAGGCTTCTTCCTGCTTGCCGGTTCGCAGATAAACCTGCCCGAGGCCCAGCCGTGCCAGCGCAAGCTGATACGACAAATTGCCTTCGTTGGCGATATCGCGGCTCATGGAATAGGCCTCCAATGATTCGGAAGGCTGATCGCGTTTCAGGTAAACATTACCCATCAGCTGATACGAAATACACAGTCCGTATTTATTGTTTACTTTTTTTGAAAGCTCGATGGCTCGTTCGAGATGATGGAGTGCTTCGGAAGGATTCTCCTTTGAATTGTAGCACAAGGCAATGTTATTAAGAGCAGAAATCACCAAAATGGTATCCCTCGGCGTGAAGGAGGTGTCTGTTGCCTGCTCGAAATACGAAAGGGCTTTGTCGTAATTGCGCAGATTCATATAAATGATGCCAATGTTGTTGTAAGCTCCTGTCTTTTTATGTGAAAGCTTGGCAATATCATAATAGTTAAGTGCTTCAACCAGATGCATATACGCCATCTTGTAGTTGGCGATCTCATTAAAAATCACCCCAAGATTGTTGTTAATATGCGCCACTTCAGCCCAAACCTCATGCTGTTCGGCAATGGCAAGTGCCTGATTGTAATACTTTACAGCTTCTGAATTGTTGGTTTCGAAAACGTAGGACGATCCAATATGTTTAAGCAGTATTATCTCCGAAATATAATCGTTTGGCTTAAGCGTTTCAAGAATGCGGATTGCCTCTTCGCGGGCTTCAAGCGGATTGTCGTAGATAAGCTTGTGAATATAGTTATACCGCTGATCTGCTTCGGCTGCTGAAATATTCATAGCTTCCTCATCAAGCCTGTTTTCGGATGTGCAGGAGGCAAATAGGGTGAGGATCAACAACAACTGTATGAAACTGTGAAAATTAATACGCATAAGTAGTAAAGCATTAATACCGCGTGCCATTCTATGTTGCAAAACTACATCATTAAACCATAAAGCATAGCGATATTCAGGCTGATTCTGAACAAAATACGAGGCAGTACTTAGCCTGACTAAGTGCATGCACTTATTAAAGCATGAGTTAAAATACCATACAGCACGAATTGATTCCAAACATGCTTTAACTTTACTTTGCATGTTGAAATGATTTACAGAACCAAAAAGTCATTCCTTGAACAAATCGACTTAAATCATTTTCGATTGCTATTACATCAGGCATAAAATGAATTCTTAAATTAAAATAATCTACAAATGAAAAAAGTTTTTACACCCCTTCTCACCTTGCTCTTTACAAGCATTTTACTGGTAAATGTTTCGGCACAAACGGTTATTTATACCGAAGGATTTGATTATAGCGCAGGCACCATCCCTCCTGGCTGGGTTATCGATGCAGAACAACCCCCAAGCTGGTCGGTTAATGTGTCGCAAATGGCCGGAGGCACAGCGCCAGAGCTTTACCTGGGATACAGCATGGCTGCAGGATTGAGTCGGCTTGTTTCTCCTGAGATTGATGTTACAGGCCAAACAGGTTTAATAATTAGTTATTTACAGTTTCTTATCAATTACGAAATGGATTTTGGCGAGATCATCGGAATGGATATCACATTTGATGGTGGAACAAGCTGGCAAACCCTGTGGGAGCAGCCCCTCAGCACTTTGAATATTGTACAGGGCGAATATGCTTACTATTTTGCTGTACCATCGGGTGCAACTACAGTTCAGTATGCCTTTAGATATGACGGAAACTGCTATGCCATCAATCTGTGGTGCATCGACAATATTAAGATAGAAACCGTTGTAAACAATGACTTGCTGGTGGCTTCCTTTGGCGGAAACATCACACCATCTGTTGGCAAAAACGAAAATTACACCATCGAAATCATAAATGGTGGCCTTATAACACAAAACGACTACACTGTTGGTCTTTACAAAGAAGGTGGTGAATTGCTTTCCTCAGTACAGGGTTCGTCTATTGATTTTGCAGAAAAAGTAACCTATGATCTTACCTGGACTCCTGAGGAAGATGAAACCGGAAATACTGTCGTTTACGCTGTGGTTCAACTCAATGGTGATGAAGCGGTTGATAATGATCAATCTGAACTCTTGCCTGTTACGGTTCAAACCGAGGACATTGAACCGATTGAGATAGGTGAGAATTTTACTCCGGTTAAATTTGTTCCTTATAACTTTTTCCAACTTTACAGCCACACCCAAACACTTTACCTTGCTGATGAAATCGATGCAAACGGCGAGGCCATTACCGGTATCAAATACACAGCTCAATTCGATGAAGACGAAGAAGGTGTTGAGATCCATTTGATGCTAGGCGAAACAGAACAAAACAACCTCACCGATGATTGGCTAGATCCGGCTGCGTTCACAGAGGTGTTTAACGGCACAGTTAACTTCAGAAAAGGTTTGAACGACTTCTTTATTCCCTTCGATAATGCCTATACCTATAATGGAGGAAACCTGATAGTTCAATCGGTAAAATCGTACACCGTTGCACAACTTTTCACTTCATTTATTTGCACCTACGACACTGCCAGTCAGCGTTCGCGCGCTGCCGAAAGAGACGATCAGCCCTTTAATCCCTTATCCATTCCGCCATGGGGATATTGTGTTGACCTATATCCAAACATTACCCTGCTCTATTCTAATAGCACGGTTAATACCAGCGAAATACAACAAACGGTTCATAATGTTGCGATCTACCCGAATCCGGCAAACGATTTCGTAAAGCTACAAAGTGATGAAACTATCGTGGAGGTGAAAATATTTAACCTTATGGGACAGCTTGTCAAGCACCAAGCGCCCGGCACCAACGAATTTGACTTAAGTGTTACTGAGCTAAAATCAGGCACTTATGTCGCCCATGTCCAAACAGCAAAAGGACTTTCCACCCAAAAAATCCATGTGATCAAATAAATTTTTTGAATATTTCCTATTCGAAAAAGGCTGTTTGGCAAATGTGTCAGACAGCCCTTTGTTTTGTTATTTGTAATAGCAACGCTCACATTTTTTTTTGAGGAACCATACATCTACAGTATTGAAAGAACTCAGCCAGGGTGCTGCTATTGTTGGTATGGCATGCCAAAACCTTTCTCGGTTTTTCAAACCCTTGAAGGTTTTCTTCGCAGACAATATTACGATAGCCCAGCGTGGTGGCACTATGGTTGAAATTATATAAAGTATATTGCATTCAAGGAACAGAGCCCTGAAATCTTCCTAGGGGCAGAGCCCTGAAATCTTCGTAGGGGCAGAGCCCTGACATCTTCATAGGGGCAGAGCCCTGAAATCTTGGTAGAAATCAAATCGCACAGGTTAAAATCAAGGGGCAGAGCCCTGACATCCTCATAGGGCACATCATTGCCGTTCGAGTCCACATCGTTCATGTTCGAGTCTACATCGAAGACGTTCAAGTCCACATCGTTCATGTTCGAGTCTACATCGAAGACGTTCAAGTCCACATCGAAGACGTTCAAGTCCACATCGAAGACGTTTGAGTCCACATCGTTGCCGTTCGAGTCTACATCGTTGATGTTCGAGCCCACTTCGTTGATGCCCGAGTCCTTTCCAAAACTTTGGTCTTTTGCGTAAGCCCCGCTTAATGGGGGCTCGATTTTTTCTTAAGCAGCAAATTCATTTTTTAATACAAACTTAACTCAATACGCTTGCTCATTCTCTTGCTTCTTCAATCGTACTTGTTTTTGGAAACTTGGAACATGTCCAGACGCATTAGTTATCGGGATCAAGCAAAAGTTCCAGAACTATCCAGAACTATTAAGACATAGCGCAACCCCTTCAGGGTTGTATTCCCTTTTTAAAACTCTTTTACAACAATTGCTGCAACCCTGTCGGGGTTGCGCTATTTTATTAAAAATTAATCTTCATAAACTGCAAAAATCGACAAAGGCTGAGCAAAACACTCAGCCTTTTGTCGGGATGACAGGATTTGAACCTGCGGCCTCTTCGTCCCGAACGAAGCGCGCTACCGGGCTGCGCTACATCCCGTTTTCCTAAAAACTACTCACCATCGAATGTGCGGGCAATACCCCGAACTCAACGCCCCGCCAATGATGGGCTACATCCCGAAATACTGTGCAAAAATACACCAAGATTTGTTTCCTACAAAATAATGATCAACTATTCGCGGCCATATTCTCCTTGCCAGGGCTCCAGCTTACCATCGTGTATCAGTTGACTTGACACGATCCGCAACTCTCCAAAGCTAACCTCTTCTCCTAACACTTCTTTTGCTGGTCCCAGACGTGGGTCTTCAGTCTCGATAAAATATTCAGAGATGAGGTTTAACTTGTCGTCAGCTATCAATTGCCGGGCATGCAGCTTACCCTCTTTGATTAATGCAGCTGCATGACTTTCAATCGTACTCACAGCAAATCCTCGCAGCTTGGCTGTTTCCTCAATTGTTCTGCCTGTCATTAAATGTTCCAGTGTGGCGGTGTATGTAGATCCCTTTGGTTTCTTTTGTTTAACAACTACTGTATCATCCTTGTTAATGGCGGATTTATCAATATTTTCCTCTCCCACATATCTCACAACCAATTCGAGTAATTCGTGTCCGTATGCAGCCAGCTTACGCTTACCGATGCCGTTGATAGCTTTAAGCTCGATCATGCTCACCGGCAGTTTGGCTGCAATTTCCTGCATCGATTTAATGGTGATTACCCTGTAATGTTCCAGGCCATCATCCATTGCCCGCCTATTTCTCCAACTCTTAAGCGACTCAAACAAGGGCTTGTGATAATTGACCGGTGTTTCCTGTTTCGTCTTCCCAGTGGTTCGTGCAGCCTTACCCAAAGCAGCATCATTGCGGGTTTTCAGATATTCCTTTGTTTCAAAACCCTGCTCTTTACACTGACTGAGAGTAGCCAGCTTTACTCGAAGTTGTTCCTCCAGCTGCTCTTCCAGGCCGGTAAATCGTTTACTTACTTGTTTATTGTCTGTTTCTACCGTAAAATCATTTTTTGTAAACGAGTTGTTAAGCTGTTCCAGAAAATAATCAGCAGCCTTTTTGACTCTTTCCTGTAATGCAACATTTTGTTCTAAGCTGTCCAAAGACGAAAACAATTTTTGCAGCTGTGGCCGGAATCGCTGACTCACCTTATCGAGCTCATTCAATTTATTGATAGCATCAGAAACCATTTCCAAATAGGCTTTTTGAATGCTTCCGCGGTTCTCATTAGCAATTTTAAAAATGATTTTTAGCAGTTTCAACATCAGTTGAAAATCAAACTGTTCTACCAGCAGATCAAACTCAAAAGCTCTTCTGGCCGATTCCAGAACAGCTTCATCCGGGCTACGCTTCGGGATTTCGTGCAAAAAACCTTTCACTGCGGCATCTGCACCTATACCACGGGCCTGAAGCTGCGACTTTAACACAACACCTTCAAAGCTTGTACAACGGCTCAAAGCTACATACACTTGTCCGTGCGCAAAAGCTGCATTGGCATCAATAACAACTTTTTCGAAGGTGAGTCCCTGACTTTTGTGAATGGTGATTGCCCATGCCAGCTTCAGCGGAAATTGCTTAAAACTGCCTATCACCGCTTCTTCGATCTGTTGGGTCCTTTCGTCCAGCTTATACTTCATGTTATGCCAGGTAAGTGGCTCCACATCAATGGCTTCGTCATCGCACTGCACCACAAGTTGGTCTTCCTCTCTGCCAATGAGCCGTCCGATTTTTCCATTATAAAATCGTTTCTCCGGCGAGGGATCATTTTTCACAAACATCACCTGCGCTCCCACTTTCAGCTCCAGTTGTTCGTCAGCCGGATAGGCCATTTCAGGAAAATCACCTTCAACGGTTGCTTTAAAAATCCAGCTTTTGCCTTTCAGCTGCTTCATTTTCATTTGGTTGATCTGATCTGCCTGATAGTTATGCGTGGTAAGCGTAATGTATCCTTCTTTTTCGTCGGGATCAAAATCCGGATGGAATCGGCTATTTAGCTTTTCGAGGGTTGGCTGATCCAAATAATTCTCACGGATATTATTTAAAATATCAATAAAATACTGATCCTGTTGCCTGAAAATGTGTTTCAGTTCGATGGTCACATAATCCGAAACCTTGAGGGCATGGCTGCTAAAAAAATAAACCGAATCGTAATAGGGACGCAGCAATTGCCATTCTTCTTCACGGGCTACCGGAGCCAATTGCTGAATATCACCAATCATCAGAAGCTGTACCCCTCCAAATGGCAAATCCCTCCTCCTGAAACGGCGCAAAACCCTGTCGATTGCATCAAGCAGATCGGCACGCACCATGCTGATTTCGTCAATCACAAGCAAATCAATTCGTTTGATCAATCTGATTTTTTCTCTCGTAAATCGTTGATACCTGGCTTCGTAGGCTGGTTGTTCTGCCTGTGGATTAGAGGCTAAAACTTCCAGGGCAGCTTCGGGCAGCTGAGGCCCAAACGAGAGCTGAAAAAAGGAATGTATGGTTACACCACCAGCATTGATGGCTGCCACACCAGTAGGTGCAACTACTACATGGTGCTTGGAAGTGATATTGGAAAGATTCTTTAAGAAGGTGGTTTTCCCTGTTCCGGCTTTTCCTGTAAGATAAACATGTCGGTTGGTAAACTGAATAAACCCGGCTGCAAGTTCGAGCTGTTGATTTGTAAGAATTTTATCCATGCCTGCTATTGGTTAGCTGCTAATGCTTAAAAACGCATCAAAATTTGAACGCCTAATATAAAAGTTTTCAGCTTACCAATTGATATAATGCATAATAAAACCTTCATCCTGATAACCACCAATCACTTGTTTACGCCCTTCTTCGGCATCGGCACGGTTGATAAAAGCATTGGAAGTCCGGTGCCCCCGATCGGTTTCACCCCATCCCGAAAAACGCTTGATCAACAGGTCGTTGAAAATATACGTCAGGTCAAAATCATGCTTCTCCTGATGGATGTTACTCACAAAAGCATGGTAATCCTTTTTGCCGCTATTTTCAGGATCGCAATAACATGACGAAAACACAAAATAATAATAGGGCCCGCGACTGAGGTCAACAATGGGCGAATCGATGAAGATGTTTGTAATGGAATCTTCTATAACTTTTTCAGGATTTAAGGTGTTTTTATAAATGCTGCCAATCAGATTATAACAAACATCGATGCCCATCACAAAAATATCGGGATCGCCATCCAGATCAAAGTCGCCAAAACGTACAACTCCCTCACTCACCCATGGCAGTCCGGCAACAAAATCTTCAAAAATACCTTTTCCTTTATTTTCGTATAAGATGGTATAAGGTCTTTCCATACTTTCGCCGGCTATCAGGAGATCCATATCGCCATCTGAATCAAAATCAGCGATATCCATGCTCACATTTTTCAGCGGCCTGAATCCGGAGATACTTTGTTCGTCAAAATAAAGGCTTTTATTACCCAGAAAAAGCCGGGTGTATGGGCGGCCATCTACATCAGCTCCGGCCAATACAAAATCGTTGAGGCCATCGTTGTTAAAATCGGCCCAAACCACTGCACTGTTAGTCAAAGCCGGAAAAGATTGCGGATGAAGCAGGTAATTACCTTCCTTGTATATGTATAAGCGGCTTACAGGGTGGCCGTTCCAGTTTCCGGTGATAAAAATATCCAAAAACCCATCTTTGTTGGCATCGCCCCATCGCGCTTCACCATTGATAACGCCTGGCATGTCAAAGCTTCTTATAGCAAACTCCCCCGACTTATTCTCTAAAATTACTGTCCGGCTTCTGCCCGAGGCATCCATTCCGGTAAGCAAAATATCAAGATCATTGTCCTTGTCGAAATCAGCAATTTCGGTATGGCCATCAACCAAAGCCGGTACTTGTACCGGACTGAGGACAAAGTTTCCGTTTGTCTGTTGAAAATATATTCCAGCCAAAAACCTTCCCTGGCTATCAACACCACTTAAAAACACATCAGCCAGGCCATTCTTGTTGAGATCTCCAACGGCGATACTGGCTCTTTTTAAATCAGGCAAGCCTTTTGGCTGAGCCTTATAAACCTGGTTGCGATCTTTGAAATAGTAAGTTGTGACAACTTTCATATCTTGTTGTGCCAACTCCCCGGTCACAATTAAATCGAGCCCGGAATTGCCCCGAATCCAGGCTGCATCGGCATGAATACGGGTTGTGATATTTTTCTGATGCACAACAAATACCTGCGAAAAAAGCACATGACCTAAGCCTAAATTCATCAAAATCAGCAGAATTAGTTGTTTCATAGCATTCTTATTATCTATTTGATTAGTACGATTAACATCTGATTATGCGATTAGAAGGTCAGTGTAAAAACAGTTCCTTCCTCTGGTTTTGATTTCACCGAAATGGCACCTTTGTGCATCTGCATGATCTGGCGCGAGAGGCTCAATCCAATGCCTGATCCTTCCTTTTTACTGGTAAAAAAAGGCATGAAAATTTTATCTAACAAATCAGGCTTGATGCCATGCCCGTTATCGGCTATTTCAATGCTGATCCTGTTATTCAGGTTTGTTGAAGCTGTGATGGCAATCTGTGCGTCATCTTTTTCCTTGACAGCATCAATGGCATTCAGGAACAAATTGATCAAAACCTGATCTACCAGATCAGGGTCGGCTAAAAGCATCAACTCGTCAGGAAATACCTTACACACACATTTGATGCTGTGCAGATCAAGTTTCGGTTTGAGTAATTCATGCGCTTTATCAAACAGTTCCCTGATGGCAAAATACCGAAAGTTAGGTTTGGGGATACGCGTGAGATTGCGATAAATCTCCACAAAATTTAACAACCCTCTGCTTCTGCTTTCGATGGTAGCCATGGCACTGTGAATGCTCTCCAGGTCTTCGTCGGTGAGCTGGCTCATTTCAATTTTGTCTGTTTCCGGATTCACCATCATTTCCTGAATGGTTGACGCCAGAGACGAAATAGGCGTGATAGAATTCATGATTTCATGTGTAAGCACCCGTATCAGTCGCTGCCAGCTTTCTATCTCCTTCTCCTCCAGCTCGGGATGAATATTTTGCAGCGAAACCAATACATACTCCTCTCCACGCATCCTGAATTCGGTGGCATTTACCGAAACTTGTATGAGTTCATCTTCCAGGAAAATTTTTATCAGGTTTTTATCGCCGGCTTTCATCCTCAAAAGTAGTTCGGGTAAATCTTCTTTCACGGTTTCCAGTTCTTTGATATTACGCAGATGGCTCACCCGAAGCAGTTTTTTTATGGCATTATTAAATACATCAATTTTTCCATCACGTTTGAACACAATAATACCAATACTAACATGTTGAATTACAGTTAAAAGATAATTAAAATGTTCTTCTTTTTCGGCCCTGTTCTTCTTGAACTCGTTGATGATCTGATTAAACTGATGACTAAGATCTGTAAAACTTTTTCCAAGACCCTCATCAGAAAAAGACGTCGAAAAATCAGCATGTCGTACTCCTTCCAGAAACTTGGCCAGACGTTTATTGGTGTGCTCGACAAACAAAGTCAACGAAATGGTTTGTAACACAATCAGTACCAGCAATATAATGGCACTCACCAGGAATTGCTTGTGATTGTACAGAAATGCTAAAACAAGGGTAGAAGCCAACAAAAGCACCACCCTGATTATCATCTGAACCCTGAAGCGTTTAAAGATCATATTTTTCCATTCTACGGTACAAAGATGCGCGTGTTAGTCCTAATTCTTTCGCTGCTCTGCTAATATTGCCACCATGTTTGTCAACCACTTTGCGAATCAGCATTTTTTCTGTTTCTTCCAGATTCATATTGGTGGGCAATACTTCTGTGTCCAGTTTGTCATCACTATCTGTGAGGAAAAAGTCGTGTGGTTCGAGCACCTGGTTTTCACCCATGATTACTGCACGTTCAACCGCATGTTGCAATTCGCGGATATTACCCGGCCAATGATGGGTTTGAAGCCTTTTGAGCGTACTGGCATTCAGTCGTTTTTTCTGTATTTTGTATTTCTTGCAATACAATTCCAGATAGTGCTCAACCAATGGTTCAATGTCTTCGATGCGTTCGCGTAGTGCAGGCAGTTTAATCTCGACCGTATTGATCCGATAAAGCAAATCCTGCCTGAACTTATTCTCACTCACCATTTGATACAGGGGCATATTGGTGGCACAAACCAATCGCACATCAATGGGGATCTCTTTATGCGAACCCAAACGCACCACCTTTCTATTTTGCAGCACACTCAACAACTTCGACTGCAAGGCCTGTGAGAGGTTCCCAATTTCATCAAGAAAGATAGTGCCTTTATGGGCGGCTTCAAAGCGGCCGGCACGATCTTCTTTGGCATCCGTAAAAGCACCTTTGTTATAACCAAACAGTTCGCTTTCGAAAAGACTTTCGGTGATAGCTCCCAAATCTACACTTACAAAAACCTCGTCGGCCCTTCCCGAAGCCCTGTGAATCGCCCTTGCAATCACTTCTTTACCAGTACCATTTTCACCTAAAATCAACACATTAGCATCTGTTTTGGCTACTTTACTAACGGTAGCCAACACTTTCATCATAGCAGGACTGCTTCCGATGATATTGCTATACGCCTGATCCTGATCAGCAATGAGCACTTTTTGCTTTCGTTTTAAATCTTGTAGCTCCACCTTGGAACGTCTTACTTCGAGTGTGGCACTTATTGTTGCCAGTAGTTTTTTGTTCTCCCAGGGTTTGAGCAAAAAGTTCGTTGCGCCTTCCTTAATGCCCTGCACAGCCAACTCAATATCGCCATATCCTGTAATGAGAATGATGGCTGCAGCCGGGTCAATTTCGAGGATTTTGTTCATCCAGTGGAAGCCCTCTTTGCCGGAAGTAGCATCACGAGAAAAATTCATATCCAACAAAATCAGATCATAGGTATCGGATTTGAGTAGATCAGGCAGATTTTCAGGATTTCTCTCGGTATGCACAAATTCAATGTGCTGACGTAAAAACAGCCGGGCGGCCATCAACACATCAGCATCGTCATCTACGATAAGGATACGGGCATTGATCTTCTCCATAGGGCTTAAAATGTTTTTGGTGTGTTTCGAAGGGTAAAAATAATCATAATGTTCACAATTGTACAAAATGATGGACGAAAATGAACAGTGAATGTTACACTTATTTATTATCTTTTAGTTATTGCGCTGTATATATGTTCGTTATCATTACTGGCATAGTCTTGGTTAAAAATTTTTAACAAAAAATCGAATGGCATGGACAGAAAGATTGAAAAGAAAAAATGGACCACTACCAGAATCGTATTATTTGCCGGAATAACTATTTTTATTGGCTTTATATTGTATTTATTATTGCTGCGCGACAAAAGCAGTAAAATATATGTCGATCGCAACCAGCTTACCATTGCCGAAGTTAAAGCTGATAAATTTCAGGAATTTATTCCGGTTGACGGAATCGTTCTGCCCAAAACAACTATTTATATTGATGCCATCATGGGTGGCAATGTAAATGAAATTTATGTGGAAGACGGTGCCCTGCTCCGGAAAGGCGATCCCATACTCAGACTTGTGAATACCAACCTCGAGCTGAGTTATATGGAACAGGAAACCCGCATCTTTGAAGCCATTAACAACCTCCAAAACACCAAAATAGGACTCGAACAGACGAAATTTATCCGGCAAAAAGAGATCACAAGCCTCAATGAACAGCTGGAAGCTGTAGAAATAAACTTTAACAGACAAAAAGCACTTTTTCTCGACAGTTTGATTTCCACTCTGGACTTCGAAGATGCTGAAAGAGCCTATCGATATGGCAAAAAACAATTGCAAATTTCGATCGAGCTCCAAAAGCTGGACTCTATATCCACCGAAAGACGCTACAAACAAATAGATCAGTCGATGGACAGACTCTACAACAACCTCGAACTGCTTAGAGCCAGCCTTGACAACCTCATTGTAAAAGCTCCTGCTGATGGCCAACTGTCTTCTTTTAGCATCGAAGTGGGGCAAACAGCTAACAGCGGTGAACATTTGGGCCAGATTGACAACCCCTCTGAATATAAGTTAAGAGCCAATATTGATGAACGCTATATCTCGCGGGTAAGCATTGGCCAGGAAGCTGAGTTTGATTTTGGTGGAAAAACCTATTTGCTAACCATCCAGAAGATTTATACCGATGTAACGGCTGGCTCATTTCAGGTTGATATGTTTTTCGAGAACGGTTATCCCGATCACATCAAGCGGGGCCAAACACTTCAGTTGCGACTCAAATTCAGCAGCCAGACCGATGCCCTGATCGTTAGAAGAGGAGGATTTTTCCAAAAAACAGGTGGTAATTGGATTTATGTGCTCGATGCCTCCGAAGCGTTTGCCGTGAAACGTCCGATCCGTATCAACCGTCAGAATATCCTTTATTATGAGGTATTGGAAGGACTTAATGCCGGCGAAAAAGTGATTATTTCGTCCTATGACAACTTTGGAGAAAAAGATAAAGTAGTATTTAAATAAATAGCTGATTGCGACCATAATTGAAAAATCAAATAATATTTAAACTTCAATAATATTCACTATGATCAATGCAGAGAAATTAACAAAAGTGTTTCGTACTGACGAAGTGGAAACCACAGCACTTAATGAGGTTTCATTTGAAATAAACAAAGGTGAATTTGTAGCCATCATGGGGCCTTCGGGATGTGGAAAATCAACCTTGTTAAATATCCTGGGTTTACTTGACAACCCAACCAAAGGAAAATACTATTTCCTCGATAAAGAAGTGTCGAAAAGCACAGAACGACAACGAGCCAACCTCAGAAAAGAAAATATTGGTTTTGTTTTTCAAAACTTCAATCTGATAGATGAGTTGACGGTATTTGAAAATGTTGAGCTTCCCCTTATCTATCTGGGTATGCCTGCCCGGGAGCGTCGCAAGCGGGTTGATGAGGTGCTTGAGCAAATGCAGATCGCACACAGACGCAAACATTTCCCCTTACAACTTTCGGGCGGACAACAACAGCGAGTTGCCGTGGCCAGGGCAGTGATTGCCAAACCCTCGCTGATACTTGCCGATGAGCCTACAGGAAATCTCGACTCTGCTCATGGCGAGGAAGTTATGAACCTGTTAAATGATCTAAACGCAAATGGCACAACCATCATCATGGTTACGCACTCGCAGCGGGATGCCGAATACGCACAACGCCTGATACGATTGTTCGATGGACAAATCATCAACGAAAACATCAAGAAAAATCTGCTGTAATATCATTTAGTCTCTTTCAAAGATGACAAATCTATGTTTTGGAATTACCTGAAAATAGCATTTCGTAACCTCTTAAAACAATATTCATATACATTGATCAATGTGATTGGATTAAGTATTGGAATTGCTGCTTTCATTATAATTATGATGTTTGTTCAATATCATTTTGGTTTTGACAAACATATTCCGGAACCGGATCGTTTTTATCGCCTGATTCAAATCCAGCATGGCCAGGGCGTTGGCGAACAACATGTTGCCTTTAATCCAGGACCAATGGCCCCCGAACTCCCAATTAGCATTCCGGAAATAGAATATGCCACAAGAATGTTAAACTGGGGGAATGTGTTACTAAGAGTTGGTGATGATTTCTTTGAACAACCCAATGCTTTTTTTACCGATAGTGTTGTTTTTGAAACGTTTGGAATTAAACTGATAAAAGGCAATCCCAACAACGTATTTAAATCGGTGAACAGCGTTGTGTTGTCCGAATCGGTTGCAATAAAAACCTTTGGTTCTGTTGATGCAGCCTATGGGCAAACCATCGAACTCAACTATGAAAAAGATTTTTTGATCAGCGGGATCATGCAGGATCAACCGGTTAATGCACACCTTCAGATTGAAATGCTGGTTGCCTATCAATCCATGGAAAGGCAAAATGCTTTCCTGCGCAGCTGGAACTCCAATTCGATGCCCGTTTATGTCAGGCTAAGGCCTCATGCCGATGTAAACATTGTTGGTGAAAAGATCACTCAACTGCTGGAAGATCACAAAGAATACGATTTTTTCACGCAAAGTCCTAAAATCTACTTACAGCCTCTAAAACAAATTCATAGCAAATCGCGTATTGTAAAATTTCAGCTCAACCATGCTCCGATTGACTTCAACCTGCTGATTGCCATACTTATTACAGCCATCATCATTATTGCTATTGCCTGTATAAATTTTATTAATCTGGCCATTGCACGTTCCGTAAAAAGAGCCAAAGAAGTCGGGGTACGCAAAACACTGGGAGCTTCAAGGCTTAATCTGGTTTATCATTTCATTGGCGAATCCTTGATTATCACTTTTATCTCGGTTGTTCTGGCTTTAATTTTTGTGGAAATCGGCCTTCCCGAATTCAATCAAATATTGCAAACAGAATTACAGCTGTCATTTTTCACAAACCCTATTTTAAATATCGGTTTAATTGTAATATGGATTGGCATCAGCCTGTTATCAGGTTTTTATCCCGCCTTTTATATGAGTCGTTATCAAGCCGTTGAAGTGCTAAAGGGTATTCGTGATTCGGGTTCACACTTTGGTGGCTGGCTTAGCAAATCGCTTGTGGTTTTTCAGTTTGCGGTGGCCATTGGACTAACCTTTATTGTACTGGTAACCAACAGGCAAATAAACTTTGTAGCCAACAAAGACTTGGGATACAACTACAAAAATGTGATCGCGCTCAGGATTCCGGGGCCTGACAACAAAAAAAACAGCCAGATTCTCAAGCAGGAGCTTCTACAAATGAATGGTGTGATGGCAACAGCAGCCGTTTCGGATATCAATGGGGTGGCAGGTAGCCAATCAACAATATGGGTGGATGATACTGCCGACATAAAAATGATGACCCGAATGGGTTATGTGGATGAAGATTTCTTCGCATTGATGGAGATTCCTGTAGTGCTGGGACGTAATTTTGACAAAACATTCACAACAGACAAACTGGAAGCTGTGATCCTGAATCAGGCTGCAGTTGAAGCCCTTGGGTGGGACGAGCCGATAGGTAAACGTTTCATGCCTTTTGGAGCCGACACCCTCCCAAAACGAACAGTAATTGGTGTGATCAGCGATTACCATTATTATTCTATTCACAGCCGGATTGAACCTGCTGCCTTTTATCTGCAACGGGATGGTTATAATATGGTGTGCATCAGGTATAATCGACCGGATTTAGAACAGTTTAAGCAAGAAATAGAAGCTAAATGGCAGGAGCTTTTTCCGGGCAATCCCTTTCAGCTCGTTACTGCCGAAGAACGGCTCGAACGCGAATATCGCGGCGATCGAAACAGTCTTAAGCTTTTTACTATTTTTACAGTGCTGGCATTGCTGATTTCGGCTTTGGGCTTGTATGGGCTCACTGCTCTCAGAATAGAACAAAGAAGCCGCGAAATAGCGATAAGGAAAGTGCTTGGCGGCAATATCATTCAGATGATGTTGCTGGTGGCCAGAGAGTTTCTGAAATTGATTGGCATTGCCATTGTGATTGCCCTGCCAATTGCCTGGATGTTTTCCTTGCAACTGCTCAACCGTTTTGCTTATACAATTACGATTTCGCTCCTTGAAGTGATATCAGCTATTGGTATTGCCTTGTTCATCGCCCTGATTACCATAATATTTCATTCTGGACGAATTGTTACAAACAATCCGGTCAATGCTTTAAAAACTGATTAAAACCTCGATGCCATGAAAGAAGTTCTTATCCTGATTCCTGATATCGAAAAGGAACAAAATGTAGAAATTGATGTGCGTATCAACGGAAGGACACAAACAATGAAATACAGAGTGGAACTGCTCGACTGGGAAGGTAATGATGTGCCTCCCAAAGAGAAAGTTCAGGTATTGCGACACAAGATATCTGAATACGACAAAGATTGGGAACTGGTTGAAATTGGCCCGCCAACTGAAAAAAATATATCACTGATGTTTAGGAAAAGGAACAACAGCTAAGTCTCTAATTTATACTTGTTTTTATCATGAAAAAGTTAGTTATCTCTCTTTTGCTGGTATTTCTGTTCAGCATCAACTACGCACAAACCACTGAACAGGAAGCTGTTCGGGAGCTTATCCAGTCAGCCTATGTGGATGGAATTCATAACAAAGCCGGAATCGACAAAATCAAACAGGGCTTTCATCCCGGCTTCGAAATGCTTGGAAAACACAATGAATTACTGTCAAAATTTCCAATTTACAGCTGGATACAAAATGTAAAAACTGCAATGGAAAATACGCAGAAACAATCTGAAAATGAAAAGATTACTGCAGAATTTCCTATCATCGACATCACAGGTGATGCCGCCTTTGCAAAAGTTGAGCTTTATCTTAATGAAAAACATCTGTTTACAGATTATTTGTTGTTGTACAAGTTCGACAATGAATGGAAAATTGTTAGCAAAACATATTATCGTATTTCTGAACAACATTCACTTTAAAAACCTGCCAGCGTGTTTAGCCTTTTAGTCAATTATATTCTGATGGGACTACGCAATATGAAACGACAGCGTAGCCATGCTTCCATAAATATCATCGGACTTTCGGCAGGATTGATCGTGTTTATGCTGATTTATCTTTTTCTGGTTAACGAACACCAGTACGACAGGTGCTGGAAAAACTATCAAGCCATTTACCGGCTGAATGGCTCTCTCGAATTTAATGGCCGTGAAGATCATTTTGCCTTATCGTCGTACAATATGGCACAGGCCATGAAAAACGACTTTCCGGAAGTGGAAGCCGCTACACTCATTTTTCGTAACAGTTTTACAAACGATCAAACTGGTGTAACGGTATGGCACAAGGATATCATGTATCAAATCCCCTCCTACACTGTTGCCGATGCCGACTTCTTTCAGGTATATGATTATCCGTTTCTGGAAGGCGATCCACTCACCGCTCTCACCGAACCCAAAAGTCTGGTAATAACAAAAAGCATTGCAAATCAAATATTTGGTGACAAAAAAGCGCTTGATCAGCTTATTCAAATTAATACCACTACGTATAAGATAACGGGTGTTATTGACAAACAGAACTGCACCTCTCATCTGGTTTTTGATGCGCTAATCTCGATGAGTACTTACCCACAAGAGCTTATTACTCAAATGAAAAGCGACTGGTTTTGGTTAGTGGGTTATACTTATGTCCGGTTTAAATCACCAACTTTTGCATCAACATTTGATCAGAAACTTGAATTGCTTTGCCAAAATACCATCAAACCCTGGATACGGGAAGTAAATGTTGATGGCGACATCAATTTAGCGATTGAATCAGTAACCGACATTCATTTCAACAACCGGCTGCAATACGACAGCCCGACAAATACCAACCGCAGCTTTGTTAATATGTTTGCATACATCGCTGCATTTTTACTGTTGATTGCTTCGATCAACTATATGAATCTGGCAACCGCCCGTTCAATCAAAAGGGCGCGCGAAATAGGGATAAGAAAAGTTGCAGGTGCCCGCAAAGAACAGTTGGTGATGCAGTTTTTGGGCGAAAGTGTTTTTACGAGTTTGTTTGCCTTTTTTGTAGCACTGTTTTTTACTGAATTAATATTGCCCTGGTTCAACGAGCTGATAGGAATTGAGTTACGTTTGTTGAATCTATATCAGGCAGATCAGCTGGTATATGGAATAGGTCTCTTTGCCATTGTGTTGGTGCTGGGTTTGTTAAGCGGTAGTTTTCCGGCCTTTGTCTTATCCTCCTTCACACCGATGGATGTGTTAAGATCGGGTGGGCTTGCCACCGACAAAAAAAGAATTTTTAGTGCGGCCAATATGCGTAAAATTCTGGTGGTAATTCAGTTTTTAATAGCCATCGGGATGATTATCAGCACCTTGATAGTATCAGACCAACTTCGTTTTTTACGAAAACACGATAGTGGAATCGCACTTGATCAGGTGATGGTAATTCATTTTCCGGCAGATACTGTTTTGTTTAACAACAAAGAGGTACTTCGACAGGATTTGTTAAAACTCCCTGAGGTGAAGGAAGTGTCGCTTTCCGAAAGCTTACCCGGCTACCAATCCGGAAGGTTGATGTTTTTCCTTGGAGATACTGCAAAACCCGAAGTGCGAACCATGAATTTATATGTAGTTGATCATGAGTTTTTTGACCTGTTTGAGATTGAAACAATTGAAGGAAGATCATTTTCCAAAGAATATCCCAACGATGTAAACACGGCTTTCGTGGTGAATCAGGCTGCAGCAGAATTTTTGGGATATGATAATCCGGTGGGAGTTGAGATGAATTGCGGCATGGATGTGCAGGGTAAAATTATCGGAATGGTCAAAAACTTTCATTATACCAGCCTACACAGTCCTGTCGAACCTTTGGTTTTTATTCTTAGCAGAGGAAAACCAGATTATGTGGCAGTAAAAATCATAGGTCACGACTTTGGTTTAGCTATTTCAAAAATAGAGAATCAATGGCTGCAATTCGATCAAAAACATTTTTTCAATTATACTTTCCTTGATCAGCATTTTCAAATGCAATATGAGCGTGAAGAAAAAATGCTCTCACTTTTCAGCTATTTCTCACTGATAGTGATCTTGATTTCAAGTTTGGGACTCTATGGGCTGTCTGCATTCACTATCGAGCAACGCACCAAAGAAATTGGCATCAGGAAGATTCTGGGAAGCAAATCCTCCCGGCTTGTCGGACTGTTGATTTCCGACTTCCTGAAGCTTGTGTTGTTGGCCGGACTCGTTGCATTGCCAATAACATACTATCTGATGTCGGAATGGATGAACAGCTTTGCATTTAGTGTAGGCCTTAATCCGGTTTGGTTTGGAGCCGGAATTTTACTGGCCTTGATCATTGCGTTGGTTACTGTTTTCACATTGGCCAACAAAGCCATAAACAAAAACCCTGTGGATGCTATCAAATATGAATAATTGTCTGGGATAAAATTCAAAAAATGAATTAATGACACGATATTTCATCCTCATATTCATACGTACTCTTAAGAGACAATGGCAGTATAGCCTGATAAACCTGATAAGTATGGCAGCAGGATTAGCCGTTTCTATCTTGATTCTGTTATATGTTTTCAACGAATTCAACTATGACCTCTTTCACGATCAGTCTGAGCATATTTATCGCGTCAATTTAATTTACAAACAACAGGAACACAATTATGGTTCACCGGCCATTCCTGCAGCAGTAGGGCCATCGCTGTACGAGACTTTTCCGGAGATGGATAAGTTTTGCAGGATTACGCAAACCGAAAAAGGCTATTTGCTATATGAGAGCAAAGTCTTTGAAGCTGATAAAATACTGTATGCCGATTCTTCATTTTTCAGTCTTTTCTCCTTTTATTTGGAAAAAGGTAATCCTGTTGATGCTTTAAGCGGAATCAACAAAGTGGTAATAAGCAGCACCTTAGCAATGCAAATGTTTGGTCAGGCCAATCCATTGGGCAAGTTGATTCAGCTCAACGGACAACAGAATTGGATCGTTAGTGGAGTAATGAAACCTGCGCCACCAAATTCGAGTATTCAGTTTGATGTCTTACTTTCATTTGAAACACGGTATAACGACCATAGCTTATCCATGGGTTGGAATGGTGGAAATCAGTATCAAACTTTCGTTCTGGTTAACAGCTCATTCAATTCAGAACATTTCAAGAAAAAATTGCCTGAGTTTCTATATGAAAACATAAATAAAGACCTGGAAGGAACAGGATTTTCGGTTGATCTGCTACTTGAACCTATAAGCGATATACACCTTGGTTCAGCTGTTTCGGGATCAAATAATGCACTTCAAAATCTTCGAATTTTCACATTAATAGCTTGCTTTATACTATTAATGGCTTGTTTTAATTTTACAAATATTGCAACAGCATCCTCCTTGCGAAGAGCAAAAGAAACAGGAATAAAAAAAGTACTGGGTGCATCAAAATACTCACTTATCCGACAGCACCTTGCTGAATCAGTATTTATGAGTCTGATTGCTTTTTTCGGTGCTGTTTTGTTGATAGAATTGATCTTACCTTATTATAATGCCCTGATTGGCAAGGACCTGAGATTGTCAGACGTCTCCCTAAGGTTTCATTTTTTATTGGTCCTTCTTGTACTATTAACTGGTTTAACTGCCGGTATTTATCCCGCATTTTATTTATCATCCTTTACACCCGTTAAGGTACTTAAAGGATCTTTTGATAATATGAAAAGGAAGTACTTACTTCCAAAAATCCTGGTGATCATTCAATTTCTTGTAGCTTCGGTGTTGATCAGCTGCAGTTTAATCATCTTCCTGCAATTGAAGTATTTAAACTCATTTGACAAGGGATTTGAATCGGACAAGGTGATCACAATTGCATTACCTTCTAAAACAGCACAACAGTCTGTTGAAGTGCTTAAACAAGAAATCAAAAGTCTGTCGCAGGTTATCAATTGCGGGGCCCTTACAGATTTGCCCGGTACCGGAGTAAGCATGAATGGGTATATACCGGAAGGGCTAGATAATCCTGTGATGATTAATGTAATGGATGTTGACGAAAACGCATTGGACGTATTAGGTATCCAAATAATCAATGGCAGAAACTTCGATCCTTCATTTGTAAATGACAAAAAAGCATATTTGGTAAACGAGACATTTACGAAGCATTTTAATTATGATGAGCCTCTGGGCAAACACATCCAACGCGATGGGAATCTTCCAATTATTGGTGTGGTAAAAGATTTTCATTTCAATCCGCTTTACGAGCCACTAAAACCCCTGATCATAACAATGCATCCTTATGATGGCTTCAATTTTTTGGTCATCCGTGTCAAACACCCAATTAACGATAACCTTACCAATAGCATTTATAGCCTATGGAGAAAATATCTGCCAAATGATCCATTTATTCTTAATCCACTCAATTCCTATGTTATAGAAGTTTATCAGAACGAGTACAACTTAGGTCATCTACTAACCTGGTTTACTGTAATTGGTCTGTTAATTGCCACTATGGGACTTTTTGGATTGGTTGGTTTAATCATCAGTCAACAACTTAAACAACTTGGTATCAGAAAAATCTTAGGCGCATCTTCTTTTCATCTACTCTTTCATACGGTAAGCAATTTTTCGCTGCTAGTAATTATCGCAAATATTCTGGCTTTTATACCCGTATGGATATTTATGGATGAATGGTTAGCCAATTTCAGTACCCACATTACCATGTCAGTTTGGCTGTTCCCAATTACTATTATCTTTTGTCTTCTGTTAGCCTGGGTTGCCATTTTATGGCAAGTTGTGCAAGTTAAACGGATATCACTCATCAATGTGGTAAAATACGAATAAATCCATTGGAAATCTACCAACTTACTATATCATCTGACAAACAATAAACTCATGTGGCTCAATTACTTAAAAATAGCTTTTCGTAATGTGTTAAAGCACAAGCTAACCGCTGCTATCAACATCATTGGTTTATCTATCGGGCTTGCCAGCTTTATTCTTATCCTGATGTATGTAAAGGACGAACTTAGCTATGATCGGTATCATCAGGATGCTGATCAGATTTACAGGCTTGTCAGCAAACATGATTTTGAAGGTGTCGGCGAAGAGTCGGCCAGTGCTCCCTTTCCGGTTGGTCCAACATTGTTAAGCGAGTATCCGGCACTGATTGAGCATACGGTGAGGGTTTTTAATTTTCAGGCACCACGTAGCCTTATTCAGCTGGGCGATAAATCATTCAACGAAAGACAGTTGTATTTTGCAGATTCCAATTTCTTTCAGCTTTTCGATTATCATTTTATCTATGGCAATCCCAACACTGCCCTCAACGAATCCTTTGCACTTGTTATTACAAAAGAAACAGCAAAGAAATATTTCGGAAACGAAAATCCGATGGGAAAAACCTTACGCTACGAAAACCAATTCGACCTGAAAGTTAGCGGTGTGATTGAAAAAGTTCCGGCCAATAGTCATTTTCATTGGGATATGATGGCTTCTTTGGCTTCAGTAAAAAGCATGTACGGAGGACGCCTGCCACAAACATGGGTATGGAACCCCTGCTGGACCTATATCAAACTCAACGAAGGTGTAGAACCGGAAAACCTTGAAGCTGATTTCCCCCATTTTATTGAAAAATACTTCTATGATGCAATGAAGGAAAGCATCACCCTGTTTCTGCAACCACTCACCAAAATACATTTACACTCTCGCCTCGACTACGAAATAGAACCAAACGGTAATATTACCTATGTTGTAATTCTGTCAGCGATTGCGGTTTTCCTGTTGCTCATCGCTATTATTAATTTTATGAATCTGAGTACCGCAACATCATCCCGACGTGCACGCGAAATAGGCATGAAAAAAGTAGTGGGAGCTGATAAACTGCAACTAGTCGGACAGTTTTTGGGTGAAGCCATCCTGATGAGTATGCTGGCACTTTTTTTATCGCTGCTTTTGGTCGAATTTAGTTTAAACTGGTTTAATTCACTTGCCGACAAAAATTTGTCATTAAGACAATTACTCGAACCGAAATTTGCATTTTTCCTGTTGATACTTGGCCTGATAACCGGATTGCTTTCCGGAATATATCCGGCACTTTATCTGTCGTCCTTTCAACCGCTCAAAGTACTGAAAGGACAATTTGCAGGTGGAAAACGGTCAGGGAAAGCACGTAAGATATTGGTCGCAGTGCAATTCGCCATCTCCATAGGACTAATTATATGCACTTTAATTGCATTTGATCAGTTATATTTTCTTCTAAATGCCGATCTGGGATTTAACAAATCCTCCGTGATCTTCGTTCCTGTAAACAGAACACCGATAGTACCAAAGTATGAAGCTTTTAAACATGATTTGGAGCAACACAGTTTTATCTTGTCGGTAACAGCGCTTGATGACATTTTTGGCGTTGCACATAACACACACGAATTCAGGCCGGAAGGCTTTCCGGAGGATAAATGGCAATTTTATCCGGCCTTGGTTGTACAGCATGATTTTCTAAAAACATTTGAAATTCCGATTGTTGCCGGAAGAGATTACAGCCACGAAAACAAAACTGATCCTATGGATGCTATCCTGATCAATGAGGCTATGGTTAAGCATCTGGGCTGGGGATCGAACGAAGATGCACTGGGAAAAAAGTTTAAATCACTGGCTGGTGAAGAACGTGTTGTAGGTGTTTTCAAGGATTTTAATGCCACTTCGCTTCATCAGGGAGCCACCCCTTTTGTACTAAACATCAAAGAAGAAGAAAGGGTCAATGGATTTTTCCTGAGATATGTAGCCGTTCGAATTGCTGAAGGAGCAACGCAACAAGCCATAAATACCATAACACAAATATTTCATCAATATGCACCAGGCCGCCCTTTCGAATTCAGCTTTCTGTCAGATGAATTAAACAAACAATACAGGGAGGAAGAACGTCTCAGTCGGTTTTCGCTGGCACTAACCATCCTGATAATTTTAGTTGCAGGTCTGGGACTTTTTGGGCTGGTTTCCTTTATGATTGGTCAACGAAGACGTGAAATCAGCATTCGGCTCACGCTGGGAGCCGGACTTCACCATATGCTGGCGTTGTTTTTTAAGGAATATATTCTGATCATCGCGATTGCAAACCTGATAGCATGGCCTGCAAGCTGGTTGATGCTCAACCATTGGCTGGATAATTTTGCCTATCGCACAAACATAAGCTTTACTTACTTTTTGCTTTCAGCCCTAATTAGCATGATCCTTACCTTGTTAATTATCAGCTGGCGAACTATTGCTGCCTTACTGCACAATCCAATGCACGTCCTTCGGTCAGAGTAAGTTAAAAGCCATTTAAAGGCATGGTAACGGTAGGGATCAGCAAAAGAAAGCCTAACACTATCAAAGCTACTATCATTGGCCATACCCATTTCACCCATTTGTGGTAAGGAATTCTGGCCACACCCAACACACCGATTAAAACACCTGAGGTTGGTGTGATCATATTCGTAAAACCATCTCCAAACTGAAATGCCATTACTGTTGCCTGGCGCGAAATACCAATCAGATCGCTGAAGGGAGCCATAATCGGCATGGTAATAGCGGCCTTGGCCGAACCTGATGGTATGACTATATTGATGATAGTCTGGATCAGATACATCACACCTATCGAAGCAATATTGCCAAAATTTACCATCGCCTGCGACAAGCCATACAAAATCGAATCAATGATACCACCATCTTCTAAAATAACGATAATACCTCCTGCCAGACCTACAATTACTGCTGCCGACATAATATCGTTTACACCTTCAAGAAAAAGTCTGGCAATTTCATCAGCCGATTTATTGATTGCTAATCCACTGGCAATTCCCAGTGCTAAAAACAAGGTGGCAATTTCCATTACATACCAGTCATATCCCATCACACCAACAATCAGAAAAAAAATAGTATAGGTAAGTAATAACAAAATAAAATAATGAACAGATTTTTTTAGGGTCAAATATCCCAATATCACAAATAATACGGCACTAATCGGGATTACAAAAAAAGTAATGTTACTATTGCCGATATGCAAGGTGGTTTCAGTATAATAAAAAGAAAAAACACCCAGTGAAATTGCGATAAAGGCATATACAATCCATGCCATCCGCGGTGTATAATAGTTCACCTCACGCGATTCGTCCTGCTCCCTGGCACGCCAAAAGGCATCTTCCGTATGAACTTTCGAAAGTAAAGGTTTACGTTTTATTTTGCTGGCATAACGCAACACAAAAATAATTCCAACCGCATTTATGGCCAACCAGCTTACCATGCGATATTCTATTCCGGAAAACAAGGGAATATCTGCCAATCCCTGAGCTATTCCTATCGTAAATGGATTCAGTATAGCCCCTGCAAAACCTAAATGCGCTCCAACATAAACCATACTCACTCCCACAATAGAATCATAACCCATTGATATGGCCAATGGCACGAAGATGATGGCAAAAGCGATCGTTTCTTCGCTCATCCCGAATACAGCACCAAAAACACTGAACAATAACATCACCAGGCTGATGATGATATTGTCAACACCAATGCGTTTTATAAACCGGATATGCTCAATTCTTCGGGTAAACTTTAAAAAATCATAGATCCCAATATCTATTGCCCTGCTATGATTCATGATCCAGAAGGCACCACCGATCATCAAAATGAAAATGATGATATTACTTTGCTTTACAAAACCCTTAAACAAAGCCGAAAATACCTGCCAGGTCTGCGGAATTGATTTAAAGTCCTGTTGTAAGTCGTCGGGCAATTGATTCAGATAATAAAACTTCAGGCTAGTGGTGGTTCCATCAGCTGTTTCGACTACCCGCTCTATGTATTTTCCTGGCGGGATTATCCAGGTTAATACTGCTGCCAGCAGTATGATAAAAAATACAATTACATAGGTGTGAGGTACTTTGCGCTTTTTGGCCATATCTGTCTTAGCTTTGTTTCTAGTACAACTTCATCCATTCAAATAATTGATAATGCTGGCCGTCCATCCCTAATGCAGCATAGGTTTGCTGGGCAGCGTGGTTGGTTCGCTCAACATACAGACGAATTCCGGCGACATCATCTTTTTCTTTTACAATTTCCTGAATATGAGTATATAAGGCTTTATAGATTCCCATCCGGCGAAATGCGGGTTCAACATACACCGATTGAATCCAATATACCCAACTGCTTCGCCAATCGCTCCATTCAAAAGTTATCAACAACGAAGCGGCTATACGATCAGCAACCTCTGCAATAAAATAAAGTCCTTTGGATTCATCTATAAATACGTCTCGTATGCCCGAGCGAATGATTTGAGGATCAAGTTTTAGCTCTTCTGTTTCCCAGGCCATCTGTTCCTGAAAAATTGCAATCTGCTCAATATCATTGTTTGTGGCAAGCCGTATAGAAATTTTCATTTTGTTCAATTATATGAATATTCGTTAATGCTCCGTAATAAGCTGAATGTCATTTGGTTTATTTTCAACAATTTGTTGGCAAATAGAATTTAATTAAAAACCACTTTTTAATCTCCTTTGAAAAAACCTGTAAATTTGCCACTTAAATGAGCAAATTTATCATTTTTAAGCTAAAGCTTCATGAGCGACCAAATAAAACATGAATGCGGCATCGCGCTCATTCGTTTACTAAAACCCCTCGAATATTATCTTGCTAAATATGGCACTGCCCTCTACGGACTGCAAAAACTGCACCTGTTAATGCAAAAGCAGCACAACAGAGGTCAGGACGGGGCTGGTATTGCAGGGATAAAGCTCGATCTGGAGCCCGGAAATAAATACATCAGCAGGCTTCGATCGAATTCCAGTACACCAATAAAAGAGATCTTCAATAAAATATATGACGATCTGCAACTCATAGAGAACGACAGACCCGAACGACTGAACGATGTTAACTGGCTAAAGAAAAATGTGGACTTCAGTGGTGAACTGTTTATGGGGCATTTGCGGTATGGAACCTTTGGAGGCAATGAAGTGATGAATCTTCATCCCTTTGTCAGAGCCAATAACTGGATGACACGAAACCTGGTGCTTGCCGGTAATTTTAATATGACCAATGTGGACGAGCTGTTCGAAAAGCTCATCGATCTTGGACAATATCCCGTCGAAACCTCCGACACTGTTACGGTATTGGAGAAAATCGGTCACTTTTTAGATGTTGAAAACGAGCGTATTTACAAAAAACACAGACTATCAGGCCTGTCCAAAAGAGAAATTTCACATAAAATTGCTGAGGAACTGGATGTAAAATCCATTTTGACTGAGAGCTCTCAATATTGGGATGGAGGCTACGTAATCACCGGCATGATTGGGCATGGCGATGCTTTCGTTTTTAGAGACCCTGTCGGAATTCGTCCGGCTTATTATTATGCTGATGATGAAATTGTGGTTGCCACATCGGAGCGCCCCCCTATTCAAACAGCCTTTGATGTACCCCTGCATACCATCAAAGAAATCCAACCGGGTCATGCACTCATCATCAAAAAAGATGGCACTTATAGCGAAGAAAGATGCAAAGATGAACTGCCTCGTAAAGCCTGCTCATTCGAAAGAATTTATTTCTCCCGTGGAACAGATGCCGACATTTACAAAGAGCGCAAAAAACTTGGAGAACTATTAGTCCCTGCTGTCCTGAACAAAATTGATCACGACATCGAGAATGCTGTTTTTTCTTATATCCCTAATACGGCATCAGCAGCTTTCAGAGGCATGGTACAAGCGCTTAACCGACATTGCGTTGAAGTGAAAAAAGAGAAAGTGCTGTCAGCAGGCCAAAGCATCAACCAACAGCAATTGGATGAAATCTTCTCAATACAGCTAAGAATTGAAGAAATCGCTGTAAAAGACATGAAGTTACGCACCTTTATCACCCAGGACAATCAGCGCAACGATCTTGTTACTCACATATATGATGTAACATACGGAGTAGTACGTGATGATAAAGACACACTGGTTGTGCTGGACGATTCTATTGTAAGAGGCACTACCCTGCGTAATAGCATCATCAGGATTTTAGACCGCCTGAAACCAAAACATATTGTTATTGCCTCATCCGCTCCTCAAATCCGTTATCCCGATTGTTATGGCATTGACATGGCCAAATTGAGCGATTTTATAGCTTTTAGAGCAGCCATCAGCCTATTAAAAGATTCGCATCAGGATCATATCATCAATGAGGTGTACAAAAAAAGCAAGGCTCAGGAAAAACTTCCGAAAGAAGCCATCATCAATCATGTTAAAGAGATTTACAAACCTTTTACTGCCTGGCAAATTTCGGAAAGGATTGCAAAAATGATTACCTCTCCCGATATTAATGCAAAGGTGAGTGTGGTTTACCAGTCCATCGAAAACTTACATAAAGCCATTCCAAACCATAAGGGAGATTGGTATTTCACTGGAGATTATCCTACACCAGGAGGTAACAAAGTTGTTAATAAATCCTTTATCAACTATATTGAAGGGCGTGATGAGAGGGCTTATTAACAACGAAAGGCCACCGAAAATCGATGGCCTTCCGCTGTTGTCTAAAACCCCGATTTTTGCTAATCCAACTTAAGCTCGTTTTGTATTTCCAAACTTAACTGCTTTAATTCGTCTGATGTGAATTTCAGTTTTGGCTGCTTAAAATCCATATCGTAAATACTATTGATTGGAATTAAGTGGATGTGCGTATGAGGCACTTCCAAACCAATCACAGTAATTCCCATTCGCTTACAAGGCACAACTTTTTCGATGGCTCTGCCAACCGCTTTGGCAAAAACCATCAAATCCGCTAATTCACTATCTTCCATATCCAGGATATAATCAATCTCGTTTTTAGGGATCACCAGGGTATGACCTTTTGCCAGGGGATTAATATCCAGAAAGGCCAAAAAACGATCGTTTTCTGCCACTTTAAAGGCTGGTATCTCCCCATTTACGATCTTTGTGAATATTGTTGCCATGATATAGAATCTTAACGTGAAACCTCTACTATTTCAAAAGTCATTACTCCGGCCGGTACTTTGATCTCTGCCTGTTCGCCAACCGTTCTTCCGAGCAGACCTTTTGCAATAGGCGAATTTACAGAAATTTTACCACTTTTCAAATCTGCCTCCTTTTCAGGCACAAGGGTATAAGTCATGACAGCACCATTTTTCAGGTTCTTAATTTTAACTTTTGAAAGCAGGAGTACTTTAGAGGTATCCATCTTGGATTCATCTATTATCCTCGCATTCATGATCAGCTCCTGCAATTTCGATATTTTTAGCTCCAGGAGTCCCTGAGCCTCTTTGGCTGCATCATACTCTGCATTTTCTGACAGGTCGCCTTTGTCGCGGGCTTCGGCTATCATCTGCGAAATTTTTGGGCGTTCCTTCAGCATCAAATCTTCTAACTCGTCCTTGAGTTTTTGCAGTCCTTCCTGCGTAAAATACTTGGTTTCAGACATAACAAAATGTGTTTTAATCAATAAATCCGGCCTGAATAAAACCAGACCGGTTTCTAACTTTTCTGTACAATAAAAAAATTTGTTTTGTGCTTAATTAATAAGAGAAAAGACCCTTACCATAATAAGGGCCTTTCTTTTGCAAATATAAATCTTTTAATCTCTTTAAACTAAACTTTTTATGAATTTTTCACTTATCGCTTTTATAATTAATACCGATAGATCAGCAGAACCTCAATCCTGCTGATCTTTGATAGGAAACAAATTGTATTTTAGAGACTAATTTTTACCCCAATGGTATGGTTTCCACTAAAGTGATCTGTATCCCTGTAGGAATAATCCACAGAGAATAACGAACCATTCTCTCTATTCATAGGCACCTGAACAGAAACACCTAAACTTAAACCTTTAGCAACATTGGTTCGTTCGATGCTTTCAATATTGTCCCAGATACCATCTTCGTAAGTATAACCGGCGCGGAGCATCAGATATTCTTTAAGTGAAAACTCCCCTCCAAGTGTTATCTGATCTTTGGTAAATGAATTAGAAGTGAAGTTACCTGCCAAAGTAAAGCGATAATCATTCTCGAAAAGGAAATCATATGCCGCTCCTATGGCTAATTGTGTAGGCAATTCAAAGGCCTCCTGCCGTTGTTCAAGCGTAAACTGGGTTTGATCGGGACGACCCGGGATAAAAGCTTTGATCGACAATCCATCACCCGAAAATTTCATGGTAGGTCCGATATTTTTTAAGGTGATCCCAAAATGAATGTTTTCCCTTTCACCAGTAACATATTGGATACCAGCATCTATTGCAACCCCTTGCGCACTCATATCCGAAATACTCTCGGAGATTATCTTGAGTACAAAACCAGCATGAATACTGTTTGAAAAGGACTTTGCATACGACAGGCTAATATTCATCAAATTAGGTGAAAAGGTGCCGATTCCGCCATCCGGACTATCGGTAGTAGTAATGGGGATATCCCCAAAATTCATACTCATAACCGCAAGGCTAAAAGCTCCGGTTTCACCAACTCTTTGAGATATACCGAAAGAAAATATGTTAATATCAGATCCTTTAAGCCAGGTAGTATGTGAAAAGATCAGCTCAGTCTTCTTAGTAAAAGCTGTGCCACCCACATTACTCCATATTGATTCAAGGCCTTTAATCTTAGACATTCCGGCATTACCCCAACCCGTACTACGTGCCCAGGGATTAATCAATAGCTCTGATGCACCAGCCTGACCCGACCTGTCCTTGTTTCCTGCGAATGTTTCCATGCTCGTCAATCCTACAAGAATTGTCAGGCTTATTGCAGCTATGGTTTTATAAAAAGTATTCATAATCTATCTTTTATTTCTGGTTCGCATTTCAATTATTTACTAGAAAGTGTTCAAATCCATCGGACGCATAGTACCAACCCACTTGATGACTCGTTCACCATCTTCTGATTTGATATGGATCAGATAAATACCACTGGCAATTGGCACACCGGCAAAGTTCTTCAAATCCCAGTCAATAGAAGTCAAAGGTTCATCTTTTTTGAACTGCCTGATTCTTGTACCACTCATATTGTAAATTGTTACCACACACTGTTCAGGCAGATTTGTGATCTTTATCCTGTTATCCAGTGCGTTATTCTCGTATGAAGAATAAGCGTAGTAAGGATTCGGAACTACATTAACCAAGTCAAGATCAGTTTGCAGTTTTTCCGGATCACGATATTCTGTGGCTATACCTTGCGTGTTAAATCCGTATTTGGGAAAGAATCTGTTTACATCCATACCATCGTACACGGTATCTAATGGCAAACTGGAATAATAACGCTCGTAAGGTGTTGCTACCCGGATTCGTATTCTGGCTTCATTACTCAACCATTCCTGCCCTTTTACAGGCATTGGCATACCCACATATTTGATTGCTGTATAGAAGTATGATGAAACCGTCGGAATTACAGGAGACACGGGAGTAAACAAAGTATCAAGCACACCAAATGCATACCTGCCTGCATCATAAGCCGGTGAATTGAATTCCATATTAAACTGAGTATATCTGCTTAGCTCATGACCCATTATATACACATAGTGCTTGCCGCCCATAACCGGACTTCCACTCACTTGTTTAATTATGCTTGGATCTTCAACCTGGCTAACGTCCATATCCCTTGGTGGTGGATTAAACAACATATCCCGTCCATTTTGCTCTGCCAGATAAGAATCTTCGCCAAACATAATATTCAGTCGCTCACCAGTTTCAACATTTATGGCGTATCCCGGGAACCAGCTCATGCCATAACTTCCAATGTAGTTAGGATCATCAGGATTATCACTGGCTTCCAAATCCATTGAAGCTGCAGGATTACCTTCTTTATCCACCGAAGGAGCTCTGCGCAGGCTAAATCTGGGGGCGTTGCCTTCGGCTAACACCTGATCAAACGACATTTCGAGTACCGGACTGCGGCTCCATTTTGATTTGTCAGGAGTTAAAACAATATCAACGCTAAAGAGGTTGTTTAGGCTGTTGTTTACCTTGGAATCTCTGCTGTATGCCGGCCCTACCCTGCTTTGAGGCGGATCGGCGGGAACAAATGTATTTGCATAGGTTGTTAAGGCATAAGGCGCCCAGGTTCCAAACAATATTTGCTCAAAATCTTCATTTGCATCCCAGGGCCTGTCAGGAACAGTTTGTGAATACGACATCCTCCAGTCTTCATTTAATGCGGCTGAATTATCCTGATCCTTAAATGTCCCGGAACGGATCCAGTTCAAAGGTGAGCCAGGAATGTCTTCATCCCTGATACCATCGAGCCACCTTCTTGAGCTATCCTTATAGACTATATTTGCCGTGAGGAACCCGTTGTTCTGAGCCAATGAACGTTCATAAAACTGATTATCAGTATTATTACCAACCTTGTAAACGCCAGGCTTATAAGGCTGATTGATTGTAATTGAGATACCACGATCTAAAAACAGTTGTTCATACTCTTCGAGGGTTGTGGTATCGGAAGTAAAGGTTTCGCCGGTATTAACATCTCTCAATACCCAGTTCGAAATATACTTGCTTGCAGTATCTCCTCTCACAGCAGGATCACCAGTCACATTAAACAACCGCATATAACGCAATGTGTCAAAGGTAATTTCATACTCGGCACTCACAACATTAAGCGGATCAATCACTTTAACGTTTATCGGCCCATAACCTTTCAAATATACCGGATTGTAGGCAATGGGATAGTTGGGACTACCAAACAAATTATTTTCGCCGGCAGGATCCTTACTTAAAATTTCATCAATTACTTCCGGTTTCAATTCCAGTTCCATACCACCATTCCCATGTCCGGCCAAGCGTGTAATCTCCGGACCATCGCCATAACTTGCATTGGCAACTAATCCATTGACCGTTTTATGTGGAATAGCCGTATATGTTTTAATATTCTTACGACCAGCCAGATAGGGCGTTTTCTGTCCCAACAAACCATTCAAATCGCCAGGCTCTTGTGAATAGGGCATAAATTCGTTATAGGCATACGCTATTGCCATGTAATAGTACTGTTTGTGGTTTACCAGGCTAACATCCCCCTGTGCAAAGGCATCATTCGAAAGCTTAAAGGAGTGTTGAATTCCATTGTCGCCACCACTGACTTCAATAACTGGCACGTTTGCTCCAATCAGTTCATCATAGGTAAAATTGACCAACTTACCAACTCCGTTTTTCTTATCAAACTGGGCTACAAGCCTAACCTTATCAGGATCGTGAATGCTCTCTACTCCAACGGATGGATCTCTGAGTTGGAAAATCTGATACCCTTCGAAACGGTAAAGTGAATCGCTTCTTTTCGTTGGATCTGCAGGATTTGGCTGCAAAATATTGGGATCAAATTCCTGATAACTCTCACCAAAGTTATTTGAAGAAGGTGAATTGGAAATATAAACAATTAGCTCCTTATCAAGTTCCTGAAAACTTAAATCGGGTGCATTAGGACCGTCAATTACTTTAAAACAGTTGTCGAACAAAGTCTGGGCCTTATCATCAACGCGTCTTAACAATTCAACCGAGGCAAATGCGCCACCAGATACAGCACGCGCCCATGGAATACCCACGGTAATGTAGTTAACTGCACCAGGCTTTAGGGTAAAAGGTCCGGCAGACTGCATGAAACGACGGTCAGCAGGTGGATTGTTTTCGCTTTCTTCACTCCAATATACTCCATTACTATTATAGCCTTCCGGATTAACACCGTTAGTACCCCAATTACATGGGTCTGAATCAAACGGAAACATAAAATCGGCAGTTACATCCTGAAGTACACCGGTATTAACAGCGTCACCTCCATATCTCATTTTCTGTCCGTTCTTCCAGATTCCTCTCAAATAATTGTAATAGTGACCAGCCTGTCTGGGTTCTCCATTTATAGGGTCATTGTTATTGTTATAATAAACGAAACGACGCATACCATATCGTTCATCATCAATAATGTCGTTACCAAAATTTACTCCGTTGATACTCACATCACACAATTGCTCTCTTCCGATTGTGTCACCGGTAGCCGGATCGGTAATAAACCTATATTTAGGATTATCCTGGCCATCAGGATCGAGGTACGGCCCCTGGAAAAAGTCAACACCAATTGCGGGAGGCTGTTCTCCATAGGCCTCAGGTTCTCCGCTACCATCAACAGCATTACCATTGTAGGCATAACCTAAACCACGTCCCACGTCACAACCTACATAATCATCCTGCGCATAGCCCAAATCAGGGTCAACCCAGGGAGAGAAATAGGTTTCAGTTAATTCAAAGGTAGAACGGTTAATGATCTCATAACTGTAGAAAGTCATATTATTCACCTCATCGTTGGTAGCAAAAGCAAAAGCTTGCGCCCTTATCTCTAATCCAATAGCTGCACCTTCTGAATCGGTATGTATGTTACCCTTATCATTAAAAACCCACCATAAGGTCTGGTCTCCCTTTATCACCTGGTCCGCCAGGATAGATCCATGAATAGAACCTTCAATGGATTCGTCCATCGTAGGGGTTTTGGTATGACAAAGACTATTATCAATATCGTAATAAGGATAATCGCCGGCAAATGGATTATATTCACCATCACCGTCAACATCGTAAAACGGAGCCAGGTAATAGCTCTGTTTTTTAGAAATATCAGCATGTGCCGGCCATTCGAGTATTTCGGTTGGGATAGTATAATCATCACTTGGAATAAACGCTCCTGTAACTGGATCAGTATGCGACAGGAATTCATCAACAAATGCCCTGTTCATCTTGAACAATCTGTCGTACTGGGCACAAACTGTTTCATCTATCGCGGCTGTACCATCAATCGTAAGGGGGCCAGTCCAAAAATCCACCCCGCCATTAAGTTCAGGTCCTTGTCTAAATCTTTGAGCGGCAAGTTTCAACTGGTTATTGATGTCTAATCCACCAATCCACAAAGCACCGCTAAACATAGAAGTTGCCGATCCGCTTTTGGGAACATAATACCTGGATATACCATCCAAATCCCACCACATATCGCCTCCGGCATTAACACGAGCCCGAACATTATTTATATCAAGCCATTCAAATGCAGAAGAGGGTGAACAACCTGCTGATGTTTCCTTTAAACCACTGGATTTATTATTCATATCTTTACCTTGGTATTCACGCGCGTAATCATATTTAACTACTGCGAGTATAAATACCATTGATAAAATCAGTCTGGAAATATTTTTCATTATTACAACAGCTTTAAATTATTAATTCTTGAATACACCAGTCAAATCATTAGAAATTAAAGATTACTCCTAATCTAATTTGTCGGGGAGCACTATAATTTGCAGGACTATTAACATATATTCCATACAACTCTCTAAAAGCAATCGGGTCTATTTGCGTGTTTATCTGACGCTGCCATTCGGGTGCTGAAAGATAACCGTCATCATCAGCATTGCCTGTAGCAGAATAAACTGAAATTACATTCTTGGTATCAAGCAGGTTAAGCACTTGCAGATACACATTCAAATAAGCCGGTCTTTTATTTCCATCCTTTGATCTGAAATTCACATCAATGTCTTTGTCAATCCTCAAATCCAGTCGGAATTGCCAGGGAAGGCGTGACCCAAAATAAGATCCATCAGTTAACCGGTTGCCACCACTGATTGGAGAAATCACATTTCGGGAAGCTGTATAAGGTGTTCCGGAACCTCCTAATACGGTGAGTGTGAAACCAGTATTATTCAACAATTGAACCGGTGCTTTGTCCTTTTTCTCACGACGAATCAGCGGACCATTATACTCTTTGCCCTTACCATAACGATAATCCAGCAGTACATTAAACTGATGACGTCTGTCCCAGGGCATCGCTATGGTTGATCTAAGATTTGGTAATCCAGCGGCAATGAGTGATTGTGCTGTAGTAGTAGTTGCACCGGTTGCATTAGCGAATTGCAGGGTGTAGCTTGCGCGCAAACGGGCATTGCCTGTACGTCTTAAATCATATTCCACTGTCAAACCTTTTACGGTTCCAAAGTCAAGGTTATTGAATGAGGTATAATCCTTCGGATATGCCCCATTAAAGCGGTAAATCTGGATCATATCACGCATTTCACGGTAGAATGATGTGAAAGTTAAAGAAGATGAATTGGTTAACTTTTGGGTAAATCCAAGTTCATAATCAATAGTTTGGGAGGGTTTAAGCGCAGGGTTGTTAATCACATCATTAATGCTCTCAAAGAAGAAGTAGGTAGCCGGATTTGAGAACAAGTTACTCGTTGGACGTTGGGTTAAAACATCATAGTGAGCAAAGAAAAGTGCTTCATCCGAAATCGGGAAGGAGAATGAAATACGCGGCATAACACTCCATTGAGGTTCATAATCTTTAAAGGAGCTAATATCAGCTCTTTGTTGATCCGGATTTACAAGCAGAGGAGAAATACCTGAGCCTACATCCAACAAAGAAGGATCCTGTATTTCAGCACCATTAGCATTAAACCAGGTATTTTCTGAACGGTATCCAACAATTGTAGATGGATCCCTGACATCGTTCACATATACCACATAATCACTGCCAATACCAGCAGGATGACTTACCGGTTGCCCTTTAATATTTGTTACTTCTCCGGCCGTAAAGGCGTTGTAGAGTAAATAGGGGTCATTCAACACTTTTTGGTTGGCATCAAAACGGTCAACACGAACACCTACATTAAAGATCAGGTCTCTAAAGGCAAATTTATCCTGGATATAACCTGCCAGATAAACGGGTTGGAATGCACCAATAGGTCTGGTGTACATCCCATTTTCATCACGTGCTGTAAAAAAGTCGTCGAAACTTGGTTGTGAAGTTAACTTCTTTCCTGTATAATCATATCCAGAGTACATGGTATAATAACCTCCGTCATTCAATAACTCATCCGGACTAAACATGCTGATATCGAATAACTCTGAATCGAGGTTAATCATCTGCACCTTGCCGTCCTTATCAAAATACTCAATGGTATTGTTATTAAAATCATACGAATCAATGTTAATATAATCAAGGCCATCAACAGGCAATCCAAGTTTTGTCCTTAAATTCTTATCAAAGGTACGTTGCGACAATTCATCATAACGTCTGTAATACATCACTGTGTCCACAATACCATCATAACTAATCAGGAAAGGATTATCCGTATCTAATTCCATGATGTGGAAATTGGTGAGTCCTCTCATTAAGTTCCATAATCTTGTTGGAGCATAATCCACCGACCGGTTCATTCTTTGTTCGTATTGAAATCCCAGCTTTAATTCATGATTTCCGATATCCATCGAACCGGCTACGTTAATACTAAACTGGTCATTATCAGTAAACCCATATCCACTCTGGTTTGTTCCGGGAGCCTGAAAGAGGCCATAAAATGCCTGAGGAGACTCTCCATTGAGCAAAGCACCGCCCAGCTGCATCTGGGTGAAGTTTTCATAGTGACCTTCAGGCTGGCCGGCATACGTGTCGTAATAGCTTGTTGTGTAGTTTGCAACCAAGGGGTTGATATCAGAAGGTGTCCAGCTAACCAGGGTGTCAAAGTTCCATGTTCTAAGGAACCAAACATCCTCATAATAATGTCCGTTTACTGTATCACTTGCCAGCTCAAAAGAGGGAGTTCTGTGGATTTGATATTTTCCAAGATATCCATATTTAAATAGGTTGTCCCAATGGTTTGGATCACCATAAGCATTTTTCTCGCGGGTATAGTCTGCCTGAATGGAGTAATAAATATTTTTTACAATCGAACTGCTTTCGTTGTCGGTGGGGAATCGTTGGGTGAAGCGTCCAAAAACACGCCAGGTGTTGTTATCAAAACGGGTATTTTTATCGTAGTTGTAAAAAGAACCAGAATAGCTGAATGCATCCCCTTTTGATTTATTAAAAGTACCTCCAACAGTGAGGTTAATAGTTTCGGTAGTTCTGATATTGATATTACCCGAGAGGTTAATACCATAACGATCGGTATTCAATGAACTTTTTGAATGCTTCATATCTGATGCTCTGACAAACTCCCCATTCCTGAGGGTTCCTGAACCAATACCTGTTGGCCTGAGTGGGTTAGTCGAAATACTTGAAAGCGTAGCATCATTGGCACTATAAAAGCCTAAACCGGAAATTCTGCCATCCCGGTTATAATTAATGTCACCTGCAATAAAAAAACCGAGCAAAGCAGTTTCCTGATTTTTACCTTTAAGCAAAGGTCCCTGTATATTAAAACCAAGCCTGTTGTGCCCATATGCATCAAGCAATTCGGATGTTTCGAGTTCAACACCTGCGCCAAAAGTACGGGAAGGCCCTTTAGTAGTTACATTAATAATACCACCAGTAGCATCACCATATTGTGCAGGTGTGCCACCCAGAATTACATCTACCTGCTCGATGGCAGCTTGGGGTACACTTCCTGAACCAATTACGCGGACACCGTCAATATAAACAGCGGTTGCATCTGAACGCGCACCACGCACATTACCCCGTTCACCATCCTGCGAAAACACACCACCTACTGTAGCGGCAACAGCATCAGCTGAACGATTTGGCATCTTCTTAATTTCTTCTGAGGTAACTGATGCTCCGGAGGTGGTCTGGTCTTTTGATATCAACGGAACTTTATACTCGATAATTTCCACAGTCTCCAAATCAATTGAAGAGCCGCTCATCACGATATCATAAAAAGTGATCCTGTTACCGGGAATATTAATTCCGGTTACTGTAACCGGATTATATCCGACAAAAGTAGCCTTCAAATCATATTTTCCGGGCGGAATGGGGTTAATAACGTAGTTTCCGTCAAAATCTGAGGTAGCACCTCCCACCACTGTTCCGCCATTTTCGAGTACAATATTGGCAAATGGGATGGGTTCCTTGCTGTCTTTCTCGTAAACTTTACCTTGTAATCTTCCTTGCTGAGCAAATGCCAATGTCCAGGACATCAACACTATACACAGAGTTAACAGTAAATTTCTCAACATACCATGTAATTTTATGTTATACTACTCTTTATGTGCGTTTAAGGCCGGTAAAGATAGAAATAATTCATTTTACTATCCAAGAAAAACCACCACACCTTAACAAAAAAGTTCCTAAAAGCTTAACAAACAATTAAACATAAGGCCTTTCCAATATGGCCTGGTAGATTATTGCCCTGCGTAAATCGAAAGGTTCACGACCCTTATTTTTCTTAATAGCTTGTGGTTCTATAACTCTCTTTACCGAATTATCTATACTCATTTCCTCCTTTTCTAACTGTTCTTTCTGATCAATCAGGTACAAATCTTCAAGTGATTGATACGCTTCTCCTACTTCAGCTTCAACGATTTCAGTTGTACTTTCCTGCTCACTAACTTCCTGAAATACAGTTTGAGGCTCTGGTACTTCCCCTAACATCTCTGACAAAATATCTTCAAATGATCTCTCTTTTTTCTGAGTATTTCCTGTTTGCCGGCTCTGTTCCTGGGTTTTTCGTTTCTGACTACCTTTGATCACGCTAAAAACCAACCAGATAACACCAATCAAAATATAAATAAAATCTTCCATAGGTAGATTTATTTTCCAGTTAAAGATGCTAAAAGTAATAAAAGAAATATAATTTTTGCTATTTAAAAAAAGAAAACGGCACCAATTTTCAAGTTTAAGGGGCAAACAATTTAACCTATTTCGTTATTTATTAGCGTGTTACAAGAACTTATAATTGATTTATAATTTCCAGAATTTTTTCTTTCTTCCTTCTCGAAACGGGTATCACACTACCATCGGCAAGCAATATGGCTACTTGTTCGCGATTAAAATTCCGGATATACTTAGTATTAATAAGGTGTGATTTGTGTGGCCGGATAAAATTCCCTTCTTCCAAAAGACTTTCTACATCTTTAAGTGTTTTGCTGATCAACAAATGTGAGCCGTTTGTAAAATAAAAATGAGTATAATAGTTATCTGATTCACAGCGGATAATATCATTCATTGCAACAACATGAATTTTTTCGGAAGTAGAAAGCACTATTTTTTTTGATTCCAACTGGTCGGGATTAAGGTTGTTGAGTAAGACTTCAATCTGTTTTTGATTGCTCTTTTTTTGCTTCAGTTGCCTTACTTTTTCAACCGCAGCCACCAGTTCTTCGGGCATGATTGGTTTTAACAAATAATCCAGCGCCGCATATCTGATCGCTTTTATGGCAAACTGCTCAAAAGCTGTTGTAAATACAATTTCGAAATTTATTTCCTCAAGGCGTTCGAGTAATCTAAAACCGCTCCCATCCGGCATTTCAATATCCAGAAAAACCAAATCGGGCTGATGTTCCTGAATAGCTTCTTTGCCCGACTGAACACCGCCTGCTTCGGCACAAACCAATACATCATCACAAAAACGGCTGAGCAGGCCACGCAGCGTTTCTCTTGATTTAAGCTCATCTTCAACAATTACAGCTCTGATCATAGTTTTAATGTTTTAACAAAGTTACTCATTATAATGAATTCTTATCTCGACACGTGTTCCGCAAGCCTGCCCATCCTTGTCAAAAAGATCTATAACCTTCACAACATAAATATCTTCAGTGTATTGATTAAGTACATCCAGACGTTCCTTTGTGATTAGCATACCACGCGATTTTCGTTCGATGCCCGATTCTTTCCGTATCTGAGCTGCCCGTTCACGACCAATGCCGTCATCCTGTATAATACAGAGAATATTTTCTCCTTCAAGCTTAACGGCAATCTGTAAATGACCTTTTTTTGGACTATGCATTAAACCATGCAGTATCGCATTCTCTACATAAGGCTGAAGAATCATGGGTGGTATTTCAATAAAACTGTCGTCAATCTCCGTATCCACCTCAATGGTGAATGTAAACTTGCCGTGAAACCGAAGACTTTCTATTTCGATATATAGTTTTAGTGCCTGCAATTCGTCGCGTAACAATACAGAGCTTTCGGCTGAATTGCTTAAAATCCGGCGCATCAGTTGTGAAAATTTGGATAGATAGTGAATGGCATTGTCAATGTCATTATTCACAACGAAACTCTGAATACTATTAAGAGAATTAAACAAAAAATGTGGATTCATCTGAAGCTGAAGTGCTTTTTGTTCCAACTGATACAATTGCTTTTCGAAAGCAAGGTATTTTTTTTCAACCTCATGTTTTCTGCGTAACACATTCAATCTGATAACTATAAGCCCATATACTGCAAAAATAAGTAAAAGCACTGCCATTCCCCTGAACCACCAGGTATCGTACCAGGCAGGTAGTATTATTATGGTCAGACTAATTCCTTTGGTATTCCAATAGCCATCGCTATTCGAGGCCATTAACCTAAAAAAATAGGTGCCTGCGCTTACCCGTGCAAACTCAGCGAATCGTTGATTGGCATCCCGTTCAACCCAGTTTCTGCTATAGTTTTCGAGTATGAAACGATACTTATTTTTATAAGGGTTTGTGAAATCCAGGGCTGCAAACTCGAACGCAAAATAGTTATCATCATAATTCAGAATAATCGTATCACCATCCTTAAAGTTCTTCTGCTGAAGCAGGTTAAACTTTTTAAATGCAGTAATCCGGACCGGTGGCGGATTTGTATTCACAAGTATCTCATCCGGATAAAACACATTATAGCCATTCATGCCACCAATATAAATTTCGCCATCAGCGGCCAGCATGGCTGCATTCAGGTTAAATTCGTTGCTTTGCAATCCATCCGTTACATCATATTTGCTAAAACTGGAATCTGACGGATTGTAGCGCGAAAGACCCCAATTTGTTGTTATCCAGATAATGCCATCAGAATCCTCCAGCGCTTTATAGGTAACGTTATTCGACAATCCGTTTTCTTCGGTGAATCGTTTATATCGTTCGGTTTCGGGATCAAAGACCAGCAAGCCCTCTCCTCGTGTTCCCAGCCAGAGCGTCCCATCTTTATGTTCGGTGATCGAAAAAAGCTTATCTCCACCTGTTGTATATAAATGCCGGTTGGCATCGTTACTCTGAAAAGTAATAAACTGATCTTCCTTATAATTGTACAAGGCTAATCCGGAAAGTGTTGCCAGCCAATATCTTCCCGAACGATCAATAAACAGGTCATAAACCCGGTTAGAAGGTAAACTACCAGTTTTGCCGGCTTGATTTCTGTAAATAATAAATCCATCTCCCGTTTCATTCAAACGTGCCAGGCCATCATCTGTGGCGAACCAAATACGTCCGAGACTATCTTCTTGGATATCTGTAACATAATCATTTGGCAGGGCATAGGGATTTTTAGGATTCGACTCAAAATGTTTAAATGTCTTTGTTTTTGGATCATACCGGCTTAAACCACTGTTTCTGAAACCAATCCAATAATATCCTTTGCTGTCGCGAAACAATCTCCTGACAAGATTTTGTGATATTCCAAACTTTGTCTCTTGCCTGGGTTTCAGCAATTCAAAGGTGTTATTTTTTTTATCCGCAATGGTTATTCCCTGATCTGTGCCAATCCATATCTTTCCTTCCTCAGCTTCCAGAAAAGCCCAAACCGAATTATTCACAAAGCCATTATCCGAGTCAGGCTGCGACCTGTACAACCGAAATTTCGGCGATCTGCTGTCAAATTTATTTAATCCGTTAAATGTACCAACCCACAAATTATTATAATGATCACTATACAATGAATATATCCTGTTGTCAGAAATTGAATATGGCCTGTTGGCAAGATGCTCAAACTGTTTGAACGTATTATCGCTAAAACTATAATAAATTAACCCGTCGCCATTCGTGCCCAGCCACAAACCCCGATTGCCATCAACATGAATCGTTGTTATTTCAGGTTTTAATTGTCCATGATAATCTATGGTAATAAAGTTACGGCTCTCCGGTATATACTGGCATAAACCAGCTCTTGTACCTACCCATAATCTGCCTGACTGATCAAATGCCAGCGAATTTACATGATTGTCGGGCAAACTGCTGGAATCTCCCGAAATATGAAAAAACCTCGTCACGCTCCGATTTTCAATCTCATACAACACCAATCCATAACTTGTGGCAATCCAATAATTATCCAGCGAATCTTGTGTGGCCATATTCATGTTGTTGCTTCTCAGCGGATTACCATAGTCTCTGCTAATCACACGCGAAAAACCCCCACTAGCCGGTCTGAAAGCCGATAATCCGGCATCCGTACTTATCCAAATCACACCAAGGTGATCTTCGAAAATATGGTTGATCACATTGCTGCTGAGACTTGTAGAGTCTTGTTCATCATGATAAAAATTAGATATCTCACCAGTGGACATCTGTAAAATATTAAGCCCATACTCTGTTCCAACCCATAAGGTATCGTTACGCTGAAACAAAGCCCTGATCGTTTCGTTGCTTAAGCCGTTGCTTTTGTTGTATATCAAAAAGTTATATCCGTCATAACGATTCAGTCCGTCCCAGGTGCCAAACCACATAAAGCCTTCCGAGTCCTGAATCATAGTATTTACGGTATTCTGGCTCAATCCTTTCTCGATTCGTACATTTTCCGATAAAATACGCTCAAATACAAGCCTGTCAGGAAGCTGTTGAGCCATGACAACCGGATTAAAAATCATCAAAAAAAACAAAAGTAAAACAGGCCCGAAAAAAGTTATTTCAGCAAATCCGGATTCAAAATTCAAAAAAACCGGCTTATTCAACGATTCTTCGATTTCAGCCATTTTTTATTTTTACGTTCCATCTTTTTCATCATAGTCCGGGTAGCATCCGATTGCCTTTCGAGATGTTGCTTCTGCGCCTGTTGATATTCCTTATCAGCTTCACGTTGTAAATCACGCTCTATTTTTTGGTTTTTCTTTTCCGCACCCGGTCGCTCCAACAAACTGCACGATTGAATTATCAGTTGGAGTACAATAAAACCAATCAGCAACAAAAATCTCAATATGGATTTAGTCTTCATTTAAAATTTCAGTTAACAAACCTACAAAAATTTAAATCACACAGCAGCAATTCTCCTATAACATCCTAAAGCAAACTATCTTTGCCAAAAATTATTCTCCCTTTATATACGTAATAATGACATTCCCTGTGCGTTATCTTGCAATCATGCCAAAAATTAGTACTTATAAATCCGGATTCGTTACCACAATCATAATGATGATCTTAATTCTTTCGGCTTGTCGCAAAGAAGAAATCAATCCCAATGATCCCAAGGTTTATATCAATATTACCATTGATCCTAACGGGACTTTTTATCAGGAACTGAATACGGTTGGAGGGTGGATGTATCTTACAGCCGATTCACCCAGCCGTGGCATCATAGTGTATCGTATGACCCAAAATGAGTTTTTGGCCTACGATCGCATGCCGCCAAACGAGCCAAACCGCTGCTGCGAAGGAAATGTATGTACCCGGCTTGTTGTGGGTGAATATTATCCAATGGCCTATGATGAATGTAATGACATCTCATATCTCCTGCTCAATGGAAGCATTATTGAAGGCGATGGCAAATGGCCTCTGATACAATATCAAACCACTTACAACGGACAATCTTTACGGATTTACAACTGATGTTTTGCTAAAGCAGATTCTTTCACAAAAAAAACACCTTCCGAACATTACGAAAGGTGTTTTTTTTATTAAACCAAAAGACATTAATATCTGTAATGATCTGGTTTATAGGGGCCTTCAACAGGAACTCCGATATAATCAGCCTGTTCTTTGGTAAGTTTGGTCAACTTCACACCAATTTGTTCCAGATGTAAACGCGCAACCTCTTCGTCCAAATGTTTGGGCAAACGGTAAACATCAATTTCGTAATTTCCGCGATTCTTCCAGAGGTCAATCTGTGCAAGGGTTTGATTGGTAAATGAATTACTCATCACGAAGCTGGGATGGCCGGTGGCACAACCCAAATTCACCAGGCGACCTTCTGCAAGCAGATAAATTGAATTGCCTTGTGGCATAACATATTTATCCACCTGTGGTTTGATATTGATCTTTTCGATATCATCAGCTGCGTTCAAAGCATCAACCTGGATTTCATTATCGAAATGTCCAATATTGCACACGATGCTTTGGTCTTTCATCCGACGCATATGTTCGAGCGTAATAACATCTTTGTTTCCGGTAGTGGTAACAAAAACATTTCCAATCTTCAAAGCTTCATCAATAGTGGTAACCTCGTAACCCTCCATGGCCGCCTGAAGTGCGCAGATGGGGTCAATCTCGGTAACCAAAACACGTGCTCCATAAGCTTTAAGTGATTTAGCAGAACCTTTGCCCACATCACCATAACCCAAAACCACACATACTTTTCCGGCCAGCATCACATCCGTGGCACGTTTGATGCCATCGGCCAGCGATTCGCGACAGCCATAGAGGTTATCAAATTTCGATTTTGTAACCGAATCATTCACATTGATGGCAGGAACAAGTAATTTTCCGGCTTCCTTCATCTGATAGAGCCTGTGAACACCGGTTGTAGTCTCTTCCGAAACACCCTTCCACCTTTTCACAGTTTCGTGCCAGTGTTTTGGATTTTCGAGGTAGGTTTCCTGAAGAATTTTCATCAAAGCTTTTTCCTCATTATTTCCTGGTGTTCTCTTTAATAACTCAGGATTCTGCTCTATCTCATAACCTTTGTGAATCATCAGGGTTGCATCGCCACCATCATCCACGATAAGATCAGGACCAAGACCGTCTTCAAATGTCAAAGCCTGTTTGGTGCTCCACCAATAATCCTCCAGGGTTTCACCTTTCCAGGCAAATACAGGAATTCCTGTGGCTGCAATAGCCGCAGCAGCATGATCCTGTGTTGAGAAAATATTACAACTTGCCCAGCGTACTTTTGCACCAAGTGCCTGCAATGTTTCAATTAAAACGGCTGTTTGTATGGTCATGTGCAAGCTTCCCGAAATACGGGCACCTTTCAAAGGTTGTTCTTTGCCAAACTTCTCACGCAACGACATCAGGCCGGGCATTTCCTTCTCGGCTATTTCAATTTCTTTTCGTCCCCATGATGCTAATTTGATATCGGCAATCTTGTATTGGACTTCATTTGCTGTCATGGCATTATTCATAACTTTTTGCTAAATAGTTTTTTAGATCTTTATAAAGGGGTTGCAAAATTAGCAGTTTTTATCAGCAAGTAACAAATTTCGGAAGGGAATTGTTGAGTTGAAAAATTCATACCATCTTTACTGTTTGATTTAATCATCTGTTTGTGTGTAATTTATGAAAATAAATTTTCTTTTATAATTTAGAACTAATACAAATAATTGCAAAAACATATGATTTGTTGTTAATTTGCAGGCTCGTATTTCAAATCGACCTCCTTAATCAAATGTAAGGGTCTGTTTGATTTATAAAGAAGAGTGGAGAGATTAGGCTCAACGAAACTCTAGCAACCTTCCCGGTAAGGAGTGGTGCTAATACCTAAACCGGCCATTTGGTCAGGTGATGATAAATTAAATGAATAAAAACCCATGCAGCAATTAAATGCTATTTTGTATCTTACCTGGTTTCACTTAATGTGTGAAGCTGATATTGCTGTACATAACTTTTGCCATGAAATCGCGAACTGAACTTTTTAAAGCGCTCCTCAAAACGAAAATCCTGGTGCTTGATGGTGCCATGGGAACAATTATTCAGCAGGAAAAGCTACATGCCGAAGATTATGCAGGCGAGCTGTTTGCCAGTCATGCTTTTCCTCAGCAAGGCAATAACGACTTGCTTTCACTCACTCAGCCAGCCATCATCTATAAAATACATTGTGCCTATCTGGAGGTTGGTGCCGACATTATTGAAACCAACACCTTTAATGCCAATCGAATATCGCAAGCTGACTATGGCATGGAAAGCCAGGTGAAAGCACTAAATTATGCTTCTGCAAAATTGGCACGCAAAGCAGCAGATGAATACACCGCTAAACAGCCCGACAAACCACGCTTTGTTGCTGGAGCAATAGGCCCCACAAATAAGACAGCTTCCATGTCGCCCGATGTTAATGATCCAGGCTTTCGCGCTGTAAGTTTTGACGAACTTGTAGAAACCTACTACGAACAAGCCGAAGCACTTATAGACGGCGGAGTGGATGTGTTATTGATTGAAACAGTTTTTGATACCCTGAATGCAAAAGCAGCACTTTTTGCCATTGAAAACCTACAGGAAAAACTTGGCCACAAAATTGGTGTAATGCTTTCCGGAACGATAACGGATGCCAGCGGCCGGACGCTTTCAGGACAAACTGTTGAAGCATTCCTGACTTCGGTGAAACACATTGATTTAATCAGTATCGGATTGAACTGCGCGCTGGGAGCAGCGCAAATGCGCCCCTATATTGAAGAACTAAGCAAAAAAGCCAGTTTGCCGGTGAGCGCTTATCCCAATGCCGGTCTTCCCAATCAATTTGGTGAATACGACGAAAGCCCCGAAATCATGACAGGTCATCTGCACGATTTCGTTGAACATGGTTTTGTTAATATAATAGGTGGTTGCTGTGGCACCACACCAAAACACATCCAATCTTTTGCCAATCTGGCATGTAATGCCACAACCCGAAAAATCCCGTTAAATAATCATGAAACGATTTTTTCGGGACTTGAGCCGGTAAAAGTTAACCGGCAGCAAAATTTCATCAATATTGGCGAACGAACCAATGTAAGTGGCTCCCGCAAATTTGCCCGTCTCATTCGCGAAAAGAAATATGAAGAAGCATTAAGCATTGCACGTCATCAGGTCGAAGGTGGTGCGCAAATCCTGGATATTAATATGGATGACGGATTGCTGGAAGCCAGGCACGAAATGGTAACTTTTCTAAACCTCCTGATGGCAGATCCCGATATTGCCAAGCTTCCGGTTATGATCGACTCCTCACGCTGGGAGGTGCTCGAAGCCGGACTAAAATGCGTTCAGGGAAAAGCCATTGTCAATTCTATCAGTCTGAAAGAGGGAGAAAAAGTGTTTTTGGAACAGGCTGGCAAGATTAAAAAATATGGGGCTGCAGTTGTTGTTATGGCATTTGATGAAAACGGACAGGCAGCAGACTTTAAGCGCAAAACCGAAATCTGTAGGCGCGCTTACGATTTACTTACCAAAAGAATTAATTTTCCACCTGAAGATATCATCTTTGATCCCAATATTCTGGCCATTGGTACAGGCATTTCCGAACATAATAATTATGCCGTTGATTACATCAATGCTACTCGCTGGATAAAGGAAAATCTGCCTTTTGCCAAGGTAAGCGGGGGTGTGAGCAATCTTTCCTTTTCCTTCAGGGGAAATGATGTAGTGCGCGAAGCCATCCATGCTGTTTTTCTGTATCATGCCATCAAGGCCGGGATGGACATGGGTATTGTAAATCCCGGAATGTTGCAGATCTATGATGAAATTGATCCCAAATTACTTGAACTAACAGAAGATCTGGTTCTTAACCGCAAACCGGATGCTACTGAAAAACTGCTGATTTTTGCAGAAAACTACACAAAAACCACCATAAATGAAGAAAAAACCGATACCTGGAGGGAGCTTCCGCTTGCAGAACGAATCAAACATGCACTGATCAAAGGAAATGCTGATCACATCGAAGAAGATGTGCTTCGTGTAAGAACCGATTTTGCGAGGGCACTGGATGTGATTGAAGGACCATTAATGGATGGGATGAATATTGTTGGTGAACTTTTTGGTGACGGACGGATGTTTTTGCCACAGGTAGTCAAAAGTGCCCGAGTGATGAAAAAAGCGGTAGCAGTTTTGCTTCCTTTTATTGAAGCAGAAAAAACCGGTGCCAGCAGTTCGGCCGGCAAGGTGCTTCTGGCCACCGTAAAAGGCGATGTTCATGATATCGGAAAAAACATTGTTGGTGTGGTTCTGGGCTGTAATAATTATGAAGTGATCGATCTAGGTGTGATGGTTCCTGCCGAAAAAATCCTGGAAACTGCGTCCAAAGAAAAGGTGGATATTATCGGCTTAAGCGGATTGATTACGCCTTCGCTCGAAGAGATGACACAGGTGGCAGCTAAAATGCATGAGCAAAATTTGAAAATCCCTTTACTTATTGGGGGTGCCACAACTTCTGAAGTGCATACTGCAGTGAAAATATCACCCGCTTATGATGCTCCTGTTGTTCATGTGAGAGATGCCTCCAAAGTGACTCAGGTGATTGGTAATTTACTTGCCAATGAAACAAAAAAACAAACATATCAGCTGGAAATCAAGAAGAGATATGAACATTTACGTCAAAAATATCAACAATCGAAATCCGGTGATAGCTATGTCAGTCTGGAAGCTGCCAGAGCCAATCGTTTTAAAGGTGAATTCTCAGAAAAAAACATTAAGAAACCATTGAAAACCGGAATACGCGTTTTTGAAGACTTGGATCTGAACTTATTAAAACCTTATATCGATTGGACCTTCTTTTTCCATTCCTGGCGTATTAACGGCAGGTATCCCCAGATATTTGATGATCCCCTCAAGGGCGAAGAAGCACGAAAACTCTATGATGATGCCCAAAAGCTGCTGGATCATATCATCGAAAACAAACTTCTTACGGCCAAAGGTGTAGCCGGCATATTTCCTGCACTGGCAGTGGGCGACAGCATACAGGTTTTTAAACCCGAAAGCCCCGATTTACCCCTCACAGTTTTTGAATTTTTGCGTAACCAGCAACAAAAAAATCAAGGCTATCCCAATCTTTGTCTGGCTGATTTTATAGCGCCAAAGGACTCTGGGATAATGGATTATCTTGGAGGTTTTGTTGTTACAGCCGGACATGGCACTCAGGAACTTGTGGATTATTTTGAATCACAAAATGATGATTATCATGCGATTATGTCCAAAATACTATCTGACCGGCTTGCTGAAGCATTTGCTGAATATATGCATGTTTTAGTAAGAAAAGAAATATGGGCTTATGCTCCGGACGAAAACATGGACATCAACGACTTATTGAAAGAAAGCTACCAGGGCATCAGGCCAGCACCGGGCTATCCGGCCTGTCCGGAACATTCTGAAAAACGCAAGCTCTTCGACTTGCTTGAAGCCGAAAAACATACTGGTGTGCAGCTTACCGAAAATTATGCCATGCATCCGGCTGCGGCCGTAAGCGGTTTTTATTTTGCACATCCTTATGCGCAATATTTTAATGTGGGAAAAATCAGCAAGGATCAAATTGAAGATTACAGCAAACGCATCAATAGGTCGATCGCTGAAACGGAAAGACTTTTAAACGCAAACCTCAACTACTAAGCTATGCTCGAACTACCCAGTGTTACTTCACAAATTGCAAAATCTGATAAAACTTTGTTTTCCTTCGAAATTTTGCCTCCCCTTAAAGGCCAACATTTCGAGCATATCCAGCAGGCTGTTGAACCGCTGATGGATTTTGAGCCTGCTTTTGTAAATGTAACCTATCATCAGGAAGAGTTTGAATACAAGCCGCTTCAAAATGGTTTACTCGAAAAGAAAACAGTACGAAAGCGTCCCGGAACTGTCGGCATTGCAGCCGCCTTGATGTATCGTTATCATGCCAATGTTGTACCTCATATTATCTGTGGTGGATTCACCCGTGAAGAGACCGAAAACGCTTTGATCGACTTACATTTTTTGGGTGTGAAAAACCTGTTGATTGTCCGCGGTGATCCACAAACTTCGGTAAAATATTTTCAGGCCGAACCTGGAGGCCATGCCCATGCAATTGATCTGGTAAAACAGGTTTATAACCTTAATCAGGGCAAATATCTGGACGAAGACCTTTTAAATACCACTCCTACAAATTTTTGCATGGGTGTAGCGGGCTATCCCGAAAAACATATGGAATCACCCAATATGGAAAGTGATCTGCAGCACCTGAAAGCCAAAATTGATACTGGTGCTTCGTATATTGTTACCCAGATGTTTTTCGACAATCAGAAGTACTTCGATTTTGTAAAACGTTGTCGTGCTGCCGGAATTGATGTACCCATTATTGCCGGTTTAAAACCAGTTTCGGTGCTATCGCATTTGCAAAAACTCCCGCAGACTTTCCATATTGATCTACCCGAAATTCTCGTAAAAGAGATAAAAAAATGCAAAGACAACAAAACCGTAAGACAATTGGGCATTGAGTGGGCCATTGCGCAAGCCAAAGAACTCATTGCCCAAAAGGCTCCCGTTTTGCATTTTTATACCATGGGGAAATCTGATAATATCAGAAAAATTGCAGAAGCTGTTTTTTAACAAACAATAGATTACAAAAGACACTTCACATTTTTTTATTCACCTTTTGGACAATATTGACAAATAGTATTTGGTGATTTATCTTTACATTGGATACTCAATTGATCACCAAAAACCAAAACCATGAAAACAAAATTATTTGTAATGTTATGCATTGCAGGTTTAACATTATTGTCTGCAAACCTAAAATCACAAAACTATTCGGAGCACTATTTTAACAGCTTCGATAATTCTACGGATGCAGATGGCTGGTTTTTTACGAGCACTGCTGCCACTATATCTGTGGCCAATAGTCAACTTATTATTGATTCACCTCATGAAGACTATTTTCAGATTCTCACACCACTTGGAGCAATTCAGGGTGATTTTTCCTTTAAACTAAGTATTGGACAAAATTCTGAAGTACAGCTCGGTTTTATAGGCATTGCAGGCTTCCGTTCGATGCTGGGTCTGATGGGAGATGAAAACGGCATCTCGGTTGTTTATACCTACGACATCGTATCTTACACCGATCCTGAGCTTACTGAACTTTTTAGCATTCCTGACCCTGCTACGGAAATCAACAGCATAGCTATTGAAACCATGCAGATTGGAAACGACCTGATGGTTTACCTCTTTATTAACGATGAATTGTTCCAAAGTGGAACCATTGTTTCAGTTGATCCGGATTTACTTTACGGACAATTGGTTCTTGGATTTGGTGCTGAAGATGACAACCCGATTTACCTTCCAATTACTGAGGTGGACATTCGTTATACTCCTTATCAAACGGATGAAGCTTTATTCACTGATCCTTTTAACAATAACAATTCGCCCTGGTTCAGGTTTGGTGATTATGACGATTTAGCTGAATCACTATTTATCAATAATGGCAAACTCAATTTTCTCTATTCAGGCGATCCTGATTCCCAACTTATGGTAATTTCACCAGTTGGTGCAGTGAAGGATTTTACCATTGATATTGATGCAGGAGGAACAGGTATGAACGGAACTGGAAGCTTTGGAAGAATTTTTGATTCAAAACACTTTATCGCGGTCTGGTACGAAGATGATGAGGTTTATCTAGGTTATGCCAACGGATTACCGGAACCACAGGCAGTAAGTTCTGCTTTTGTAGATATGGAAAATGTGAATAACATTAAATATAGTGTAACGCAAACAGGAAATGATCTGTTAATGACAGTACTCCATAATAATCAATTCGTCATAGACGGAACAATTAGTAACGCACCTGACAAATTACTTACTGGTCAGATCGTTGGGGGATACGAGCTGGCCAGCGAACTCAATGTTTGGTATGATGAGGTAAGACTTCAATACGAAAAATTGATTGTAAACACTGAAGAAAATGCTGTAAATCCAAATAAAACAATTATTTTCCAGAACCTTCCAAACCCCTGTTCAGATTATACAACTATTCAAGTTGCGTCAACAATTCAATCCTCTGGTAATTTTATTTTATTCAATAACGAAGGTCAAACGGTTTACACAGAAAAAATCAAATTGGTCAGAGGTGTATCCAACACGATCAGACTAAACACACAGCAATTTAAAAATGGTGTGTACTATTATCTCATTCAAACTTCCGAAGGCTTAATGGATAAGGGTCATAAGCTTGTTGTTTTGCATTAAACAACATCCTTATTGGTGTTTTTAAGAAAGATAAATATTTGTGCGAAAAAATGTCATCCTGATTGATGAGTAATGTGTATTTTCGTAGGTTCAAACAGCAGATCAAAATCTTTTCTGAATTAAACACATCCGCTTATGTCTGTTTACAACCAACTAAATTCGCCCGGAAAAAAAATTGCAGTATTGGTTGATCCGGATAAGCCTACTGATAAAACCATTACGGCACTTGCAATAAATGCTCAGAAAGCAGGTGTTGATTTCTTTTTTGTTGGTGGCAGTTTGCTTACCAATGACAATATGGATAGTTGTATCAAAATTCTTAAAACACATTCTGATATTCCGGTTATTATTTTTCCGGGCAATTCGCTACAACTCAGCAAAAAAGCAGATGCCTTCCTGTTTTTAAGCCTGATCTCCAGTCGTAATCCTGAAATGCTGATTGGCCGGCATGTTATCTCGGCTCCTTACCTAAAACTTGCAGGCCTTGAAGTAATTTCGACGGGTTATATGCTTATCGACAGCGGAAAACCCACCACGGTAAGTTATATGAGTAACAGCGTTCCGATTCCGTCCGACAAAAATGAAATCGCCTTATGCACAGCAATGGCAGGCGAAATGCTGGGCATGAAATTAATCTTTATGGATGCTGGTTCAGGTGCTTTCAATCCGGTTCCCGAAACTATGATCGAAGCTGTAAAAGGTAGCATCAAGGTTCCATTGATTATTGGTGGCGGCCTCAAAACCCCACAAATGGCTTCCAACGCATTGAAGGCCGGAGCTGATATTGTGGTGGTAGGCAATGCAATAGAACATAATCCTGAACTTTTACCATCATTCACCGAAGCTGTTCACAAAGCACATTAAGTCAGGCAAATAACGCAAATGATTTTCTTTTCAAACACAATAGCAGATTTTCCTTAATTTGCGACCTTTTACATATTTCAGCTTCTTCTTATGAAAAAATTACAGTTTCTTGTATTTATTTTGCTGGCTTTTACCAGTTTAAATCTCTTTGCCCAGGACAAACAGCTAACCGAAACTGATGCAGCCTGGATGAATCCGGCTTTATTCCCGGACCGTTTGCAACAACTAAATTGGTTTGGCCACACCGATAGTTACCAGCATTTTGAGAAAGATACTTTGTGGCTTACAGATGCAAAATCAGGCAAGTCAAGGGTGCTCTTAACACTTAACCAGCTCAATTCGCTGGCTGCAAAACAGCAGCTCGACAGCCTGAAACGATTTCCTTCCATCAATTGGTTAAAGGATGGCAGGGGTTGGTTTTTTCAGCAGAACAAACTTTTTGGACTTTCTCCTGATTTAGAACGGTTATATCACATTACAAATTTCCCTGAAGAAGCTAAAAACAAAACAGTATTTGAACCTGAACTGCATACTGCTTACACCATAGAAAACAATCTTTATCTGGCCGTTGGCGAAGATCACATTCAGATTACCAATGAACCAAAAGGTGTTGTAAGCGGGCAATCGGTTCACCGAAATGAATTTGGAATAAGTGATGGCATTTTCTGGTCGAAAGATGGACGAAAGCTTGCATTTTATCAAATGGATGAACGCATGGTAACCAATTATCCGTTGGTTAATACCAATGAACGTATTGCTACATTGAAAAATGAACCTTATCCTATGGCCGGCATGAAAAGCCATGAAGTGAAACTAATGGTTTATGACCTGACACAAAAAACAACACTAAGCATTCAAACCGGAGAACCTGTAGAACAATACCTTACGGCTGTGACCTGGGATCCTTCCGGCGAAAAAATCTATATCGGAATCCTGAATCGGGAGCAAAATCATTTAAAATTTAATGCATACAATATTATTGACGGGAGATTCGAAAAAACCCTTTTCGAGGAAAACGATCCGCAATACGTTGAACCACAGCATCCGGCTTTCTTCATGCCAAATAAGTCAGACCAGTTTATCTGGCTAAGCGAAAGAGATGGTTTAAGGCATATGTACCTCTATTCTGCTAAAGGAGAGCTACTTAAGCAATTAACCTCCGGAGATTGGATGATAACTTCGGAACCTTTCTTCGATGCTTCAGGGAAATTTATTTATTTTTATGCAACTGCCGAAAGTCCGCTGGAAAGTCATCTCTATAAACTTGATTATCAAAAGGATAAAATGATTCGAGTAACGGAAACAGCCGGCACTCATCATGTTTCTGTTTCCAAAAGCGGGAAATACCTGTTGGATTCATTCAGTAACCTGGAAACTGCCAGGACTATTCACCTGACCAATGATAAAGGCAAGGTAATCAAAACCTTGCTACAATCAAAAGATCCACTTAAAGACTATGCTATAGGCAAAACACAAATTCTGGAGTTGGAAGCCGTGGACGGTACAACACTTTACGCCCGACTGATATCACCGCCCAATATGGACAGTACAAAAAAATATCCGGTGATTGTTTATGTTTACGGAGGTCCTCATGCCCAATTGATTACCAACAGTTGGCTGGGAGGTGCCAATTATTATCTTAATTACCTTGCCCAACAAGGTTATATTGTTTTCACACTCGACAATCGCGGTTCGGCTAACCGGGGTGCCGAATTCGAGCAAATCATTCACCGTCAGCTTGGTAAAACAGAAATTCAAGATCAACTCACAGGTATAAATTATTTAAACTCACTGCCGTTTGTGGATCAAAACCGTATTGGTGTGGATGGCTGGAGTTATGGTGGTTTTATGTCGGTTAGTCTGAAACTACAACATCCTGAGATATTTAAGGTAGCAGTTGGAGGAGGTCCGGTAATCGATTGGAAGTATTACGAAATCATGTATGGCGAACGCTATATGGATACACCGGATGAAAATCAGGAAGGTTACGAATCGGCCAGTTTGATCAATAAAGTTGATCAGCTGGAAGGAAAACTGCTGATCATTCACGGAACAAACGATCCGGTTGTGGTTTGGCAACACAGCCTGGCATTTCTTAAGGCAGCCGTTGACGCAGGCAAGTTGGTGGACTATTTTGTTTATCCGGGCCACGAACATAATGTAAGAGGAAAAGATCGTGCTCACCTGATTAAAATGATAACCAATTATTTCAACGAGAATTTATAGTTTGATTTATAGATTTATTCCAATTTTAGGAATTTTCTCCATTTAAGGAACTTATTCAAATTCTCTCCGATTCATATATCCTTGACAATGTGATGTTTACTCTTTTGGCACATTGCGTGCTAATAGAGTCATATTAGAAAATTCCTGAAATGGAGGGTTTAATGTCAGCAATCAATCATATACTTGTAGTTGATGATTTGAAAGTCAATTTCTTATTAATCAAAGCCATGCTCTTTAGGAATGGGGTATTGGTCAGCTGGGCCGAAAACGGATACGATGCTATTGATATAGTAAAAAATGATTTAAATCTCAGTGCAGTGTTGATGGATTATAATATGCCCGGAATTGATGGCCTGGAAACCACTCTGATAATAAAAAAAATCAGACCCGATTTAAAAGTAATATCACATTCAACCTATACAGATACACCATCTTTTGACAGAAGTAATGCGCCTTTCGACGATTACCTTTCAAAACCAATTGATTGCAACCAACTTATTTCGTTGCTTGAGAAACATTTGAAACAATAAAATCTTGCAAGGCAATTTTCAATTATCGAAAAGCTTTGTTAATTTTGTAGTGCTCAATCATTAACCAGGTCTGGATTAATTACTTCAGCATGAAAATATCTTTTGCCAATGTAGTTCTTTTTTTTGTGCTGTTTTCGGCTCATGTCTGTCTTCAGGCCAGCCTTCAGGCACAAACCGACAGTCATAAAATTGCTGACAGCCTCCGTAATCAGCTTGAACTTACAGATGGGTTAACAAAATTAGAAACATACAGAGCACTCATAAAAAGCCTTCGCAATATTGATCCTGCTTCAGGGATTGAATATGCCCGAAATGCAATGACGCTGGCTGAATCTCTTGGTGCTAAAAAACTGAAAGCCGAAATCAGAAACGAAAAAGCTGTATGCTACCGCAAATTACACATTTACGAAAAGGCCTTTGCCTTGCACCTGGAATCCTTGAGCGATTATAAACAAATGAATGATAGTGCTGGAACTGCAGTTACACTGGCAAATATCGGTCAGGTTTATTTCTTTTATAAAGATTACGAGCAAGCTATTAAATATCACACAGATGCCCTGGTCATCAAAGAGTTTTTAAATGATGAACCACAAATAGCCTATTCACAAAACGCACTGGGTATGGTATTTTTAGAAATTGGAAACCTGGCACGGGCACTCGACTATTTTATTGCCGCACTCAACATTTACGACAACTATTATCTGCCTGCCGAAACAGCGAACACCAAAGCCAACCTGGCCAAAGTAATGTTTAAATTACACCGGTATGATGATGCCATGCGATACTTAAAAGAGGTTGAAGCCGTTTATTTGCAATCTAAAGCAGATTTTGGACTCAGCCAGGTATACAACCAAATGGCAGAGTACCTTTTTGAACAGGGTAAATATGAAGAAGCATTAAACTACCTCAGTAAAGCCAAAGAGTTAGCTGAAAAAACAACTGAAAAAAATGTATTGTTGTACAATTATCTCTTAAGTCAGAAAATTGCACATGCCCGTCAGGATTATCAAACAGCTTATGATAACTTATTGTTGGCTAACAAATTAAAAGACACACTTGTCAATGAACGCCGTCACCATGAGATGACAGAAATAAAAGTTCGCTATCAAACCAAACAGCTTGATGATGAAAATGAGATTTTACGTTTGCAACTATCACAGCAATCACTTAGAATACGCTACATCATTTTTGCCCTGCTGGCCACCTTATTAGCATTGATCATATTTATTCTTATCACTATTGTCAGGCGAAACAGACGAAAAAGTCGCCTGCTCGAAATAACAAACCTCCAACTGGAAGAACGTGTTGAGGAACGAACGCGGGAACTTAAAAAACAGATGACGACCCTCGATCAGACCTATCAATCCTTAAAACAAAGCGAAGAAAAGTTTAGGAAAATAAGCGAAACTTCACCTCTTGGTGTTGCTGTTACCAATGCACAAGGAAACATAATTTTTGTAAACAACAACCTGACTGAAATTCTCGGACTTCCAAAACAAATATTCCTTGATGGATTATGGTTCAGAAATATTTTACTCGAAGACCGCAACAAAATGGATATCATCTGGAAAAATGCACACAAAGCTAAGGATGGAGTATTTGAGGCAGAATTCAGACTTCGACTGGATCAACAAATAAGGTACATCCACTTTAAAGCGGCTACCATGTTTAATGCAGAGGAATTTGCTGGCATCGTAAGTGTTTTTGAAGATGTGTCTCAACGCAAAAACTTTGAAAACGAACTTGTTGAAGCAAAAAACAAAGCCGAAGATTCTGACCGCCTTAAATCTGCTTTCCTGGCTAATATGAGTCACGAAATCAGAACACCGATGAACGCTATACTGGGTTTTTCTGATCTGCTCTCAACGGATGAATACAGCCCTGAAGAAAAAATGGAATTCATCGAAATGATTAAGTCGAGCGGTAAATTACTTCTAAATCTTATCAACGACATCATTGATATTTCAAAGATTGAGGCGGGTGAACTAAAAATCCAGACATCCGAATTCAAACTGATCGATCTTATGGACGAGATGCTTCAGGGATTCCGTCAGCAAATGGACAGAAACGGCAAATCCCATGTCAAGCTACTGCTCACACACAAAGAAGAACTCAAATCAGCCTTGATCACAACCGACAGGCTGCGTTTGCAACAAATCCTTACCAATTTGCTGAGCAATGCAATGAAATTTACGCAAGTGGGCGAAATTGAGTTTGGAGCATTGTGTATAAATAGTTCATATGAGTTTTTTGTCAGAGACACCGGCATTGGCATTCCGGAACAAAAGCTGGAAGTTGTGTTTGAACGCTTCAGACAAGCCGACGATTCACACACACGCCTCTATGGGGGCACCGGCCTGGGACTTGCAATCACCAAGCATCTTGTTGAATTATTAAACGGTAAAATTTGGGTAGAATCACAACTGGATAAAGGCACAGCGTTTTATTTTACGCTGCCTTCCGATAACGAAAATAAATCATGCAAAATAGAAGAACAGGCCCCGCTTTATCCTGCACTACCCAGTTTCAAAGGAAAAACAGTACTCGTTGCAGAAGATGTTGATACCAATTTCTTTCTAGTCAAAACGATGCTCAAAAAACTCAACTTAAATGTTATTCATGCATCAAACGGATTAATCGCCCTTGACCTGGCTGTTGAGCATCAGCCCGACTTGATTATCATGGATATTCAGATGCCCGAAATGGATGGAATAGAGGCATTTAAACAAATCAGGCATCAAAAACTAACCATCCCTGTCATCGCTATTACCGCTTTCGCTATGTTGAGCGAGGAAAAACAATACCTTGGATTAGGGTTTGATGCATACCTGAGTAAACCACTGAGTTTGGAAAAATTAGTCGAAATACTCACTATTTTCCTTCAGCCGGCATCATCATAGGTCAATCCGAGCCCAAGGACAAGCATTTACTTTGTATTTTAGCCACCAAAACCAGTTTGGATGGAGCGCAATCTGCTCGATAATAAAATCGAATTTTTAAAAGGCGTTGGCCCAAAACGTGCCGAAATGCTCAATAAAGAGCTTGAAATTTTTACTTTCGGCGATCTGCTTTTTCATTTTCCTTTCAGATATATTGATAAAAGTAAGGTTCACAAGGTGGCCGACATCAATAACGATCAGCTTTATTATCAGCTCATTGGTCAGGTTACACAAATGCAGTTGCATGGTAAACAAAGAGTTACCAGAATAACTGCTCAATTTTCTGATGCTAGCGGAAGCATCGAACTGGTGTGGTTTAAAGGTCTAAAATGGATTAAAACCCGTTTTGAACCCGGTAAACAATATGTCCTCTTTGGAAAAGCTTCGGTTTTTAACAACCGATTCAACCTTGTTCATCCTGATATTGAAGATTACCAACCGGATATCATACCCATTGGCGAAAGTCTGGAAGGTGTTTACAACACCACCGAAAAACTTAAAAATACAGGTCTGGGAAGCAAGCAGCTTGCTAGACTTGTTAAAAATCTGCTGGGACAAATTAAACATACAATTCCTGAAAACCTTCCTCAAAATACCCTTCTAAAATATAAGTTGATGGACAGGAATAGGGCATTTGCCCAAATCCATTTGCCATCTGATCTGAGAAATCTTCAGTCGGCCACCAGCCGATTGAAATTTGAAGAATATTTCTTTATGCAACTGAATATGTTGCTCCGAAAACGCCAGCGGGAAACACAGATGAAAGGAATTATTTTTAGCAAAGTTGGCAAGCACTTCAACCGTTTCTATGAAAGTTATCTGCCCTTTTCGCTCACTAAAGCCCAGAAAAAAGTAATCCGTGAAATCAGACATGATCTGGGATCCGGTTTCCAAATGAATCGCTTATTGCAAGGTGATGTTGGCAGCGGAAAAACCATTGTGGCACTGATGGTTATGCTTATCGCCTTGGACAATGGCTATCAGGCTGCCTTGATGGCTCCCACCGAAATATTGGCCATTCAGCATTTTCAATCACTCAAAGAACTTTTGGCTGATATGCCGGTAAAGATCGCACTCTTAACCGGATCGACAAAAGCACGTGACAGAAAACCAATCCACGAAGGTCTTGAAGATGGCAGCCTGCAAATCATCATAGGCACACATGCTTTGATAGAAGAAAAGGTAAAATTCCATAAGCTGGCACTTACTATCATAGATGAGCAGCATCGTTTTGGCGTAGCTCAACGTGCCCGATTCTGGGAAAAAACCGATCTTCCTCCACATATGCTGGTAATGACGGCCACGCCAATTCCACGTACCCTCGCCATGACGCAATATGGGGATCTGGACATTTCAATCATTGACGAACTGCCTCCCGGACGTAAACCTGTTAAAACAGTCCATCTTTATCAAAGTCAACGATTGCGTTTACTTAGTTTTATGAAAAAACAAATTGCTGAAGGCAGACAAATCTATATAGTGTATCCACTGATTAAAGAGTCAGAAAAACTTGACCTGATTTATTTGCAGGAAGGTTATGAAAGTTTGTTGCGTGATTTCCCTGAACCAGATTACCGCATTTGTGTGGTTCACGGACAAATGAAAGCGGAGGACAAAGATTTTGAAATGCAGCGTTTTATCAAAGGCCAGGCACATATTATGGTTGCCACCACAGTGATCGAAGTAGGTGTAAATATTCCAAATGCCAGTGTGATGGTGATCGAACATGCCGATCGTTTTGGCTTATCGCAGCTGCATCAGCTGAGAGGAAGGGTTGGACGTGGTGCTGATCAGTCCTATTGCATTTTGATGACCGATTTTAAACTCTCTGCAGATGGCAAAAAACGCATGGCGACTATGGTTCGTACCACAGATGGTTTTGAAATAGCTGCAGTTGACCTGGAACTCAGAGGCCCAGGCGAAACACAAGGCACTCGTCAATCGGGTCCTGTTGGCTTGAAAATTGGCGACCTTGTTAAAGACGAAAAACTGATAAAACACGTCAGAGCTATTGTCAGGCAACTACTTGATGATGATCCAACATTATCACAAGAAGAAAACCAAACCACAAAAAAATATTTCCTTTCTCATTTTCGTCAAGCATTCGACTGGGGACAGATTGGCTAAAAAATGCAAATAATGAAAGCTGTCGCGTACTTATTAAACATGACAGATTGACATTAATTTGTACTTTTGCATTCAGAAACACTCTGACAATTCGAATCATATCGGACAGATATTTAGTCCACAATTTAATTAGCTAAGATCCATGAAGATATCTTACAACTGGCTAAAACAGTATATCAATTGCGACCTTCCCGCCGAAGAAGTGGCGCAGGTTTTAACTGCAACCGGCCTTGAAGTAGAAGACATTATCCCTTTCGAATCAGTAAAAGGAAGCCTGAAAGGCATTGTTACAGGGCAAGTATTAAGTTGTATACAACATCCAAATGCTGACAGGTTAAGCCTTACAACTGTGGATGTGGGACTGGAAGAACCTCTTGCCATTGTCTGCGGAGCTCCAAATGTAGCTGCAGGTCAAAAAGTGCTGGTAGCAACTGTTGGTACGATGCTGTATAATGCTGATGATGCTTTTGAGATCAAAAAAAGCAAAATCAGGGGCGAGTTGTCCGAAGGCATGATCTGTGCCGAAGATGAGCTGGGTCTTGGCGATTCGCACGACGGCATCATGGTATTGCCTGATGAAACACAAATTGGTATTCCGGCCTCCCGTCTTTTTGATATTGAACAGGATGTTATTTTTGAAATTGGATTAACACCAAACCGCTCTGACGCCATGTCGCATATTGGCGTGGCACGAGACCTGGCTGCTGCTTTGAATCATCGCGCAGGCTTTCAGAAATATAAACTTCAGATGCCATCAGTTGAAACCTTTTCGATTGACAATCAAGATCTTGACATCGAAGTTGAGGTCGAAAACACACATGCCTGTCCACGCTATACCGGAAGCACAATCAGCGAACTGCAGGTGGCTCCGTCACCCGAGTGGATGCAAAACAGATTAAAAGCGATTGGGGTAAGACCGATCAATAATATTGTTGACATCACAAATTATGTATTGTTTGAAACCGGTCAGCCACTTCATGCTTTTGATGCCAAAACCGTAACAGGAAACAAAATCATCGTAAAAACACTGGCAAACGACACTCCTTTTGTGACGCTTGATGAGCAGGAGCGAAAGCTTACAGCCAACGACCTGATGATATGCAATGTCGAAGCACCCATGTGCATTGGCGGTGTTTTTGGTGGTTTGAAATCTGGCGTCACGGAGGAAACATCGGCGATATTTCTGGAAAGTGCTTGTTTTGATTCGCGTTATATCCGCAAAACAGCCCGTCATCACAACCTGCAAACAGATGCTTCTTTTCGCTTCGAGCGTGGTTCTGACATCAGTATCACTACCTATGCGTTGAAAAGAGCCCTGTTATTGATGAAGGAAATTGCAGGCGGAAAAATAAGTTCAGAAATAAAAGATGTGCTGGCCAAAAGCATTGAACCAAAAAAAGTTAAGCTCTCATTTGACTACCTGAATAAAGTGGCAGGGCAACCAATTGAACCTGCCATTGTTCGTCCGATTCTCGAAAACCTTGGCATGATAATTCTGAATCAATCTGATGAAGCCATTGAAATGGAAGTGCCGGGCTACAAGGTGGATGTGTATCGTCCGGCTGATGTGGTAGAAGAAGTTTTGCGTATTTATGGTTACAACAATATACGCATTCCCGAAAAAATCAATGCCGCAATTCATGCTGGTGAAAATAATAAAACAGATCAGATTCAACAGCAAATCGCTGATATGTTGGCTTTTAACGGTTTTTTTGAGGTGATGAACAACTCACTTACCAAATCGGCTTACACCCAAAAACATCCTGCTTTTGATGAAACAAAAAATGTAAAAATCCTCAACCCTTTAAGTAACGAGCTCGATGTGTTGCGGCAAACGCTGGTTTATGGGCTTCTCGAAACCATTGCTTATAACACTAACCGTAAAAACCCAAATCTGAAATGCTTCGAGTTTGGCAATGTTTATCAATATGACAAACAAAAAACAAGCTCAACCGAAAAAGCTTTGGCTCCTTATCAGGAATATACACAGCTTGATCTGGCTATCACCGGACTTCGTGAAGAAGAAAACTGGAATCATGAAGATAAACCGACAGATTTTTATGATCTTAAATATTTTGCCGAAGGGATTTTCAGCAAGATGGGTTTTGATTTGAAGCAATTCAAGATACAAACCTTATCAAATGAGCTGTACGATTTTGCCCTGAGCTATGAATTGAATGAAAAAATGCTGATGCAGATCGGAAAACTAAGTATGAAAACACTTAAGCTTGCCGACCTCGAAAAAGCCGTTTTTCATGCCAGTATTAACTGGACTACGCTGATGAAAATCAATCAGAAAAAGCAAGTTAAACTTTTTACAGCCGTCCCGAAGTTTCCGTCCGTACGCCGTGATCTGGCCATGGTTTTTGATCAGTCTGCAAGCTTTCACGAAATAAGAACCACAGCTCTGGAAGCAGAAAAAAAACTGCTAAAATCGGTTGGTATTTTTGATGTTTACGAAGGTGACAAAATTCCGAAAGGAAAAAAATCCTATGCCTTAAGCTTTGTATTACAGGATAACGAGAAAACACTGACTGACAAAATCATTGAAAAAAGTATGAACCGTATCAGGCAGGCTTTGGAGCAAAGCTTTGATGCCACTTTACGTGAGTAACAGTTTTGATTATCTTTAGCAAGTAATAAAATATCATGGAACTTCAGTCGATCAAACAACGATTTGGAATTATCGGACACGATCCTTTTCTGGAACGCGCCATACATGTGGCGGTGCAGGTTGCTCCCACCGACCTGACAGTTTTGATAACCGGCGAAAGTGGCACCGGAAAAGAAGTCTTCCCAAAAATAATTCATCAGGCAAGTGCCCGAAAACACGGCTCCTACATTGCCGTAAACTGTGGTGCCATTCCGGAAGGCACGATAGATTCGGAGCTTTTTGGTCACGAAAAAGGATCTTTTACCGGTGCGCACGAAGCCCGCAAAGGATATTTTGAAGTGGTGGATGGCGGCACAATTTTTCTGGACGAAGTTGCCGAACTTCCACTCTCGACACAGGTCAGGCTTCTTCGGGTGCTCGAAACAGGTGAATTTCTTAAAGTCGGTTCCTCCAAAGTGATCAAAACCGATGTGCGCGTGGTTGCTGCCACCAATGTTAACATTCCGGAAGCCATTGCAAAAGGTGAGTTTCGTCAGGATTTGTATTATCGTCTCAATACAGTTCCCATCATGATTCCTCCATTGAGAGAAAGAAAAGAGGATATCCTGATGCTGTTTAAAAAGTTTGCCAATGATTTTGCAGAAAAATACCGCATGCCACCACTTCAACTCACCGATGAGGCAGTGCAGTTACTTGAAGCCTATCGATGGCCGGGAAACATCCGTCAGCTAAAAAATGTGACAGAGCAAATCTCTATTATCGAAAAGGAAAAACGAATTGATGCTCAAACACTTAAGATGTATCTTCCGGCTGACAACAGCAATTCCCTGCCCGTTCTTTACAAAGGTCAGGATGAAAAGGAAAAGCTTTCAGAAAGAGACATTTTATACAAGGTGCTTTTTGATATGAAAAAAGACATCCTTGATTTGCGCAAGACCATGGCCGAAATTATTACAGCCAAAGGCATTGACGATGATTTTGGACACAGCAACAACCAAATAATCAGACAATTTGCTGATGATCTGGATGAATTTGAAAATGAACACCTGCCCGAAATTCAGATTCAACAACTTGATGCTGACAGATCAGGGTTCCAGCCTTCTGAAGTCATTGACGAAAACCTCTCACTCGAAAAGACTGAAATCGACATGATCAAACGAGCCCTTGAAAAACACAAGGGAAAAAGGAAAAGTGCTGCACAGGAGTTGGGTATCAGCGAGCGCACCCTTTACAGAAAAATTAAAGAATACAACATCAACCTTTGATTATGCACATTGCACGTTTCCAAATTAAATTTCAATTAGTTGTACTCCTGCTGATCAGCCTGCCCTTACTGAACGGTTGCGGGGTATATTCCTTTACGGGAGCCTCTATTCCACCGGAAGCCAAGACCGTTTCAGTACAGTATTTTCAAAATACTGCCATGCTGGTTGAGCCGTTGTTAAGTGATGAATTCACAAATGGTCTGCGCGACAGATTCATGAATCAGACAACACTGAATATGATTAATCAGAACGGTGATCTTGCTTTCGAAGGCGAAATTACCGATTACAGAACTACCCCGGTTGCTATTCAAAGTGATCAAACGGCTGCCCTCAATCGCCTTACGATTACTGTGAATGTACGTTTTACGAATAAGTATGAAGAAAGCAGTAACTTTGAAACCAAGTTTACGCAATACAAAGACTATCCAAGTGAACAGGACTTAAACGCAGTGAAACAAACATTGATAACCGAAATAGTTGAAATGCTAGTCGATGATATTTTCAATAAATCTGTTGTAAACTGGTAAACAACATTTTATGGATAAAGCAAGTTTTATCACATACCTCAAAGAGCCTGAAAAACTCAATAAGGAATCCATCACCAACCTGATGGATTTGGCTATTCAATTTCCTTACAGCGGTATTGTTCAGAGTTTGCTTGCCATCAATATGCATTTGACAAATCATATTGTTTACGACAGCCAACTCAAATTGGCTGCATGTCTTGTTCCTGACAGAAACATTCTCAGGCTTCACATCAGCAAAATTGCTCAGTTAAGAGAACTGCCAGACCTGCCCGATGAATATAGCCACACAAAAAAAAGTCAGGAGAAACAAATAAACCAGGCCGATGAAAATAAGGTTGAAAATAATCAGATTGAAGAACCTGAAATAAAATCAAACACTTCAACTGAAAAACTTAGCAGGGCGCAAGGAGAAAGTGCACCAGACAAATCCACCATTGAAAAAATAGAAGAAAGCCCTTATAAATCAGAATATCCTCACAAAAAACAATCGCTTGAAGAGCTAAAAAGAATTCTGGCCGAACGAATAAGAGCCATCGAACAGGAAAAGAAAGCTGAACAAAATGGGCAAAAACAAGGCATTCAACCAACAAAAAAAGCACTGATTGATAAATTTATCAACGAAAACCCTTCCATTTCAAGATCAAAACCTGAATTTTATAATCCACTTACTTTCGCACAAAACAGTGTGGTTGATCAGGAAAATATTGTAAGTGAAACCTTAGGTAAAATTTACCTCAATCAGGGACATCGGGATAAAGCCATTTCAATCTTTGAAAAATTAAGTTTGAAATATCCGGAAAAAAGTAGTTATTTTGCAGCCCTTATTGAAGAAGCCAAAAAGCAATAAACGTTAAATAAAAGAAAATGTACGTATTTATCTCAGTTTTAATCCTGATTATAAGTGTTTTATTAGGATTGATCGTGTTAGTTCAAAATTCAAAAGGTGGCGGACTAGCCTCTAATTTTTCCTCATCAAACCAGTTCATGGGTGTTCGGCAAACCGCTGACTTCTTAGAAAAAGCCACCTGGTCGATGGCAGTAGCACTGTTGGTATTAAGTCTGGTTGCCACTTTGGCCATTCCTAAATATAATGCCACAAGCGGTCAGTTTGATACCGAATTGCTCGATCAAATAGAACAAACGGCTCCAGTAGATTTTCAGGCACCTCCTGCTCAGGATTTTGAAGAGTAATAGTTTTTAAAAAGAGATTTAAAATGTCAGAATGTCATTACATTCTGACATTTTTTTTGTGTTTTGGTTTTGGCACAAAATGTGCCAGCAGCAGAACGTTCCATTGTTGGAATCAAAAGTGATTAATAACTTAAAAAATAAATTATGGGAAAACTGACTTTAAAACCTTTAGCCGATCGCGTGGTCATTGAACCTGCTGCTGCCGAGCAAAAAACTGCCAGCGGAATTATTATTCCGGATACAGCCAAAGAAAAACCACAGAAAGGAACCGTTATCGCTGTTGGTCCTGGCACTGCCGAAACGCCTTTAACAGTGAAAGAAGGTGATCTGGTACTCTATGGAAAATATGCAGGAACCGAATTCAGCATCGAAGGAAAAGATTATCTGATCATGCGCGAATCTGACATTATTGCAATCATCTAAACTAACCATCAGCAATTAACTTTAAAATTTTAAACATATGGCAAAAGACATCCTATTTAATCTCGAAGCCCGCGACAGCCTCAAAAAAGGCGTAGATGCACTTTCTAATGCAGTAAAAGTAACTCTCGGCCCAAAAGGCCGCAACGTGATCATAGAAAAATCTTATGGTGCACCACAAATTACTAAAGATGGTGTTACCGTTGCAAAAGAAGTTGAACTAACCGATCCCGTTGAAAATATGGGCGCACAAATGGTGAAAGAAGTTGCCTCAAAAACCAACGATTTGGCTGGTGATGGTACAACAACTGCTACCGTTTTGGCACAATCCATCATTACTACAGGCCTTAAAAACGTAACCGCCGGTGCCAATCCAATGGATTTGAAAAGGGGTATCGATAAAGCTGTTATCGAAGTTATCAAAGCCCTGAAAAGCCAAACTCAGAAAGTTGGCCACAGCAATGATAAAATCAAACAGGTGGCAGCCATCTCCGCCAACAACGACATGACAATCGGAAGCTTGATCGCCGAAGCGATGACCAAAGTAAAACAGGAAGGTGTTATCACTGTTGAAGAAGCCAAAGGAATCGAAACCTATGTAGATGTTGTTGAAGGTATGCAGTTCGATCGTGGATACATTTCGCCTTATTTTGTTACCAATGGCGAAAAAATGGAAGCCGTTTACGAAAATCCTTTCATCCTGATTTACGACAAAAAGATATCAGTAATGAAAGACCTGCTTCCTGTTCTCGAAAAATCGATGCAGGCTGGCAAACCACTTATTATCATTGCAGAAGATGTTGAAGGCGAAGCATTGGCTACATTAGTTGTTAACCGTTTGCGTGGTTCATTAAAAGTGGCTGCCGTTAAGGCACCTGGTTTTGGCGACCGCAGAAAAGAAATGCTTGAAGACATCGCTATCCTGACTGGCGGCACCGTAATCAGCGAAGAAAAAGGTTATCGCCTGGAAGATGCCACCCTGGATATGCTCGGGGAAGCAGAAAAAGTGACCATTGACAAGGAAAATACTACCATTGTAAGCGGACAAGGTGCCAAAGAAAACATCGATGCCCGTGTTGCTCAAATTAAAAGCCTTATCGAAACTACTACTTCTGATTACGATAAAGAAAAACTGCAGGAACGTTTGGCTAAATTAGCCGGAGGCGTTGCCGTGATTTACGTAGGTGCAGCAAGCGAAGTGGAAATGAAAGAAAAGAAAGACCGCTTTGAAGATGCTTTGGCTGCCACACGTGCTGCCATCGAAGAAGGTATCATCCCTGGTGGTGGCGTAGCCTTTATCCGTGCCATAGAAGCTCTCGCTAATCTGAAAGGCGAAAACGAAGATGAAACAACAGGTGTTGCTATCATCCGTCGTGCACTTGAAGAACCACTCCGTCAAATTGTTGAAAACGCCGGTATGGAAGGCTCTGTGGTAGTAAACCGCGTAAAAGAAGGCAAGGACGACTTTGGATTTAATGCCCGTACTGAACAATACGAAAATTTGTACGAAGCAGGTGTAATTGATCCAACAAAAGTAACCCGAATCGCACTCGAAAATGCTGCATCTATTGCAGGTATGCTGCTCACAACTGAGTGTGTTCTTGTAGAACATAAAGACGAAAACGCACATCCGGCTATGCCTCCAATGGGCGGTGGCGGCATGCCCGGAATGATGTAAAAATTAGATCATTGACTTATACCTTAAACCGGTTCTGACTTTACAGAGCCGGTTTTTCTTTTAAAAAATATTCGTCCCTTACCATCCACTTTTTTACTACTTTTGTCAGGCACGCTATAAATCAATCTGTTTAACATGAAGAAAAGACTCATTAAAAGCCATTTTTTCTTGTTCGTTATGCTACCGATAATGGCATTGGCTCAGATAAAGACTATCCCATTTGACGCGGAAGCCAAAAAGATTAAGTTTCAACAAGTAATTGAAGAAGAGGGCGAACAGATGGAACTCTTCAACCGTTGTATTTTTTGGCTCAACGATTATTATAAAGATCCTGTAAGGGTTACAATAGTTCGTGATGCCCCATCAGGAAAAATCATGGGCAAACATACGATCCGGCTCAAATATACCGACGAAAAAGGCTTGGAACAAACCGGCCCCACAGTGATCTACGAGTTTACAGTGGAAGTGAAAGACAATCGTTACCGTTACACCATTACCGATTTGCTTCTGAAAACAGCATCACGCTTCGAAATTGAACGCTGGCTTGATAAAGAAGACCCTGCTTACGATCCCCGATGGGAAAATTATCTGGATCAAATTGCCGAATACGTGGATCAATGGAGTGCTTTTTTGATCGAGAAAATGAAACCAGAACCTGTTCAGGTTGAAGATGAATGGTAAAAAGATTTTATGGATTTCTTTGATTATGAAACTTATATTCCGTTAATTTGTTCCTGTCTTTGATGACCACATTTGATGCAGAACAAACAAAAGGTATCCATGATAAGAAAACGTGATATCATTATAAAAGGCTTTTCCAAATTATTAAAGGAAGAAAAGCTAAAATTGGTTGCAGAATACTTCGAAAATCCGGGCGAAGTAATCAGCCTGCTAAAAAGCTTTTGGCATACAGATGAGAATCAGCAAAAGCTTTTTGATGAATTCAGCGAAAATACTATAACAAACTTTTACATCCCTTATGGTATTTCCCCCAATGTGATTATCAACGGACGCAACTATCTGGTTCCGATGGTTATAGAAGAAAGCTCGGTGGTTGCAGCGGCATCAGCAGCAGCAAAATTCTGGAGCGAAAGAGGTGGGTTTCATGCTGAAATTGTGGACGTAAAAAAAATAGGACAGGTACATTTCAACTGGACCGGGAAGGCTGATACACTCAGGCATCTGATGCCACAGATCAAAGCCTATTTAATCCAATCAGCAAAACCAATCACCGCCAACATGGAAAAAAGAGGAGGCGGTGTACTGGATATTCAGTTGGTTGATTTGACTGATCAACTTGCCAATTATTATCAATTGCTTGTTACATTTGACACACGCGATTCGATGGGAGCCAACTTCATCAATTCTGTGCTCGAAGAATTTGGCCAAAGCCTCAGACAGTTTTTATCAGAACAAATTCAACTCAGTACCGAAGAGCGTCAGGTTGAAATCATCATGGCAATTCTTTCGAACTACACCCCCGAATGTGTGGTGAAAACCTGGGTTGAATGTTCGATTGATAAATTGGAAAATGTGGATGAAAAACTCTCCGGACTGGAATTTGCCCGCAAATTTGAGAAGGCGGTAAAAATCGCGCAAATTGATACTTACAGGGCTACAACACACAACAAAGGAATCTATAACGGCATTGATGCGGTGGCAATTGCTACCGGAAACGACTTCCGCGCTATTGAAGCTGCCGGACACACTTATGCCTCCCGCCATGGCCGTTACCAAAGCCTTTCGCGCGTGGAAATTGAAAATAACCTCTTCCGTTTTATTCTTGAAGTTCCGCTTGCATTGGGTACTGTTGGCGGATTGACCAGTCTGCATCCACTTGCCAAACAATCATTAGAGCTACTCGGTAATCCGACAGCTAATGAACTAATGATGATCGCTGCTGTGATGGGTCTTGCAAATAATTTTTCTGCTGTCAAATCACTAACAACCATTGGCATACAGGCAGGTCATATGAAAATGCATCTCTTCAATATCCTCAATCATTTTAATGCCAGTGAAAAGGAAAAATCAGCTGCTGTTGATCACTTCAAAGATCAAAAGGTTTCATTTTCGAGTGTAAGTAAATACATCGCATCACTCCGCAGTTAAGTGGATAATATTCAAACATTTAAAGCAAACGGAAAACTCCTGTTAACCGGAGAATATCTTGTGCTTTATGGTGCCAGAGCACTCGCTTTGCCTGTAAACAAAGGGCAGCAAATGACGGTACGTAGCCAGGTTGCTGACAAAAAGCCTGAAATACTGTGGGAAGCCACTCTGCCCAATGGATTATGGTTTAAAACGAGATTTAATCAGGCTGATCTCTCAATTATCGAAACCAGTAATTCAGTTGTGACCAACAAGTTACAACTGATTCTAATTACATTAAGCCAACTCAATCCGAATGTTTTTTCCGGCAACCTGTCCTATCATTTCAAAACCAAAATGAATTTTGATCCGGAATGGGGCTTTGGAAGCAGTTCCACCTTAATTGTGATGCTGTCACGTTGGGCCAAAGTAAATCCCTATACTTTGCTCAATTTCTCAATTGGTGGTTCGGGTTATGATATTGCCTGTGCTCAGGTTTCATATCCAATAATTTATAAATTAAAAGGCCTACAGCCTACCATTCAACCGGTAACATTTGATCCGGCTTTTAAATCGAAACTTTATTTCGTTTATCAGGGCAAAAAGCAGGACAGTGCCGGGGCGATCCATCGGTTTCAGGAGGAAACTACTGCCGACAAAATACAAGTAGCCGTTGAACGAATGAATCAATTAACCGAGAATATCATTCAGTGCAATAACTTTCATGATTTTTGTGAACTGATAATCCAACATGAACATCTGATATCCCAGCTTGTTGATTTACCACCTGTAAAAAATCAATTTCCGGACTTTAAAGGCGCACTAAAATCTCTTGGTGCGTGGGGAGGGGATTTTTTGTTGGCAGCTTCACAGGAAAATGAAAAGGAAACGAAAAAATATTTTGAAACCAAAGGACTAAAGCCGGTATTTCGATTTGATGAATTAACCTTTTAAGCCCAAATTGATGCAAGAATCAGAAATAAAATGGCTTAAAGAAGCCGTTCATGCCACGACAATTATTGATGGGAGTATTTCCTGGCAAAGCCCTTCTAATATTGCACTTGTAAAATATTGGGGCAAGCACGGCAACCAATTGCCCAACAACCCATCCATTTCGTTCACTTTGAGTGAATCGCGCACCGAAACAAGCATCCATTATTCAATGCGAAAAAAGGGTGAAGGTTTGCTCAGCTTTAAATTTGACAGCAGGCCAAATGAAACATTCGGACGAAAAATTGAACAGTTTCTGCTGAAGATCAAATCATTTTTTCCTTTCCTGGATCAGTTACATCTTAAGATAGAAAGCAGAAACACATTCCCACATTCTTCCGGCATTGCCTCCAGCGCATCAGCCATGAGTGCGCTTGTGATGGGCATCCTCGATCTGGAGCAAAAATTCAGTCATCAACCAATTGACTTAATGAAAGCTTCCTGGTTTTCGCGGCTTGCTTCGGGTAGTGCCTCGCGATCGGTATTTCCGTATGCAGCATTGTGGGGCAAAACAGCTGTTGTTAAAGAAAGCAACGATCACTTTGCAATACCCTTGCAGTCGCATGTACATCCTGTTTTTGCATATTATTACGACAGTATTCTGATTACTGATGCTGCGGAAAAAACTGTTTCGAGCAGGGCCGGCCATGCACTGATGGATCAAAATCCATACGCCAGGGCCAGGTATCAAACTGCAAACAATAATACCGTTGAGCTTCTCACTGCACTCCAAAAAGGCGATTTGGAACAATTTATACAAATCACCGAATCAGAAGCACTGCAGCTTCATGCCCTGATGATGAGCTCGAAACCAGCCTACTTACTTATGAAACCGAACAGTCTCAACCTCATCAATGCAATCCGGAATTTTAGACAAATCACCAAAATCCCAATTTGCTTTACCTTAGATGCCGGGCCAAATATACATTTGCTCTATCCCGAAAATGAAAGGGAAAAGGTTCTGGATTATATTCAAAATGAATTGATCCACTGGTGTCAAAATGGAAAATGGATTGACGATAAAGTTGGGGAAGGTCCTTCACCGCTACAATTATGATAAGTAAGGGGAAATCATTTCACGGAAAAATAATGCTATTTGGTGAATACAGTATCATCTGTGGTTCGGGGGCATTGGTAGTGCCATTCAAAAAGGTAAGCGGAAACTGGGTTTTCTCCGGCAAAGAAATCAACGACACAAATTACAATCATAAATCCGGCAATCAACTATTTAGTTTTTTACAATATCTGAAATCCACACCGGCACTTTCAACAATTTTAGATCTGCAATCCTTTGAAAAAGATTTGCATAATGGCTTACTCTTTCAGTCATCAATCCCACAACAATATGGGGTTGGCAGCTCAGGAGCACTTGTTGCTGCCACTTACGATCGTTACAAAATGCAGGATGAAACTGATATTACGAGGCTCAAACAAAATCTGGCCCTTATCGAGTCGGCTTTTCATGGAAACAGCTCCGGAATTGATCCACTGTGTTGCTATTTGAATAAAGCAATTGTTATTGATCAAAATGGAATTCCCGCAACTCTTAAGCTTTTAATTGAACCTTCTGCTGATTCCCAATTAAGTGTTTTTCTGATTGATACCCAACTCAGTTCATCAACCGGATATTTAGTTTCGCATTTCAGAACGATGTTGCATCAATATTCCTTCTTTAAAAAACTGTCACAATCCTATATTCCCACCCTGAATTTGGTTATTAATGATTTTCTGAATCAGCGCTACGACTTGTTGATGGATCATCTTTCTGAAATCTCAACTTTGCAAACTGACTTATTTTCGAAAATGATTCCTGATTCGTATAAATTTCTTTTTCAAAAAGATAGCACAAAACCCTTTGAGGTAAAAATATGTGGTTCAGGTGGTGGAGGTTACCTGTTGGGTTTTACGCAATCGCCGGAAGAAACAAAAAACTTTTTAAACAAAAATAATCTCGATTTCATATTTCTCTGAGACGTTTTTACTGCTTTGCTTTTTGGCTATAACAGAGGAACTACATCATTCCGGCGGTTGCGCACTTTTGTGTGAATTAAACCGGACAACAGTGAAACACAATCTATCTCAATATTTTACGTTATAACCTCATAAGACGAACAACTAGCAAAAAAAATCTTTTATAGAAGGATAAAATGCTTAGTCTTCGACTTAATTTTGCAGTCTTAAACTTTAAAAAGGAGACCATTATGAAACGCTTAATGTTTTTTCTGATGATTCTGTCAGGACTGATTTATTTCAGCAGTTGTACAGAAAAATACAAAAAAGAAATCGAACATTTAACCTTTACTGCCGACAGCTTGAAAGCCGTTGGCGAATCCAAGGATGCCTTTGCAATGGAGTATGTACGCAGTTTCAATGCCATACAAGCCAATTTGGACTCGATCAAACAGATGGAAAAAATCATCTCGGACCAGACCGATAATCCGGAAGCCAGAAAAGCTAATGAAGATAATATCAACAGAGATATTGATGCCATTTATCAGCTCTTACTCAAAAACAAACAAATTGTGGATAAGTTGAGAAGTCAGCTAAACACTAGCGGACGTAAAAATTCGGATTTGGAGCAGATGATCGCAAACCTGAGTGAACAAATCAGGCTAAAAGATCAGGAACTGATGGAGCTTAAAGCTGACCTGTCGCGTAAAAATCTTCAAATACAGGACCTGGAAGCAAATCTTGAAGCCATGGAGGAACTGAGCCGGCAAAGAGCTGCCGAAATTGTTGATAAAATAAACGAGTTAAATACTGTTTATTACATCACCGGAACCAAAAAAATGCTTGAAGAGCAAGGTATCATAACGAGCGAAGGTGGTTTGCTCGGGATTGGCAAAACCCAAAAAGTTACACATACACCGGATTTAAGTTTATTTACTAAGGCAGACCTTCGCACGATATCAGCTTTGCCTGTTTTTAGTAAAAAAGCTCAGTTAATCACCATTCATCCGAAAGAAAGTTTTGAGTTTTTGCAAGGAAGCGAGAAACAAATTGACAGCCTCAGGATTTTGCATCCTGATGATTTTTGGAGTTCATCCAAATTTCTGGTTATGATGATCAACTAAAAATAGGATGGAGGGATTACTGCATTGGTTTAAAATTTCAAGTTTTAGCCTTATATAAATGAATCGTTATCCTCCAAAAATATTATTGGCCTTTTCTGAAACCTTTAACGAAGAAAAAGAACAGTTTTTCAATTGGCTGCTCACGAATGGCTATCCAGAACTGGCTGCTCTGAGCAGTGCTGTCAGAGGAAGTGAAGAAGCTTTTAATTGGCTGATGCAGCATAAGTTTTATCACCTGGCAGCCCTCGACGGAGCTATTGACAAACAAGCCAAAGCACGAGAATGGCTTGTCAATTACAAATTTTCGCTTTTAGTGATGCTGGCTGATGCCGTGAACGAACATCAGCCGGCAATTGAGTATTTTCAGGAATCTGATTTTCAGATTTTTCTGGTCATTGCCAAACGAATTCGTGATTTCCGCAACAGGCAAACCTTCGATTATCATAAAAAGCGATTTTAACAAAAAAGGAGTTCAAAAAAAATGAACTCCTTTTTTGTTAAAAAAATCTGGTCTGCAGATTACTAACTGCATTTTGAATATCCACACGAATTGCAGGTCAGACAGCCATCCTGATATACCAGGCTTTCGTTTGATCCACATTCGGGACAAGTGCTGCCATCAGCTTTTGTGCCGTCAGGAATATACCTTTTTATTCCTCTTACCACACCATTTTTCCAGGTATTAATGCTGTCGTCATCTAAGGTAAGATTTTGAATCAGTTCGATCACGTAAGGTAAGGGCATACCATGCCGTAGAATACCTGAAATCAACTTGGCATAATTCCAATATTCTTTGTCAAATGACCTTGACAGGCCTTCAACAGTTATTTTATAACCTTGTTTATCAGTAAATTGAAAGTCGTAACGCGCTTTTTCGCCTTTGATTTTTTCCCGAATCACAACCCCTTCTTCAACCCAGGGAGGAAGGAAAAAGTCGTCGGCTTTTCCGGTAAATATTTCATAAGGTTTTCCGTTTAACTTGCCCACAACAGCAATCCATTTCTCGTAATTATTCTGAAACCGGATCACATCAGCTTCAAGTCGTTTTGGTCGTGGTGGAGCAGTGGTTTCCTTAAACTCTTCATTATCTGCATCTTTCGATTTTTTCTCATCCGCACTGATCAATACCCCGGAGCGTGAGCCATCGCGATAAATCGTCATTCCCTTGCAACCACTTTCCCAGGCGGTTTTGTAAATTTCGCTCACCTTATCTTCATCTACGTCCTGAGGCACATTCACGGTAACGCTGATAGAATGATCTACCCATTTTTGAATATCACCCTGCATTTTCACCTTGCTCACCCAGTTGATGTCATTTGAAGTGGCCTGGTAATATGGCGACATTTTAATCACTTCTTTAAGCTGTGAGTCGGGATAATTTTTGACCTCTTCCACATCAAATCCGTTCACATGAAGCCAGGTTTCAAATTTTGGGTGAAATACATTGTATTCTTCCCAAGAATCGCCCACTTCATCAACAAAATTTACCGTCGCATTTCTATCGTTTGGATTAACTTTTCGGCGTCTTTTATAAGAAACCATGAACACAGGTTCAATACCGGAAGTTGTTTGCGTACAAATACTTACACTTCCGGTTGGGGCGATGGTGAGCATGGCGATATTGCGCCGGCCAACACGCTTCATTTTCTCATACAGTTGGGGATCATTCTCGCGGATCCGTGCAATAAATGGATTATTGGCTTCCTTTTCGCTATCATATACTTCAAAAGCTCCTCTTTCGGCAGCCAGGTCAACCGATGAGCGATACACTTCAAGTGCAAGCATTTTGTGTACTTCTGTTGAGAAACTGATTGCATCAGGTGAACCATAAGTCTCACCCAAAGCTGCTAACATATCCCCTTCGGCGGTTATGCCAATTCCAGTTCTCCGGCCCTGCAAGGCTTTTTTACGGATGTTATTCCAAAGGTTTAGCTCAACCATCTTTATTTCATCAGCTTCGGGATCTGCTTTTATCTTCGCCAGGATGGCGTCAACCTTTTCTATCTCAAGATCAACAATATCATCCATAATTCGCTGCGCCAAACGGGCATGTTTGGTAAACAGTTCTGCGTCGAAAATGGAGTTGGTTGTGAACGGGGCCTTTACATAGCTGTAGAGGTTGATAGCGAGCAAACGGCAACTGTCGTAGGCACATAGCGGGATTTCTCCACAGGGATTGGTCGACAGGGTTTTAAATCCTATATCAGCATACGAATCTGGCACTGACTCTTTTATGATTGTATCCCAGAAAAGAACACCGGGTTCGGCTGCTGCCCAGGCGTTATGAATGATCTTGTCCCAAAGCCGTTTAGCATCCACTTCGCGCTTAAACCAGGGATTGGGATCGTCGATCGGGTACTGCTGAACAAAAGGTTTATCCTCAACCACAGCCCTCATAAACTCATCTGTGATACGCACCGAAACGTTGGCACCGGTCACTTTTCCAAGCTCCAGCTTGGCATCAATAAATTTTTCTGCATCGGGATGTTTTACACTAATGCTAAGCATCAGCGCTCCACGACGGCCATCCTGCGCTACTTCGCGGGTTGAATTGGAATAGCGCTCCATAAATGGCACTACACCAGTTGAAGTCAACGCACTGTTTTTTACAGGACTTCCGGTTGGCCTGATATGCGACAAGTCGTGGCCTACCCCTCCCCTTCGTTTCATCAGTTGCACCTGCTCCTGATCTATTTTCATTATCCCTCCATAGGAATCTGAATTTCCCTCATTGCCAATTACAAAACAATTGGAAAGTGATGAAACCTGAAAGTTGTTTCCTATTCCTGCCATCGGGCTACCCTGCGGAATGATATATTTAAAGTCTTTTAAAACTGTATAAATTTCTTCTTCACTTACAGGATTTGGATATTTTTGCTCAATACGTGCGATCTCTGATGCAAGACGCCTGTGCATATCATCCGGAGTGCGTTCGTAAATATTGCCATCGCTATCTTTTAAGGCATACTTGTTCATCCATACATTTGCTGCCAGCACATCCCCTTTAAAATATTCAGTCGCCCATTTTAGCACATCCTCATGTGCATATTTGGTTGTGGGTTTTTGGAGATGATTTGGTACTTCAGAAAAATTCTCAGTCATGTTTGTTTCTTGTTCCATTGCTTGCAATTCCGGCCTGGTTCTTTTCTCCAATACTTTCTCATAGAAATCACTTTTTTGTACTTGTTTATCAGTAATTTCCACACTAGCAAACAGGTTGTTTTCCATTTTTTAAAATCCTTTGAGTTGTGCGATCTTATTAGTTAAACCCCTATAAAACAAGTAAGATTGTTTTTTTTCATCTACTTGAAAAGGGTTTGCAATATACAATCAAAATTCGATGGTCTGGCTGGCATTTTTTCAACTGGTGGTTGTTGATAAGTCAGCTACACTAACAGTAGCAAGATGTTATGCAAATTATTCACGAATTGTTAATTATTTTCTTACGTCAAATGAAAAGTTTGGCATGGCTATTTTCAGAAAAACTTATTTGCCCCACAACATCTTCAAAGCTATTACAAGCAAGACAATTGCGAATATTTTTCGAAGGGTATCAAGTGGAATTGACAGGGCAAATTTTGATCCCAAATAACCACCAATAAAAAATGCTCCGGCAATTATTAAAGCGTACTGCAAATTGAGCGCCCCTGCCTTATAGTAATTATAGGCGGCCAGCAAGCCGATTGGTGGCAACATAATGGCTAAGCTTGTACCCTGCGCGGTATGCTGATCCATATGAAGGATAAATATCAGCGCAGGAATTATTATCAAGGCACCGCCGATGCCGATAAGCCCGCTAAAAACACCGGCTACCAAACCTATCAAAAGGAGAAGAATAACTGTATAGACTGTCATGTGTAAAAGTTTAAAAGTCCAGACTCAAAGAAAGATAAAATACAGGTTTGTTAATTTTCAAATCTTCCACTCCCCAGGCAACATCGGCACGAAGGAAATAACCCAACAAAGAGGTACGGGCCCCCAATCCCACTCCTCCCACAATAGGGTCTTTTTGAATTTCCACTGAAATCTTTAACGGGTATTGCTCGATATAGGAAGTATATAGTGAATTGGAGGGATTATAGGGATCCAGGCCTGTCCAGGCTGTTCCGATATCTCCAAAGGCAATCAGTTGAAAATTCCGCACAAAATCAGAGCTGATCGGGTTTTGAAAGAGATAACTAAAAACCGGAAAACGGAATTCTGAATTAATCACTACAAAGCTGTTCCCGTTTCTGATGTTCTGATTGAAACCCCGCATATTAGTCGCCAGTGTTTGATAAACATAATTTTGATCATAGTCAATTGGCGTATTCCGGTTAAAGCTGGGTATCAACCAGTTATCAACACCACCCATATAATAAATGAGTTTGTCAGTGCCAAAAGAGGTGCTTCCTGCCATGCGATTGGCCCATATAAAATTACGATGCAGCCGCAGATAATGCCGCCAGTCGAAGCCTAAAACAACAAAATTACTTGCATTGCCTTCAATCAGTTGAAGGTATTCTGCAAAAAGCTTTCCACGCATTCCGGTATGCAAATTCATTCCAATTTGTTTCGCATTATCATACACAAGCTCAGAGCGCAAACCGCCCCAATTTTGATATTCTGTCGAGCGCGTCAGATTTACCTGATCAGTGGCCAGATAAACCTTTTGATCATTTCTGTATATAGCTGTTCCTCTGATGCTTAACACCTCACTAAATGGCCAGCTAAGCATATAAAAAGCTTCGTGCGTAAAAGTACGACTGACATAACTGTTCTGAAAGTCTTCAATTCCCTGACGATGCAGGATGATGTGCTTGTCGAGTCGTTTCTTTAGATTACTATAACTGGCTGCATATTCGTTGTTCACCAGATTGGTGTTAAGCCTCACTCCTCCACTCAAACGGTAATCCTCCAGCAAATCGGTGAGATTTACACCCAGAAAAACATTAAATCCAGGGTTGAGGTAAATGGGTGAGCCACCGCCTGTAAATGGCTGATAACTATAGTTGATATAGGTAAAATCAACCTGAGTAACCAGTTCATCATAAAAATACTCCACGTAATAATTTCGTCTTTTTGGTGTAGGAGGTTCATCTTCAACTTCAGATCGCATCAACATACCCACATCGCGCAAGTCTGTCCGTCTGTTCCCTGCAATTCCAAAAGCTCCCTGTCGTGCCGGTAATGCCTGCTGCCTTATCGAATCAGTGGGTAATACTTGCCGGTAAAGCATTCTGAAGCGTTTTGGACTAAACTGATTGGTATCACTTTGTACTACTTTCTCCTGTTGTAACTTTTGTTCACGCTGACGGGCAAATCCTGTTGTAAAATCAGATTTTGTTTCGGAAGTGAGTTCGTGCTCCTGCACACTATAAAACTTACTTTTTTGTTCTTCGGGCAGCTGAAGAATTGTTTTGCCAGTGATTGGATTAAAACTGTAATCGTATATACTTCTGGTATAATATGTTAGCTGTTTTTGATGTGTGAAATACCGGTAATGAATGGTGGTGTCAACAAAATTGATGGCACTGTCGAAACGCGCTTCAAAAAGATTATACACGCCGTTGCGGTCGCTCAGGAATCGAAACCGCCCTTTACCCACATCCTGAGGCATAATCTCATGTGCAGCCTGCGGTCCGCTTACCGGAAGCAAAACCTGTTTTCGCTGACCATAATCATAGGCAAACAGCCTGAACTGATCACCTCCAACAGGTTCGGGACTTTCATGTAATTCGAGTGTATCCGAATCGCGATTGGAACTAAAAACTATTCTTCGATCACCATCAACAAAAGCAGGGTTCAAATCAGTAAAATAATCATGTGTAATCTGATCAAAAGTGTTGGAAGGGATGTCGTAAACGTAAATATCGGGTTTACCCTGATGCACAGCGGCCATCACAATTTTGGAACCATTTTGTGCATAATCGATTGAAGTAATCTTTTGAACTGTAATCATGTTTCGCGAGCTTACAGTATGGTCTTCCATATTGTAAAAATGCAGCCAGAGCTTCCCTTTGGATTCGGTTACAAAAGCTAATAATGTTCCTAACGGATGCCAGCTCATCACCGGATAACTGTCGTCGGGCATCACATCTGAGCGATATCCGGTTTGAAAGAGTTTGCGCTTTTTGCCATTTTGCTGATCCAATAACCAAAACCTGATTTTTCCTTCATCGCGCGTGATATAGCTCAAATATCTGCCATCCGGACTTAAAGAGGGTTTCTCAAAACTGCGATACGTACGGTATTTCAAAGGCAACTCCGTCGAAGGCAGGTTATGTGGCTGCTCACCATATAAATTTTCATAATGGGCATACCAATTTCTGACGAGTTGCTTAAACTTAAGCCCGGTCACATATAAAAAGCCCTGTTGAACATTGCGGCTCATCTGGGTCATATGCGCAATATCAGACAAAGCTGCAGCTCCGTAGGTTTCTGTAATATACCGCCATAACGAATTTCCGGCCACACGGGCATCTGTACCACTCAAACGGTTCAGTTTTTTGAAACGTCCCGAAACTATTCCTTCCCGCAGTCTGTCGTCCATCAGGCTGTTCCAATCTTCAGAAACATAGGATAAAATACCTTCCCTATACCAGTCGGGCAGATTGAAAATGGCCGTGTTACGTATTTGTGCTCCGATGCTCCCGCCATACATCAGCTGGTTCAACAGCATTTCTGCTATACCTTTTCGGATTTGTTGCTCGAAATTTTGGTAATTTCCGTCGAAATAAAGAATTACTTTGGTGCCCAAAATACGTGTAATTCCTCCCGTATTGTACTCTTGCTCAGATGCCAGCCCGATATTGCTTTGCTTTAGATCGCTCAGGCTGTTAAAAATAACAAATTGAATTTTCTCGGTCAAATTACTCTGAAGCTTTCTTTCGAGCAAAGGGATTTGTTGTCGGGCGTATTCAGCAGTATAAAGTGCCAGTTCGTTGCCATTCAGATAAAAATAAGTATCAAAATCATTGTAACGGTAATAAGTCCAGATAGTATTGTCCCATTGCACTCGATTTTTCCCAAAGGTCATATTTGAGCCATTGTAAAACTGTGCATACACTTCATTTCCAGCCAAAAATAACATTCCCAGCACAAACAAACCCTTGAAAATGTTTTGCATAGTTTGAACGAAAATTGATATTGGATTGTTAATCAACATAAACCTGGCTCAGCTTCTGTGGTGCTAAAGTACTATTTTTTTAACTGAACAAAAGTCATCATTAAAGGTGTAAAGGCTATATTTGTTCAAGTTTGGATAATTAAATCAGAGACCGTTTATGCTTCAAATAAAAAGATTTGTTTTCAATCCATTTCAGGTGAATACCTATGTGGTTTATGATGAAACCAACAAATGTGTGATCATTGATGCCGCCTGTGCCGAAGTTGCTGAAGAAATATTACTCAGCAATTTTATCTCCGAAAATCAGCTTCATCCGGTTCACATTTTAAACACCCACAACCATATTGATCACATTCTTGGCAATGGCTTTGTTTCAGAAAAATATCAGCTGCCGGTCACTGCACATGCCGATGGCGAACGCTATCTGAGCAATGCTTATGCTCATGCAGAATCGTTTGGCATGATGTTGAAAAAACTCGTCGTACCCACCGCAAAAATTGAAGATGGCGATTGGATTTCTTTCGGCACCAGTCGCTTGAAAGTCCTGTTTGCGCCCGGCCATGCCGATGGAAGTGTTTGCTTTTATGATGACAAAACACCGATGGTAATTGCGGGTGACGTGTTGTTCAACCAAAGCATTGGCCGTACTGATTTGCCCGGTGGCGATTATGATTTACTGAAAGAAAGCATCTGGGGGAAACTTTTTGTGCTGCCTGATGAAACTATTGTATATCCCGGACATGGGCCGGAAACCACCATCGGGAGCGAAAAAGTTAACAATCCTTTTGTGGCAATTGGTTAAAAGTAATAAGTTGGTTGGCAATTTTTTTCTCATCCAGATCGAGCATACACTTAAAATGCTTTTTAGGACAACGATCGAATCCTATCTTGCTGCATGGCCTGCAGGATAAATTTTTGTTTTCGATAATGCTGACACGCTCCTGAAAATGAGGCATATAAGGATACATCCCCAACTGAGGTACCGTATTACCCCACACCGAAACTACAGGCTTACAAAAGGCTGCGGCAATGTGCATCAGGCCGGTGTCGTTCGTTAAAACAGCAACAGAATCCTTAATTAATTGTGCTGACTGACTCAAACTAAGTTTGCCACAAGTGTTCCAGACTTTGGATCCTAAAGCAGAAACAACTTCTTCACCACGTGACTGATCTTCTTTTCCTCCCAGTAAAACTGCTGGTTTTGGCAATAGCTTAAGCACTTCAACAAGTTTGGATACAGGTAAAATTTTCGTATTGTGATTTCCGCCGATGACAACTGCATAATAACCATGACCGCAAAAATCAGGCAGATTAGGCATTATCTCAATCTCCTGAGGTGATATAAAAAAATCCAGCCCCAAATTATCATTTACAACACCCAATGGCTTCACCGCTTCAAAATAGCGATCAACAATATGTAAATCAGGCATATGATCAATCTTAAAACGAACAAGCAGGTACTTTTCCCAATTGAGCTTGGGAAAAGAATAGGATTTTACACCCAAAGCCAGACGCAATTTAATTGATCGCAGGTTCTTATGTAAATCCACAACCAGATCATATTTTTCTGCCTTAAGCAAACCGAGAATCTCATCCGGAGACTTTTCAACACCAAAAACCTTATCTATATATGGGTTTTGTGCGTAAATTGACAAATATGACTTTCGTGTGATGGCGTGCAATTCTACCGGCTTTAATTGTGTTTTAATGGCACGTACTATCGGACTCGTTAAGACGATATCACCAATTGAGCTAAGCCTGATAAGTAGTATTTTCATTTTTTTGCCTGAGTAACAATCAACAAAAATACTTGGATTACAACTACCCAACAAGTGTTAATCTTACAATCTAAATTAAGTGACTCATTTACAAATACATTTGCGAAAAATTCAAAAATCGGAAACTTTTCTGCCTCCGTTAAAATTGCATTAATTCAGCATCAATTCTTTAATCAAAAGAATTACCACCGAAACTTGGCTATTTTTGCAATGCAATTCAATAGAAGTTAACTCATCAGCTTAATTATGAACACCCTTCAACGATATGCTTTAGCGGTTTTAAGTGGTTTATTATTAAGTGCAGCCTGGCCTGTGAATGGCGTGACTCCACTGATTTTTTTCGCATTTGTTCCATTATTTTTCATTCAGCACGATTTGGGCAAACCCGAAAATAAAGGAAAAGGCGGTCAGTTATTTTTGCTGGCTCTTAGCAGTTTCTTCATCTGGAACAGCCTAACTACCTGGTGGATATGGAATTCAACAGCCATTGGGGGCATTGCCGCTTTGGTGCTGAACAGTGTTTTTATGGCAACCACTTTCTGGTTGTTTCATTTTACTAAAACCCAGCTATATCAAAACAAAAAAGGCATACTTATACTCTTATTTTACTGGCTAAGTTTTGAATACCTCCACATGCACTGGGATCTTAACTGGCCCTGGTTACATCTGGGGCATGTTTTTTCGCCACAGCATCATTGGATACAATGGTACGAATATACTGGAGTTCCAGGTGGAACAGCCTGGGTTTTAATAATTAATATGCTGGCTTTTAAGAGCATACAATCTGCTTTAAGATGGAAAACCAAAGCACGTTCCTTTGCTGCAAATTTCATCCTGCTTGTGGTTGCATGGATGATTCCGGTAATGCTAGGCGAACACCTTTACCGCAATTATGAAGAAAAAGGCCATCAGGCAGAAATCATTGTATTACAACCCAATTTTGATCCATACACCGAACAATACGAACTGCCTTCGTCAGAAATAATCAACCGTAATTTACAGCTGGCCGGCAGTTTAATGAACAGACCGGTCGATTTTATCATTGGTCCCGAATCTGCCATTCAGGAAGACATCTGGCTGCCTGATTTACAACAGTCACCCAGTTTGAAAACCCTTCAGGATTTTATTTTACAATATCCTTCCACAGCCTTGATAATCGGAGCAAGCACCTTTAGCCCGGTTGCCGAAGCACAGGAAAACGATTTTGCCGCACGAAAATTCCGCAACGACGATGGGTATTATTTTGCCCACAATACGGCCTTTTTTATGGAAGCCGACAAAACACCTCAGTATTACCACAAAAGCCGGCTTACTCCTGGCGTGGAAATGATGCCAAGCTGGTTCTTTCTGCGCCCATTACGTTCTATGGCCATTGATTTGGGAGGAACGGTGGGCACCTTGAAGGTTTCGGAACATCGGACAGTTTTTGAAGCGAAAAACGAAATATTCAAGGTTGGAACGATGATTTGTTACGAATCGGTTTTTGGTGAGTTTGTCAGCGGTTTTGTGCGCAATGGAGCAAATATCCTGTTTATCATTACCAATGACGGTTGGTGGGGAAACACTCCGGGACATCGTCAGCACATGGACTTTTCGATTATCCGGGCCATCGAAACAAGACGCAGCATAGCCCGTTCGGCCAATACAGGCATTTCTGGCTTTATCGACCAGCGGGGCGATGTTTATCAGGCCACTCCTTATTGGGAGCCAACCGCCATCCGTCAAAAACTCAATACCAACGAAAAAATTACTTTTTATGTCGAAAACGGAGACTATTTGTCCCGGATCTCTGCTTTTATCATGGCAATCTTTCTGCTTACAGCTTTTGCAAAAAGCAGAATAAATAAAGGAAAGCTGTATTGAGTAATAACATAATAAGTGATACGCCCTTGCCACCAACGATTAGTTTGGGGCCTTTTCAGGGTATAACTGATCACATTTTCAGAAATCATTTTGAAACGTTTTTTGGAAGTGTCGACAAACTCTATACGCCTTTTTTTACAGCCATTCACAAAGCCGATTCTAAGAATCTGCAAGGTGCTGAGCTAGATCCTGTGCATAATGATATTTCAAAGCTGATTCCGCAAATTTTAAGCAATGAAGCAGCAGAGATCAAACGGTTTGCTGGTTTTTGTTCAACACTTGGCTATAAGGAAATCAATCTGAATATGGGTTGCCCTTTTCCACGTGTTGCCCGCAAAAAAAGAGGAAGTGGTATGCTTCCCTATCCAGAACTTGTCGATCAGATTTTAACAATTTACTTCGAAAACCCGTCTCTGAATTTAAGCATCAAATGCCGGTTGGGTTATCTGGAACACAACGAAATTGAAAAATTGATTCCTGTATTCAATAAATTTCCATTGGCCGAGCTTATCGTTCACGCACGTACCGGAAAACAACTTTACAAAGAAACAGCCAATCCATCTGCATTTAATCAAATAAAAAATAATTTCAGGAAAATACCAGCCTATAATGGCGATATTTTCACCCTTTGTCAGTTCACATCACTCAGAGCAATTATGCCTGATGTTGACCATTTTATGCTGGGCAGAGGATTGCTTGCCGACCCTTTTCTGGCTGCCGAAATAAAGGGCAGGCAATTTATAAATAAAAAATCCCTGTTGGAGGCCTTTCTATATGCCTTATTCACTGACAGATTGCGAGAAACAAATTACGCTCTTACAACGCTGGGACGGATGAAAGAACTCTGGAGTTATCTAAGATGGTCTTTCGATGATCCGGTAAATACCTGGCGACTGATCAAAAAAACAAATTCTATTGAATCCTACGAAGATGCGGTTAAAATGATTTTTTCGGCTTTTGAATGGAAAGGTTCAGGATTTGCAAATCCTAAAAATTCTGACTGACGGACTTTACCTTATAAAAATATTCAAACCGTTTTCTCTTTCGTTATGTTTTTAAGTATTGAATTTTTCAACAGGAGTCTAAAACTGAAACTATACTAACTTAAAATCACATTTTATTTATTGAAAAATAGTTAATTAATGCTTTGAAATTAAATTAATATTTATATTTTTGTAACTTATAATTTTCTCTCTATCGAATAATAGAGATAAATTGATAACAAACAAATCTATAAGTTATTATTGACATCCTGTATATATTTCAGTAATTTAGAATTTTAAAATTGTACATTATAATAAATCGATTCCCCAAATAAACAAAACACTTATGAAATATTCAAGTAAATTAAACGAATTCGACATTCTGGATCTGTTGAATGAATACCATTCGGAGCTTCGAAAACTGAAGCATAAAATGGATTTTGTAAAAACTAAAATTGCTGACCTTGAAGCACAATACAGCACAATTAAAAACATCAAGGCTGGCAGTAAAACAGTTGAAGCATCCGAAACAGAACAAGTTGACGATACTGCAGCAGAACCCGAAACTCAAGGTAAAAAAAGAGAACGGAAACCCTATCCACTTTCTGATTGGGATAAATTTATTATCGAGACCATTCAGGAAAGTGGCCACGCTACATTAAGCCGTGAAATCTATGCTTCGGTTAAGGAAAAAGCCATTAACGCCGGGATATTTACCACCGATGATAAATCGAAAGCAAAGATTAATCAGTGCCTGGTAAAGCTTACCAATCGCCGCAACGACCTGCGTAAGGTAAAATACAAAGGAAGAGGCTTTGCGTATGCCTTGCCTGATTGGTACGACGAACGCAACCGTCTGAAAAAAGAGTACAAAATCCTGAAAGAAGATTAATCATTTGAGCCGCAATATTATTTTTTGCGGCTTTTTTTTTTGCAATATTTCAAGCTTCAGCCGCCAAAGCCATAATATCCCCCACCCTTTTCCTGCCTGCGCTTCATGGTGTTATCAATCACTTCGCGTTTTTGATCCTCAGTATAACTGTCCCAATTTGCAACTTCCTCGGCCGACCTATAACACCCGATACAAATATGATCTTCGTCATAAGTACATATCAACTGGCAGGGTGATTTGATTTTCTTCTTTAACATACACCATTAAAAGTTTAGCATTAGAACAGCCTGAAGTAACTTTTTGTTCAGCAGAACAAATCAAGGCCTTTTTAAAATTGCCAGGCCTTTGGTTTTTGTTCCGAACCAAATATTTCCGTCCGTGTCCACCTCAATGGAGGTAATCCAATCTTCGGGCAGACCATTCGTGGTGTTATAGGTTTTCCAGGAAGCTCCATCGTATCTCGAAACACCATATTGCGTTGCAAACCACATATTTCCATCCAAATCTTCTGCAATAGCATCCACACGATTATAAACCAAACCATCCGACATAGTATAATCAATCACTGCACCATCAACTATCATGCTCACTCCTGCCAGCGACCCTGCCCAAATACGCTGTTTGCTATCTACAAACAAATCCAATATAAAATCGGCCAAAGGCAAATCAGCTAAATAGGTATGCCAGCTGCTGCCATCAAAACGTGAAATTCCATACTCTGTTCCAAACCATTTATTACCCTGACGATCAATTTCAACATCTCTTACAATATTATATACCAAGCTATTACCCTGATCCTTTTGATAAATATGCCAGGTAGAACCATCAAAATAACTCACTCCCTTCCCGGTGGCAATCCAGGGATTTTGTTCTTCGTCCAGCGCAAGGTTGTACAAATAATCATAACTTAAACCACTTTCGGAATCATAATTGACAAATTGATTTCCTGAAAAAACTGATAATCCATAGGGTGTGGCCAGCCAAACTACTCCATCCGTTGCAACAGCCAATCCGTTTATCTGATGATGGATAAGCCCCTGTGGAGTATTAAAATTTTTGAATGTGCTACCGTTGTATGATGAAAATCCAAATTCGGTACCAATCCAGGTTTGTGAATCTCTGTGCAACAGGCAGCGAATATTATTATTCACCAAACCATCTTTTGAAGTAAGATAGTTCCAATGATCAGTTACCTGCTTCGTTCCTGTATCTTTTTCACAGGCCACCAAAAGCAGTAGTAAAAAAACCAAATGAAACTTAATAAATGCTTTCATACAATCGGTTTTTCTTCATTCAAATTCATTCTGATTCGTGAAGCAACGATATCAATAGCTACCTGATTGGCTCCACCCTGCGGGATAATAATATCAGCGAAGCGTTTGGTAGGATCAATAAACTGCAAATGCATTGGCTTTACAAAATGTTCATAATGCTTAAGAACATCCAAAAACGACCTGCCGCGTTCTTCAATATCCCGCTGTATAATCCGCATCAGTCGGTCATCGCCATCAGTATCCACATAAATCTTAATATCCATTCTGCTACGTAGTTCGGCATTGGTAAGCACTAAAATCCCTTCTACAATTACAACCCTGGTAGGCTTTACAGGAATGGTTTCGTTTGATCTGCCACAGCTCACATACGAATATATTGGCATAGGGATGGTTTCGCCTCTTCGCAGACGATCGATATGATCAATTAAAAGGTCAAATTCTATCGAAGAGGGGTGGTCAAAATTGATCTTTTTCCTTTCTTCAGGAGTTAAATGGCCATTGTCGCGATAATACGCATCCTGCGAAATAACTGAAACAGAACTATTTGGGAGTGCCCGAATGATCTTTTTAACTACAGTGGTTTTCCCTGAGCCGGAGCCTCCGGCAATCCCAAGTATTAACATTTATGGCTTTTTTCCGTGATTTCAATTGCCAAATTTAATGGTTTTTTAATACATTTTATTGGATTTTTTCGGGAATAAAGCATTTGCATTTACTAATAAAAATCAGTCAGCCTTTGAAAGACTGACTGATCTTAAAAAACCCAAGATATACCCAACAAAAACTCAAAACGACAAGACAAAATGCCTTATCTATATACTATAGCAAAAAACTCATCAAGATACCAGCTGCCACAGCCGATCCGATCACACCGGCAACATTGGGGGCCATGGCATGCATCAACAGGTGATTAGAGGGGTCATACTTCAATCCCTCCTGCTGAACAACACGTGCGCTGTCGGGCACAGCCGATACACCGGCTGCTCCGAGTAAAGGATTAATCCTGTTATTGCCTCTGAGGAAGATATTCATCACCTTTGCAAACAAAATACCACCAGCCGTTGCCACCATAAAAGAGAGTGCTCCCAGCACAAAAATCATCATGGATTCGCCCGTAAGGAAAACATCAGCCTGTGTTGAAGCTCCAACTGTTAGTCCTAACACAATAGTCACAATATCTATCAAACTGTTGCGGGCTGTATCGGCCAGACGCTTGGTAACACCACTTTCTTTCAGGATATTTCCAAAAAACAACATACCCAGCAAGGGCAGGGCTCCCGGTGAGATAAAGGTTGTAAGTATTAAACCTACAATTGGAAACATAATCTTCTCGAGCTTACTTACCGTACGTGGAGGTTTCATTCGGATAATTCGTTCCTTTTTGGTAATAAGCAAACGCATGATTGGAGGCTGAATCACCGGGACTAGTGCCATATACGAATAAGCTGCTATGGCAATTGGACCTATCAGGTTTTTAGTTTCATAACCATGAACAACTGAACCATTGGCCAGTTTTGAAGACAAAAAGATTGCCGTTGGTCCGTCGGCTCCACCAATAATACCAATTGAAGCTGCTTCGGGCATATTAAATCCGAGATACAAAGCACCCATAAAAGTTATAAAGATACCTACTTGTGCTGCGGCTCCTAACAGGATCAGCCGAGGATTTGAGATCAGCGATGAAAAGTCGGTCATCGCACCTATCCCAAGGAAAATCAAAGGGGGATAAATCCCTTGAACGACACCAAAATACAAATAATTAAGCACGCTGCCTTTCTGATAAATACCCAGCTGAAGATTGATACCTCCATCCTGAAAGAATGGAATATTACCGATGATTATCCCTGTACCAATTGGTACTAAAAGCAGGGGCTCATAATCATATCGAATGGCAAGGTAGATAAAAAACAAGCCAACCAAAATCATAATCAGGTTTCCACTCGTTGCATTTCTGAAACCTGTGAAACTGATAAATTTATCCATTCCTTCACGCGTTTTATCTAGTGCAAATTGGATATATGACAACTCACCCTCGGCTGTTGTTTCACTGCTAACCTCCGAAGTAGCTGTTTCGGGCAGTACACGATTTGCCAATCCGGGATTGGAAACCACCAGCATATTTAGCAAAACCAACAATCCTAAAATTGCAAATACAGTAAAGGCTTTCTTCAGGTCCATAACATTATTCCATTTCGAGTAAAACATCACCCTGCAACACACTGTCGCCCGGATGTACTTTCAGGTTCTTTACGATACCATCTTTTTCGGCCACAAGGTTGTTTTCCATCTTCATGGCTTCGTAGATCAGGATTTTATCACCTCTTTTGATGTGATCACCCTGTTTTACAAATACCTGAAGGATATTCCCGGGGAGTGGAGCTACCACTTTTGAGAGCACAGTTTTTGTGTCTTTTTCCTCCCGCCTGATTTCATGCGAACCAGAGGGGTTTGGACGTGATGGCCGAACGAGAATAGGCGTTTTCGATTCCACTTTCTGCCTTTGTACTTCAATCTGATAAGGTGTACCGTTAACTTCTACTTCGGCTAAATTGCCCTCCAGTTTTAGCACGTCAACCTCATAATTATTTCCACTTATTGTAAATTTAAAACTTCTCATGATAAAGCTATTAGCGATTCAGGTTCCTCAATCCGTAAATTTTTGAGCTCCAGGGCGAATAGGTTCTGGAGACTTTTTTGATCGTAAGCACATTACTTTCTTCATCGTGCAGCTGGCACGAAATATATAAGGCCATGCCGATTGCTGCAGCCACTTCGCCAGGAATTGAAAAATCCTTTTCGTCAGCTACTTCACTTAATTTTCCCTGACGGCGAAGCTTCGACTTAAGCTGCATATTCAATACTTTGCTTATCTGGAAGAAAATAAAATATAAAATTACGAGTGCTACAAATACGATCACATAACCAACCACAGAAATCACAATCCCTTCGATGAGGATGGTTTCTGGTACATCAACAATTTCTGCTAACAAAAACATAAGTCTCAATTATAAAGGTATATTGGAATGTTTTTTTGGCGGATTCACATCCTTCTTGGTAGCCAGTGCCTGCAAAGCCCTGATGACCCTAAAACGTGTGTTACGAGGTTCGATTACATCATCAATATAACCAAAACGTGCTGCCTCGTAAGGGTTAGCAAACATATCACGATACTCGGCTTCTTTTTCAGCAATGAATTTTTGGCGTTCTTCCGGATCCTTAATCTCCAGTATCTTTTTGCCCTCGAGTACTTCGATAGCTCCGGCTGGCCCCATCACGGCAATTTCGGCTGATGGCCAGGCATAATTGATATCGCCCCGTAACTGCTTTGAACCCATAACATCATGCGCTCCGCCATAGGATTTGCGTAAAGTGACGGTAACTTTTGGTACGGTGGCTTCTCCATAGGCAAACAACAATTTTGCACCATGAATGATGATGCCACCATACTCTTGTCCGCTGCCCGGTAAAAATCCGGGAACATCTACAAGGGTTACGATAGGAATATTAAAGGCATCGCAAAAACGTACAAAACGAGCTGCTTTCCGGCTGGCATCAATATCCAATACCCCGGCCAGAAAGTTAGGCTGATTGGCAACAATACCAACCGGCATGCCGTTAAATTTTGCATAACCGATAACGATATTTTTGGCATAATTGCGCTGAATTTCCAGAAACTCTCCATCATCCACAATGGCATGGATAATATCGGTAACATCATAGGGTTTGTTGGGATTGTCTGGAATTATCTGATTTAATCCGTCCTCGAGCCGGTTTATTGGGTCGTTACATTCAACCAATGGTGGGTCTTCCAGATTATTTTGCGGCAAATAACTCAACAATTTTCTGATCAGAAGTATTCCTTCTTCTTCATTGGTTACCACAAAATGACTTACGCCTGATTTTGTTCCATGCACCCAGGCACCTCCCAGATTCTCGATGGAAATGTCTTCACCAGTAACCGTTTTGGTAACTTTTGGCCCTGTTACAAACATATAACTGGATTGCTCGCTCATCAGCACAAAATCGGTGAGGGCGGGCGAATAAACGGCTCCCCCTGCGCAGGGTCCAAAAATAGCAGAAATCTGAGGGATCACACCTGACGCCATAATGTTGCGCTGAAAAATTTCGGCATAGCCTGCCAAACTCTTCACACCTTCCTGAATACGGGCACCTCCGCTATCGTTTATTCCGATCAATGGTGCCCCAACTTTCATCGCCTGATCCATAACCTTACAAATTTTGGCTGCAAAAGTCTCTGAAAGTGAGCCGCCAAAAACTGTAAAATCCTGTGAGAAAACATAAACCACCCGACCATCAATTGTACCATGTCCGGTAACAACACCATCGCCCAGGTATTGTTGTTTTTCAAGCCCAAAATCTGTTGAGCGGTGTTTTACAAACATATCAAATTCTTCGAAACTGCCTTCATCAAGTAATAACTCAATGCGTTCGCGGGCCGTCAGTTTTCCCTTTGCATGTTGCGATTCAATGCGTTTTTCACCACCACCCTTTTTAGCTTCAATACGCTTATCAAGTAATTCCTGAATTTTTTGTTCTATTGCCATAATAACATTTGCTATTTGTTTTTGTCTTCACATAATTCTGTCAAAACCCCAAAAGTAGATTTTGGATGCAAAAAAGCTATATGCATACCCTCAGCTCCTTTGCGTGGTGTTTCATCAATCAGCCTGATGCCATTGGCCTTGACTTCTTCAAGTGTATTTTCCAAACCATCAACAGCAAAAGCAAGGTGATGGATCCCTTCGCCTTTCTTTTCAATGAATTTTCCAACCGGACCTTCCGGATCAGTACTTTCCAATAATTCTATCTTGGTTTGTCCCACCTTGAAAAAAGCAGTGCGTACCCTCTGATCCTTCACCTCCTCAATGGCGTAGCAGGCTGTCCCTAAAAGTTTTTCGTAATATGGAATAGCATCGCTCAGGCTTTTAACGGCTATCCCAATATGCTCTATATGAGATGGTTTCATGGGGATTGATATTTTGTTAATTATTTCACAAAAGTATAAATTATTTTAGTGACAGACCGAATGGATTTGGTACTTTTTTTGGTTTTCGACCTCAAAAACATCAATTTAGAAAGTTTCTAAGCAAGATTTCTGTGCCCGAAAATGAACACAAAAAAACCCGCCTAAGCGGGTCTTAAAGTGTCTTTTAAATAAAGCGCGTTATCACTTTGGATCATAAGCCCATTTCAGCCAGATTGAGCCCCAGGTAAACCCACCCCCAAATGCAGCTAAAATGACATTATCGCCTTTCTTCAGTTTGTCTTCCCATTCCCAGAGGCAAAGTGGCAGGGTTCCACTGGTAGTGTTGCCATAGCGTTCGATATTTATCATTACCTGCTCTTTCCTGATGCCCATACGCCTGGCAGTAGCTTCGATAATACGCATATTGGCCTGATGCGGAACCAGCCAGGCAATGTCGTCTGAGTTTAAGCCATTCTTATCCATAATAGCTACTGCAATATCTGCCATATTGGTAACAGCAAATTTAAATACCGGTTGCCCTTCCTGGTAAATAAAATGTTCTTTTGCATCAACAGTTTGGTGAGAAGCAGGTTTAACGGAGCCACCCGCTTTTTGATGCAGGTGTATCATCCCGGATCCATCGGTATGCATCAGGGCATCCATAACGCCAACATCTTCATTCGTTGGCTCAAGCAACAAGGCACCACCACCATCGCCAAAAATAACACAAGTGGCACGATCGGTATAGTCAACAATGGATGACATTTTATCAGCACCAACCACTATTACCTTTTTGTGTGTACCACTTTCCACAAATTTTGATGCGGTAACAATAGCATACAAAAGGCCGGAACAAGCTGCATTCATATCAAAACTGAAGGCATTTTTAATCCCACAGTTGTGACTGATGATATTGGCTGTGGCCGGAAACTGCATATCTGGAGTAACCGTAGCACAGATCAGCAAATCTATTTCTTCGGGTTTGGTTCCGGTTTTTTTGAGCAAGCCCTTTACTGCTTCAGTACCAATTACCGAAGTGCCCTTTCCTTCTCCTTTAAGTATATGGCGCTCTCTGATACCCGTGCGGGTGATAATCCATTCGTCGGTAGTATCAACCATTTTTTCCAACTCCTGATTCGTCAGGATATACTCCGGAACCCAGGCATGAATTCCAGTGATTGCAGCATGTATTTTGGTCATTATTTTTATATTACGGCAAAACTGCCAGTTTATTTATTGTCCGTAATTAGCCATTGCATTTTGAATTTGTTGGTGCAGCCCCGAATGGGCTACATCACGCAGCAGCAACATCATATTTTTAATAGCGAGCGGACTGCTGATTCCATGTCCAATAACTACAGCCCCATTAACTCCAATAATTGGGCTCCCGCCATGAATTTCATAATTAAACCTGCTGAAATAATCATCAAGTAACCCGCGTTTTTCCATTAATCGATACATTGCCTGTATCTGTTTGATCACTACATTTCCGGTGAAGCCATCAGTTATCACAACATCAGCCCGATTATTAAACAAATCACGGCTTTCAACATTTCCGATAAAATTATAGTCTGTAGCATCTTTCATTAACAAATACGCAGATTGAACGAGCAGGTTGCCTTTTTTCTCTTCCAGTCCAATATTCAGCAAGCCCACCTTTGGATCTTTGATCCCAAGCACATACTGTGCATATAAGGATCCAAGTAAACCATATTGATAAAGCACATCAGGACGGGAGTCAGGATTGGTTCCAACATCCATGATTACATTATAACCACCATTGAGTTTTGGCACCATCACAGCACTTGAAGGCCTTATAACACCAGGAATAGTATTAATAGTATAAACTGATCCCACCATCATGGCTCCACTATTGCCAGCACTGGCAAAACCGTCTATTCTGCCTTTACGAAGCCAATCGAATCCTATCACAATGGAAGAATCTTTCTTCTGTTGGAAGGCCTTGAGTGGAGAATCACCCATTTCGATTATAGCTGGTGCGTGAACCAGTTTTATCCTGTGATCCGATATTTCTGAGGATTTTAGGTATTGTTCAATTTGATGTTCATCCCCAAACAAAAATACTGTATCCTCTGCTGTTAATTCAGATAACAGCAACGGAATACTCTCAAGTGGTGATTGAGGTGCAAAATCGCCGCCGGAAATGTCGAGACCAATGCGCATTCTGGTTCAGCTTCGGTCAAAAACCTATGATCAGGCTTTTGCTCCTTCCATCACCAACTGACCCTTGTAATACAAGTCGCCATCAACATAATAAGCCCGGTGATACACATGAATTGTACCGGTTACAGGGCATTTAGCCAAATTTGGAAGTTCGGCCTTATAGTGTGTTCTTCTTTTATCTCTTCTGGTTTTCGACGTTTTACGTTTTGGATGTGCCATTTTAAAAATTATTAATATTAAACTTCTTACTTTATGCTAGTCCAGTTTATTTCTGAGTTTTTCAAGGGCTTCCCATCTGGGATCGGTCTCTTCGGTCACTGTCATTTGCTCAAGTCGTGCCAATACCACCGGATCACAGCCTGAAGTTCCATCCTCATTATCAGGATGCACCTTCCGAAGCGGGAGCGATAACAGTATATATTCATACAAAAGATGATGTATCTCGAGTTGATGCTGATCAGTTGGTATTACCAACACATCGTCATCCTCTTCCTGATAGCTTTCGCCAAATTTTACATAAAGACTGTAATCCGATTCAATTGGATACATAAAATCCTCATTACAGCGATCACAAGGAACTTCTATGTCACCCTCAAGATCAAAATCAAGCGAAAGCATATTGTCTTGCTTATCAAGTGTAAGCTCAACCTGAATCTTTGCTTTTCGAATTTCAGCATAATCAATTGCAGCAAAAAATGCATCATCCACAACAAAAGTATAGTGATGCATACCGGCCGAAAGCCCTGCAATTGGAACGATAAACTCCTGAAAAGGTTTCACTGTTAAGCACTTAAAAATCGGGCGGCAAAGATAAACATTAATCTTTTGTTCTACAAATTAATATTATAAGCTTTTCGGATTATCACAGTGGTATAAACTTTTGTGGATTATCATGACTGAGAAACCCTCCATCAAAAAAAATATTTGTTATTTTATTAACAAATAGTAGGATTTTATAAATTCGCAGACTAAAACCTCATTAAAACTTGACAGTTTTGTTCAATTCGGAGGTGCTGCACGGAAATAGGATTAATAACTTAACACATTAAATACCATGATGTTGCTCAATAAATTGATTGCCAGAATGCTGCCATTCATGCCTAAAAGCTTTGTCTGGCTTTTTTCGAAACGTTACATTGCCGGAAAAAAAATTGATGATGCCATTGCTGTTAGCCGGCAACTGAACGATGAAGGCATTATGGTCACCATCGACTTACTGGGCGAATTTATCACTCGTCTCGATCAGGCAGAAGCAAACAGAAACGATTACCTGCAAATCATCGAAACTATTCAGGCCGCAAAAATTAACGGTAATTTCTCACTCAAACCAACCATGTTTGGCTTGTTGATCGACAAAGAAATTGCTTACAATTACATCCGGCAAATTGTGGCTAAAGCTGCCTCATACAACAACTTTGTACGCATTGATATGGAAGATTCACAATGTGTTGATATGGAAATTGAACTCTTCCGAAAACTTAAAGCTGAATTCCCAAAAAATGTTGGGTTAGTCCTTCAAGCCTACCTTAAACGCACCAAAGACGACATCAAAAACATGCTTGATTTACAACAGGAAGGCATCCCTGTGAATTATCGCCTGTGTAAAGGAATTTATGTGGAACCTGCAGAAATTGCCTATAAAAAATATGAAGTAATTAATGAACATTATCTGGAAGATTTGGAATATATGTTCCAAAATAGCATTTATGCTGCCATTGCCACACACGATAAACCACTGGTTGATGGTGCCTACAAGCTGATCGAAAAGTATAAGGTGCCCAAACATATGTATGAATTCCAGATGCTTTACGGTGTTACGCCCCAATTGCGGAAATCCATCGTTGATGATGGCCACCGCATGCGTATCTACGTTCCATATGGTGAGCAATGGTTTGCCTATTCCACACGCAGGCTAAAAGAAAATCCCAAAATGGCCATGGATATTATCAAGGCACTTTTTGTGAGGGGATAAAATCAAAAGTATTTTTTATTCAGGGAAATACCGTCAGAAATCAGCACTCTGGCGGTATTTTTTTTACTCACAAGAGACGCCTATCTTATTTAGAATCCTTCTGAATTAGTGTAATTTACGACATTTTTGTGCAGGTTTTTGTATTTTTCGGATTCAAATAATTATCAGTTCCAGCTTGTCTGCTAATCTGAAATGTAAAACCAATCCCTTTATGAAAGACCTCATCACAGGCCTATGCGCCTTATTGTTATCACTAAGCATTTATGCCAGTGATAGCTTGCCTCAAAATGAAAACCAGCAGTATAGGAAAATAGCACCTTCCACAATGATTCAGTTTGACAGTATAGCCAATCATCCCCTGCTTAAAGGTTTTTCGGCTTTGAATGTAAAAACCGTTAAAATCAGTTATCAACGCAACAGCTATTTAACTGACAGTTTGATAATTGCTGATTCTGCCAATGCCAATTTCTGGAACAAAATACTTTACGGTACTAAAAGTCTTTTTGTTCTGGTGGAATCCGACTCCAGCTATGCCATGGCTCTTTTCTCTCCGATTGCTTTGGCAATTATCCTCTTGATAATGATTCCGTTGTTATTCAGGCTGTTTTTTGTCCGGCTGAAATTATCAACCCCCAGCTTGCCAGAAAATTTTACAGAGCAAGTGGATGATCATAATCAAGTGGAAGAAGATGATTCTCAAAACCAAAAAACGACAGCATCATGAGCGAATTCCTATACGAAAATCGTGTTGACAACGATAAGCAGCTGGAACAAAAGCTACGATCACTCATAAACGATTGGGCAGCAAAAACTCCACATCATCCGTTTAAGCATCTGGGTTCTGACATTAAGATTGAGGCCATTTGGTACAAACCGGCTTATCCAATCCACATCCAAAGCCAGTTCGAAGAGCGTAGCAAAGGACAAGATCATGAGCCATTCCGAAACCAGGAAATTCCAGAACAACGATTCTATAACACAAGTGATTTCAATGCCTGGGACATAGAATTACCAGAGCTGTCGGGTTTTAAAAATGAAACAAAGAAATTTTATGTTGAGGGTTCACAACATGTCGAAAATTGCCATACTTGTAATGCCCGTGGATGGATTACTTGTGTTCAATGCCATGGCGATACAACAGTTACGTGCCCGCGATGCGGTGGAAGAGGCAAAGTAAATTGCAGCAATTGTGGGGGTTCTGGAAAAAGAAATTGCGGAACCTGCGGAGGATCAGGATATACAAGCCGTCAGGTGCAGCGTTCGAAACAAGTTTGGGTACAAGGGACATCATCTTCTGGAGGATACTACCGAACTGATTATTATACCGAAACAGTAAGAGACCGATGCCGCAACTGCGGGGGTTCTGGAAAAAATGACTGTTCTACATGCAGTGGAACAGGTAAGGTAAGATGCGGCACATGCTCGGGTAATGGCTATATAACTTGTCCCAGATGCAAAGGAACAGGTCGAAACACCTGCCCAACCTGCGAAGGCGAAACCCAATTGATGCACTACCTTTACGTACAGCGCGATTTAAATACCATGGACAAACAAAGCTGCATCATACATTCAGAGGTGTTTGACCGATTTCCACAGTACTTGGAGGAGTACCCCAACTACACTTCAAAAAGTATTTTCAAACGAAAAGACAAACATTTAAGTAACGATATCATTCCAGAGGAAACCCATCTCAATAAATTTATCAACGATTTCCTGGCCAAACATCATGAGGCAGAAAAACCCGAACACGTACTTCAATACGAGCAAATAGAAGTTTCGCGCATAGAAACCTGGGAGCTTTATTACACCTTTAAAGGTAAATCCTATGCCATGGTCTTCATTGGTGATGAAAAAGAGCTCATTCCAGGAGAAAGCCCTATCTCTGATGTTGCCTTCGACCTATGGAGCGATGGCATCAAAGCTGCTCGGTTAATGCGCAATGCCACAGCACTGAGTAAGCTAAAAAAAGCTAAAGACATCAACACCTATGAGGTTAGGGAACAAGTAAATGAAGCCTTTGAAAAAGTTAAACAAAAAGTAAATCAGGGATACCGCACTGGAAGTATGCTTGGATTATTACTCCTTCTGTTTCCGGGGGTTTTTGTGTTTTATAATTATTACAGCCAGGTTAATTTTGTCTTGCCCATTGTTTCTTTTATTAACAAGCCAGATCATTTTTTATTCGATTTTCATATCTGGGCACAAACGCTCATGAGCTTACTTTTGGTTTTTGTAGCCAGATCAAACAGTAATGGTATTTTAGCCAGGCTGGAAAATAAGGTTCCTTCAGTAATTTTAAGATTCACCCTGGCTTTCCTTTTTACGGTGCTTTTAGGAGGGATTTACACAGCCATTTGGGCCGGACTTAATATAACCGGAATAACCCTGATCATTACATTTGCCGTGTGGCTTGCCTATTGGGTAATTAAAATAATCTTGATTGTTCTTGGCTTGGCCATTGGTTTAATCATCTGGCTGGCAAAGATTGTCTGGGGAATATTAAGCTGGATTTACGGCTTGTTCTTCTAACAAACCACTCATTTACTCAGCAATAACAAGATAATAATTTTTCTTGCCCTTTTGAATGAGAATATAACGACCGTTTAGCAAGTCAGTGCCAGAAATTTGATAAGCCTCATTCACCTTCTCTTTATTGACGGAGAGCCCATTATCTTTGAGCATACGACGTGCTTCACCTTTTGATGCAAAAATTTCTGTTTCAGTGGCTAAAAATTCGGTGACGTCAATGCCTTCGCTAATTTTATCTTTTGAGATAGAAACAGTTGGAACGCCATCAAAAACGCTGAGCAGGGTTTTCTCATCAAGTTTGCGGAGTGCCTCAGTAGTAGCTTTACCAAATAAAATCTGCGAGGCTTCTTCAGCGCCCTTCAATGCTTCCCCGGTATGCACCCTGATTGTAATTTCGCCTGCCAATGCCTTTTGTAGTATGCGCAGATGGGGTGCTTGTGTATGCTCCTCTATCAGTTTGTCTATCTCATCCTTGCTCATCAGCGTGAAAATTTTGATGTATTTGGCAGCATCTTCATCCGAACAATTGAGCCAAAACTGATAAAAAGCATATGGGGTGGTTTTTTCGGGATCGAGCCAGATATTTCCCGATTCTGTTTTACCAAATTTCCCTCCGTCTGCCTTGGTAATGAGCGGACAAGTAAGCGCAAACGCCTGGTTATCAGCGCCCATTTTCCGGCGGATCAACTCGGTTCCTGTGGTGATATTCCCCCACTGATCAGAGCCTCCCATTTGTAACTTACACTGTTTGTTTTGGTAGAGATACAAAAAGTCATAACCCTGCACAAGCTGGTAGGTGAACTCTGTAAACGACATTCCACTGGCACTTTCGGCCGACAAGCGTTTTTTTACAGAATCTTTTGACATCATGTAGTTTACAGTGATATGTTTACCCACATCCCGAATAAATTCTAAGAAACTGAAATCCTTCATCCAATCGTAGTTGTTCACCAGTTCGGCTCTATTTGGTGCATCGGTTTCAAAATCCAGAAATTTAGCCAGCTGTTGCTTCAGGCATTCCTGATTATGCCTTAAAGTAGCTTCATCCAGCAGGTTACGCTCCTGTGATTTCCCGGAAGGATCACCAATCATGCCGGTAGCTCCTCCAATTAAGGCAAGCGGCTTATGGCCTGCCAATTGCAAATGCTTGAGCATCATTATTCCAACCAGATGTCCGATATGCAAGGAATCTGCAGTTGGATCGATCCCAACATAAGCAGTAGTCATTTCTTTTGTTAGCTGTTCTTCAGTTCCGGGCGTCATATCATGAATCATTCCCCTCCAACGCAAGGCTTCCACAAAATTCTCAGGCATAAAATAATGGTGTTAAAAAATTCGTTGCAAAGATACATTTTTCCGGCCGGCGAGTACAAACACCTTAATAGGTCGGATATTCCTGTCAAAATAAATTTTTAACCAACAGTTACTTACCTTTGCGAAATGATTTTTGTTACAGGAGCAACCGGATTGCTAGGATCGCATTTGGTTAGCAGATTGCTTGGAACCCATGAAAAGGTAAGAGCACTGCGAAGGCCTGGCTCTGATTTCCGGTTATTACAAAAGGTTATAAGTCGAAACCATGCTCATCCGGATCAAATGTTTAACCAAATTGAATGGGTAACCGGAGATATCCTGGACTACTACAGCCTTGAAGCCGCCCTTGAAAAAGTACACACTGTTTATCATTGTGCTGCTATTGTTTCCTTCGAAGGTTCTGACAATGGCAGAATGCTCCAAAATAACATCCTTGGAACCGCTAATATGGTGAATGCGGCCTTGCATATGGGGGTGGACGCTTTTTGTTATGTGAGCTCTATTGCCGCTCTGGGACGTGCCACCAACGGAACGAAAGTAACCGAAAGGACAATCTGGAAAAACTCTGATCGCAACACTGTTTATGCTCAATCCAAACACGAAGCCGAAAAAGAAGTTTGGCGTGGTATAGCCGAGGGTTTAAAAGCAGTGATCGTAAATCCGTCAATTATTTTGGGAGCAGGTAACTGGGATAATGGCAGTGCTGCAATCATACGTACAGTTGACAATGGACTCAGGTTTTACACCAAAGGAATTAATGGTTTTGTTGACGTAAAAGACCTCACAGAAGTGATGATATTGCTGGTTCAAAAAAAACTTTTTGGCGAACGTTTTATAGTTTCTGCAGCCGATGTCAGCTATCAAAAGCTTTTTGAATGGGTAGCCGCCGGACTTAATGTTGAAGGCCCGAAAATATATGCCAATCAAGTTATGAGTAAAATAGCCTGGCGTTTGTTTGTACTTCGAAAACTTATAAGCGGTAAACAAGCTTTGATAACGCGTGAAACAGCAAAAACAGCCCATTCAAAACATCATTATCCCACAGATAAACTCATTTCACATACAGGATTCAATTTCAAACCTTTACAACAAAGCATTAATGAAATAACAGCGATTTACCGGGAAGAAAATCAATAGAAAAATAATTTAAACAGATTCTAAACTACGAGCTTTTAAAATGCAGGCTTGTTTAAGTTTTAAATTTACAGCCGTAAACATTTGCAAAATCACGAATTATGAAAAAAAATGTTATACTTTACTGGGCACCTGGTGGTAATGTTGAGAAAAATGCCAAAATAATTCACAAACATCTTGCCGGATATGATTTTGAGCTGATGGATTTAGCCCGCTTTAACACCAATGAAGTTGAAAATGTTCAGCGTTTTATATTTGGAATCGCCACTATTGGTGCCGAAGTATGGCACGATGCCAAAGGCGATAATCATTGGAACGAATTTTTCGTAAAAACCGAAAATGTTTCTTTTAAAGGCAAGCAATTTGCATTTTTCGGACTTGGTGATCAGGTGTTATATCCCGATCATTTTGTTGATGCCCTTGGATATCTAAAAGAAGAAGTCGAAAAACGCGGGGGCACTATATTGGGTCAGTGGCCGGTTGATGGCTATACTTTCACAGATTCGGAAGGTATGGCTGATGGCAGGTTTTTTGGCCTGGCAATTGACGAAGATCAACAGCATCATTTGACACCCGAACGGATTGAAAAATGGGTTGAAAAATTAAAAAAGGAAATGCAACTCTAAAACCGCGCTAAGACTAACTAGAGTAAAATCCTAATTACAGCTATTTATTTACAGCTACACTAAAAATTGGAGCATTGCTCTGATATTTTACCATCCAGGTATTACCTCCATTTGTGGTTTGAAGGATTTTTCCTGCAGGTGGCCACCCAGCCGAAGCACCAGTAGCTATGGCAATGTTCTCATTGGCATGGTCTATTCCCATCAAAAACATATTACTCTGCCCTGCTGATCCCTGGTCAGTCCAGTTGGTACCCTGATCAGTCGTCAGTAACACATGATCCAAATCTAAAGCAGCCCACCAATTGTTTTCATTGATCATGCTAAGGCCATTGATATCCGGAGGCATTCCACCTCCGCCCGAAATGTTGACAGAATCATTGATCCAGGTTTCACCAGCATCGGTTGTATAGGTGTAATGACCTTGCTCGCCATAAACAACAATATGATCACTCCCAAAATGTTTAACTCCAATCCATTCATGCCGTCCATAATTATCATCTAAAACAATTTCATACCAGCTTGTTCCGCCATCACGACTAACGGCAATAGCCCCATCAATATCACTCACTACCTTCTCCAGTGATTTTACCACCAACTGCCACAATCAAATCGTTATTTACTGCTGTAATTCCCTGCACCAACCCACCCTTAAAAAACTGAAGTGACTGCTGAATCCAATTGATGCCGTTGTTACTGCTATGCATAACAAAACCTTGTGAACCACTAACCCAAATTGTAGCATCAGGAGCTGAAGTAATGGCAGCAAAATCAGGTTTATCATCTGCAAAACTCAATAAAACCTCTTCCCAGTTTTGTCCATTATCAGCTGTTTTTATAAGTGTGGCAGCACTCCCCGCTGCCCAAACAAGGCCATTCGGATCAATAAAAACCGAATATAATTCCTTGTTTTTTATCGCTTCCATTGTGCCTGCCTGTCTAATCCAGTTTTCACCCTGATCTGAAGAAAAAAGCACCTGTGCATGGGCAGTGCTATCTGCCGCACCAACAGCCCATGCCAGTTTATTTGTTTGATCAGGTTGGTCATCATTTTTGCTGCACGATGATAAAAAAATGATCAAATGGCTGATTATGGTCAAAACTAAAAATATCTTATTCATCTTGTTTTATTTAGGTTTTATTTCAAAGCGCTAATTCACAATCGGAGCTGAAGCCTGTGTTATTCCACTATTAAATTCCTGTAATGATCATAACGATCCATGATTTGCTCTACAAAAGCATAAGTTTCCTCACCTCTGGCATAACCATAATAGACAACAGAATCGTGATAAAATGCCGGCTTTGATTTGTTACGCATAAAAAAGTCCGTTTCGCCAGTCCAGATGTTTGGATTTCTATTATATTTTTTTGCTAATCTTCTGGCATCCAACACATGGCCCACCCCACAGTTGTAAGCTGCCAGCACAAATTTGATTCGTTCAGCCGAATCGGTTATTGTTTCCGGAATTTGCCTGTCGAGGTATTGAATATACTTACCACCAACCATGATTTGTTCTTCAGCCGAGGCAGTGCTGTCAATCCCAAACTGTTCCATCACAACAGGCATCAATTGCATTAAACCAAAGGCTCCGGCCCAACTCACGACATTCGTTTTAAACTCTGATTCCTGATAAATCAGGGAGGCCAGCAAACGCCAGTCCCAGTCAATATTTTTGGCTACTTCCTTTATTGTGGGATCAAAGTCAGAAAGACGACCCTCATTAAAAGACGTGTATTCACTCTTAGCCAGATAGCGTACCCTGTTACTTTGAAAATACTTGTTATAAATCACACGGGCTTCAAAAGAATTACCAAACTTATCGAGCCACAGATTGATCTCGCTGAGCAATTGCTGCTGAGGTGTTTTTTTAACTGCCCAAGCCAGTTTTTGCGGAAAGCTGACAGGCATCTTCACGTCTATATCCGGATAAATCCGTTCGTTAATCAGGGCAATATGCTCATCGGCAACTGTAAATTCAATTTCGCCATTTGCCACTGCTCTAATAAGATCTTCCACTTCTCTATGATCTTCAACGACATAAATTGTATCTGCAATTTCATCCATCAAAGTTTCCAACCGCTTCCTGAAAATACTTCCAGCTTCAACATGAATTGTTTTCCCGGCCAGATCGAGGCTGGTACGCAACAACTGGTTTTCTATCTGATCGCGTGTTGCCATCTGCTGCCAATTCTCAGGCATTTTTTGCACCAGAACCTGCCGGGTGATAATTATCGGATCAGTAAAATCGAATTGTGATCGTCGTTTCCCGGTAACGGTAAGACCCATCGCAATCAGATCAACTTCACCATCTTCAAGCAATTTAAAACCTTTTTCCAGATTCTCCTCAATCCGCAATTCAAGTCTGATACCAAGATATTCTGTGAATTTCTTTAGCAACTCGTACTGAAAACCCATCGGCTCACCGCGATAGATGTAGTAATTAACAGAGTTATAATCTGTTAAAGCAACCAGTTTGCCATTTCTGATAATGCGCTCCAAAACCTCCTGCGATGACAGATCAGGTTGTTGTTTAGACTGCTTCTCGCGTTTTGACTCTTCACAGGAATAAAACGATGAAACAATTAAAACCTGCAGAAATAAGAATAAAATGCTACTGATTTTTAACCTCATTGTTGTAAAAACATGGCTAAAAGTACAGATATTTCACAAAAAGACAAATTTTCTTCCGATCTTTAAACTGTACGCAATTTGCCTGTCAAGCTATTCTACCCCATTGTGACGAGCACAAACAAAAAAAACAAATTCTATTGACTTGTAAAACAGATTAATGTAGCTTTGTCGTAATATTTACAATGTAAACAACCAAAATTATTATTTATGAAACGCCTGATTATTATCTTATTCGCAAGCGTTTTCGGGCTAGGTCACCTACAACTTCGGTCTCAGGAGATGCAGGAGGAAAGTCCTTTTGAATACGCTGAAGACGACCAAAGGCAGGGAATTGGTTTGGGACTTGGGGTGAAACTAAGCACTTTTGGACCCGGAGCAGAAGTTATTGCCGCCATAAATCCAAAACTCCACATCCGGCTGGGAGGCACGTATTTTAAGTATAAATACACTCATGAAGATGAAAATATTGATATAAATGGTAGTGCCGATGCCAGGTTAGGTAGCATATCTCTGCTGGCAAACTATTATATCGCAAGGATATTTTTCGTTAGTGGGGGTTTGCTCTATAATATGAATGAGGTTGACCTAAACGGCTATCCTACAAAATCAATCACAATTGGTGTTGTTGATGTTGCACCACAAGAAATTGGCACACTGGATTTTAAGGTTCAGCCTGGTTCATCAATAACCCCATATTTGGGAATTGGATTAGGTCGTTCATTGTCAAAAAATAATATAATTTCATTTGCCGTTGAAGCTGGGGCAGCTTTCCATGGCAAACCCAAAGTTGAGCTTAATGCCACCGGTATGCTCGAACCAACGGGATCGGAAGAGCAACGGCTATTGCTTGAAGACAATCTCTCATCGCTCAATATTTATCCCATGCTGAATTTTCAGCTTTCATTTCGCTTTTTCTAGAAAATTAATCTTATAAGTCATGAAAAAAAATAAACTAGTATGGTTTCCGGCAATAACGATGTTATTAGCTGGTATAATGCTAATCAGCTCCTGCAAAAAACTGAAAGACTCAGCCGAAGGAGCCAAGCTCATCATTAATTACGATTTAATCGAAACAACCATCGATGTGCAGTTTTATGATGCAGCAACAGGCGAGCTGATCGGCCGGGATGGCGACGCATCTGTTATGGCCAAAATAACAGGACCGGCAAAAGATGGTGTGATTGACATAACCGGCGTACAACATCAAAGTATGCAATATGCTTCACAAAGAGGTATGATGGGCCTGGCCTTGATACCCGATGCTGCTTTTACTCCTTCGTCCAACAAGCCCATCACGTTTAACATCGTGGGTAACATCCCCGGATATCTGGCTACCAGTCAAAAGGTTACACTGGTTGCGCCAGGCCGGACCCAGGTTCGTGTAAACATGGTTCGGCTTGATAACCCACCACAGGGAGTTACGGTTGCACGTGAGAGTAATATTGGCACAGCTGTTGCCGGTAGGGTTGAAAATCCTGCTACAGTGCAAACCCCAGGCGGTCGTGCTCGCATTGAAATTCCTGCAGGAATTGTTTTGCGTGATGCAGGAGGCACACCATTAAGTGGAAGTCTTGATATGACAGTTGTACATTTTGATAACACACAAGAAGAAGCACTAGCCTCGTTTCCCGGTGGACTTATGCCAAGCGTAACCCGTGCGGATGGTAGCACAGAAGAAGGTATGTTTTACAGTGCAGGTTTTGTTGCTATCGAACTTACGGATGCCTCTGGTCGTCAGGCTGCCACATTTGAAGAAGGAACGCTGTCGCTCGAAGCAATTATTAATCCCCAGACCTTTAACCCTGAAACTAATGGAAATGTTGCAGCCGGTGATCAGGTGCCTTTGTGGAGCTACAACGAAAATACTGGCGAATGGACCGAAGAAGGGATAGCCAATATTGTACAGAGTGGAGGAGAATTGACTTCAACCGTTGAACTTGCCCATTTATCTTATTACAATTTCGACTGGTTCTATGGTGATTATTGTTATGAAGGTGTGCCTTTCATGTTCAATGCAACAAACACAACCTGCGATTGCTATGTGATGCAAGGCGCGATGTACAGGCAGGTTGACAATTCATTTATGACCTACGTTTATATGTGGGTTTGTGGCAACGAACCTGTTTATACACAATATGCTCCGGCTGGTATCCCTGTAAAAATTGTCTGGGAAAATGATTATTACAACAACATCACCATCGC
>JAQVLA010000040.1 GCA_028704385.1 Bacteroidales bacterium | reverse complement strand
GGTTGCTCACCGAAAATACTCAGTATTGTATTCGTAAAAGTGCTCTTGGTTCCCAGAGTAGATTTCTTTTTGGCCATGCGGTATGTGTTAATGTTTGTAACGCTTTCAGGCGATTAACCCAAAAACATTATCCACGAAATTACAATAAATTCATGGTGCATAACATAGAAAACTCAAGTACCTGTGCGATAAAACCTAATCCACATAGGTAGCTTTGATTAAATGTTTAAGGGTCAGGATTTCTTTTTGATTAAGTTTTCCGGTCACGCTGAGCACGCGTGTTTTATCAATAGTCCTGATTTGATCAACCACAATCATACCCATTTTTCCATGATGCAGCACACTAACGCGTGTTGGATAAGGCTTTAGATTTGTTGTCATTGGAGCCACAACTATTGTATATAGATGTCGATTCATCTCATCTGGTGAAATAACAACACAAGGGCGTGTTTTCCTTATTTCACTGCCTATTGTTGGATCCAGGTTAACCAGAACAATGTCGTATTGTCTCATGTCCACTCCTCTGGTAACTCATCTTCAAAAATATCAGGAATCAATAAGCTGTCGTCCTGATTTTCTCGCATCTGTTGAAATGCTTTATCCCATCCTTGCCGAATATCAGATGCAGGGCGAATAATGATTTGATCCTCCTGCAAAACCAGCTCAACCTTATCTTTTATCTGATAACGCTCCAGCAGATTTTTCGCAAGTCTTAAACCTTTTGAATTGCCAATTTTTATAATAGGTATTTCCATTATTGTATTCATTTGTAATTACAAAGTTAGTACAAAAACCCTAAGAAAACTAAATATGAGTAAACTTTTTTTGGAAAATTATCGCGATTAAAAAATCAACTACTTCCGAACAATCCAAATATCCTGTGGTACAACTTTGGTATTGCCCATCGGAAGCTCCACAATTTCAAGCACTTTCATTTGCTCAAACAAAGCTTCCATAAATGATTTAGGCTGAAAAGCAGAAAAAGTGCGATGGCCTTCTTTTACTTTGCCCCGCTCTACAAGCTTTCCGGATTGAAAACGCTTTTTTTCTGTTTGATTAAGTTTCACCAGAAAATTAGCCCCCTGCGTCGTTAAAAACAATATTCCATCTGGTTTAAGGATTCTGTAAAGCTCATTAAACCAATTGTAATGCATGGCTTCCGAAAGATGTGTAAAAATAGAAATGCCATAGATTACATCAAAAAAGTCGTTTTCATAAGGCAGTTTGGCCTCCAGCTGGTTGGTATTAAAATGAACTTCGGGAATATGCTCACTACACCAGGCAATGGATTGTTCGTTGTAATCTGTTCCATAAAACGAACAGCCGTTATTAATCACTGAGGGTAAATGCCTGATAATGCGGCCAGGACCACAACCCCAATCTAAAATTCGCTTGTTTTGTAGTTTGACATATTTTTCGAAATATTCCTTCAACCAAATTGCCGTTTGACGGCTGTCTTCGTAATACTTCTTATAATCCAGCTGAAAAGACTCGTACATGAGATAGTCGGGAGGCAGTTTTAAGTGAGGGTTTTGTTTTAGGAATTCTTTATTTGATTTACTGTTTTTCCAGCTAATATAAAAGTATCTTAGTTTGTCTGCTCTATAGATTACCCCCCCCATCTTAAAAGACTGGATATGAAATATTTAATTCTATTCATTTGAATTGTTTTCGCAAAAATACAAAATATAAATATGTTTTTTGAAATACATTGCATTAATCGGTTATCTCACCACCGGCACAGCTTTAATAAGCTTCTTTGTATAATCCGATTGCGGCTGCCGGAAAAGCGTATCGGCTTCGGCCAGTTCTTCCATGTGGCCGTCTTTCATCACCAAAATACGATCCGACATAAACCTCACCACGCTCAAATCGTGTGAAATAAAAATATAAGTCAACCCTCTGTCGGCTTTGAGCCGGTTGAGCAAATTGAGCACCTGCGCCTGCACCGACACATCAAGTGCAGATACCGATTCGTCGCAAATAATCAACTCAGGCTCCACAGCCAGGGCGCGGGCAATGCTGATGCGCTGCCTTTGTCCGCCCGAAAATTCATGAGGATAGCGATCATAATGTTCGGGCAGCAAACCCACTTCTTCAAGTAAGAAATTCACCTTTTGCCGTGCTTCGCGTGCAGAACGTGCCAAACCATGCACACGCATGGGTTCTGCAAGCGCATTTCCAATACTCATTCGTGGGTTAAGGGAAGAATAAGGATCCTGAAAAATGATCTGAATCTGCTTGCGCATGTTTCGCATTTTGCTTTCGCTGAGTCCGGTAATAGGTTTGCCCTTAAACAAAATCGTTCCCGAAGTTGGTTCCTGAAGCCGGAGCAGTGTTCGTCCTAAAGTAGTTTTACCACAACCCGATTCGCCTACCAAACCAAGCGTTTCGCCAGGATACACCTCAAAACTTACCTGGTCAACGGCTTTCACCTGATCATAGGTTCTGTTTAAAATGCCTTTGCGCAATGGAAACCAGGTGTTGATATTTTTGGCTTCCAGCATGAGATTCCGCTGATAAAGCAATTCATGATTCTGCTTCCGAAATGTTTCTGGTATCAGCAGTTCTGCTTTGATCTGATCTGCTCCTCCGGGCCATTTTCCCTGGAGAAATTCACTGATTACAGGAATGCGCTCCAAACGGTAATCCAGCGGTGGACGACAGGCCAAAAGTCCTTTAGTATAAGGATGTTGTGGATTATGAAGTATGGTCTGAACAGCTCCCTTTTCTACAATTTTTCCCTGATACATCACGGCAAGCTCATCCGCAACGGTGGCTATCACACCCAAATCGTGGGTGATAAAAATCATGCCCATGCCATATTGTTGCTTTAAATCCTTTAATAAAACCAAAATTTCCTGCTGAACTGTCACATCCAGGGCGGTAGTAGGTTCATCAGCGATCAGCAGATCAGGATTGCAGCTCAGTGCCATTGCGATCATCACGCGCTGCTTTTGTCCGCCCGAAAGCTGATGCGGATAGGCACGATACATGGCTTCGGGACGCGGAAGCTTCACTTGCTTAAATAATGCAAGCACACGCTTTTTGGCTTCAGCTTTGTTCATTTTTTGGTGAAGACGTAGAGCTTCTTCCACCTGCCTGCCGCATCGCTGAACCGGATTGAGCGAACTCATTGGTTCCTGAAAAATCATGGCCATCCGCTTGCCCCGCAATGGCCGTAAATCAGATTCGGAAAAGCCAGTTAAATTAACTTCACTAAAAGAATATGCTGAAGCAGAAACCTTTGAATTCCTGTCATCGAGCAAACCCATCAAAGCCAGCGAACTCACCGACTTACCACTACCCGACTCTCCAACGATTCCAAGTGTTTTGCCACGAAAAACTTCAAAATCAATTCCATGAACAACAGCTTTCCAGTCCTTTTCCGAACGAAACTTAACAGTTAGGTCTCTTATGCTGAGCAATGGAATTTCTGAATTGTTTGCTTGCAAGCAGTTTTATTTTTTCGTGTTTGCACAAAAGTACAGGATTTTTTGGCTACTTTTATGCATCCCAATTAGAGCAACGAACGATTGATTGATTCATGAAAATAACATCTTTATTTGATGGCTTGCTGTCGCTTTTCTATCCTGAAGTCTGTGCTGCTTGTGGAACAGGCCTGATGCGTCACGAAAAAACAGTTTGTTTAACCTGCTTACATACCCTGCCAAAAACCGGTTATGAGCAGGTTGCCGACAATCCGCTGGCACGTATTTTTTGGGGAAGAATACCTTTCGAAGCTGTGGCAGCTACTTTTTTCTTCAGCAAACACGGCAAGGTGCAGCACCTGATTCATGAGCTGAAATACAAAAGCAACAGGGAAGCAGGTTATTTTTTGGGTGAGCAAATGGGTGAAAGTCTGCGTGAAGCACCTCTTTTCCAATCGGTTGACTACATGATTCCAGTTCCACTTCATCCCAAACGACAATATCAGCGTGGTTACAACCAAAGCGAAGTAATTGCACAGGGAATAAACCGAACATTTCCTGTTCCCTTGGCCAATGATATATTATACAGGAAGATAGCTACCAAAACGCAAACCAAAAAATCGCGTCAGGCTCGCTGGGAAAATGTGAAACAAATTTTTGCCCTGAAAAACTCAGAAAAACTGGAAGGAAAACACGTTTTACTCCTCGATGACGTGATAACAACAGGCAGCACCCTCGAAGCCTGTGGAGCAGTGCTACACACTATCCCGGGCATCAAAATCAGTGTGGCAACGGCAGCTTGTGCGGTGAGTTGATAAAATTAACTATTTACTATTTTTGCGATAGATACGTTAAGTTATGAGCACCCTTCATCTTCAAATACTTGGAACTATAATATTGTTCTTTTTACTGTTTTTGGGAAATATTATTTTTCGCGCTGTGTTAAGGCGCATTGATAAACGCATTCACTTTGCACTCGAACGTAAAAAGATCATTTACAAGATCGTTCACCTTTTCATATTTATTCTGGCAGTGGTTGGATTGATCGCCATATGGGGTGTGGATACTCAACAGTTGTTTCTGTTTCTAACGTCAACACTCACCTTACTTGCTGTGGGCTTTATTGCTCAATGGTCAATTCTGTCCAATATAACTGCCAGTCTGATCTTGTTTTTTAATCACCCGATTCATATTGGCGGTTGGATAAAAATCGTTGACAAAGACTTGCCTATTGAAGGAATTGTTGAAAACATTACGTTGTTTTTTATGTACATCCGCACGAAAGAAGGCGAACTGCTTTCGGTTCCCTGTAATCAGGTATTGCAAAAAACCATCGCGGCAAACCCAAAGAAAATAGAACCTGATCAACCCAAAACCGAAAATTAATTTCTCCGATGCTCGGGAATTTCAGGGATTGTATCCTGTATGCGCCCTTCACGTATTAACTGATCATTATACGCTTTTCGGTTTCGTACCAGCCGGCGTTGAAGTCTGGCCATGTGGTTAAACAAATCAAACAAGGCCTGAATAGGTCCTTTTATTGTGAGTGGAGCAGGCTTAACACCTACCAGACTGCTTTCGAGCTCTGCCGTAAAATCTTCTATTTCAAATGCTTTCATGGGCTCCATATGGACAAATAAATATTTAAAAGTTGGCCAGTCGTAAAATGCCCTTACCACAACTTCCTGCATCTGTACTGTATCACGTTCAAGCAAAATATAAAGACCACCCGGCTGATTAATCAAACTGTCATGCGTCCCAAAAATTTTCCGGGCAAATCCAATGGAAGTTAGTAATAATGTATCTGTTCCATAGCCTCTGAATGCAAAGCCGCCATATTTATCAGTAATGGTTCCTCTTCGAGCCAGTTTACTGATTATATGAACATTAGGAACAGGCTTCAGGCTGTCGGCCGAAAGGACTTTGCCTCTTATTATCATGCTTTGCTGGGCTGTGCCTGTAAACACAAAACCAATAAAAAACAAAGCAAAAATCAAAATATTTGAAGACCCTTTCATATGTAACAACGAAAGTAAAGTCTTCCGGTCAATTATCAGATATGGGATGCCATAAAAAATGTTAAGTCAGCACCTTAACAGTACTGATTTATATAAAATTGTATTTTCGCTTCTACAACTATGGCTGATAAAGCTATCTCAACGCCTAACAAAAAGCTCATGAAAACAATATTTCGACTTCTTGCCGGCTTAGTAGCGTTCATTATTATTGTTTTAGGCTTATTTTTACTTTTCATTCAACTGAATGATTTTAATCCGCCGACACAAATGAAAATAACCGTAGATGGAATGGCGCAAAAAAGACAAGTACCTGATGAATTAATCCGATTGATCAGCTGGAATATCGGCTATGGGGGTCTTGGCAAGGAAATGGATTTCTTTTACGACGGAGGCAAAAAAGTAAGGGCATCAGAAGAACAAAGCCAGGAATGGATGCATCAGATCTCGCGCTGGATTGCACAAAATTCAGGGGTTGATTTTCTCTTCTTACAAGAGGTTGATTTTAAAGCCAAACGAACTTATTTCAAAGATCAGTCGCAGCAACTTGCACCGCTGCTTCCCAACCATGAAATGATTCGCGCTGTGAATTACAAAATACCTTTTGTGCCAGTTCCCATTTATAATCCCATGGGAAAAGTTGAAGCCGGAATGCTGACTTTCTCTGCTTATAAATCAATTGAAAATATACGTTTTGCCTATCCTCAGATTGCAGGCTGGCCCGATCGTATGTTTTTACTGGATCGCTGTTTTATCAAAAGCCGGTTTGCCACCAGCCTGGGAAACGAATTAGTGATTTTTAATACACACAACTCAGCCTTTATTGATGATCCGCAAAAAATGCAACACGAACTGCAAAGCATTCGCGACCAGATGCTATTGGAACATCAGTTGGGAAATTTTGTGATTGCCGGAGGCGACTGGAATATGAATCCTCCTGATTTAAAAAAACTGACCTATAAGTCAGGACATCTTTTTGCCGCTGCACCAGTTCATTTCCCCGAACACTTTTTTCCGGCAGACTGGCAATTTGTTTACGACAAAAGTGTACCTTCAAACAGACAAATGCATGAAGCCTACCGCAAAGGAATCACCGGAACAACCACGATTGATTTTTTTATTCTTTCACCCGGTATCACGCTAAAAAATATCGAAACTATCGACTTGAACTTCGAAATGAGTGATCATAATCCGGTGATGATAGAAGTAAATCTAAAAAACATTTAGAATGAAATACTTATTTCTTGTTTTTTTTGTTTTGATTCAATGTTTTGCCATTGGACAGCAAAGTGTAGTTTTCACAACCGAAAACGGAAGTGTTGATTTTGTTTCTGATGCACCACTCGAACTGATCAAAGCAGGATCATCCAGTTTAAAAGGAGCACTCGATACCACCAATAATGCGGTACTTTTCATAATCGAAAATCGCACGTTTCATGGCTTTAACAGCCCCTTGCAGCAAGAACATTTTCATGAAAACTATATGGAATCCAAGAAGTATCCAAAATCAATCTTTCGGGCAAGGATAATAGAACCATTGCAATGGAAGTCAGGGACAACACAAAATATAAGAGCCAAAGGAATACTAGATATTCACGGCATCGAGCAGGAACGTATCCTTGATGTGACACTTCAGTACCTTGAAAATCAATTGAATGTGACTGCATCCTTCGAAGTGGCGTTGGACGATCATAAAATTCGTATCCCGAAAGTCGTTTCAAAAAAAATTGCTCCTTTGATAAGGGTAAATATCAACGCAGAGCTAAAAATGATTACCAAAAACTAAACAGATGTCAGTGGTGGCAAGATTAGTTTTTTTCTGCTGTATTTTATTCTTGAAGTTTGGGACACTTCAGGCCGAATCCTTGTATATCAGATCCTTCACTCCAGGGCAATCCATTGATAATAACCCCATTATTTGCTTAGCCGAAGATCAAAACGGATTACTACATCTGGGTACAACTGGTGGCATTTTTCAATTCGATGGCATCAACTACCGCTTAATTGCCTTGCCCGACAGCCTAAAAAATGCTAGTGTAAGCTCCATGCTTTTCACAGAAAATGGATTTTATGTCGGATTAAATGAGGGAAATTTACTTTTCGGAAAAAAAACAACAGCCTTTGAGCACCTCCTAAAGCTTAGTGCTCCGATTTCTTCACTTATCCAAAATCAGGATTCCACCCTCTGGATTGGTAGTTATGGTGCCGGATTACATTTGCTTTCAAAAGAAAAGAAGTCAATACATTTTAAACCGGATAATTATGAAATAAACCCATACATCTACAAGCTTGTTTTTGCTGATCAAACGCTTTGGGCAGCTTCCGATGCTGGTGTTTATGAAATTAATAAAAATGCAAACGAATTTGTAATCCGACAATTTACTGATCTGCCTGATTATATAGTAACAGCCATGGTCGCAGATCCGGAAAATGGTTTATGGTTAGGCTTTCAGCAAGGCGGATTTGGTTATTTTGATACTGAATCAACACAATATACCCACAACCAATCAACAGCAAAACGAATACACGTGCTTATGTTTTCTGAAGACAAACTTTGGATTAGTCAAAATAGCGAACAGCTTCTCTCTTATGATATTACAAATCAACACATTGACTCATTCACTTTTTCCGAAAATACTCTTCCGGGCAAAATCCATAGCCTTATTCTTTCCAAAAATGGAGGATTTTGGCTCGCAACCGAAAAAGCAATAGGTTGGACAGCCGGACATTTAATCCGCTTTAAATCAGGATTTACGGAAATACAGGCTGTATTAACCGATCACGATAGCACGCTTTGGATTGCAAGTGCCGAAGGTCTTCATTTTATCAAAATGAATTCGACCGAAGAAATTCATGATCCGCTGAAAGGAACAGCTTTCGAAAATATTTTTATCACCAGTTTGCATCAGGCCAAAGACCAGTGCATCTGGATAGGAACATTTGACCAAGGTTTGCTTTGCTACAACCCTCATAACAAAGCCATCAGGCAGTTCACTGAACACAATGGCCTGATTAACAACAATATTCTATCACTCGAAAGTTTGGGTGATACTTTGTGGATTGCCAGTTTAGGCGGTGTTTCCAAAGCCATCCTTTCAAATGCTGGTAGTACAATCAGATTTGAATCATTTGATCAGAAAAACGATCCCGGTGCCAATTATGTCTATCATCTTTTTAAAGATTCCAGACAACGCATTTGGCTTGGAACAGACGGAAAAGGATTGCTGTACTACGAAAAAGGCAGTTTTAAAGCTGCTTTTCCGGATACGCTGAGAGTAAACTCAATTTATTCAATTGCCGAGTCAATGGACGGAAGTATTTGGTTTACAGCTTCCGACAATGGTATTTATCACTTTTCCGAAGGAAAACTAAATCATCTTACCACCGAAAACGGATTAAGTTCGATGACGGTGACTTCTCTTAAAAATGCCGGTGATCAATTTTTGCTCGCTGTAACTGCCGGTGGAATTGACCTGATTCATGTCGCAAGCCAGGAAATTTATCCACTTTCGCGAGCCTACGGACTTGGTGCTTACCAGGCTAACCTGAATGCGATTGGACAGAATGAACAAGGTGACTTTTTTATCGGAACACTCAGTGGACTTCAAATCCTGACTAACATCAGCCAACTTGGAAATCGAAAGGCCAGGCTTTATCTGGAAGAACTTCAAAGTTTTGGTGAAAGCTTAACAATCAGGCCTTTATTGAAACTCAAAGCACGACAAAATCAGATTACCGCCAACTATGCAGCTCTTTGGTACCCACAGCCGGAACTTTTACAGTTCGAATATCAACTGCAGGGATACGACCAAAATTTTCGGTTGACGCGTGAACGCCAAATACATTTCAATGCCCTTGAATCGGGTTATTATACACTGCAGATCAAACTAAAGAATCTTCCTTCTTACCTGGAACAATCTGTAATCAAACAGCAAATAAAAATTCTGCAACCACTTTGGAAACGCTGGTATATCCTGATTCCGGCTTTGCTTTTGTTGCTTACGATTGTAATTGTGATGCTGCGTCTTAGGATAAAAAAAATACGCAAAGAACAATTACTAAAACGTGAACGCGCTGAATTTGAATACCGAAACCTGCGTAGTCAGGTTAATCCTCATTTCCTTTTCAACAGCTTTAGTACATTAATGGCTTTGATAGAAGAAAACAGCACCGATGCACTCGAATATACCGAACAATTAAGTGATTACTTCAGGCAGATTTTGCAGTTCAGAGATACGGAACTGATCAGCCTAAAGGAAGAACTACGGCTTCTCGAAAACTATTTTGCACTCCAAAAAAAACGTTATGGTGAAGGCCTGAAAATAGAAATCAGGCTTGATGATACCGCTTTGGATTCCCTCATTCCCCCAATGAGCCTGCAAATGCTCGCCGAAAATGCACTGAAACATAATCAGGCAAGCCGATCGAATCCACTACAGATCAGGATGTATAAAGAATCTAATAACCTTGTTTTTTGTAATCAGCTTCAACCTAAGCAAAACACAGAAAAATCAATCGGATTAGGTATCAAAAACATTGAAGAACGTTACCTGAATTTTGCGGCAAAACAAATTCGGGTAGTAAAAAATAACACCAATTTCTGCGTTTATTTACCTTTGATTCCTAAATGAAAACATTCACTGTTTTACAAATTGAAGACGAACAAGCCACTGCCAACCGGCAAAAAAGGCTTTTTTTGGAAATTGCACCCGAAGCCACCTGGATTGATACATGCGATAGTATCAGTTCCAGTGTAAATTTACTGAAAAGTATGCCCTCACCCGATTTGATTTTGCTGGATATACAACTTGCTGATGGTAACAGTTTCGAGATTTTCAAACAAGTACAGGTGAGCTGTCCGGTAATCTTTATGACTGCTTACGATGAATATGCCATAAAAGCTTTTGAGCTCAACAGCCTGGATTACCTGCTGAAACCAGTAAAAAAAGAGGCCCTTGAAAAAGCTGTTCGAAAATTTAAAAATCAACGCAAAACGCATTCAACACCCGATTTTAATCAATTGTTGGCCAGCCTCGAGACTTTACAGAAACCCCAAAAATCAATGCGTTTTATGGTTAAACTGGCCAGTCAGATCAAAACTTTCGAAGATCATGAAGTAGCCTATTTCTATATTGAAGACAAAATTGTTTTTGCCATGCTTAAAGAGGGAAGCAGATATCCGATTGATTTTAGTCTTGACCAACTGGAAGAGCAACTTGACAAACAGCAGTTTTTTCGGATTAATCGTGCAACGATCATCAGTTTTGGAGCAATTGACAAATTGTATACCTACAGTAAATCACGTATAAAAGTGATCTTAAAACCTCCCTGTCCGATTGAAACGATTAGCAGTACCGACCGCTCACCGCATTTCAGAGATTGGCTCAGCGGCCAATAAATACAGTTCAGCTCCCTGTTTTTCCTGCTGACCAAAAATGGTTTTCAGGGGCTTGGTCTGTCTCTTACCTTCGCAATATCAAATCCAATAAACTCTTGCATTATGAAAAAATGGATGAAAATACTGGTACTTTTTGCTGTAATTGGAATAGCCGCCGCCAGCTATGTATATGTGTTTGTTTACAACAAGGCACATCCCGATTACAGAAAGCTGGAACCCAACTTTAGCCTTAGTTCAGAAAGTTGTTTTGAAGCATTTAAAAAAGATGCGTCAGAAGCCAACCAGCGTTTCATTGGCCAAATGCTACAACTATCCGGTACCCTAAATCAAATTGAAAGTACTGAAAAACAAACAATTTTCTATTTTATCCATTCTGAAGGCATGTTTGGAAATGAAGGTGTGCGGGTGAACATGCTACCGGATGAACAACTTTCAGAAATTATTTCCGGGCAAGATATCACCATAAAAGGTTATTGCACCGGATACAATCAAACAGATGTAATCCTCGAACATGGCAGTGTAATTTATTAATTTAAAGTAATTTAACGATGAAAAGAATGTTTTTAATACTAATGATAGTAAGTTTAGCAATGGGAATTCAACTGCAGGCACAAAAGTACATCACTAAAAATGGCAAAATCCATTTTTATTCCGATGCACCTACCGAAAAAATTGAAGCTTTTAATAATCAGGTAAATAGCGCATTAGATATTACAAGCGGCGATTTTATCTTTCGGGTACTGATGAAATCTTTTCAGTTTGAAAAAGCCCTGATGCAAGAACACTTTAATGAAAACTATGTTGAAAGCCATAAATTTCCAAACGCGAGTTTTGTTGGCAAAGTGACCAATGTGACGGAGATTGATTTTCAGAAAACCGGAACTTATCAAGCGCAAATCGAAGGGGATTTGAACCTCCATGGTATTACTCAAAAAATTTCGGAACAGGGAACTTTTGAAGTAAAAGACGGAAAAATTCACGGTAAATCAACTTTTTACATAGCTGTTGCCGATTATGACATTAAAATTCCGCAAGCTGTAATTACTAATATCGCAGAAAAAATAGAAGTAAATGTGGATATTCTTCTTGAACCTTTGAACAAATAAAACAGTTTGTTGTTCTAAGTTTGGTTTTGGTTATACATTTCAATTTTCTCCTATTGACACAGGCGTTCTGCTCCCCGCAGACGCCTGTTTCACTTTCTAATTCAACTCTGATTTTCAGTTAAATAAATAACTATTCAAAAATATTTTACTTTTTTTTTATAAAACATCGAACAAATTATATGCTTTGATGTTTAATGTACGGTTTTGGTTATACATTTCAATTTTCTCCTATTGACACAGGCGTTCTGCTCCCCGCAGACGCCTGTTTCGTTTTAATAAAAAAACTGCCTGAGATTTTCAGGCAGCATGGTTTTCAAACTAATTTTTTAGTTATAAAACAGAAAAAAATTAGTTCAGTACAAATTTTACCGGAAGATTAAAAGAAACACGAACTGCTTGACCTCTTTGATAACCAGGTGTAAACTTAGGTAATAATTCCACAACCCTTTTGGCTTCTTCATCGCAGCCACCACCAATGCCTCTGAGGATTTTCACATTGGATACACTTCCATCTGTTTCTACCACGAAATTCACATAAACCCTTCCATGTATGGTATCTCTGCGAGCCTGTTCGGGATAGGTGATGTTGTTGGCGATGAAATTCATCATAGCAGTAGCTCCACCAGGAAACTCGGGCATCACATCAACTACAGTAAATACTTCTTCTCCAGGTGCTTGCTCTTGCTTAAAAGCAGGAGTTTGATCCTCTTTCAGCTTTACTTCTTCCACTGAATCTGTTGCAAAATTGCAGGATTGAATGAATACTGCGGCCACAAAAAACGGCAGGAGTAAAGCAATTTTAAGCCATTTAAGGGCAGGCTTGTTTCCCTTGATTTGATTCATCATAAGCATACGTTTTTTAATAAGTGATACATTAAATGGATTGGTAAGCCAAAACATGCCGCCATAGGTGGTTAGCTCCAACAAAGTTCTTTGATAAACTGACCTGTTTACTTTTCTGATGGCCAGCTGATCTGCTTCAAATTCGTGCATGGTTTTCAGTTCATTCCGCATAAAATACCAGGCCGGATGATACCAGAAAACAGCTTGTAACAATTCAAAATAAAGAATATCGAGCGAATGAAAGCGATCAGCGTGCGCCTTTTCATGTTCCAATACCGGATCAAAACGCAGGTCGTTGAGCAAATGCTCCGACACAAACAACCAATTGAAAAATGAGAAAGGTATTTTATCACTTTCCAACCTGACGATTTTCATGCCATGATTGGGTTCAGCTTTAAGTCGAATAATCAGAAAAACAATCCACAGAAGCCTAAAAACATAACGCAATAAAAATCCTAAACAGATCAGAGCGAATACATTATATAAATTTAAATTAAAAGTACTTTGTTCAACTACAATTTTTTCTGATTCGGCCATTGGACTGATTAGTACCTCTGGCAACAAAACGTTAGGCCACAATTTATCGATACTAAGATCATAAATATTCAAAGGGATAACAGGCAAAATCATTGCTAAGAGGCTACTCAAAAGAATATAAAAACGATTGAAAACCACACGGGTGTTTCGTCGCAAAATCAAGAGATATGCAATCGTAAAAATCAACAGGTAAACTGCTGCACGAAGATTCCAACTGAGCAGGATTTCCATGTTTATTGATTTTTAGATTTTTGTTCTATCTCCTTTTCTATCAATAGCTTTAACTCTTCTAACTCTGAAAGGCTCAACTTTTTTTCCCTGGAGAAAAATGAAAACATTTGTTTTACTGAATTACTAAAATAATTCCCGGCTAAATGCTTTACAAGATGTTGAGAATACTCCTTTTTCGAAATCAAGGGAAAGTATTGATGGCTTTTTCCAAAGGCTTCATGCCCAACAAACCCCTTTCTTTCCAGTATGCGAATGATAGTTGAAACTGTATTATAAGCAGGTTTGGGCTCGGTAAGTTGCTCCAGTATATCATTAACAAACGCTTTTTCGAGCCTCCACAATTCATGCATGATCTGTTCTTCTGCCTTAGTGAGTTCTTTCATTGTAACTAAGTTGATAGTTTTATAACTAATATTTTAGTTTATTATTATACAAAAGTAAAATAAGAATTATAAAAGTCAAGAATAAATTTATGAGTGGTTGATTTTGAAAGGTTAACGGTTTAATAACCTTTTGCTGCAGCTTCTTTTTCGAGTCGTTTGTACCAGTCGTCTCCAAAGCGGCGAACCAGGGCATCCTTCAAAAATTTGTATAAGGGCAGTCCGGCTCTTTCTCCTTTTCGCTTGGCGGGAACACAAATGCTCCACTGGTGATAATTCACATGAATAAAGCCATCCTTTTCTATCAGTCGCACTGGATATAAATGACAACTCACGGGTTTTCGAAAACTGCTTTTACCGGCATTCCAGGCCTTTTCGATCGTACAAAAGGCTGTGCCGTTTTCGTGAAAATCCACAAAAGCACACTCTTCTCCGTTTACCAAAGGCGTTACGTACTGTCCCATTTCGTCGTAATCAAAAACGCCATCCTTTTCCACCACCTGTATTCCTTCGGGGCGCATAAAAGGCTTAATCTCATCCAGATTATCTTCGAGCAAACTGATTTCTGCTTCTTCGAGCGGTGCACCCGCATCGCCAGCTACACAACATTCGCCTTTGCAGCGAGGTAAGTCACAAATAAATCTGGCCGTCAAAAACTCCCGGCTTAGGATGGTATTGTCGATAATTATCATGCTGCAAAAGTAATTATAAGTAAAACAGGAAAGTCGTATTTTTTGGACCTTATAAATGCTGTGAATTCTTTCACAAAATATCCTTAATTTTGTACCCTGAATCGCAATCTGAAGTCACTAATTCAATCATATTTAAACGTTTAACACTATTACTATGGCATTCAATCTGAGAAACAGAAATTTTCTGAAACTGCTTGATTTCACTCCACAGGAAATCAAATTTTTACTTGAACTTTCGGCCGACCTTAAAAAGGCCAAATATGCCGGAACTGAGCAG
>JAQVLA010000057.1 GCA_028704385.1 Bacteroidales bacterium | reverse complement strand
CGCCAGCGGCTGATCGTTCTTCTTCCCAGGTGTCGCCTTTCACGAAGCCCCGCCAGATTTCGCTGCCTTTTTTGTAAATCTGCACACGATTTTTAAATTTATCGCTGTCAAACAGATCAGCAAACTCGCTTTCTGTTTCCTGATAAAAGCGAATTGTTGCCGTGCTGCCGTATATGGTAGGAAGTTCCTGCCCTGCATTGTCGCCCCAGGCTATCGTAAGGGGGTTGCTTTGCCCGTCGCGCTGCACACTTACACCTTCAAATCCATCCTGCCACACTTCGATGATGGTTAACGATTCGTTGATGTCGCGGTATTGTATTTCAAGGCGTTTAGCGTACATAGCTTAGTTTCTTAATGCCATTTTGCGTTCCACTTTTTTCAGCAGTATCCTTAGCGTTTCGCCGCTAATCTCAATGCCGCTTTGTTCGAGTTGCACATTAACTGATCCGCTGCTCATTGTTGCCTGCTGGTTGAATGAATGCCTGGGATCGTTACGAGTAAGCACTTCCTCGCCCGAGTTGGCTCTTATCAGCATCTTATCCCCGCTAAACGAACCGCCCGGCACTATACCGCCGGTGGCAAACTTAGGTATGCTGGCAAATATGCTAACCACAGCGGCCACAGCTCCGAGCATCGCTATCAGGCTTGCCGGAAAAGGCAGCTTCGACGCTCCAGCTGCCGCACCTGCCATCGCCTCGCTTTGTTTTGCCCCCACAACTGCCATACTGCTTGCCTGTTGTGCGCCTGTGAGTGCTGCAATTTGTGTAATGAGTTGTGGTATCTGATCGAACAGGGTTCCCACAAAACCCATCCATCCGCCTGCTGCTCCTCCAATTGCGCCCGCAATTGTATTAAAGCTGCCAGCAGCCGATTGACTAAGTTCTTCAAAACTACCAGCAAGTAATTCATTTTCATTTTTTACAGTTGAATATTCTGTAACTATATTGCTTGCAAATGCTCCCTGATCTACTGATGTGGGGGCAATGGATGTCATTGTAGGAAGCGGCACATTACCCTTGCGGGCAGCCATGCCGTCTTGCATGCTTTTTGCATAAATACGGCCAGCTGTTTCACCAGCCTCAGCCACTGCACCCATGTCGAGCTTTATTGGAGGTAGATAGGTCTTTTCTACTTCCTTATTCCAGTTTTGTTCAAATTCGTTATAAATATCTACTACACCTTGCGATACACCATCTATTGTTCTATTGAACATATCCTGAAAAATGCCAGGTATATCATTAAAATTGCCATTAATTAAGTTTATGACAATTTTTCCTAAATCCTTGAAATTATCAAAAACGATTTTGAAAAATGTTTCAACTGCAATTTTAACAGCATCAAACATTACACCTATTCTCCCAACAGCTTTTTTTACATCTTCACTTTCGTTGTATAGCTTTATAAACTTATTGATTATATCAACACTGTACTGTATCGCATTCACAGCAAAGTCCATAAATGCTGTTTTGATGTTGGTAATCAGGGTATTCCACCCTCCAAACACCTGCGCACCCATTTCATTAAATTTTGCCATGCTTTCGGCATATTTCATATTAGCCGCAGCAGCACCTCCAGCATTAAGAATTACCTGCCTCAGATCAGTATTTACGTCATCAAGGGCAAATACAAATTGTAAAGCATCTTCACCGGGACCGCCAAAAATGTCAGCTAAAGCCGTCCCAACTGCCGCTGATTCAGGTGGAAGATTTTGAAGCCTTGCACTTACTTGTTGCATAGCTTCAAACATGGTAATTGTGCCTGTTTTGATGCCTTGCTCAATAGCTGTTGAACTTAAACCAATGCCGTCAATAGCTTCTTTTGTGGCTTTGGTCATCTCGCGCAATCTTATGCTTCCTTCCTTAATAGTATCGGCAGCTTTATCATTAAACACACCCATCTTATTGCCTTCGGCTAATATTGCCACCATTTCTGATGCTTGCAATCCCGCTTCTTTAAAGTGGATGCTATATTCTTGCAATTGCTCTAAAAAGTCGCCATTTGCATTAGCTGCACTTGCAAGTCCGGCATTCATGATGTTAAATGCTGATTTCGAATTTTCGCCAAATGTCACCATCAGCTGATTCATGCCGCTGATGCTGTCTTTCATATCCACATCATAGACATCGGCTAAGGCTGTAGCTTGCCCGGTAACTGCATTTAAAGCTGCACCCTGCAAGCCCATAAGCTTTTCAACTTCGCCACTGGCAGTGCTCATTTTTTTCGCATACTCCCCAACCGCCCGGGCAGCATCCATAATCTTGTCGGCTGCAAATAAGGCTCCAGCTGCTACGGCTGCGCCTTTTAGCATGCCTTTAAGGCCACCAACCTGCTTTTGCATCTGGTCGGTTTTGCCCTTAAAGTCAAGGATGTATGTGTACTTCTTGTCTGCCATTTTTATTTCCACTTTTCGGCCAGCCGTCGGAAGCGATCCTCAGTGCTGGGGGTTACTTTTTTTGCTTTTTCCTGCTTTATCGTTTCATCCCCTGGGAGTGTAAGCAGGTCGAACACGCTCAGTTGTTTCTTCCCTTCCGGTGGGCACATTGCCCGCCACACCTGCCACCTTGCCACATTCCATGCCAGCTGCTCGCTATGCTCGGCTTCGGCTCTGATGCGTTCTCGGAAGGCTTCGTAAGCCAGCATAAACTGATCGGGTGTGAGCATGAGGAAGGTTTCGAGGCTCATGCCCATCTCGCCAACAGCTATGCTTATCTGCCCATCAAAGCCGATTAGCCTTCCTTCGATTCCCCCGGCAACTGCTGTTTAGCAGCCTTTTGTTCAGCTTCTTTTTTAGCCTGCTCCAGGCGGCTAAACACTTCAAAGATCGTTTCGTCTGTTTCGTCAACAAACTGCTCAAATGTGGCATCAAACGGCATTTGTGCACGTTTGGCGCAATCCTTTAGCTGAAAGTAAATGAAAGCCAGCATAGCATCCTGCCTGCCTTGTGCCATCATCTCGGGGGTGTAGCCTGCGGCTGAAGTGTCGAATATGCCCCTGTTCGTGCGATAAAAGGGATATCTTGCTTTACGGAAAAGAACGAATGTTTTAATCATTGTGTTTTGTTTTAAGGTTATTTGAAAAGCCAGCCGGTTGCCCGGCTGACTGGTTTTTTTATTGCAAGCCTAAATGCGGTAATTCCTTAAATTGTATTTGTTAGCAGAATTAAGCACCAGGCTGGCAGGATGCGGAAACTTCATCTTGCGTATAAGCCCCTCGTGATTATTTGTTGCCGGATATATAGCTTTAGGATAAATTGGTGCATATATGTCACATATTCGCTCCTGCTTACTATAATTCCTGTTTGTATCGTTACTTACTACAATAGTTGCATCTGCTACATAACCAATTACTTCAGTAGTTTGTAACAGATAGCCGCCTGTATCTGTATAGGTATCGTAAAACACCGGTTGAATCATGACAATGTCAAGATCAACACTTACAGGCATATCAACTACCAGCTGATCGTTCAGCATTTCAATTTGCTGGCCGGTATCTATCGCTGGAGGATCACCGGCATAGGTGGTCGTAAGTCCGCCCACCAAAAAGGCTATCAAAGCCAAAATAATCTGCAATCGTTTCATAAATGATTGAATTTGAGTTAATGAATAATTGTATTAAGAACCTACGGTTTTTGTTTCCACTTCGCCATCGCTTTGCAGAACTGCACTGAAGGTAGAATCAGCATTCACACCATCCGAGCGGTCAACGCTTTCGATGATGAAAGTGCCTTCTTCATACTTATCGCCACTGGCTTCGGCCACTTCTGCTTCTCCAGCTGTTACATCAGCTGCCAGTCGTCCGGCATACTTAGCCATTACCGAAGCACGGGTTTTAGCGAGCGCAAGCAGATCAGCGTAGCCATAACCGTCGTAGGTTG
>JAQVLA010000039.1 GCA_028704385.1 Bacteroidales bacterium | reverse complement strand
TCCAATAAAATCTAAACTTCATTAGAAAGAGTTAGATAAACCAACTATCTGTCCAACTTTTTCCAACGATGCTGCAATAAACTTAGAAAATCTTAGAATTTTCAAATGTAGTACGCCGAAGGTTTACATTGTATCTGATAAAATCTAAGCTTTAGATTACTAAAACGTTAATTCAATTGTTTGTTTTTATCAAAGAATCATAGCAGCGTGCATTTTAAAAAAAATGAATTGACCTCTATTACAACTATAGACTATTCCTAAAATAAAATCCAAGCGTGATGTTATTTATTATATTTGGTTTAAGCTGAACCTGATAGTCATAAATCACTTTAATTCGAAAACTTACACGAAAATACTTAAGAAACAAATAATGAAAAGCATGATTAATGTCAAAATTATATTTGAATAAATAGGATAGATCATCCTTTACAACTCTGGCCTGTGAATAGTTTTCAAAAAAAATATTCTTGTATAGTTTTTGTACCATAGCGGTTATTGTTAATGAAAGTCCATAATCTAGTTTCTTCTTTACACCTTTCTCAAGGCCATAGAGATTTTCCGTATCCAAAATATCGAAATACTTTTGATTTTTCATGATCGTAATCATACCATTAGCCAGACCAAGTTCAACTGTAACACCTTTACCAGCATACCTCAATCCAACAGAAATAATCCTGTAACCTGGCGATTTAAAGGAGGAGTGTGGAGTAGCTTTAGTTGAACCACTACTATCAACAGAATATAAATAATGATTAAAGTACTGACCACGTGTCATATAACTTAAATTAGCAGCAAACTTTGAATTGGCCAGTTGATAGGCTAATGAATTGTTGAAATTAAATTGGTCAACTTCAATGATTGCGATACTATCAAAATGTTTTGTAATACCAAAATCTGTTGTATACCTGAGATTATAAGAGAACTTCTTATAATACAGGTCGCCAGCAATAGTTGCATTATAGTAGATATTAAACTCCCCTTTATCATTATCATGCGTATTATTCATGAACTGATTTAGTGCAAAAGAAGAATAAAAATCAATCAAATAGTGATATTTAAGCTGGTTATTCTGGCTTGTTTGCCCGGCGCAGGATGTATCTGAAATTGTTTGAGCTGCACTAATTGAAATATGTAAAAGAGTCAGAATTATGCCTACTAGCACACCAAGAACTCTGTTTTTTGACCACAAAAGTTGATTTAATAGATAAGTCATTGATTCAAGTGAATAGATAGCTGACAAACAATTTCTTATCAAAGTTTAAACTCATTTTATGTCAATAACAATTTCATAAAAGCCCGCTCTAGAAATTAATTCATGCGTTCCTTTTTTTATTGTCAAACTTTTCGAAATGCCTAAAAGTGAGATCACATCATTAGGGATAGTAAAATCCTCCTCAATAATTACAGAACTTTTGTTTTGAAAATATTGAGATTTATCAGCACTTTTTGTTAAAATCTCAGTTTGACTGATTTTAATTATGAAAACACCTCTCTCTTCCTCATAAATAAAAACACAACTCATATCACCTGCTGGTGAATTTGATTTGTCAGCGGCTATATTACATATTCCAAAGCCAGAACAATTATTCGTTTTTTTCCCAAGGGTTATTGTCCCAGCCCCTTCAATTGGACCAGCCATGACATATTGAAAAGAATTTATTATCAGTAAAATTGACAGCAAGAAACTAATTTGATTTTTTATTTTCATGATATTGTATTTATTAATCGTTTATAGCATTGATAATCTGTAATTAAAATTTTCAAAATACTCAACTAATTTCAGGTTGTCTGATTTGTTCCAGTAAGCTTTCAGTGCTAATTGCGAACAGTATTCTTGAAATTGTGCAGGAGTTTCTTCTATATCTTTCTCAATATGTATAATCACCTCATCCATAACTTCTTTAAATTCTCCAACAATTTTTCTTGCTAATTCCAATTTGTTTTTCTTCGTCATGTAAGTAAGTTCAATTGCCTCATCTATTCTACCCGGTCTTGATGAAATGAATTCTTGTTTCCCGTTTTCGTGTAATTTTGGAATCCCAATTGATGGATCAATCTTAGAAAGGTCATTTGTTGTAATTATTGTAAAAACACCATCTGTTTTATCTATACCATCAATACAATTTATTAGCGTATCAAATGTTAAAGGAATTTGGATATGGTCTGATCCATCCTTTGATTCCGAATTTTGCAATAGGCCTCGATAAGCTAAGGAATTTTGATGTATATTTTTCCTTTGATTAAACACATTATCAATATCTTCAATAAGAGCGATACATGGAACATTTAATTGCATGCTTTGCCAGGCTTTGATAAACTGTATATTTGATAATTCCGCTAAGGAAAAATTGTAGAGTGGTAAATCAAGATCTTCTGCAAATGCTCTGGCTAGAGCCGTCTTACCTGTTCCTGGAGGACCATAAAGCAACCAACCTCGTTTCCAAGGAATGTTTTTCTTAAAATACCATTCCTTACTTTTTACCCAGAGCCCAATTATTCTAATCAGTTCTTTTACATCATCAGGAAAAAATAGACTATCCAATGCTTTACCATTACTCTTTAGATCTCTTCCCAATTCGCTCATCTCAAGACCTAGTATGCGATAGTGACTATGCTTAAACCAAGGATAGGCACTATGAGAGTTTCTCTCATCTTTATTAATAGCATTTCTCTCAGGAAAATAAAAAATATTGAATCTGGAAGTTTGTTCTTTTTCTTCAATATCCCAACTTAATTTGTTAATAGCTGCAATCGCATTGTGAAATAGCTCATCGATTTTGAGTGTACCTTTTATACAATAAATAAATGTTGATGAAGTTTTTTTAGAGGTCTTGTCATCAGCAGAATCCTTTGTATCCTTATTATCATTTACATTTGTTAATACAAACGGTAATCTAAAAAATCTTAAATATTTTTTCTTTGTCAAAAAAATAATTGATGTCAATCCAAATTTCTCGAAAGGAACAAGCCCATACTTGCCAGTCCTATATGATTCATACCTGGTACTATAAACTTTTGTATATAGATTTAACCGCTTATTATGTGTAATCAAATAGGCCACAACTGCCTCAACTGCCTGTTCATTTTTGATTTGGATTTTTTGAATAAAAATGGAAGTAAACATCAAAATAAACTCTTTGATCGTTTTCCAAAAACCCGCAATCAATGCTATTAAAGCAGTAAGTTTTAAAAAATCAGTATTCATTATAAGATTGCGCAATCATTTTTATAACATAATCAAGTGCCTCATCAACAGGCACGGCGATATCAGGAGCAACACCTACTTTGTCAAGACGCTTCTTTTCAGGAGTATAATAGTCGGCAATTGGAATAAAGAGATAAATATTGCTCACTGTATGGAAATCAGTTCCAGCCAGCATGGCTCCTGCAGTAGATTCACCTACTATGGTAGCAAGTTTGTTCGTTTTTAGTCCTGAAACAAAAGGTTCGCAAGTACTGGCTGTTTTATTGCTTGTTAATACAAATATTTTGCCATTAAAATGTTTTTCGCTCGGCTCGATCATGAGTTTGCATCCTTTCACATTTAACAAAACCTGCAGGAGTTTATTTGTGTTTTTTTCTCTCGAAACAGGAAGTGATTCAAAATCAATGCTATTGTCGCCCATACTATCAAAACCTTTCTTTGATATGAAATAACCTATATTCAATTCTTCTTCTATTAAATAATGGCCCAAAGCGTGGGCAGAGGCTATACCTCCTCCTGCATTGTCGCGCAAATCAATGATCAAGTTTTTGTAGGGCTGGGCCTGGATAATTGATAGAACACTGTCCATTTCGAAGGCACTACCTCCAAAACTAGTTACTTCAAGCAATGCTGTTTCACATGCTATCTCTTTCAAAGAGACATTCCCGGTGGTTTTCTGATCAATAGGGTTTAATTCAGTATTAGTTTTACCGTCTAGCGAACCAAAAATAAGATAGTAATGACTAAATGGGAGATTTTGACTTTTTTGTCCAAAGCCAAAAAACAACTCTAAATCGTCATTTGCCTTCGAGGCAAGCTTCGTCAGGTATGATTGAAATTTATGCCATTTGCGTGTTTCAAGATAATTTCTGTTGAAAATATACTTTTGGGTGGTATCGAAAATATGCTTAGGGATATGCTTATAACCCAAATGTTCATCTTCTGTTTTAAGTCCATTGAAGTATACTCTTGCGTTGTATGCTTTGCTAAAAAAGCTCCCAGAAATACTGTCATTATGAAGGATACCGGTAAAGTTGTTCCTTCCCAACATAGGCATCGAAAAAATGCCTGACATACTATCGGATCCATCATTGTTGTGTTTAATTTCGATATCATGGATCATCAAAATAATTCCTTTTTTTGGAACTTGATTGAACAACCTCAGAAACGGGGAAACGAATGACCCCATAATGCGCCTGTCAGCATTTGGGCTGGAATGAAGTTGAACCAATTTGTTGTCAGCATCGAATTTGCTGTACATATATGTGTTTATGGGTCCTAAAAAGTTTTCGCCAATCATTATTTGGAAATCCCACTTTTCCTGTGCTCGAAGGATGTTAAGCAGTACGACAAATACTACTGATAACAAAATGATTTTTTTAAACATAAATCAGATAGTTTAGGTTAAACAATTCTTTAAGAACCGTAAGACTTATTCTTTCGTTATTGAAGATAATCGGTTTTTGATTTATTTTTCGTGCAGATGTAAAAAAAAGTAGTACGGAAAAAATTAATTCTGTGATTTCGATTACCTGAAAACCCTCATAATTCACCGAATAGAAGCCTTCTGGTATTTTTATCAACTTAAATTTTCTTTCATTGTATATAAGTTTTTGACCAATCAAATCCTTAACAAGGATTCTGTTTTTGATGGGTTCATCTGTTTTCTCCTGGTTAAATTCATTCAAATACTTCCATCCTTCCCATTGCGTTGGCATTTCTTTCAGGAAGTTTTCAAGAGCCGAATATAGTTTTGATGTAGTAACTTTGATGAAATCATTTCTATTCATACTAAAATCACACTCAACCGGTTCAATGTGTATTGTATTGGATAAGTCTGTTTGACGCTCACTTAAAAACGAAATGATTCTGGTCTTCGTAAGATATGATAGAAAGGCAATCCCCTTTCTAACGTAAATATAATCAGCTAGAAATGGAATCTTTAATAATTTATTCTCGTTAATATTATACTTAAACAAACCGGTATTGCCATCAATATAAAACACTACAGAATAGCCTTTTTCTATTTTGTCTCGTAACTTCATTAGTAGCAGAACATCTTGAGCCGAAATGATCTCCAACGGCTTACTGTCAGTAGCATTGAGAGATTTTAAAAGTGTTTTTTGAAGTTCATGAATTCCTTTGCCTTGGTCATGGATGAATTTTTCATCTGTAACAAGCACAAACTTAATTTTTTCTTTCAATAAAAAAGGAATTATCAGTCGGTACGAACCTGTATGATAAGTTGTTATGATATAACTACTTTCGCGTAGTTCATCTAAGCATAGTTTTTCATCAATAATTTGTATTTCATCAAGTAGAAAGAAGTATCGCTGATCCAAAACAACTAGCTGATTGTAAAAGAGAATCTCTTTTGCCAGATTAAAATATCTTTTCGGTTTAATATCAGGTAAATACCTGTAAATGTTTGCCGAAACGATTAAAAAGTCTCTCCATACAATAGGGTTGGAAATGTCTTCTTCAACAAGGCCATTTAAGTCAGATTGTAACTTATTTGTGTTGAATAGATATTCAAGTTTTTTATTCATTTTAAGAATAGTTAAAACATGATACGGATCAAGGGTTCTTTCCAATACGATCCGTATCATGTTGTGAAGAATTACTTAGTATGGAGATGGCCATGAAGTTCTATCGTTGTTCCTGGACATTTGTAGTCACCACCACTGCCTTTTATTTCATCCATTTGACCACTATTACCAATATCTATAGTTGGATTTTTTGCAATGAATGCATCGAATTTTTTCAAGTCTTCTGCATTCTTTGTTGCATTTCTGATCTGATCGATGATTTGTTTGTTTTCTTGAACTGAGAATTTCATATTTTAATAGATTTTCGTGCCTACTTTCAGAAGATAAATTAAATGGCCGCTGTTTCGGCATTTATTCCGGCCTGAATAAAACCTCTAATAGGTTTGTTCTTCAAATCTGTGATGGCTCATTCATGTTTTATGAAAAATAAAACCAGAGAAGGTCTTCTTTTCTCAACCCTATGATTTTAAAGGATACAATAATACCATTCATGTGGGTTGAAATTCTGAATTATTGTTTACCTTTGTACAGCCTCTTTTTGTTGTTGGTTATACTGAAGTTGTCTTACGTCAGATACTGCCTCATTAAGGGGCGTTTTTTATACAATTTAAGGTGGCTAGCCTTATAAAGTATTCTTTAACTTATCAATTAATTACTGGGTGCCAGAAATTGATAAATGAACTGTGATGACAAATTTAGTCACAAAGCTCCACACAAAATAGATGGAGCTCCATATTTTTGTTATTTTTCTCCAATCAGGTAATAGGTTTTTCTACTGGTACAATATCCGATTTGATGACCATCTTCTCGTAGAAGCGCCAAATATTTTTCAACAGTAGGCAGTGAAACATAGAGTCTGTCAGCTAATTGACTTGCTGTACCTGCGCTTTCATTTTCAATGAGTGAGAGCAACAATTCAATTTTTTGTTTTTTATCGAGGAACCTCATAACGGTAAGAATTTTGTTTTAAAAAATTAGTTTGAATAGAAAAATTTAAATTTCTACGGAAATTTTTTAATGGTTTGAAAGCATCGTATTGTTTGTGTAAACATTACATATTTTTGGTTTTCACATTATTAATTAGCCAGGAGCTCATCTATAGGTTTCGGTTTTTAACATTTCAGCAGGCTAAATCCTTCTTAAAATTGCTACATCTTCACAAGTAATAAGTCAGAAAATTGAAAATCTAATCAAAATCATTTTTCACAATACTCAAAAAGCTTTGTAAAAACCTGTTTGTGTGAAGTTTATATGTTGATAAAAAAATTAAAGTTAACATAATGTTTAGGGTGTTTTAGAGATATTAATCGAGGCAAAATTTCGCCATGCAACAAATAGCAGGTTTTAATAGTGCATTATGTATGGTTTTTTTAAATGTATGCTAAACGCAATTAACATATCCGTATTTTTAAGCACTTACCCCACCCTGGCGCGGATTTGCCTGGGCTGCGATGCTGTGAACAACACAAAAGCAGTTAAAATGAAAAATTGCTTCAGTTTCATAATTTTGATATTTGGTTAGTAAAATAAAAACACTTTTCCGGTACATATACCGAAGTAGTCTTTTGTTGATGAATTATTTGATGAAGTATTGGTGCAGGTTTTGGCTACAAATTGCACTGCCCCCTCTTCACCCATTATATGTCAAGAAGAATTAAAATCTAATCACTTTTTTATGAAAAAATTAAAAATAATTTTTAGTCGTCTGATTAACTGCACTTTAAAAAGGAAATAATTTTTTTTGTTATACTTACATTATGTTAACTTGGGTTTTGATCGGGCAAACACAGGTAAAGGCTTTAATCAACATAATGCGAGAAAATATTTATGCAAAACACTGCCAAATAATAACATAGTCCCAGCTGAACAGAAGCTTTTCTTAAATGGGTGTCGGAATTGATTAATAGAATTTCAGTATTTAACCGAAAATCGATTATTTACCCCAAGCTGGTGTCGATTAGCCTGCACTGAACCTGTTGAAGTGTAAGTGGTGTTTGTAAATTAATTGGTTTCGTGTTTTCGTCTCATGAATAAAAAAATAATCAATACTTATCAATGAAATAAACTTTTTTCAAGTGCATTTCAATTGTTTGTAATTGATTACTGCGGATAAGGAATGTGTTTCCGCACCAACCAGGGGAAATCATGTGATTACTCACAATTACATTTATCCTCATATTTACCTGATAATATGCACTTTGGCCGAAATCTTTTATAAAACATTTCATCTTTGAACTTTTCTTCTACTAATTTTCCATTTAAAAAACTGTATTCAATAATGAAAGGATCAAATTCCATAACTAATTCGTAGAAAGCAGAGCAATCATAATACCCATTCTCATTCCAGTTGATTGCTCTTATCGGAAGCTGCATGGCCTCTAAAGATTGTTCAAAGGCTTTTCCAAGCACAAGTGTATCGGATATTTTAATGCTATCTTCACAGAAAATGTAGGTCATCAAATTCTGCTCAGCAATGTATGCACATGGTCTTCGAGCGACTATTTCTAATGCATTTATACTGGAGGTAATTCTATAGCAATTCGTATCCTCTTTTCTATTGTAATCAATCAGAATTATCTCATGTTTTGGAGCACCAAAACTAAAATATTCAGCACGAGATAAATAAATCTCATCTTCATTTAGAGAAAGATTTCCAATATAATGAATCTCCTGTGCACACAGGCTATTAATAAATATTATGAAAAACAATAATAATTTATTCATATTAGTCAATAATCTACTGATAGTAATATCCTCTAAAATTATAAACTGCCCCTCGCTGGCTTCGATTTGCAATCGGTGTCCGTAAAACTTATTTTTAGTTTCATGCTATCAGCTAAAGAACCAAATATAATCAATTTTCGTAAATTCAAACCGATTTTGTATGCACAGCATTTTGTGTTTTATCAAGGGGATGTTCCAGATACGGATTGCAAATTCTATCTAACTGAATGTTAGCTATGTGATTATCTTTACTTTAGCTTTAGATTGGAATCCGCATCAGCCTGGAGCCGCTGGGAGGTAAGTAAATATTCCGTATAGCCGATCATGTCTTTGCATAAGCCTTTCGAGTCTTTGCAGAAGAGGTTCGAGCTTTTCACTCGGCTCCGTTCCGATAGCTCTTTTTACTTGGCTCTTCTTCCTTGGTTCTTGGCTCTTTTCGCTTGGCTCTTGCCTCTTCAATATCCCTTCCCCCACGCTGGCCCCGATGGCGAGGAGCATCAGCCTGGGGGTGATTGAGCGAAAGATATGGGTCAATCTTCAGGTGAAATTAAAATTTCTTCGGTTTTAAAATCGACAAGGACGAATACAAAAGATTGTTAATCAATTTATAGTCGTCAACTTTTTCAGTATAGCTCTCCGCCCTAAAAATCACTTTGTATTCCTCTCCATTGCCAAATTCAAAAAGACACTGTGGAGAGAAGTTGTTTGCATAAATAGGTTTTTGGTCAGCAATATTTATCCTTTGCAATACTTTGGTTAAGCGTTTTGCTTCCCTGGGGTTTAATTTATAAGAGGTAGAATAATCAATGACCAACCGTAATTCCTTGTCAAAATATCCCGACTTGAATATCAAACTATCAACCTCTGTGTGGTATCTTACCAGATTATAACGCTGTTGACGGTTTGATCGCGAATCAATATAATTATGTTGTGGATAAACCATCCGTACTACCATATTACTGGTTGAATCCTGAAGTAACGTTTCGTTAAATTGCTGCAACAAAAAAGAAAATTCCATCAAGTATAAATTCAAATATGCGGAATTTGAAATTGCGTACACATCAGAAAAATAATTTGGAATAATCTGAGCTGATGGGCTATCAACAAGAATATCATAATACTCATTACACTTTCGAATTACCTTATTCTTGTTAAAGATACTAACTATGCTGCTATCATTCAATCTATCATGTCCTTCCCTTAAATAGATTTCTCTACTTTCATTTCTGTAAACAGAAACTTCTTTAGGAGCATTGTTGATGCTCGTAAAAAACAATTCCCTTACTTTAATTTCACAATCATCATAATCAACGGCATTTTGAGCTTTTGGATAAGAAAGGCTAAATAAAAGAAATACCAATATAAATAAATGCTTCATAGCTCTATTTTAAAGTATATTATCTGCCAATTCCAAAGTAATAATTATTGAAATTCTTCGCTGCTAAAAACAAGTCAACAATATTTTTAACTATTGCCTTGTCTTCATCATTACTTAAAGATTTAGCACTGCTACATAAAAAATATGTGTAGTGTTTTTCGCCATTGAAATATTCAAGTACAAAATCCCAATCAGTTATTGAACTGTCCTTGAGGTGGTAACATACAACGTTTTTATTGAACACGCTTTTTGATAAAATTCTGTTTAATGACTTGTAGTGTTTTTTGTTTAATTCAGCCTCCTCTTGTTGCAGAACAATTATATTGAATATATCCGATATATCAAATAATTTGGATTTTAACAAAATGCTGTTCTCTGACAATTCCATTGTTAAACTTGATAAATTTGATTCGAAAGGATTCGTGCTTGTTGGATATGTAACACGCAAAACAACAGGACTTTCAACCTTCAAATCTAGCTGTTCAAACAAGAAAGAGTACTTAAACTCATTAGCGATAGTGCTTCTTAAATCAGGTACATTAATTGATTGATCAGGATAGACCCATTCTATGTTTTTAGTATTGCACATTGCTGTTCCAAGGACATTATAAATAGTGTCCACACTTAGTGTATCAAATCTATAAAGACTTGAAGTACTATGCCAGGAATCCTTATTTTGCCATCCAATACTGAAGTTTTTAAGATAATCAATACTATCACATTTTTGATCTCCTAACCATACCTTACTGTTCATCAAATAACCATAGGGTGATATCAGAACCGTAAGGGGATAAAACTCTTGATTTGTTGCGAAGGCTACCCTTTTAACAATATTTTCTTGCTTTGAAACTTTGTTATTTTTACTATCAAACTCCTGTGAGAAAACAAATTGAGGTAGTAATAATATTAGCCATAAGAACTTCATAACTGTTTTGCTTTGAATCATTTTAAAAACCAAAATAATGGACTTATACTTCTTTCATTTGGATAGAAGTATTTATAGTTAAATAAATTATTTTTCAAATTCACATTTCTCAAAAGCCTTAGTGGCGCTTCGACTTTTACTCCAATAAAACCGCCACCCTTTGTGCCCAAAGGAAACTCAATATTTATAATATTTGAATCCTTTCTTGTTAGCATTGGTGCTAATTTATTTGAACCTCTTATAGTATACCCATCTGTATCAAGTGTTGGCAAGTACCCACGCTGGCGTCGATTTGCAATCAGTGTCTGTAAACCTTGCTTTTGGTTTCACGCATTAGGCTTGAGCTTCAAAAATAATCAATTTCCGTAAGTACCTCACAGATATTTTATTTACAGTTGTGTCGATTTATTAAAGATTATACCCAATACGGATTGCAAATCCGCACCAGCCTGGGGCAGGGCAGCGGGCAGCCGGCTTTTCCGCTCGAATCTAAAAACGACAGCACATTCACCTTTGATATGGCGGGCATACGCATCCTTTTTCATTCTGACAGCCTGACGCTATATCAGGGCGGAATGACTATACCCATGGCTCGGGAAAAAGGAGAATAAGGAGCCAGAATTTTGTTTTGTAATTGATTGCCGGAATGAATTGTTCCGGCTTTTTTGTTGCCTCATTCTTAGAATTGAAGAATTGATTGTTTTGGTAAGTTTTGATGAAAAGTATTTGAACAAAGTATAATCTTTGAGCAATCAGATTCATTTTATGGCCTGACTAATTTATACTGTTTCTAAATTAACAAAGGGCATTTATACTACTGAAAATCTTAATTTTATACTCATATTTAGATTTGTCCTAAATAGCCCGTTCTCTTTTCTGGCTGTATATTATATCTATACATTTGCATATATCCATTTGTTAAAAATGTAACAGTAAAAGTTAACTGAAAACCAACACGATATGTCTTCAATGAAAAACTTTACCACGGCATTCACCTTTTTTCTGGCCATTATTGCGCCCCTGGTGATTGTTACGGTGGCTTTACGTCAGCCGGATGGCGAAAATGCCCCGCTGGAAGCGCTAAAGGCCAAATACCCGATCGAACATCAGGCTGGAGTGGATCACGGCAAAATGGAAATCCTGCAACAGGATTTTCAAAACCCGCACGAAATCACAGCGGCTTGTTTGAGCTGCCATACCGAACGCGGACACGAGCTGATGCAAAGCGCCCACTTCACCTGGGAGCGCGAGGCTTATATTCCGGGGCGGGGCATAACCTATCTTGGAAAGAAAAACCTGCTCAATAATTTTTGTACGGGTGTGCAATCCAACGAAGGAAGCTGTATGAAATGTCATACCGGCTATGGATGGGACGATAAGGAGTTTGATTTCGAAAATCAATACAATATTGATTGTATCGTTTGTCACGACAATACAGGAACCTACAAAAAGGCCAGTGGAGCAGCCGGTTATCCGGTGATGGGCGAAAGTGGCCCCGATTTCAAAAATATCCTGGCAAATGTTGGTCAGCCAAAAAGTGAAAACTGCGGAGCCTGTCACTTCACAGGAGGTGGCGGCAACAATGTGAAACATGGTGATCTGGAGATGGCGCTGCTTACCGCCGGACGTAATGTGGATGTGCATATGGGAGTTGATGGCTCGAATATGAGTTGTTTAGATTGTCATACCGCCGAAAATCATGTCATGAAAGGCCGTTATTATGGGGTTTCTTCTACCAATACCCAGCGTATGAGTTGTGAGGAATGTCATACGGAATTTCCACATCTAAAATCTATTCTCAATGAGCATTCGGTCAAGGTTTCGTGCCAAACCTGTCATATCCCCGTTTATGCCAAAGTGAACAAAACTAAAATAACATGGGATTGGTCAACGGCAACCAGAAAAAAAGATGGCAAACCCTATGAAGAATTGGACGAAGAAGGCAATGCCACTTACACCTCAATAAAGGGTGATTTTGATTGGGAGAAAAATGTAAAACCAGAATACTTATGGTTCAACGGAACTGCTGATCATCATTTGATGACAGACAGAGTGGATACCACGCAGCCTTTCCTCAAGATCAACACCCTGAATGGCGAATATCGTGATCGCCACAGCAAGATTATTCCTGTGAAAGTTCACCGCGGCCGTCAGCCTTACGACACCGAAAACTTAACCGTTATCCAGGCCAAACTTTGGGACAAGGAAAAGGGGAAAGGAGCCTTGTGGCTAGATCTGGAATGGGAACGCGCCATAAAAGAAGGCATGGCCTATGTGGATATGCCTTATAGCGGTAAACACGATTTTGTTGCAACGGAAATGTACCTGCCTGTAAATCACATGGTTTCTGATGCCGGTGAAGCTGTAAGTTGTAAGGAATGTCACACCCCCGAAAATGGTCGCCTGGCAGCACTCAACGATTTTTATATGCCCGGCCGCGATCGCAACGCTCTGCTTGATTTTACAGGTAAGATGCTGCTAATCCTTTCTTTGTTCGGTGTTGTCGTACATGCCGTGATTCGCATCATCTCTGCCCGCCAATCAAAACTGCAACAAACCCATTAATGTATATAATCATGGACAATAATTCGAAGAAAGCATACGTCTATAAAGGTTTTGAACGCTTTTGGCACTGGAACCAGGCTTTGTTGATTTTCCTGCTTGCCTTCACAGGCTTCGAGATTCACAGCTCCTATAACCTGTTTGGTTACGAAACGGCTGTCGACCTGCACAATAAAGCTGCCTGGGCCTTTATCATCCTGATCATCTTTGCCATCTTCTGGCATTTCACAACAGGCGAATGGAAACAATACATCCCAACCACGGAGAACTTAAGAGCACAAGCCGAATTTTACCTGTTCGGTATCTTTAGAAACGCCCCTCATCCAACAAAGAAAACGGTTATCTCAAAGCTGAATCCTTTGCAAAGACTGGTTTATCTCGGCCTTAAAGTGCTGATAATTCCGGTAATGGTGGCATCGGGTTTGTTGTATATGTTCTACCGCTATCCACAGGACGGTGGCATCGAATTCATTAACATTGATAACCTGGAAATCATTGCGCTGATTCACACTTTCGGAGCCTTCATTTTGATGGCATTTGTGATCGTACACTTGTATCTGATTACAACCGGACACACGATAACATCTAACCTCAAAGCTATGATTACCGGCTGGGAAGAGCTGGATGTAGAGGAAAATGAAGCTGAAAAAAAGGACAATGAAGCTGCAAAAAAGTAATATTATGAGAAAGATCAAATTTCTTGCGCTATTGCTGCTGTTAGGCGCTTTTGCCTTACTAACCGGCTGTAGCCAGCAAAATGATAAGCCTGCACAATTATCTCTCAACACCATTTCAGGCGAAGATATGGCAGCCTATTTTGAACAACACAGCAATTATATCAACAGCCCTGTTGCTCCGGCAATCATCAACGCGGCTGATGTTTACCGCAATCGCACACATAATATCAAAATAATTGATCTGCGCCCTGAAATTGAGTTTGAATCGGGCCATATCGAAGGTGCCGTTAATATTCCTACCAAAGACCTGTTGAGTTATTTCCGTAATACGATTGATGCAGAGGCGTTTGATACGATCATTTTGGTTTGCGCCAAAGGACAAACTGCAGGTTTTGCCACCGGATTGCTTCGCCTGCTGGGGTATGACAACACCTTTAGTCTGCGTTTTGGAATGAGTTCGTGGAATAAAGCCATTGCCGAAGCTGGCTGGGATAAAAGTGTGGGGAATGAGTTGGTTGGTAAACTGGAAACCGAAAATCATCCCAAACCTGCTAAAGGCGCTTATCCTGAAATTGAAAGCACAGCAATTCAGCCACTCGAAATTGCCTTCGAACGTGCGGATACCTTACTAAGCAAACCAAGCAAAACCTATTTAATCGATTACAAAGTTATTACCGAGAATCCGGGAAAGTATTTTGTAATCAATTATTGGCCCGAAGATAAATATCTTAATCCCGGCCACCTGACCGGTTCGATGCAATACACACCCAAAAAGGCCCTACTCACCACTACCGATCTGAGCACCCTGCCAACGGATCAACCCATTGCCGTATATTGCTTCACCGGACAGCACAGTGCTACAGTTGTGGCCTACCTCAAAATGCTGGGCTATGATGCCTATTCCGTGAAGTTTGGCAGCAACGCCTTTATCAACGAAACACTGATTCAAAACGAAAAGAAAGCCGGCCATTACTGGTCTGATATTCACAAAAATAATTTACCCTTATCCACTGCTGCACAGCCTGCTGCTGCTGATGCTCCGGCTTTAGAGATTAAATCCGTGCAGGGTGGATGCTAACCTTAATAACGCTATGGAACAAAAACCTAAACCTTATATGAACCCTTACCTGGCTGGATTTTTGCTGGGTCTGGTTTTATTGGCTGCATTTTTCATTACCGGGCGCGGACTTGGTGCCAGTGGTGCAGCTAAAAGTGTTGTCATAGAAACGATTGGCAATATTGCACCGGATTATGCGGAGCAAAACTCCTTTTATGCTTCCTTTTTTGCCACAGGTGATGGGCGGCCAATGAAAAACTGGCTGGTTTACCTAACGTTGGGTGTTTTGGGTGGTGCCTTTTTCTCCGGCTTTATGTCGGGAAGGGCAGGATTTGCCATCGACAAAGGCCCGCGCATCAGCAATGCCAAAAGACTGATTTTTGCCGGCCTTGGCGGAATTCTTTTTGGCATTGGAGCCCAATTTGGTCGCGGCTGCACCAGTGGTGCCGCACTGAGTGGAATGGCCGTGCTTTCCACAGCAGGTTTCCTTACGATGATGGCCATCTTTGGAACAGGCTTCGTCATCGCTTACTTTTTTAGAAAACTTTGGATTAACGGATAAAACTAGTAATTATGGGACCCTTAATTCCTCA